>NZ_CP196351.1:1333750-2667500 GCF_051668705.1 Parasphingorhabdus sp. DH2-15 | reverse complement strand
TTGTCGCGAAGTGTTTTTATGCAAGGCACTTCAACTTGATCCAATGCTGTCATTGGTGGTGTGGATTCTCAAGCGTGAGGTAAGAGCATTTGGTGGATGCCTTGGCATGTACAGGCGATGAAGGACGTGGCACGCTGCGATAAGCGTGGGGGAGCCGTGAGCAGGCTTTGATCCCGCGATTTCCGAATGGGGGAACCCACCTTCACCATTTCTTTTTAAACTTGCTTCGGCAAGGTTAGAGAGAGGTGGATTAGGTATTACCAGAGTGAATACATAGCTTTGGTGAAGCAAACCCGGAGAACTGAAACATCTCAGTACCCGGAGGAAAAGACATCAACCGAGATTCCGTTAGTAGTGGCGAGCGAACGCGGACCAGGCCAGTGCCTTTTTATAATTTAGCAGAAGTTTCTGGAAAGGAACGCCATAGTGGGTGACAGCCCCGTATGCGAAAATGATTGAAAAGGACTTGAGTAGGGCGGAACACGTGAAATTCTGTCTGAACATGGGGGGACCACCCTCCAAGCCTAAATACTCGTACATGACCGATAGCGAACAAGTACCGTGAGGGAAAGGTGAAAAGCACCCCGATGAGGGGAGTGAAATAGTACCTGAAACCGAATGCTTACAAGCAGTTGGAGCCCCATATGGGGTGACAGCGTACCTCTTGCATAATGGGTCAGTGACTTAATCTAACATGCAAGCTTAAGCCGTTAGGTGTAGGCGCAGCGAAAGCGAGTCTGAATAGGGCGATGGAGTATGTTGGATTAGACCCGAAACCCGGCGATCTAGGCATGACCAGGTTGAAGGTGCGGTAACACGCACTGGAGGACCGAACCGTTTAATGTTGAAAAATTATCGGATGAGTTGTGTTTAGGGGTGAAAGGCCAATCAAGCCGGGAAATAGCTGGTTCTCCGCGAAAACTATTGAGGTAGTGCCTCGGACGTTTTCCTATGGGGGTAGAGCACTGGATGGGCTAGGGGGTCGCGAGATCTACCAAACCTAACCAAACTCCGAATACCATAGAGACAAGTCCGGGAGACAGACGGCGGGTGCTAAGGTCCGTCGTCAAAAGGGAAACAGCCCTAACCTACAGCTAAGGTCCCCAAGTCATATCTAAGTGGGAAAGCATGTGGGAATCCCAAAACAACCAGGAGGTTGGCTTAGAAGCAGCCATCCTTTAAAGAAAGCGTAACAGCTCACTGGTCTAAATAAGGGTTCCTGCGGCGAAGATGTAACGGGGCTAAAGATATGCACCGAAGCTTAGGGTTGCAGTTTACTGCAGCGGTAGCGGAGCGTTCCGTAAGTGGTTGAAGCGATCTGGTAACGGGTCGTGGACATATCGGAAGTGCGAATGCTGACATGAGTAGCGATAAACAGTGTGAGATGCACTGTCGCCGAAAGACCAAGGGTTCCTGCTTAAAGCTAATCTGAGCAGGGTAAGCCGGCCCCTAAGACGAGCCCGAAGGGGGTAGTCGATGGGAACCACGTTAATATTCGTGGGCCTGAAGAGATGTGACGGTTTGCGTAAGTTGTTCGATCTTATTGGATTGATCGGGCCGCGAAGCAGATCCAGGAAATAGCCTCTTCTTATAGACCGTACCCGAAACCGACACAGGTGGTCAGGTAGAGTATACCAAGGCGCTTGAGAGAAGTATTCTGAAGGAACTCGGCAAATTACATCCGTAACTTCGGGAAATGGATGCCCTGTCAGAAGGCAACTTTTGGCAGGGGGCACAAGCCAGGGGGTAGCGACTGTTTAGCAAAAACACAGGGCTCTGCTAAGTCGGCTTCAAGACGACGTATAGGGCCTGACGCCTGCCCGGTGCTCGAAGGTTAAGAGGAGGAGTGCAAGCTCTGAATTGAAGCCCGAGTAAACGGCGGCCGTAACTATAACGGTCCTAAGGTAGCGAAATTCCTTGTCGGGTAAGTTCCGACCTGCACGAATGGCGTAACGACTTCCCCACTGTCTCCAGAATATGCTCAGCGAAATTGAATTCTCCGTGAAGATGCGGAGTACCCGCGGTTAGACGGAAAGACCCCGTGCACCTTTACTGCAGCTTCAGAGTGGCATTAGGAAAGAATTGTGTAGAATAGGTGGGAGGCTTTGAAACTTGGGCGCCAGTCCGAGTGGAGCCATAATGTGAAATACCACCCTATTGTTTTCTGATGTCTAACCTCGAACCGTGAAACCGGTTCAGGGACCCTCTGTGGCGGGTAGTTTGACTGGGGCGGTCGCCTCCTAAAGAGTAACGGAGGCGCGCGATGGTTGGCTCAGGACGGTTGGAAACCGTCTGTTAGAGTGCAATGGCATAAGCCAGCCTGACTGCGAGACCGACAGGTCGAGCAGAGACGAAAGTCGGTCATAGTGATCCGGTGGTCCCTCGTGGAAGGGCCATCGCTCAACGGATAAAAGGTACGCCGGGGATAACAGGCTGATGATTCCCAAGAGCTCATATCGACGGAATCGTTTGGCACCTCGATGTCGGCTCATCACATCCTGGGGCTGGAGCAGGTCCCAAGGGTTTGGCTGTTCGCCAATTAAAGTGGTACGTGAGCTGGGTTCAGAACGTCGCGAGACAGTTTGGTCCCTATCTGCCGTGGGCGTCGATAATTGAGAGGAGTTGCCCCTAGTACGAGAGGACCGGGGTGAACATACCTCTGGTGTACCTGTCATCACGCCAGTGGTGCAGCAGGGTAGCTATGTATGGACGGGATAACCGCTGAAAGCATCTAAGCGGGAAGCCTCCCTCAAGATAAGTTATCATAGAGTCGTGGAAGACTACCACGTTGATAGGCCGGGTGTGGAAGCGCAGTAATGCGTGTAGCTAACCGGTCCTAATTACTCTTTTCGCGCTTGTAGAATCCCACCATCAATGACAGTTTTGGATAACAAAACTCTTTGCGATGCGGATGATAATGCAGCCGGATACGCCCGAATATGTTGCAAAATACATATTCATCAAATGATATATCGATTAAAGAAACATGCACCTGCTTCATTGCTTGGTGACCATAGCATCTGTGACCCACCCGATCCCATCTCGAACTCGGCCGTGAAACCGGATAGCGCCGATGGTACTACCGCTTAAGCGTTGGAAGAGTAGGTCGTCGCCAGGCATTGTAGCCGGTGCGTGTATAAGTTCACCTTTGAGTTGAAATTTAACCCATTTACATTTTCAAATCTGGTCAGATATTTCGATATCTGATGAGGCAATATCCGCCGATCGGGCAACTGGTCAGGCGGATTTTTTGTCTCTATACCAGACACGCCGTGATATGATATGCACGGCATAGTGGTGACGCGGGATGGAGCAGTCCGGTAGCTCGTCAGGCTCATAACCTGAAGGTCGTAGGTTCAAATCCTACTCCCGCAACCATAATTTCAACCGCTTGCTCAGTGGACTGGCGCTTTTTTTATATTTGTTATTGAATGTTACTTTCTGAAAAATGTAAGCCTTATAGGCATTATGAATGCACCTGAGATTATAACAGGCCCTCTTTCTATATCACCTATAGGCACATTTGATTCTCATTCAGCCATAGAGCATCCGCCTTAAATAATGTGTTGTAGGTTATACTATGGTTTGGATCTAATAACTGCGGTGCAAGTATAGAAATTATGCCAGCGCGATCTTATTAGCAGGCATATGATTTGCTACACTCACCATGGCAAGAGCTGCCAAAACCCAAGCTATGCTGGCAAATAGCATCGTCCAGACGGGGTCATCCGGAAATAACCATAGCATCAATTGTCCCATGAGCGTGGCTACAAGCAATTGCGGCACGACAATAAATATATTGAATAACCCCATATAGACACCAAGCTTGGCTTGAGGCAGATTGCTGGCCAAAATAGCATAAGGCATGGAGAGAATACTGGCCCAAGCAATGCCAATACCAACTTCAGCCACGATCAGTGCATGTGGATTGTGAATAATGGTAAACATCAAGAAACCGGCTGCACCTAATATTAGGCAGACAATATGCGTTATGACTTGGCCGAAACGGCGCACCAGAAATGGCAACAAAGTGAGTGCGGCAATTGCAGCGACGCCATTATATACAGTGAATAACAGGTTCACCCAATTCGCACCGTCATTATAAGCAATGCTGCTCGTATCCGTTGAACCGAAAACATATTGTGTTACAACAGGCGTTGTGTTGATCCACATAATAAACAATGCTGACCAACTAAAAAACTGGACGAGCGCCAAGCGCTTCATAATTGGAGGCATGCCTGCAAAGTCCCCGACCAAGTTTGTCAACATATCAGAAGTTTTGTCGCGGCGAGCACGAGCAATTGCGATGCCAGATAATATGCCATAGCCGACCAGTAAGCCTGCTAATAAATACATCTCCTTCTCAAGCCCCCAAAAATATACCAAAATGGTGAGGCAAGCGCCGATAGATATCCAAAAAAAGCCTGACCATAGGGATGTGTTTGCTAATTGTATTCCAGTGTTATCATTGCTCCTTGAAATTTGTTGTGTCTCAAAGGCGCGCAACTGTTCAGCGTCATATTCACGCGTCGTTACCACCGTCCAGAGTACAGCTGATAACAGGGCTGACGCGCCGAACCAAAAGCTATATTTCACTGTGTCCGGTATAGCGCCACCGACCGCGATATTCGCAACGCCTAAGGCTTCTAGAGCAAAAGGGAAAATGGACCCGATAACAGCTCCGACTCCGATAAATGCGGTTTGTACGGCATATCCTGCACTATGCTGATCTGTCCGCAGCATATCACCTACAAATGCACGAAACGGCTCCATGGAAATATTCAGAGAAGCATCCAGCACCCATAGCATCGCGGCAGCCAGCAACAAAGGTGCACCCAGTGATGGCGATAATGGCATAATAAAAAGCGAGAGGCTGGCAAAAATAGCACCTGTAAGAAAATAAGGCTTTCGTCGGCCCAGCCGGTTCCATGTTTTATCGGACAGATAGCCAATAATCGGTTGAACAATCAGACCCGTTAGAGGTGCAGCTATCCACAAAACAGGCAAGTCGTCCATATTTGCGCCAAGTGTTTGAAAAACTCGGCTCATATTAGAGTTTTGCAGCGCAAAGCCGATCTGAATTCCGAAAAATCCGAAGCTAATATTCCATAAGCCCCAAAAACCCTGACGTGGCTTTTCGCGTGCCGTCATCGCTGTCTCCTATACGCGCAGATTATCCTTCTGCTGCGAGCATGTGATGCTGACAGCATTCACCAAAAGCAGCAATATGTATACGAATGTATGATGCTAGGCCGCAGTTGATGAACGGCCTGTACTGCTGCCACGGATCTTTAGCTTTGCGGGAAATTTGCGCCGTGTGATTGCATCATTCTCGATGGAAGCTTGCAAGGCATCGAGGAGGGCAACGCCTCCCGACATCAAATCTTGGCTAATTGTTGTGAGCGGAGGATTGGTATGACTTGCTGCTGGCAGATCATCAAAACCGACCAGAGCAATATCATCCGGTATTGTTAGTCCAGCTTCAGCAAGGGCGCGTTGCACGCCCAGTGCAATCAAGTCACTCGCCGCAAAGACAGCATCAAAGTCGCGTGTGCGGTTAAGCAAGACTTTGGTCGCTCGATAACCGTCTTCTTCGCTTGTCAAAGCATTGATTACCAGATCGGGATTTGCATCAATATTGGCATTTGCAAGCGCAGAGCATAACCCTGCATAACGGTCAGCAAACTCTGGATAGCACTCATCCGCCTCTCCAATAAATGCAATTTTATGACGCCCGGCGGATATAAGATGATTGCCCACTATTTCGCCGGCACCAAAATTATCAGACCCCACAGTAGAACCAATATTATCTGCACGAACAGAACCCCAGCGAACGAAATGTGTCCCCTGGCTGGTTAGCTGACGCAGTTTTTTTTCATATTCGGTATAGTCACCATAGCCGAGCAGAATAAGACCATCGGCTCGGTGGCTATCTTGATAACGTACATGCCAGTCATCCTCCATTTTTTGGAAAGAAATGATAAGATCAAGGCCTCTATTGGCGCATTCTCTGGTGATGGACCCCAGCATCGAAAGAAAAAACGGATTGATATTGGAATTGTCTGACGTCGAATCCTCGAAGAAAAGCAAGGCAATGGTGTTTGATCGTTGTGACCTCAAAGAAGATGCATTTTTGTCTACTGTGTAACTAAGCTCTGCGGCAATTTTTTCGATCTTGGAGCGAGTTTTCGCACTAACTGATCGGTCACCGCGCAAAGCTCGGCTAACGGTAGGTTGTGAGACTCCTGCCAGATATGCGATATCAAAACTGGTTGGTCTGCCGGTTGGCTTTCGACCCAAATTCACTCTCCCAAATCAATTATTCCAAACTATCATAGCCGATTTGATTTTGGCAAACTTTCGCCTTCTATAGACAGAAAAATCACAGCATCATCTAATAGGTTCATACCTAACGTATACGTATACGGTCTTCCACAAAACCAATTTCCGCCCTTATGCATAGGGTTAAGACGACCGGCATGGTGCCAATGGTCTGGGGGCGACAAGACGTTGCAGCTATTCGCTAAGCGACGCGCAGATTGCCAGAAGGAGAGAGTAATATGATGGGTTTTCGTATTCGCACACAACTCGTCGGCAGCGTTAGTTTGGCTGCCTTTTCGACAACATTGGCGTGTATTGCCTTCCCACAAGCGGCACTTGCTCAAGATAACGCTGCTCAAAATGCGGAAGATCAAGCAGATACAAATCTGACCAGTGAAGATGAGAATGTCATCATTGTGACCGGTTTCCGAGGTTCCGTCGCAAACGCTATCAGCGAAAAGCGGGATTTGCCGTTCATTGCTGATGTCGTTTCAGCTGATGACATTGCAGGTTTGCCGGATACTTCTATTGCCGAATCATTGGCACGCCTTCCTGGCGTCACCTCGCAAAGAACTGGGGGTCAAGCGAGCGCAATTAACATTCGCGGATTGTCACAGGATCTTGTGTCCGCGTCTTTGAACGGCCGTGAGCAAGTAGCGACAAGTGGCGACCGTGTGATTGAATTCAATCAATACCCGTCCGAACTTATCCGTCAGGCGGCAGTCTACAAAACGCCTGTTGCGTCCATTATCGCTGGTGGCATCGCAGGGCGCGTAGAACTGGAAACTGTACGACCACTCGACAATAGTGATGATTTTGTGGGTGCCATCAACATTCGCGGCCTTTATAATGATCATGCTGGCCAAAGCACAGATGTTGGCGAGTTTGGATATCGCATATCCGGTTCTATTCAGGCCAAGCTGGCTGACGATACGCTAGGCCTAGCTTTGGGTTATGCAAGACTGTTTCAACCCAATGTTGCGACACGTTTTGTCCAGTTTGATTTCCCTCTTCCTGGAAATAACGGTTCGCCTGCTGGAGAAGATTTTGATGGTAATGGTATCGATGATCGTCGTTCCTTTGGTAATGAACTGATCCAATTTGGTGGCCGTGAAGAACGCGATGGTCTGATCGGCGTTATACAATATGAGCCAGTGCCTGAATTACGCGTACTGATTGACGGTTATTATTCTAGGCTTGAATCTGACGTCTTCCGCCGGGGTATTCGCGTGTTCAGCTCGCAAAGCGGTGATACAGTAATCACAAACCCTGTGGTTGTGAATGATGCCATTACAGGTGGGACATTCACAAACCAGCTGGGCGCTAATGGATTCGGTTTTTCACTCGGTACAGAGTTGGTAAACCAAGACGAAGGTCGCTCCGATGAGTTATTCACCTTGGGTGGCAATATCGCTTATGACTTTAGTGATCGCTTTACTGCAGCGCTTGATCTGAGTTTTTCACGCGGCGAGAGTTTTTTTAACAATAGCGGTATCAATTTGCGACCGTTCACTACTGACCCGGCTGGAGCGCTTGTAAGGGCCGATCAGGTTCCTGGTTTGCTCTCCACAACTTTCCAGACCAATGGGCTATCACTGCCAGTGATATCGGCGATTTCTGGTGACTTCACCAATACACAAACCGAATTTCTGCTTGATGGTCAATTTCTGGTCCCGCAAGAGGACACGGATGAGTTGTTTGCCGTAGCAGTCGACTTTGATCTGGATCTGGGAGGGGGATTTTTCAAATCCTTTGAATTTGGTGCGCGCTATGCCCAACGCGATGCTGAGCGCATCATTACGTCATTTGATACATTTAATATTCCTGGAGCGCCTTTTGTCGTGCCAAGTGATTTGGTCAGTATAGGTGGCTTTAGTGGTGCGTTCGCAGCCAATGGATTTCCTGATTTTGCCGCTGTCGATATAGGCGCCACATTTGATGCTGTCTTCGGCCCTGATGGCGGAACAAGTCGTCCTACGGGGCAGGATGTGTTTTCCTTCACACAGGACCAAAGTTTCACGATCGATGAGGATGTCCTGTCGGGATATCTCCAGTTTAACATTGATACGATTGCCGGCGGCCTTCCATTACAAGGCAATATTGGTGTCAGGTTTGTATATACTGATCAGGAGTCAGGTTCGACGGTTGCGATACCGGGCGGGAATGCTTTGACTGATCGTGTGCCGGTTAGCGCAGGCGACAGTTATCTTGACATTTTGCCGTCTGTTAACCTCATTCTCAACCTGTCAGATAATGATGTTCTGCGCTTATCTGCGACGCGGCAGATTTCACGCCCAAGCCTGTTTGATTTGCGTGGAGCAATTGGTGCTAGTGTCGGTAATGATGGTGTTCCTTCAGGAGGTGGCGGCAATCCGCTGCTGCGCCCATTCCGTGCCAATCAGTTTGACATCAGCTATGAACATTATATCGGCAGTGACGGGATTTTGGCGGTCGCAGCTTTCTATAAAGACCTGGAAACCTTCATCGTTGGCGGCGTTGTGCCTGATTTCAACTTTGCTGATGCAGGCTTTGCACTGGTACCACCAACAACCAATGTTGCAGTTCAGGATTCAGGCCCACTTTTTGCACCGGTTAATGGCGATGGTGGCTTTGTATGGGGGGTTGAATTCAACCTGACATATAGTTTCGCTAATATCCTGCCTGCGCCGCTTGATGGCCTGGGTGTTATTTTGAACTATTCTTATTCTGAAAGTGATTTGGATTTTCCTAGCGCAACCAGCGGAGAAAATCTGAATCTGCCCCTTCCTGGACTTTCAGAAAGTGTCGCTAATCCAACTGTCTATTACGAAAAAAGTGGTTTTGGGGCACGCGTAGGAATGCGTTACCGGACAAGTTTTGTGGCACCGCAAATTGGCATTTCAGAGCTTATTGTGACCAACGCTTCTGAAACTGTATTTGACGCTCAAGTCTCTTATGATTTCCCTGAAGATAGCTTTCTTGGAGGTTTGAAAATTCTGGCTCAGGCCAATAATTTTACTGACGAGCCCACACGCAGTTTCTTTGGGCAAAGAGCGCAAACGGGGACCTTGCAATTCTTCGGCCGCACATTTTTCTTAGGTGCGACCTACTCGTTCTGATCCTAATGTCAAGAGATTGAATCGTAGTGATTGAACCGAGTGGGAATGGGGCGATAAGTCATTAAGTTGTTACGGTCTCACCAACTCGGTTCATTTTGAAGGAGGTGCATTTGTCTCGCTTACGCTCACATTATCGGCAGATATTTGCAGCGCTTATGACTGCGTCTTTCATTGCGGCGTCTCCATATGCTGGCAGAGCGCAGCAAGACGTTGCGGTGAGTGCTGATGATAATGATGTTCCGGCTATAAGTGGCTTTCGGAGCCGAGCGCCATCAGAAGACGTAATCTACTTCGTGCTCCCTGATCGGTTTGAAAATGGAGACGCAACCAATGATTTGGGTGGGATAAGCGGGGATTCTCTGAAAACTGGATTTGATCCTGCACATCAGGGGTTTTTCCATGGTGGCGATCTTGCCGGGCTGACCAATAGGCTGGATTATCTGGAAAGGCTTGGAGTTACGGCAATATGGTTCGCGCCGATTTTTCAGAATAAACCTGTTCAAGGCCCTAAGGGGAATGAAAGTGCCGGCTATCACGGATATTGGGTGACAGACTTCACAAGACCCGATCCGCATTTTGGCACGCGTGCAGAGTTTAAAGCCTTTGTGGAAGCGGCTCATGCGCGCGGTATGAAAGTCTATATGGACATCATAACTAACCATACGGCTGATGTTATACGTTATGTAGAGGGTGATCAGGCCAAATATCGTTATCGCAGTCGTGGCGATTTCCCTTATTCCCGAAAGCTGGGCCTTGATGGCAGGGAGATTAATCCCGGTTTCCGCGGCGACACTATTCGCGATACAGAAAATTTCTCACGCTTGGTTGATCCTAGTTATGCTTACACACCCGTGGTTCCTGAAGCAGAACGCAATGTTAAGGCGCCGGCTTGGTTGAATAATCCGCTATATTATCACAATCGCGGCGATACGACATTTACTGGCGAGAGTAGCCGTTTTGGCGACTTTGCCGGTCTTGATGACCTGTTCACAGAACATCCTGATGTCGTGAAAGGTATGATTGAAATCTATGCCGGCTGGATACGCGATTTTGCCATAGACGGGTTTCGCGTTGACACTGCGCGCCATGTGAATCCTGAATTCTGGCAAGAGTTCGTGCCCGCTATGCTCAAGGTAGCGGATGAGAATGGAATTCCTAATTTTTATATTTTTGGAGAAGTGTTCAGAGACGATCACGACAATGGTTATATTGCGCAATATACCAGACGTGATGGCTTTCCTGCAGTTTTGGATTTTGCCTTTCAACAGGCTGTTCGTGACGTCATAGGTCAAGCTAAGGGCACATTCATTCTTAATGAGCTGTTTGATGGGGATGTTCTGTATGAAGGTGGCGCAAAGGCGGCACTCAACCTTCCTACCTTTCTTGGCAACCATGATATGGGCCGGTTTTCGACCCTTATAAAGCAGGATATTCCGGGCATCGCCTCAGAAGAACTGCTTGGCCGTGTGAAGCTCGGTTATGCGATGTTGATGCTCTTAAGAGGAGCACCGGTCATCTATTATGGGGATGAGCAAGGCTTTGTTGGCGATGGCAATGATCAGGCTGCACGCGAAGACATGTTCGCGAGCCTCACTGCCAACTATAATGACAATCAGCTGATCGGCACGGATGCGACCACGGCGCAGAGCAATTTCAACACTGTACATCCATTATACCGGCTGATTGGGGAATTAGCAGAACTGCGCAGGACACACCCAATTCTGGCAACAGGTCAGCAAATTGTACGGCATTACTCGCAAAAAGCAGGAATTTTCGCAGTCTCTCGATTTGACCCAGATAGCGGTCAACAATATCTGATTGCTTTCAATACCGATACGCAGCCGCAATCCGCGAATATAGCGCTTGATTATGACGCTGTTTCGCTGACTGCACTTCATGGTCGTTGCCCCGCCAAAGTTACTGCTCCTGGAAGCGCATCTGTTTCTTTACCTGGATTAGGTTGGTCGGTTTGCTTGGTTGAGGAGAGATCTTTGTGAACCAACATATCTCGTTGGAAGACACATCCAAGCTAACCAAGTCTGACATTTGGTGGCATGGTGCGGCTATTTATCAAATTTATCCCAGAAGTTTTCAGGATAGCAATAGCGATGGTGTTGGTGACCTGCCCGGCATTACAAGAAGAATGGGTTATATCGCTTCGCTGGGCGTCGATGCGATTTGGATTAGTCCATTTTTCACTAGTCCGATGAAAGACTTTGGCTATGACGTTGCCGATTATTGTGACGTCGATCCTATTTTTGGCAGCCTGACTGATTTTGACGCTCTTATTGCAGAAGCGCGAAGATATGGGCTCAAAGTCCTTATTGATCAGGTATATTCTCATACATCTGATCAACACGCCTGGTTTGCCGAAAGCAGAAGTAGCCGTGATAATGCAAAAGCAGATTGGTTCGTTTGGGCAGATGCCAAGCCGGATGGGTCTCCGCCGTCAAATT
The DNA here is from genome assembly GCF_051668705.1 of Parasphingorhabdus sp. DH2-15. Taxonomy (GTDB): domain Bacteria; phylum Pseudomonadota; class Alphaproteobacteria; order Sphingomonadales; family Sphingomonadaceae; genus Alterisphingorhabdus. Next base: position 2,655,625 of record NZ_CP196351.1, on the reverse strand, counting down.
GGCAAAGTGTTTTTGGCGGGCCAGCCTGGACATGGGATGCGCGGCGCAGTCAATATTATTTGCATAATTTTCTCAGCTGCCAGCCTCAATTGAACGGGCACAATCCTGATGTGCAAGATGCTTTGTTAGGCGTTGCACAATTCTGGCTTGATCGCGGTGTCGATGGCTTTCGCCTTGATGCTCTTAACTTTGCGATGCACGATCCCCAATTGCGTGACAATCCAGCAGCACCTCCCAGCAATAAACAGAGGAGCCGTCCGTTTGATTTCCAGAAAAGCATCTATAATCAATCTCACCCCGACATAGCTGGGTTTGTGTCGCGCATTCGAGAGCTTACCGACCGCTATGATACGATTTTCACTGTGGCAGAAGTGGGTGGAGATGAAGCTGAAACGGAGATGAAGGTCTTTACTGAAGGCGATCAACGCCTGAATTCGGCTTATGGTTTCAATTTCTTATATGCCGACCATTTGACCCCACAACTGGTTTGCAGTGCTTTGGCTGAATGGCCTGATGAGCCCGGCACCGGCTGGCCTAGCTGGGCATTTGAAAACCATGATGCTCCGCGTGCGGCCTCGCGTTGGTGGTCGGAGCAGGATCGTATGAAGGCCAGCCGCCTTAAAGCAGCCTTGTTGGTTTGCTTGAGGGGCAATATCATTATCTATAATGGTGAAGAACTGGCCCTTACTCAGGTCGAAATTCCCTTTGATATGCTGCATGATCCCGAAGCCAGAACCAATTGGCCTCTCACTTTGTCTAGAGATGGTGCGCGAACGCCTATCCCATGGGCGAGCCATGAACGGCATTGTGGTTTTACCGATGTTGAGCCATGGCTTCCTTTAGGTGAGGATCACCCAGAATTGGCCGTCGACAAGCAAGAAAATGATCCTCAGTCTTTTCTTCATCACATGCGTGAGATGCTTGGCCTTAGACGCTCTCATTCTGCGTTGCGGCATGGCGCGCTCAGTCGATCAGAGGCGAACGGGAATCTCTTAATTCTGGAGCGCACCATGCGCGATGAAACTATATTATGTGTTTTCAACCTTGGCAGGGAAGCTGTGTGCCATGGTCAATCTGCTGACATCGGTGAAATGATCCTGAGCGTCAACGGTGCTGATGTTGAGACCCTTCCACCATTTGGCGCAGGAATTTTCAAAAAATGAGAATCTATATCTGGATCGCATTGATCATCAGCTTCGTGACAGCCGTGACTCATTCTGCAAAGGCACAAGAAATAGTTCACTCTCCAAATGGTGAGATTGCCGTTACTATTGCCGTGGATGGTGAGGGGCGGCCTTATTATGCGATAGAGTTTCAAGGTGATGATCTGATCTTGCCCAGTCGATTGGGTTTCTTGCTTGCAGATCAAGATAAGTTGGAGCGCAGGCTGTCAATTATATCGGCCTCCCGCTCCAGTAATGATACGACTTGGGAGCAGCCCTGGGGTCAGCGCCAATTTGTGCGTGATCATCATAATCAGCTTATGGTCCGTTTTGAGGAAGCGACCGATGAAAAACGGCAATTTTCCGTTCTGTTCCGTGTTTTTGATGACGGCGTTGGGTTCCGCTATCTGTTTGATAGTCGAAGCGTTGGCGATGAATTAAAAATCGCTGATGAGCTGACCGAATTTAATGTGGCGCAAGAGGGTACTGCATGGTGGATCCCTGGTGGTGAGTGGAACCGCTATGAATATCTTTATGAAGAGACGCCCATTGGCGCTGTTTCATTAGCGCACACGCCTTTGACATTTCGTTTGCAGAGCGGAACACACCTAGCAATCCACGAAGCGGCATTGGTCGATTTTGCTGGCATGTGGGTTAAACGGACGACCGGCACAAATTTCCGTGCCACTCTCGCTCCAACCGGGGCAAGTGCCGCAAGGGCCGCGCGTACAGTGCCATTTGCTACACCATGGCGCACTTTACGCATCTCCAAAAATGCGGCTGGCCTGGCGATGAGCGATATCGATTTGAATTTGAATGAACCTAATAAGCTGGGCGATGTAAGTTGGTTCAAACCGCATAAATATGTCGGCATCTGGTGGTCGCTCCATTTGGATGAAGAAAGCTGGGGTTCGGGTCCAAAACATGGTGCGACGACCGAAAATACCAAGCGCTATATTGATTTTGCTGCCGAGCATGGCTTTGAAGGTGTGTTGGTTGAAGGGTGGAATATTGGATGGGATGGCAATTGGTATTTTAATGGCAGCCTGTTCAGTTTTACTCAGAGCTATCCGGATTATGATTTTGCTGAGCTGGCACGCTACGCCCGACAAAAAGGTGTGCCAATAATCGGGCATCATGAAACGTCCGGCGATGTCGGAAATTATGAAGCGCAATTACAAGATGCTCTGGATTTGATGGCGACTAACGGCGTCAAGACCATCAAAACCGGTTATGTTACAGACGCTTGCAATTTGCGCTATGTGCATGCTGATGGGCGCGAGACGCGCGAATGTACTGAAAGCCAAGTGATGACGCGGCATCATTTGCATGTGGTAAGGGAAGCAGCGAAGCGCAAAATTGCGATTAACCCGCATGAGCCTGTGAAAGATACGGGTTTGCGCCGCACTTATCCCAATTGGGTCAGCCGGGAAGGCGCACGCGGCATGGAATTCAATGCATGGGGCAATCCGCCTAATGGACCAAGCGAAGTCCCCATCATGCTATTTACGCGCATGTTATCAGGGCCAATGGATTATACACCCGGGATATTGAGTCTGGAAGGACGTGGTCAGCCTTTGCAAATGACACAGGCGCGCGCTCTTGCGGAATATGTAGCAATTTACTCACCTATTCAGATGGTCGCCGACCTGCCCGAACATTATGCCGAATATCCGGAGGCGTTTCAATTTATCAAAGACGTGCCGGTGGATTGGGCACAGAGCATCGTGTTGGACGCTGCAATTGGTGATTATGCCATTATTGCGCGCAAAGATCGCAACAGTGATGCATGGTATCTGGGCGGGATAGCTAATGAGGATGGTTATGATGCTGCGGTAGAGCTTAAATTTCTTGATCGGAACCGCGCATATATCGCTCGTATATATCGCGATGGTCCTGACGCTCATTTTGAGGGCGATGCACGCTTTGATGTGAAGATCGAGGAACGACGCGTCACTGGGGCTGATACGCTCAAGTTGAAAATTGCTCCGGGCGGTGGGTTCGCGGTGCAGGTAAAGCCGGTTCAATAACCTGATAGGCACCAGATATGTTTTTGCTGTCTCGCGCAACCGATAAATTTGCCAGCTACGCGGCTTTGCTTTTCCTCTTTTTGCGTAATCTTGGTAGCAGGAAGAGATATATGCCTGTCCCCCACATTATAAATAATAAGATACCTGCTGGCAGGAAGACATAGAGCTTAACACCATCGGCGAAATAGGAGCCATCATGTAGGCTTTCTATCCAGTCTGATCGGCGATAGGCTGTGCTGAGAATCTTGGCGGTCTTGGTATCTATCTGGATTTCCCAACCTGATTTGGCCTGAATTTTTGCGATGCCTTTGCCCGGGCGAATATCAATGCGGTCAATGTCTGACCATTGGGTGATATGCGCTTTCGGTTCTGTCTGTACGGCGGTCAGTATCTGTTGATAGCTTATTTCGGGGATCTGCTGCTCAGCCACACCGCGATATGTTGGCGGCTGTATCCAATCGATCTCCTTCTTCAACATCAGCACGATGCCGGCCAGAAACATAATGCCTGCGGGTAACAACACAGCGAGTGACAGCCAATAATGTATCTGGCGCATTAGGCGTTTGAGATTCACTTCATCAATCCTTGAAGAGCATCACAAGCGCAGTGCTTGCTGCTAGAATATTTCACTCTCGCGGCCAATATCAGGGTATTTTGCCACCCGGCACATAGGGCGCGCCTGCAGCAATCAATGCCTGTTCAAAGGCAGGAATTCTCTGCTCTACCAACTGTGTCAAACGCTCACGAATAGTTGCAAATTCTGACTGGGCAAATCCGAATTGCTGGCGGTGTGTGTCGGTCGGGCCATAGGTTGAAGCGCCAAGGCCAGTCAGAATGATTCCCAAACGGCTGCGCACCGTTGGCTGAGTGCGTTCCCACAATGCGTTGCGAGCTGGATTGCCATTCAGCATTGCATTGAGAATATTGAGCTCATCGCGGATTGTCTGCCATTGATTGTCCAGCGCTACAGGGTCACCGCCTTGGGCGCGTTCTGCAGCTATTGCCAATAGGCCGGCCTTCTTGTCCAGCTCGCTTAAAATGCTAGCTGCGGCGGTCACAGACCGGTCAAATGCCGCTATGTCAGCCCAGAATTGCGCAGCATCTTCTTGCGGAGGCAAAGCGCCATCGCGCAGTCGCTCAACTGTAAAGGGCTGAGGGCCAACAAGCTGAGTTGTTTGTCCACGCACACGCTTAGACAGTGAAACCGTATACTGGCCGGGAGAAACCAAGAAGCCTGTCGGTTCATCGCCATCTTCCCGGGGCGGAGCAGCAATACTGCTATCGGGAAAACGCAAATCCCAATTTACGCGGTGAAACCCTTTTTTCGCTGGGCCTTTTAGGCGCCGGACCACATTGCCATCCGCATCACGCACGGTCAGCATGACGGTGGGGCCAGTTTCCTGTAGCTCGCTAGTAATCGCGGCAAAGCCCGGGAACGGTGTGTCCTTCCCCTGTTCATTAAGCGGCTTTTCCCTTTTCTGGCGGCTTTCTTTCAATGAATTGATATCATCACCCAGATAATAGGTGAAATTGGCACCAAAAGCCGGGTTGGGCGCACGGAAAAAGCCGTGCCCTTGCGAACCTCCTTCGGAAAAGGCCAATGGATGCTGTTCAATATACCATAATGCTTTTCGGCCAGGGAACAGCATAGCTTCTTGGTTCAGGCTTGCCTCGCTCAAGCTACGCAGCGGGGCGATATCATCAACAATGAAGAATCCGCGACCAAAGCTGGCGGCGACCAAATCATCCTCACGGCGCTGTATAGTGACATCGCGGAAGGAAATAGTGGGCGCATCGCCTGTCATCTTCACCCATTTGCGCCCACCATCGAGCGTGAAAAACAGGCCAAATTCGGTTGCGCTAAACAACAGATTTGGGTTTTTGTGATCCTGCACAATGCGCCATGTGATATGGCGGTCCGGAATATCGGCGGCAATGCTGGTCCAGCTGCGGCCACGATCTGTGCTCTTCAGCAGATAGGGTTTATAATCGCCATATTTGTGATTATCGAGCGCGATATAGACCGTATTTTCATTAAACAAATCTGCCCTGATATCATTGACAAAAGCCGTGGCGGGTACGCCGGGCAGAGAGCCAACCTCCACTTTGCGCCAGCTTGCGCCGCCATTTTCAGTGATCTGGATAAGGCCATCATCAGTGCCAGCATAAAGAATATCCGGATTGAGCGGCGATTCGCCCAATGAGGTAATGGTGTTATATTGCGACATAGCGCGCAAATCCCATCCAGCATCCCAGCTCCATTTGCGGCCTTGCACCGGCAATTGCAAACGGTCCTGATTGCGCGTTAGGTCGCCGGAAATGGCTGTCCAGCTATCCCCGCGATTATTCGAGCGCCAAACCCGTTGAGAAGCGAAATATAGGCGCGTTGGTTGGTGCTGGCTGACAAATATAGGGGCATCCCAATTCCAGCGTTCAATGGGGTCGCCCGGAGCGGCTTGCGGCTGAATATGCACCACCTCACCCGTAATTCGGTCAACACGGGCAAGGTTGCCCTGCTGCCATTCGGCATACATGATATTGGGGTTGCCCGGTTCTATGGCCGATTGATGCCCATCTGCAAACAGGGTGATAAACCAATCTGAATTGCGGATACCGTGGCGATTATCGGTGCGTGACGGGCCACCTTGCGAATTATTATCCTGCGTGCCGCCATAGACAAAGTAAAATGGCTCCGCATCATCGACAGCGACTTTGTAGAATTGTGTTACCGGCAGATTGTTGATGAAGCGCCAGGTCTTTGTGTTGTCATAGCTTTCGTACAGACCGCCGTCTGATCCGAACAGAATATAATCCGGGTCATCAGGGCGGAAGGCAATAGCGTGATCGTCAACATGTTTATACTCATTGTTGAGGTCACTCCATGTCGCGCCGCCATCGTTGGATATTTGCGTGGTGTTGGACACCATATAGATACGGTCAAAGGCGTGCGGGCTGGCATAAAGTTCCTGGTAATAATGGGGGCCGGTACCAGCTCCGACTGTATCTGACATTTTTTCCCAGCTTGCGCCGCGATTGGTCGATTTCCAAACGCCGCCAGTGCGCCGGTCTTCCTCAATGGCGGCATAGACCACATCAGGTCGCATGGGGGAGACAGCAAGGCCGATCTTGCCCATATTGCCCTGTGGCAGACCAGCGGTCAGTTCACTCCATGTCGCGCCGCCATCCTCTGATTTCCAAAGCCCGCTTTCCGGTCCACCGCCCACATAGGTAGCGACGGTGCGCTGGTGCTGCCACATGGCGGCATAAAACCTGTCAGGGTTGCGCGGATCAATAATAAGGTCGGTCGCACCAGTATAGGGGCCGGATGACAGGGTATTTTCCCAAGTCTTTCCGCCATCGGTGGTTTTGAAGATGCCGCGTTGACCGCCTGCAGACCAGAGCGGGCCTTGCGAAGCGACCCAGACAGTGTTGGGATCATCAGGGTGGACAATGATCTTGGAGATATGTTCCGATGCCTCCAAACCCATTTTGGTCCAGCTCTTGCCGCCATCATTGGATTTGTAGATGCCATCGCCATAGCCAATATGCCGCCCGCCATTATTCTCCCCCGTGCCGACCCAGATTGTGCTGGGGTCAGACGGGTCTAGCCCTAGCGCGCCGATAGAATAGGAGCCTTGACCGTCAAATAATGACACCCAAGTGGTGCCCGCATTTTGCGTCTTCCAAACGCCGCCGGAACCCACCGCAACATACCAGGTTGCAGGGTCATCCTGAACAATGGCGATGTCGGCAATCCGGCCAGACATGAAAGCAGGCCCGATATTGCGTAGCTTAAAGGCGTCGAAAGTCGGGCTGGAGAGCGGGGGTTGGTCCTCTGCCTCAGATGATGTTTGGGATGATTGAGCGGATGAATGTGACGGAATCAAGCTGCCAATAGAGATGGTCAACGCACACCAAATGAAGAAACTTGTTACCCGCATGTTCGCCCCTTTTCCGATATTCAGGGCATCAGGCTAGCATAATCGCTCTATTTGCAAAGGGGGTAAATCGGCCGCAAGAATAATTGTAACGTAACGTATGAAGGTGGTCGGCAAGGAGCGCTATTCGCTGCCCCCTATTTCAGATCGCTTTGCTCAATGGCGTCTGAACCAGAGGGGAGGGAGAAAAACATGCCATCCTCTCCAACAATGATCTCTCCAGAAAACTTGTCCGGTGCGCCTGCAAGGAATGCCGGGTAGAGATAGCTGTTGGGCAAAGGCGGGATGAGATGGCTAAGAACCAATGTCTGCACCCCTGCGGCTTGAGCAGACTCAGCCGCATCTTCTGGTGAAGCGTGATATTCCAATATGTCTTGCGTGATGGTCACAAAGTTCGCCATTTCGCGCTTCTTCGCTATCGCCGTCATCTGTTCGACCATTTGCGTGGCCAGCGCTTCATGAATGAGCAGGTCCGCGCCTTTGGCTGCGCGTTCCAATGATGCCGATTTCGCTGTGTCCCCGCTGATCACTATTGAACGCCCTTTATAATCGAAACGATATCCAACTGCAGGATCTACTGGGTCATGATCTACTTTAAAGGCTGTAATTTTTAACCCGTCCCGCTCCAGCACTATTTGTGTTTCACCGTTCATAGAGAAAGGGCGCGCTTCTCCGCCGCCGCCGGAAGTGGGTGCGACCTTTTCACCATGATGGGCGGTGCGATAGATTTTGTCTGTGGCATAGGCTGCGTTAAAGCCATCAACCACGGCTTCAACGCCTTGCGGGCCATGGATGGGCAGCGGGCGTGTTGCCCCGCTTTGTGTCCAGTGGAACAGCATCAGCGGGCCCAGTCCATCAATATGGTCAGAATGGAAATGGGTCAGCAGAACCCCTGTCACGCGACTGGCCGGTATACCCATCAAATTGATGTTACGCCCGCCGCCTTCACCAATATCAACGACAAAAACCTGCTCGCCCGCAATGACGATATTGCACGGGCCAGCACGATCAGGATTGGGCAGTGGTGAACCTGTGCCGCATAACCCGACATGCAGACTATCGTCCAGATCGCTTACTATATCGCGGCCCATCTGTTCTACGGCGCGGTCAAAAATCATGGTGCCAATCTGTTTTTGAAAGATAAAGATACTCGCCATTGCGCACAGCAAGATGGCGCCCAGAACCAACCAGATTTTACCTCTTCTGTTGGGTTTTCCCGCTGATTTTTTTGTGTCCGCCATTTTCCTCGCCCTATTTTTCGCCTGTCAATATGCGGTGAAACTTGTTCATGCCGCCAATCCAGCGATCATAATTTTCCGTTTTGCGCTGCATATAGTCAATGACTTGGGGGTGCGGCAAAATCAGGAAGGATTCTTCAGCCAGTCCATCGATTACACTTTGCGCCACGGCTTCCGGCTCTATCATGCCATCGGCTGCTGCTGCAGAAACGCCAGCATCTTCCGTATTCGCCGTCATTGCTGTGCGCACCGCTTGCGGGCACAGCATGGAGACTTTGATGCCTTTATGCTTATAGGTCATGGCGATCCACTCGCCAAAGCCTATGGCCGCATGTTTGGTGACGCCATAGGCCGCCCCGCCGACTTGATTGAGCAATCCCGCGGCTGACGCTGTGTTGAGAAAATAGCCATGGCCGCGTTCAATCATACGCGGGATAAGATGCCGTGCGGCATACACATGGGACATGACATTAACGTCCCAGCTTATTTGCCACTCATCATCGGGCGATTGTTCGCTGGCACCGGCACCAAGTCCGGCATTGGAGCAGAAAAGATCAATCGGGCCGCATTCATCTTCCGTGCGTTCAATCAACTGTTTAACATCCGCATCGCGCCCGACATTGGCTGTCATGGCTGTGCAGCCAAAATCCTGTGCAGTTTTTGCGGCATTATCGGCATTGATATCTGCGGCGATCACATGCCGTGCGCCCTCAGCCATGAAGCGTTCAACAAGCGCACGGCCAATTCCGCTGCCCGCGCCTGTCACCACGATAATCTTGTCCTTGATCTGCATATTCTCTCCCATGCCCGCTGCTATCTTCGTGCGCGCTTGGGCATAGGGCTAGCAAACTTCGTTTAGAAAGACGAGATATGCATCGAAATATGGCAGTGATGACAGTCTAATGCAGTTTAAATTTGGGCCGGACGATCTGGTTGACCCTGCCAATTACAATCAAGGCAATGCCTCTCATATAGCCGTGAATGGCTATCAAATGCATACGGTATAATGATTGATAGGCCCAGCGTGCCAACCGCCCTTCAATAGCCATTCTGCCGCCTACCAAATTACCCATCAGGCTGCCAATGGCGGAAAAACGACTAAGAGAAACCAGAGAGCCATGGTCATTATAGACAAAATCTTTCACCGGCTTGTCCTTTTGCAAGCGTATCAGATTTTCAAAAATAAGACTGGCCATTTGGTGCGCTGATTGCGCGCGCGGCGGTACGGGGCGCTCACTGCCCGGCAAGTGACAATAGGCGCAATCGCCCAGTGCAAAGATATGATCGTCCTGACTGGTCTGGAGCGATGGTTTGACAACAAATGTATCAAGCCGGCTCAGTTCTAAATCGCTCATTTGCTGAATGCCATCAGCGCCTTTTACGCCAGCGGCCCAAACGATAAGATCAGCCGCCAAAGGCTCTGCCCCTGCGGTTTCTACGCGATTGGGCAAAATGCCCGTCACGGCTGCTGATGTTCTAACCTCAACACCCAATTGCTCCAACTCGCGATGGGCCGTGTGGGACAATTCCGGGTCCAGCCCGGGCAGGATACGCGGGCCTGCTTCTAACAGTACGACTTTCAACTTGTCTTGAACAAATACCTCTAGGCCATAGGTTTGTAAGGAGCTTGCCGCATTGTGCAGCTCGGCCGCCAGTTCCACACCCGTTGCGCCGCCGCCGATAATGCAGATGCGCACTTCTGCCTCACTATCGCCCGTGCTGTGCAGATGGTTGATCCGCAAACAGGCATTGAGCAAACGTTGGCGAAAATTGTCAGCGTCCGCACGATGTTCAAGGAAGTGTGAATGTTCGCGCACGCCGGGAACACCAAAATCATTCGATACACCGCCAAAGGCGAGGACCAGATAATCATAGCGGATGGTGTGGCGGCTAATAATTTCATTGCCTTCATCGTCCATCAAAGGTGCAGTCGTTATCTGCTTTTTCTCTCGGTCGATCGTTTCCAGCCTGCCATGGAAAAAGCGATAGCCCCAGCGCACCGCATGGCCGCCATAGCCGACTTCATCCATATTGGCATCGAGCGAACCAGCGGCCACTTCATGCAATAATGGCTTCCAGACATGGGTAAGATTGCAATCTACAAGAATGATATCGTGCGTTTTTCGGCTATATTTCGCGCCCAATTTGCGCACCAGTTCCAACCCGCCAGCGCCGCCGCCAACAACAACTATTTGTGTCTTCCTCACCCTGCCATGCTCCATATTGTTCATATGCATGCCCGTCGCACGTACAGTTTGAGCGTTTGAAACAGAATATCGTTCCCAAACGAAACAAACTGCGGCTCTATATGGTATTTTTGCAACTTTTTTGTCTTTGCGTTGTGCCATGAGGTCATTGCCTTAATGCGATAATGGGCGCACTAAGGTTGGATGTTGAGTTATCCTGTCATAGCGGCGCTGGCCTGGGCCATTTTTCTTGGGCTAGGCGGCGGTCTGTTGACCAGTATCGGCCCTTGGTATCGCAATTTGCGCAAACCCAGATGGCAGCCACCTGATTGGCTGTTCGGTCCGGCTTGGACGATCATTCTGGGCTTGGCCGCATGGGCAGGGGTGATTGTGTGGAATATCACTGGCAGCTATGACACGCGTTATATGATCCTCGCGGTATATGGCGCCAATCTTGTCGGACATTTTCTCTGGTCACCGCTTTTCTTTACTTTGCGGCGCCCTGATTGGGCCTTGATAGAGGTGGTGTTTCTCTGGCTTTCTGTGGCTGCAATGTTCGCTCTGAATATCAGCATATCCCAGACAGCGGGGCTTATGATCCTGCCCTATTTGCTATGGGTCAGCTTTGCGGCGGTTCTGAATGCCAAAATTGTGTCGCTCAATCGGCCATTTGGCAACGACACAGAATAATTTATAGGCTGTAAGGCCTAAGCATTATGTTTATTTATTTGTAGCCACAATAGTCTGCGTTGCAGCATTGGCCGCTGCGCGCTGCTCTTGCGTCATATGCAGACCCAGCTTGCTGCGCCGCCACATTATGTCTTCGCCGCTACGGGCAAATTCATGGTTTATCAGATAGCGGATCTCTGCCTCGGTCAAAACATTGCCGAAACATTGCCCCATATCCTCTAACGATGCCATATCCTGCAACAGAATATGGATGCGTGTGCCATAGGCACGGGCGAGATGGTGGCATATATTTACTGGCAACCACGGATATCGCGTTTTGGCTTGGGCCAGAAAGCCATCAAAATCAGCATTGGCAATATCACCGCCGGGAAGCGATTCCTCGCGGGTCCATTTGTCGCCCATTTGCGGATAGAAATCTGCCAATTGTTCCATGGCATGTTCGGCCAATTTACGCGCGGTGGTGATCTTGCCGCCATAGACGGACATGAAGGGCGCACCCTGTGCCAATTCTTCAACGCTCAGTACATAATCGCGTGTAACCGCTGATGCGTCAGCTGCTTTGTCGTCATAAAGCGGGCGAACACCAGAATATGTCCATGCCACATCATCGGGTGTAATGGTTTTCAGAAAATATTCCGAAGCGGCATCGCACAAATAGGAGATTTCATCAGCGCTTATTTCAGGCAGATGATCGGCTTCATCATGCGGAACATCGGTAGTGCCGATGAGCGTATAATCCTGTTCATAGGGAATAGCGAAAACAACGCGTCCATCGCCATTTTGGAAGGTGTAGCAATGTTCGTCATCAAACAATTTGGGCACGACAATATGGCTGCCTTTGACCAGCCTCAGGCTATTGTCATTACGGCCAGGCTTAATGGATTGCAGCACTTCCTCAACCCATGGACCGGCAGCATTGACTATGCCCTTTGCATGTACTGTTTGCTCTTGTCCGTCACTATGGTTGATGATGGCGGTAAAGCCGTTCTCATTACTTTTTAGATCACATACTTTCGCGCCCACGGCTATATCTGCGCCCTTTTCCTTGGCCGCGACAGCGTTGAGCACGACGAGCCGGGCATCCTCAACCCAACAATCAGAATATTCAAAGCCGAAGGTGAAGTCTTTATGCAGAATATTGGCATAGCGGCCCTTGGACAGGCTGACCCGTTTTGATGGTGGCAGCAATTTGCGTCCGCCCATATAGTCATAAAGAAACAGGCCTGCACGTAGCATCCATGCGGGGCGCAAAGTTTTGTCATAAGGCAAAACAAAGCGTAGCGGCCAGATGATGTGCGGCGCACTGCGCAGCATCACTTCACGTTCTTTCAGCGACTCGCGGACCAGCTTAAATTCATAATATTCCAGATAGCGTAAACCACCATGCACCAGCTTGGTGCTGGCCGATGATGTGTGGCGCGCCAGATCATCTTTTTCGCATAATAGCACGGAAAGCCCGCGCCCTGCCGCATCACGGGCAATTGCCGTTCCGTTAATGCCGCCGCCAATGATCAGCAGGTCATATTCAGTTGTGATCTGGTTTGTCATACATTTACAGCCTTTGCCAATTCCTGTCCCCTTTACGGAGGCATTGGTTACAGTGCAAATTTTCATGACGCAGCGCTTGACATATCTATATTTCTGAAATAACAGAAATTACGAAAGGAAATAATCATGGGCGTTGAACGGTATCCAGAAGCGATGGAGTTTATCCTGCATTGGGGTGAGATGGGGACCCATTGGGGTGCTAATCGTTCAGTCGCGCAAGTACATGCGCTGCTATATTTAAGTGATGAGCCACTGGATGCAGAGGCCATTTGCACTGCACTGGATATTGCGCGCTCCAATGTGTCCACTGCCTTAAAAGAATTGCAAGGCTATGGCATTATCACGCGCAGTCACAAACCTGGAGAACGCCGCGACTTTTTTCAAGCAGAGACCGAATTGTGGGATCTTTTTATGGCCATCACTGCAGAGCGCAAAAGGCGGGAAATTGACCCGACTATCGCCAAACTCGCCGCATTGCAGGAACGCATGGAGCATAATAAAGACCTACCCGCACATATCAGGGAACGGATTGGCAATATGCACCAATTTATTGGGCGTCTGACTGGCTGGTACGAACAAGTGCGCGGCCTCAAAAAATCGACATTGATCGCGCTGATGAATTTGGGTGCCAAGGTTGCTCGGTTCATTCCGGGTAGTGGCAAGGCATCAGCGGGTGACTAGCGCCTAAAATGTCCCTTGGCAGGCCTATTCGATGTGTAAGGGTCGCATAAGTCAGGCCCGCAACCAAAGACATCCAAACATACAGAGCAGAACACACCAGATTCACATATCACAATTGGCATATCTATATATTTCAGTTTTTACCGAAATAACAATTAAAGGAGAATATCAATGACCATAATTGCTTATAGCCTATATCTGATATTGGCCATCGGGATGACCATATGGGTCGCGCATAGCCTGTCTGTAAACGGCAAAGTCTATCTGGTGCGCTATTTGGCGGATGATGATCAATTGGCGACGTCGGTAAACCATTTGCTGGTAGTCGGTTTTTATCTCGTCAATCTGGGTTTTATCTCTCTAGCGCTCAGCCAGGCTGGTGAAGTGGCCTCTATTGAAGGCATATTCCGCTTTCTGGGGTTGCATGTTGGTTTGGCGCTTCTGCTGCTGGGCGGAATGCACTTCTTCAATATGGGCGCGATTAACCGGCATGGTGACAAAATCGCCCGTTGGTATGGGGATCGCTGGACCGTTCCGGCAAGCCCGCCCGAACCCAGCCAACGCAGTGCTGATCGCCTGCTGGATTGATACAGATAGCGTTTATAGTGACTTTTCGAAGATCATATATTCACGGTTGATGGTGGCACCAATGGCATCTGCTATGGCCACCATCCCCTGATTATCTTCCAATATCCACCCGATTTCACCGCGCACTGCGCCATAATTTTTCACGGCCTCACGGCGGATATATTCTATCATCATAAAGGCCAATTGGCTGGCCAGCCGTGTATTCTGAAATTTTGATGACACGCCCATAAGCGGAACGCGAACCGAATGGGAACGGCAATTGCGCAGCCACCACAGCAATTTGGCCCAGCCCAAGGGGAATAGATTGCCATCTAGTGAGCGCAGCGCTTCATTCAGATTAGGAATGGTCATCATAAATGCGACAGGCTCGCCTTCAACCTCTGCAATCATGATAAGGTCTTCACGCACAAGCGGTTTCATCTTTTTGCCGACATGGGCAATCTCACTATCTGTGAGTGGAACAAAGCCCCAATTTTTTGACCATGCATCATTCAAAATGCCCATGAGAATGGCCGCTTCCTGGTCGAATTTGTCTTTATTAACACGCCGGATGTTGATCCGTTCACTACGCTCACCAGATTTGACGATGCGTTGAATCAGGGGAGGGAAATCCTTCAATATATCAAGGTCATATGTATAGAGCGACTTTGCATCTTTATACCCTGCGGCCTTTATCCAGTCCTGTTTATGTTCATGGTCATGCCCCATCATCACAATCGGCTCATGGTCAAACCCTTTGGTCAGAACGCCAGGCTCATCCCATATGGATAGGCTGAGAGGACCAACAGCGCGTGACATGCCCTGTTCGCGCAGCCAATCCTCGGCCGCAGCTATCAACGCCTGCGCAACATTTTTATCTTCAGCGTCCAACATGCCCCAATTGCCGGTTCCGGGGCCAAAGCCCTGCTCAATGGGTTGCGTAAGTGCCAGTTCGTCAATATGTGCCGAAATACGTCCAACAATTCGGCCAGCGCGGGTTGCAATCATGGGTTGGACGCGGGCATGTTCGAAAAAGGGGTTCTTTTTTGGATTGAACAAATCAAATTGTTCTTGCCGTAGCGGTGGCACCCAATTGGGCGTATTGGTGTTTAATCTATAGCCAATATCAATAAAGGCCGACAAAGCTGCTTTGCCCTTAACCTGCGATATGGTGATGTCATTGCTATGGGCCATGTCCGTCTCTCATTAGCGCGGCAACCGCAATCTATTGCAATGCTGCAGCTATCTTATGTCATTCATACTATTTTTGCACCTATTGCCGAAAGCGTCTGACAAATGTCAAGCGACACGAGACGGTGGCGTTGTATCACAACCCTGTCCCAGAGATGCATTCTGTCTTAAACACCCCGTCATCGTATTGCTGCCTTGATGCTGCCACTTTGATTTATATATGGCTGTGTGCGATATGGAAAACATTATGAACAGCAATATGGCCGAACAACAGGCCGAATTTACCAAAGGCCAAGAGCCCGATCCGGTGACAGCCGGCTTTCAAGCAGATGCCAATGCTCAGCGGCTGCGCTTTCAAAAGAGCGAGGATATGGAGCTGGTCAGGCTTGCGGCAAAGCTGACGCGCGAACATAGCCAGCATGATGGTCGGATCTATTGGACGGACTTTCTGGGTTCGGCGTTACTGGGTTATGCAGCGATGTTGGGCGCCATGCTAGCGGGCAATATATTCCTTATTCTGGCATTTGGTGTGGTTTCGGTGTTGGCGCTTTATCGCGCGGGCAGCTTCATCCACGAAATTTCACATATGAAGAAAAACTCTGTGCGCGGTTTCAAATGGGGCTGGAATCTGTTCATCGGTGTGCCGTTGATGATGCCAAGTTTCATGTATGAAGGCGTCCATAATCTGCATCATAACAAAACCCGTTATGGCACGGAGAAAGACCCTGAATATCTGCCGCTGGCATTGATGAAGCCTTGGACTGTGCCGCTCTTTGTTATGGTCGCGGCGCTTGCGCCCATCGCCTTGTTGCTGCGTTATGCCGTTCTGACTCCGCTTTCGTTTCTGATTCCGCCGCTGCGCACTATTGTGGTCGAGCGCTATTCCGGGCTGGTTATCAATCCTATTTTCCGCCGCAAAATGCCGGAAGGCGAAGCGCGGCGCGATTGGCTGCTTTTGGAGGGTGCGACGAGCCTATGGGCTATCGGCCTTATCAGCCTTACCAGCCTGTCCATCATACCGCTTGGCTATTTTCTGACCTATTTGGTAATCTTATCAGTATCGGTTGTCATCAATCAGGTGCGCACATTGGTTGCGCATTTGTGGGAGAATGAGGGTGAACCGATGAGCGTTACAGCGCAATATCTCGACAGCGTGAATGTACCTCCGCCTGCGACATTGCCTGAATTATGGGCGCCGGTCGGCTTGCGCTATCATGCGCTCCACCACTTGCTGCCCAGCATTCCCTATCATGAACTGGGCAAGGCGCACCGCAAACTGGTCGAGACTTTGCCAAGTCACTCGCCTTATTGGGCTGCCAATTATAAAGGCTTGCCTGGTCTGGTTACGCGTTTGGTAAAAAGCACATTTGGCACGCATAACGTCTGAGTTGCGATCAGGTGGTTTGCCGTATAAGAACATTACCAAAATTAAAGCCGCAAAATGCGTGCAGTCTTGCCAAGCGCTTGCTTATCATCTGCGTCCAGTGCGAACTTTAGGCCCAGCCAGATCACCATCAACATTGCTGTCAGCATAATCCCCAAACGGGCTAAATCTGGCTGTTGCGCTATGCCCTTGCTGATGATGATCAGCAGGATAGATCCGGCAGATTGTTGTAACACCGCCCAAAGGAAGTGCCGGTCCCATGCCGGTATTTTGTCAAAATATTTTAGCTCTAGAACGGCCACCCAGCTGGCAACGCTGACGCCAATGGCAACGGCCAATGCCATGCCAACCGCGCCGGCTTCGGGGGGCAGAAAATAATAGCATATGGCCGCAGCAACGAGCCCCAAAAGGCTGTTGATGAGGGGCAATGCGCGGTGGCCTGTCATTTCAACGATCGGGGTTGCTGCGCCCAATAATGTCTCGCCAGCACGGCCTGCCAGCAACACGATCAATATCGGCAGCGCCACACTTGCCTCGCGCGGGAAGAGCATCAATATCACATCACCGATCAGAGCCATCGCCATGGCCAAAGGCAGCATGATGATCGCTGCCAGTCTGTTGGCGAAACCATATAGCGGCGCAATGGCCTTGCGGTCCGTCTTTGCCTGCGCAGATGATAAAGGTGCCAGCACATATAAAAATGCCTGCCGCACAATTAGCGGCACTGAAGCGACTTTGCGCGCAATCACATAAAGGGCAGAGGCTTGTAGTCCAACAGTCCCTGATATGGTCAATGTTAGCAAAACAGGTGGCAGGTCATTAAAGGCCCTGCGCGTAATGATGGGCGGCATCATCGCCAGACCGGTTGCCAAAATATTGCGCCGCATACCGGTGGGCGCTTTGGCGGTTAATATCAGTTTTGCATCATAATAGCGGGCCAGCAAGCGCAGCGCGAAAACGCCAGTAATGGCCAGTGAGGCAATATGCGCAGCGAACAGGCCGAACAAAGTATAGCCCAGTGCAAAGAATATACCCGCTATGACAAGGCGGCTGACTTGTTCCCAAAAAATGCGCAACCGGATTTCTGGCCCAAATGCACGCTGCGCACGGACGGCGGCGGTCGCAATTTCAAGCAGGATGAGCAGCGGTAAGGAGATGCTGAAAATACGGATGAGCCATATCAGATCGCTTTGTGATAGCGCCGTACCGGAAAAATAGGGCGCAATATGTGGTGCAGCGATACCGATCACGATCACGGCTAAGATGACGGGCACCATAGCGGCCAAGAGCGTGAAGCGGACAATGGCATGGGCCTGTTCGTCATTATCTGCGCCGGGCACAAGCCTTTGCAGAGCCTGATGCAAACCCAGATTAAGCGAAAAGCCAAGCAGGCTGATGGCGGACCAGAAAGCGGCATACAGACCATAGGTGGCCAGACCGAACATCCAGATATAGGCGGGTTGCGCCGCCAGTTCGACCAAGGCACCAAGCCGCGCCATTGCTGCCATTCCAGCACCTTTTCCGACATCTGACTTGCCGATTGTCGGTGCGTCTTCGCTATTCTTCGGTGCGGACAAGAACTGTCTCACCAATGAGCAGGAACAATATGAAGGGCGCCCATGCTGCTAGTAAAGGCGGATAAGCATCGAGACTGCCCATGGACAGCGCGAAATTGTCAGCAACAAAATAGGCAAAGCCCAGCGCCATGGCGATAACGGCGCGGAAGAAAAGCCGCCCGGACCGCGCCAGACCAAAAGCGGCTATCGCGCCCAATAATGGCATCAAGATTGACGAAAGCGGGCTGGAAATTTTGTGCCAATAGGTTGTTTCCAAATCATTGGCCCGGCGACCGGCTGCACGCAATTCTTCAATCACCTCACCCAGTTCGCCAAAAGACAATCCCGCAGCATTGATATTGGCCAGCGTAAATTGGTCCGGCGTTACGCCCTTGCCGACAATACGGTCCGCAACCCGCCTTTTATTGCCAGAGACCAGATCAAAAACAAATGGCTCCTGCAATGTCCATTGCGCGCCATCAAAGCTGGCATTGTCGGCGGAAATAATTTCCCGCAAGCCGCCATTATCATCGCGCACATAGACATTGAGGCCGCTGAGCTGTGTATCCTTACCCGAACCAGAGACGGATGCTACACGGATAACATCATTGCCATCACGCACATAGACATTGGTACGGCTGTTCAGATCTTTGGGAATGGGTCCATATTCTGCTGCTTCCCACAATGTTAAAGTGGCTGTGGCCTTGGAAACAATGCGATCATTAAAGGCAAAGGCCAATATGGCGACAGCAAGGCTGGTCAGCAGCAGCGGTGCCAATATCTGGTGTGCAGACAATCCTGCGGCCTTCATCGAGACTATCTCGCTATTCTGATTTAACGTGGCCAGCGTAACAATGGTCGCCAAAAGGACTGAAAAGGGCAGAAACTGTGCAATAAGCTGCGGCACGCGCAGACTGATATAAGTTAGCAATTCCGCTTGTCCATTGCCGGGATAGGCCAATATCGTGCCGCTTTCGCCTAGCAGATCGAGGCTTTGTAACACCAGAACCAAAAGCGCAAGCAGCGCCAATATCCGCACAAAAAACATGCGAGCCATATACAATCCGGTGGTGCGGGACGGGAAGAATTCCAACTGCATATACCGACCTAGCTATTGTGAATCTGGCGTTTGCGGCCGATGGACATCATGCCTTTAAGGAAGCTGCCAGACTTGGAGAAAAAGCGTTCCAGCGCACCAATGGGTTGCCCCCCCGGAACATAGGAAACGGTGTAGAACATCCACAATATCATGCCGGAGAAGAGTATAAACGGCCCCCATAACGCAATGATGGGGTCAATATAGCCCAGTGCGCCGACATCCTCCCCATATTGGTTTATCTTATGATAGGTCACAATGATGATGATCGACAGAAAGACGCCTAGAGCAGATGTTGATCTTTTGGGGGGAATAGCCAGAGCAACCGCCAATAATGGCATGAGCATCATCATCACTACCTCGACAATGCGAAAGTGGAAACTTGCTCGGCTGCTATTGCGTTCGTCCTGTGAAATATTGGCATCAGTGCCTATCCGCACCAGCTCGGGCAAGGTATATTCCCTGTCCTTACCGCCACGATCACGAAAGGCCTCAATCTTGGGCAGGTCTATCGGCAGATCATGGCTGCTGAAATTTAAGATACGCGGCGAAACATAGCTTTTATTGTCATGGACCAGCCTGCCATCCTGCAAACGCAATATGATTGTGTCTGGATCGTCAGTGGCAAGAAACTGGCCTTCGCTGGCGGTGACGGTAATTACATCGTCATTCTTGTTTGATGCCCGCACAAATATGCCTGAAAGGCTGCGGCCTTCATCGCGGCTGCTTTCTATTCGCATGGTCATATCATCGCCAAAACTGGTAAACTCACCGACTTTGATAGATGCACCCAATGCGCCAGAGCGCAATTCAAAGCCCAAACGTTCATAGGCATAGCGCGACTCCGGCTGGATCCAGCCAACCAAAGCGAGATTTATGCCCGCCAAAATGATTGCGATGATGAATGGCACGCGCAGCAACCGGCCATAGCCAAGTCCAACGGCGCGAAAGACATCAAGTTCTGATGACAGGGACAATTTGCGAAACGCCAGCAAAACACCCAATAGCAAACCGATAGGGATGCCAAGCGAGAGATATTCAGGGATGAGATTGGCCAGCATCCGCCAGACTACACTGACCGGTCCACCTTCGGCTGCCACAAAGTCAAATAATCGCCGCATTTTGTCGAGCAACAGCAACATGGCCGCGATTAACAATGTGAAAACCAGCGGCACCAGCACCAAGCGCGCAATATATCGGTCCGTGGCGGTCAGGAATTTCAACTTATTGTCCTTCTATCACCATGATTTGGCCGCAAAGCATATCCATTATGTTTCTATAGCAAAATGACATGCACGCTGGCTTCCATTAGCCTGCAACATATAGAGGACAGGATCAAAAAGACCATGGTGAACTTTACCAATCTAACCGCAAAAGCAGCAATCTTGCTAGGTGGCTTGGTATTGGTGGCCTCTCCAGCGCAAGCGCAGCGAGAGAAAATAGACAATGATATGCGTTTGTGCCGCGCCGGTTCTGCTAAGCCTGCAGTCTTGGTCGAAGTGGTAGGCTTTAAAAATTCTGCTGGCCGCATTCGCGTACAATCTTATCGCGCGACAAAGCAATCATGGCTGAAAAAAGGCCAATGGATTAACCGCATTGATATTCCTGTAGCGGTAAGCGGCAACAAAATGCTCTTTTGTGTGCCTGTTCCAGCAGTTGGCGACTATGGTATAGCCGTGCGTCATGATCTTGATGGCAATGGCAAATCAGGATGGAGTGACGGCGGCGGCTTTTCCGGTAATCCAGATATTTCTCTCACCAATCTTAAACCATCTGTTCGAAAAACCCGCATTGCCGTTGGCAAAGGTATTAAGCGCATTCGCGTTGTACTGAACTATCGTCAGGGTCTTTCCATTGAGCCATTGAAAACAACATGACATTAATTGCCCTTCTGTCCAATCCGCAATCGACCGGCAACAAGTCTGGCCTGCCCGAAATGCGAGCCTTTTGTGCACATGAACCGGATATCTTCCATTATGAGGTAGAGGCCGTTGACCAGATTGCCATGGCTTTGAAGTCCATTGCTCTGGTGAAACCCAAAGTGCTGATCATCAATGGCGGTGACGGAACGGTACAGGCAACATTGACCGAAATGTATCAAGGTGGCCATTTCGGTGATAACCCGCCACCTATTGCGGTTTTGCCAAACGGCAAGACCAATTTGATTGCGCTTGATCTTGGCGCGCAAGGTGATGCTCTGGTTGCTTTGAAACAAATGCTGGATATCACCCGTAATGATCTGGAAAATCATGTTGTGGTGCGCAAGTTGATCGCATTGTCAGATGATGCTCATCCTACGCCGGTATTGGGCATGTTTCTGGGTGGTGCAGGGCTTGCAGATATTATCCTCTATTGCCGTAATAAGATTTACCCGCTGGGTCTGCCCAATAGCATCAGCCATTTTATCGCTGCAGTGGCGACTATTGTGTCGCTCATGTTCAATGCCAGCGCACGTTTCCTGCCCGTGACATCGTCAAATATGCGCATCTCAATGGTGCGTCATGGAGAGATTCAGGGCAATTTCTCGGTATTGATGGTCACTACGCTGGAAAAATTATTGCTGCGGAGCAAGACCGGCAAAGAAACCGCCGAATATGTCGACAATATGAAATTTGTTGCGGTCGAAAATAACCGTTCGGGTCTTTGGACGATGATCCGCGATACGATGGCAGGCCGCTTCGGTTCGCGTGCAGGTGCCGGTTTGCATCTTGAGCGTGACGATGTGATCGAAATAGAAAGCGATCGTGGTTGTGTCGTGCTGGATGGCGAATTGTTTGAAGCGCGCAGTGGGCGGCCCATTACATTGCGCACTACTGAGCCTGTTCCGTTTTTGCGGCTCGCCGCCTAAGCCGGCCCATGGGCCCGGACTTTTCAGAACTCATAGCGGATGAGCTGGCGACGCCGGTTGACCCGCGCATCAATGCCTTTGCCGCAGCAATTGCCGCGCGCTACCCCAAGGCTGCACAAGCGGTTATGTTCTACGGTTCGTGCCTGCGCAGTGAGCGTCTTGAAGGCGAGATGCTGGATTTCTATCTCATCGTTTCAGACTATCGCGAGGCCTATGGCGATAGCTGGATGGTGCGGGCCAATGAGCTTATTCCTCCTAATGTTTTCCCTGCTGAATATCAGGGTTTAGTGGCCAAATTCGCTGTCCTCAGCGCACATGATTTTTATCGGCTAAACAGGCCAGAGGCTGATACTGTGTCGGTCTGGGCACGCTTCGCGCAGCCAGCGCGTTTGGTCTGGACTGCGGGGCAGGATGTTACAGCGCGAACGATAGAGGCGGTTGCTGGAGCGACGCCGACCTTATTGCGTGCGGCTATTGCCGACCACGGTGCCGGAGATGTTGAAGTTGCGGATCTGTGGCATCGTGGTTTTCAGCTAACCTATAATGCCGAACTGCGGGCCGAGCGAAAGAGCCGCGCACAATCGGTTGTTGCATTCGACCCCGAACGTTATCGCGCCTTCACCTCTGCGGCGCTGGACAAGACGGGTTTTGAGGCCGTTTTGCGAGGCGGGACAATCAATATTGCGGGTGGTCAAGATGATGCCATGGCCGCCGAACGTGCACGCTGGCCAAAACTGCGCCGCCGCGGCAAATGGATGACGCTGGCACGGCTGGCCAAAGCAAGCGGCACCTATGCTGGCGGCATTGATTATCTTGCATGGAAGATCAACCGCCATGCGGGTACGCAAATCACTATTCGCCCTTGGCAGCGCAAATGGCCCTTATTGGGCGCATTGACGCTATTGCCAAGGTTGCTGCTCAAAGGGGCAGTGCGCTAAAGCCATATCCGGTGAGCGGCATATTATCGCGCCCATATCATCCAGGGAGCGTATTGATTTCTACTGTGTTGGTAAGCGTTTTGTGCACGGGGCACTTATCGGCAATTTCCAATAACCGCTTTCTTTGATCCGCATCCAAATCACCCTCTATAACGATAACACGGTCAATAATATCAACGCGGTTCTGTGTGTTGTTACAGTCTTCGCAATCGGCTTTGTGCTCGCGGCTATGCTCCAATGTCACCTCAACATGGGTGAGTGACCACTTTTTGCGTGCGGCATATATTTGCAAGGTCATAGCCGTACAGGCACCCAAAGATGATAATAGCAGGTCATAGGGTGTCGGCCCCAGATTATCCCCGCCAAAGCTGCGCGGTTCATCGGCCAGCCATTGATGATCTGGCGTTTGCACCAATTGGGTGAAGGTGTTGCCGATACTCGCCAGATGGACCAAACCAGCATCCAGATCATTTTCTACCGGTGGTGCGGCATCCAAATAGCCATCGGCCCAATGCGCAATCTGCGCCGCAACATTTTGCGCAGCACCATCACGGGTTAGCAAATGGTCCGCATTGCCTAAGGTAACAAGGCTCTTGGGCTGCGCTGCATCGGCGTAAATTGCCTCAGCCTCGCTAAACGGCACGATCGCATCATCGGGGGCGTGGAGGATCAATAGAGGTCGTGCCAATTTGGCGAGTCGTTCGGATTGTGGTTGGCCGCGCATTTGATTCACAAAATGATCAGTGACGTGAAAGTCTCGCCCGCCTAGTTTTACCACGGCCTCGCCTTTGGATTCGACTTCTGCCAATTGTGTGCCCAATTGCTCTAAAACATGATCGACCATGTGCGGTGCGCCCACTGTGGCAACGGCCCGTGCTTCGGGGATGAATTCAGCAGCAGCAATGACCGCAGCCCCGCCTAGCGAATGGCCAACCAGCAATTGCGGTGCACTGCTGCCCGCAAACTCAGGACCATGGTCACGCAGCGCATCTGCCGCGGCTACCAGATCCTGCACATTGGCAGAAAAGCCACTATCAGCAAAGTCACCTTCGCTTCCGCCTAGACCAGTAAAGTCAAAGCGTAAGGTGGCGATACCTGAATCGGCCAAAGCGGCGGCGATACGGGTCGCACCATGGCTTGATTTGGTGCAGGTAAAGCAATGCGCAAATAAAGCGACTGCGCGTATTTGACCATCGATCGGGCGTTCTAGGCGGCCATCAAGTTTTTGGCCGTTGCTGCCTGTAAAGCGGAACTTCTCTGTTTTGTGTGTCATCTCTTTGCTTGGCCTTTATTTGGGAATGGGATTATTATCTTTACGACGCCCTTCAGGGCATCAAATATCTTTATAATCGGGTTTGCGTTTGGCGAAAAAGGCTTTGGCTGCTTCCCGGCTGTCTTCTGTCTGGGCCAGCATTACTTGTTGGCGATCTTCCAAAGCCATGGCTGCATCAAAGCTGGGTGCATCAATATTGCGGTTCAGCGCGTCCTTGGTCAGGCGCAGCCCCATGGGCGCTGTGTCCAGCATTTCCTCCGCTAGTGCCAGCCCCATGGTCAACAGCTCTTTTTCCTCGGTAATATCGCTGATCAGGCCGGTTGCTTTGGCGCGTTCGGCATGAATGAATCTGCCGGTTAATATCAGCTCGCTAGCCAGACTAGCACCCACCAGACGTGGCAGAAAATAGCTGGAGCCCATATCACAACCGCCTAGGCCGATCTTGATATAGGCCGCATTCATTTTTAGCGAAGGCGCTCCATAGCGGACATCGCTAGCCAATAATAAAGAAAAGCCACCGCCACAGGCCGCGCCTTGTGCCAGAGAAATAATCGGCTGCGGACAACTGCGCATTAACTGCATGACTGTGGCAATAGCGCGCTGCGTTTTCCATGCTTTATGTACCGGCCCAGTTTCGCTTTGGTCTTGAACCCAGCCATTAAGATCAAGCCCAGCGCAGAAAGTTGGCCCGTTGGCGCGCAAGATGATGACGCGCACATCGTGCCGGTCCTGCGCAGCGCGGAAATAATCCTGCAAGGCAAAGACCATATCGGCATTCATGCTGTTCAGTTTATCCGGACGGTTGAGCGTTACAATGTCCACTGCGCCGCGCTGTTCGATCAAAATTGCTGTGCTCATACCGGCTCTCTTTCATCATCAAAATATCGCCGCATGATTATAGACTGATAGCGGCCTAAAAGACCACAGTGCGCGAACCATTGAGCAGCACACGATCATCAATATGGCTGCGCACAGCGCGGGCCAATACGCGGCATTCAATATCGCGGCCCTTGGCGACCAGATCGGCCGCGCTGTCGGCATGGCTAATAGGCTCTACATCTTGCGCGATAATCGGCCCTTCGTCCAGATCAGCGGTGACATAATGTGCGGTAGCACCAATCATCTTTACGCCGCGTGCATGTGCCTGATGATAGGGTTTTGCGCCTTTGAAACCGGGCAGGAAGCTGTGATGAATATTGATGCAGCGCCCTTCCAGCCAGCGAGCCATGTCATCAGAAAGAATCTGCATATAGCGCGCCAATATCACAAGCTGCGCCCCGCTTTGTTCAATCAGATCGCGTATGGCGGCCTCTTGCTGCGCTTTGGTATCAGCGGTCACTGGTAAGTGGTGATAGGGAATATCACCGATCAATGATGGCTTGCTGTCATTGCGCGCATGGTTAGAGGCAATGGCGACGATATCCATTTCCAGCTCACCAATATGTTTGCGATAGAGCAAATCTTCCAGACAATGGTCAAATTTGGATACCAATATCAGCACTTTTCTGCGTTCATGGGTGCTGCGCATGGTCCAGTCCATAGCGTGAAGCTCCGCCAATTCTCCAAAGCCTTGCCGCAAGGCATCCGCGCTAATCGTCATATCCAACGCCTCAAAACGCACCCGCATGAAGAAGCGGTGTGTTTCGACATCGTTAAATTGCTGAGAGCGCAAGATATTGCATTGCCGCTGCGCCAAATAGCCCGAAACAGCGGCCACCAATCCCGGCCTGTCAGCGCAGGACAGGGTAAGGATCATATCCCTATTTATCATGGATCAGATAACGCCGACCTGTTTGCCAGCGGCTTCGAACATGCCCAATATCTGCTGTACTTGCTCCGCTGTATGTTCTGCGCAAAGCGAGCAGCGCAGCAAGGTCATGCCTTTTGGCGTTGCAGGCGGGCGCGCCAGATTGACATAAAGGCCATTTTCCAGAAGCGCCTGCCACAGCATTGCGCCTTTGGTCAGGTCTTCCAGCACGACGGCAATGATAGCAGATTGCGGGGTATCCGTGCCCAGAGTGAAGCCCAAATCCTGCAATCCTTTGTGCAAAGTCTTGCTATTTTCCCACAAATGCGCGCGCTTATTGCCAGCATGCATCAGCTTGCGAATACTGGTTGTCGCCGTCGCCACCACAGATGGCGGCAGGCTGGCCGTAAAAATATAGGGGCGTGAAACAAGGCGCAAAATTTCAAATTTCGGGTGGTTGGAGACACAAAAGCCGCCCACTGTACCAACGCTTTTTGAGAATGTGCCGATGATGAAATCTACATCATCAATCACGCCCGCTTCCTCACATACGCCGCGGCCATTTTCACCGACAAAGCCCATAGAATGTGCTTCATCAACCAATGTCATAGCGCCATATTTTTTGCAGACAGCCACCATTTCTTTCAGCGGTGCCACATCGCCCAGCATGGAATAGACGCCTTCCAGCACGACCAGCTTACCAGCCTCTTCAGGCAGACGTTTCAAACGCTTTTCAAGAGCTTCTACATCATTATGGCGAAACGCCACAATTTCTGCATTGCCCATGGAGCAGCCATCATAAATGCTGGCATGGCTATCAATATCCAAAATGATATAATCGCCTTTGCCCGCCAGCGCCGAAATGGTGCCAAGGTTCGCTTGATACCCCGTAGAATAGACCATGGCATGGTCCATATTATAAAATTCTTTCAGCGCATCTTCGCAATCGCGGTGACCGCGATAGGTGCCGTTTAGCACGCGGCTGCCTGTGGTGCCGCTGCCGAAATTTTCCAGCGCATCCTTGCCCGCATCAATCACATCAGGGTCAAAGGTCATGCCCATATAATTATAGGTGCCCAGCAAGATGGTTTCCTGGCCATTACAGATCGCCACTGTGGGTGATTTCACCTCTTCCATCACCAGCGAAAACGGGTCACGCACGCCTTTGCCCAGCAGTGTTTCGCGCTCTTCGATCAGTGGATCAAATTTGGAAAGCAAGTCTACCATATATGTCGTCCT
Source organism: Parasphingorhabdus sp. DH2-15 (assembly GCF_051668705.1). Lineage (GTDB taxonomy): Bacteria > Pseudomonadota > Alphaproteobacteria > Sphingomonadales > Sphingomonadaceae > Alterisphingorhabdus. The sequence continues at coordinate 2,628,312 of NZ_CP196351.1, read as the reverse complement.
GGCCTTATTGTCTGGTGCGGCTTATTCGGCCAGCTTTTCGACAGCATCGACCAATTGGCCCACTGTCTCAATCTCTGCCTGCATATTCATGGTGATGATGATGTCAAATTCGTCTTCAATCGCAGCGACAAAATCCATTACGGTCAGGCTGTCCCATTCCAAATCGCCGGCAAAGGTGGTGCTTTCGTCCAATGCGACACCCTTATTGTTAAAGGGCGTAATTTGTTCGGCGACTTTTGCAAATGTCGCGCTGCGATCTGTCATTTCACTTTCCTTTTTATGGATAAGGTTGCGGAGCAGAGATGCTCTGCACGCTCCCTATCTAATCTCTTGCTAACAGCAAGACAAGATTGGGTTATTGGCAGGACAAAATAGCGCCATTGCGGCGATGTGCGGCGACTTTATGGCAAGCCGCGCAGTGCTTACATCGCCATTTTGCTTATCAGTTTAGCCAACCTTGCGCCCGGTACCAGCTGACAGTGTCTTCCAATCCTTGCTGCGTATCGATGGCGGGGGACCATAAGGAGGCAGGCGGTCGCCGGGACGGTTCAACTGTCCAGTCCGGCCAGGACAGATAGCGGGCTCTGTCCGGCGTCAATTTGGCGGCAGAACCGCGGACCATGCGGTCCGCCCGCGCTGCGGTTTTTAACAAAGCCGCTGGTGCGTTGAGGGTTAGTAATTTGTCGCGGCCAACGGCATGGCCAACTGCACGAGCAAAATCGCGATGATCCCATCCGCGCAGCGTATCATTGCCTATGCCGTCATCTGCTTCCCAGATTGTGCGGGCCGGACCATGGCCAATCATGGCGAGTAACAGCAGGGCCATATCATCGACATGGATAAGCGAAACACGGCCTTTGGGCGGCAATAGGGCCAAGCCTTTTTGTGCCAGCCTGAACATATCCAGAAATTCCGTGTCGCCGGGGCCATAAATGCCTGGCGGCCGGATGACTGACCAGGGCAGGACGGACCTTGTTACCAAAGTCTCGCCTCCTGCTTTGGATCGGCCATAATCAGAAAGTTCCGGCTGGCGTGCAGCCAATGATGAGACATGAATGAAATGCGGGTCACCTGCCTTTTGCGCTGCGCTTAACATATTGGCGGTGCCCTTGATATTGCCCGCGTCAAACAGGGCAGGCGTGGGCGCGTTTACCACCCCGGCAATATGCAGCACAGTATCTGCGCCATGGCATAAAGCATCCAGCGCGGCTTGATCGCTCAGTGCGCCCTTTACCCATGCCAGATTCTTGCGATCCTCTTGTGTCCGGCGAGTGAGGGCGCGCACTGCATAGCCTTGCTCAAGCGCCAATTCCATGGTGCGCCCACCCAGAAAACCCGTGGCGCCGGTTATGGCTATGGTCATATCCTGCATCGCACCAGCCCTATGTTAAGCCGTTACACAGGTGACCATGGCGCTGCGCCACCGTCCTCATCATTGCTGCCATCATCAGTGGTGTTGGGCGTTTCCAGCATGGTGGATTTGGGCAGATAATCAATCACCCGGTCGAGCAGCTTGTCCATATCACGGCCTGACATGGCAGAAATAACAGACACTCTTTGCGCGCCTGAATCTTCCAGCAAGCCTGATAGATAATCGCTTAATTCTTCATCAATGGCATCAGCTTTATTGAGCACAACCAATTGCGGCTTTTCCGCCAGCCCATAGCCATATTCCTGCAATTCTTCCTGCACGATATTATAGGCTTTCACTGGATCATCGCCATCGCCGTCAATCAAATGGATAAGGACACGGCAACGTTCGATATGCCCTAGAAAACGGTCACCAATACCTGCACCATCTGCGGCGCCTGCAATCAGACCAGGAATATCTGCCAGCACAAATTCGCGATGTTTATGGCTCACCACGCCCAGTTGTGGACGCAATGTCGTGAAGGCATAATGGCCCACCTTGGCCTTGGCGTTGGTAATCTGGTTGATAAAGGTCGATTTACCAGCATTGGGCATACCGAGCAGGCCGACATCCGCAAGCAATTTCAAGCGTAACCAAACCCATAATTCCTGACCGGCTTCACCGGGCTGGTGCTGGCGCGGTGCGCGGTTGGTTGAGCTTTTGTAACTCAAATTGCCGCGTCCGCCTTCGCCGCCCGTCAACATTTTAACCTGCTGTCCGACTTCGGTAAGGTCTGCCAAAACGGTTTCTTTGTCCTCGCTCAACACTTGCGTGCCGACCGGAACCGGGATGACCAGATCATCTGCGCCCGCGCCTGTGCGCTGCTTGCCTTGACCGCCTTGACCGCGCGGCGCTTTGAAATGCTGTTTATAGCGAAAGTCGATTAAGGTGTTGAGGCCCGGCACGGCTTCCAAAATAATATCGCCGCCTCTGCCGCCATTGCCGCCATCGGGACCGCCATATTCGATATATTTTTCACGGCGAAAGCTCACCGCGCCGGGGCCGCCAGCTCCGGATTTAAGATATATTTTGGCCTGATCTAGAAAATGCATAGCTGCCCTTTATGCGAGACTGCCGCAATATGCCAGTGTGATTGATAGACAGCCGAATAATTGCGGCTGTTCAATCGCCTGATCAATCGCCCGATCAATCGTCTGGCCAATATTTATTTTGAATGTGTAACCAATCGATGTCTTGATGCGAAACCGCAGTATAGATTGAAAAATACGATAAGTAAAAAATTGGGAGTTAATCATGGCCTTTACAATCAAACGTTTCTCACTGGCTTTCGCGACAGTTACTTTGGCTTCAATAGCCACTATGCCAAGTGCATATGCAGATGCTGGCCCTGATGAGGCTGCAAATATCTCTGTAGTGTCAGCAGCCGTAACACCTGTCATAGCCGCGCCGACTGGTCCGTCTTCATTGTCTGACTTTTCATTCAATCTCGACGATCAAGCCGGCACCATAGGTGTTAGCGGTGAAGCGGCACCTGCAGAGGAATATCTGCCCTCACAAATTCGCAGCGGAAACTTCGGCGCCGAAACACTGAACCCGCTTAACACGGTTCCACGCTCATCTGGTGATGTCGCAGCTTATCGCGAAGGCACAGGTTATAATCTGGTCAATCAGAATGAAGCTGAATTTGGCGAAATCTCCGAGATTTCTGGCGATGTCTTTGGCCCAAGAAACCGCATACGTCAGGTTAACCGCGCAGCTTCATTCCGGATCACGCTGTAAAACGCATTAATTGCGGTCCGATACAATAAATTACAAATCGGTAATATTTTTTGTAACCTAAATAGGATTAGTGTCGAACCGTATAGAGTAACGAGATTGCTGCTCCTCGCTCTCAACTCCTCCCTCACCCTGTGAGGGGCAGCAACATTAGAGAACCCGGCGATTTTCCCCCTTTTGATCGCCGGGTTTTTCTTTGTCTAATGAATATCGAACAATTGCAGCGAGATAGCCTCAAACCGTTTCGCTTAGTCTTTGCGTCAACCACTGGTATTGGCTGGTTCAGATGCTACTGGAACTTGATCAGAGACATTTACGTCGTCTGCGGCATTGTTGCCATAGCGCAATTGCCAATCAGCCAAAGCCGCCTGATAGGCTTCATAATCAGCATAAAAGCGATCATAAATCCCTTCAAGTCGTGGCAGAGCACCGCCCGCAAAGGTGATGAGATTTTCCCGATCACTAATGGCGAGTGCTTGCTGCCCTAATGTTTGTATGGTCTGACAGAATTCCTGCTTAACAGGTGGGAAGGAGAAGAAGTTATAGACCCGTGTTGTATGGGTATCGCGGATTCTGCGATAATTGCTGCCATGTTCGCGGCGGAATTTGCCTTCAATGGCCGTGTTCGCGCTTCTGAGCGTTGATCTATGTTTTTGCAGGAAAAGGTTATAATCGGTCGCGATATTTGCATAACCGTCTTCAAGGCAGCTTAGACCGCCAACATTATAGGCAGCGCGGAAATGCCATAAGGTTTCCAACTCACCCAAATCGCGGTTGATGGTCAGTCTTTTGCCCTCTGCATTCAAAGCAGGCACCACCAGCGAAGTGGATGCCCCCAAGGGCGGCAATGGAATGGAAGGTGGCGCAACCACTACCGGCGCTGGCGGCGGTGGTGGCGGTGGGGGTGGTGGAGGTGGCGGTGCACAAGCGGCCAAAGCAGCCACGGCCAGAACAACAAGGGACAGATTTTTAAACGCGCGCATTTGGAACCCCAATATAGTCTTATGCTATCTTTGATCTCGTGCAGCATATTATGCAAATATTGGTAGAGCTTATGAAACAAGTGATTGGTGCGCAAGCAAAACCCGCAGACAGTTTCGCATCTGCGCCAAACTGCGTCATGTGCCTTATCTTGATTTATGTGCAGCCCTTTGTGGGCAAATGACCAACAAAAAACCCGACAAAAATCCGTGAGGAGTAATGCCGGGCTTTGAATGTGTGCTGCTTCTTTGCAGGATGTATGTTTATTCTTGGCTGCCCAATAGGCTGAGCAGGAACTGGAACATATTGATAAAGTCCAGATACAGGCTAAGCGCGCCCATGATGACCACTTTGCCCATCATATCCGTGCCAGCAACATAGCTGTACATGCTTTTCAGGCGCTGTGTGTCATAGGCCGTCAGACCAGCGAAAATCAGAACGCCCAGCAAGCTGATGATAAGATCCAGCGGACCGCTGCCTAAGAACATGTTAAGGACAGACGCCACGATCAGGCCGATAACGCCCATGATCAAAAAGCTACCCCAACCAGACAGGTCTTTCTGCGTGGTATAGCCAAACAAGCTGAGCCCCGCAAAAGCTGCCGCGGTCGAGAAGAAGGCCAAAGCCACTGATCCGCCTGTATAAACCAGGAAGATTGTGGATAGGCTGAGGCCCATCAAAGTGGCAAAGCCCCAGAACATAAGCTGCAATGTGGCGGTCGAAAATTTGTTCTGACCAAAGCTCATCGCGAAAACGATCGCCAGTGGCGAGAGCATGATAACCCATTTCAAAATGCCAGGACCGGCGAAAACGGAATAGGCCATGCTGTCCGTGCCGCCCCAAGAAAAGAGCAGCGCGACGATACCTGTCAGCAAAATGCCGCTGGTCATATAATTATAGATGGACAGCATATATTTGCGCAGTCCAGCATCAAATTCCGCTTCACCCATAGTGTCGCGGGGTGTTGCATAAGGTGACCCGGGCTGGCGGCCACCCGTCATGCGTGGATCAAACCGATTGTTCATATGCATTCGCTCCTTTGCATCGACATTAGCGTCGAATTACACTCAATATCGTGTATTTCACAGCAAAATTCAAGCATTGATGCATGGAACATAGCAATAACAGTCTGTCGTTCGTCGAACTTTTTGGTAAACACTCTCTATGCGATTATTTTTTGCGCTTGTTCCACCAGAACCAATTATGCGTCAGCTGCTGCTTTGTCAGGGCGGTGTTTCTGCTGCACGCTGGCAAGATGCTAGCCAATTACACCTTACTGTGCGTTATCTTGGTAAGGTGGATCGCCATATAGCCGATATGCTGATCACCATGGCAGAGAGTGAGCAATGGTTATGTCCGCCAGTTACATTGAACGGCATGGGATATTTCCAGCATAAGGGGCGCATTGACCAAATATGGGCTGGTGTTGCGCCGCGTGATGGATTGCTGGCGATGCACAATACATTGGACGCGATGGCTGTACGCTGCAGGTTGCCGCCAGAGCATCACAAATTTATACCGCATATAACTATGGCCAGATTATCCGCTGCTGCCCGCGGTGCGGAGGCGTTTGTTGCTGGTCACTCCGATTTAACGAGTGAGCCCTTTGTTTTTAACCGGCTGATAATGTTTGAATCTATTATCGGGCATAGAGGCGCAAGCTATCATCCCATTGCAGAATGGCCAGTGGCTGAGTGCTAGATAGCGTCTGACTGGCTAACAGCTTTATGCCATATTGCTGCCTTGAGCGATGTAATCGCGCATGGCGGCGGCTTCCTGTTCGATCATCTCAATCCGGTATTTGACCAGATCGCCGATGGATACAAAACCTCTTAAAACCCCGTCATCAACGACAGGCAAGTGACGGATACGCCGCCGTGTCATTAGTGATAAGGCGGCCAATATGCTGGTGCCGGAGGTGATGGTCACAGCAGGAGCGGTCATAACCTCTTTTACTGCATGTTTCAGCACTGTATCGCCGTCAGAGGCAATGCGATAGACCAGATCACGCTCCGAAAATATACCTTGCACTTGCCCGTCACGCAGCACGGGCATCGCACCTATGCGTTTCTCGGCGAGACGTTTCACCACCGCATATACAGGCTCGTCACACTCACAACTCACCAAATCATGGCTGGCATTTTGTTGCAGAATAATCTCTATCGTCATGGCATCATCTCCCAAATGCTTCCGGCCCAGCACCTGTGATAGGGAAGATGGACCGAAAGACCCTTTGCGAACCGTGATAATGCGGACCGAATCGCCGCAATTTGGTTTCGCAAGCACAACATCGTTTCACAAATTGCCCGAATTGCAAAATCTGTTGTGTCCTGTACCGTTGCGCTCATGCTCATATTGGCTATATTACACGGTGCAAATATACCGATTTGCCGCCATGAAAGCCTGTCTTGCCCAAACCATCTAATCTCGACAATCCTGAAATCGCGGCTTTTGCCTGGGGACGCTTTCGCAGGATGATGCGGCTTATGGGCCTTATTACGCTGGCCGCAATATTAATCGGTTTTGCTTGGCTCTATTGGCAGCACGGTTTTGTTTCCGTCCATGTTTATATCGGCGCGGCCTTGGGTATCGGGGTGACGATCATGCTCACTGGCTTGCTTATGGGTCTGGTGTTTCTTTCACATGGTACTGGCCATGATGAATCTATCGATGACAATATTGACGCTGACTGGCAGGACAATGAGAATTAGAGTAATGCGCTCGCTAACTTAGCATAGCGCATTAGTTTTTCTCATAAGCGCGATATTTCAGCTTCATTTCGCCATTGGCAGGTACAATAGTGCGCCATATAGGCAAGCCGTCGCGTTTAAAGGTGCGTTGACTAAAGCGCTTATGCTCATAGTCATCATAACCAGCAAATTCAGATTCTATGGTTACAGGATGCGGATTGGCGTTGCGCACGGTCAGAACAAACTCCTCCCAGTCCTTACCCTCTTTGTCACCATAATCGATATCGGCTGTAACATTGTCCGCACCGCCCAGTTCCAGTTCCAGTTCCTCGCCGATGGCTTTGTCGCGGATATTGTCTTCACCGACCAATTGCCGATAACCCAATGCGCGCTGGAAAAAGGCGAAGCTGCCAGAAGGAAGCGGCTCGCCTAGTCCTTCTTCTTTCTCATTCTGCATGCGGAAGATACGGGTAATGTCATCCAGATCATCCTCGCCTTCAACATATAATTCGTAAATAATTTCTCCCTTCACACCGCGCTTATTGAGGAAGGCGACCTGTTTCTGACTGTTTGATGCAACCGTAGTGGGGAAGGGAATGCGATAAAGCTTGAGGTCGCCCAATGCCTCTTGATCGGCAATCCGGCTTCCTGTGACGATGATGCTATCCGCGGCAGATTCAGAGAATCGTGCTCGAGGGGCAAAAGCCATCACGGGCTGAGGTGGAGGGGGAGCAAAAAGTGCATATCTGCGCTTCTGATAACGATAACCCGAAAACTGCCCGGTGGTTCCTTGCGGCCAACAGCGATAGCGTATTGGCTGCGAACCTTGCTCATAGAGCGAGTCTTCGTCATCATCTTCTTCGCGATATACCTCACCCGCTACGGCGTTGGCGCTGGCATCGATAAAACTTGTAGCATCGCCCGATGCCATGGTCAGCCAGCCCAATATATCGACGCTGGTGCCATCATCATTTAGTTCAGCGACATAATTGGCCTGCCAGTCAAAATTGGCCGCCAAATAGGTGAGGGTTATGGTGTAACGGCCGCCCGGTTGATCGGGCATGGCGACGGACAATGTCGGTTTGGCGGAGAGGTTTTTGGGTGCGCGATCAAATACCAATGTCTGGTTTAGCCCAGTACAGGCCACTGCCTCATAACCCGCACTGGTTTGTATCAATAGCTGATCGCTGCCTGAGCGGATGGTGGCGCGTTCTTCGGTCACTTCACCGGTTGCCGCATTGGTGCGTTTTATGGTGACGTGCTGACCGGTAAAATGGTCGAGCAGACCGCGTTGGCTCAGCAGATTCGCATCTTGGTTTTTCTCTTCAATACCTACGTCTTTGACCAAAGCACTGGCCGGTTCAATGCCGCTTGCCACGCCTTCGAAACGGACAGTGGCAGGGCCAGGCGGCAGCGTTACTGTCCGCGTCTCGCTGATCAGGGCAAAGCCTTCCAGATAGTCCAGTTCAAACTCCCGCCCATATGCAGACGATCCGCGATAGATGGAGACCTCCACTGAATCGGGAGTGTCCGATGTGACGGTGTTTGGCACTGCTGCCTGTACAGAAACATCCTGCTGTGCGGAAGCAATGGCGGGAGTAAGCAACCCCGCAATCATAAGAAAGAGGCGCGATATATGCGGCATATTAATAGCGCGTATCAAAGGTCACAGTGACCACTGTCTCACCATTGGCAGGCACAGGGACTTGCCACACGCGCGTATTGGCGTTGCGTTGTGCGCCCTTGATGCTTTCGCTCGGCACCCGCGTATCACCCCAATAATTGTTGAGCCCTGATTGTGCCAGATCAACCGTCACTGCTTTGTTGCTGGCATTGCTAACAGTATATTGCATTTGGGTCCGGTAATAGGTGACCGAACGGTCAACCTTTATAGTCTCGCTGCTGCCGTCATCCTTGGTAATGCGATAGCGATAGGATTCTTCCCATTCGCCGCTGCTGATCCGGCTGCGGTCGAGCACGACAGGCTGCACTTTGATGTCAAAAGCCTCACCCGTTGCAATGGCCAGATCAGAGCCGCCGGGCGTATGGCCAATGGCGCTTTCACCCGTAAATTGTGCATTGCCGCGCTTGTCGCGTTGATAGACCCGCACAATACCGGCGGGCAGGGCATCCCCTAATCCACCTTCGCGGCTGGTAGAGAATTTCAAAATGGTCTGAACGCTCTCGGCTTCATCTTTATTGGAATAGAGCCAGCCATTTGTATATTGATAGCCACGCGATGCCGCTGCGCCAGCAACATCCAGAAAGCTGACCTGCTTTTGCTGGGCATTGGCGATGGTTGTGCGCTTTTCCAGTGGATAGATATAAAAGTCGCCAAGCCGTTCGCGATTGGCGCTTTCGGTGCCCGGATTATTACCGCGTATCTGGCGATTACGGTTGCGGTTTCCGTTCCGGTTAAAATTGTTGCGGCCCTGCTGAAGAGTGGCAACTTCGCCGGCCACCAGCAATGTATTGGCGTTGGTGAAAGTGGTGCCGGTATTGTTGGTCAGCGTTATCCAGCCCTGTACATCAATCGCGCCCTTGGCTTCATCAAACAGGGCGACATAATCAGCGCGCCAATCCAGTCCGTTGCTAAGATAGCTGAGCGATAACGGGCGTTTGCCCGCTGTCTTGGAATCTACAGTGACAGACAATGTTGGCTTGGCACGCAAATTGGGCGGAATACGGTCAAAAATCACCCGCACTGGTAGGCCATCATCGCGCAACACTTCAATACGGCTGCCAATTTGCATGACTACTCCGCCATTAACCGCCAATATTTTCGCGCGTTCACGGGTTTCGGCGCCGGTCGCCGGGTTGGTGCGCAGCAAGGTGACATTTTGCCCTACAGCCTTGGCCATTAATGCGCCGGGTGAGAGCAGATCAAAATCGAAATTCTGTTCCAATATGTCGAAATTGCTGCCGTTCAGCGTGACTGTTTCAGGGCGGATTTGCGCCGAAACATCGGGAAAGGGAATACGGGTCATGCCGTTGGGCAGTGTGATTTGTCGTTCGTCACGGATCAGCGCCTGACCGCTATTATATATGGTGACCGATACATCGCCTTGCGCAGATTTTTCCTCTGCACTGGTCTGCGCATAAAGCGCCGGACTGGCCAATATTGCGACTGCCGCAGTGCTGATGAAAGCGGCACATAATATGCCTGCGCGCCGGCGTGCCGGATTTGTAATGTAACCGGACAATGCGGCTATTGCCAATGTGTTACGCTGCTGATCCCTTGCCATACCCATCTCCCTTTTGACGTGGAGAATGTCATATCTCGATCGATATGAACAGGAGAAAAACCAACGGGACGGGCAGCGTTAATGCGCTGGGCCTGATGGGTTAAGCCGTTGACTAGCGATTATGTTGTAAAGCCAATTTCAGGTTTATTCTGCTGCTACAGCTGAATCAGCACCATCATCACTGGCTGGTTTACGCTTGCGCGGTGCACGCTTTTTGGGCTTGGGCTTTTCCTCTTCGGCGGCACAATCGCTGCTGATGGAAGGGGGCAGAACATTCGCATCCAAAGTATCGGCTGACTCCGATTTGTCCACGCTCTTGTTGCTGCGGCCGCGCGGTTTGTCGTCATCTGCCGGTTTGCGACGTGCACGCGGACGACGACGCGGTTGATCGTCTTGATCCTGCTCGTCATTGGCTGCGCCTTGGCTGGAATCTGATCCGCCGTCATTGCCGCGGTCATCATCGTCATTGCGCGCATTATTATCACGATCATCATCGTCTTGATCATCGGCATTGCGGCGAGGACGTTCTTCCTCACGCTTGGCGCGGGCTTCGTCCTGACGGGCTTTATTGTCGGCCAAAACGCGGAAATAGTGATCGGCAAATTGCAAATAATATTCGTGGTTTACACGGTCGCCAGCCATTTGCGCATCATGCGCCAGCTTTTTATATTTTTCCAACAATTGGTTGGCGTTTCCACGTGCGCGATTGTCAATGCGGTTGCCACTATCGACACCACCGCGATTACCACCATTGTTGCGATTATTATTGTTGTTACGGCCACGGCGACGGTTCGGGCCTCTATTGTTATTGTTCACGTGTTCGCCAATCCTTGCAATTACTTATTGGGCGAGCGGTCAAAATCATGCAGGGCTGACCATTAAAGACTGGATTCGCTTGCAAAAAGACAGTGCTGGAAACCAGCCGCAAAATTGTTCTAAATTGCAAATGTGCGTATCAGCCCAGAGGGTCAAAAACATCCTTTAACCGGGATTATGCAATAGGCTGACACTAATGTCCTGCCTTTGCGTCTTTATGACTAGCGCGGTCATTGCCGCTTGCCAAGGGAAAAATTGTATAGTTTTATAAGCGCCGCTTTTATTGAAATAATCCGTGCCGCTGGCGGATTTTATCTGCCCATGCTGGTTAGGCGGCCTGATGATAGCTTTGGTGAAAGGGGGATATCGAAATGAAAATGTATATCAAAAGTGTTGCCGTGGATGATCAGGCAAAGGCCTTGGCTTTTTATACCGAGAAGCTGGGTTTCGTGGTGAAGCATGATATCCCGCTAGGGGAGTTTCGCTGGCTTACTTTGGTATCGGCTGAAGAACCCGATGGTGTGGAATTGGCTTTGGAGCCCAATCAACATGCCGCGACACAGGCCTTTCAGGCGGCGCTTATGGCAGATGGTATTCCGTTCACGGCATTTAGCGTTGATGATATCCATTCCGAGATTGCTCGGCTGGAAAGCGCTGGCGTTAGAGTGACGCAGCAACCGGTCAAAGCAGGCGACGTTACAATGGCGACCATTGATGACACATGCGGCAATTTGATTCAGTTGCTTCAGCTGAGTTCTTAAATTCCGCGCTGTATATAGCCGCCAATGGGTTGTTATGCCCGCATGACGATAGCGCGGGGAATATTGGCAAGATCATTATAGGCCGACCATGACAGGCCTACTTGCTTAGCCATATTGCCGACTGCATCAAGTTGACCCCTGCCGATTTCAAAGATCGCGATGCCATATGGGGTTAACATATCGGCTATTTGCGGGATCAAAATGGCATAGTCATCCATTCCCTCAGGCCCTGCAAATAAGGCTGAACCAGGTTCAAAGTCGCGCACTTCGGATGCAAGCTCCGCCGCAGACTCGACATAGGGCGGGTTGCACAAGATCAGATCATAGCGGTTATTATGTTTGTCTTGCCAATGGGCTGTGCGCCAGCTTTGGTGCTGGGTCTGGCATCTGTCAGCAAAACCCAAATTCGTTATATTTTGCTCGGCAATGTGTAAGGCCTGTTCACTGGCATCGATGGCTACACCCTTTGCGTCGGGCCATTCGCTGAGCGCAGCGCAAATCAACGCGCCAGAGCCTGTGCCAAGGTCCAAAATTGTAGCAGGGGCTTGCGCTTTACATTCTGCCAATGCCGCCTCAATCAAGGTTTCACTATCGCCGCGCGGGATCAGCACATCAGGCGTGACATTTAGAGTCAGACTCCAAAACTCCGCTTTGCCTATAATATAAGCAATAGGCTCATGGGCCAGCCGGCGCAGCAATAACGGGCCGAATAGGGCCGGTGCCGGATCGTGCATCTTGTGTAGCAGCATGGCCCCGCGTTCCATATTCAGGGCATGGGCCATTAACAATTCAGCATCTAGCCGCGCCGTATCGCTAATAGCGGCTAGCTGCTCCGCCGCATGGCGCAAGGTGTTTGCTATTGTGGTCATAAAGAAACCGGCATCGGTATCGCTACAAATCCGTCAGCCATTGGCCAGATTGGCGAGACGTTCGGCCTGGTCTTCCGCGATAAGAGCATCGGTTAGCTCGCTAAGGCCAGCGCCTTCCAAAATCTCTGACAGACGGTGCAGCGTTAGGTTGATGCGGTGATCGGTCACACGCCCTTGCGGAAAGTTATAGGTGCGGATGCGCTCTGATCTGTCGCCTGAACCGACCATGGATTTGCGTGCACCGGCTTCTTCTTCGGCAATGCGCAGCCGCTCTTGCTCATAGATACGGGCGCGCAGGATTTTCATCGCTTTGGCTTTGTTCTTATGCTGGGATTTTTCATCCTGCTGGCTGACCACTGTGCCGGTCGGGATATGGGTAATCCGCACCGCGCTATCCGTAGTGTTAACATGCTGTCCGCCAGCGCCTGATGCACGAAAGACATCTATGCGCAGGTCCTGATCGTTAATGTCAATGTCCACATCTTCCGGTTCGGGCAGAACGGCCACGGTGGCGGCTGATGTGTGAATGCGTCCGCCACTTTCGGTCACTGGCACACGTTGCACGCGGTGCACGCCGCTTTCAAACTTCAGCTTGGCAAACACGCCTGTGCCCGTGACATTGGCCACAACCTCTTTAAACCCGCCTTGGTCCGCAGAATTGGCACTGATCATTTCAATCCGCCACCCTTGCTCCGCAGCGAAACGCTCATACATGCGGAACAGATCGCCCGCGAACAAAGCCGCTTCATCGCCGCCCGTGCCTGCACGGATTTCCAGCATCGCCGGGCGTTCATCCGCACTGTCTTTGGGCAATAGTTGAATCGCTAGGCTATGTTCGGCTTCGGGCAATTGGCTTTGCAGATCGGAGAGTTCTTCTTCTGCCATCGCTTTGATTTCGGCATCTTGACCGGCCTCGGTCACCAACCCTTGCAACACCGCCATCTCTGCACGCAAACGGCGCACTTCGGCTGCGGCCTTGGCCACTGGTTCGACCTCGGCATATTCTTTTGATACCGCCACAAAGGCATCGCCATCCAATGCACCAGATGCCATTTTGGCCTGCAGCTCATCAAAGCGTGCCTCAATCTGTGCGATGCGTTCGCCAGAAATTTGCGGGGTCGTGGTCATTGCACTTTAGCCTTTAAGCCATGCGCGGTTATCAAAGAGTGAAGTAATGCGATCATCTGCTTCATCGCCTTGCGCACTCAAGCCTTGTGTCTTTTCGCCATCACGGACATCCAGTGAGGCAATAAAACGCGGAGATGTTTTCACCGCTCTATTATAGCGTTTTTTAGGACTGCCTGTAGCGAAGATTTCTGCTGACACACCGCCGCGGCGCAATTGGGAAACCAACGCCATAGCCTCGCTTTCACGATCACGGTTTTCCGCAACCACAGCGACATCGAGCTTTGGCGTCTGCAATGCGTCCAGCAGCATCGCCAGCCTTTCTATACCCGCTGCCCAGCCAACAGCCGGTGTCGCTGGGCCGCCCATATTCTGGATAAGGCCATCATAGCGGCCACCACCCAAAACCGTGCCTTGTGCGCCCAGCCGACCGGTAACAAATTCAAAAGCGGTGTGGCGATAATAGTCTAGCCCGCGCACCAAGCGGCTATTGCGCTGCCACGCAACATTCGCAGCGTCCAAACCGCTTGTGACGCTGGCGAAAAATGCAGCGGCCTCATCAGACAGAAATTCATCAATATCCGGCGCGCTATCGGCAATAGGGCGGTCCTGCGCCTCCTTACTGTCCAATATGCGCAGCGGATTGCTCTCCAGCCGGTTTTGCGAATCTTCTGACAGTTCGCCCTTATGCTTTTCAAAATGGTCGACCAGCGCAGTGCGCCATGCTGCGCGCGTGGCACTGTCGCCCAAAGTGTTAAGCTGCAATGTCACGCCTTGATCGATGTCGAGTTCTTTCAGCAATTGATCGGCCATGACCAACAGTTCCACATCAGCTTGCGGCTCCGCTGCGCCGATAATCTCTGCATCAATCTGGTGGAATTGACGATAGCGCCCTTTTTGCGGGCGTTCATAACGGAATAGCGGGCCATGCGTTGCCAGTTTGAGCGGGGCGTGTTGCTGCCAACCATTGGTCAGATAGGCACGTGCGATACCGGCGGTAAATTCTGGCCGCAGGGTTAGGGAATCGCCGCTGCGGTCGTCAAAGCTGTACATTTCTTTGGAAACAACATCGGTGCTTTCACCGAGCGAACGCGCAAAAACGCCGGTAGCTTCAAAAACAGGCAGTTCTGCACGCTTGAAATTATAAAGCCGGCGTACGCGGTCAAATGTCTCTACAACATGGCCGAAACGTTCCTGATCTTCGCCAAAAATGTCTTGTGTGCCGCGAATGGCGCTGGGGATATTGTGTTTTGCCATGAAGTAGCTCGTACCGTAAACGCCTTGCGCATTATATGTTGAAGGGCGAGCCTTTAGCGGGTTTTTTGCAAAACCCAAAGCCTCGCTTTAGGAAAATCTGACCATATACTTGCGCCTATGGCCTTGTTGATGCCAGATATTATTGTATCTGGCACATAAATATAACTAGCATCATATTGCTATCCGGTGCGCCTATCGGCGTAATTTTTGAGAAAAGGTATCTGTCTCAATGCGTTTCAAAACACTCTCACTCGCGAAATCTGCCTCTTTATTGGTTGTGTCTGCACTGGCATTGACCGGCCCAACATTAGCGCAAAAAGGCAATAGTGAGCCGATTGAAGAGCAAATAGTCGATATTGTACCGGTGGCACAGGATAAGGCGTATCGCGGAGTTATGCGCCTTAATATTGATGCCAGAGATATAGATCGCGCAATCTTCCGCGTTGAGCAGGATATTCCTGTGCCGCGCTCTGGCCGTTTCACTTTGCTTTATCCGGAATGGTTGCCAGGCAATCACGCTCCGCGTGGGCAGATTGAAAAGCTGGTTGGCCTTACCTTTACTGGCAATGGCGAGACATTGAAATGGACGCGCGATTCGCTGGATGTTTATGCACTTCATATTGAAGTGCCGCGCGGGGTGAAGACCATCAAAGCCAAATTCCAATTCACCTCTGCAACGGATCGTAGGCAAGGGCGCGTTGTCGTTACGCCCAATATGATGAATTTGCGCTGGCATGCCATGTCGCTTTATCCTGCGGGATATTACACCCGCAATATCGACGTTTCTGCAACGGTGACCTGGCCACAGGGCTGGCAGGATGCATCGGCCATGCGCGCACGCAGCAAGCAGGGCGATACTGTGACATATGAGACTGTCGATTATGATACGCTGGTTGATAGCCCGGTATTTGCCGGACGATATTTTAAGCGCTGGCAATTGTCCGATAAGGTCGCGCTGAATGTTGTTGCCGATGCTGCGGAAGATCTGGAAGCCAGTGAAGAGCAGATAGAATATCACCGGCGGCTGGTGCGCGAAGCGCGTGCGCTGTTTGGGGTAGAGCATTATGACCGCTATGATTTCCTGCTCGCCCTGACAGAAGAAATGGGCGGAATTGGCCTTGAGCACCACCGATCAAGCGAAAATGGTGTTAATCGCGGCTATTTCACAGAATGGAAATCAGGTGCAGGGCGGCGCGGACTTTTGCCGCATGAAGTGGTGCATAGCTGGAATGGCAAATATCGTCGATCAGAGGGTATATGGGCTCCGGATTTCCGCACAGAAAGCCGCGATGATATGCTATGGGTATATGAAGGGCAGACGCAATTTTGGGGATATATTTTATCAGCGCGCTCCGGATTATTTTCCAAACAGCAAACGCTGGACGCCCTCGCCAATGTCGCTGCATCGCTTGATCAACGGGTTGGGCGGACATGGCGGCCATTGGCAGATACAACCCATGACCCGATTATCGCTGCACGACGGCCAAAGCCATGGACAAGCTGGCAGCGTTCGGAAGATTATTATAATGAGGGTATGCTGATCTGGCTGGAGGCTGATGGTATCATCCGCCGCGAGAGCGGGAACAGCAAATCGCTTGAAGATTTCGCCAAGCTCTTTTTTGGTGGACGGGAAGGTGATTGGGGCGTGGTGACCTATGATTATGACGATGTTGTCGCCAATCTGCAAAAAATACAGCCTTATGATTGGGACGGTTTCCTGCAAGAACGGGTTTATTCGACAACCAAAGAAGCGCCGAAAAATGGTCTGGAAATGGGCGGTTACCGCTTAGTCTATAGCGACAAGCCGACTGACTTCATCAAAAACCGTGAAAAGGGCAGTGGCGGCGCTGATTTTACGTATTCCATAGGCATGTTTGTCAGCCGCAGTGGTTCCATCAACGCGGTGATCTGGGATTCCCCTGCATTCAAGGCAGGCTTGACCAATGGGCATGAGATCATGGCCGTAAATGGCAAGAATTTTTCAACCGGTGCGTTGAAAGAAGCGATAACAGAGGCCGCTATTGCCGGTTCGGAGCCATTAACGCTGCTGATCAAAAAAGGTGACCGTTTTAAGACGGTTTCTATCGACTATAGCGGCGGCCTGCGCTACCCGCGCCTCGAAAAGACGGGTGAGGGTGATGGCAGTCTTGATCTGCTGCTCGCTCCCAAAACCCTGACTGCTCAGTAATACAGCATATCAAAACCGGCCCTATTCAGGCCAAAGAGAGATTAATCATGCAAATAAATGCCATCCCCATCGGTAAAAACCCGCCTAACAACCTGAACGTCATCATCGAAGTCCCTGCGGGCGGTGAGCCGGTAAAATATGAATTTGATAAGGATTCCGGTGCAATTTTTGTTGACCGCATATTGCATACGCCGATGCGCTATCCTGCCAATTACGGATTTATACCGCATACTTTATCACCTGATGGCGACCCGCTGGACGCTCTGGTAGTTGCACGCTCCCCTTTCATTCCGGGCGCTGTTGTCCGCTGTCGTCCAATTGCTGTGCTCAATCTGGAAGATGAGCATGGAGGCGATGAAAAACTGGTCTGTGTGCCTGATACAGCGACCTTCCCTTATTATACTAGCGTGCGTGAGCGTGCCGACCTGCCTGACATTGTCTGTCAGCAGATTGAGCATTTTTTCACCCATTATAAAGATCTGGAAAGCGAAAAATGGGTCCGCGTCGGCAAATGGGGCGATGCTGATGAGGCACGTCAGGTTGTGATTGAGGCAATTGAACGCGCGCAAACAGGGTCATAAACACGGATTGCTGATGCAAATGCAGCGCTCATTCTGCATTCATCTATCGATATTAGGCTGATTACATATATAGTCGGCTTCGTGCCGGTTATAGCTGTTAAGATATTGGTTTCTGAATATTGGGCGAAAGGCGATCATATGCTGCGAAAGACATTCATTCCATTAAGTGCGGTTTTGCTGGCTGGTTTTGCGCCTTTTGCTGTCTCTGCGGATACGGATGATATAGCAATTGAAAGCGAGCAATCGGACAAGGCTCCGGTTCGCAATCAAAAGGCATATGATCGTTTGTTTAAGGGCAAAATAGCGGGTGAGCCGCGCGACTGTTTGCCCACCCTTGGCAACGCCACCCCCATTGCAGTCGGGGAAGACATTATAGCCTTTCGTCGCGGCGATATTGTGTATCGCAACAATTTGCGCTCAATTTGCCCGGGCCTGAACAGCAAAAAGGACATTCTGATACCGGTCATACGCAGCGGGAATGTCTGCAAAAACGATCAGGTCAGGCGGGTCGACCGCTTTACTGGCATACCCCGTTCGCTCTGTGTGCTTGGTGAATTTGTGCCATATAGTAAGCCTGACAAAGACAGTGATGAGAGCTGAGTTCAAAAACTCACCATATTGAGGCTATTGCCCTCTGGAAATTCTGCTCTGGCTATGCTTAAGCGTAAAGCAATTGTAAGGACTCGCTTAATTGCAGGTTAGCCCCTGCGTTTTGGCGTAACAGACAGGACTTAACCGGAAAGGGTCTCCTCTCAAAATGAATATTCATGAGTATCAGGGCAAAGAATTGCTCGCCAAACACGGCATCGCTATTCCAGCAGGACATGCTGCATTGACCGTTGAAGAAGCGGTTGCTGCTGCAGAGAAATTGCCTGGCCCGCTCTATGTGGTGAAGGCACAAATCCATGCCGGTGGACGCGGCAAGGGCAAGTTCAAGGAATTGGGCGCTGATGCAAAAGGCGGTGTCCGTCTTTCCAAATCCATTGATGAAGTGCGCGAAAATGCCGCAGAAATGCTGGGCAATACATTGGTGACCGCGCAAACCGGCGATGCTGGTAAGCAGGTAAACCGTCTCTACATCACGGATGGTGTTGATATTGCCGATGAATATTATCTCTCCATGCTGGTTGATCGTGCCACGGGCCGCGTTGCCATGGTTGTCTCAACCGAAGGCGGTATGGATATTGAGGCGGTTGCGCATGACACGCCGGAAAAAATCACCACCATCACCATTGATCCTGCGCAGGGCTTTATGCCGCACCATGGCCGCGCTTTGGCCTATGCGCTGAAGCTGGACGGCGCGCTGAACAAAGCGGCGCAGAAACTGGGCAAGCAGCTTTACACTGCCTTTATGGCGATGGATTGCGAGATGATGGAGATCAACCCGCTGGTGGAAACCGAAGGCGGCGAATTGCTGGTGCTCGACACCAAGATGAGTTTTGACGGCAATGCGCTTTATCGCCACCCCGATATCGAAGCGCTGCGCGACGAGACAGAAGAAGACCCTGCCGAAGTAGAAGCCAGCAAATATGATCTGGCCTATATTAAGCTGGATGGCAGCATTGGCTGTATGGTCAATGGCGCTGGTCTGGCCATGGCGACCATGGACATCATCAAATTGAACGGTGCATTCCCTGCCAACTTCCTGGACGTAGGCGGCGGTGCAACAACCGAGAAAGTAACAGCTGCGTTCAAAATCATTTTGGCTGATGAAGCGGTTAAAGGCATTTTGGTCAATATTTTTGGCGGCATCATGCGCTGTGATACCATTGCAGAAGGCATTGTTATCGCTGCGAAAGAGGTGGAACTGGATGTGCCGCTGGTGGTCCGTTTGGAAGGCACCAATGTCGATAAAGGCAAGGAAATTTTGGACAATTCCGGCTTGCCTATCGTTAGCGCCAATGATCTCGGCGATGCTGCACAAAAGATTGTTGCTCAGGTGAAAGAGGCCGCATAGCACGCGCTTTTTTGCCGACAGAGTGTTAGGTTGACGTTCACGTTAACGTCAACTATATACATTAGCAGATGTTACGGGCAGCGCGGCATGAATCGCGCTGTCTGTCCATAGGAAGGACCGAACCAACATGAAAATTCTGGTGCCCGTAAAACGGGTTATTGACTATAATGTGAAGCCGCGCGTGAAAGCGGATGGCTCTGGCGTGGATCTCGACAATGTTAAAATGTCGATGAACCCTTTTGACGAAATCGCTGTTGAAGAGGCGATTAAGCAAAAAGAAGCGGGCAAAGCAGAAGAAGTGGTTGCCGTTTCTATTGGCCCCGCAAAAGCTCAGGAAACGCTGCGTACGGCATTGGCTATGGGCGCGGACCGCGCGATTTTGATTTCCACTGATGAAACTGTTGAGCCATTGGCGGTCGCCAAATTGCTGGCCAAAGTGGTGGAAGAAGAGGCACCGCAAGTTGTTATCTTGGGTAAGCAAGCCATTGATGATGACAGCAACCAAACCGGCCAAATGCTGGGCGCTTTGCTCGGCTGGGGTCAGGCAACCTTTGCCAATACGGTAGAGATTGATGGCGGCGCGGCCACTGTGGCGCGTGAAATTGATGGCGGTTTGCAGACCGTGAAAGTCAATCTGCCCGCTATCATCACTGTCGACCTGCGCTTGAATGAGCCACGCTATGCCACTTTGCCAAATATTATGAAGGCAAAGAAAAAGCCGATGGATACCAAATCACCAGATGATTATGGTGTTGATATCACACCGCGCCTGAAAACGCTGAACGTTTCAGAGCCGCCCGTCCGCTCAGCCGGTATCAAGGTGGAAGATGTGGACGCGCTGGTCGCGAAACTTAAAGATATGGGAGTGGCATGATGAAAACACTCGTTCTTGTCGAACATGACAATCAATCGGTAAAAGACGCTACTCTGGCAGTGGTCACCGCTGCGGCAAAGCTGGGCGAAGTCCATGCCTTGGTTGCGGGGTCCGGCTGTGACGCGGTTGCGCAACAGGCTGCCAAAATTGCTGGCGTTGCCACTGTGCATGTTGCTGATGATCCGGCTTATGCCAATTTGCTAGCCGAAAATACGGCGCCGCTGATCGCTGACCTGATGGGCAACCATGATGCGTTTTTGGCACCGGCCACTACCACGGGCAAAAATATCGCGCCGCGCGTTGCGGCCTTGCTGGATGTTATGCAAATCTCTGACATTTTGTCGGTTGAGAGTGCCAACACATTTACGCGGCCCATCTATGCGGGCAATGCCATTGCCACGGTGGAAAGCGCAGATGCCAAATTGGTCATCACCGTGCGCGGTACGGCCTTTGATAAAGCAGCAGCCGAGGGCGGCAGCGCGTCGGTTGAAGCGGGTTCCGGCGCTGGCGATGCTGGCCTGTCTGCTTTTGTTAGCGAAGAAATTGCCGAGAGTGAGCGCCCTGAATTGACCAGCGCCAAGATTATCGTATCGGGCGGCCGTGCCTTGGGCTCTTCGGAAAAATTCGAAGAGGTCATCACGCCTTTGGCCGATAAATTGGGTGCAGGTATCGGTGCGTCGCGTGCGGCGGTTGATGCAGGCTATGTGCCCAATGATTATCAGGTCGGCCAGACCGGCAAGATTGTCGCTCCAGAAGTCTATGTCGCTATCGGCATTTCCGGCGCGATCCAGCACCTTGCGGGCATGAAAGACAGCAAGACCATCATCGCGATCAACAAAGACGAAGACGCACCGATCTTCCAAGTTGCCGATCTTGGCCTTGTCGCCGATCTGTTCGATGCTGTGCCGGAGCTTACTGGTAAGCTGTAACAAGCATCCCCGCAAAAGCGGTCATAATGAATTAAAAAAGCCCCGGCAGAGCAATCCGCCGGGGCTTTTTTATATTTATTGCTTATGGCCCGTTCATTTGCAGTGCCTAGGCTTTTTTATGAGGACTGATTGATCGCGCAGATTTGGAGGAGATTGAGCAATGCCTACCGTCAGTAGATCATTGGCTCGGACAGTTTTGGCTTTCGCTATTGGTATACTGTTAGTGACACTACATAATCCATCATATGGCAAAGCGCGGAAGCATGAAGTCCTTGACCCTATTGGGCAATGGGAAGTTACAAGTGATCGGATACAGTGCACCGCGACTCGGGCATTTGGCGATCCCAAAGCGCCTACCACATTGATTTTGCAGAAAAATGGCCTAGGGTCAGATTTTTACGTGGAGATATCCGGCCGGATTGCCAAACTTACGGCTTGGGATGAAGAGGCTGCTTTATCCTTTGGATCGCAATTTGGTGAACATATCATCAGCTATGATAGTGGCCGGTTCGGATGCAAGCACAGTTTGAAATTCAATTCCGGATTGCGGATTGATATAAAGGCAGCAGCATATTTTGAAGAAGATGGTCAAAACTATGCCGATTGGCTCGCGGAAAATACCGCATTAGAGCGAGAGGCGCAGGGGCAGGTAAAATCAATATCTATCCGTAATGCTGGCCGATGGGACATTGATTTGAATAGCGGGTCATTGGCCGATGTGTTCTTGTTGCTTGATAATTGTATGCAAAAAATGATTGCCAATATGGGCCTCAATATTGCCGAGCAGAAGCAGTTAAAATGACGACCCAGAGCGAATGTGCAGAAGCGTTGGTTGTCACCATTACTGGCATATAATTACGATTATGAATATGCATCTGTCATCTATAGAGTGATCGTGGACAAGTCAGGCAGAGCGCGCGATTGCATAACCGAGCCGGGGAAATTGGCACGAAACTTTTATAAAGATGTTTGCCGAGAGATATTACAAAATAGCCGATTTACTCCTGCAATAGGCAAAGACGGCAAGGCGCTAGAATCTTATTATATCAGTATGGCGAGGTTTTTTGTCTCGTAATTAGGGAATGATCTCAACGCTGATGGGGGTATGATATCATAGCAAGACTTTTGTGGTTACTATTCCTGCGTCGGTGAAGCTGCCGATCCGGCCAGCAGTCCGCCATCAATGGTGAATTCGCTGCCTGTAATATAGGCTGCTTCATCGCTGGCCAGCATGGCGCAGATAGCGGCAACCTCTTCGGGTTCACCAAATCTTTTCATCGGCGTATCGGCCACAAATGCCGCCTTATTTGCGTCGCGCTCCGGCCCGCTGCCCAGCATAGGCTCCCACATTGGTGTCAGGATGGCCGCGGGGTGAACGCTATTACAGCGGATATTCCAGCCCTGTTGCGCGCAATAGAGCGCGACCGATTTGCTATGGTTGCGAATGGCTGCTTTGGAGCTGGCATAGGCCGCTGCAGCGGGGATGCCTACCATGCCGGAACGTGATGAAATGTTGATGATAGCGCCTTCGCCTTTGGCCTTCATCGCGCGGATGGCATAGCGGCAGCCCAGAAATGTGCCGTCCAGATTAACGGCGTGGACCGCGCGCCAGTGTTCAAGCGCGGCATTCTCTGGGTCGTGCGATACCATGCCCTCTTCAAAGCCGGTTACACCCGCATTATTGACCATGATGTCTATGGCAGGCACGTCACGCTCCAATGCGCTCCACGCGGACTCGTCGGCAACATCAAGATGGCGATAATCACAGCCAAGAGTGTTGGCCATATCGGTGCCGCAATCATCATCCTTATCTGTCAGAATGACAGAGGCGCCTTCGTCAAGAAAGCGCCTCGCAATGGCCAGACCGATGCCACGTGCGCCACCGGTAATTACAGCCGATTTGTCATTTAGCCGCATAATATTCTTGCCTCAAAATCACGCCGCTAAATGGCTGTATTTGCTGATCAGTTTTTCAGCATCTTGCCATATTTGGCTTCAAAGCCTGCAATGTCTGCTTTGGCAAGATATCCTGCCTGATCGACCCAATTGTCGCGGCTGATACGGCCTTTGAAGCTGCCCAAATGGCCATCAACTTCGGCAATATCTGCCTCACCCCATGCGGCGATTTGGTCAAAGCGGCTGACACCCAAAGAGTTTAGCAGGGTGTTGAGCTTTGGCCCGACACCTTTAATCTGGCGCAGATCATCGGGTTCACCAACCGCAGCGGCGATTTTCGGCTTACCTTCTGGCACTGCTGCAACCGCAATGGGTGCAGCGGCGGCTGCAACCGGATTGGCTTCGGCCTTGGCTAGATTGTCGACTTTCAATTCATCGCGGACAGGCTCCGGCTCGATCTTTGGTGCAGGCACTGGCTCTGCTACAGGCTCTAGAACAGGTGTTTGTGCTTCTGCTTCGGCGCTATAACGCGCCCAAATCCACCAACCTGTTGCCAAACCAAAGATAAAGGCCAGCAGGAATACGAACCAATTTTCTGTAATTAATGCAATCATTTCTGCCCCCTTATGCGTCCTTGCGGCCCCAGATCAGATAGGCGATGCCGAGACCGATCAAAAATACAACCAAAAGCAGCAACAGGCTTTCTAACAATAATGCCATGATTATTCCCCTTCTGGCGCAGTAGCGCTTGATGTTACACCAAATTCAATGCGGCGGTTTTCCGCTGCGCGTGGATTGGCTGTGTTTTTGAGTTTTGACGGGCCATAGCCCTTGGCGGTCAACTGTCTTTCCGGAACGCCGCGCTCTATCAGCGCAGCACGCACACGATCAGCACGATCTTGTGATAATGACGTGTTGATTTCAGCAGTGCCTGAAGCGTCAGTATGGCCGCCAATTTCAACCACTGTACCTGCACAAGGTTTCAGAGCCTCAGCCACTTCATCAAGAAGTCCTTGTGAGGTGCCCGCGATAAAAGCGCTACCAAGACGAAATTCAATGGTTTTGCCTGCAAGCAAACCATCAACATTGCCCTGACATTCAGCGACCACTTCTTCACTGGCGGGAGCAACATCGGTTGCTGCATTGCTATCGCTATCGGCTGTCGCTGTTGCGTCACCATCACTATCCGCTTCAGCACCATCTGCGCCTTCATCACCAGACCATGTAATAGAGCCAATACCATCAATGCCGGAAAGCTCTTTGGTAATGCGTGCTTTCTCTTCATCCGACACATCACCGCTTAGCGTGACGCTGCGCGATAATGCACCATTTGCAGAATAGTCAAAACTGACCCCGCTATCGCCAATGATGCTGCTGGTCTTGCCTGAAAGCGCATCGACAAAGGCTTGGCCGGAGCCGACCGCACTGTGATTTCCCCATGCCATCAGGGCCGTTGCGCCGGCGCCGATTAGGAATTTGGTCATACCGTTCATAGCTGATTTCCCCTTAATCCAATTGCAAACACGATAGTGTCCGAATAGCAGAGAGTCCAGCAACGCAGGAGTTTGTTAACCTTAACGGCAGGTCACTGCGGGTAAACAATAGTAAAACAACTAGTGTTGGCTTTAATCAGCGCCGGATTGGCCGCGTGCTATCTCTGCCAATTTGATAAATTCCTGACGCAGATATCCGTTTTGGCCATCTGCCATCTGTAAGATATCGTCAAAATTGAAATCTTTCAGATAAGGATCTGCGCGCAATTTTTGGCCAAAAGCAGCGACTGCAACGGCAAAGGCCATATCACCTTTTGGCCGTTTTGCTGTACGCAGCGTCTCGCCCTGCACGGCAAAGGCCAGCAATTTGGATGTATCTTCATTGGGCAATTTGTAGCGCAGTTTTACAAAAGCCATTTCGCTTTCGCGGCCACGTTCGACTTTCAGTTCGGTTTGCTCATAACGGCGTGGCTTGATCCAACCCTGCGCATCGGCGGGGACGACTTCGTAAATAGCCGTTACCTGATGCCCTGCGCCAATATCGCCAGCGTCGATTTTGTCATTGTCAAAATCTTCTTCGCGCAGCGCCCGGTTTTCATATCCTATCAACCGGTATTGGGAGATTTGCTTTGGATTAAACTCCACTTGCACTTTCACATCCTTGGCGATGGTGAACAGCGTTGACTGCATTTCATCGGCCAGCACCTTTTGGGCTTCTTGTGCACTATCAATATAGGCGTAATTGCCATTGCCATGATCGGCAGCCTGTTCCATCAGCGCTTCATTATAATTGCCCTGACCAAAACCCAATGTGGTCAGCGTAATGCCATCATCACGGTTGCTTTCGATCAGCTCAATCAAACGGTCACGGTCGCTAATGCCCACATTAAAGTCACCATCTGTGGCCATGATAACGCGGTTTACGCCATCCTTGATGCGGTTATCGCGGGCGATCTGATAGGCCAGCTTAATACCAGCGCCGCCTGCGGTTGAGCCGCCAGCTTCCAACTGGTCAAGCGCACGTTTGATCTTGCCTTTGTCATTGGTAGGTTCCAGCACCAATCCAGCGGCACCGGCATAGACAACTATCGACACACGGTCCTGATCCGACAGATTGTTGGTCAGCGTTTTCAATGCACTTTTTAACAGGGGCAGTTTATCCTGATTGTTCATTGAACCAGACACATCGAGCAGGAACACCAGATTGGCTGCAGGACGTTCGTCACGTGCAATATCATAACCGCGCAGACCAATACGGACCAAACGGCTCTCACTGTTCCATGGGGTTGTGGTCACATTGGTGGTTACGCTGAATGGCACGTCGCGCGATGACGGGCGGGCATAATCATAGCGGAAATAGTTGATCATTTCCTCTGTGCGCACCGCTGCCTTGGGTGGCAACTGACCCTGATTGAGAAAGCGCCGGACATTGGCATAAGCGCCGGTATCAACATCGACAGAAAAGGTCGAAACAGGTTCTGCGCGCACCAATTTTATGGGGGAGACCGTTTCGCCATCATATTTTTCACGATCATCTGGTCCAGGAACCAGCACAGGCGGCACATAATAACGGTTGCGCGTGCTGTCACCCGGAGCCGCTGCGACCAAATCTGAGGTGGCAATATCGCCGCTTAACGTTTCGGCCGTCACAGAGGTAACTGCAAGCGGGGAATCTTGCTGTGCCCCCGTGACACGTGTGGCAGAAACGACAATTGTGTCATTTTCAGGAGAGGCAACGCCTTGCGCAAGCACGGGCGGCGGAGGAGGCGGAGGCGGCGGAGCTGGCAGTGCTTCGCTGCTGGCCAATTCCGAACTTTGCTGGCCGCAACCCGCCACCAATGCTGTCAGAACCAATGCTGCGACAATAGAAAATCTGCGCATAATCTAACTCCCTCAATACCCAAAAGCCAAGATCCTCATCATGGTGCAACGACCTGAAAACGTTGCGTATCAGATCATTTCGCCAAAGCACTGAACCAAAAATGAACAGTTTGTTGGGCAGTTTGTCAGAAAGCGGTCAGAAGCGCACAAACCATGCGCTTGCCAGCTTTGCGGGCAAAAACTTAATGGGTCTTTTGCCGCTCCATTTCGCGCCACCCTATATCATTGCGGTAAAAGCCGCTGGGGAAATCGACCGACTCCACGGTTGCATATGCGGCGGTGCGTGCTGCGTTGATTGTGTCGCCCATTGCGGTGACGTTTAATACCCGCCCGCCATTGGCGACCAACTGGCCATCAACCATCTTGGTGCCCGCATGAAAAATGGTGACATTGTTGCGCTGTACGGCGGTTAGGCCGTTAATCGCACCGCCTTTTTCTGGCGTCGCGGGGTAGCCTTTGGCCGCCATCACGATTGTCAGCGCTGTTTGGTCAGCAAAAGCGGGTGCAGTTTGCGTTGCTAATTCGCCCTTTGCCGTGGCCAGAAGCAACGCCGCCAGATCATCCTGCAAACGCATCATCAGCACCTGACATTCCGGGTCACCAAAGCGGCAATTATATTCGATCAGCTTTGGCCCTTCTTCGGTCAGGATAAGCCCGGCATAAAGCACCCCGGAATAGGGCATATCGGCATTACGCATCGCCTTGACGGTGGGGTGAATGATCCGCTGCATCACTTGTTCTTGCAGTTCATCGGTTAAAACAGGGGCCGGGCTATAGGCGCCCATGCCTCCGGTATTGGGGCCGGTATCGCCATCGCCTACGCGCTTATGGTCCTGCGCACTGGCCAAAGGCACAACGCTGTGCCCATCTGTTAGCGCAAAGAAACTGACCTCTTCGCCGGTCATAAATTCCTCAATCACTACTTCTGCGCCGGCATCGCCAAATCCGCCAGCAAACATATGGGCTACGGCTTCGTCTGCTTCTTGCGCCGTTTGCGCGATAATAACGCCTTTACCAGCAGCCAGCCCATCGGCTTTGATAACCACAGGCAGATCAAATTCTGCCAATGCCGCGCGGGCCTCTGCCAGATTATAGGTGCGCACATAGGCTGCGGTGGGGATGTTGGCGCGTGTGCACATATCTTTGGTAAAGCCTTTAGAGCCTTCCAGCTGCGCCGCTTTGGCAGAGGGGCCAAAGACAGGAATGTCAGCCGCGGCCATGCTGTCGGCCAGTCCATCAACCAAGGGCGCTTCCGGCCCTATAACCACTAAGGCGATGTCATGCGCAGCGCAAAATGCTGTGACGGCGTCATGGTTGCTGATATCCAATGATACCGATTCGGCGATAGACGCCATGCCGGGATTGCCGGGTGCTGCGAAGATTTTTCCCACATCAGGGGATTGCGCCAATTTCCAGCAAAGGGCATGTTCGCGCCCGCCGCCACCGATTAAAAGGATATTCATGCCCGCTCCTGAAGATTTTGATGCCGCTTTGATAGCCAAGAGCGAGAGCGGCGACAACGCCCCGCCGCTATCTATCAGCGAAATTTCTTCGGCGTTGAAGCGCACGGTGGAAGATCGATTTGGACATGTCCGCCTGCGCGGAGAGATTTCCGGTTTTAAACGGGCCGCATCTGGCCATGTTTATATGGCGTTAAAGGACGAAAAGGCGGTAATTGACGGGGTTATCTGGCGCGGCAATGCCGGGCGCCTGCCTTTTGCGCCAGAGGATGGGCTGGATGTTATCGCCACGGGCAAGCTGACCACTTATCCCGGCCGGTCAAAATATCAGATTGTTATCGACCGTATGGAATTGGCGGGTGAAGGCGCGCTGATGCAGCTGTTTGAAAAGCTGAAGGCGCGGCTGGGTGAAGAAGGGCTGTTTGCATCAGAGCGAAAGCGGACCTTGCCCTATTTGCCGCGCACCATTGGCGTGGTGACATCGCCCACAGGTTCAGTGATTCGCGATATATTGCACCGCTTGGCCGATCGCTTCCCCAGCCATGTGCTGGTCTGGCCCGTTCTGGTTCAGGGTGAGGGGGCCGCAGCGCAGATTGCAAATGCGGTAAATGGCTTCTCCAACATGGCGGCGGGCGGCAATGTGCCCAAACCCGATTTGGTGATTGTCGCGCGTGGTGGCGGTTCGATTGAGGATCTGTGGAGTTTCAACGAAGAGATTGTGGTGCGCGCGATTGCCGATTGCACCATCCCCATCATTAGCGCGGTGGGGCATGAGACAGATACGACATTGGCCGATTATGCCGCTGACCGGCGTGCGCCGACGCCAACGGCTGCTGCTGAAATGGCGGTGCCAGTGCGGGCTGATCTGGCGGGGCATATTACCGAGTTGGGCCTGCGCGCACAAAGAGCGGAGCAGCGTGCTTTAGGATTGGCCAGCGAACGGCTGGAGCGCTGGGCGAGGCAATTGCCAAAGGCGGACAGTCTGTTTGCCCCAAGCATGCAGAAATTCGATGATGTTACCGAACGTATGTCACGCGCATTGGGTTATGTGCATGGGCGCGCAAAGGAACGCTTTGCCATGCAGGCTGGCCGGATGACTCCCGCTTTGCTGGAGCGGCGATGGAGCCAATCAGGGACAGCCCTGCAACAGACGCGCCTGACGCCAGCTTTTGTGAAGCGGCCCTTGGCTGATGCAGCAGATCGGCTGTCCGCGCTCGATCGCCTATTGAAACAAGTGCATCCTGATGCACCATTGTCGCGCGGTTATGCAAAGGTCACAGATAAGGAAGGTCAGGTCATCACGAGCAGCAAGGCCGCAACAGATGCGCGCAATTTGCAGCTGCATTTTGGTGATGGCAAGGTTGACGCCTTAACAGGCGGCGCACCAATATCACCCCAAAAGCCAGCCAAAGCCAAAAAACCTGCACCGCAAAAGCCTGTGGGGGAGCAGCCAAAACTGCTTTGAGATTGCAATATTCAGCAGCGCGTAAAGAACTTTGTGCTTTGCTGGTCAAAATGATAGGAGCCCCGGCATGTTGATGTCGAACAAGAATAAACAGGCAAGACTGCATTACGGCCCGGGCAGTTTTCGCATTTTGGCCTCGGGCGACCATGTGATGTGTGCTGTTAGCGGCGAGCGCATCATGCTGGAGGATTTGCGCTATTGGAGCGTGAGCCGTCAGGAAGCCTATGCAAGTGCTGAAATCTCGGTGCAGAAAGCACTGGCGGAGGGGCCATAATGATATCGCGTCTTATCATGGTCACTGCCTCGGCACTTGTCTTGATCGGCAGTGGCTATGCATTTGATAATGCAGCGGTTGATGATGTGGAAGGCGAAATGCTGGTTAAGGCAGCGACGGAATCATCTTTGGCTGCGCCCGCTGTGTCTGAAGTATATAATGACATTGCACCAGATGCCACTGCGACAGAGCAATTGTTATTAGCTGATACGGCGAGTCAGGGCGGAGTGCTGCTTGGCAAAGTTTCGCCCGATGCTGTGGCGATAGAGTTTGACGGCCAAGATATCGATATTGCCGATGATGGCAGCTTTCTGCTTGGCTTTAACCGCGATGCCGCGAATCAGGCTTTACTGCGCGTTACATTTTCCTCTGGCCGCGTTGAAAGCCGGACATTGATTGTGAATCCGCGCAAATGGAATATTGAGAGAGTAAATCTGCCGCGACGTAAGCGGACGGCCAGCGCGGCATTCCAGAAAAGACGTGCGCCGGAATTGGAACAGATTGTCGCTGCCCGTGCTTTCCAATCGGACAGTCAAGGGTGGCGACAGCAATTTATCTGGCCTGCCACGGGGCGGATATCAGGCCGCTTTGGCAATCAACGTATATATGCCGGTGTGCCGGGTGGCTATCATACAGGGGTCGATATCGCGCGCGCCAACGGCACGCCGATTGTTGCGCCGGCAGATGGCGTGGTAACCTTGGCAGCACGCAAACCGTTCAGCCTTGAAGGCCATTTGCTTATGCTGGACCATGGCATGGGCCTCAACAGCGCCTTTCTGCATTTGTCCAAAATCGCGGTAAATGCAGGTGATAGTGTCAAAAAAGGTCAGTATATCGGCAATATCGGATCAACCGGCAGCGCTACTGGCCCGCACTTACATTGGAGCATGAAATGGAACGCCGCACGGCTTGACCCAATGTTGTTAACGGGGCCAATGCCGCAATAAATAGTGGTGCGTCAAATGGCGTCGTTACATTGAGATGTGTTCATCTGATTCGTATTACTTTGACGGTTTTCTTCTGACCTTCCAATCTGGCTATGAAACTCCCTAACAAGCCTCGCTCTATCGTGACTTTCTGACCGGCTTTGGGTCTCCTGCGCAATGGCTTGGTATCAGTTTGTCGCCAACTTGCGCCACCTTCTACAACGAAAATCCACTTACCGCTGCGTGTTTGCGCCGCAGACGTAATGACTGTGTCTATCGATTTTACACCGACATCATCTGTATTGCCCAAAATAGGATTGTCTGAAAGGCTAAGGCCAAACACTTCTTTGCGTGCTTGATCTACCACTTCTTTTTCAGCGACAATGACATCACCCCGGCTAGTCGCTTCGTTAAGAACGGCTACCGTCCGGTCGAAACATTTTAAACGTTCATCGTCGTCTTGTATCTGCTGACAAACGGCAATATCTTCAAGCGCTTTCGGCGTTGGAATCTTTGATTGGCCGTAAAGGGGCGAAGCTGCGGCAATGCCAATATATGACGACAATGCGCATATTAGAAATATCGATTTTTGAGCACTATTTTTTATGTGAGGCATGTATAACCTTTTGTTTGATTCCTTGGCGTTCATATCAATTACACAAAGAACTTTAAAGCATCTCTCATATTCAACAGCATAACACTATGTCTTCAAAAATTACCCGAAAAATACCATATTTTGTTACAGCTCCATGCTTGTTGCCAAAATGTCGCAGGTGAGTGTCAAAGCGATACGCTAGGCTTAGCGGGGCTTTACAAGATCGTGCAACACCAATTATTCCGAACATATACATTCGGCGTGTTCCCCATTTGGCACGTTCAAATGGATAAATAGAAAAGGGAATTAATCCACATGAGAAAATCTAATCTTACACGCGCATTAAAATCAAGCGTTGCTCCCGCGATTATGGGTCTGGCATTGGTGGCTTCTCCGGCAATGGCGCAAGACGCTGATGCTGATGAACTCGCTGAAAACACAGAAGATGCCATTGTCGTCACAGGCACACGCGTAAACAACCCTAACCTTGAACAAACCAGCCCCGTTGGTGTTGTGACTGCAGATCAAATTGATCTCCGCCAAGCAAACACAGTCGAAGAATTTATTCGTGAAATTCCTGGCGTTGTTCCTAGTATTGGCGGTCAAGTTAATAACGGTAATGGTGGTTCTACCTTTATTAACCTTCGCGGCATTGGTGCTAACCGCAATATTACATTGTTGAATGGAACGCGTATCGTTCCAGCTGGATTAGGCGGCATCACTAACGTTGATGTTATCCCGGTGGCTTTGTTGGAGCGTGTTGATGTTCTAACGGGCGGTGCTGGTGCAACATATGGCGCAGATGCTATTGGCGGCGTCGTTAACTTTATCACAAAGCAAGATTTTTCTGGTCTTGATTTTACCGTGACACAAGGTCTGACCGAAGAAGGTGATGCATCGACATTCCGTGCTGACTTGACGCTTGGTGCAAATTTTGATGATGGCCGTGGTAATGCAGTTCTTAGCGTTGGTTACACAGACCGTGATGCAGTAACGCAGGGTGCTCGCCCATTTGGCGCTGTAAATATTGACTCTGAAGATGCCTCGGAAGGTGGTTCAGCCACATCAATTCCTACAGGCGTTTTCTTTGGCGGCTTATTCGGTCAGGTTGACCCTGATTTCAACGGTATCAGCGCTGGTATCGCAAGCCCATTCAACTTCAACCCTTTCAACCTTTTTCAACTTCCTCTTGAGCAGTTCCGCATCTATGGTTCTGCTAACTATGAAGTGACTGATGGAATAACAGCATATACCGAAGCGCTTTACACGCAGAGCACTACTGCGACCCAGATCGCGCCTTCTGGCTCTTTCTTTAACGCGGTTACGCTTCCATTGAATAACCCGTTCCTGAGCGATGGTCTGCGGAATGCTTTTTGTGGTTTGGCTAATATTGGACAGGCTGCGTGTGATGCTGCCGGTGCAACGCCTTTCGGCCCAACTCTTGCCGATGGTTCTGCTAACCCTGACTTCCTGACTATTAGTCCTCAATTGGGTCGCCGTTTTGTTGAGTTGGGAACACGTGACAATGTTAGCCAAACCGATCTGTTCCAGATCAAAGCCGGCTTGCGTGGCGGAATAACAGATAGTATTGATTTTGACGTGTTCGCTTCATACGGCGAAAGTCAGATTATCAGCACACAGTCTGGCAATGGTACACTGACCCGCCTTAACCAGTCACTCAACTCCGTTAGTGCGGATGCTTGTCTTGACCCATCAAATGGTTGTGTTCCTATCAACCTGTTCGGCCCTATTGGTTCTATC
Source organism: Parasphingorhabdus sp. DH2-15 (assembly GCF_051668705.1). GTDB lineage: Bacteria > Pseudomonadota > Alphaproteobacteria > Sphingomonadales > Sphingomonadaceae > Alterisphingorhabdus. The sequence goes on along the minus strand of NZ_CP196351.1, from coordinate 2,595,140 downwards.
ACTCCTGAAGTTGGCGCATTCCTTGATGTTGGTAACTCATCATCAGTTCAAACCAGCCTGGCTTCGATTATTGGCTTTGTGAGTGGCGACTTCGGTGTCTCTATTCCTAGTGCTGCCGAACCTATCAGTTTTGTTGTTGGTGGTGAATTCCGCGAATATACCGCTTTCACTGCATCTGATCTTTTGTCACAAACGCCGGGTGAAGTTCTGGGTAATGGTGCAGCGAACCCTAACCAAGGCGGTAGCTATGATGTTTACGAAGCTTTTGGTGAGCTTCAAGTTCCTCTGCTTAGCGATGTAGCTTTTGCTGAAGAAGTTGTCTTAGATCTGGCCGCTCGTGTATCTCGCTATTCCACAACAGGAACTGAGTTTACTTGGAAAGCTGGTGGCGCCTGGACTGTTGTCGATGGTTTCACAATCCGCGGTAACTATCAGCAAGTGACACGTGCTCCAAATATTGGTGAATTGTTTGCGCCAGTACAAATCGGTCTTGGCAATAACTCCAGCGACCCATGTCAAGGCGGTAATCCACTTACGGACCCTGCATTGGCTGCTATTTGTGACTCGCAAGTTGCTGCCGGCGGCGGTTTCCCGGGCTTTACTACTGCAGGTGTTTCGGTTCCTGCTGATATTGCTGGTCAGGTAAACATCACCTTTGGTGGTAACCCCAACTTGGCTGCAGAGGATGCTGATACTTGGACTGTAGGTGTTATCGTTCAGCCTGCTGTAGTGCCAGGCCTGTCTATCACTGTTGATTATTACAATATTGAAATCACAGGCGCGATTAGTGCGCCAAGTGAAGATGATATTATTGCTTCATGTTTCGGTCCTGGTGCTGGTGCTGCTGGTGCTCCTAACATTCCGGGCAGCGCTCTTGGTTCTGCTGCTTGTGCCTTGATTGCGCGTAACCCTGATACGGGTGCCGTGGCTGGGCCAGTGGTCAATACACCTGGTTTCATCACCGCAACGTCTAACTTGGGTGTGATCGCAACTGATGGTATCGATGCTGTGATTACATATAACACTGATCTGGACTTCGCTAATTTGAACCTTCAGGTCACTGGTAACTGGACAAATTCATCAACGTTCCAAGCCAACCCTGGTGCGATCAACCGTGAATGTGTTGGCTTCTTCAGCACAAACTGTAATCTCACTGGTTCCATCCAACCTGAGTTCAGCTTCTCATCACGTGCAACATTGCAGTTTGAATCTATCGATCTCTCACTGTTGTGGCGCTATATTGACGCTGTGCAATTGGAGCCATTGGTTGATGCAACCGGAACATTCCTTGGTTCGCCATCAGTTGATGCAATGGGTAATCCAGATGGTGGCATCGTAACAGCTGCTGATCCGAATTCACCATTTAGCGACTTCACACGTATTGGTGCTGAGCATTATTTCGATCTGACCATGCGTGCCCAAGTCACTGATAACTTCACAATTACAGCTGCTATCATCAACCTGCTTGATAACGATCCGACTGTTGTGGGTAGTGATATTGGTACGACCGCGTTTAACAGCGGCAACATTTTCCCATCAACTTATGATCCATTGGGACGTCGCTTCTCAATCACAGGTCGCGTGACCTTCTAAGTTTGATCGCGAAAACAATATTAAAGGGGTGTCATTTTGGCACCCCTTTTTTTTGCATGATTGCGGGAATATAATCTTGCCAACTAAATTTGTTGATTGAGTGAAATGCAAAGCAAAACATTTTCACTGTCGACACCATAAGCAATTTTATACTCAAAGAAATGGTGTGACAGCACGAGTGTGCGTGTTCTCATTAAAGCAACTTATCGGGTCTGGATTTAGACTGATAGAAATGTCGGCGGCTATCTTTAAAGCTGCATGGTCTGGATACATATCGCATATGCCGTAATGTTCCGTGGTCAGCATATGTTCATTCAATCACGAATGGCTATGCATAAATATCAAAAGCATAATATATAATATTGTCGCATTTTGATGATTATGCTTGATATGGCGCCATATGAAGCATGCACACCGAGAAATATGTGACAAAAAAACGACAACTTGCAAAAAAACTATAACCCCTGCTGGCATTCTCTTTACATGCAACAGCAACTTTTTATTCATGTAAGCTCATTTTTGGAATTCTATGGGTAGGATTCTTTCAGGTGTGGACCAGTCAGCTGGTCTTGGGATAAAATTAAGGGGAAGCATAATGCGTATGCGTTCGATATTACATTACGGAGCAGCACCCGCTGCTTTGGCATTTGCCTTGTTAGCAACGCCGGCTTTGGCACAAGAAGAGCCAGATCAAGAAGCTGCTGTTGATGTAGCGGATGAGGATGAGGAGATCATTCAGGTCACTGGTACACGTATTCAGTTGCCGAATTTACAGCCAACGGAACCTACAACCACCATCGATTCTGATTTTATCTCTAGTCGTAACTTTATTAATGTTGCTGATGCATTGAATGAACTGCCGTCTATTCGCGGCTCAGTCACACCAGATGGTGGTCAGGCAGGCTTTGGTCAGGGCGTTAACTTTGTTAACATCTTCGCGCTAGGCTCAAACCGTACTTTGACCCTGGTCAATGGTCGCCGCGTTGTATCTTCAAACGTTCCTAACCCGTTTAGTGCTGGTGCTCCAGGCATCCAGGTCGATTTGAATATCATTCCTACCGCTCTTATTAAGCGTGTTGACCAAGTTTCGACCGCTGGTGCACCAATTTATGGTTCTGATGCGATTGCTGGGACGGTAAACGTTATACTGGATGACCAATATGAAGGTTTGTCCTTGAATGCCACATCTGGAATTACAGAGCAGGGTGATAATTTTAACTACCGGTTAGAAGGCGTTTACGGGACCAGTTTTGCTGATGGCCGTGGCCACATTCAAATTTCGTCATTCTACACAGAGACTAACGGCGTTTTGCAAAATCAACGTCAATTCTTCCGCGACAATGTTGAATTTGAGCCTAATACAATCCCACAATTTCGTGTTGATCCATCACTTGGTCTTCAGACTCCCGGCCCAGACGGTGATACTGATGGTGTACCCGCTCAAGTTTTGTTCAACAGTACTAATTTGTTCATTTTGTCAAATGGTGGTGTTATCTCTGGCGGACCGTTAGGTATTTCAGCTGCTCCGGGTGCATTAAATGGTCTTAGTGGTGCCGGTGCATTTCAATTTGATCCAACCACGGGCAATCTTGTGCCTTTCAATGTGGGCGTGCGTCCATTACTAGATACAGGAGGAACTGCAGCAACTGGTATCCGAGCATTTGGCGGTGATGGTTTCCAATTCGTCGATTTTGGGCAGTTAACGTCTGATCTGCGTCGTTTTGGTGCTAATATATTTGCCAATTATGACATTACCGATAACATTAATGTCTTCACAGAATTGCAATATTATGATGCGCGTGCCGATGAATTGGTTCAGCAGCCGACATTTAACTCACCATTCTTTGGTGGCGCCAGCAGCGGTTTGACCTTTAGTTCAGACAACCCATTCCTGAATGACCAAGCGCGCGGCGTTCTTGCAGCAGCTGGCGTTGACACATTCACTGTATCGCGGGCCAATGTCGGCATTGCTGACTTGACCGGTTTTGCGGAAACGGAATTTTTGCGCGGTGTTCTTGGCACCCGTGGTAACTTTGAGTTGTTTAATAACGACTGGAATTTTGAAGCTGCGTTCACTTATGGTCAAAGCACCATTAGTGACTTTAGGCAGGATATTAACGCACAAAATTTCATCAATGCGACCAACGTTACCACAGACGCAGCGGGTAACATTGTTTGTGATCCGAATCCTGCTACGCCGGTACAGGCTGGCCAAAATCCGGTTGCCGACGCTAATTGTGTTCCCTTCAACTTCTTTGGTAATCTGAATACACCAGAAGCTATTGCTTATGTTGTTAATGACAATCTTAGCACTTCAGTGCTTGAGCAAATCGTCTTCAACGTTAACGTTGGTGGCACCTTGTTTGAATTTAATGGCAACCCAGTTGCTATCAATGTGGGTTATGAGCACCGTGATGAGCGTGGTGCGTTTAATCCATCAGAATTTACAGAGTTGGGTCTTGGACGCGCTGTTGCAATACCAGCAGTTCAAGGTGGGTTTAACCTTGATGAGGTATTTGGTGAATTAGTTTTCTCACCAATATCTCCTGATAATGAGAGCTTTATCTACAGCATCGATACATATGCGCGTGGCCGTTATGTTGATAATACTGTGAATGGTGGCTTCTTCTCATGGGCTCTAGGTGGTGCAATTTCACCAATTGAAGATATCACAATTCGCGGTAACTTCACGCGCTCTTTCCGCGCTCCTGCAATTTCCGAATTGTTTTCGCCGCAAGGTACCGCATTTGCAGCTATTCCTGACCTGTGTTTCGCAGCAGCTATTGATGGTGGCCCTAACCCAGAAGCGCGTCGCCGGAACTGTGAAGCGTTTTTGGCAGCATTCCCAAATATCAGTCGTCCACAATTGGCTTCTCAGGCCACTGTTCCAATCTTTAACGGCGGCAACCCTAATTTGCAGAATGAACAGGCTGATAGCTGGACAATCGGTGGTATCATTAGACCAAGATTTATTCCAAATCTGTCGATCACAGTTGATTATATCAATATTGAAATAAGCGATCCGATTGGCAATTTGGGTGCCGCTGCCATTAATGCAGCATGCTTTGACAATGATAATTTTGATGTCAATGATCCAGCTAATGGTAACCAATTCTGCTCGCTGATTGGCCGCGATGCCAATGGTGAGGTTCCCAACGATCCAGCAAATCCCGCCGTCACAACCGGACAAATCAATGGTAATGCCATTGAATTTGAAGGCATACAGGGTGAACTTAATTATCGTACTAGTCTTGACGGTCTTGGCCTACCGGGTAACTTGTCGTTGCGTGGTCTTTTGACCGTGACATTGCGCCGTCAGATTGACTTTACTGGGGTTGCGCCTGCACGTTCTGATGGTGAAGTTGGCGATCCACAGTTTGAAGGTCTCGCTACTCTTAACTACATCAACGACAATTACGGTTTCGGCACTACGATTGACTATGTTGGTGAACAGCTGATCTCACGCTTTAACCGGACACCGGATCAGCGCCAGTTCGACCAGATTGAAGATTATGTAACAGTTGACTTCAATACATTCTTCCGTACAGAAGATAACTTTACTTTTAACTTTACAGTGCGCAATTTGTTCGACAGACAATGCCAAGAATTGAATGGTTTTTGTATTCCGGCAAGTATTGATGACGTCTTCGGTCGTCGCTTCTCGGTTTCTGTAACCAAAGAATTCTAATAGTAATTTTATCTCAAATAGAAAAGGCCCCGATCTTCGGGGCCTTTTTATTGTGTGGTAGCTCGGTGCGCAACGCTGTGTGACTGTTTGTATCGCACAGCGTGCGATGTGTTTATGCCGATTTCAATAACCGCTCAGGAAACCTCTAGCTTTAATGCCCCGTCACCATCACTTGCGGTGACTGTTGAACCGTCGGGAACATCGCCGCGTAATATCATGTCGGCAAGTGGGTCCTGCAGATAGCGTTGCACGGCACGTTTTAGCGGCCGAGCACCATAAACCGGGTCATAGCCAACGCGCGCGAGCCAAGTTCGGGCACTATCATCGAGCGTGATCATAATCTTCCTGTCGAGCAGCAATTTGCGTACGCGCGCGACCTGAAGATCAACAATCGGCGCCATATGCTCAAGTGCTAGGCGATGGAAAAGAATAATCTCGTCCAATCTGTTAAGAAATTCAGGACGGAAATGCCCACGGACGACGTCCATGACTTGCGGTTCAACATCGGCGACCTTTTGATCATCTGTCATAGCGGCGAGATGATGCGCGCCAAGATTTGATGTCAAAATAATCAGCGTGTTGGAAAAATCGACTTTGCGGCCCTGTCCATCAGTCAAATGCCCGTCATCAAGCACTTGTAGCAGCACATTGAAAACATCCGAATGGGCTTTTTCAACCTCATCAAACAAGATGACCTGATAGGGCCTGCGGCGGACGGCCTCGGTCAATACGCCGCCCTCGTCATAACCTACATAGCCCGGAGGCGCGCCGATCAACCGGCTGACCGAATGTTTTTCCATAAATTCGGACATATCAATCCGCACCATGGCCTGATCATCATCGAACAAGAAGCCGGCCAATGCTTTGGTGAGTTCGGTTTTGCCGACGCCGGTAGGGCCGAGGAAGAGGAAACTGCCCAAAGGCCGGTTTGGGTCTTGCAGTCCAGCGCGTGAACGGCGTACCGCTTTGGACACAGCAACGATGGCATCTTTTTGTCCAATGACACGCTTGCCGATATTTTCTTCCATTGCGAGCAATTTCTCGCGCTCGCCTTCCATCATTTTATCTATCGGAATGCCCGTCCAACGCGAGACGACTGATGCAATATCTTCGTCTGTGACCTCTTCGCGCAACATGGCGCCTTCGGTCGCATCTGCAGCTTCAGCAAGTTTGCGTTCCAGTTCGGGAATACGTCCATAGGATAGCTCCCCTGCTTTTGCCAGATCGCCGGCTCTTTGCGCCTGTTCTAGTTCAATCCGCGCGGCATCAAGCTCTTCTTTCAGCTTGCCCTCTGCCTCAATCTTGTCACGCTCATTTTGCCAACGAGTTGTCAATTCGGTGGATTGCTGCTCCAGTTCGGACAGTTCTTTTTCAAGATTGACCAAACGATCTTGCGATGCGGAATCGCTCTCTTTTGACAAGGCAGCCTGTTCAATTTTTAGCTGAATAATCCGGCGATCAAGGATCTCGATTTCTTCCGGCTTTGACTCAACTTCCATGCGGATGCGGCTCGCGGCTTCGTCCATCAAATCAATGGCTTTGTCCGGTAGAAAGCGATCAGCGATATAGCGGTGCGACAAGGTGGCAGAGGCAACCAACGCGCCATCGGTAATGCGTACACCATGGTGCAGCTCATATTTTTCCTTAAGCCCGCGCAATATGGAGATTGTATCTTCAACATTGGGTTCATCGACAAAAACAGGTTGAAAACGCCGTTGTAGCGCAGCGTCCTTCTCAACATATTTTTGATATTCATCCAAGGTGGTCGCGCCAATACAGTGCAACTCACCGCGCGCCAAAGCAGGTTTCAGCAGATTGGAAGCATCCATAGAGCCTTCAGATGCGCCCGCGCCGATAAGAGTGTGCATCTCATCAATGAACAAAATCATTTCGCCATCGGCGCTGCGGACTTCGTCGAGTACAGATTTTAGGCGTTCTTCAAATTCACCGCGATATTTAGCGCCAGCAATTAACGAGCCCATATCAAGCGACATTAAACGGCGATCCTTAAGGCTATCTGGCACGTCACCATTGGCAATGCGTAGCGCCATGCCCTCAGCAATGGCCGTCTTACCAACGCCAGGTTCGCCAATTAGCACAGGGTTATTCTTACTGCGCCGCGCCAATATCTGGATTGTCCGGCGGATTTCCTCATCGCGGCCTATAACCGGATCAAGCTTGCCATCATGCGCAGCTTCGGTCAGGTCGCGGGCATATTTTTTCATCGCTTCATAATTATCTTCGGCACCGGCAGTTTGCGCCGTGCGACCGCCACGTAGATCATTAATTGCGCTATTGAGTGCTTCTGCCGTCAGATTGGCTTTGGCGAGCGCTTTGCCAACATCAGTGTTCTTTGCGATGACCGCAGCAAGCAAAAGCCGCTCAACAGTGACATAGCTATCACCGGCTTTTTCAGAAATCTGTTCGGCACTGTCCAATAAGCGGACAGTGTCATTGTCTAGTCCCGGCGTTTGTTGCGCGCCGCCGCCTGACACCTGTGGAACCTTTGCGAGAAGCGTATCTACTTCATTTTGGGCGGTTTGTGGCTGCCCACCGGCACGCGTGATCAAGCCGCTCGCCATGCCTTCACTATCTTCCAGCAACGCCTTGATAACATGCGCCTGCGATATGCGCTGATGGTTCATTCTTATGGCAATGGTCTGGGCGGACTGCAAAAAGCCCTTTGCCCGATCTGTAAATTTGTCGAGATTCATTGCGCGCTTATCCTCTTCTCATCACATCCTGTCATGCCCATGCTCGATATGGTGTTGTCATTTTATCACACAAGAGGGCTAGGACTAATCTCTCTACAAAACATTTCGATGTCGGTAATATTTCTGCGTACGTCGTTATGGCTTTGACAAATGTCAAAGTGGGCCTGCCACAGCTGCGTTATTGCCCCTGTATTGGAATTAAGGAGCAAGAGCATGTCTGTCTATCAACCCGCACACACATTTGAAAAAGCAAAAATCGTTGCCGCTACCAAGCGGACATCAATAGCGCCATCAGAGCAAGGTAGCGAGATGCGCAAACAGGCCATGCCAGACCGGCATTTTGATTTGCCGCCTGTCATTCATGGCGTCCTGTTTACAATCATCATGGCCTATTTAGGAATAATGGCGATGGCCACTGGTGAACGCGAAATGATTGTCCCATTCGGCATTTTTGCAGTTTTTGTTATCATGTTTTTTGCAGTCCCTGCATGTTGGTCCTTGATGCAGCCAGCAGCTGAAACCAAACAGCCACAATGGTCACATTTCATACGCAATGGACTTGAAATCGAGACGGGTCATCTGAGTGCGAGAGATGCACTGATCCAGATATTCACTCTGCCATTGATCATATTGGGCTGGGGCGTGAGCGTTGCCATTATCGTTTCGTGACGGCTTTCAAATTGTAATGCCTTTATTGCAGCAGATCCGTTAGAGCTTGCCAATCTAGTATATCGATATGCTGGACCCCGGTTCGGCGGATCAGTTGCATTTTCTCCAATTGGCCAATTTGACGGCTAACGGTTTCCATAGTTATGCCCAATAGGGCCGCCATCTCATCGCGGGTCATACACATATCAATATGATGATCTGGTTTGCATGGCGATGGCCCACTGGATTCTGCTAAAGTGAGCAACAATCCGGCCACTTTCTCTCTTGCCGTGCGGCGATTGACCAGACTTAAAAACTGTTGGTTATCCTCAACGCTTTGCAAAGTTCGCCGCAAAAGCCCTTGGGTCAGTTCCGCACTGTTATCCAGCATCCTCTCATAATCGCTGCGCGGGAAAAGGCAGATCTTCGCTGCATTGAGAGCGATAATATCATAGCGATGCAAAGGCGTGAACAATTCTCCGACAAAGCCAGCTGGGTGGATCAAGGTAATAATACGTTCTACGCCATTGCTGTCACAATCAACAATCTTTAGTAAACCTGAAATCAGCGTAGCGCATTGTGCATTATCGCCGTCAGCGTGAAATACTGTCTCACCTGGTTGATATGTTCGGCCGCGCCCCATTTCTTCCAGTTGAAGGCGTTGTTGATTATTCAAACGGGCACAGGCCGCGCTATCCTGTACGGGGCAGCTGTCACAGTGCAGTTTTTTGCTAGGCTCCAGATTATAACCAGTCATGGCTTGGACTTTAGGCTCTGCTTCTGGTCTTGCCAAACGCAAATTGCTGACCAGCGCCATATGTGCATGAGTAATAGATATAGTTTTTGCTTGCCGCTTGGTGGGCAGGCTATAATGTCCGCTCATGGCTTTGATTATAAAACGTTCGCTTGCAGGTCTTATTCTTTTACTGGTTTTGGTCGCCTTGTTTCTTGCCTTTTGGGAGCCGTGGTTTGCGCAACCTATCGCGGGCGCAGAGCCGGAAAAGCGCGATTATCAGGTTGAAATCTACCGCGATGAATTTGGCGTGCCGCATATCTTTGGCAAGACTGATGCGGATGTATCCTATGGTATAGCATGGGCGCATTCAGAGGATGATTTTTCAACCTTACAAGATGTGGCCGCGATGACACGTGGCCGTTTGGGGGCAATGACCGGTGCCGAAGGCGCACAGGTTGATTATGTTGCGCATCTGCTGAAAGTACGCAAAACGGTTGCTGATAAATATGATGAACTGCCAGTGGATGTGAAGGCATTATTGGATGGTTATGCAGCGGGTATAAACCGCTATGCGGAAACGCATGCTGATGAAGTGGTGCTTACGGGCCTCTTTCCTATCAATGGGCGTGACGTGGCTGCGGGCTTCGCCTTGCGGTCACCGTTTTTTTACGGGTTGAACCGGACATTGGAGCCTTTGGTGGCGGGCACCGAATTGCGCGCTGATGGCGGACCGGCTCTGAATATTCCGAAAGCACCAAGTGAAGAGACAGAGGCAGCTGAGACCAATGATAAACTGGCACAAGCAAAACCGGGATCAACGCCGCGAATGATGACCCCGCTTGGCCAATATCCAGAGCTTAACGGCTCGAATGCCTTTGCCATTACCCCTGAGCGCTCGAGCGACAATGTAACGCGGTTGGTATCCAATACGCACCAGCCTTGGGAAGGGCCGGTCGCATGGTATGAACTTGTGGTGCATAGCGAAGAGGGTTGGGATTTTGCTGGCGCAACTTTCCCAGGATCACCTTTCCCGTTTTTGGGGCATAACAAAAATCTGGGTTGGACCAATACTGTAAACCGCCCTGACTTGATCGACGTATATGAACTGGCGGTCAATGATAGCGGCACGCAATATAAGCTGGATGGCGAATGGCGGGATTTGGAAAGCAAAACTATATGGCTGCCGGTTAAATATGGTCCTTTTACGATACCTTATCCGCAAACTACCTATCGTTCAGCGCATGGCCCGGTTATCAAAAATGACAAAGGCTATTTCGCGGTGCGCTATGCCAGCATTGATGATTTGAGCATGCTCACCCAATATTACCGCCTGCAAAAAGCGCAAAATTTTGACGATTGGCAAGCGGCTATGGCGATACAGGGCGTGCCTTCAACCAATTTCATCTATGCGGATAAAGAGGGCAATATCGGTATGTTTTACAATGCCCGTTTCCCAGATAGAAAAGCGGGTGTTAATTGGCGCTCTATTGTGCCGGGTGACCGGTCTGATTTGATCTGGCAACAGCCGGTTAATTGGAATCAGGTGCCAAGGCTGGTCAATCCAGCGTCTGGCTATGTTATGAATGCCAATAACACGCCCTATACTATTGCAGGGCCAGGCGATGAATTGCAGCGTGAGGACTTTTCGCCACTGTTGGGTATTGAGGAAAATTGGACCAATCGCGGTGCACGTGCAATTGCTCTGTTTGAAGCGGAAGGCAAGATCGGCCGTGCAGAGCTTGAACGGATCAAATATGACACCGGATATGAGCAGGACAAATATCCCAAATTATGGATGGATGCGTTGCTGGCGGTTGATGTTGGCGACGATGTGGATTTGCAAACGGCGCAGGCGCTGTTGGCCGGTTGGGACTGGAACCTTGATGGCAAGGGCAGTGGCGATGCTCTGGCATTGATGCTGATGAATACAGGGCTGTTCAATGCGCCGCTCGGTCGCTCGCTTATTGATACGCTGGATGCGAAGGAAGAACTGCAAAAAACGGTCGATCATTTGAACACGTATTTCGGGTCAATTGATCCACCCATGAGCGATGTTTTGCGTCTGCGCCATGGTGATGTTGATCTGCCCTATATTGGCGGTAGTGATGCATTGCGCGCTGCAACGCGGTGGCGGGTTGAGGATGATGGCAGGTTGGCCATTGTCCATGGCGATAGCTTTTTGATGTTCGTTGAATGGGACGCACAGGGCAATGTCTCGTCACAATCTATTCGGCCCTTTGGCGCAGCAACCACACGCCCGGCAAGCCCGCATTATAATGATCAGGCGCCTTTATTTGTGCAGCGGAAACTAAAACCTGTTCTCTTTACACGCACCGCCTTGGAGGCGGCAGGTTTTAAGAGTTACCGCCCGCAATAGGTAAGCCGGCAAGACAGAAAGTTTCGCAGAGTCGGGCAATATTATCATTTTCTATTATATAGGCGTTTGCCAGTCGATGGGCGGCGTTTAAAGGCGATGAACGTCGTTGTGCATTGGCCTTTTGTCTGTATATTCCAAGGAACAATCACGCTTCTTTTGGAGGAATATACTCGTGAGCATTCGTTTCAAAAAATTCTGCGCAGCTATGCCGTTGGCGGCGTCTCTGGCTCTGGTCGCACCCATGGCAATGGCGCAAGACGCTGCGCCGGTCGCCGATCTGGTCGCAGCGGTTGATATACCGCATCAAAAATTCACACTGGATAATGGCCTAACGGTTATCGTTCATGAAGACCGTAAAGCACCCATTGTTGCTGTGTCTGTTTGGTATGATGTTGGCTCCAAGCATGAGCCAAAAGGCAAGACTGGTTATGCCCATTTGTTTGAGCATATCATGTTTAACGGCTCTGCTGCCGCTCCTGGCGACTATTTCAACTATACGTCGCGCATTGGTGCTACTGACCTGAATGGCACGACATGGTTGGACCGGACCAATTACTTCCAAACAGTCCCTAAGGCTGCTCTTGAAGCTGCTTTGTTCTTGGAAGCTGATCGTATGGGCAATTTGCTGCCTGCAATTGATCAGGATAAGCTGACCAACCAGATTGGCGTTGTGCAAAATGAGAAGCGACAGGGCGATAACCAGCCTTATGGTCTGGTAAGCTATCGTCAGACTGAATTGCTGTTCCCAGAAGGGCACCCTTATGCCCATGACACTATTGGTTCACTGGAAGATCTACAGGCGGCTAGCCTTGATGATATGCGCAATTGGTTCATTGACCATTATGGCCCCAATAATGCGATCTTGGTTTTGGCCGGTGATATCAATACTGCCGAGGCGCGTCCTTTGGTTGAGAAATATTTTGGTAGTATCGCGCGCGGCAAAGACGTTGCACCAGTCTCTGCGCCGATCCCTACGCTTGATGCTCCTGTCAAAGAAGTCATGTATGATAAGGTTCCCACTACACGGATTTACCGTAATTGGGTTGTCCCGGGTCTGACCGATCCTGATTATACGGCCGTACGTGCAGGCACCAGCATATTGGGCGGCCTTTCTAGCTCGCGGCTCGACAATGTGCTGGTTCGTGAAGAGCAGCTCGCCGTTGGTGTCTCCAGCTTCGTTCTGCCCTTTGTTTCTGGCAGTCTGCTGCAAATCTCGGTTGATGTGAAGCCCGGCGTAGATGTTGATCTTGTTGGTAAGCGTCTTGATGAGATTTTGGCTGATTTGCTTGAAAATGGGCCCAGCGCTGATGAAGTAAGCCGTGTTGCGACAAATGAGGCCGCAAATCGAATATCTGGTCTGGAGCAGGTTGGCGGTTTTGGTGGTAAAGCGGTGGCACTGGCATCTGGTGAACTGTTTGCTAATGACAGCAACTATTATAAAACTGAATTGCAGCGTCTGGCTGCGCTGACACCAGATACTATTCGCACTGCCATGAACAAATGGCTGTCGCGCCCAGTTGTGGAAATTCGTGTCGAACCAGGTGAGCGTGAAGCCTATAAAGAAGTTGCCGCTGCTGAGGAGCAGTCAAGCGATAAACAGGTTGATCCTGATTATTCCGCATTGCCAGAAATTGGTGAAGTGACAAATGTTGACTTTCCCGATGTTGAGACCGCAACCTTGTCTAACGGCATTAAAGTCTATTTCGCTGAGACCAATGCCGTGCCCACCGTGCGCGTTGCCGTCAATTTTGATATTGGTAGCGCAGCCGACCCAGCAGACAAAAGCGGACTGCATGGATTGGTCACGGCCATGCTTGATGAAGGCACCACGACCCGCACATCCATTCAAATTGCGGAAACAGAAGAAAGATTGGGCGCCAATGTTTCTGTAGGTGGCGGCCTTGATGACAGCACTGTTTCTGTTCGCGCAGTTACACCCAATTTGGGCCCCGCACTTGATCTGCTTGCTGATGTCATCAAAAATCCGGCTTTTGATTCTGGTGAATTGGAGCGGGTTCGTCAGCAACAGCTAACCCGTATCGCTGGCGAAAACCGTCAGCCTGTTGGGCTGGCGCTGCGTAACCTGCCGCCGCTCATCTATGGCGAAGAGCATCCTTATGGTAAGCCGCTGACTGGCACTGGCGATCCGGCTGTCGTGTCTTCGCTGACACGCGATGATCTACTGAACTTCCACAGTGCGTGGATGCGCCCTGAAAAGGCGGAAATCTTCGTGGTGGGTGATGTTAAGCTGGACAATGTGATTCCAATGCTAGAGCAGCGTTTTGGCGCATGGGCACCAGAAGGTGAAGCTGCACCAGATAAGAATCTTGATGCAAAGATTCCTGCACAAGAGGGCCGTATCATTGTCATCAATCAGCCCAATTCACCCCAGTCGCTCATTTTTGCAGGGCAGGTATTGAACGCTAAAGGCACTGATGATTTGTTCGCACTGCAAGCATCGAATGAAGCATTAGGCGGCGACTTTTTGTCTCGCATAAACTTTGATCTGCGTGAGACAAAAGGTTGGTCCTATGGTTCACGCACAATTTTGCAACGTCCTGATGACCGCGTGCCATTTATTGTCTTTGCACCAGTGCAAACGGATAAAACCGGTCCGTCGGTTGCTGCTATCGTAGATAATGTGAAAGATTTCATTGGCGATAAAGGGGTAACGCCTGAGGAATTGGAGCGTATTATCGACGGTAATATCCGCCAATTGCCTGGTAGCTATGAGCAATCTTCTGCAGTTCTTGGTCAACTAAGGGCGGATGTACGCTTTGGCCGTGATTTCGATTATGCTGAGAAGTTGGCTTCACGTTACAGGGGACTGGATGCTAAACAATTGGATGCAGCTATGCGCGAAGCTATCAATCCTGATGGCTTTACCTGGGTGATTGTCGGCGATGCTGCGAAAGTGGCGCCACAGCTTGAAGAACTGGGTATTCCTGTTGAGTATCGCGGCTACACACCTGAGGCTAAAGACAGTGAGAGCGCATCAGACTGACCGCTCTATCAGCAAGTCGTAACGTCACATATGAACCTGTTGCATATAGCATGTAACGGGTTCATATATTACAGGCATATCGCGAATTTTAGGAGAAAAATAATGTCAGTAGAAGGCGTTTATGATTGTGTGACCAAGTCACCAATGGGTGATCAAAAGTCGGTTTTGACGGTCAATGTTGATGGCGATAGCTGGAGTGGTTCAAACACTGGAGCTATGGGCTCACTGGATATTACCGACGGTAAAGTCGTTGGTGACAAGTTGATCTGGACCATGGATATGACTGTTCCCATGCCGATGAAGCTGGAATGCGAAGCCACTGTTGATGGTGACACATTGGAAGGCGAAGTCAGTGCTGGTGCATTTGGCAAAATGGCGATGACAGGCGTCCGTCAGGCCTAAACACCATATTTAACAAAAAACCGCGCAAAGGGTTGTCCTTTTGCGCGGCTTTTTTGTGTCTGCCATCATTATAAGGGGGCGGCATAATGCGTCTTACCGCCGCCCTGATAATCACATTCTATTCTACCGTTACGGTGACCGCGCGGCGGTTTTGCGCCCATGCTTGCTCATTAGAGCCAAGTGCATCGGGACGCTCTTTGCCATAGCTGACCACTTGTATCCGTGATGGTGCAATGCCCAACGCGACAAGGTAGTTTTTCGCGGAGTTGGCGCGGCGCTCACCCAGCGCAAGGTTATAATCACGCGTGCCGCGTTCATCGGCATGGCCTTCGACAATGATTCTCTTACTAGGATATTGCGATAACCAACGCGCTTGGCTCTGCAAAGTCTGCTGATCCTGAGTATCAATATTGAACCGGTCAGTATCAAAGAACACACGATCAGAACTGACAGTTGCCAGAAAATCAGCCTGACTGCCCGGTACAGATCCTGTTTCAACAGGGCGCGTTTGTGTAGTGGCTGTCGATGGGCCAGTATTGGTTGTTGGTGCTGGCGGCAATTCTGGTGGAGGCTTCTGGCCACATGCTGCGAGCGCAAGAACGGAAGCCGTCAATATTGCTGATCTCAGCAAAATATTTCTTGGGGATTTTGAAGCAGTCATTTTAAACTCCTGTAAGTGTGTTCATCAATTGCTTATTGGCCTTCATACCCCGCCGACTCACACCAATATGGCTCTCGGTCAGGATTATGTCTATGTCTTATGTTTAAGGCAATACCGGCCCCCAACTCGGGTCTGAACCATCAACCGGCGTCCGGAGCTGCCGTGCATTCTTACCGGTCAGATCAACTTGCCAGATGCTGGTTTTGCCAGAACCACGCGCAGTACGGAAAAACTGTATCAAACGGCCATTGGGCGCCCATGTTGGTGCCTCGTCCTGCCAGCTATTGGTGAGCAGCCGGATATTGCCGCCAGAAGGTGTCATGGTGCCGATCCGGAAATCACCAGAAACACGGGTAAAGGCTATCAGGTCACCGCGCGGGCTCCATTCGGGCGTGGCATAGCGACCACCGCCAAAGCTGATCCTTTTCTGATTGCTGCCATTGGCATTCATGACATAGATTTGTTGAGCGCCGGAGCGATCACTTTCAAATACAATCTTGCTGCCATCGGGTGAATAGCTGCCGCCCACATCGATGCCCGGCGCATTGGTCAAACGCTCTGGCTCGCCGCCACCCGCTGAAATGCGATAGATATCTGTGTTGCCAGAAACGGCCATGGAAAAGAGGATGAAACGCCCATCGGGCGACCAGCGCGGCGCGAATGTCGGGTTGCTGGTGCTGAAAACACGACGCTGTCTGCCGCTATCGACATCATAAATATAAATGCTGGGGCTGCCATTCAGGAAGCTGAGATAAACGATGGACTGGTAATCCGGAGAGAAGCGCGGTGTGAGCGCCGTTGCCTGACCATTGGTGATGAAGCGGTGATTGGCACCATCACTGTCCATAATCGCTAATCTTTTGGTGCGGCGGTCCTTGGGTCCGGTTTCAGCGATATAGGCAATACGGCTGTCAAAAAACGGGCTTTCACCGGTCAGACGGGAATAAACACTATCGGCACATTTATGCGCAGCACGGCGCCAATCTGCCGGTTCCACAACATAGCCTTGCCGCGCCAATTCAGTGCCCAGCACAACATCATAGAGATAACAGCCCACAGTGATGCGCCCATCAGGCATGGCGCGTACAAAGCCTTGTATCAGGGCTTCATTATTGCGGCCGCGCCAATAACTCAGGGCAGGGGTTGTGACTTCATCATAGCTTATGGCGCGCACAGCATTGCGACCCAAGGGACGAAACAAGCCACTGGAGCGCAAGTCAGCAACGATAACATCGCTTACCCGAGCGCCCAATTCATCAGTGCTGCCCGCTGGCGTCTGCGCGGATTGCGGGGTTGGCAGGCCGGGCACAGAGATGGTGATGATATTGTCGCTGCTATCATCTGTAACACTGCCGCGCAGAGGACCATCTTGCGCAGGTGCTTCGGCCTCGGTCTGGGATTGGGCAATGCCGGGCGCAAAGCCGAATGCCAGAGCGGCAACCATGATAGGAGAAATAAGGATAGAAAAACGCATCAGAGTTTCCTGTCAAAATCGTAACTGATATTATCCCAAGCGTCGTAATATTCGACCGGCAGGGAGCTAAAAGGTTGGGCATCCAGCACTGCGCGAATGGCCCGTTCGCAATGCAGGTCTTTTTGTGGTCTGTTGCTGGCATTAACACCATTTTGTTTTGTGCATCTCGGTTGGCCGACCACACGGCCATCTCTATCAAGGCGCCAATCAACGGTGGTGACCAAACGCTCTACATCTGCGCCCGTTGGTGCTCGCCATTTGGGCTTTAGCTTGCGTGTGATCTCGCGTTGCAGGGATGCTTGAACCTGCGGCCCCGCTCTGGCTGCTGGCGGCGTTTGGTCACGGCTAATCGATTCCTGATCCGAAACACCATCGAGGAAATTGTTGCCAAGGCGAGAACCTGTTCGGCGACGATCAGGGCGGCGACGGGCAGAACGATCGACCGGCACAGGCGGTTTCTTCGCGGCTGGTTTCGGCTTGGGCGTAACCTTGGCGGGCGCTGTTGCTTTTGGCGTACTGGTACGCGCTGGGGTAGGTTGCGGCACTGTTTCAGCCTCTTCCGGCGTGTCTTCCGGCTGCGTTAATTCCTCTGGCGGTGGCACAATCTCACCTATTTCGGGGGCGATACTGGTCGCCGGTTCGGCATCAGGTCGGGGCGATGTATCAGCCAAGGCTATATTGTCAGACAGTGTTACTGCTATCGGTTCGCTGCGTTCAAAACTGTCAGATGTGTTTAATATCGATAGCGACAGCACACCAAACAGCCCGACATGGCCGATAGTGGCGATACCCAATCCGATATATTCTGATCGCTTCATTGCCTGATTGTCTATCCTAGTCAGATGAACAGCAAATGACCGCTGTCTTTGCCGTCACTTAATTGCCCGGCGCATTTATACCAGCCATGGAAATATTATTCAGCCCTGCGCGGTTAAGTTCGCCCATCACCAGCAGCACAGTGCCATAATCAATGGCGCGATCACCACGCAGCACGATTTGCGGCGGTTTGTCACTTTCACCGCTAGAGCCTGCCCTGATCTGCGTTAGCAATGCAGGCAGTTCGGCGGGCGATACGGGATTGTCATCAACATAAATGGCGCCATCACTTGCAATGCTGATCTGTACAGGGTCACGTTCTTGCTCAATCGGGTTGGCCCGTGTTTCAGGCAATTCAATCGGTACACCCGCAACCAGCAAAGGCGCGGTAATCATGAAGATGATGAGCAGCACCAGCATCACATCGACAAAGGGCGTGACATTAATCTCTGCCATGGGCGCACGGTTTCTGCCCCCCCGTCCGCGCGAGCGGCCACCACCAGTGTTAAGAGACGCACCCATATTATGCGCCCTTTTCCAGCTCACGGCTCAGCGTTGCATGAAACCCATCGGCAAAGCGGTATAGCCGTGCCTCCAGCATGTTAATGCGGTGGGAGAAACGGTTATAAGCAATAACAGCAGGGATAGCAGCGAACAGGCCAATGGCCGTAGCAAATAAGGCTTCAGCGATGCCTGGAGCAACCACCGCCAAAGAGCTGTTCTGTTCCGCCGCAATGGCGGAGAAGCTGCGCATAATGCCCCAAACGGTGCCGAACAACCCAACAAAAGGCGCGACGCTGCCAACGGTTGCCAAAAAGTTCAGTCGCTCGGACAATCGGTCAATCTCTTCACCAATGGCCGCGCTCATGGCTGTGGCAAGGCGCTGGCGCGTGCCTTCATTATCCTGTGTTTTGGTAACAGTGGATCGCCGCCACTCCTGCACGCCGGAGGCCAATACCCGCGCACTGGGGACATCCTCCTTGCCGCGTGTTTTGTAAAAAGCGTCAATATCTTCAGTCTTCCAGAAATCGCGTTCATAGGTGCGACTTTGTTTGCCCGCTTTGCCGATTGATCGAGCCGAGCCGAAAATGATGCTCCACGTCCAAATGCTGGCCAATGCCAAGCCGACCATCACGATTTTGACGACAATATCCGCTTCAAGAAATAATTTGAGCGGGGACAGGGTAATGGCGTCTGTAGACAGGCCCAATTGTTCGATCATAAAAATTCTTCATCCTTGTTCAAAACCGACCTGAATGCTTCTACCCATTGGGCGGGCTGGCGTACGGGCCGACCTTTCGGGTTTAAAAACGCTGCTTTCACATCTGCGGTAAAAACCAATTCATCCCCGCGCATTACCCGTTGCTGAATTTCGCAACCCGCTGCCCGCACCCGGGTAACGGTGCTGATAATCAGCAAAGCATCATCAAATCTGGCTGGCATATGATATTTGCAATCTATGGCGCCAATAGCATAAGCGCCAATGCCATTTTCAAAGGCTGCTCTTTGATCAATGCCGACCCTGCTTAACATGTCGGTACGTGCTCGCTCACAATAGCGCAGATAATTGGCGTGATATACTATGCCGGAAAAATCCGTGTCCTCATAATAAACCCGCACCGCAAAATAATGCAGCGTATCAATATATTGCCCGGCAAAAGGGGTGATATCGACAGGGGAGGAAGCGATTGTCATTATCTTATAATTAGGCAGTTTTTCAGTGCAATGGAAGTCGCAAAAGCCATATCGCAATCATTCGCCGCAGCCGTGACTCGTTTTGCCTTATTGCCCTTATAAAAAGGGTTATCTTTCAAAGAGTCCGGCCTGACCTTGTTCAGGCTTGCTGGCAGGTGGGGTTAAACCCAGATGCTGCCACCCACGGTCATTAAGCTGGCGACCACGCGCTGTTCTAGCGATCAGTCCCAGTTGGATAAGATAAGGCTCAATAACATCCTCAATGGTATCGCGCGGCTCTGACAGGCCAGCGGCCAGCGTTTCGACACCCACCGGGCCACCTTTATAAATATCGGCAATCATGGTGAGATAACGCCTGTCCATTGCATCCAGCCCCAGACCATCGACCTCCAGCCGGGTCAGTGCTGCATCCGCTGCCTTGGCATCGACAGTGGCTGCACCTGCGACATTGGCAAAGTCACGCACACGGCGCAGCAAACGGCCTGCAACACGCGGCGTACCACGTGCACGGCGGGCAATCTCGCGTGCGCCATCACTGGCGATACCCAGATCGAGCAAACGCGCCCCGCGTGAGACGACCAGTTCCAGCTCATCCACCGTGTAGAAATTGAGCCGCACCGGAATGCCGAACCGGTCACGCAAGGGCGTGGTCAGCAATCCCTGCCGCGTGGTTGCGCCGATTAGGGTGAAGGCTGGCAGATCAATACGCACCGAGCGGGCCGATGGGCCTTCACCAATAATCAGATCGAGCGCACGGTCTTCCATAGCCGGATAGAGCACTTCCTCGACCAGCGGGTTGAGCCTGTGAATCTCGTCGATGAAGAGAACATCGCCCTCTTCCAAATTGGTCAGTAGCGCGGCCAAGTCGCCCGATTTGGCGATCACTGGCCCGGAAGTGGCGCGAAATCCAACCCCCATTTCACGCGCAACAATTTGCGCCAATGTTGTTTTGCCAAGCCCTGGCGGCCCGAAAAACAGCACATGGTCAAGCGCTTCACTGCGGGTTTTTGCAGCCTGCACAAAGACGCGCAAATTGGCCCGTGCGGCCTCTTGCCCGATAAATTCATCCAGCGTCTTGGGACGCAAAGCCGCATCGGCATCTTCAGGCGCACGGTCAGCGGATATCAGACGATCTTCAGGCGTACTCATATCATCGGCCAACCTTCTTCAGCGCCAATTTTATCAGCGCATTGGCATCGGCGTCTTCGCCCAATTCGCCCTCGGCCAAGGCCACGGCGCGCGCCGCTTCCACTGGCTTAAAGCCTAAATTGCTGAGCGCAGATACAGCGTCGCTATTGGCGCTGCCCACGGGGGATGGCGATAGCCCTGCCGCAACCGATGGACCCAGATCAATGCCTGCTACTTTGTCCTTCAGCTCATTGATAATGCGCTTGGCCAGCTTTGGGCCAACACCATTGGCCCGTGTCACTTGTGTCGTGTCGCCTTGAGCAATGGCGCGGCTCAGCTCTTCAGGGGTCAATGCTGTCTGGATAGCCAGTGCAACTTTGCCGCCAACACCCTGAACGCTGGTCAACATGCGAAAGCCATCGCGTTCACTGGCGCTGGCAAAGCCGATCAGGCGCATATCATTCTCGCTAACCTGCATCTCGGTGTGGATAGTCACACTCTCTCCGCGCGCGCCAAGGCCGGACAGTGTTCGTGCAGAGGCGTGGACAAGATAGCCCACACCGCTAACATCAATAATGGCGGTGTCAGCGCTCACATCATCCAATTTGCCAGTAAGTTTTGCGATCATAGTGACAATCTATAGCGGATTATTTCGGCCATACCAGTGATCGCAATGGCTTACCCACGGACCAGCAAATGGCCCAGCCCTTCACTGGTTAGAAAATCCGTTGCTCCGGCCAGAGAGGGCGCGACATAGACAGGCACATTCTGCGCAGCGATATCTGTAAGAGCGGTTGCATTTTCTGCCAGCTCGGCACGATTTTCGACATCGCGAATAATGACCGCCAAAATACGGCCGGGATGCTGCGCAATCGCTTGGCAATAGATTGTTATGTCATGCTGAGCGCTATCGCCAATCAACACAAATTGCATATCGGGATAGGCGGCGAGTGTCTTGTTGATTGCTGTAGATTTATGCTCGACCGTACGGTGAAAGCGTTTTTTGCGCCGACTGATATGAAAGCGGGTCAGGAACATAGGGCCGGCTGGCAGGCCGTTGAGATGCTTAAAAAGCGCCAACATGGGATATAGGTTCCATGGACTGGTGGAGACATAGAAAAATGGGCGCACAGGCTGGGCAGCCGATCCGGCAAGCGCGCGGTAGAGTTTTACAGCGCCCGGCACGGTCAAGCGCTCTTCGGCCGTTTCGATCAGCACACGGCGCCAGTTCCGCAGAAAATTGGTTGTACCGGTTTCCAAAATTGTATCATCAATGTCAGAGATAACGCCTACCGCCACGGCTTCGCCCGGGGCGATGATGGGTATCTCGACAGAAACCAGCGTGCCATTGGGGGCTTTGGCGTTCAGTGTTATCGCTTCCCAGTCAGTATTTGGTGGCAGGGCTGCATTGCTGGGCACGCGCATCTTAATATGCCCGTCATCATCGCTTTTTATGGCGATATGGCGGCCATCCATTTCCACATAAGCAGCAATGTTGGACAGCTCTTCAGTGTTGTAAAGTGCCATCATGGCGCGCATGCGTGACCATGTGCTGGCACCGGGTCTGGGTAATGCCTTTTCTGCCAATACCCGCGCACGTATATGCACGGCATTTTCGCTGCGATGACCGGTATAGCCAATCAGCTGGATTGCCGCGTCTGTTGCAAGTGCCTTATATTGGCTGCGTTTGCGCCATTTTGCCCAGCCTTGCTTTTCAGCCATGATGGGCATGGGTGATGGCAACGGCCAATGCGTCGGCTGCATCTGCGCCCGCTATCTTCGCACCGGGCAACAGGATGTTTAGCATCGCCTGTATCTGCTTCTTATCGGCGTTGCCGACACCGACGACCGATTTCTTGACTGATCGCGCAGAATATTCGCCGACCTCAATACCTGTGCGCGAGGCACCGAGAAGCACCACACCGCGTGCTTGCCCCAATTTCAGAGTTGATTGCGGATTGCTGTTCACAAAAACCTCTTCGACCGCAGC
Organism: Parasphingorhabdus sp. DH2-15; assembly: GCF_051668705.1. Taxonomy (GTDB): domain Bacteria; phylum Pseudomonadota; class Alphaproteobacteria; order Sphingomonadales; family Sphingomonadaceae; genus Alterisphingorhabdus. The sequence continues at coordinate 2,572,214 of NZ_CP196351.1, read as the reverse complement.
GGCATCCGGTTTGTGCTCGAGCAACACATCGGTCAGCTCCAGGTCGAGCTGGAGCAAGCGGCTGGCCAGCGGCATTTTGGCATCGGTTTTGATTTGGCCATTGGCGATATGCGATAAGCGGTTGCCCGATTTCGCGATCACGCCCCAGCCAGTGGTGCCAAGGCCCGGGTCAAGACCCAGAATGATCATAAGACAATGCTGGTCCCTATGGCCTTTTTCATGACAATTTGTGCTGGCCTTAGCCCAGTTTTTCCATCACATCATCGGGAATATCATAATTGCCCCAGATGGTTTGTACATCGTCATCATCATCCAGAACATCGATCAGTTTCAGCAATGTGCCAGCGTCTTTTTCATCCATTTCAACGCGCACATGCGGGCGCCATGCCAGCTTAACATTTTCTGCTTCGCCCAATGCTTTTTCCAAAGCGCTGGCCACTTCGTGCAGATCATCCATGCTGGTCCAAATGTCATGCCCGTCTTCAGACGACTCAATATCTTCTGCGCCGGCTTCCATTGCAGCTTCCAAAATGGTCTCTTCATCGCCAGCGCTGGCCGGATAGGACACCAGACCGAGCCGGTCAAAACCATGGCTGACAGAACCAGAAGCGCCCATATTTCCGCCGTTTTTGCTGAAAGCAGTGCGTACACTGGTTACGGTGCGATTGCGGTTGTCAGTTAATGTCTCAACGATGAGCGATACGCCGCCCGGGCCAAAACCTTCATAGCGGATTTCTTCATATTCATCGCCTTCATTGGCCGATGCTTTATCAATGGCCCGCTGGATATTATCCTTGGGCATGGACTGCGCTTTGGCGGCATTCACGGCAACACGCAGACGCGGATTCATATCAGGGTCGGGCATACCCATTTTCGCTGCGACAGTGATTTCGCGGCTTAATTTGGAAAACAGATTAGAACGCTTTTTGTCTTGCGCGCCCTTGCGGTGCATGATGTTTTTAAATTTGGAATGGCCTGCCATGGTTCTTCTGACTTTTTCGATAAATTAAAGGTGTTGGCACCGCTACTAGCGTCAAATCGGCAACATCGCAATCGACTGATGCACAATTCCGCTAACGATCCATGTTACGCCGATATTATGGGCATGATAGCAAATTGCTGCGATCACAGCGCTTTAGATTGCACCAGATACAATGCGCGTAAATGACGCAAGCGCGAGTATATATGACCATTGCGTAGAAGGCCAAAACCCTATTGCTATAAAGGATTATGCCCGTTCGACCAGAACAGCGGTGCCGCTGGCAGAAACCATGAGCATCGATCCGCTCTGGCCGACAACCTCATAGTCCAGATCAACACCAATAACAGCATTTGCGCCCATATCTGCTGCGCGTTCCTGCATCTCGGCCAGTGCTTCCCCGCGCGCACGCTCCAGCACATTTTCATAAGCGCCGGAGCGGCCGCCCACCATATCGCGGATATTGGCGAACAGATCGCGGAACATATTCGCGCCGACAATCACCTCGCCAGTCACGATATTCAGATATTCCTTGATGACATAGCCCTCAAGTGACGGTGTCGTGCTGATGATCATCTTTTTGTACATTGCTATGCCTCCCTCTCAAAGAAACTTTATAACGATCAGGAGTGCATAGCAGATTATGCGAGACCAAGTGCAGATTTATAAGTATCCAAAATGGCTTCCATTTCCTGACGGTCATGCGTCTCCATTTTGCGCAGACGGACAATTTGCCGCATGATTTTTGGGTCATAGCCCATGGCCTTTGCCTCGGCATAGACATCACGAATATCATCAGCAATGCCCTTTTTCTCTTCTTCCAGACGCTCAACGCGCTCAATAAAAAGCCGTAACTGGTCGGCTGCTACATTGCCCTCGGTCATATATACTCCATCATGATTGGCTGTGCCTGTGGTCAGGTTCTTGGCTGCTATAGGTGTCTGTCAGTGATTCTCACAATGCCCTATATATGGCTTTCCCCAACCATGTAGGATTTGCCATAAAACCTATGCTCGTGACGGCAGAGAGTAAAAATATTGCGATTTGCAAAACTGTGCGTTGCCTTTGCACCTGAAAATTTGTCATATGCATGTCAAAGCAATGCTTTAACGCGCATCACACAAGACAATTGGGGACATATTTTATGGCGGCGACGAAACAGCGTGCGGGGCACCGTGCGCGCAAGGTCAAAATTTTGGCAACATTGGGTCCGGCCAGCCATTCTCCAGATATGATAGAGGCCCTGTTCCGCAGCGGTGCCGATGCGTTTCGCGTTAATATGAGCCATGGTGAACATGACACCCATGCCAAAACTATAGAAGCGATCCGCAAAATCGAAAAAAAGGTCAAACGACCGATCACCATATTGTGCGATCTGCAAGGCCCAAAATTGCGAGTTGGCCAGTTTAAGGGCGGTGAAGCGCTTATTCGCCATGGCAGCCATTTTACGCTTGATCGTGACGAGACGCTGGGCGATGAAAACCGTGTCTTCCTGCCGCATCCAGAGCTTTTTGGCATATTGGAAAAGGGCGACCGTTTGCTGGTTGATGATGGCAAATTGCGTTTGCGTGTCCTGAAGGCCGAAAAAGACAGTATTCTGACCAGTGCCGAGGTTGGTGGGCGTATTTCGGATCGTAAGGGCGTGAACGTGCCCGATGCTGTTGTGCCTTTGGCGGCGCTCACCAAAAAAGATCGCGCGGATTTAAGTTTTGCTCTTGAACATGGCGCAGACTGGATTGCGCTGAGCTTTGTGCAGCGTCCTGAAGATGTTGCAGAGGCACGGCGATTAATTGGTGGCAAGGCAGCTTTGATTTCCAAGATTGAAAAGCCCAGCGCCGTTGACCGGTTGGAAGAGATATTGGAACTGTCTGACGCTGTGATGGTTGCCCGTGGTGATCTGGGTGTTGAGATGGCGCCTGAAGAAGTGCCGCCCATGCAGAAGAATATTGTCGCTGCTGCGCGCCGTTCCGGTAAGCCGGTGGTGGTTGCGACACAGATGCTGGAATCGATGATTTCATCACCCACACCAACCCGCGCAGAGGTCTCTGATGTGGCCACGGCGGTCTATGATGGTGCGGATGCTGTTATGCTGTCTGCAGAAACAGCGGCTGGTGACTGGCCGGTTGAGGCTGTGTCGATCATGGACCGCATCGCCATTCAGGTAGAAAATGATCCTGGCTATGGCGCGCGGGTGCATTTTACCGAGACATTGCCCGATGAAACAACGGCAGATGCTTTGGCTGCAGCATCGGCGAGTATTGCGCAGACTGTGACAGTGTCATCCATTGTCTGCTTCACTATGTCCGGCTCAACGGCGCGGCGAGTCACGCGAGAGCGTCCTTCTGTGCCTGTATTGGTGCTCACCCCCTCTATAGAAACGGGCCGACGCATTGGCTTGCTATGGGGTGCGCACCCTGTGGTGACCAAAGATATTGGCAGCTTTGAAGAAATGGTGGCCAAGGGTAAGCGCATGGCTTTGCGTTACAGCTTTGGCGGTGCGGGTGACCGGTGCATCATCATGGCCGGTGTGCCCTTTGGTACGCCAGGCTCTACCAATGTTGTCCATATTGTGCGCCTGAGCGGTGACGAGCTTGATGGGTATGACAGCTAAAACCAAGGGCTTGGACACGCCTTAGACCGCAGCGCGGTGAGTTATTCTCTTTTATAGCGCAATATAGCTGCTAATGTTAGAGCAAATGCTCACGTCTATTCTCTCTGTACGCACATTGCTGCTGTCAATCTTCATGCTGATGATCGGCAGTGGATTTCTCTCGACATTGATCGCGGTGCGGCTGGAAGGTCAAGGGGTGCCGGCTCTGCTAATCGGGCTGGCAGCGACCAGCTATTTTTCCGGTTTGATGTTGGGGTCTATGCGGCTAGATGTTGTGATTGGCCAGATAGGGCATATCCGCGCCTTTGCTGCTTTTGTAACCATATATTCCGCATCCAGTCTGACCTATGCCATTGCGGATAATCTGGCGGTATGGATTGTGCTGCGCTTTATTGACGGGTGCGCCATGGCGGGTGTGTATGTCTGCCTGGAAAGCTGGTTAAACCGTGAGGCAACGCCCACCAATCGCAGCGCTATTTTGTCTATATACATGATCGCACTATATACTGGACAAGCATCGGGGCAATTTCTGCTCAATCTAGGAGCGAATGCACCCAATTTGCCCTTCATGGTCTCGGCAATAATTTTATCCGTCGCTTTGTTGCCCATGCTGCTCACAAAGCTGGAGCAGCCGGTTATAGAGCAATCCACGCCGTTAGGGTTGCGCAAACTTTATGCAGTGTCGCCTTTGGGCATTGCTGGCACTTTGGCAACTGGGGGCATGTTGGGCGCTTTTTATGCGGTTGGCTCTGTCTATGTCCAACAGATTGGTATGCCCCTATCACAAGTGGCGTTGTTTAACGCCTGTGTGATTGGCGGCGGGGTGGCTTTGCAATATCCGCTAGGCATGTTGTCTGATCGTTATGATCGGCGTCGGGTCATCATCACTTGCTTCTTTATCGTCGCGCTGATCAGCAGCATCATCGCTTTTGTTGCTCTGTCCGCCACGCTGACCATCGCATTTGGCGGCTTGTTTGGCGGTTTTTCCTTCGCGCTATATCCACTATGCGTCGCCCACTTGAACGATCATATTGCTGAGGAGGAACGTATTGGCGCTAGTAGTGGGCTGGTGTTGACCTATTCGGTTGGTGCCATAGCTGGTCCGATTATCGGTTCAACTGGGCTTAGCATATTCGGTCCGCCGGGATTGTTTATCATGATCGGTGCGATTGCGCTGCTATGCGGCTTGTTCGGCATTATACGTGTGATAGCGCGCGCCCCGGTCCCAGCAGGTGATCAACAAAGTTTTCAGAGCCTGCCGCGCACCACGCCCATGGTTGCGGTGTTAGAGTCGGAAGACGCCCCGGAGCCGCTTTCAGACCGATGAAGCGGCCAACAGACCATAAGCGGCCAAATCTGCGCGCAATGTTACTGCATCAACAAATTGGTGGGCGTGAAACCCGCATGCCCGCGCGCCTTCGACATTGTCCAGGCGGTCATCGATAAAGATTGCGCTTTCTGGAGTGATACCAAAGCGTTCCTCTGCAAGACGATATATTGCCGCGTCAGGTTTCACCAGCTTCTCTGCGCCGGACACAATAATGTCGCTAAACAGGTCAAATATCGGTGCGGTCGGGCGGAACATATCCCAAAATTCGACACCAAAATTTGTGATGCCGTAAAGCGGGACATGCCGCTCATACAATTGCTGGACAATCTCCAGCGCGCCGGGGATGGGCCCGGGAATAGTGTGTAGCCAATTGGGGACATAGGCCTCGATTAAAGCACGCTCTTCTGGCCATTGTGCGATAAGCTCTTCCACCATCGGTGCAAGCTCGCGGCCTTGGTCATGTTGATAATGCCATTCCGGTGTTACGACATGGCTAAGAAACCAGTCTAGCCGAGCGGGATCGTCAATCAGCTTGGCATAAAGATTGCGAATGTCCCATTGATACAGAACATTGCCGACATCAAAAATCACATTGCGTATTGTTGACATGCTGGCTTTTCCCCATTGCATTGCATCTAATGGATATAAGATTAGTACAGGCAATAAAAAACCGCCCGGCAAGGGGCGGTTCTTTTATCATTCCATGTGCGCTGGGCCTAGCCTTGGCGCGCTTTGAAACGACGGTTTGTTTTGTTGATCACATAGGTGCGGCCACGACGACGGATAACGCGGTTATCGCGGTGACGGCCTTTCAGCGATTTCAAAGAATTGCGAATCTTCATGTCTTTGGCCTTTTACAGTCACAAACAGGGCCGTACCGGAAATCGTCCGAGCGCGATTCTGTTTGTCATAAATAGTGAAAGCAGGCAGTTACGGACCGCTTTGGGCAAAGTCAAGCATTTCTGCTGTCGATGACCATGCTATTTTCACAGCTTACGCCTCTTTGCGGTTTGCCAGCTCGCGCTCCCAATTCAACGCATGAGTAACGATCATATCCAGATCGTCCAGTGCGGGTTCCCATTCAAAACGCGCTTTAATCGCACTATTGTCAGAAATCAGCGCGTCAGGGTCGCCCGCACGGCGGCCTTCCAGTTTACGGTTGATGGTCATATTGGTCACGCGGTCTACGGCGTCGAGCACTTCCAGCACGGAATAGCCGCGGCCATAACCACAATTCAGAAAATGGCTTTGCTCTGGCTTGGCGATAAGCTGCTCCAGCGCGATGACATGCGCTGCGGCCAGATCACTGACATGAATATAATCGCGCACACCGGTTCCATCAGGCGTATCAAAATCGGTGCCGAAAACGGCTACGCCATCACGTTTGCCAAGTGCTGCTTCGACCGCTACCTTGATCAAATGGGTTGCGCCAGCGGTCGATTGGCCAGACCGGCCTTGGGGATCTGCCCCTGCCACATTGAAATAACGCAATGCACAAAAATTTATGGGGTGAGCAGCGGCGACATCGCGCAGCATCATCTCGGTCATCAGTTTTGACGTGCCATAAGGGTTGATCGGGCGTTGCGGCGTATCTTCGGTAACTGGGCTTGTCTCTGGAATGCCATAAGTGGCCGCGGTTGAAGAGAAGATGAAATGCGCCACCCCGCCTTTGACCGCGCTCTCAATCAGGCTGCGGCTGCGCACCGTATTGTTATGGTAATATTTTAGCGGGTCGCTAACAGATTCGGGCACCACAACCGATCCGGCAAAATGCATGATCGCGCCAATATTCTGTTCCGCAATAATTTTTGCCAGCAGTTCGGAATCGGCAATGTCACCTTCGTAAAATGGCACATCATCCGGTACAGCCCAGCGAAAGCCAGTGACCAGATTGTCAATAACCGCAACAGGCCGGCCCGCATCTTTCAGCGCCAACACGGCATGGCTGCCAATATATCCTGCCCCGCCAGTGACCAATATGGCCTTATTGTGCATATCATTTTGCATAATGCCGAATGCCTTTTCGTAAATTCTCTGCCTGGCCCTTACCACCATGTTTGGCAAGCTGTGGGCTTTGCTATATACCATAATAGTAAAGTAATTGAGGATGACCAGTATGGCTGCAGGCTTTTTACCAAAAGACAAATCCTGGATAAGTGTTTTGTCGCTTCTCCTTGTGCTTGTTCTTAGCGGATGTGTGACCCCAACAGGGCCGACCGAGGTGCGCCGCTTTCACTCTATTGATAACTCTGCCTCTCTGGCATCGACCCGCATCGCCATCATACCGGCCAATGATGTTGCAGAGCAGATATTGCAGTTTCGCATTTATGCTCAGGCTGTAGAAAATGCGCTAAGAGCGCAAGGCTTTGTGATTGTCGATGCAGCAGATTCTCCGGATCAAATTGCACGGGTAAGCTATAATAGCGAACAGCGCACCGTGGGCAGTGGTCGCGGTCCGGTTAGTGTTGGCGTTGGTGGCGGTACTGGCGGGTTTCGCGGCGGATTAGGCGGCGGTATCGGGTTCAATCTGGGCGGCGGTAGCAGTGAGCGCATATTTACCGAGATGCGCGTATCGATTGAGCAGCAATCCGATGGCCAGAGATTATGGGAAGGGGAGGCGCTGAGCGAAACCAAAAGCGGCAGCCCGGAAGCTGAGCCGCGTCTGATTGCCGCCAAATTGGCCGATGCAATGTTTCTCGACTTTCCGGGTGAATCCGGCGAAAGTTACGAGGTTAAATGACATGATTTCCCTCTGGGTCTAAGATATGAATTCCCAATAGGCTCCAGGCCCCGGCACCAAAGGCTTTATATTATGAAATATAGCGTGATGATTATCGCTTCCCTGCTGTTAAGCGCATGCACAACCAGCTTTGGCGGGCCGCCCCGTAATGCCGCGGTCAATCCATCAGTGGAAGTAACGCGCTTTCATGAGGCAGATCTTTTGGGCAGTATTGGCAAAGGGCCTATTGCCATTGTCGCGGTTGATGACACGCAAAAGGGCAGCGCAGCCTATCGCGCTTTTGAACTGTCCCTGTCGCGTGAACTTGCGCAATTGGGCTATGATGTGGTGACTGATGAAAAAGCGGCGGTGCAGACTGCGCGGCTGGCCTATCGCATCATTGACCCTGCGACGGATAAAGACCCCTTTGTCTCCGCAGGCGGGCCAACAGGCGCTTTTGGTCGCTCGGTTGGCGTTGGCCTGAACATCCCCTTTGGCGGGCCACGCCGCGACGTGCTCACCTATCGCTTGGATGTTCGCCTTTCTGATGCAGTATCACAAACCGCCATTTGGGAAGGACGCGCTATTCAACAGGCGCAAACCGGCACCAGAGGCACCGACCCCGAAATTTTTGCCCCTATTTTGACCCGTGCACTATTTAACGGCTTTCCAGGAACATCGGGTGAGACTATTGCGACCCCATGATTACAGACATTAATACGGCCTTTGATGCCGGCAACATTGCAGTGACCGAAATTTCCGGCAACACCGCACGACTCACCATCAATAAGGACCGCGAGTCCGATTTCTTTCAATGGTTTCATTTCCGTCTGGCCGCAGAACCGGGTGAGGAAATTGTCCTGAACATTGAAGGGCTGAATGAATCGGCCTATCCGCTGGGTTGGCCCGATTATCAAGCGCGGGTGAGTGAAGACCGCGAATATTGGCAGAGCTGCCAGACCAGCTATGACAAAGCCAGCGGTACATTGACCATCCGCTATGCCTCGCTTTCGGGTGTTGCATGGTTTGCTTATTTCGCGCCTTATGCGATGGAGCGCCATCATGATCTGGTTGCGGAAACCGCGCTGTCGCCGGGTGTCAGCTATGAATGTCTGGGCCACAGCCTTGAGGGCCAGCCTATTGACTGTCTGGTCATGGGAGAGGGCGATCTGCCTGTCTGGCTTTATGGGCGTCAACATCCCGGCGAGACACAGGCCGAATGGTGGATGGAGGGCGCGCTGGAAAAGCTGACCGACCCGGCTGACCCGCATGCGCGCTTGCTGCGCCAGAAATGCCGCATCTATGTGGTGCCTAATATGAACCCTGATGGCAGCCGTCGCGGGCATTTGCGCACCAATTTCGCTGGTGTAAACCTGAACCGTGAATGGCATGCACCCACGCCAGAGCGCAGCCCTGAAGTGCTGTGTGTCCGCAACCGCATGGACCAGACCGGCTGTGCCTTTGCCATGGACGTGCATGGCGATGAAGCCATCCCCGCTGCCTTTATCGCGGGTTTTGAGGGGATACCATCATGGACCGAGCGGCAAGGCGCATTATACACTAGCTATCGCGACAGACTCTCTGCGCGCACGCCAGATTTCCAAACCGAACTCGGCTATCCAACCGCAGCGCCCGGCCAGGCCAATATGACCCTGTCCTCCAATCAGGTGACAGAGCGTTTCACGGCCAGCCATGGCTGTGTCGGCATGACGCTGGAAATGCCCTATAAAGACAATCGCGACCTGCCCGACCCAGAACAGGGATGGAGCCCGGAACGCTGCAAAAGACTGGCCGATGATTGCCTGGCCGTATTGGCCGAAATGGTGGACGATTTCAGCGCGCGTTAAAGCTTACGGCATATAAAGCATGGCAATATATCGTCTATGCCGCGCATTATCCCGTCATTATCGTGCGGGAACATCTTGGCGGTATGGATAAGACACGCTAGTCTTTCACTGAATGTGAGGGTCAAATATGCAGTTGTTCAATAAAAAGACGATCGCGCGGCATATTGGCCATGCGGGGGCACCCGATGCTACTAAATTGGCGATCCTTTCCCAATGGGCCGCGAATATCAATTCGGCCCAGATTCACAGCCAAAAAGAAACCGCCTTGGCCGGTGAGTTTAAGCAGAAAATCATGGTGGAGGTGCTGGGCTATGCCCCATCGTCGCAATCTGGCGAATGGAATATTGATGTCGAAACACAGATAGGCGGCGGGCGCGTTGATCTGGCTATCGGCCAGTTTTCCGCCACGCAGCAGACTATTATCGCACCGTTTGAGCTTAAGGGCGCAGACACCAAAAATCTGGATGCTATCATGCCGGGCCGCGCCAAAACCCCGGTGGAGCAGGCATGGGAATATGCCAGTGATAATGTCGGCAGCAAATGGGTGTGTATTTCCAACTATCTGGAAATCCGCCTCTACAGCTATGCCGACGGCAAATTGGCCTATGAATATTTTGATTTACGGCGCTTACCCGAAGCACACGAATATCATCGTTTCATGCTGCTCATGTCTGCTGAAAACCTTTTGGGTGGGCGCACGCATGATCTTTTGGCGCAAAGCAAGCGCGAAGATAAAGACATCACCAATGCGCTCTACGCGGATTATAAGGTGCTGCGCAGTGATCTTATCGGCGCGGTGCAAGCCAACACTATTGACCCGCTGGAAGCCATCGGCATTGGCCAAACCATTTTGGACCGTATCCTGTTCATCGCTTTTGCAGAGGATAATGGCCTTGTCCCTGATAACAGCATCATGGGCGCTTATGAGCATCATGACCCCTATAATCCCAAACCCGTTTGGCAGAATTTTCTGGGCCTGTTCACCGCTATAGATCAGGGCAATGATGCGCTAAACATCCCCAAATATAATGGCGGACTATTCCGCATTAACCCGATTATTCGCGAGTTAGAGATTGCTGACCAAATTTGCGAAGGCTTCAAACGGTTGGCCGAATATGACTTTGCCAGTGAAATATCGGTCACTGTGTTGGGCCATATTTTTGAACAATCCATCGCCGATGTAGAGGCCCTGCAAGCCGAGGCACGCGGCGAAATACCAGCCGAGAAAAAGACCAGCGGCACCAGCGGACGGCGAAAGCGTGACGGCGTTGTTTACACGCCTGATTATGTGGCGCGCTTCATTGTTGACCAGACTTTGGGAACCCATTGCAGAGAGATTTTTGCCCGCTTATTACAACATTATGCCAAAAAGGGCGCACGGCCCGATGATGAGCCCATTGCGTGGAAGAACAAAAGCGATGCCGAACAGAATTTCTGGAACGCCTATCGCGATGCGCTGACGCGTTTGCGCATTGTTGATCCTGCATGCGGCTCGGGCGTGTTTCTTATCATGGCCTTTGATTGGCTGCGCGGTGAAATCACCAAATGCAATTTGGCGCTGGAAACTTTGGGGCAGGCCAGCCTGTACGAACCCGATAGCGAGATTTTGACCAACAATCTGTTTGGCGTTGATGTGAACAGTGAGAGCGTGGAGATTGCCAAGCTTAGCCTATGGATAAAGACCGCCCGGCGCGGCAAGGTGCTCGATAGCCTGGACGAAAATATCAAAGTGGGTGACAGCCTGATAGAGGATGCCAGCTTTGCCTATCGCCAACATGGCTTTGAATGGAAAACCGCCTTTCCTGATATATTTGCCGCTAAAGATGGCGGGCAAGGCGGCTTTGATATCGTATTGGGCAATCCACCCTATGTGCGGCAGGAATTGCTAAGCGATTTGAAACCCTATCTGCAAAAACGCTTTGCCGTCTATCATGGCGTTGCTGATCTTTATGCCTATTTCTTTGAACGCGGTCTGCGCTTGTTAAAACCCGGCGGCCGCATGGGCTATATTAGCAGCAGCACCTTTTTCAAAACCGGTTCCGGCAAACCCTTGCGCAGCTATTTGCGCCAAAAGGCGACGCTGGAAACCGTGGTGGATTTTGGCGATAACCAGATTTTTGAAGGGGTCACCACCTACCCCGCCATTTTGACCATGCGGGCAGAACCACCGGCAAAGGACCATAAGCTGAATTTCTGGACAATTGATGATCTGCCCGCAGATAATTTTGTCAAAACCTATCATGCAAATAGCGAACCCTATCCCCAAAATGCCCTGACAGATGGATCATGGGAGTTGGAAAGCCCTGCCTTACAAAAGCTACGCGCCAAAATTGTGACCGGCAAAAAGACGCTAAAAGACGTTTATGGTTCGCCCTATCGCGGGATATTAACCGGTCGTAACGATGCTTTTGTTATTGATCGCGCCACGCGCGACCGTTTGATTGCCGAAGACCCAAAATCAAGTGAGATATTAAAGCCTTGGCTAGAGGGCAAAGATATTAAGCGCTGGCGCACAGAAAGCCGAGATTTATGGCTAATTTTATTTAAACGCGGTTGGACTATTGACGCATTTGGTGCCGGTGATGAAGATACACAATGGGAAAAATTACAGGAAGAATATCCCGCAATTGCTGCCTATCTCGCTCCACATGCAACGGCTTGTAAGCGGCGTACAGACAAAGGTGACTATTGGTGGGAACTCAGAGCTTGCACATATTATGATTTGTTTGATGGGACTGCTATTTGTTACCCTGAAATTTCACAGGGGGCCAAATTTTCGTTGTCTTCAAAAGGTACGATTCCAAACAAAACAGTCTTTTCACTTTTTTCAGAAGATTTATCATCCTTAGCTTTTCTAAATTCCAACGTCACTTGGTTTTACTTTGGTCATGTTTGTACTGCTCTAAGAGGAGGGCAGTGGCGTCTATTACTTCAATCAATATATGTGTCTAAGTTACCCATTCCCAACGTCACACCCGATCAAAAGGCCGCTCTTGGCACCTTGGCGGAAACCGCGCAAAATTGTGCTGAGAAACGCTATGCACTGCAACACAGCATCACGCGACGTATTGGCGATCTGGCCAATGACCCCGCCGCGGCCAAGCTGAGCACCAAGCTGAAAACATGGTGGCGCCTGCCCGACTTCGCGGCCTTTCAAAAAGAGGTGAAAAAGAGCCTGAAAGCCGATATTCCGGTGAAAGAGCGTAATGACTGGGAAAGCTGGACCGATGAAACCCGCACAGAGATTAACAATCTGACCGCACAGATACAAACCGCCGAAGACCAGATTAACGCCATGGTCTATACGCTGTTTGACCTGACCGATGAGGAAATAGACTTGCTGGAGGCAAATATATGACAGTACTTGATGATGTTGCGCATATGATAGGCTCAATTTCACCAGAGGCCATATGTGACGATTGTATAACGGACAGGCTTGGCCTGACGGTCCGCCAACACGCCAATCATAAAACGCGTATATTGGCCGAAGAGGCAGGTTATATGCGTCAGAAAGACATATGCTCGGTTTGCGATTCAACCAAACTTGTTATCAAAACCGTTTAGGCCTTGACCGCCTTACTTCCGCGCTGGCTTAAAGGCCATGTTAACCATATTGGCCTAGCACACTGTAAATGGAGAGTTAAGGCCAGATGCAGACGCAGATATTGGGATTGTTGACGCCGCTTATGGCGCTGTTTTTTTCAGCGGCCTTTGTGGTGCTCTGGCGGGCAGGGGGGCTTAAGCGTCACGTGCTGGGCTTTGGCATTGCTTATGCTCTGTCAGCCATAGGGTTTTTGCTTACCCACTTTCTTCCCACCGATGCGTTTTACGTTTTTCACCTGACCCAGATATTCTACACCCTTGGTTCGGTCCTCATCATTGCCTCTGTTTGTGATCGTGTCGGGCAAAAACTGCATTTGGGCAGCATGATCTTTGTTTATCTAGGGGCCGCTCTGTTATTGGCTGCGGCTATCGGGCTTTCCAATGATGTCGCGCCGCGATTGGTGATTGTCAATATTGGTTATGGCGTGATTTTTGCCATGGGTGTGACGACATTGCTCACTGCAAACCGCCGCACCGTACTCGACCATTTCATCATCGCCATCATGGCATTTCAAGCAGTGGACTTTCTGGCCAGACCGACATTAACCCTGCTTTTCGAACAGGCAATTCCTGCTGAAGTCTATCGCGATTCCGTCTATTATTCTTTGATCGGGCTTGCGCTGGGCGTGAAAGGGGTGAGCATGGCCCTGGTTCTTATCGCAGCAACAATTGCCGAATGGACCACTGCCTTGCGTGAAAGCGGGGAGCGCGATGCGCTAACCGGCCTGCGCAACCGTGGATCATTTGAAGAGACAATGGGCGATATGCTGCCTGCCGCCCATGCAGAAGGCCGCGCACTCAGCTTGATCGTCGCCGATATCGACCATTTTAAACAGGTGAATGATATTTGGGGGCATCAGGCAGGCGACCAGGCAATATCTGGATTTGGCGAATTGATCGCGAACATTGTGCGCGAATGTGACACGGCCGGCCGTATCGGCGGGGAAGAATTTTGTATCGCGGCGTGGGATTGCAACAATGACGCAGCCCAAGGCTTGGCTGAGCGTGTTCGTCAGGCCTTTGCGGCATTGCGCCATCCGGGTTTGAACGACAATGTCGAGCTGACAGCCAGCTTTGGCGTGGCAACAGCGCGTAATGGAGAGAGCTATATGCAACTCTTCGCCAGAGCTGACGAGGCATTGTATAAAGCGAAAACCAGAGGCAGAGACCGCGTTGAAAATGCCGAGAAGCGCCATTTGGACGACACCAAAGCCCAGCCAGATGCAGAGCTGATTGCGCTGAAGAAGACCGCAACAGGCTAAACAATTTGTGCGAGAAAATGGCGCACTCGGTTAGGTACGACCTCGCACCCGAAGGTTCGCAAGCGCGACTGCGCGCCGACCGCCGGGAGCCCACACCTCTGAGATATGAGCAAAGCAAATTATCGCAAGAGAGAGAAATGGCGCACCCGAGAGGAAAGTGAGTTCGTCAATTTTCTGTTCCTTAAGTCATTGAAAAATATAAACCCTATATAACGTGTGGGACACCCTTGTGGTACAGTTTTGTGGTACACTGGGCTTTATATTACCTCCAAGGATGATACCCAAGTCTTATGTTACGAAGTAGCCAGAATTGATGGGTAAATTGGAACAAGGGTTCTTTGCTCAATAGTTTTGCTCCATGCATTCCAGTCAAAAGAGGAATGTAATGTCTGTAATCGATGAGGCCCGAAAATTCGGGAATGGCGCAAACTTGGTGACCCCTACGGGAGAAGTTGCTCTCTTCAAAATTGCTCCAAAAACCCCATAAAACCGTTGTTCTTTGCCAAGCTGTGTACCGATGTGTGTACTGGTATTATGTACCTCAAACCAATCCAGCTGCAAAGTCTTGATCAGACGGTTTCTGCGTTTTATCTTTAAGATGGATATGTTTGGTGCCAGAAGAAGACTCGAACTTCCACGTCCCGGAGGACGCCAGCACCTGAAGCTGGCGCGTCTACTAATTCCGCCATCTGGGTACGGGTCGAGGCGCCACATAGTGCAACACATTCGTCCTAAACATCACCAATATCCTCATCAAACGTGCGGATTAAATCGATCAATTTATCCGTCACCCGTTCGATAATGCCCTTTCGTTCCATCAGCTTCGGTTTTTCCTTCAGCGCTCCAATAACGGTGTCACGCAGCGGAAGCCGACTTGAATAATGATAGACACCAATCATTTCTTCGAACTTTGCCTTGTCCAACCCTTCTTCTGCACAGAGTACATCGATGGCGGTATCGCGTTCCTTCGACCAATAGGCGTCGAACACCGTGCTCATATCGTCACTCTGGGCCATTTCGGGCATATTCTCACGGATAAACTTCTCTATCAGATCGCGCTTGCTGCGAAGCTGCGGTTCCTTCCCAATCATGTCGAGGACTTCTTGGCGGCGTTGCTCGCTGTTGGCTGCTGGGGCGCCGTTTATTTCCTCTTGTTGGATCTGGCGCAGCAGCTCGAGAATATAGGCGACGTTGATTTCATCGCGCCGAATGAGTTCCAGTTCAAAATCTACTTCGTCAACAATGGACACTGGATCATCTTCTGCAGCGGTCTTCACCTGTTCGCGAATATCGTGATATTTGGACGCATAATCCGCGAACTCCTGTTCGCCCATCGCTAGGTCACCCCATTCAAACTCGACAAAACTTGTGAGCACGTTCTTGATCCGCATCAGATTACGAAATGCCTTAACGAACGCCAATATGGCCTTTTCGTCTTCCAGATTGTTCACGCTGTTCACGGTAGGCGCAATGCCGCGTAACCATGTCACCGCTTCGTTGAATGCCTCGACCTGATTGTCATAGGGTTCGATAAAGATTGTTTCACTGGCATCTTTGTTTGAGAACAACCTTATTGCCTCATCGGTGTTGTCCTTCAGGTTGCGGAAGCAAATGATGTTGCCTTGACTCTTAACCTCATTCAAGATCCGGTTTGTCCGCGAATAAGCCTGCACCAGTCCATGATAGCGCAGATTCTTGTCGACATAGAGGGTGTTGACCATTTTTGCGTCAAACCCGGTCAGGAACATGTTGACGACCAGCAAGATATCCAGTCGGTCAGCGGCCTTCGCGTTTTCCTTCTCTCTGTCCTTGAGCCGCTTACTCAGTGCTTTGTAATAGGTGTAGAAGGCACTGCCATCCTTTGCAGAGTGTTTAGTGCCATAGAGCGCGTTATAGTCCGCAATATAGCTATCCAACTTCTCGCGTTTGTCTTTGCTCTGGCTATCGCTGCCACTGGGTGGGGTAATTTCATCCGGGTCTTCGATCATGCCATTGGCATCATCATCCGCCTCGTTAGCGCCAAAGGTAAAGATCGTCGCAACGCGCAGATCAGTCTCGCCTGCATCGTGCCGCGCCTTAAAGGCATCATAATATTGAATCAGGGCATCGACACTACCCACTGCAAAGATTGCACTGAACTTGCGGTTGTGCGTTTTTCGGTCGTGATTTTGGATGATCCAGTCGGTGACGCTGCCGATCCGATCCGGATTTTCAAAAAACTCTTTTTTGTCGATAGCCGCAACTTGCTCATCGTTGATGAGGTTGCCGTCTTTCCCAACTAGCTTGCCCCAATATTCGACTGAGAATTTGAGGACATTCTGGTCGCGGATCGCGTCGGTGATCACGTAACGGTGTAATCGCTCGCCAAATAGGTCTTTTGTGGTGCGCTTGCCCTTTTCATTTTTAAGTGCATTGTCTTCAAATATCGGAGTGCCGGTAAAGCCGAACATCTGATAGTTTTTGAAGAACTTTGTGATCCGCAAATGTGTGTCACCAAATTGCGATCTATGACATTCATCAAAGATGAACACCACGCGCTTGTCAGCTAGCCCCTCCATTGTTTTGAGATAGCTTGCCTTCGAAATCGCGGTATTCAGTTTCTGAATCGTGGTCACAATCAAGCTGCGTTTGGGGTCGCCAAATTGCTTAACCAAGGCTTTGGTATTGTCAGTCCCGTCGACGCTGCCATCGCTGAAATGGTTGAACTCTTTCGTTGTCTGGTAATCCAGATCAGCACGGTCGACGACGAAAACGACCTTTTCCGTTTCCGGCAGATCCATTAATATCTGCGATGCCTTGAAGCTGGTCAAGGTCTTCCCCGAACCCGTTGTGTGCCAGACATAGCCATTCTTGTCGCTCGTTTTCACCCGGTCAATCAACGCCTCAACCGCATAATATTGATAAGGCCGCAGCACCATGAGGATTTTGTCTGATTGATGCAGCACGGTATATTTGGCGATCATCTTAGAGACATGGCATTTTTCAAGGAACGCATCGGCAAACGCATCAAGCTGGGTGATAATGCTATTATCTTCCTTGGCCCAAAAGAACGTCTGCTTGAAGCTCTGTTTGCGATTGTTGGCGTAATATTTGGTATTCACGCCGTTGGAGATCACGAAAATCTGGACATATTGGAACAAGCCAGTGCCGGACCAAAAACTATGTCGTTGATAACGGTTGATCTGGTTAAACGCTTCTTTCAGCTCCAGTCCGCGCCGTTTCAATTCGATCTGCACCAAGGGCAGACCATTAACAAGAAGCGTCACATCATAGCGGTTTTTGTAGGTCCCGCCGTCCATGCTGATTTGGTTGGTAACCTGATACTGGTTCTGGCACCATTCCGTCTGGTTCATAAATTCGATCCAGATCGTATCGCCATCTTCACGGATTAGAGGAAGGCGGTCCCGCAGCGTCTCCGCCTTGTCAAAAACATTCCCCTTGTCGAGATGATTGAGAATTTTGGCGAACTCGGCATCCGTCAGCGTGACATCATTGTGTTTTTCCAGTTGCGTTTTGAGGTTCGCAAGGAGTTCATCCTCCGTCCGGATGGTAACGCGTTCATAGCCCAACCCGCCGAGGCGTTTGATTAGACTTTCTTCAAGCTGAGCTTCTGATTGGGCCATGGATTTCCGTTCCTATCATTCCTGCTTTAACCAAAGCCGCTAAACAAACATCTGTTGGAGCAGAGCTTTTTTGAACGCAACCATTGCATCCAATCGGGCTACCGCTGCATCGATTTTGGCGTCGATTGCGGAGAGAAAGTTGGAGATTTTTTGCTGTTCATCAAGGTGCGGAATAGTCAAATCTAGTTTCAAAAGATCGCCCTTTTGAATATTTGGAAGCCCAGACCCCACTCGTAGCCGCATAATGCTTGGTTGATTGTGTTTTAGAATTTGAAACAAGAACTTGGAGTTAGCAATGTCAAGAAATGGCTCCAAAGCATAGCAGTGGCCTCCAAGCCAAAAGGCTTGAGTCTGCCAAGCTACATACCCACACGAGTTGCCACCTTCGCTAACCGTTATTGTTTGACCCTCTGAGTTGGTTGATTTTGTGAAACCGGAGGACGACATACCCCCATTTATAACCGGAAACTCATCAGCATCATTTAACGTATCGCGATTTACTTGAACCCCTTTCCGCACAGAACATAGAGATTTGAGACGTTTTCTCTCCCAATCGGGAAATTGAGAACCATCGTCGCGGGTGAAGCGGAGGTCTTGCGAAAAGAGGCGTTGCATCATCCCCTTTTTATAGTCCCGCAAAGCATCCCGCCGCCGCCGAAGCAAAGCGGTCCTTTCATCGATTGCGGTCAAAAAATCGGCAATCTTTTTTTGTTCTCGAAGCGAGGGCACTGGTAGCGTAAATTTGCGCTGAGCAGAGATAGGCACTTGGTCGCGTGTGGATTGCGACATTACCCTCGAATATTGCCTGATGAATGTGCTCGAATTGAAGGCAGCTTGAGCAAACTTCACTTTGTATTTTTCGATATTGAATCTAAAATAGGTTACTGTTGTGCTAAGAATTACGTAGTCTAAATTAGTCTTTAAGATTGCTGTCGGACCCACAGTGGCGTTGTGGGCAAATAGCAAGTCTCCTGTTTTAGCTATTCCCTTTTTGAACCTGGCCGCTCGTTCAGCAGGAAGCCGCTTACATTTGGAAAAGTTTACCCTTCCGTCAACTAAGTCATTTGCTGAAATATAAGGGACTCCTTCGGCAGAAAATTCATCGGTCTTCGGATATAGTTCACCGTGATTGCCGTCCAAGTGACCAACAATGGCACCACCATCAATTAGTGACTGAATTGTGGAATTTCTCCACTCCCCCGAAAATTCAGGAAAGCGCAACGCTGGTTCCATTGCCTTATCCGTCGCCACAGCGCTCATCCCTGCACCAGCTTGAAACTGACCTGATAGCGATAGAAATCGATATTCTGCGTTACGCGCAAGGCACGGCTTAATCGCACATCATCTTCCAGCGCGATGATTACGCCGCGAACGGTTTGATGCGGCTCGGCCAGTTCATCCAGCGCATAGCCCATATAGCGTTGCACTTGCCCGACCACGCTATCGCTGGCCCGGCCTTTTTTCAGCTCCACAACCAGCAGCTCCTTACGGTCTTTGCTGATCGCGAGAATATCCATCCGGCCGGTATCGCACAGGAATTGCTTGCCAATCTGTTCGCCCTCCTCCTCGTAAATATCATATTTGCGGCCCAGCTCTGTTTGATCCCAATTGGCGACCAAAAAATCTTCCAGATGCATTTCAAGCGCAAAGACACTGGGGTCTTCGATCAGTTCGTCCGTGGCGATAATCGAAGGTGCGGCACGCCTACCCATCAGCCGCTCAATTTCCTCGACATGCTTTGCCATATTGCTGACGGTGCCAATCGAACCAGCGGAATTTTGCAGGGCATCGCTGGTTTCGCTGCGGTCAATGGTCTGGTCATACCATTCGACTTTGCGCCGATGGGCCAGTTCTTCACCTTCAACGAAGAAATATCCGCCGGAGATTTCTCCAACATGATATTGACCTTGTCCATCAGGGGTCAGAATGACATCGCCTTTTTTCAGTCCTGCGCAAATGGTCCAAAGCATGCCGCAAGCCAAACCCGACGCGACTTTGCTCTTATCTGGATGGTTTTCGAGATAGATAGGCTTCAGTTTTTTGCTAAAATCGGGGAAGCCCTGTGCAAGATCAGCGGACAGATCAAAGTCAAACCCCCAACCACCGGCTATGTATCCGCCGTTTATGAAATCTTCAACGTAAACGCTCTTTGCACCGGCCATAACCCGGTAATATTGTTTCTCGCTCATACCGGCGCCTCGATGCCGAGTTCTTCACAAAAGCCCGCGATGGTGGCATCAATTTCGACCATCTCTTCGTCGATGGCTTTCAGTTCTGCAATCACTGCGTCGAGATCAATTGGCTCTTCTTCTTCGAATGTATCGACATAACGCGGGATGTTGAGGTTATAGTCATTCTCCGCAATTTCATCATGCGTCGCGACATGGCTATATTTGTCTTCGGCAGTTCGGCCACGATAGGTTGCGACAATTTTCTTAACATCTTCGTCGCGCAAAACATTCTGGTTTTTCACCTTCTCAAAATGCGCACTGGCATCGATGAACAATATGTCATCCGGGTCTTCGCGGCATTTCTTAAATACCAATATGCAGGTTGGAATGGACGTGCCGTAAAATATGTTTGCGGGCAGGCCAATCACGGCATCCAAATAGTTGCGTTCCTCGATCAGGAAACGGCGAATATGTCCCTCTGCCCCACCGCGAAAAAGCACGCCGTGCGGAAGGACGACCGCCATTTGACCGTTTTCATCAAGATGGTGGATCATATGCTGGACAAACGCGAAATCCGCCTTCGAGCCAGGAGCCAGCCGTCCGTAGGCAGAAAAGCGGTCGTCGCTTTCATGCAGCTTGCTGGCGCTCCATTTTGCCGAGAATGGCGGATTGGCAACCACAGCTTCAAACTTCTGACCCTCATGTTGCGGGTGTTCCAGCGTGTCTTCCTGACGCAGATCAAAGCGGCGATAGTGCACATCATGGAGGATCATGTTCATTCGGGCTAGGTTGTAGGTGGTGGGATTTAGCTCCTGACCGCAAAAAGTATAGACCTCATCCACTTCACGGGCCACGCGCAACAATAGTGACCCGGAGCCGCAGGCCGGATCATAAACCGACTTCAATCTATCCTTCCCGGTCGTCACCAGCCGCGCCAATATGGTGGAGACTTGCTGCGGGGTATAAAATTCACCCGCCTTCTTGCCCGCACCGCTGGCAAATTGTGCGATTAGATATTCATAGGCATCCCCCAGAACATCGCTATTCGCATCCTCCAGCCGGAAATCGATCTGGTCGAGGTGCACCAGCACTTTGACGATCAGCTCATTCTTGGCATTCTCGCTTCTTCCCAGCTTGGTGGATGTCAGGTTGAGGTCTTCAAACAGCTTGTCAAAATCATCCTCACTTTCCGTGCCCATCGTGGAATTTTGGATGTTGGTCAGGATCTTGGTTAAATCATCCAGAATAAATGTGCCGGATCCGGCGCTGCCCCGTTTGGTTATTTCGGCAAATAATTCCGACGGCTTGAGGAAATAGCCCAGTTGTGCAACGGCTTCCTCCTGTATGGCTGCAAGCTGACCCTTGCCATCTGCGCTGCTCTCATCAATTTCTAAAAAATCAATGCCATCTTCGGAAAGCAGGCCATTTGCATATAGGTGCATTTTTTCAGAGAGATATTTGTAGAAAATGAAACCCAGAATATAATCTCGAAACTCATCAGCCCCCATTTTTCCGCGAAGTGTATTGGCAATATCCCAAAGTTTTTGTTCGAGTTTCTTCTTCTGTTCGTCGGTCATCTCAAAATTGGCCTCATAGGAATTGAATTTTAGAGTAACCGCCTTTTGTGAAAGCGCCAACTAATTCTGATATTGGCTTGTAGGAATTGATGGACTCTGGCCATGGCGTCACAGCAAGGCAGCGACGTCGTTTTCAATGATCTGAAAAACGACCATAAAATTTGTCTTTCTTGTGCAATTCTCAGCCCTCAAAAAACCGCGTTGCATGTATCTACAAATTTTGTAAATCAAATTTGTAATTAGTCCCAGAAAACCGCCATTTTCTTTCTCAGACCTTGTGTGGCATTCTTGACCTAATTTTGACACCTAATTTCCAGTGCAATTATGTGTATTTGAGGCAGTTAGAAGAGTGATCGCTGACAACTGAGGTATTGGGAAGCATGGTCTGGAAGATTGCGCTTAGAAACACGGAGAAGGCTCTGAGCGGCACTTTCTTCGCTGCCATCCCGCAAAATGCTAACGGGCTCAATCTCATGCCAGCGTAGAAGCCAAACAGAAACATCCCATGTCCGGTGGCATTTGGCAGGGTCGCCTTCTGCGCACATTATCGCAACATTCTCGTTCCGACTTGCATGTGCAATCTTCGTCAGGGTTTCTGCCACTGCTTGCAATTCCCGGTTCCCATCACAATCGCCGCCAAGCGCTTCACCTTCAAATTGATAATGAATGCCCATCTTCTCCGACCAGCGTTCGATAGTCTTGCGATTGTAGCTTGGGCTGCGTGACCAAGGCCGAGAGCGGACATCGACCAATCGCGTGATCGACCGCTGTTCAAGTTCCTTCGTAAATTCAGGTAAGGGGCGGTTTGAATATCCGATTGTGTAAATCATAATAACTCCAATGCTTTAGTTGAATTGGAGTCTAACTTTTTGACAATCTTCTGGGCAGTCAGAATTTATCTAGATCAATCTATTTTTGGTAATTCTACACTAAGCTTTTTGCCAATATCTTGGAACTCTGTCACACAGGAAGCAGCGGCAGGAGCGATGCCTTCACTTGTAGTTTTGATCATGCTTTGCCGCCATTCACTTTGATCGCCCTCCAAGAATTGGCGAACCGCCTTGGCATTAGCTCTTTTGTAGTCATTGAACTGAGTGCAAGAATATAGAGCGATTTCGATTTCTTCACGCAAATCTTCAGGAAAAATGTTACTTGCAGACAATTCACTCACAACTTGTCTAGAATTTTCACAGATTTGCTCAGCTTCCGCCAACTTACCAGTATGGGGCGGTTTTCCTGTAGCTAAACTTGCGTTCTTCCACGCACCAGCCGAACTTGTCTCGCAACTTTTTGTGGCTTCTCTGATTGCCACCCAAACACGTTTGATTTCCTTTTGCTGTTCAGGGTTTTTCGCTGAAGTTGTTCTTTCACTGGCGTTAGCGTCGACCGCTTTAGGTGCATCATCGGCTTCTTTTTCCACTTGACATGCAGTCAATCCCAGCGTGGCAACCAAGATGGTTGCACTCAGGGGCATCTGATTGGGTTTCACAAATTTAATCACAGATTGTCTCCTACGAAGCAGTTTACGAGTTATGGCTAACTATAATTGCAATTGATTGCAAATGGCAGTCTATATTTTGCGTATCTGTAAATAGCTTCACTCCCCTTCGACCATGGGACTGCACTAGCTCAATGCTGGAGGTTCCATGGACGAGTTAAGACAGAGATTCGGCAATTTACTTGCCGCCCACAGACGTCATGCGGGTTTGACGCAAAACCAACTAGCCGGAATTTCGGGATTAAGCGTAGACATGATTTCACGTCTAGAATCAGGTTCAACGGGAGCAAGGTTCAATACAATTGTGAAACTTTCAAGCGCACTGGATATCGACCCTGCCGGGTTATTTACGGACGTCATAGAGATCGGCGCGACGGATAGGCCAAAATTCAAGAAACTGACCAGCCAGCTAGCTAGATTGAGTGATGATGAACTAGATTGGATAGAGGGACTGGTTACCGCCGCACTACAATCTAGACCGCGTTGACTGGCGTACACACTACTTTTCGATATTCAATCGCTTCATAATCAGCCTCACTGTTGCAGGATGCCATCTACCGCTGTCAGCTGTTTTGACGCCTTCTGAAGTCAAATGCTTGGCTATTGCTTGATAAGTGACACAGCCTTCATCCAACGCTCCCATTATGTGCTTTTGAACCAATTCAGCATGCTTATCGGCAGCAGCCTTGTTCTGGGCTGCCAATACAGCCCCGTTTCGTCCGAGCTTAACACCTCTGGCCTTCGCTGCTGCAAGCGCAGCCTTGGTGCGTTCTGAGATCATTTCTCGTTCATGTTCGGCAAAGGCCGACAGGATGTGTAGCATGAGCTTATTGGCATAGGGGGCATCAACCGCGATAAACTCTACACCAGCTTCCATCAGCGAAGATACAAAAGCCACGTTGCGCGCCAGCCTATCTAGCTTGGCGATGATCAATGTGGCTTTCTGTTTTTTGCACGCAACGAGAGCTGCAGCTAATTCCGGCCTGTTCTTTTTCGATCCAGATTCTGTTTCAACAAAAACCTGTTCGATGGTTTCGCCTATCTGGGAGGCGTATTGTTCAATGCTAGATCGTTGAGCTTCTAATCCTAACCCCGAAACTTGCTGCCTCCCGGTGGAGACCCTTAGATATCCGATTAGAGGCATAGCTCCTTAACAAGTAAAGGGTGGTTTACCTGTTAAACTATGACGAGCAATCAGGCGTTCGTAAAGTCAGAAACGGTCTTTGCACCCGGTTATTCCATTGAGATTGCAAAACAACAGATTGTCTGGAATAGTTTTGCTATTGGAGATTCGAGATGAATAAACAAGACATTGTGAGTGCGGTTGCTGAACAAAGCGGATTGTCAAAATCTGATGCGGCAAAAGCTGTAGACGCAATCTTCGATTCAATAACAATGAGCTTGAAAAGAGGTGAAGAAGTCAGGCTCGTAGGCTTTGGCACATTTTCTCTTAAAAATAGAAAAGCATCTACTGGCCGGAATCCTCGAACCGGAGAACCGATGCAGATGCCGGCATCCCGGCAACCGAGATTCAAAACCGGACAGGCTTTGAAAGATGCCGTAAATGGACGTGGTGGTGGTGATGATGGATATGGAGGAACAAGAATTAAATCGTCCCGCGGAGGTGACGATGACGGCTATGGCGGCAATCGGAACGAACCATAATGTCAGAGAAAGAACAGCCGAGTGACGTAGGGCTCAAAAATGATGATGAACTTAGTCCCCGGGAACGGCGCGCAAAATATCGGTCCAACCAAAATTATTTTTCAGAAGAAACTAGCGAATTAGTAAGATACATCGGTTTCGGCCTGATCGCCGCAAGCTTTGGCCTTCTTTCTACCAGCACCGATTTTAGCAATGCGGTAAAAGCAAGCAGCTCAGACACTTTGATATGGTCAATACTATTCGGGTTTGCGACAATTTTGTTTGACTATCTACAAATGCTTTTCGGTCTTTGGTCGAACACAAATGCAGCAATAAACACATCGGGAGAATATAAGCTTAGGCGTCTTGGAAAAACCATACGATTGTTCCAAGACACATTCTTCTACACAAAACAGGCGATGGTTTTGGTTGGGGTGACACTTTTGATTTTGTCGATAGTTCGCGCTGTAGGGGTATAACTTCTGCTAGTTTTCACAACTGGCCGGTCTGGATCGGGGCATGACCTGCTCGGGGTTAGCTTGACCGGTGTATGGTTTAGTTTCATCAAAGGTTCAACCAACTGCTCTTCGAAATAACGGTTCCGACATTTAGGCAGAGTTACTTTCCTACGTTGATTAGTAGATTTAGTCCTGTGTACTTGAGTCCTTCTTTCCATCCTTCCCAATTGTTGATTTTTGAAACCAATGGTGCAGATGGCACTCTCATTGCCTTGCGAAAACTGGTCGCTGTACCACTGGATAGTTGGAGCAAATCTGCGGCGTCTTGTTGTGGCATTGTACGTATCAAAGTGAAGTATTGGAACCAAAGCGGCGAAGGTGACAGTTGATCTCCAGAATATCCAACTCTCAACTCTGAGAATGGGTCGTTGCTATCAGGTAGTTTCAAAAATTCATTATAAGGCTTTTTGGGTGCCTTGGTTACCTCAATACGTGTGACTTCCGCCTTTCCAAAAGGGCGTGGTTTGCCTTTATCGGATCGCTCTCGAGCACGGTCATAAATGCGAACCATAGCGTTACCTGCGGGTTTGGAAGCCGAAACCGTACGATGGATATTGAGAGTCTCTAGGACTCCATCTTTACCAACATACATGGACCTTTTTCCTTGTTTCGGATGAAAGGCGATAACATCAGATGTTTGAAGTCCGACTATATCAATGGCGACATCAAACTTAGTAACTCTAGCAGATTTCACGAGCGGCTTGATCGAAAACGGCCCATTAGGATCGGATAATATATTGATCAGCGTTTTAAACCCCTTTGGCCCCAATTTTCGTGGGTTCATTGTTAGCCGCATACGCGCAGGTAATTTTTTCGTGGCTTTGCGAAATTCAAACCAGACCTTAGACTCTCTCGACCCCATTCCTAACATCACAAAGTGATACCAAGACGGTGGGCCAGGAACATAGTGGTTGTCGACGTGCTGGGAATTGAAAGGTTGATCCTTCAAATAGTCACCGGTGTGTTTTACCCACTCCGCAACCGTTATATCTGCTGGCGCGTTCTTCCCATATATATTGCTAGTTATATCCACTATCAGTGTAAGGCGGTCTGGTACTGGGACAGAAACTCTTATTATTTTCCCATCACTCAGAGTAATTACATTGGGGAACAACTCATAAAGAGGCTTAGGCTTAGCTATCGGTTGCGGCTTGTTATAGAACTGGAACTTATTTTTTGAAATTTTGACCGGCACGTTGAACCTACCTTAAATTTGAGTCGCAGTGAGATACGTCTATTGAGCATCCTGAGGTTGGTCAGCGGGTATGCCGTAAACCTCGGTGTAAAGAAGCAAGGAAGACCCCCGATATCTTACGGGGGAGTTCTTTCGTTTACCTAACTTGACGTAGATAGGTCCTGAGATTTGGGTACGCCATCGCGCAAGCGTTGCGACGCTGACTCTCAAAAACTCTGCTGCTTCTTTCGGAGTATAGTATCTGTCTTCCATCTGCGGTCCCCGTGCAATTTTTTGCACCAGTTTCCGCAACCAAGGAGCGCGGCCGGTCGATACAAACAACCGGGCTTGCGCTGTAGCCTAGTGTCTCTCGACCCTATCTACTGATCCTCCTTGATACGCAGATAATATCATATACTCTCAAGTTCGAGCAGAAATCAACAGAAAGTGTTTTATCTGTCATGCTATCATTGCAATATGGATAGCTAAGGGCGGTGCTTCTTGGGATCATAAGCTCCCCCGAGTTTCTCGACTAGACCATTCAGATATGGCAGTCGGCGAAGTGTTTTAAGCTTTATCTCCAACTGTTTCTCGGGCCCGTAGTTTCCTGTTACCGTTGTAGAACTTCGTCCCTGAAGAAAAGCAATTTCCTCATCACTTACGCCTTCTGATCTCAGGCGAGCCACGACAGTATGTCGGAATACATGAGTACCTCTCCCCGCGCTGTGCAGACCGGCCTTCTTGAGCTGTCTAATCCAAAACTTAGTTGATCCATCACTGGCTCGATCTGTTCCCAATCTAAACTCGAAGAGCAGCCGACGGTTCTTCTTTGAGCGAGCATCGACAAACTCTTTTAAACCAAGTTTCAATAGCTCTTCCGGAATAGGAAAAGCGTGCGTTTGCAAGTGATTTTTATGCTGCTTCTTTCGTCCATCAGGCAGTGTACCGGGTTGAATTTCAAAGTAGGGGATTTTCGTATTAAAGTTGAAATCAGAGGGAAGAAGCTGAGTGCATTCACCCCCGCGCATTCCATAAACTAAATGGAGGATACCCGACCACCAGTGACCACGTCGATGAAAGTTTGAACCTGAATCCGAAAGATTCTTATTAGACCGTGAACCGGAAAAGAGCGGAATTTCAAGGAATTTATCTATTTCTTCAAGAGAGAGTGGATTCGTCTCTCGAGAAGGCATTGCTTTGCCGAACTTTGCAATCAATCCGTTGGCCGGGTTTTGCACTTCGTGTTCTGATTCTGCCCAAGAGAAAAAGCCTCGAACGAAACGCCAATATCTTTTTCGGGTTTCATTGTGTAGGCGCTTTGAAGGGTCATTGGTGAGCCGAGCACTTAAGCCAGTAGATTTACCCTGTTTGCCTTTACCAAGCCGCACGATATCGTCCCTAAAGTCGCGCAATTGATCTTTAGAGAGTTTGGATAGTGGCTTGTTTTCGCCAAACTTGTCACCCATCCAGATAAGCACCCGGCGAGTTTCACTGATTGTCGAAACACCTAGCCCCTCTTTCCGTAGAGCTTCAATGTAAAGCTCTCCTGCAGCACGGATATTGAACTCAGGCTTGAAGACCTCATTTGCAGCAGATGAAGAAATTGTCGCAGAATTAGCACCAGATTCCATCGTGAATATGGAATCGTCTGATTCAAAGTCTTTCAATGGCTCCGATAATTGATGAATGAAATACCGGAGTTGCTGGCGTTTTGCTCTTGCAATCAACTGCAGCACCAACGTTCTGTCGGTGTTACTTATTTCATTTTCGACGAGTTTCTCGAGTTCATGGATGCTATCTTGTGTTTCAACATCGTCAAACTGGTTAGAGGCAATTGCTTGGTCAAGCTTCGCAATCTCAGTGTAAGAAAGCTCTAACTGATGATCCATTTCCATGCCAGATTGATCCGACATGAAATCCCGTGGTTGGTCAATTTGCTTCTGCAGAGTTTCAAAAAACTCTCTTGCAGCATTTTCTAAATCAATTCGGGTCGGAGATGTCATCTTTTCCAATATAGCTATTGTTTCGGTAAACCAAAAGGTAGCCGTGATTGTTTTGATCTTGGCGGTTGGAAGATCAGAGGTACGTAGCGATCTACAAAGTTCTCTTATACCTAGCTTAAGTGCAAGTTGTTTGGGAATACGAAACCGCACGTAGAAAACATTATTTCGGCGCATCAGATGCGGATGCCGAGTGCCGGTTTTCCTGCCCATTGTGTTACACCATTGTGGTACAGTTGGCCCTTTGCGCCCAAGGTCGCTTTTTTATCTCTCTGATATTAAATGAATATTCGCATATATGGCGCACCCGAGAGGATTCGAACCTCTGGCCTCTGCCTTCGGAGAACGTATTTTCTAAATCACGGTAAGTCACGCAATGTCACTAACACCTTGATTCAGAAATAAAAACCTTGGATTTCTGACTGTCTGTATACTGGGTTTTCCCTGTATGGTGATACCTATGTGATACCTAGCGAGCCAGATTTGGCCGCGAGTGCAAGTTCACCGCGCTAGGTATCACATCTTCGACAATGTGTTGATTTTCCAGCGTAATTTGGAAAGGTGTATCATGACGCAAGCAGTAAAACTAACAACGAAAGTTATAGAAGAGTTCGATAACAGAGGTAAAGACACAATCATTTGGGATGCATCGCCCAAGGGTTTTGGCGTCCGCTTCTACTCGAAAGGCAAAATCGCTTTTATCGTTCAAACACGAATTGGTTCGGGGCGCCGTGCCAAAATCAGAAAAATGACAATCGGCTCCTACCCGACAATGGGAGTAGCATTTGCAAGAAAGGAAGCCTTCACAGCAATCGCTGAAATGCAGGCAGGCAATGATCTGGTAGAGCAGGAACGTCAAAGGATCGCTGCGGAACTTGAGGCTAAAGCTGCGGAGTTATCTGTCGGTGAAGTCTGCGACAAATGGATTACGACCGATGGGAGACGTTCACGTATGCGAGGTGCGAAGTTTGGAACACCCCGCAAGCCGAAAGATATTAAAAACAACGTCAATCAGATCAAGCGCCATATAAGACCGCTCATTGGCGATATTAAAATTTCGGAGCTCACAAAAAAAGACATCCAAAGAATGCGCGATGACATCTCCGAAGGAAAGACTGCGGTGGATGTAAAGACAAAGAAACGAGGTCGTGCCCGAGTGACGGGTGGTGAAGGCACAGCCGCGAAAGCGGTGAAGACGCTTTCTAGTGCATTAAGCTATGCTGTGCGTGAAGGCTTGATCGGGCGTAACCCAGCGTTTGGTATTCGCTTAGCGCCGGATAGAAGAGTTGAGCGGTATCTTACGAAAGCTGAACAAGCGACGCTGGAACGTGCGCTCTGCGAAATGGAGCAGGAATCAAAGTATGAGAAGGGATGTGCGATAATCCGGGTTTTGATGTTAACCGGCTGCCGTCGCAACGAAATTGAGTCCCTGCGATGGTCAGAGATCGACCTCGAACGTGGTTTCGTGTCTTTCGGTAAATCGAAAACTGGCGCGAAGGTTATTCCCTTTTCTAGGGCCGCCCTCGAAATAATTGAAGCACAGCCACGCTTGTCCAGTTGCGACTTCGTTTTTCCATCACTTAAAATCAACGACTGGTACAAAGGGCTGCCCAAAATCTGGAATGAAGTTAGGAACCGAACTGGCCTGCACGATGTCCGTATTCACGATCTCCGGCATAACTTCGCCAGCATCCTCGCCTCCAACGGTGCAAGCCTCCCGATGATTGGCGCAATGCTCGGCCATACCCAAGCCGAGACAACGGCACGATATGCCCACCTGACCAATCATACCCTTTCTGATCTGGCGGAACAGGCATCAATGCTTCTTAAAAGAAGAGGCGCATTCGACTAGATCGGGCATTTATTTGCAAGCCACCAACGCATGACGAATTTCAATATTGGAGCCAGATGATTTCCTTTTATGTGTTGTTGCAAAGCGAACAATTTCTGGAATTTCGTCTAGCTCAACGCATTCGCCTTGCTTTGCAACAAGCTGCTCATTTGCTTTTAGAGCAGCGTGTATTTTTGGCTTTGCGTTAACAAGGTCGCCATCCAAAACGTAACCAAGCATACAGCCAACAGGAAGACCTTCAGAGTACTGCTCTGTTACAAATCTCAAAACACCTTCTTTAACGTATGGCGTCGCCAATGAAGCGGTAGTGGTCCCGTTCACGACATTCAATCGCTTACATTCGTAAGCAAGATATGTTTTTCGGTCCCATTCTATGTGAGCAGCCATATCTATAGAACCAAGGCTTGTAGCAACACCGTTCGTATCTATACGGGTCGGTTCAAATTGATACTCAACATGATGGAAAAGTCGTCGTGTTACTGGATCTTTTGCCAAACGTTCTACCAAATTTACTGTAATTTGATCTTCAAGAGGATTGTCACCCAGGGATTCTACGCACCCTTTGACAATCATGTTTATCCGCGGCAAAAACCGATCATCATACCCACGAAATTTCTGCAGCCAATCTCCAGCGTCTCCAACGATCACGAAACTGCACCTCGTTTCGATTGTCTCCGCTGCATCGATTCTAGATCGTGTGCCAAGCTATCTGCATCTGCTAGCGCAGTAGATTTGAGCCAAAACCGCTTCTGCAATGGTTTGATCAGATATAGGTTAGCTCCAGAAAAAAGACGAATATCCGGAAGAACAACAAAATTCTCATTAACCGGCTGACCAATTACATTCGATAATCTTTTCAGTGCACTGGTGAACGACTGACTGTCTTCCTCGGTATATGACTCATGTGAACTGTCATCCAGTGTGAGGCATAGTATCGCGAAATCGAGATTGCGCGCGATAAGCCTTGTACTGACCTGAATATCGTTCCCAAACCACTCGGATATACAGCGTCGTAAAACTTGAGAATACGCCTCGCGATCAGATTGATTTGAGCTTTTCCAAATTTCTGGATACGTGCCAGCAGATGGCTGTGACGCAGGTATTATTAAGTTCACCCCGTCCTCAATGATGTCAATTTCTTCCTGGGTCAGCCCAAAATACTGATAAGTTAGCGTATCGATACGTCTTAAAAGCTGCTCCTCTGCATCAGGTGCATTGAGCATTGCACTAGATTGCTGAGAATGTTCATCGATTGCAGCTATCAAACCGTCACGAGCTTTTGTAGCTAGTTTGCAATTGGCCGAATCTTCTGGTTTCGGGAATGGCAAGCGCATTAATTCGGCTTGCTGGACTTCTGGTCGATCTGCACCAAAAGATGCCGTTCCATGAAACGCATACCAGACAGCTAAACGGCTATTCAAAATTGCAGTTAACAACTTCGCTGAGTCTTTTTCATCGGATGGAACAGTGATTGCCTGCAATATGTGTTGAAATGTAAGAGGACGGTCAACATAGGCAGCTCTCAAACGCCAACGAGATGTTTGAACTCCTCTTGGCACAAGGATTCTAGGCCCCTCAAAACCTCTCTCAAATCCGCGCCGACGAACCAAGTTAGAATTCCAAGGTTTTTCTATCATTGAAGAAATTGTCAGTGCAGTAAATTGGTTAATCGCCAAATATGGCATGGTACCAACGTAATCACTTTCCAATGCTACGCTTGTAGACCGCCCGTCATTGTACGGCTGGAAGCCTTGACCAATTATCCATTTGTCGGTTTCGCTTGCCACACTGCGTGAGGGAGAAATTCTATCCCCAAGCTTTGGAAGGCGTCTTAAATAAGAAAAAAGTTTTGACTCAGGACCACGCATCCATAAGCGGTGTTTGAATAGTAAACTGTCTTCAACAGCATCCTTCGATAGCAATTTAATTTTATCGTTTGGGCCTAATGTAACGAACCTCTTAATTGCTAGATTGAGATCAGCTTTTGGTGTCCAGTAGTCAAATTCGTAGATAGCTCCTTCTGTTTCTAATGCACCTGCTACAAAAAGCGCTGCTGGACGTATTGCTCCGTCAAAGAGCTGAAATCTCAAATCGGAAAAGTTGATGACCTGCTTTACGTGGGCTTCTTGAAACAAGCGTGCACGCGCATTCACCGATGCTGCCGCATGATTATGTAAGAAACCCATTGCGG
The DNA here is from genome assembly GCF_051668705.1 of Parasphingorhabdus sp. DH2-15. Taxonomy (GTDB): domain Bacteria; phylum Pseudomonadota; class Alphaproteobacteria; order Sphingomonadales; family Sphingomonadaceae; genus Alterisphingorhabdus. The sequence goes on along the minus strand of NZ_CP196351.1, from coordinate 2,539,615 downwards.
GTAACAAGAATGATATCCGTCCTTGAGGCTTTAGGTGCTTAAGAGCTTTCCACATGAAAGCCCAAGCTTCTTCGCCCTGTGGAATTGGATAACTGTTTTCGGAAGACCACTCTAAGCCTCTGCGTCCTGCGCCTTTCCGACTTGTCCAGGGTGGGTTGCCAATAACTACATCAGCACTAACCTCGTTTGGGTCTACGTCGAAAAAATCGCCGACCACCAACGTGTCATTCCATAACGTTGGCAGCAGCCCTTTCTTTTCAATGAGCTTCCGCAAATCTGGCGGCGAAACTTGTTCCAGTAGCGCCAAATACAACGAGAACACAGCAACACGGACTGCTCCTGAATTAATGTCTCGCCCGCGAACACGGGCGAGCATTTTCTTTAAGCTATCCCAACGAATAGTCTGTGCCGATCTAGTCTCTCTCCAGTGTTCGCATAAACGCTGGAAACTGCGGACGAGAAAAATGCCCGACCCGCATGCTGGATCAAGTACAATTGCAGTCTCTTTTTGATGGTCTGACAAATGTGACCATGTGGCACTTACAACGCTATCAGCCAAAAACATTGGAGTGTAAAAGGCGCCGGTTGCCCTGCGCGAGTTCATGTCTTTGCCTAAAAATCGATCATATACGGCGCTGATCAACTCAACAGGAATGAAACGAAAGTCATAACCCCAGAACCGAAGCTGCCCGCCATCACCAGACATCTCTTCACGGCCTAAGCGAAAACGTTGCAACACATGCAATTGCTCCTCAGTCAGTGTGACTTTTTCAACCCTTTCTGAAAAGGAGCACGGAGCAACAAATAAGTCACCGTTAAAGTCACGCCTCAGCTGCGCAAATAAATGATTGAGAATGTCAGTGCGTGCATCACCCAATATATCAGACCAAGACGACCTTCTATCCTTGCTGGATTGCAGAAAATATTTTGGGCCAATGATCCTGCGATCTTCAAGATAAGCGATGAACATAGTTTGTATGAGGATAGCCTGGGCTTGATCACCAGACAGCCCTTTGTCAGTCAGCAATGCATGTGCTTGCTCAAGATTGTTCAAGAGAACGGCGTCAACTCGATCTCCCGGCTTGAAGTATTCTCGTTTTTCCTGCCAGAAGCGGCCAGTTTCAGCACCTGTAATAAGCGATTGAAGTCTTAGCGCTGATGTCGCCGCATCAAGATTTTCAATCAAACATCGTTTCTCGAAACCCGCATCGTCGCCGGTGAGTGGCGTCTTAGCTAGTGAAAACACTCTCACACTATCATTGGAAATCACCGCTAAGATGCTAGCAAGCCCCTGATTCCACAAAGCGGCGTGGATTTGCATGGTACTTTCAGAGGAGTAATTTTCAACGCGAAGCAGTGCGACCGTTGGCACACCACTAACGCAGAAAATAGCCGATAGCCCAAGGTCATCTAATGAGGTTCGAATCGCATCAGCATAAGGTGTATCTCGAACGACATCTCCCGCCTCAAAAAGGTCAGGAGCACTGCGATGCTGAAGATCAAGTGCCTCTTTCCATTGGTCTTCGATTTTTAACCGGGTTTCCGTCATATTTTTTTCGCCTGACGTTGAGCGATTGTAGAAACGGCGCTTGGAGGAAAAGGTATCTGATGCTGATCAGTCTCCACATCGCTTATTAAGGCGACGGATAGACGCGACAAAATTGGGGCGAGCGGTACAACGATTTGCAATACTTCACTCTGAAAAAAGTCGCTACTTGGGTGAAGAGAACAGGATCTCTCTTCCACATTGATAAGCAACGAGCTTTGCAACAACAATGCCCAAGGTTTTCCGTTCCATGATTGGGAAAGGGTTACCGACAAATCGGTAATTTGGGCGGTTGGGATGCCTAGCTCTGTTCTAAGTGTCTTGATGACAGCGCCAAGAATCAAATCACTTGTTGTAAATGACGGCCTATAGCCATTTCGATCCGCAAAAACCGGAATTACCTTCCGCCAATGGCGGAAAGTTTCTTGAGAGATGCCAACGGCATCACGGAATTGTGCAGGGGTATATTTCATCGCCACAAATCAAATTGTTGTTCACAACAAACTAGATACCATTTCTCCCAAAGGTGTCAACTATGTTCTTAAATTGTTCTGCCCTACCGTTTGCTGTCAATTTGTCCGTGACCACACCAAATCCGCCCGACCATCATGTTCAAACAATGCTGCGTTTACCGGTGCTGGAAAACAGGGATCGTCGAGAAGAACGCGGATATATGGTTTCGGATTATCTCCTTTAGATTCATCATGCCAGGCGACGCCAAGGTCGCACTGGCCGGTCTTGATGAAGAAGTCAGGTGATCCCTCGTGCTTCTTGTCGGCATTGGCCACAAAGCGCACTTTTCGTGCAATCAGAGTTGTCGATATGGTCCCCTCGTAACCGTCATTGACGGTTCTGAATTGTCCGATTGTTGCCATAGGTCTGCTCCTGTTGCTGCTGACAAGTTAGGATGATTGCGCCGCTTTGACGGCTTTTTTGAATCCGCTATCGGACGCAATGAAAGCACGCAGCATGGATGGAATGAGCGCTGGAACGCTCGCTTTCTCACCGTATGTCTGTTCATAGATTGCGGCGTAGGTTTTCAGATCGTTGTCCAAGTCCGGCTCAACGCTGATTGTATGTTTTACTGGGGTGGTATCGGGCAGTTTCCCGATTTTGAGTGATTGGGTCATAGGTCAACCTTCATAGGGATGCAGAACAAGATCCTTGTTCACGATTACATTGAGCCGCCAGCCAGGGCGCACTCGGATTGTGGGCTGAACATTGAGCTGGCGGTTGACGATACGTTGGCCGGCCTGATTAAACGTGCGCTGCCCCCCATCGCGGATGGCTTCAATGATGTCGTTTTCGTTGGAATCGCGGCCCAATTCACTACCAACAGAGAGAACCGTTGAGAGTGCGGCCGCACCAAAGAGGCGGAGCGTGTGATTATCCACGCGGTCTTTCAGACCCGCATATCCCGATAGGTCAGTACCGGGCAGGTTCTCCAGCACCAAGGATGTGCCATCCGGCCTGATGATACGACGCCAAGTGACCAGTGCGCGCGACTGACCAAACGCAATCACGCTGTCATACTGTCCAATGAGGCGAGACCCTTGGGGAATGAGCAAATACTGCCCCGATGTTGTATCATAAACATTCTGAGTGACCTGAGCGATGATTTGCCCCGGCAAATCGGAATTGAGACCTGTGACAAGACTGGCAGGAATAATCGTCCCGGCCATGACCTGATAGGGAGAGACAGGGGTTTGCAATCGGTTGGGATTGTAGATTTCCGCATCAACGTCGCGCGTTAAGAACGCTTCTTTTCTGTCCTGCCGGTTCGGATCGAATGGGGTTTGCGATGGGACGCGGCCTGCCGCTAGCGCTTGCAGCGGCAAGGTGTTGAATTGGTCAAGCGATGGGATAAATGGCGGGGTCACAGCCGCCTGGGTTTGAACAGCGCGGTTATCGTCATGCTGCACAAAGAATAACGGTGCGCCTAATGCCGCATCAACCGGCGCGGGTTGGGCGGTCGTTTGCGTTGGAGCGCCTTGATACCGAAACGGATTGTCCTGCGGCGTATCCAGTGAAGACGGTTGCCCAAGAAATGCCGGGCCAAGATCGCCCGGTAACGGCGGGCCAAGCTTCGGTTTGATGTCCGAATAGTCAGCGGGCATAGCCGTTATTTGATCGGGAAGGATGTTTCGGTTGGTTTTGTAGAGTTCCGGTGACGAACCACCACTCGACCCATCATCATCTCGAAAGGCAATTGCTGCGGCACTCAAAATGAATAATCCGGTCGCACCGCAAATTGCGATGAGAGCCTTGCGGTTGAAACGTCTGACGGGCCTTGGCTTCGCACGAATAGCAAGGCGGTCTAACTCTTCCTTTTCCTGATTCATGCGTCATCCTTTGCTGCGCGCGGTTTGCGGGCGCTTTTGGGTTCTTTGCGAAGGATGCGGACGACGCTTTGTTCTTTCTCGCCCAGCCTCAATTCAGCCGCTCCAAAGAGACGATCTACAACATAGTAAGACCCATTGATGCGGTAATTGACGAGCTGACTTTGACCGTTGCGGCCAACGACAAACAGCGGGGGCGCTTCGCCTTGATCCAATCGCGCGGGAAATTGGATGAATACTTTTCGGCCATCATCGAATGCACGTAATGGTCGCCAATGCGGACGATCACCCTTGATCTCATACCGGAAGTTCAGCCTATCGACCTGCAATCGACGCTCTACGGTTTGCGCGGCGTCTTTGGCTCGCTTGGACGACTGAGCGCGTTGTCTCACCAGTTCTTCATGTGGATAACGCCAGGACACAGCGGCCATATAGGTTTCGCGGAATGATTTCAGTTCCACATGGTAGGTGCGCTTCGATGTCGTGATAATCAGATTGGTCGTGAGGCTCGGGGCAATTGGCTTGATAAGAATATGCACCTGTTCCTTGTTACCAATACCGGAAACTGTGTCACCCAATATCCAGTTGACTGTATCCCCCGCTGAGACAGACATGAGTTCTTCGCCGGGCTGCAAGGCTATGTCTGTGACCTGTTTGGGCGCTGAGTAAACCTGATAAAGTGCGCCAACAGTGTAAGGGTAAATCTGGATTGCGTTGATAAAACTGTCCTGATCCGGCTCTATCGCAGCGGTCGCATTGGCGCGGTCAATGGCGAGGTCTGGTCGGAGCTTCGGGACGGAAGCGACCTTGCGACCTTCGATTGGCTTTAGCTGTCCGGGCAACGCCAGGGGCTCAATTCGCTCAAGGGGTGCGGCATCAACTGTCGCGTCGCTCGGCGAATAGACAGCTTCGATAAAGTCTGCATCGTCCAGATTGAAGTCCGCGATGGTTTTGGCCCCAAGCGTTGTGCATGCGCCAAGCGTTGTGGTTAGCGATAGGATCATGAAATTTTTGAACATGATTATTCTCCTCAGATGAGGTCTTTCGACCAGTTGATGCCGTGGACGTAGATACCGAGCGGGTTCTGATGCAGCGTTTGCTCATCCGTTGGCGTTTTAAGAATGATGGACAGGTTAGCGGTGTAGGTATTGGTGGTGAGCTTCACGCCATCGCGAAAAGCAGTCTCACGCCAGCGCAAATCAAAACTGTCGTCTGAAGACCGAACAACGCTGGCGATTTGAACGGAAACGGAGCGATGCCCAACGTCTTGAAACGGATCATTATCGCGCGCGTATTCGTTTAGGGTGAGCGCCGCTTGATCGGTCGCGAAGTGATATGCAGTCGTCCAGTTCTGACGCAGAACGATCGGGTCAATGGAGACCGAGCGAACCTTCTTGATAAATTCGGCAAGCTGGTAGCCAATCTGCGCGTCGGTGGGTTTGTATTTGGCAACACTCGGCGCGACGGCTCGAACCGATCCGTTCTGTTCGAGTTCCACCACATAGGGCGTGATGATGCTCTGTGATGACCGCCAGACAAAGGCAGCGGACATGGCAATCGCAAACAAGAGTGACAGTATAGCGATGATCCGCCAGTTCTTGGCTTGAACACGCGCTGATCCGATACGGTCATCCCAGGTCTGCGCGGCTTTCTGATAAGGCGTGACAGGGGCTTCCGTTCGTCCGTATGCGGTTTGATTGCGTTTCCACATAAAATTACTCCTCATCTTGTTTCAGTCGCGGGCCATCTCCTGAACCGCCTCTGTCTCCGTCGCGTAGAGCGGAGGTGGCAGCGAGACCGGCATCGCGTTGCAATTGATTGCGGTTGGCTTTTTTGGCCCAATCGGGTTGGCCATTAGTTGAAGACCCACCCGTCGATCCGGACTCCCCGCCGGAGATCTTGCCACCGGTCGCTGTGATTGCGCCGCGACTTCCAGACTTGAACGATTGCTTGACTGGATCGGTGACCTTGGCGGCAGCAGATTTAGCGGCATTGGCTACCGATCCGGCACCTGCGTGCGCAACGGCTGCCATACCGGAAGCGGCGCCTTTGATACCGCCTTGCCCGGATGCGGCTTTTCCCATCGAATAGGACATGGCTGTACCGCCAGCCATCGAAGAACCCGCTTTTACGGCGCCTACCGCACCGCGCGTTGCAGCCGAGGCTGCGGCCCCTCCAACGCTGGCACCGGCAAAGCCTGCTGCACCTGCACCAACGGCAGTGCCGACAGCCGCACCTGCGCCAAGTTGGGGAGCGCCAGAGACAAGACCGGTTGCGATTCCCGGTCCAAAGATTCCAAGCGCCAGAAGTGCAAGTGATGCGAGTATGACCGCTGCGGCGTCTTGAAGTGTTATGTTTCCGGGTGTGAATCCTGAAGTAACATTGCCAAACAAAGTCGAACCGATACCGACAATGATCGCCAGCACCATGAGTTTGATGCCGGATGAAATGACGTTGCCCAGCACTCGTTCAGCTAGGAATGACGTCTTGTTCCAAAGCGCGAATGGCACAAGGACAAACCCAGCGAGCGTCGTCAGCTTGAACTCAATGATCGTGACGAAAATCTGGATTGCGAGGAAGAAAAACGCAAAGAGAGTAATGAGCCAGGCGAGCGCAAGAATCGCAATGGTGACGATATTGACGAAAAACGCGACGGGTCCAGAGAGATCGGCAATCTCGTCAAGCAAGGGGTGCGCGGCGGTAAATCCGGTACTCGCAACAAAACCGGGCCGTAAGAGATCAGCCGCAGTGATCGTGCCGCCTGTGGCATTCAATCCGAGCTGGGCGAAACTTTCAAAGATAATATTCGCCAGCAGAGGAAACTGGTTAAGCAGCAATGCGAAGAAGCCAATATACAAAACCTTCTTCAAAAATCCGACCACGATATTGTCAAGATTGCCAAAGGCCCAAAACAGTCCTGCAAGCACGATGTCGATTGTCACGAGTGCTGTTGTCAGGAATGCAACGTCAGGAGCGAGCAAACCAAAACCACTGTCGATATAGGTCGAGAATGTTTGGAGGAATTGATCTATAATACCTAGGTCGTTCATTGCCGCTCGCTCCTGAAAGTCTTAATTGCCGGGATAGGCAGAGGCAGCGCCAACAAACCGCTCATGACGGACCTTAGCGGCGCGTTCGGTTTGCAATCGACGGGCGCGTTCAAGCGTTTCCGCGCGGAACTGCGATGCGGTCAATTCCTGCAACTGCATGGCCTGCTTTGCGGACAACGCCATTATTTGATTGCCCGCTTGAGCTGCGGCCAGATTGCCTCCGGCGACTTGGCTTTCACGCATCAGCGTATCGAGTGTGGAAGTGTCAGCCCGAACCGTTTCTGCGATTTTTGACTGCATGAGCAGCGCATCGTGCAAAGATGCCCGTGATGTCTTCCAAAGGCTTTCAGCGTTTTGGATGATTTGCTGGCTGGAAAGGGCCGCATAGTCTTCAGGATATTTGATTTTGAAGACTTGATCGGCTTTCTGAACCTCAAACGACATGGCCTTCGCTTGAGTCGTCAAGGTCGATATTTCCCGCAAGAGACTGTTCAATTGCTGGCGGGAGTCAAAATCCAGCTTGGTCAAATCCTTGACCTGATTGACAATCATGTCCGCTTCGTTCTGAAGCTGCTTGATCTGATTGTTGACTGTTTGCAGCGTCCGTGCGGCGGTGAGGAGATTTTGCCCGTAATTGGTCGGGTCAAACACGACACCGCCAAATCCAAAGAATGCGTGGGCGGGTTGAAGGGGTGCGACCCCCATCAAAACAATCATGAGTATTGAAATCAGTCTTCGGCGCATAGCGCGTCTCCTTTCTCTGGTTGGGGGTGCTCGGAAATGAGGTCAGCGGCCCAATTCAGACCGCGCGCTTCCAGCCAACGTTCTGCAAACGCTCCATTTGGATTGTCGGAAGCAATCTCGGCGATGGCGTTAAGGTCGTCCTTGGATGACGCGCCGCAAAAGGCGAGCGCCACCGGACCCAAGGACAAATCAAACAACCGATTGCCGTTTCGAGACTGGAAGTAATAGTCGCGCTTTGGTGTTGAATGCGCGATGATCTCAACCTGCCGCTCATTTAGACCGAAGCCCGTGTAAGCCTTGCGCTGTTGCGGCTCCAAAGCCCGATTGTTGGGCAGAAAAATACGTGATGGGCAAGATTCTATGATCGCAGGCGCAATGTCACTTGTGGCAATGTCACTGAGTGACTGCGTGGCAAACACGACCGAAACGTTTTTCTTCCGCAGAACCTTGAGCCATTCACGGATACGATCTGCAAACATCGGATCGTCGAGAAAGACCCAGGCTTCATCGAGAATAAGTAGGCTCGGCTTACCGTCAAACCGATCTTCCAGCCGATGAAAGAGATAGGAAAGGACCGGCGGCACCAGAGACTTTTGGTGCATCAATTCTTCCATCTCGAAGCACTGCCAGTCATTTTCGCCTATGGTCTCATGATCGGCGTCCAGCAGAGATCCATGTGCGCCTTTGAGCGTATAGGGTTCGATAGCCTGTCGGAGACGGTTGGATTGGAGCAATGCGCTCAATCCGGTCATGGTGCGCTCAACTTGCGGCGCGGTGGCAAGCGAACTCAAAGCCGTCCATATCGCCTCTTTGGTGTCAGGCTCAATTGTTATCCCATCATGTGATAGAAGGCCGCACAGCCATTCAAGCGCCCAAGCCCGCTCGGTGTCAGAGTCTATTCTGGCGAGAGGCTGAAAGCATAATCCGTGATCGCCGCCCAATTGGAAATGCTCGCCGCCAACGCCCAAGGTGGCAGCAGTGGCCGACCCGCCCTTGTCGAAAATGAATATCTGCGCATCGGCATAGCGTCGGAACTGCAAGGCCAGCATCGAAAGCAAAACAGATTTGCCCGCGCCCGTTGGTCCGACAATCAAAGTATGCCCGACATCGCCTTGATGGAGCACCACCCGGAACGGCGTTTGCGAGGCTGTGGTCGCATAAAGAAGCGGCGGCCCTTGAAGGTGCTTGTTCTGCGCTGGACCTGCCCACACAGCCGATAGCGGCATCATGTGCGCAAGGTTGAGCGTGTGGACGATGGGCTGGCGAACATTGGCGTAAGCGTGACCCGGTACTGTCCCGAGCCAGGCATCAATCGCGTTGACCGTTTCCTTGATGGTTACATAGCCACGACCATTCACAATCCGCTCGACTTCGCGAATCATGTCGTCTGCGACGGTGGCAGATGTGGATTGAACAACGATGGCTGTGGTCAGATAACCAAAGCCTACGTGATCTGCGCCAAGAGTTTGAAGCGCGGCGTCCGCATCTGCGGCTTTGTTGTCTGCGTCGGTATCAACCAGCGGCGAGGCTTCATTGGTCATCATTTCGCGCAAGAGCGACATGAGAGACTTTCGCTTGGCGAACCATTGCCGCCTGTAGCGGGTCAGCACTTTCGTTGCAGCCAACTTGTCCATCGGCAGATAGCGTGTGACCCAGCGATAGGAGAAGCCAAGATTGTTAAGGTCATCCAAGAGACCGGGTTCGGTCATTGGCGGAAAACCCTGAATGGTGACGACGCGCAAATGCTGGCCGTCCAGTACGGGTTCGAGGCCCCCTACAAGGGAGGCGCCGCCAAGAACGGCATCGAGATAACATGGCGTGTTCGGGGCCTTGACTGGATGGCGCCGACCGGAAACGCAGCGTTGTAGATAGGTCAGAGTTTGTTCGTCGCTCAAAAACCTTGCATCTGGAAAGATGGTTTCAAAGAGTGAAAGCGCTTTGTCCGTCTCCTGCAGAAAGCGAGCGAGATAATCCGACGCGCCAATTTGTTCTTCATCTTCGGGGCGCTCAATGAGTGCTTCTTCAATTTTGCTCACTGAGTCTGCGGGCGGCAAGTAAGAGAAGGTTAGATAGAACCGGCTCTCAAACAGAAGATCATTTGCCTGCCTTCCTTCGAAAAGTGAGCGCCGTTCTTCATCAATGATCCATGCAACTTTATCCCGCCATTCACTGGTTGGATATTCAAGCGCTGGCGCGCGCGCGGCTTCAAAGTAGATCGCCCAAGATGAACCAAACCGCTTGAGGGCATTGTTGATCCGGGCACAGATGGAAACCAACTCTTCCCCGGTCGAACTATCAAGGTCGGGCCCACGAAACTCAGCCGTTCGCTGAAAGCTGCCATCCTTGTTCAAAACCACGCCCGGCGCGATAAGGCAGGCCCAAGGCAGATAGTCAGCAAGGCATTGAGGGGCGGCCTGATATTCGGAGAGATTCATCATGCGAGATACCCCTTGTGACGGACATGGCGGATAAGCACCTCGACTAACTGGTAATCGCGCTTGGCAGCAAAAACGCAGGCGCTATGAGCAATCACCCAATAGAGGATTCCGAAGTGCCAAAGGTGCAAACCAAGTCCGATTGCGGCGGCGATGGTGCCATTCATGATGGTCGCGGCGCGCGGCGCACCGCCCATCAGAATTGGTTCGGTCAGAGAGCGATGAACGGGGATGGAGAAACCGTCGACCATTAGATAACCGCCCCGCCGCCGAAAGAGAAAAATGAGAGGAAAAAGCTGGTCGCCGTGAACGCAATCGACAGACCAAAAACGATCTTCAAAAGATTGCGCATGCCGCTTCCCATGTCGCCAAAGGCGATACCAAGCCCTGTGACGACGATGGCGATAACGCCAATTCCCTTGGCAACGTCGCCCTCGATAGAGGTGACGATTTGTTGAATTGGTCCTTCCCAGGGCATGCCAGACCCGGCGGCAAAGGCTTGTCCTGACAAGAGGAGAAACAGCAATAGCGAGAGTGCGATGTACTGGAGGGATCGAATGGTATGGTAAGTGAGAGACATAGCTAGGCTCCGTTGTTTGATGACGATTGAAGAGAGAGAATGTTTGTCGGGGCGTCGGCGACATCGCAGGTGAGGTATCCGTGTCCGGTGTCCTCGATGCCGGTGACATGCCGGATGGATTCAATGCGCCGTGCATTGCCGCGCCCTGAAATGAAGACTAAGAGGTCAATGGCCTGTGCGATCAATGTGCGCGGTATGTTTGCCGCGACTTCACCAACCAGTTGTTCAAGACGGTAAAGCCCACCTATCGCGTCGTTGGCGTGGATGGTGCTGATCCCGCCCGGATGTCCCGTATTCCACGCTTTGAGCATGTCTAAGGCTTCTGGACCGCGCACCTCGCCAACCACGATCCTGTCTGGCCGAAGCCGCAAGGTTGATTTCACAAGATCGGCCATCGAAACATGCGGAAGGCGCGTGCGTAGTGCGACTTGATCCGGAGTCGCGCATTGCAGTTCGCGGGTGTCTTCAATGATGAGAACACGGTCGCCGGTTTCTGCGACTTCATTCAACAGCGCATTGGCCAAAGTGGTTTTACCTGACCCTGTGCCGCCAACGATGAGGACATTCTTACGCTCGCGAACGGCGGTTTGAAGATGTTGGCGTTGAATGACCGAAAGTGTTTCTGCGCTGACGTAATCGTCGAGAGAAAAGATTTTACCGGCAGCCTTACGGATTGAAAAACATGGGGCCTTCGTCACCGGCGGTAACACGCCCTCAAATCGCTCGCCTGCACCGGGCAACTCCGCGCTCACAATGGGTGTGATGGCCGTGACTTCTGCTCCAATGTGACTGGCGACGAGCCGGATGATCCGCTCCCCTTTTTCGGGAGATAGGCGTGTGTCAGTGCATTGACGTCCGGCTCCGTGGCGATCCAACCAAAGCCATCCGTCCGGGTTGACCATGATCTCGACAACGGCAGGGTCGGCTAATGCGGCCTGAATGGTCTCGCCCATTGCCGTCTTGAGCATGGACTGTGTGCGCAGAAGGGATTCTTGATTACGCTGTTGCATCGGCGTCCTCCGTTTTTGAAGGGCGCTCCGGCCTTGGCTGGTGGAGGCGCGCTAACTCGTCTTCGGTGAAAAATTTCGAGCCATCCGAAAGCTGATCTTCCATTCTGTTGAATAGAATAGGTTCGCCGTCTTGGAGTATGGATTGGAGGCTGTTTAAATAGGTCTCGAACCGTGCGTGACCTTCGGCCTGCGCCGCTTTCTTATCGGCGTCCGAGACTTGGGGAATGACTGTCAAAAAGTAACGAACGAATAAGGCAAATGCTTCCGCCGCTATGATTTGCTTGCTTTCCAATCCTTCGATCTGACGAGATAGACGATCCAGACGGCGGATGAGCGCGGCATCTCTTTTGTCATCATGTTCGTGGCTGAAAAACGCCGCCAGTGCTTGGTTGACAATATCAGACTCGGTGCGACCCGGTTTGAGTTTCGCGGCCTGTAGGTGTGCGAACACGGACGGTTTCAAATAAGGGTGTATGCGGGGGTTTGATGACGCCATGATTAGAAATCCAGCAGGTCGAAATCGGGCGTGCCGCGATCCAACCCATATGATTTGCTTGCGATGGTGGCGCGGCGCGCGAGATCGGCGGCGCGTTTCGCTGCATCGTCATCTGCGCCATCCGGTTCTGCGCTTTGTTCGTTATCGCCGGGTTCGGGTGTTTCCTGCTGCGGCGCGTCGATCTCGCGCTTGCGATCTTTACCGCCATCACTCCCGCTGGCAGCGCCTTCATCCAATTCGGCGAACAAGCGATCATCGACAGCGTGGGTATCTTGACCCCAATCATCCAGGCGGGGGGAAGGACGGTCGCCATATGGATGATCGGGGCCTGTCAGCGCGGGAGGGGAGAATACGCGGCTGACAAAATTTTGGTCTTCGAAGTAACGCAGCTTTTTTGCGCGAACGGGGGAATAACCGGACACGAGAATAATTTCGTCATCGGGCGGAAGCTGCATGATCTCGCCCGGCGTCAAGAGTTGTCGGGCCGATTCCTGACGGGATACCATGACGTGCCCGAGCCAAGGTGCCAGTCTGTGACCTGCATAGTTTCGCATTGCCCGCATTTCGGTCATTGCTCCGAGGGCGTCAGAAATACGTTTGGCCGTTCTTTCATCATTGGTCGCAAAGGCGACGCGCACATGACAATTATCGAGAATGGAATTGTTGGGGCCGTATGCCTTCTCGATCTGATTGAGCGATTGAGCAATCAAGAACGCTCGCAATCCATACCCCGCCATGAATGCGAGAGCGCTTTCAAAGAAGTCTAGCCGCCCGAGTGCTGGAAACTCATCAAGCATTAACAAAACGCGGCGGCGCTTTTCCGCTGTTGCTTCATCATCCAGCTTTTCGGTCAGACGACGGCCAATTTGATTGAGGATCAATCGAACAAGCGGCTTGGTGCGTGAGATGTCAGAGGGCGGGACAACCAGATAAAGGGAGATGGGCTTTTCGCCTTCGATCAGGTCGGCAATTCGCCAATCGCACGCAGAGGTCACCTCAGCCACCGTTGGGTCACGGTATAGTCCCAGAAAACTCATCGCTGTTGACAGGACGCCTGAGCGCTCGTTTTCAGACTTATTCAAGAGTTCACGCGCTGCTTGCGCGACAACCGGATGAGTTTTGGGGGCACCCTCTTCGGGGCCGAGGTGGTTGGTACTCATCATCACCCATAATGTGCGCTCAAACGAACGGCTGGGATCAGACAAGAAACTGGCGACGCGAGCGAGCGTCTTTTCTTTCTCTGCGTAGAGAACGTGAAGGATTGCGCCGACTAGCAGAGCATGGCCGGTTTTCTCCCAATGGTTGCGGCGTTCCAATGCCCCTTCGGGATCGACCAGAATGTCAGCAATGTTCTGGACATCGCGGACTTCGTTACGGCCTTTGCGTACCTCCAGAAGCGGATTGTATTTTGCACTAAGTGGATCGGTTGGATTGAACAAGAGACAATGGGAGAAAGTCGAGCGCCACCCCGCCGTCAATTGCCAGTTCTCGCCTTTGATGTCGTGAATGACCGCACTTTCGCCCCAGCTCAAAAGCGTTGGCACGACAAGACCAACACCCTTACCCGAACGCGTTGGCGCAAACGCCATAATGTGTTCAGGCCCGGAATGGCGAATGTAGGTACTTTTGAGCTTACCGAGAAACACGCCTGTTTTGGTGAGTAGGCCAGCGCGTTTCATCGTGCGCTTTGTGGCCCACTCAGACGACCCGAAGGTGGTTAGCTTTTTGGCGCGGCGTCCCCGCCAAACAGAAAGCAAGGCAGCGATGACAATGCTGGCGAAAGTTGCGCCGACAACTATCTTACCGCCTGTTCTGAATATCTCAGGCGCGTAAGCGTGAAAGGCATACCACCATTCGAAAAGACGCCACGGATAGTAGATCGGAATGTCGAGGACATAGAACCATGCCGTTCCCAGATATGGGTCATAGCTAAACTGCGCGGCCACCCACTGCGTCGCGAACCAGATGCCACCTGCAATAGTGGCAAGCACTGAAAGTATGTGACCGTATAGTATGCCCTGTGGCGACATGGAGTGACCTCAATTTCTATGAGATCAAAAAGAGCGAAGATCAGTCGTGCCGTATAGTGAGGAAAGCGGGTAGAAATCTGAATGAAATCAGCGGGTTTGGTCTGAATTACAGACGGCTTACCTAGATTGTGTGGCTTGCGTGACAAGCGCAGGCCACAGGGCGCGTAGGCAATGATAATCCGAGGTGGAAATACAGGAAATTTTCGTCGCTACTCGACGGAGCGCTCATTCCAGAGTTCCTCTTAGTCATTAATCTCATCATCTTCATCCATGCCATAATGAAGATGGTGTGAAGTCGCCGCATCAAGCATCTCTCGGCGTGTCGAAAAATCTGAAACCTCGTCCTCATACAAGGCTTCCAATTCATCCAAGACTGCCATTTTCTTCTGATCGTTCCTCAGAGCAGTAATGTAGTCTGCCTCAAGTGCAGGATCGAACGACAGTGGCTCGACGCACTCACGCAGAAACTTTGAGTTCGGACCAATTGCCTTTTCTGAGACAAGGTACGCCAAGAGCTCCATCTGAAGAATATCTTCATTTTCAAAATCAAAGCTTTGGGCTTGGAAGATTTTTGACGCTTTCGACCCGTATTCTATCTCGTAGGTATAGAGGTTTAAGCGGCGAGCCTCTTTCTCCACAATCTCGAACAACTGATTCACGATTTTCGATATCGTCTTACCGATGAACTTTCGGTGTCGCCGTTCGTTCTTCGTAATTCCGAATAAGGTCTTCGTGTCGATCTTTATGCCTAAGTGCTTTTCCAAAAAGCTGTTTAGGTCGTCTCGCTCTTGGGCCGCAGCGGTGACAGACTCTAAGCTATATCGCCCGTAGCGGTGCGACTTATAAAAGCGCGCAAGGATACTGATAAACTCATTATGAACCGAGCTTAGCTTCAGCGTGTGACTGCTCTTTAGTCTTTCCATCAGTTTTTGATGGCTGTGCGTGATTAGATCTTTTTCAAATTCGTCTTGGTCAACATCTTGGCCATGCTCGGTCAAAATCAGCGCAATTTTTAGTAATCGTTCGACACCAACGGAGACCGCATACAGAAACTCAAATGTGTCTTCTTCCGTTGCAAAATGCTCCATCCGATGAAATGTTTGGAGTCCATTGAATATAAAGCGGCCAGCAATATCGAGTTCCGTGCCTAGGTTGAAGTTTTTCCAATATTCATCTGCCCTCATCGTAAAGTTCCTAGTTCACCGATGCGAAGCGTGCGCTGAATTTGAGTGACATGTTCGTCATGAACTTTTGCTTGAGCTGCAAAGTCAGTCCACTGCTGTACGGTTTCTATGATCTCAGCGATTATGGCTTTCATCTTGCGCGCTTTCAAACCGGCAAATTCTCCGAAAGCGATCAGGTCTGTTAAATCAAATCCATCGCGTTTTCCATTGAGGCTCATTTGATGTTGCGATGTCCAAGAACCCTGCGGGTTGTAACTGTAGGCGATGTCAAATGCCGGTGAGAGCCGCCACTCCCCCTCTTTATCCATGACGAATCCGATATTCTTGACGTGATCATCCTGATTGCGCGCAATGATGTTGAACAGTGTGCGGCGTACCTGCTGTTCGATGTCTTCAGCAGGAAGTCTCAGAGATTTAGTCGTCCGCAATGCCTGTTCGTAGGAATAAGCGCCTGCCATGTTGAAATCGAAATGCTGTAAGGCGCACAGCGATTGATAGTGCAGTTTGTCTCCTGAAGTGGTGCGGTCAAAGCGCTTGGTCATAAAGTGCGCGCGCCCACCTTCTTCATGTAAGCGGCAGGGCATCATGATGATACCGGCTTTTTCCGCCATCAGATGATAGGCATATTCGATGCGGCCAAACCCTTTAGGGTCAGCAAGCTCTTTGTCTTTGTTTTCGTCCACACCATCGAATTTCATGAGCCAATGTGTGAAGCCTTTGCCTGCTTCGACCTGACCTGACCGAAACTCACCAGTCTGCTCATTCCAGGCGAGGATAGCCTTTGCCCGCGCACCGCCGGCGGATGTGCCGACGCGTAGTATATCTTCAATATCCCGCGCATCGTCTTCGCCCGTTAAGTGACCTGCGAGGTTTTCTCGATCGCTCAAGATACGATTGGACAGGGCGACAAGACGCTCAACTTCAACTTTGCGCGCTCTTGTGGGCGCTCCCGTGATTGCTGGCGTATATTCAAGCGCGCCCATGCCGCGTGTGCCGGTGTAGCAAAGCCGCTCAACGGGATTGAAACTTGTTTCAAGGCGGTTCTGTTGCACAAGCCAAACATTAATCAGTGCATTGCCGAATTTGTCTGGCAGACTGTCCGCCAACATTCCGGGCAACCCCTTGAACGTTTCCCGGCCTAGCTCTGCAAAATCATAAGGCGTTTCGCGCAATGGCATTTGCAGAGGAGAAACTTCAATGCCACTTGCCGCAAACTCAGGGGTATATTGAAAAACACCAAGTCCGCGTTCTGCTACCCATGTCACAGCCCCAATCCGCTGCCCCCATAATTCGACGCTGGCAGTAGTCATGAGACGTCTCCTTCGTCATCCTGCTTTTGATCCCCCCAAGTCCATTTCTTCTGATCTTCTTTTTTGGAACGCGCTCGCTGGCGGGACGGTTGATTGGCTCGTTTCAATTCCTCAAGCGGGCTCAAACCAGGGTTAGGCAGCAATGCTTCCAGATGGTTTGCCATGTGCAACGCTTTTAAGATGCGGATGAAGCTATCAAGTGAGATACCTTTTCCGCTCTGCGCAAGCCGCGTGATGGTGCTGCGTGAAACGCCTGCTTCACTTGCAAGGCGGCTCTGAGTTATATTCTGTTTCAGGCGAATCTCTTCGATACGCTCGCTAAGGGCATCTTCAATGGCTTCACTAGAAGCGATGCCGAATTCAATTTTATGCATCATATTTCACTCACTAATCGACTTTTTCTGACTTTATGTATCATATATCACGCATTATCGTGAGCTCAACATGTTTTCATTTTAATGCGTTAAATATCACGCATTATAGTTAATAAACCACCCTAAAGCAGCAAATTTCCCTCACTAAATCCCAGAAATATTCAGACTCCTGCCAAGTGTCCAAGAAATCTGGCGCCCTCGAATCATGCCGCTAATCTGTTTGCCCAAATTTCGGTCCATCACCTCGCGCCACGGCACGAGGGAAAAGTCCTTGGCCCGTTCAATCACCGCATAGCGTCCGCTCGCCCGGTCAATCCGTTCGACATACTGACCGCTGATCCGGCCCGATTGCGGGGCGTGGGTGAAGGGTTTGCCGAGTTGTTGCGCAAGGGCCTTGGCAGCGTCTTCAAGGTCGCGACGTTCCAAAGTGACGAGCACTTTGTCGTCGATCTTTTGGCCCGCTTCTTTCAAGATGCCTTGGCGGTGCAGGAAGACCCGACGCGCGGACCGTGCCTCTTCAATCTCACTGCCAAAGCCTCGCGCCTGCGATGTGTCCGCATGGTCGCGCAAATGTTCGTCCAGCCAGGTCGCGCCAATCGCGTTTCGCATAGCAGGCAGATTAAAGCGGGACGCCATATCAAGCTGCACGGGTTTGCTGCGCGTCGTCTCGAACTCATAGGCAGCGGCCTTGTCGAGAAAATCAGGCGGAATGCGCCATGAGCCATCGGTGTTTCTGGCAACCGACACACCGGCTTTCCGCATGGCTTCCAAACGGCGAACATGCGCCTTGATAAATTCGGGATTGGTACGCGGGGCGTCTTCAAGGTGCTTGGTGGGGCTATAAATCCCACCATGCTTGCCCGCGACCTCATGGATGGTACGATCTGAAGGGCGAGGCGAATGCGACGCGGGATGCGCGGTTATTATCATGCCCTTTTCAAACCCGGCTAATCGGTCGCTTGGCCCAATGTTTACATAGGCAACTTTTCCATCTGTCGCGTCAATCACCACATAGGCTTGATCGCGCACATCGTCTGCCACGCCTTGCGCGATGATTTTGCCTGTGAGGGCCTTGGCATTGGGGTCGCCCGGATCAAACAGGCTGGCGCTGGTCATCAAACGGTCTTTGCCTGTCTCGGTCATGGCCCGGTGCATGGCTTTGATGATGTCGCCGCGTTCGCCCATGCGTTTGAGTGCATCCGCTGCACCTGGATCGACGCGCCATTCCGAGCCTCCCGAATGCTCGGCAAGCCCTAACTTGGCAAGCTGTCCCATACGCGCTTTCTCAAGCTGACGTTGCCAGACCTGACCGCTGGGAACGGGCTTGGCGAGGTCCAGCGTTCCGTCCCGCGCCCGCCGCAATAGTGTTCGGTCCAGATCGGTGAAGCGTTCGGCCTGCACCATGCGCTGCATCCGCTGGCGGTTTTCCAGCTCGCTCACGGGCCCAAGTTCGAGTGACACGAGCTCTTGCGCGCGTTCGCGTATCCCGCGTGAAATATAGTCACGCGGTATCACGAGGTCTTTGCCATCCTCGTGCACCCCGCGCATGACAATATGCACGTGTGGCTGGCCCGTGTCATAATGGGTGGCCGCCACCCATTCGAGGCGCGTCTCCAAATCCTTTTCCATCTGACCCATAAGATCCCGCGTGAAAGCTTTAAGGTCGCTCATCTGGTCGGCATCTTCCGGAGAGACTATGAACCGAAAATGGTGACGGTCATCTTCCGCTCGCGTGATTAAATCCTCTGCGTCCAAATCGCGGCTTGCATCGGTATAGAGTTCGGCCTCACGTCCTTCTTCGCCAGCCCCGTTGCGCTCGATGTAATTAAGGTGTCGGCGAAGGGGTGCTGTGCCATGCACGGTCATCTTGTGAATGGAGGCTTTAACCACAACCCGGCGATGATAGTGGCGTGCCGCGCTGCGTTGCGCCCGTCCGCTGCGGGATCGACCTGACCCGTTGCTTCGCGACAGACGATGCGCGCCTTTGCCTACCTTCTTGAAGAAAGACTTCATTCGCGTGTGGCCAGAGGCCGATCGGATACGTCCCAGCTTCACCTCAAAGGGTGGTTCTGATCCTCCCTTGTTCATGCGGGTTTCCCTGACGTTGCGGGATAATCCGGGTAAGGAGCGCTCCCCCAAACCGCAGTCAGACCGGGCATTTCCGCCAAATCGGAAGCGCCCCCACATAAGCGCATAGCGCTCCCAAAAAAGATGTGCAGACAAGGGAATAGCCCCAAAGGGGCGCTTCTCGCTTTTATCTTGCCATCCGCGCCTTTCCCCCGCGCCCTACCATCTCCTGCCTCTGCCGGCGTTTCCGAAAATCCTAAATATTGGACAACACCGAGAATGTCGTCTTTCTCAACGGGTCCGAAATACCGACTGTCCCAAGAGTTCTGCACATGAGTTGAGACAAGGAAATACTGGTTCTCCGAGAGCGTAATGCAGCCCCTCCAAACCGGCATGATCCGCCCAAATGCGTCCTGCGCTTCGGCGTAAATATTAGGACGATTTGGGGCTGTTATTCGTCCGTCTTCAGAGCAGATTTCATCCCCCGCTGCCGCCCAAACGGTTTTTATGAGGGGAACATGAGACGGCAAATAGTCTCGTATCTCCGCCATGTTTCGTGCGTTTTCAGGTGCAAACGCCGCGACCATAACATCGCGTTTTACAGCATGATTCGGCGTTAAACGATACCAGCCAATGGGTGCGCTTTCGCTCTTATTGTAGAAGACATAAGGTGTTGCGGGTTTGAAAATATCAACCAAGGCAAAGACGCAAACGAAGCCCGCTATGGCTCCAATTATACGCGATTTCATGAGACATCTCCTCTAAATGTGGAGGCTTGGAGAGCCGAAAAGCCATGCGGATCGAGGCTCACAGCGAGACGGTTATGCAGATGTCGCCAATAGGCATCCGTCACATGGGACAGCCCGCCTTCGCCAAGTTCCAGCGTGTCTAAATGAGCGAGGGCGCGCTGTGTGCGGGTTGTTCCGCGCGTGGCGAGTAAGATGTTCGCACCGGGCATGACGCCGGGAACGGTTGAAAACGGGTCATTCTCGACCGTCCGCAGAACGAATAATCGCCAATCCTGTGTGCCGAACCGATTGGCCCGCCAGCGTATATACCCAAGCACCGAACCGGGGGCGAAGGCGACCAATTTGCGCCGCCAATCCAACCGAGCTTCGATAAGCGGAATGCCAAATCGAAGGCGATGGTTGATCCGTTTCTTCCGGTAGACAAGCTGAACGGCGGTAAGATTACGCGCCTGTGTCATTGTCTTTGTCCTCATCATAGGAGGGGCCGTGACCGCAATCCCGGCCGCGCGACCAGCCTTCTAAATCCTTGATATGGTAAATCACCTTGCCGCCATGTTTGCGCCAATGCGGGCCTTCTTCGCGCCACCGCATATTGTTCAAGGTGCGTTCTTCGAGCCGCAAATATTTAGCGGCTTCGGCTGCCGTGAGATACGGACTTTCAAGAGGTTGAGACATGGTTATTACCCCACACGCTACAATCTAATGACGCGGACTGCGCCAATCTGTGGGAGATTCAGACGGAATTACGGGGAATTTTGAAGGCACGAAAACGCAACGTTGGGTTTTCGTGACAGAGATTTCAACCAAATGTTAAAGTGTCTTTTTGGCTAAAAACGACCGATATTCGCCGCCAATGAGCCGATCAGCGCGGGCTAATGACCGCCTGATTTGAGCTTTCATGGCGCGGTCATTTTGACCCCAATCAGCGTTAACGCGGACAGCCCCAAAGGTGGCGTCAGCAATGTCCTTCATACTGCCTTTAACGCGCTCAAACCCGTTCCAAATGTCGTGGGCAATGATTGCGTTGCTCAGAGCATTAGAGTTTTGACGACGCCCAATCAAGGAAAGTTTACCGCCCGTCGAGCGGTGAAGAGACAATAATTGTGTGGCTGTGTCCAGTCTGCGACCGAGATGCTTGGCGCCATCGAGCCTTATGTCAACTTCGGTAAATTCTCCGACCGGTGCGTCATTATCGCAAAATAACTGTATCCAGAAACGTCTTCCGTTTAGCACGATATGGCGCGTGCCGTCACATGTATCGAGAATAATTCGGCGGGTTTTTAGAGCAGACAATACGATGATATCACTCATCTCATCTATGGGAACGTCGTCCACCGGCATATGCGTAAGACGTACACGAACAGCCCCGGCAACAATATCTGGTCGCCAGAAAACATTGGCGTCAATGGCCTGTTTATCCGGGTCGGCAAAGGCCAAGAGTCCCCATTGTTCCGCTTCGGGTATCGTCCGTCTGCTACGAAAGAGCGTCGCCCCGCTGGTCAAGGCGACAGGCGCGGGCAAGCCCGCGTGAGACAGGCGAAAGTCACGACGATAATCTTCATTACGCCTTAAAAATTCCCATGCCCATGCCGCATTTGGCATTCGGTCGGGAGCTTTTGATTGACCTACCTTGCTCATGATCACACGTTGATTACTTATAAATCAAATAATCATCTAAGTCAGTTGTAATATATAATAGTAAAACCTAATTTAATTGAACCTGCTCGGACAAACCAGGCAGGTTATTCTTTATTTAATCTTTGGGGTTCCAAAGGATGGCAAATTCATCGCCATTGGTGTCTTTGACCCGCCCAAGATTGGCGTAGACTTTGTGCGGGCCGATCATCGGATGGGCGAGTGTGAGCGAGATATATTCCTTGCCGCTACTTTTCCCAATGCGGGTCCAACCGCCACCAATTTCACCATGATTTCCGGCATAGACCCGAAAGTCTGGCTGTTTGTCCGTTTCTTTCGCATTATTTGGAGCGATACGAACGCGGGTGTTTAATCCCATTGAGAGGACACCCTCGAAGTTTCCATTTTTATTTTGTGATACATATCCAAGTGCTTGTGCCATTGTTTCAGTTCTCCATATTGTGACGCCGCTGGGAGCCAATCTCCCGGCTGACGCCGCCCGTAAAAACAGGCCACAAGCAGACCGGAACCCCCGCGCCTTGGCCGGGGGGCGTAGGCTTGCCGGAGCACTCGGGAGCCGAGCTTTTTTGTTGCGCGAGGAGGCGTGGCACACGCCGGGGAAAAAAGTTCTGCGGATGAGTTTGGGGGCTGAATGCGACCTGTTTAGGGCTTTGGGGTGTCTGACGGGAAATTGGCGTCCTTCCCTGCGCCCCACATCCTTTGGAGATAGAATGGCCTCACAGCATGTGGGTATGTACGCCTAAACGGAGGCTTTGAGGGTAATGCGTCCGCCAAGGTCACGCCTGTTTTCGCGATTGCTCCGAATTGAAGCCAGGACAGACAGCCGGGCTTTCGGGTCAAATTGTTCCAATTGAATCATAGATTGGTTGTGTTGAATTTGTGTTGTGGATGTATGGTCTATGCATGTCTCACTGACATTTTGCCCAATCGGGCTAAGGCATCATTGTGCAATCGCGTTTGGACTTTCGTGAGTTTGCTCATGTCGCAACTCCAAGGCTCGGGCTTCGGGGGTGGCATCTGTCTCAAACGCCAGAATAAAATCGGCGGCTTTGCTGGCAAGGGACGCGGCTTTGAAAATGGCGCGCTTGTCGTCTTTCAGGACTTGCAGCCAGCTTGCAATATAGTCGGTGTGTCTGACTGTTGGTTCTATGTTCTTCGCTGCGCAGACAAAGGCGCTGGCCATTTCTGCGACAAGTTCTTCACGCGCATAGTCTTTTGTGTCTTTGTTGGTGGCCAGGTTCCGGTCAAGGCGGGTTTGGTGGCCTGTCCAGTGGCCAAGCTCGTGAAAGCAGGTGCGATAATAATTGATTTGGTCACGGAATGCGGGTTGTGGCGGGACTTGAATATAGTCTTCGCTGGGCACGAAAAATGCGCGGTCGCCGCCTATGCGAAAATCTGCGCCCGTGGCTTTTATCAGGGCTTCGGCGCGCGGGATGGTTTCATAGTCGGGCAATGGCTGAACATCTTTATAGAGTTCAACGGGCAAGCCCTCGCATTGGTCGGCATTAAAGACTGTGTAGCGTTTGAGGAATCCTACGCGCTGCGGGTCGTCTCCGCTCTCGCGCGCTTTCTCGGCTTCGGCTTTGGGAATGAAGCTATCGGCGTAACAAATGGTTTTGCCTCGCTCGCCTTTTCTGACGGCTCCGCCAAGGTTCAAGGCTTGCTTGAAAGTAAGCCAGTGCTGGGTAGTGCGCGCGGTTTCAATGGCGGCTCCCCACAAGAGCAAAATATTGATCCCTGAATAGCGGTTTCCTGTCGCTGCATTTGTGGGGAGTCCCATTGGTGTGGCAATGTGATCGCGTCCCCAAGGCTGCACCCACGGCACGGCTCCCGCTTCAAGTTGGGCTATTATTGTGTCTGTGACGCCTTGGTAAAGATCGCGGCGGGGTTTCTTGCTGCGCTTACCTCTTGGCTCTTGGGTTGCGGTTTTGGTTGCCATGTCTCGTGTCCTGTTCTGCCCCCCTTCCACACATTCCCCCGGCGGGAGGGGGTGGGCGGCAGGAAGACCGCGCAGGCATAAGGCAATAGGTGCAAGGCAGCCGAAGGCTGCCGGTGGGCAAGCAATTTGGTAGGAGGCTTTTGAAAACTTAGACGGATAAAAACCCAAAATGCTTGCGCATGCGCCGTCCTATGCCAGCTCGGTTGACGCCCACACCCGACCGCCTGGGGAAACAAATCAACGCCGCGCGTTAGCGCGTCCGCTAAACTCAAACGAAATGGATTTGCGTAAGCCGAGGCACCGCCGAGGGAAGGATCGTTACCGTATGGCCAAGACCCGCTTAAGGGGCTTGGGGAGGCAAGCGGGCTTGCCGAGTAGAGCCCGGATCGCATCGAGCAGCTACGATAGCCCAAGGTATCATCAAAAGTAAGTGGTAACTACGCCATGTTAGATGGATTTGCAGAGAACTCGGCAAGAACCTGCTTCTTGGAAACGATCATGGCCCCTTGTTGGCGCAGACGTTCTATCAGCAAAAACACTTCGTCTTTTGAGCCATCAATCAGGTCGCCGCAAACATAGACGTCAAAACCGCGACCGAGCGCCAAGAGCGAAATTACAAGACAAGATTGATCGACACTACAACCGCCCACAAGCAGTCGATTACGTTCTCCAGCTATTGCTGATTGAACCAACGTTTCAAAATTTTCTGTATCGGACTTTTGTTCGTCCCAGATGAAAACTTCAAGGTCTGGATGCCGGTCAGCCAAATCGTCAAATCTATGGGAAGGTGCTGTGTCAACGGCAAGGAGGCTCTGCGGTGATAGAAAATGCTTGAATGGATTGGGTGACATATCTGGATAATCTTTTAAAAACTCTCCGCGCGACCGACATAGCAAACATGAGAACGACGCGGGTTTGAGCGTCTTCACGATGAAAGCACCACGTCCGCAGACGAAGACAGCAGTTGGAAATGGTCGTCCGGCCAGTGTTCAACGGATACATGTCAAACTAAACGAGCGGACGAAGGATCGCTTTCAAAAACGTCTTGATGAGTCCTGTCAGGTTATGCTGTTTGCCGTACCTCGGCGAGAAAAGTAAGTTATCTCAGACAGAATCATCGGACCTGCCCGAAATTGGAAGAACCTGAGGGCACCAGAGAAAGCAATGCTAAAACTGAATAACCACTTCGCTTATCGATTCAAACAATGATGAAATCAGCATTGGTCTCAACCAAGAGCGACGGTGCAATACCAAACATGGATTTGAAGGCTGCGCTGAGGTGGGCCGAACTAGAGAAACCTGCGGCATACGCTGCATCAGTAAGGTTACTGCCGTCTGCCAGAGCGAGCGCGACCAGACGCATGCGCCTCCAAATGCGATAGCGCCGAAAGGTCGTGCCGAGAGAGTCTCGGAAGACATGCTGGAAGCGAGACACAGAAAGCCCTGCAACGCTCGCGGCCTGTTCAATGGACACGATTTCGTCTGCATGGTCATCGATGGCTTGCTGTGCGCGAGCGATCCGAGGGTCGACAGCTCTGTGCACATCAATACCCATGAGCGTGCAAACCTCATGAAAGGTATCTCCCGAAGCTGATAACTCTCCATCCAAAATGGAGGCGATCGCATCCACTTTCTCTGCCGTTCGATGCGCTATTTCGTGAAGGTCGAGCCCTTCATAATCATCCCCTGATGGATCGAGATAAAGAAATAGCATTGGCCCAGATGTTTTCAGATGATGAAGCGTATCAGGGGGGATTAAGCCGATGCGGCTGATTGTGGAGAGATCCGCTCGGTCGTCGAAGCAATCGAGTTCAAACGTCTCAGCGAGACCAATAACAAGCGTGGCGACAGCCATTTTATGGGGCTCTAGTTTCAAGCCTGGTCCAACATAAGCCGTTCGCGTCTGGTCTACGATAATTCTGGGAACCGTGAACCTCTCTTCAATCGAAGCAGTAAGAGGTTTTTGAAAGCGAGGTGAAATGGTCACGGGTTAAACTTCTTGTATCAAATTGGAGGTATCAATCATGGCTGAATATATTCTTGTTCTCGGTATTATTCTATTTTTAATCATGGGGTTGGGCTCCATGATAGTACCACATAGAGTGACGGCACAATTCGGGATTCCTGAACTCGATATAGACGGACGCAATGAAGTCCGAGCTGTATATGGCGGTTTCGGTTTGACCATCGCTTTGGCTTTAGGGCTCGCGCTTATGCAAACTGAGCTGCGAGCTGGCGTTTGCCTCGCTGTCGGTCTCGCGCTTGCGGGGATGGCTATGGGGCGTATCGCTTCCAGTTTGATTGATCGCAAGATTGGACGTTTCCCGGCCTTATATCTCGGCATTGAAACTGTCGGCGCTGGCCTGTTCTTCCTCGCCATGACCAGCTAGCGCTTCCAGGCTTGAAGAGTGACAAAGGCGAGCGGTGCTAAAGCGATGCAATCCGCAATGGCGATTGTACGCAGCGCCCCTTCCGGCATAGCGCCCCTAACGTATACAAATAAAAAGCCTACAACGCTAATCGTGACAATGCCTGATATGGCGCGTCGAACAGACGGGTCGGCGATCGCGATGAAACAAGCTACGATAACAGCAAGAAACAGCGCGCCGCGGTGGACGATCAACAAACCGACATCGCCGGTTGGAGAGAGCCCATATAATTGGTCTGTGAGGGATGGTTTGAAGAGAACCAGGGCCGGCAAGACATGGACAAGAGCAAGTGCTCCCCAAGCAATTTTTGTCAAAGTTTCCATGGCAAACACCTCACTTTCATTTCCACACAAAATAACACTGCGCGGGCAGTTATGACTTTCAAAAACACACCGCCTGAGACCTTCCCTGAGATTTTTGCTGCCGCCTGGGCCAATCCAACGCTCGATAGCTTGATGGTGCCGCTCAGAGACGAAGTAGTGCTCGTTCAGCCTTTATCGCGCGAACTCGTCGGCAAAGCAGAAGCCCGAAGAGCATTTGCGAAGATCCTAAAACGATTTCCCGGCGTGTGCGGTACTGTTCATGCCCACGCCATATCAGATGACTTACATCTGTATATCGACTGGACACTTAAAGCGCGGATCGGTGGCCGGATGATCGCGGTTCCTATCATCGACAAATTCTGGTTTCTTGATGGTTTGGTCTCGAAACGCATCGCCTATTTTGATCCTGCACCAATCATAAAAGCGACCTTGAAAAGTCCCCGCCAATGGCTGCGTGTGCTGTCCACACTGTGATAACGACAGGTTCTTGAAAGCGCTCGGTTCCATCTGTCCTTCATAGTCAGAGCAGATATTCTGGAGGAACCGATGCAAAACATAATCAAGCTGATCGGTGGCACCGTCCTTTCAATTTTGCTCGTGGGTTGCCA
Source organism: Parasphingorhabdus sp. DH2-15 (assembly GCF_051668705.1). Lineage (GTDB taxonomy): Bacteria > Pseudomonadota > Alphaproteobacteria > Sphingomonadales > Sphingomonadaceae > Alterisphingorhabdus. The sequence goes on along the minus strand of NZ_CP196351.1, from coordinate 2,512,746 downwards.
GCAAGAGACATCGGAGCAACGGGGGGAGTCACAAGACGTAGCAGCCTTAACCGCCGCGTATGGCGAGGCTTGGAGCAGTCGTGACGCCGCACGGATCGCCAGCTACCATTCAGATGATAGTCAATTCGTTTTACACGTCGCTGGGGCCACAACCATTGTCGGGCGGGCCGCTATCGAGGAAGCCTTTAAGACATTGCTGGCGGACAACCCGGATTACGCCTCGCGGAAGACGCTTGTCAAAACGGGCTCCGACTTTGTTGTCGTCGAGTACGAAATCACCACAGGTCCTGACAGACCCTTCAAAATAGGCGAAACATGCTTCGCGCCGAGAACATCAGATTACAGCATTCCTGCGATTGATCTCATTCTGTTCGAAGATGGCGAGGTCGCAGCGAAACATACATTCATCGACACAGAAACGATGCGGTTGCACGCAGACCCCATGCTGTCAGGAGGAGATTGTTCATGAAGCTCCTTACCGGCCCACTCAGCATGTTCGGTGCAAAAGTGCAGGTTGCTCTGATCGAAAAAGACATTGATGCCGAGATCGAACATGTCCCGTTCAACCTCACGAACTTTTATAATCCGCGCCATGCCGAGGTTTTGCGCATCAACCCAAAACAACAGGTTCCGGTCCTGATCGATGACGGGTTGGAGCTGTTCGATTCCACGGTGATCTTTGAGTATCTTGAGGACAAGATGCCCGAGCCGTCACTCTGGCCAGATACCGTCTCGGAGCGGGCGCTGGCCCGCCGGTTAGAACTCGAAGCCGATGAAATTCTGTTTGAATGGGTGCAAAGGGTCATGCCGCACCGACGCGGTGATTTTACAGATGAAGGCGTTGCAAACGGGCTGGGAGATTTAGCGCAGCATTTCACCAGAATGAATGCCCAAATCGGTGATCAGCGCGTGCTCGCCTGTCAATTCTCTTATGCTGACATAGCGCTCTACGGCGTCGTTTTCTTTGCGCGCTTTCTTGGCGTTGGACCATCATCTGAGCTTTACAGTCTCAAAGCCTGGGAAGAGGCCGCTGCGAGCCGCAACAGCATCAAGACTGTGTTTGGTGCCATGACCGAGTACCTGTCACGTGCGATGCAGGGGAGTAATTAAGATGCGGGCTTTGTTGATCGCACTTGGCTTTGCACACTTGCTAACGGGGCCGGTCGCGTTCTTTGCGCCGCATTTCTTCTACGACACCGTGCCGGGCCTCAGCATGATGGGGCCCTTCAATCTCCATTTTATCCGGGATGTTGGCATTGCATTTGCCGCGAGCGGCGGCGCGGTGGTCTATGGTGCGGTCCGCCATAACCGACCCGTCGCCATTGCCGGTTCAGTGTGGCCTTTTTTGCATGCTCTCTTCCATATTCAGATTGAGGTTGCGCGAGGGCTGCCCATGGATGTGATTATGGGATTCAATGTACTTGCTGTGATTGGACCTGGCCTTACTGTTATGGCTCTATCCTGGCGTCTATCTGAGGTGCATCAACGCTGATATTTGATGAACGGAGTCTTCTTAGCAATCCGATCATAGAGCTGACGCGCAACTGTATTATCTTCTGCGGTTGTCCAATAGACAGTTGGATATCCCGCTTCATCCGCCTCAAGATAGACGCGTTTGATTAGTGCGCGGCCAACACCAGAGCCGCGTATATCTGCGCCGACAAAAAGGTCTTGCAGATAGCAGACATTCTCCTCACGCCAGCAATGGCGATGATAGAGATAGTGAACGAGACCGACAGCCTCGCCATTTTGCCAGGCTATGAACCCGTTCGGATCGTAGGGTTCGGACGACAGAAGCCGTTGAAACGTGGTCTCATAAATGGCGGTAGAAACCGTCGTTTCATAGAACTCCAAGTAACGGGTCCATAGCGCCGACCAGGCGTCTCGATCAGCCTTCTTCAAAGGTTTGATCTCAAGACAGTTTTTCATGCCACCAATCACTGACTTACTTGAGAGAGGATCGTCGCAAGCTGCTCGTCGCTCAGCCGATCTATACCATTCGCATAATTGGCAGCGATCATTTCGTAGACCCGTGCATTGAGCAGAGTGCGACCGGAATTGTCGCGCTCACCGATCTTCTTCGCAGGGATGCCTGCAATGATTGAGTTTGCAGAAAATGTCTCGCCCTGTTGAACGAAAGCATGGCCAGCAACAATGGAGTTCTCGCCTATCTTTGCCCCGTCCATTATGGTTGCACCGATACCGATAAGGCACCGATCTCTAATCTCGCAACCATGCAGTGTTGCACGATGGGTAATCGAACAGTCTTCGCCCACATGAGTCGTCGTGAAATCACCAACATGAACCATCACGAAATCCTGGATGTTTGTTCGCGCGTTAATTTGAATTTCGTGCGTCTCAGCGCGCATCACGGTGTGCGGAAACACCGACACGTTTTCACCAAGCGTGATCCGACCATACAGAAGAGCCGTTTCATGAATGAAACATGCTTTGTCATGTGAGACTCCTGAACCGATATGCCCCATTTCGCTCCCCTTTTATGGAGTAAGGATAATTGTTGGAGAAGAAATCGCTTTCAAAAACGAGCTGCTAGGGACAAAAAACGCAGTATGTAAATTGCGGCATCGAACTGTACTGATCGAAATTCATCCGGCTGTCCTAAATTTGGCGGAGCAATTTCTAGGTATCACCAAGGTATCACATTTGGTGATACCTAGAGCCAAAAATTCTGTAAGTCGTTGAAAAATATGGCGGTCCCTAGAGGATTCGAACCTCTGGCCTCCGCCTTCGGAGGGCGGCGCTCTATCCAGCTGAGCTAAGGGACCGTACTGATCGCACGGCGATACCTATGTGATACCTAGCGATTTTCTTCAAGTTTTTATCCAAAATTAGATTTCAGATAAATCCCTGATATTAAACTTCTTTTTCTGCACCCCAACTAACTTTCAAAATGCTTGACATCCGCCTTCGGAGGGCAGCGCTCTATCCAGCTGAGCTACGGGTGCCTATTTCGGCATCGCCTAGCAGATGCGCATGGCGGATGCTAGCGGGAAAGTGCGTCTGCCTTATTGGGCAGAACAAGAGTTGACCCTTTGCCAGCATCGGCATTATATTGGCATTCAATACAGGCGGCCGGGTGGAGCCGCCTTATTTATTTCTTATAGGAATATGCCACCCCAGCTTTAGGAGTTGTTATGACAATCACGCCGTTAATGCCTGTTTATCCGCGTTGTGATGTGCGACCGGTTAAAGGTGAGGGCTGTCATCTTATTGGTGAGCGCGGGGAGCGTTATCTCGACTTTGCCAGCGGCATCGCAGTCAATTTGCTGGGACACAATCATCCGCATTTGACCAAGGCGATACAGGAACAGGCTGCAACGCTCATGCATGTTTCCAACATGTATGGCAGCCCACAGGGTGAGGCATTGGCGCAGCGGCTGGTTGACAGCACTTTCGCCGATACGGTGTTTTTCACCAATTCCGGCGCAGAAGCAGTAGAATGTGCGATCAAAACGGCGCGTGCATATCATCAGCATGATAATGGCGATGCGCAAAAGCGGGTGCTGATCACCTTTGATTATGCGTTTCACGGCCGCACTTTGGCAACGATCAGCGCGTCCAGCCAGACCAAAATGCACACGGGTTTTCACCCCATGCTGGACGGCTTTCGCTATGTCAATTTCAATGACCTGGAAGCAGCGGCAGCGGCTGTTGGCCCGGACACGGCTGGCTTTTTGATTGAGCCGATACAGGGTGAGGGCGGTATTCGCCCGGCAGATAAAGAGTTTCTGCAAGGTCTGCGTGCATTATGTGATGAGAAAGACATGATGCTGGTCTTTGACGAAGTGCAATGCGGCATGGCGCGTACTGGGCATCTTTATGCTTATGAACATTATGGCGTGACGCCGGATATTATGGCGAGCGCAAAAGGACTGGGCGGCGGCTTTCCTGTCGGCGCATGTCTGGCAAGTGAGAAAGCGGCGCGCGGCATGACCTTTGGCAGCCATGGCAGCACTTATGGCGGTGGCCCATTGGCTATGGCGGCCGGTGAGGCCGTGCTGGACGTGGTCGATAATCCAGAATTTCTGGAGCATGTGCGAACCATGGGTGAGCGGCTGACGGCGGCGATGAACCAGCTTATTCCCAATCATGGTGAACTGTTTGATCATGTGCGCGGTGTCGGGCTAATGTTGGGGTTGAAAATGAAAGTCGAAAGCCGGCCCTTTGTTGCGCATTTGCGGGACAATCATGGGCTGCTTACCGTTGCCGCAGCCGATAATGTGGTGCGTCTGCTGCCGCCATTGATTATTGACCAGTCGCATATTGATGAATTTATCGAAAAACTGTCTGCTGGGGCGCGCAGTTATCAGCCAGCCTCTGCGAGTTGATCCTATGCGGCATTTTCTAAATCTAGCAGATGCCGACGCGGATGCGATTGCGGCCATGCTGGCGGATGCACTTGATCGGAAAAAGGCGCGCAAGGATTGGCCCAAAGGCAAAGTTGATGAGGATAGTCCGCTGGCCGATCATGTTCTGGCCATGGTTTTTGAGAAAAGCTCGACACGTACGCGCGTATCATTCGATATGGCGATGCGGCAATTGGGTGGTTCTGCCATTGTGCTGGACTCTTCCAACACCCAATTGGGGCGCGGCGAAACTATTGCTGATACGGCAAGAGTATTGTCACGCATGGCAGATGCGATCATGCTGCGCACGGACGACCATGAAAAAGCGCAAACCATGTCCAACCATGCCGATGTGCCGGTTATCAATGGCCTGACAGACTTGTCGCATCCATGCCAGATTGTTGCTGATCTATTGACCATTATTGAACATGGCAAGGCTTTGCCCGGATTGCAGATTGCGTGGCTGGGCGATGGCAATAATGTGCTGAACTCCATTGTTGAGGCTGCTGGTTTGTTCAAATCGGATGTGCGTATCGGGGTGCCGCCGGGTTATGAGCCGGATCAGGGTTTTTGTGATGCGGCGCGCAGCAAGGGCGCGACCATTAGGCTGACGCATGATGCAGTGGAAGCAGTGCAGGGTGCGGATGTCGTGGTTACAGATACCTGGGTATCTATGGGTCAGGCGGACAGCAAGGCCAAATTGGCGGCGATGGCGCCGTATCAGGTCAATGAAGCGTTAATGGCTCATGCCAAAGATGATGCATTGTTTCTGCACTGTTTGCCCGCGCATCGCGGCGAAGAGGTGACCGATGCCGTTATTGATAGCAAAGCATCTGCCGTGTGGGATGAAGCAGAGAACCGCATTCATGCGCAAAAATCTGTATTGCGCTGGGTTTTTGGTCAGATCTGAACCTGCCTGAGCGTTGGGTTGTTTTGTGCGGCAACCCGATTACCCTGTAATTCTGTAAAGCAATCGCTATATGGCTGCGCATGACAGATAATAGCTTTGATAAGCCCCTTTGGTTCACCTTGCCGGATCGTGGCGGCCGTGGCCGTGTTTTGCGCATGGCGCCTGTGCTCGATGAAATATTGCAAGCGCATGATTATCCATTGCCGGTCAAACATGTGTTGGCAGAAGCTGTGACTTTGGCGGCATTGCTTGGCTCTTTGATGAAATCGGACACTGGCCAGCTTACCATGCAGGCACAGGCAAAAAATGGTGCGATTGAGCTGCTGGTCGCCGATTATAAAAATGGCGAACTGCGCGGACATGCGAAATTTGACGCTGAACTGGCGGCTGCCTTGGGCCCCAATGCATCTTTGTCACAGATATTTGGCGAAGGCTATCTGGCTATTACTTTTGATCGGTTCGTGCCGGAAACAGGCGAGAATGAGCGTTATCAGGGTATTGTACCCTTGGAAGGGGCGTCATTGGCCAGTGCATGCGAATATTATTTTCAGCAATCCGAGCAGATTCCTACCCGTATCAAATTGGCGGTGCGGTGCGATGCCAATACAGTCGCCAGTGGCGGCCTGTTGCTTCAGCACTTGCCTGAAGGAGAAGAAGGGCGCGAACGACTTCACATCAAACTAGATGATCCCGATTGGGAGCATATTGCCATTTTGGCTGACAGCCTGACCTATGCAGAGCTGCTGGATCAAGAGCTTATGATGGAAGATATTGTCTGGCGGCTATATCATGAGGAAAATGTCCGGGTGGATTCCGGCAAACCCGTGTCGCGCGGCTGTCGCTGCACTAAGGAGCGCTATCAGGTGATATTGCAGCGTTTTTCTGAGGAGGAACGTGCGGATATGCGCAATGAAGCGGGCGATATTGTTGTCGATTGCGCATTTTGCTCGCGTGCCTTTGCCATAGACGGGCTGTAACGCATATAGATGCTATGATGTGGCCGAGTGCAATTGACCATGCTCAACATATTATTGCCGCAATCGCTGCGTAATAATATTGTCTCGCAATGAGGTGATAATCACCTTCTGTTCAGAATAGCCCTGTTATACTCTGTTGTAACAAAAAGGAATTTTCATTGTCTAAGACCAGACCAGTAATTTTTGGTAAGCCAGCGCCCTATTTGGCATTGCTTGCCTCTTTCTTGATCGGCTTGTCTGTGATGAGTATCGCAGCGCCTGCCTCGGCTTTGGTGCTGGATGACATTCCTTGGCTTTCAAATCTCAAGACGGGCTTGTGGGAAGTAAAAGACCGCCGTAGCGGCGAACTCGTTGATAAAGTCTGTGTCCGTGACCCGAAACAGTTGCTGCAATTGCGCCATGCTGGGCCATTATGCCGGCGCGATGTGCTGCGACAGGATGCGACCCATGCCTATGTCTATTATCAATGCGGTGCAAAAGGGCATGGCTATACCAATATCATTATGGAAGGCAGCAATTTGATGCAGATCACTTCTCAGGGTTTGTATGAAAATTCACCATTTCAATTTTCGGCAGAGGCCCGCCATGTTGGCGCATGTTCGTCATCATGATTATGGCGTCGCAATAACGTCTATCAATTATCCGAAAACCCTTGTGTAAGGCGGCTTATCGTAAGTGCAGAATCGTTCACCGCAATTTTCTAACATGCGGGTTATCAACCGTTAGCCTATACCCTTTCTTAGCGCAGAATATATTCACTCATTTGGCAGGATTTTGATCTGTTATGGTCTCTCGCATCGCGTCTTTCAGGTTATTATCGCTCTCCCTTTTGCTTCCTCTGCTCGCATCATGCGCTTCTACACCAGAAGCTCCACCGCCCAGAGTCTCGCAGGTGCCGCCTCCTACCATCCAAACGGTGCAGAGCGTGCCGAAGGAAAGCACGCCACAGCGCATTTCGACACCGCCCGCAGCCTTACGGGCGCGCCTATTCGAGCTTTGGCGCGAATTTCCGGGTACGACGGGCATAGCCGTACAGCGTATTGATGGGGATTGGACACTGTCTCATCGCGGCAACCAATATTTCCCTCAGCAAAGCGTTTCGAAGCTATGGGTTGCACTCACTTTGCTTGACAAGGTCGATCGTGGAGAGATCAGCCTGAACGACCCCATCCAGATTGGTCCTGATGATTTGACATTGTTCCACCAGCCGCTTGCTACGCGCGTGCGGCGTGAGGGCGGCATAGTTGAAAGTGCTGGTACATTGCTGGATATGGCCATTACGCGCAGTGATAACAGCGCCAATGATGCTTTGCTGCGTCACGCTGGCGGGCCGCGTGCGGTTCGGCGATTTATTGATCGCAATAATCTGGGTCGCATCAGATTTGGCCCTGGGGAAAGACTGTTGCAAAGCCAGATTGCGGGCATAAGCTGGCGGCAAAACCTTTCCAGTGGCCGCGCTTTTCAGGCAGCGCGAGCACAGCAGCCCATTGAAGAACGGCGCGCTGCTTTGAATGCCTATCTTGCTGACCCGATTGATGGCGCAAGCCCGGAAGCGATCGCTATGGCGTTAACGCGGCTGGCGCGCGGTGAATTATTGTCACCTGAATCAACCAAACTTATTCTTGATACGATGGGCCGCACACGCAGCGGGCCGCGCCGACTGAAAGGCGGAGTGCCTCCTGGTTGGGGTTTTCTCCACAAAACGGGGACGGGGCAGGATCTGCCGCCGGTTTCTACTGGCTATAATGATATTGGTATCATGACTGCGCCAGATGGAACGCGCTATGCGGTTGTTGTGATGTTGGGTGATACCACTGCATCAATTCCACAGCGTATGACCCTTATGCAGCACGTAAGTCGCGCCGTGGCCGATAATCACGGACAGTGATATTTTTTGCATATTGAAGCAGACGCCTAAGGCTTATTATTGTTCAGCCGTCGGTTCTGCGTCGGGCTGTTGAGAAAGCGCCTTATCAAAATCGGCTTGCCGTTCGTCTAGCATTTCTGCTGCATCGTCCAGCATTTGTGCTTCTTCCGCCGTAACGCCTACGGGCCCATCATTATCGGTTGAAGAGTTGCAGCCGGCAAGCAGCATGAATATGCTTGCCGACACAAAGACAGGCCCGATATGACGTAGGGTATGTTTATTCAGCAACGGCATCTGCTTCGCGCTCTGCCTCTGCCAAAGCATCCTCTACAGATTTGTCTACTGCCGATGCATCAGAGTCATCGCCGCCTTCCAAACCTTCTGCACTTGGCGCCATTGCACCTCCTGCCCCTTCAGGAAGCATAGCGCCGCCTTCTTCTGCGGCCTGCATGGTGTCTTCAGCATTGGTTTCAGAGGCTGTTGTCTCAGAGATATCGCTGCCGCCGCAAGCGGACAGTGCCAGAGCTGGAATGGACAGTGAGTACAAAATGCGCATGGTCGATCCTTTTCGATTTTTTGTTGCCTTCGGCATTATCGCTTATGGTGTTTGGCTGCAACAGCGCAAACGACAAAGCAATTGCATTGACCAGATATAAAGATTTCTTTATATGATTTTTCATGGACCTTTTAACCACCTTCCGTGCTCTTGCTGATGAGACGCGTCTGCGCATCATATTGTTGCTGCAGCATATGGATTTGGCGGTTGGTGAATTGGCGCTGGTGCTAGAGCAGAGCCAGCCAAGAGTATCGCGCCATGCACGCATATTGGTTGAGGCTGGCCTTGCGGAACGCCGCAAGGAAGGCAGCTGGGTATTTTTGCGGCTGGCATTGAGCGGCAATGCAAATGCTCCTTCCCGATCACGCGAACAGGCTTTGCGGCAATTATTGGCAGATGGTGATTTTCTTGATGATATTCTGGCAAGCCAGATACAGGCTGATCTTGCCAAATTGGCCGCGATAAGGGCGCAGCGGGCAGAGCGTGCCGCAGAATATTTTGCCAGCCATGCCGAACAATGGGACGCTATACGCTCATTGCACCAGCCAGAAGAAATGGTGGAAGCGTTGCTGCGCGACGTTTTGGCCAGCGCTGATATCGGTCAGCTTTTGGATGTTGGAACCGGCACAGGGCGTATTGTCGAGCTGTTTGCCGAGCGAGCGCAACATGTGACTGCGGTTGATAATAGCCCTGAAATGTTGCGACTGGCCCGCGCAAAGCTGGATGCTTTGGGCCCGGATAATATTGATCTGGTGCAAGGTGACTTTTATGCTCTGCCTTTGGTTGATGACCGCTTTGACAGCGTAATCATGCATCAGGTTCTGCATTTTGCTGATCTGCCAGAGGCTGTTTTGCTAGAGGCAGCGCGTGTTTTAAAGCCGGGTGGATTGCTGGCGATTATCGATTTCGCTTCACATAATCTGGAAGAATTGCGCGATCGCGATGCGCATGTTCGCTTGGGTTTTTCTGATCATCAAATCCATAATGCCATGGCCTCTGCCGGCATGACACTGGTGGACAGCAAGGCGCTGCAAGGCGAACCATTGACCATCAAAATATGGCTGGGCCAATTACAATCATCACCGATTGCTGGAACAATATCTCCTCAATCTGGTGCTCACAACAAACAATCATCCCCCCAAAAGCAACAAAAGGCGTAAAATATGCCCGGAATATGGCTATGACTCAGTCTGCAAAAAATTTGTCCCTGCAAGAAATGCACGAAGCACGCATGGCTTTGGACACGCCGCTATTTGCGGGGCTGGCAGGCGATGCAGAAATTTCTTTTGAGTTTTTCCCGCCAAAATCTAAAAAGATGGAAGCGACATTGTGGGACAGTCTCACCACTTTGGCGCCAATGAACCCGCGTTTCGTGTCAGTTACCTATGGCGCAGGTGGTTCAACGCGTGAGCGCACCCATGCAACAGTGGCGCGGATCATTAAGGAAACCAATGTGCCCGCAGCGGCGCATTTAACCTGTGTAGAGGCCAGCAAGGCAGAGATCCGCGAAGTGGCGGAGCAATATTGGGAAGCGGGTGTGCGCCATATCGTTGCGCTGCGCGGTGATCCGCCCAAAATAGGCGCAGCATTTGAACCGCACCCTGAAGGCTATGCCAGTGCGGCTGATCTGGTGAAGGGCCTCAAAGAGATTGCGCCGTTTGAAATTTCGGTGGCGGCGTATCCTGAAACGCATCCTGACGCCAACTGCCCACAAACCGATCTGGACAATTTGAAGCGCAAGCTGGATGCCGGTGCGACACGGGCCATTACACAATTCTTTTTCTCACCCGATGCTTATTTCCGCTTTCGCGATGCCGCTGATGCAGCGGGCATAACCGGCGAGATTACGCCGGGCATATTGCCAGTCTCTAATGTTGCGCAGACGCGTAAATTTGCTGGCATGTGCGGCGCGCAAATTCCGCAATGGATGGATGATCTGTTTGAAGGGCTGGATGATCACCCTGAGACGCGAAAACTGGTTGCGGCTACAGTGGCTGCCGAAATGTGTCGCAGGCTGTATGCGGGCGGCGTGCGCCATTTCCATTTTTATACACTTAATCGTGCGGAGCTTAGCTTTGCCATCTGTCATTTGCTGGGCATTCGCGCCCAAAAAATGGCACTGACGGAGGCTGCGGAATGAGCAATGATGCAGCACTGGGCGCACGCGCATATCTGCAAGCAGAAACCGCCAAGCGCATCATGATATTTGATGGCGGCTATGGCACGGCAATACAAAGTGCCAATTTGCAAGAAGCGGATTATCGCGGTGGGTTAGAGGTAACGGCGGACCAAAAAGGCAATAATGACATATTGGCGCTGACACGGCCCGATATATTGGAACAGATCCATAGCGACTATCTGGATGCTGGTGCCGACATTATTGAAACCAATACATTTAGCGCCAACAGTATCAGCCAGGCCGATTATAATGCCGAACATCTGGTGGATGATATTAATCGGGAATCGGCGCGTCTTGCACGACGCGTCTGTGACCGCAAAACCGCACAAGATGGCAAGAGGCGCTTTGTTGCAGGGGCAGTTGGCCCGACCAACAAGACATTGTCGCTATCGCCCGACGTTAATGACCCTGGTTTTCGCGAAGTTGATTTTGACCAGATGGTCGCTGTCTATCGTCAGCAATGCGATGCGTTGATCGAAGGTGGCGTTGATTTTATCGTCATTGAAACAATTTTTGATACGCTCAACGCCAAATCGGCTGCCATGGCTGCGCAGCAGGCCGCTGAAACCGCAGGCCGTGATGTGCCATTGATGATCTCCATGACGATAACCGATATGGCAGGGCGCAATTTGTCTGGCCACACTGTCGAGGCCTTTTGGCATGCTATACGCCATGTCAAACCTTTGACGATCGGGCTGAATTGCTCCTTTGGTGCAGATTTGCTGCGCCCGCATCTGGCGGCTTTGGCCAGCCAGTCCGATACTTTGGTGATGGCATATCCCAATGCAGGACTGCCCAATGATTTGGGTGAATATGACGAATTGCCCGAACAGACGGCGGCATTGATTGGTGAGTGGTTAGAGGGCGGTCTGGTCAATATTGTTGGCGGGTGCTGCGGCACAACCCCTAGCCATATTGCCGCGATCGCCAGGGCTGTGAAAGATGCTGCGCCGCGGGTGATCCCTGACTTGCCTGTGCAGACCCGTCTGTCTGGTTTGGAACCTTTCACCATGGCGGCGTGATCATGCCTTTATCCCGATTGCCTAGGGACAAAACCGAAAAACAGAATGCAAGCTGACCATATTTCAGCATGACGAACAGAAAAGTTGCCATGAGCCAAACCCCAAACAGTTCCACACAATTTGTCAACATTGGTGAGCGCACCAATGTCACTGGCTCTGCGCGTTTCAAAAAGCTGATCATGAATGATGATTATGATGCTGCAGTTGAGGTCGCTCGTCAGCAGGTTGAAAATGGCGCACAGATTATTGACGTCAATATGGATGAAGGCCTGCTGGACGCAGAAGCAGCTATGACACGCTTTTTGAAGCTGATTGCCGCTGAGCCAGATATTGCCCGTGTACCGGTGATGATCGACAGTTCCAAATGGTCAGTGATTGAAGCCGGATTGAAATGCGTGTCGGGTAAGCCGATTGTCAATTCGATCAGCATGAAAGAGGGTGAGGCGGAATTTCTGGCCCATGCGCGCAAATGCATGGCCTATGGCGCTGCGGTTGTGGTGATGGCCTTTGATGAAACAGGACAGGCCGACACCAAAGAGCGCAAGATAGAAATCTGTTGCCGCGCTTATAAGCTGCTCACCGGCATCGGCTTTCCGCCTGAAGATATTATTTTTGACCCCAATGTCTTTGCGGTTGCCACCGGTATTGATGAGCATCGCCGCTATGGGCTGGACTTTATTGAGGCTGTTGCAGAAATCCGCGCGCGGTGCCCGCATGTGCATTTTTCCGGCGGACTGTCCAACCTGTCATTCAGCTTTCGCGGCAATGAGCCTGTGCGCCGCGCCATGCACAGCGTGTTCCTCTATCATGCTATTCCCGCTGGCCTGGATATGGCGATTGTGAATGCAGGGCAGCTGGATATTTATGACGATATTGACCCGGAATTGCGCGATGCCTGTGAAGATGTGGTGCTTGACCGCGAACCCAAGTCTGGCGGTGATGCGACCGAGATATTGATCGCACTGGCAGAGAAATTTCGCGGCACGGATGCGGTTGCGGAAAAAGCGGCGGCGGAATGGCGCGGCTATGATGTGGCCAAACGTCTGGAGCATGCGCTGGTCAAAGGTATTGATGCCCATATTGTCGATGACACAGAGGAAATGCGTCTTGCGGTGAAACAGCGTGACGGTCGCCCCATCGAAGTGATTGAAGGCCCGTTGATGGATGGCATGAATGTCGTGGGTGATCTGTTTGGCTCCGGTAAAATGTTCCTGCCGCAAGTGGTCAAATCTGCGCGCGTGATGAAAAAAGCTGTGGCCCATCTCTTCCCCTATATCGAGGCGGAAAAAGAAGAGGGCGCACGTGGCAAGGGCAAGATCATCATGGCCACAGTAAAGGGTGATGTGCACGATATTGGCAAAAATATCGTCGGCGTCGTGCTGCAATGTAATGGCTTTGAGGTTGTTGATCTGGGTGTCATGGTGCCGTGGCAGGATATTTTGAAAGCCGCGAATGAGAATGATGCGGATATGATTGGCCTGTCGGGCCTGATTACGCCATCGCTTGATGAGATGGTCACGGTTGCAGAGGAAATGCAGCGCGCTGATATGACGATGCCGCTGCTCATTGGCGGCGCCACGACATCAAAAGTGCATACCGCGCTGCGAATATCGCCGGCCTATAATGGCCCGATTGTGCATGTGCTGGATGCCAGCCGCGCCGTAGGTGTAGCCTCAACCTTGGTCAGCGAAACACAGGCAGAGGCCTTTGTCGAGCGCACTGCCGCTGAGTATGAAGATGTTCGCACCAAACGGGCAGGGCGCGGCAAAACAGAGCTGGTACCGCTGGAAAAAGCGCGCGCCAATGGCTTTGCGGCTGATATGTCTGGTAAGGCATCTGCACCAAAGCAACCCGGCCTGCATGTCTTTGACGATTGGGATCTGGCCGATTTGCGCGAGACTATCGACTGGACGCCATTTTTCCGCAGCTGGGAATTGGCGGGCAATTATCCAGCAATATTGCAGGACAGTGTTGTCGGCCCCAGTGCACGCAATCTGTTTGATGACGCGCAAAAGATGCTCGACCGGATCATCGACGAAAAATGGCTGACCGCAAAGGGCGTTGCGGCGCTTTGGCCGTGCCACCGTGATGGCGATGACGTGCTGATTGATGCGGACGAAGGCACTGTACGCATGCCGTTTTTGCGCCAGCAGATCGCCAAGCGGGAAGGTCGCGCCAATATGTGCCTGGCCGACTTTATTGATCCGGCGGGGGACTGGATTGGCGGTTTTGCTGTCACTGCGGGCCATGGGATTGAGGAGCATCTGGCGCGGTTTAAAGCGGACCATGATGATTATTCGGATATACTCCTAAAAGCGCTCGCTGATCGTTTGGCCGAAGCCTTTGCCGAACGGCTGCACCAGCATGTGCGCTGTGAACTTTGGGGCTATGCGCCCGATGAGCAGCTGACCAATGAAGCGCTGATCAAGGAACAATATCGCGGTATTCGCCCAGCGCCTGGCTATCCTGCATGCCCCGACCACAGCCAAAAACCGGCATTGTTCGACATGCTAAAGGCAACAGATAATACCGGCATCACACTCACAGAGAGCTTCGCCATGTTGCCGACAGCGGCGGTTTCCGGCTTTTACTTTGGGCATGATCAGTCAGAATATTTTGGTGTTGCCCGTATAGGTGAAGACCAATTGACCGACTATGCGGCGCGGCGCGGTGTCGAGCTAGAGACAGCAAAACGCTGGCTAAGACCGAATTTGGATTAACCCTGACGGTTTAATATTAGCGCTTAATATTGCACCCAATTGGCACACTAGGCTGTTGGGGCTGGTCTATCGCGTCATGATGGGGTATTCTTACCATCATTTCTCATACATTGCTTGGAGCAATTTTATCATGCGTGCCAAATTTGTTACTTCGCTTCTTGCTATTACAGCTCTTGCCGTGACGCCTTTCGTGGCGACGCAGGCACAGTCTGATCAGCGCGGATTTACCATTGCGGAAACCGGTCAGCAATTCCGCAGCCTGCAAGCCGCAGTAGACAAGATTCGTGCTGATCGTGGGACGATTCTCATCGGGCCGGGGCGCTATACTGAATGTGCCGTGCAAACGGCGGGTTATGTGATTTATCAGGCCGCGCAGCCCGGCAGCGTGGTATTTGATGGTGGTATTTGTGAAGGCAAGGCCGCAATAGTTATGCGTGCCAAAGGGGCAGAGGTGCATGGCCTGATCTTTGAGAATATGGCGGTAACTGATCTTAACGGTGCTGGCATCCGCCAAGAGCGCGGCAGTTTGACAGTCACCAATAGCTGGTTCCGCAATTCGCAGCAGGGTATTTTGACCGCTAATGACCCCACTGCGTCACTGACCATTGATAAAAGCACATTTACAGGTCTTGGCCGTTGCGGCGGTGCAAAAGGGTGTGCGCACAGCATCTATATCAACAAATTGGCGTCATTAAAGGTAACCCGCAGCCGTTTTGAAAAAGGCACTGGCGGCCATTATGTCAAATCGCGTGCGCCCAATGTTGAGCTGACGCAAAACAGCTTTGACGACACCAAAGGCACAGCAACCAACTATATGATCGACCTTCCCGATGGCGCGACGGGCCTGATCGCTGGCAATGTTTTCGTGCAAGGGCGCAATAAAGAAAATTACAGTGCCTTGATCGCCGTTCGGGCAGAGCGCGATACATGGACCTCTGAAGGCCTGACCATCACCAATAATGATGCGCGTATCGCCCCCAATGTAGAGCGTAACACGGTGTTTGTCGCCAATTGGTCGCCTGATCGGCTCAATATCAGCAACAATACGCTCGATCCACGATTGAAGCGATACGAAACACGCTAAATGTTTGCCGGCGCAATGTTCGGCTTGGATTTCAACACGGCTGTGTAACCAAAGGCTGCATTTGTCTGAATGACAGAATATATGCCGCTAATATTGCGGCAATTTTTGATGCAAGCATCGCCTAGCAAAGCGCATGATATTCCCATATTGGGCATTTTGCTGCTTTGTAGCGCTGGACCAATGGATTATATAGCTGTTCATGATTGATTTCCCGACTGCAAGATTTCGCCTTCTTTCTGGCCAGATAAAGGCTGTTATTTGGGCGGTGATCGCCATGCTGGCGATGGCACCTTTCGCTTCGGCCACTGCGCAAGTTGGTGGCTTTGGCGGTGCAGAGCCTAATATCAATGCGCGGTTTGTGGCAGAAAGCGACACACCCAAAGCTGGTAAAACGGTCAATCTCGCTCTGTTAATGACGCCCAAGCCGACATGGCATGGCTATTGGATTAACCCGGGTGATGCGGGTATTCCAACCACTTTGGACTGGACGCTTCCTGAAGGCGTTTCGGTTGGAGAGCTGCGCTACCCCGTGCCGGAGACATTGGTTATCGCTGGTATCATGAACTATGTTTATGAAGGCGAATATGCATTGCTATTGCCCGTAACATTATCCGAAGATTTGGTGCCGGGAACTGTCCTACCATTGTCTGTAAAGGCCGAATGGCTGGCCTGTACGGATGAAGTTTGTGTTCCTGAAACCCAGACGCTGAATTTCACCCTTACCGTTGGCGATGGCGCTATTGATGATGCGCGCAAAGGCCGGTTCGATGCATGGCGCGGCAATCTGCCAGCGCCTTTGGGCAGTGAGGCGCAATATTCAGTCAGTGGTGAGACTGTCCGTATCGCCATTCCATTGCCGGATTCAGTGGAATTGGAAGATGCCTATTTCTTCTCCGAAACTGATGGTATTATCGACTATAGCGCCCCGCAAAAACTGATGCGCGGTGGCGATGTGTTGATTATTGAAACCGGCGCTTATGGTGCGGGTGAGGGCGTGATGCAGGGCGTGTTGCGCATTGGTGAGCATCGCGGGTTAAGCCTGACTGCCAAAGATGCCGGTGAAGATGCATTTGCAGGTTTTGCCGATGGTGCCAGCGACATATTGGGAAACGGTGAGGGCGGCGCTGATCTGGCTTTGGGGGGCAGCAGCCTGACAATATTTTTCATTGCCTTTGGCGGCGCAGTGCTTGGCGGGTTGTTGCTCAACATCTTCCCTTGTGTCTTTCCGATACTTAGCCTGAAAGCCATCAGCCTTGCTAAGGCGGGCGGCGCTGCCTCTGAAGCGCGCCGCGATGCGCTGGCCTACACCGCCGGCATCATTCTTTTCTGCCTGCTATTGGGCGGCGCCATGCTGGGCCTAAGGGCATTGGGCGCAGAAATAGGCTGGGGCTTTCAATTGCAAGACCCACGAATCATTTTCGTGCTGCTCATTCTGTTTACCGGCATCGCGCTTAATCTTGCCGGATTGTTTGAATTTGGCACTGTCTCTGTCGGCAATGATCTTGCCAATAAGGGCGGCGCGCAAGGTGCTTTTTGGACAGGTGCTTTGGCGGCTTTGGTCGCGACACCGTGCAGCGCGCCATTTATGGCAGGCGCAATGGGGGCGGCAATATTGTTGCCGCCTGCTGCGGGCCTGTTGATTTTTGTCGGTCTGGGTCTTGGTCTTGCTTTGCCGTTCCTGTTGCTCGGCTTTATCCCCGCTTTGCGTAATATGATGCCAAAGCCCGGCGCGTGGATGGACAAATTCCGCAAGATTATGGCAGTGCCTATGTTCTTCTCAGTGCTCGCGCTAATCTGGCTCTTGGGTCAGCAAATCGGCAATGATGGCTTGCTGCTGGCATTGGCTGGGGCGCTCAGCTTTGCTCTGTTCCTCTGGTGGTATGGCGCGCGCCAGCGTGGCGGTTCAGTGCGCAGCTGGCTGCCCGTTGCTCCGGCATTTGCGGCTGCTCTGGCGGCGCTGTTGTTGCTGCCACTGGGCGGCGCAGTCTCTGGCAGTGCCGGGGTATCTTCAAACGAAACCCTCGCCAGTGAACCCTTTTCCTATGACACATTGGCAAGCCTGCGCAGTGACGGCAAACCAGTGTTTGCCTATTTCACCGCCGATTGGTGCATTACCTGTAAGGCCAATGAAGCCGCTGCCCTGCAACGCACAGCCACTGCTGATGCCTTTGCCGCCGCTGATGTGACTGTGTTAAAAGGCGATTGGACGCGACAGGATGCAGAGATTACCCGCTATCTGGAAGAACATGGCCGTTCTGGTGTGCCGCTTTATGTCTATTATGCGCCGGGCGGCGAACCACAGATATTGCCGCAAGTGCTTACCGTTGATACGCTCACCGCTCTGGTGTCCTGACCGCGACAGATAAGCAATGATAAAGGAATAAGAATATGAGCCGCAAATTTGCCGTCGCCTTGGCCTTGGGGGCCAGTGCCATTGTCGCAACCGGCTTTTCTGTTCCACTGGTCGCCGCGCAGAAAACGGGCCAGCAAGCGGCCAATTTTACGCTGACAGATGCCAATGGCAAACCTGTTTCGCTTAGTCAGTTTCGGGGCAAAACGGTCGTTCTGGAATGGCATAATCCGGGCTGCCCCTTTGTGCAGAAACATTATGACAGCGGCAATATGCAACGCACACAGGCCGCAGCGCGCAAACAGGGCGTGGTCTGGCTGACCATCAATTCCGGTGCCAAGGGTAAGCAGGGCGACATCACCGCCAAACAGGCCCGCACACTGGTTGCCCAGCAAAAGGCGCGCTCGTCCCACTATCTGTTCGATCGCACGGGTAAGGTTGGCAAACTTTATGCCGCGCGCACTACGCCGCACATGTATATCATCAACGCCAAGGGTATATTGGTTTATCAGGGCGGCATTGACAGCATCCCCTCTGCCAAGGTGGATGACATTAAAAAAGCGCGCAACCATGTGACCGGGGCATTGAATGAGATTGCGGCAGGCAAAGCGGTTTCGGTGAAGCGCAGCCGACCCTATGGCTGCTCCGTCAAATATGCCAGCTAAGGCGTAAAGCCAAAACCTCAGCCTTAAACCTGATGTATCTTTCCTGCTGATCTTTGCTGGTCGAGCAGCAATGCTGCTGTTGAATAGGATGAGACACTATAGGGCACCAAATAGGTCAGGATGATTTTCCATAAGGGCGGCCAACTGCCCGCGATAATCCCGTCCCCTTGATTGATGGCGATCAATATCGTGCCGACAATGGCGCTCACCTTTATCGCTCGGCTTACCGTTTCGCGGCACCGCAAATATTGGCCGAATGTCATGGGGCTATTGGTGTCTTGCATCGGGTCTTTATGCATCAACATGCTGACCTATGCCAGCGTTCAATCAGGCCATATCTGTAAAGATAATGACTGCGCAAAGAAGTTGGCGATGGCCCATACCCCAAGATATGGCGCACCTCGGTACGGCGCCTTTCGGCACACCACCGCCTTTTCCTCGCAGGTTGGTGCGACCCAAGGGCCCTGCAGAGGAACAGTTCTAAGTCTCTCAAAAGGCCGCGGCACATCGGCGTATGACCTTTTTGCTGCCCAAATGGCAGCATGTCGCGAACGACCGGTTTTGGGGGTGGCCGTGCGATAGCCATGCATGTAACAATGATTTTATGAACGTAAACAGAAGTTTATGTAATATATTGTAAAGTAATGTATTGTTATGAAAATAGACATTTCTGTCCTATTTTCTTCTATATTGCACTGCGTCTTTGCAAGATTATAATCTGCGTAAATGCGCACATATGTTGATCGTTCAGCGCCGCGCAAAATTCATATGGTATCACTGCCAAACGAATCACGCTTAGCATGGCAAATATGCTGTGCTGATTGCACAAACAGATACATATTTAAGATTAGAGGAACATCCCCATGCGACATATCCCCGCTATCGGCACTGCACTTATCAGCCTGTTGCTGCTATCCGCCTGCAACACCATAGAAGGCGTAGGCCGCGACATAGAATCCGCCGGCGACGCCATCGGCGATGCCGCAGAGGATAATAAATAGGGTGGTTAGGCGGCGCGTTGCACCGAAAGGCGCAAACCGAGCGATTGGATAATCGCAGTCACAGTTTCCAGTGTTGGATTGCCTTGTTCGGACAAGGCTTTATAAAGCGCTTGGCGACCTAACCCAGTGCGCTTGGAAATTTCCGTCATGCCTTCCGAACGCGCAATATCGCCCAGCGCCCGTGCAATAAAAGCAGGGTCATTATCCTTCATCGCTTCGTCAAGATAGGTGATGATGTCTTCTTCAGATTGTAAATATTTGGCAGGGTCAAACACCTTGGTTTTGATCTTTTGTGTCATCAATAATGTCTTTCGCCATCTCCTTGGCCAGAGCGATATCACGCTTCTGGCTGGATTTATCTCCGCCACAAAGCAATAATATCAGACGATTGTTACGATTCATGAAATAAGCCCGATAGCCCGGGCCAAATTTCAATCGCAATTCATGTACGCCATCACCTATTGACTTTGCGTTGCCCATATTTCCGTTACCAAGCCGGCGAAGATAGGCCGCAATACGGTTTCGGGATTCCCGATCACGTAAATTGTCGAGCCAATCTTCAAAAAGATTAGTGACCTGAACCTCATAGGCCTGTCCTTTATAGAGGACAATGGGTGATGTGTCAAAGTTGTCGGTCATGGCAATTGGTCAAGCCTATACCAATCTGCATCATTTGGTCTTTTGGCTTGCCAAAAACGCCATCCATTCACTGTAGTTTCGGTTATACTGCTTGCAGCGCCAGATGGACTGGTAAAGGTTTTTCCTGCTTTGTTGATTATCGCTCCATCTTTTACGCGCGCATAATACTCTCTGCCTTTATATACCGCTTTCAGCCGAGTATCTTCCGGTAAGAACAGGCCGCGTGAGTGTAAGCCATCGATATGCGTAACCTCAGGATTAGGGGTTTTTTCAGTGCTTTTAGTGCTTTCAGAACAACTTATACTAATGCCGAGCAGCTCGCGCAACACGTCATTATATGTGTGATTTTCAGCGCGGCGCATCGCGGTAAGTGCTTTAAAAACATCAAAATCAACTTGAATTTCCATATCCGTGAACCTTTATCAACCCAATCAAAGGCCCTATGACATAGATTGATATTTTAAGCAACTATAGTTACGTAAAATACGTAAATATCTCAAATAAGCTGCTCTAATAGCTTAATCAGCCCTTACGCTGTGTCCTGCCATAGCGCATCTTCCTTGTGCCGGGCTTGCCTTCGGTGGCGCGGCCTCTGGGGTTGGCGACGCGCTCGCTATCGGGGATGCCTAGTTCGTCCGCCTCCAGCTTGCGGATTTCATCGCGCAGGCGGCCCGCCTCTTCAAATTCCAGATCGGCCGCGGCATCGCGCATGCGTTTTTCCAGATCCTCAATATAGCTGCGCAGATTATGGCCCACCAGATTGTTGCGCTCATCATCGCCGGTATCAACGGTCACGCTGTCTTTGTTGGTCACATGGCCGACAATATCGCCAATATTCTTTTTGATGGTCTTGGGCGTAATGCCATGCTGCGCATTATAGGCGAGCTGTTTTTCACGGCGGCGGTCGGTTTCATTCAGTGCGCGCTCCATGCTGCCGGTCATGCGATCGGCATAGAGGATGACGCGGCCATCAATATTACGCGCGGCGCGGCCAATGGTCTGAATCAATGATGTTTCGGAGCGCAAAAAGCCTTCTTTATCCGCGTCCAAAATCGCCACCAATCCGCATTCGGGAATGTCCAGCCCCTCGCGCAGCAGGTTGATGCCGACCAGCACATCATAGACGCCCAGACGCAGATCACGGATCAGCTCAATCCGCTCCAGCGTCTCGACATCGCTGTGCATATAGCGCACCTTCAAACCCGCCTCATGCATAAATTCGGTCAGGTCTTCGGCCATCCGCTTGGTCAGTGTGGTGACCAATGTGCGATAGCCCGCCTCAGCGGTCTTGCGGCATTCATTGATGCAGTCATCCACCTGTTCTTCAACCGGTTTAATCTCGACCGGCGGGTCGATCAGGCCGGTGGGGCGGATCACCTGCTCGGCAAATACGCCGCCAGTCTGTTCCATCTCCCAATTGCCGGGCGTGGCGGAGACACTGACCGTTTGTGGCCGCATCGCATCCCATTCATTAAAACGCAAAGGCCGGTTGTCGATGCAACTCGGCAAGCGAAAGCCATATTCGGCCAGCGTGATTTTGCGGCGATGATCGCCCTTTGACATGGCGCCGATTTGCGGCACGGTCTGGTGACTTTCGTCCACGAACAACAGGGCATTATCCGGCAGATATTCAAACAGGGTTGGCGGCGGTTCACCGGGCAGGCGGCCGGTGAGAAAGCGGCTATAATTTTCAATACCATTGCAGCTGCCCGTCGCGGCTATCATCTCCAGGTCGAAATGGGTGCGCTGCTCCAGCCGCTGCGCCTCCAGCAATTTGCCCTCTGCTTCCAGCTCTTTCAGCCGCTCGGTCAGTTCAAACTTAATCGCATCGGCGGCCTGTTTCATAGTCGGGCCTGGGGTCACATAGTGCGAATTGGCAAAGACACGCACCTTGTCCAGCTTGGTTCCGGGCTTGCCGGTCAGCGGGTCAAATTCGGTAATTTCCTCAATCTCATCGCCAAAAAAGCTGATCCGCCACGCCATATCTTCCAAATGGGATGGGAAGAGTTCCAAATTGTCGCCGCGCACCCGGAAATTGCCACGCGCAAAGGCCATGTCGTTGCGCTTATATTGCAGGGCAACCAGCTTGCGGATCAATTCGCGCTGGTCAACGCTTTCGCCGCTTTTGATATCGAAAATCATGGCCGAATAGGTTTCGACCGAGCCAATACCATAAAGGCAGGAAACAGAGGCGACGATCAGCACATCATCACGCTCCAGCAGCGAGCGAGTGGCCGAATGGCGCATCCGGTCAATTGCTTCGTTTACGCTGCTTTCTTTCTCAATATAGGTGTCAGAGCGCGCGACATAGGCCTCTGGCTGGTAATAGTCATAATAGCTAACAAAATATTCCACCGCATTGTCGGGGAAGAATTGTTTAAACTCTCCATAAAGCTGCGCGGCAAGGATTTTGTTGGGCGCCAGCACCAGCGCAGGGCGCTGTAATTGCTCCACCATCTTCGCCATGGTGAAGGTCTTGCCCGAACCCGTAACGCCCAGCAGCACCTGATCTTTCTCACCCGCTTGCGCGCCTTCTACCAGCTCTGCGATAGCGCTTGGTTGGTCGCCCGCCGGTTCATAATCGCTGACCAGCTTAAAGGCTTTGCCGCCATCAGTTTTTTCGGGGCGCGCGGGCTTATGCGGGACAAAATCGCCATCGGTATCCGGCTCGTCTAACCCGCGTCTGATAATAAGTTCTGCCATGCCTGCCGATATGGCATCTGTGACTGTCAACCGCAATTGCCGATGCACAATTCACATATGCGATCTGCACATGCAAATCCTGATCACCACGGTATAAAGGCATGGCGTACAGGCGATGATTCGCCTGATATTGTATAAAGAAAATGAAAGGCATCCCTATGATCGCATATACTATGGTCGGCACCAACAATCTTGAAGAAGGCATCGCCTTTTACAGCAAATTGTTTGAAGGCAGCGACGTAAAACCGCTGTTCAAAACCCCGCGTGACGGGCAGTTTTTTGGCAAAAGTGCAGATGAACCTATGCTGGTTGTTGGCCTGCCTTATGATGAAAAGCCAGCGACAGTTGGCAATGGTGTGATGATTGCACTGCGCTTTGAAACAACGGAAGAAGTCGATGCGCTTTATGCAAAAGCGATGGCCGTAGGTGGCAGCGATGAGGGCGAGCCAGGCTGGCGCATGGAGAATGTTTTCTACGGTGCATATTTTCGTGACCCAGAAGGCAACAAAATCTGCGCCTGCAAAATGAACTTTGGCTGATCGCTAATGTGTTGAACGCTGTTCGCAAAAGTTGCACTATGCGTTTATGGCTGCTGGCCGGTCTGGCTTTTGCTGGTCCGGCCAATCAGTTTTAATGCTCAGCGGTTAATTGAAAGCTGACGACA
The DNA here is from genome assembly GCF_051668705.1 of Parasphingorhabdus sp. DH2-15. Classification (GTDB taxonomy): domain Bacteria; phylum Pseudomonadota; class Alphaproteobacteria; order Sphingomonadales; family Sphingomonadaceae; genus Alterisphingorhabdus. Next base: position 2,489,042 of record NZ_CP196351.1, on the reverse strand, counting down.
ACCTTATCGGAAATGTCGCCATAGCTACCTTCGCCCACTTTGTGCGCATTGCGGTCTATGCTTGCATTGCCTTTGGCCACGGCCTGATTACCAGATAGTGCGAGTGAAAAGCGCAAAACTGTCGGCTGGCTAATGCCTTTTAGCGTTAGTGTTCCGCGCGCTTCATAATTGTTACCGCCCGTGCTGCGTATATCGCTCGACACAAAGCGTGCTTGCGGGTTTAGCGCTGCGGCAAAAAAGTCAGCGCCGGGCAGAGCATCATCAATTTGCGGGTTGCCAGTCATTCCGGAAGCCAGATTTACCCGCACATCTATGCGTGATTGCGCCAATGCGTCTGCGCCAAAGCGGATATCGGCCTGCCAATCGGCAAAACTGCCGCGCACTGTTTCGCCATTCCACGCAAAGCTAAAAGCAATGGGCGGGCGCTCGATAATCTGCCAATCATGGGCAATTGCAGGGTCAGGCTTGATATCCTTATTGTCATCTTCAGTACTTTGATCACTGTCGTCCGCATCGTCTGGCTGATCTTCATTCTCTGTTTCAACGGGGTCAGTCTGGTCAGCCTGTTCATCGTCACTTATTGGGTCGCCGCTATCTATATCTGCTGCCTGGGCCAGCTGATCAGCATTTGTTGGCGGCGCATCTGGCGCACTGGCCACCGGTTCTTCCTGCGCGCTGCCATAAAGTTGCTGCGCGATGCCGCACAGGCTGAACATAATAGCAAAAGCAGCGATAATCAGCATAGTGCCGGTCATCCTGCCCACGCCCCATCTGCCCGGCCATATCCGCGCCAATAATGGTTCGCCTTTCAGGAACTGATGGCGCAACGCCCCGGCAACATGCAGCACAAACAGTGCCAAACCCATCCAGCCAAGATAATGATGCGCCGCTCCGGCCATGCCATTTAATGCTGTCTTGGCAGATGTCTCCAGCCCGCCAACAAAGGGAATATGCGGCCAATATAATGTGCTGAAAATATAGGTATCAATGCCCAGCTTGGAGGTTGAGACCAACAGCCAACCGGAAAGCGGCGCGCCAATCATAAAGGCGTACAGCCCGATATGCACTGTTTTGGATAGCAGATGGTTCTGTCGGCTGTCCGGCAATGCGGGTGGTGGCGGTTTGAACCAGCGCCAGCACAGACGCATAAGCGATAACAGCAAAATCATAATACCGATGGATTTGTGCAATTGCGTGGCCGCGAACAGACCTGCCTCTGGCGTCAGATCCTCCAAAGCGCCGCCAAGCCCCATTTGAAAAGCCAATGCTGCTGCAATGAGCCAGTGCAGCAGCATAGCGACACGCGAATAGCGCGCCTGTGAAGTTCTATAATCTGGCGTGGCCACCTTTATAGCCTCCATCTCTCCTGCACCTATGGGCTGATCCTTATGGTGCGGCGGCCTGTCCATATTATCGCATCAGGCCGCCAATAAGGTTGCGGACAAAACGTCCGGCAATCGGTCCGGCCAGATCGGTCACGATTGAGCCGACAGCCGACGTAGCTGCGGTCCGCGCGGGGTTGGCGCGTGACTTTTTGCCCAGAACAGCAGCCGCTGCGGCCCCTGCGGCAGAACCAGCCGCTGCGCGGCCGGCACGCTTCATGGCCTTGCTCCACATAGAGGTGGTTTTGCGCGAGCGCTTGCTCACTTCTTTTTCGCCTTTTTCGGCTACTTCTTCGGCTGTTTCAGTGGCGTCGGTGGCTTTTTGCAGCAATATTTCTTCCGCGGACTCGCGGTCTATTTCCTCATCATATTTGCCTTCAACAGGCGATATGGAACGGATGATCGCGCGTTCTTTCTTGCTAACAGGGCCAAGGCGCGAACGGGGCGGCTTGATCAATGTGCGCTGCACGACGCTGGGCGCGCCATCTTCCATCAATGTGGAAACCAGAGCCTCACCCACCCGCAATTCGGTAATCGCTTCCTCAACATCCAGATCAGGGTTGATGCGGAAGGTATCGGCCGCGGCCTTGATCGCTTTTTTGTCACGCGGGGTGAAAGCACGCAGAGCATGCTGCACACGGTTGCCCAATTGTCCGGCCACTTTTTCGGGAATATCAATAGGGTTTTGCGTTACGAAAAATACGCCAACGCCTTTTGACCGGATCAAGCGGACAACTTGCTCAATCTTATCCTCCAGCGCTTTCGGCGCATCATCAAACAGCAAATGCGCTTCATCAAAAAAGAAAACCAGTTTCGGTTTTTCCGGATCACCCACTTCGGGCAGTGTTTCAAACAATTCCGCCAGCAGCCAGAGCAGGAAAGTGGCATAAAGCTTCGGGCTGCGCATCAATTTGTCAGCCGCCAGCACATTGATATAGCCGCGGCCATTTTCATCGCACTGAATGAAATCATCAATTTCCAATGCTGGTTCGCCAAAAAACTGGCCTGCACCCTGACTATCCAATTGCAGCAATTGCCGCTGGATTGCGCCCACACTGGCTTTGGAGACATTGCCATATTTGGCGGACAATTCTTTGGCATTTTCTGCCGTATAGGCCAACATGGATTGCAGATCGTCAAGGTTAAGGAGCAACAAGCCCTGTTCATCGGCAAAACGGAAAACGATGTTCAAAACGCCTTCCTGCGTATCGTTCAAATCCATTAACCGCGCCAGCAGCAATGGCCCCATTTCAGTGATGGTGGTGCGGATGGGGTGGCCTTGCTCGCCATAAAGATCCCAAAAAATTGCGGGGTTATCGCTATAAGCATAATCATCCATGCCCAGTTCTTTGGCGCGTGCTTGCAGCTTGTCCGCATGTTTGAAGTCGGACGAACCCTGCATGGAAATGCCTGATAAATCACCTTTTACGTCGGCGACAAATACTGGAACGCCTTGTGCGGAAAAGCTCTCTGCAAGACCTTGCAAAGTGACCGTCTTACCCGTGCCGGTTGCCCCTGCGATCAGACCGTGGCGATTAGCACGCCCCATATTGAGGGTCTGGTTTTCTCCGCCGCCCAATCCCAGAAAAATATCAGCCATTTTGGTCCCCATTGCGTAATTGCTATATATTGCTGCGCAGATTGTGCGTTTGCGCGCATCGGGTCAAGCCAATGGCAAGATTTTACCCGGCAAATGCGGATGATTTATATCCAGCCGCCCAGTTCGCGGCGTACCAGCGCCAGCATCATATCATCGGCAATAGGGTCAACATTCAGGCAGGGCAGATAGGCAAATTGCTCACCGCCAGCTTCCATAAACTCTTCCTTGCCTTCAATCGCCAATTCTTCCAGCGTTTCAACACAATCGACAGCAAAGCCAGGCGCAAAGATCGCTACCTTCTTAATGCCTTTGCTAGGCAGGGTCTCCAGCGTTTCATCAGTGGCTGGTTCCAGCCATTTGGCGCGGCCAAATCGCGACTGGAAAGAAACAATCAGCTCATTGCCTGCATCGCCATTGGTATTGGCGGCCAGAAAATCGGCCATATGCTCAGACAATAAGCGCGCTGTTTTGCGACAATGGCAATGATAGGGGTCGCCATCATGCAGGGTTTTGAGCGGCATGCCATGAAAGCTGGCAATTACGGCATCGGGTTTGAAATCCAGACCAGCAATTTGCTGTTCTAACATCTTGGCCAATGCCGCGATATAAAGCGGGTCATCATGATAAGGGGGCATGATGCGCAGTGCAGGTTGCCATCTCAGGCCCTGTAATGTCTCAAACACCTTATCATTGGCCGTGCCCGTGGTGGCGCCGGAATATTGCGGATAGAGCGATGCCACCAATATGCGGTCACATCCGGCATCTTTCATCGCCTGCAATTTATCGGGAATATTGGGGTTACCATAGCGCATGGCAAAATCAACATGCACATGGTCCATGCCAGCTTCAGCGAATTGCGTGTGTAATTGCTGTGCAAGGCCGCGTGTATAAACCATCAACGGGGAACCATCATCCAGCCAGATTTTGCCATAGGCAATAGCCGTTTTGGGCGGGCGGGTATTAAGGATAAGCCCGCGCAGAACGGGTTGCCAAATAATCGCGGGCAACTCGACGACGCGGCGGTCCGACAGAAATTCGCGCAAATAGGTTTTGATCGGGCCAACTTCGGGGGCTTCTGGCGTGCCAAGATTGACCAGCAGCACACCAATCTTTCCAACAGGCGCAGCGGGGTGGCCATCAGGACGCGGCACATTGGCATAAGACGGAATGTCAATATCTTCGGCCATAAGGCGTCCTTACACGTTCCAGTGAATATTGGCAGAGTTAATGCGCCGAAACGTCAAATCAATGGCAATTGGCGAAAGCGAAAGCCAGTAGCCGAAAATAGGGCATTGGCAATGGCAGGCGCAACCGCCGGTATTCCTATTGTATCAGCGTCTCGTGCGACACTATTGCTGCGCATCAGAAATATTTCCATTTCAGGCATATCTGCCAAAACGGGCAGATTATAATCGCGTAAATGGCGACCATTGGTCAGCCCGCCTCTATACTTGCTACTTCCACCCAGAGCATTGGCAATGCCATTCACTATGCCGCTTTCAATCTGTTGCAGGCAAATATCAGGGTTGATTACCTGACCAATATCGACCGCAGCGCTTAACCGTGTGACGCGAACACCGTCATCGCGGCGCTGGGCATTGGCAATAATCGCGATCATTGCGCCATGCATAGAGTGGCAGGCAATGCCTTGCCCGCTATTTCTGCTGCCGCCATCCCATCCGGCCATAGTTGCAGCCTGTGATAGACAGGCAACAAGTCGCGGTGTCTTGCCAAGCATTTGCACGCGATAGGATAAAGGCTCACGCGCAGCATTTATTGCCAACTCATCAATGAAACATTCACGGGCAAAACAATTCAGCGTTTCACTATCGGCGCGCATCATGCCGGTTGGCAATGCAATATCGACCGGATGATGGTCTATGCTGATATTGGCAATGGCATAGGGTGCCATGGCGCCTGCGACCATATGGCGGTCATAGCTGCTCGTGGTTTCAGCGCGTGCTTGGGCGGGGCTTTCACCATCGAACAAGCGGCGCATTGTCTGACGACCCGCAGCGGGTGTGGCGATTTTGTGATGCATCGCGGTGATAGAACCATCCTGGCGGGTTGCAGCTGCCAATTCCAGATATGCCGGCGGGCGTGGCAGGTTTTGCACCTGTTCCTCGCCGCGCGACCAGCAAAGTTGCACCGGCCGCTGCGTCTGCTGCGCCAGCAATGCCGCCTGAATGGCAGGGCGATGGTCAAGCGCTTTGCCGCAGCCGCCTGATGAAGGCATGGTGTAAATCGTGACATTTTTGGCTGGAATACCCAAAGCCTCTGCCACTGCACTTTGCGTTTGGGATGGTGCCTGCGCGGCATACCAGATTTCCGCTCTGCCATCTGCAAAGCGGGCTGTTGCCGACTGGGTTTCAATAGTGCAATGCTGGGCCGCTGCGACGCGGTACTGGCCGATAAAAACGCCGTCCTGTGTTAGAGCATCGCCCACATTACCAACCGATTCCAGCCTATAGCCCTGGCCGCCCCGCACAGCATTTTCCAGAGTTTGCTGCATTGTGTCACTATCGGCAAGCCGCCCAATGCTGATAAATTCAGGGCGACTGGCGGTCAGTCCCTGATTGGCGGCCCACCAATTTGTCGCCAACACGGCCACAAAATCATCCTTTTGAATAGCATCGACAACGGCATCTACCTGCATCGCGGCTTCGCGATTAAATGTTTTGACTCGGCTATTGCCTAGTGGCCCTTGCCGGGTGGCGGCGTAGAGCATTTCCGGCAAGCGAATATCAGCAGCAAAATTGGCTGAGCCATCGACCTTGGCGGGCAAATCAAGGCGCGGATAGTTGGTGCGCATGCCATTATCCAATGCTTGCAACCCAACATTTCGCAATTCTGGTTCGCCGGAGCCATCGGGATTGAGCGGTAATATATCGGGCAGAGTTTGCGTCGCTGCCTCTTGCGCCAATTGCGCGAAGGAGAGTTGCTTATCGTCAAAGGATACAAAATTATTGGCGACCGTGCATTGCTCCCAATCGATACCCCAACGCTCTGCTGCTGCACTGGCTAGCAAGATGCGCACCCCTGCACCAGCATCGCGGCAGGGTTGATAATAGCTGGCCAGTGTGGATGCTTCGCCGCTGATCATAAAGGGTGTCTGGTCAGCATAGCGCTGTAGTAAAAGGTCGCTTTGCGCAATTGCCGTGCCGGTATCTTGCGGGGCAATTATCGGTGCCCAACGTTTAAGTAGCGTCATATTTGCGTAAACTGGGCTGGGCGTAGCTGGCTCAATGGCTATAGTGCGCCAATCCGCGCCCATTTCCTGCGCAATAATTTGGGCGAGCAAGGTGGATTCACCAAGGCCAAAGTCCAGCACTGGAATGGATATTGTAATGCTGCCACTGGCTGTTAGCCGCACATAGGTGTTGAAAAGAATATCATCCGGTGCAGCGCGGACAGGGTTATCAAATTCGGTGGGCAATAAGGACCAACCCACGACCAAGCCTGCGCCTACGGCACCTGTTATCAAAACTGTTCTGCGGGATATGCTTGTCATTGATTTAATGCGCATCTGCCACTGGACCGGGGGCAGAAGCGGGAGCCGGCGGTGGCGCTTTGGCGATATCATCGAGTCTGGCAACGGTTTTGGCCGCTATCGCACGAAAAGCTGCGGCTTGCGGGCAATCAATAGCGGCTATAGGTGTGCCAGCATCACTGGTTTGGCGAATGGCTATGTCAAGCGGGATGCGGCCTAGAAAAGGCAGGTTCATCTGTTGGGCCGCGGCTTCTGCCCCGCCTGCGCCAAAGGGGTCGCTAATCTCTCCACAATTGGGGCAGATATAGCCCGCCATATTCTCGATCAAACCGATAATCGGTATGCTGCCTTGATCGAACAGGTTTATGGCCCGTGTTGCATCAATCAGCGCCAGATCCTGCGGTGTAGACACGATCACTGCGCCATCAGGTTTGAACTGTTGCATCAAAGACATTTGTACATCGCCGGTACCTGGCGGCAGATCGATAACAAGATCGGTAACATCGCCCCAATCGGCATCAATCAGTTGCGCCAGGGCCTTACCCGCCATGGGGCCACGCCACGCAATAGCGCGGCCTTGCTCAATCAACTGCCCCATAGAAAGCAATTTTATGCCTGATGGTGTGGTTATCGGCACCAATTTCTTATCGTGAATTTCCGGCTTGTTCTCGGGGCAATCCAGCAAACGAGTCTGTGATGGTCCGTAAATATCGGCATCGACCATTCCGGTTTTGTGCCCTGCCTGCATAAGGGCGATGGCCAAATTGGTGGAAACGGTTGATTTGCCAACGCCGCCTTTGCCACTTCCCACAGCAATGAGCCGCCGTTTCACCTTTTCGGCGGTCATCGCGATTTTCACTGTTTGTGCGCCGCCTTGCTGACGCAATGCCTGTTTGATGGCGATGTCCATCTTATCGCGTTCCAATTGCGACAAACCGCTGACATCCAGAACGAGTGAAACATCACCTTCATCGATCCGTAATCCCGAATGGCGAGAACCGGCAATTGTTTCCAAGATTTTTTCAAGCGCTTCAACTGTCGGCATTTTTCGGGGTAACTCTTTCACTTATATAGGGAAACAAGGGGCAGTGATGCAGGTGCAGTCGGTCGAATAATATCATTATTTTGCCGCATAACATGGTCTAGATGCGCAAAGACACTATTTTTCTGAACATGGGTTACCTATAAAGAGAATATGGCAAGTTTTTCCAAGATATTTTCGCAATTCGGTTCATTCATGGCTTCGGGCAGTCCTTGGGGCGATGGCCCGACCAAAGGCGGCTCTGGCGGGCCCAATAATCCATGGCAACCTTCGGGCAGCAGCAATGGCTCTGGCAAAAAGGGCACGGTAGAGGATTTATTCCGCAACCGTTCTGGCGGGGGTGGCCCTAATGGCGGCGGTGGAGGCATGACAGGCATGCCCAAAATGCCGGATAGCAAGAAGTTCATTCCACTGGCCCTGATTGGCATTGCCATTTTTTGGATATTATCGACCAGCATATGGCGACTGGGTCCGCAAGAGCAGGGCGTCGTCAAGTTTCTTGGTTCCTATTCGCGTACCGTTGGCCCGGGCATTAACTGGACCCTGCCAATGCCTTTCGAAACTATGGAAAAAGTCGACACACAGGCTATTCGCGAAACATCGATCGGCACGGCAAGCGCCAATGACGGCAATTTTGTTTTGACGAGCGACCAAAATATTATCGATATGGCCTATGAGGTCCGCTGGTCAGTGCGCGACCCTGAGCTGTATCTCTTTCAACTAGAGGGCCCTGATGGGGCAGTTGAGGCGACGGCCGAAAGTTCGATGCGTGCTGTCATTGCCAATTTCTCGCTGGACGATGCGATTGGTCCGGCACGTACCGATATTGAGGCACAGGTGCGTCAACGCATGCAGGAAATATTGGATGATTACCGCGCTGGCGTTTTGATTCAGGGTATTACTATCCGTCAATCCGATCCGCCAAAAGAGGTCAATGAAGCATTTAAGCAGGTTAACGTTGCCCAGCAACAAGCTGAGACATCGAAAAACGATGCGCGTGCTTATGCCAGCCGTTTGATTGAACGTGCAAAAGGTGAAACTTCACGTTTTGATCAGGTTTATGAGCAATATCGTCTGGCGCCTGAAGTCACGCGCCAGCGTCTCTATTATGAAACGCTGGAGGCGGTACTGGGTAAAGTAGATAAAACAATTGTCGAAGCCGGCAATGTTACGCCTTACCTGCCTCTGCCTGAATTACGCCGACGCGCTGACAGCATTGCTCAACCAACGGTGCCAGCACCCACGCAACCGTCAACCGGTCAGGGAGAGCAATAATGGGAACGCGTTTCGGTAACCCTGTTGTCATCGGCATTGTCCTAATTTTTGCCGCAATATTGACCAGTCTTTCAGTGTCAATCGTACCTGAAACAGAACAGGCCTTAATTCTGCGCTATGGTCAACCACAGCGTAAAATCAATATCTACAAACCGAATGAAGTATTCGGCCAAACTGGTGCAGGCCTCGCTTGGCGGATTCCGTTTATTGAGCAAATTCAATATATCAATAAACAAGTTCTGAATATTGAGATGGAGCGTCAGGAAGTTCTGTCTACGGACAAGTTGCGTCTGCAAGTTGATGCTTTTGCGCGGTTCCGGATTACGGACCCGCTGCAAATGTTCCGGTCAATCCGCACCGAAGAGGCTTTACAGGGCCAATTGCGCACTATCTTGGGGTCATCATTGCGTAACGAGCTTGGCAAGCGGTCTTTCGCGCAGTTGCTCAGCCCTGAACGCGGTCAGATTATGGAAAATATCCAGACTGCCCTGAATGTTCAGGCAAGGAAATATGGCGCGGAAATTATCGATGTGCGTATCAAACGCGCAGATTTGCCCGAAGGTACACCGCTTGATTCGGCTTTTTCACGGATGAAATCCGAAAGGGAGCAAGAAGCGACAGCAATTCGTGCTGCTGGTACTCGCGAGGCGCAGATTATCCGCGGCCAAGCAGAAGCCGAATCGGCCAGAATCTATGCGGAAAGCTATGGTAAGGATCCTGAATTTTATGATTTCTACCGCGCCATGGAAAGCTATCAGCAAACCTTCATCAACGGTAAGGGCGATTCGTCAATCGTGCTTTCACCCAATAGTGAGTATTTGCGCCAATTCCGCGGGCGGCGCTAAGCTGGGCGCAAATGTCAGGAAGGTAAATGGCTGTAATATATTGCCGATTGTCATATGGAAAAATGACAAAAACATTTGTGGTCGTTCAATTGGTGTTAAGCCAGTCCTGACCAAAAGACAGATGACGATAACGGCCCTTATATCAAGGACCAAAGAGAGGAATTATACGTGCGTTATGCTTATGGAGTAACTGCTGCTTTATTGGTCGCTGGAAGCGCTATTGCGCTGAGTACTGGTCAGACCGTCGGTGCGCAGGTTGCACAAAATGATCAACGGGTAGTGACAGCTGCCGCACCGCGCGCTGGTGCGCCAATGAGTTTTGCGGATCTGACCGAACAGCTGCAACCGGCTGTGGTCAATATCTCAACCAAACAGCGTGTGCGGGTCCGCAATAACCCGTTTGCCGGCTCACCCTTTGGCGACCTTTTTGGCAACCGTCGTGGACGGGGCAGCGAGGGCGAAACAACCCGTCCTGCCCAGTCTCTCGGTTCTGGTTTCATTATTTCAGCGGATGGCTATGTCGTTACCAACAACCATGTTGTTGCTGCTGATGGGCGCAATGCGACGATTGAATCGATCACGGTGACCATGCCGGATGGCAAAGAATATGAGGCTGAATTGGTTGGCCGCGATCCGGACTCCGATCTGGCGGTATTGAAAATTCAACGCGGGGAAGCATTCCCATTCGTACAATTTGGCGATTCAACCAAAGCGCGTGTGGGTGACTGGATTATTGCTATCGGCAATCCGCTGCGTTTAGGAGGAACCGTTACTTCTGGAATAATATCTGCTTTGTATCGAAATGTTGGTCCAGAGGGTGTTGGAACAGGTGGCGCTTATGCCCGCTATATTCAGACTGATGCTGCCATTAATAGCGGAAATAGTGGCGGTCCAATGTTTGATCTGAACGGCAATGTTATTGGTATTAATACCGCTATCATATCGCCCAATGGCGGCAGTGTTGGTATTGGTTTTGCTATTCCATCAGAGGTGGCCAATCCGATCGTGACTTCTCTTATAAACGGTGAAGAAATTGAACGCGGTTTTCTGGGTGTTCGATTGCGCCCACTGGATGACGATCTGGCGGAAGCGCTCGGTCTGCCCAAAAACCGCGGTGAATTTATCGGCCTTGTTCAGGATGATGGTCCGGCTGCAAAAGCAGGTATTCGTGCTGGCGATGTTGTTATCACTGTTGATGGCAAGGCTGTCACGCCTGAGCAAACATTGTCTTTCATTGTAGCCAATGTGAAGCCTGGTGCAAAAATCCCGATTGAACTGGTCCGTAACGGCAAACGCCAAACGGTTCAGGCTGTGGTTGAGAAGCGCCCTACACCTGACGCCATGGCCGAAGCCTTTGGTCAGTCAGAACAGAATTTCGAAGAGGAAGACCCCGAGCAGGATGAAGTTGCGGCACAACAAGCTCTTGGCATCGCAGTACAAGAACTAACGGCAAATCTAGCCGAGCGGCTAGGTCTTGATGCTGATCAAGAAGGTGTGATCATAGCAGCTGTCGACCGCAACAGCGATGCTTTTAGCAAGTCGCTTGCGCGTGGTGAAGTTATTACTATGGCCAATGGCCAGCCTGTGAATTCGCCAGCCGATCTCGAAGCGATCGTGCAACAAGCCACGAGCGAAGGGCGAGGCGCAATATTGTTGAAAGTTATCAAAATTCGTGCACGCGGCAAGCCGGAGATTTTCGTGCCGGTACGTCTGCGCGATAGCAACTAAGCATAAACTCCCATAATCGGGACAGATATTGAGCGGGGCTTCGGCCCCGCTTTTTTATTGTCTATTGCATGACCAGCAGTCAATGACTGCACTTCCCGTTCGCGTCATCTTGCCCCAACTATATCATCACTCTAGACATTGCTTTTACACGAAAATATCGCGGACATCAGGAGCAAGATATGGGCAGAATAGCAATCGTCACTGGCGGAACACGCGGCATTGGTGAAGCAATATGTGTTCGCTTGAAAGAGCATGGCCGCACCGTGATCGCCAGCTATGGTGGCAATGATGCTGCTGCTCAGGACTTTACCGAACGGACCGGTATAGCGACCCAGAAATGGGATGTGGGTGACCATGAGCAATGTCAGGATGCCGTCGCCAAAATCGCCACCGATCATGGCGAAGTGGATATTTTGGTCAATAATGCCGGTATCACGCGTGATGCAACATTGATGAAAATGACATATGAGCAATGGGAAGAGGTATTGCGCGTCGATCTTTCCGGTTGTTTTTCCATGGCCAAGGCTGCCTTCCCCAAAATGCGGGAACGCGGATGGGGCCGGATTGTCAATGTCGGCTCAGTCAATGGTCAAAGCGGGCAAATCGGTCAGGTGAATTATGCAGCGGCTAAATCGGGTATCCATGGCTTTACCAAAAGCCTCGCTGCAGAAGGTGCCCGCTACGGCGTCACCGCAAATGCTATCGCGCCGGGCTATATTGCCACCGATATGCTGGCCACCATTCCTGATACAGTGATGGAAAAGATTGTCGCGCAAATCCCTATGGGCCGCTTGGGCGAGCCAAGTGAGATTGCGCGCGGCGTAGAGTTTCTGACCAGCGACAATGCCGGTTGGATCACTGGCTCTACATTGTCGATAAATGGCGGCATGCATATGTATTGAATCGGATTGCGCGCAGCTTATTGGCTTTTGCATCTGCTTGCCGCATAGGCTGTCACTATGGCTCAACCCTATTATCACCCTCCGGTAAAACGCTCGATTACAATTGCTGGCCACGCCACATCTATCAGTCTTGAGCCTGTCTTTTGGGACTGGCTAAAGACAGAAGCAGCGACGCGGCAAATACCTATCAATGCTCTGGTGGCGCAAATTGATCTGGAGCGGATGCAGAGCGATACGCCGCCCGGTCTGGCCAGTGCGGTCCGTTTATGGCTGGCGGCACAGTTGCAGCAGAATGCGCAAGCCGAGATCACATTTCGTTGGGCCAATGGAGAAGCGGATTATACCCGTTTGGGCCAATTGATGTTTGACGCCGTCCACGCACTGCCCAGCCCGTATAGCGAAGATGAACGCATAGCATGGATGCCTGAGCCGCGATCCGGTCCTGTCTGGAATGATCGTTTGGCCAAGCAAAATGTTTTGCTGGCAGAGACGGATGGGAATGAAGCACTAGGCTTTATGAGTCTGGAGCAACTTGAAAAGGCGGGTCATGCTTATGTCGACTTTGCATATATTGCCGGACCCGCACGAGGGAGCGGCTTGTTTCGCGCTTTATACGAACAGATTGAAGAAGAAGCGCGTGCTCAAGGAAAACATAAGCTGGAAACCCATGCCAGTCTCATGGCACAGTCGGCTTTTGCCGCCATGGGGTTTACTGTCCTGCATGAAGAGCAAGTGGAGATGGCAAGTCCAAATGGCCCACAAAAACTGCGTCGTTTTGCGATGCTCAAGGATCTCTAGTTAAGTGCTATATCAGGCTTCCAACACATAGGCCTTGTCGCCACGGCTTTTGCACATTTGTTTTTCAATCCGGGTTTCTTCGCCATCAATAATCGCAATGTCCGTTATGGTCATGCATTTGCGGCCATTGGGGCGCGATGCCAAAGCCGTTACGGTTGAAGACCCCGAAACGCCTTCTCTGGTAGGGCTTTTCCATTCAGCGGTCGCGCCTACAGCCTCGGCCTCAGTGACTTTTTTTGTTGCCTTAACTGCTTCTTCCTGTTCTTCCTTGGTCAATTGACAGGCAATTTCCCCAACCAATATTCCGCCAACGCCAGCGGCCAATAAACTGCCTATACCGTCAAGCCCTGCGGCTTGCCCGGCAACGCCGCCAAGTACGCTTCCCAAAAACCCACCGCGCTTTCGGGCTCTACCGCACCCTTTGTTAGCAGTTTTCTTTTTCTTGGACTTTTTGCCCTTTTTGGATTTGTCTTTCTTATTGCCATCGTCATCATTGGCGGCAATCTGCACTGGCTCTGGCGGTGTGTATTCGGGCACGGGGTAGCCATTGCAACCAGTGTTGAAGCAGAAACGGTCCTGCAGATATTCGCGGTCAGCGCCATAGCGGGCAACAGCGGCCTGATAGTCAGACATATATTCACCATTGGGTTCTGATTTGCTGAATTCTGCGCGCATCCGTGCATAGAAATCGTCATGTACCGCTGGCGTCAATGTCGGGTTGCCGGCCACTTCTTCACTATAAAGCCGTGATAATTCTGTTTGGTGGGCAATCATCTGATCAGCAAATGGCAACAGCTTTCCGTCATAAAATCTGTCCAGCAACTCCGTGCATCGGTTAATATCATTGGCACGTTCAAATGGGGCTTCTATCTTTTGCCAATCTTCACGGCATTCAGGATAGTCATCGGTTGACAATATGGGCGCGTCGGGGAGGACGGGCACTACCATTACATCGCCTTGCAAATTACGCTCTTGCGCTAAGGCCGTCTGTAAGGAGATGCTCATTCCCAAAAGCATTGTCATGATGAAATAGTGTAATTTCATTTCTCTCCCCTTATGAAAGACCCTAGAATCTAAATCTCTTGCTGGCAAATTTAGAATGATGCCCATGCGTTACACCGCTTGTCCTGAAGGCCATGCATGATTATGCTATAGCCAATGTGAGCGAGAGGATATTATGGCGATCTGGAAATCTGTAATGGCATCTGCTGCGGCTTTGGCTCTTTTGGGCAATAGTGCAGCGAAGGATCCTGAAAATCCGACATGCCCTTTACAGCCTGATTGGGCGGCTGGTCAGAAGATGACGCTCAATGTGCAGGAAATCTTTGATGAGAAAATTCTGCTTGCTGAAGGCGTTATCGATGCCGAATTGCCTGACCGTCTGCGGGCGGTCATCAAAGAAAATCCTGATATTGCCGAAATTTGGCTGCGTTCGCCTGGTGGCAATGCGCGGGCGGGCAATGCGGCCGGACTGATTATCCGCAAAGAATTGGGTCTGGTTATTACGCGCATTCCCAAAGGCTGGTCCTGTTTCAGTGCGTGCAATTTTGTTTTCATGGGCGGCAAGGCACGTATCATTGAAGATGGTGGCAATTTCATGGTGCACATGTTCACGCTTACTGGTGACCGCGATGTTATTGATGAAAGTGTTGCGCTCGGCACCGAAACAACCATCGAACTCATTGGTGAAATTGAGCAGGAAAGCGCATTGCTGGCCACAGAGGATAATGATTTTCTGATCCGCATGGGCGTATCGCGCAAATTGCTGTCAGAGGTTATGTACCGTCAGCAAGCGGTCAAAAATGAAGAAGACCCGTCCACACGCTATTGCCTATCCGTGGAAGAAGCCTTCAAATATAATGTTGCGAATGTGAGTGCTGATTAAGCGTTAGTCGCCAACGCGCTCAATATTGGCGCCCACTGCCTGAAGTTTTTCTTCCAGCCGTTCATAACCGCGATCGAGATGGTAGACGCGGTTGACTTCGGTTGTGCCTTTGGCGGCTAATCCCGCGAGGATAAGCGACATGCTGGCCCGTAAATCGGTCGCCATGACCGGAGCACCGGTCAAATCTGATATACCGCGCACCACAGCAGTGCGGCCTTTAACCTCAATATCCGCGCCCATACGGCTCAATTCCGGGACGTGCATATAGCGGTTTTCAAAAATGGTTTCGGTTAGCACACTGGCCCCGTCTGCACGGCACAGCATTGCCATGAATTGGGCCTGCATATCGGTGGCAAAGCCGGGAAATGGTGCGGTGGATAGCGTGAGAGGTTTAAGGCCTTGACTGGCATTAACATGTACGCCTTTGGCATTTTCCTCGATTAGTACGCCAGCTTCGCGTAGGGCGGCAACAGTCGCTTCCATTTCAGAAATTTTGGCACCGAGCAAATTCAATGTGCCGCCTGTTATCGCCGCTGCACAGGCATAGCTTCCTGCTTCAATACGATCAGCCATGACACGATATGTTGCGCCATGCAGCCTGTCTTTGCCGGTAATGACCAATTTGCTGGTGCCGATACCTTCAATATCTGAGCCCATGGCGATCAGCAATTTGCACAGATCAACAATTTCCGGCTCACGCGCGGCATTGTTCAATATACACTGACCATTGGCCAATACCGCGCCCATTATGGCATTTTCTGTCGCGCCAACGGACACTACGGGGAAGGTATATTCGCCGCCGGGCAATCCTGATTTTGGTGCGCTTGCACGGACATAACCTGATGCAATTTCGATTTCTGCACCAAAGGCTTCCAACGCTTTGAGGTGAAGGTCAATCGGACGGTTACCAATAGCGCAACCGCCGGGCAGGGAAACAGTTGCTTCACCAGCACGGGCCAATAATGGCCCCAATACCAAAATCGAGGCGCGCATTTTGCGCACAATATCATAAGGGGCAACGGTTGCCGTGATACGGCCTGCACGCAAGGTCATCACTCGGCCAAAATCTTCTGGTCTGGCGCCTTCAATAGTCGTGGATACGCCCATCTGGTTGAGCAAATGCCCAAAACTGTCCACATCCGCCAATCGCGGCAGGTTGCGCAGAGTCACAGGCTCGTCAGTCAACAAAGCGCAGGGTAAAAGGGTAAGCGCTGAATTTTTCGCGCCTGAGATTGGGAGATCGCCCGAAAGCGTTTTGCCACCGTTAATTACAATTTTATCCATGCCAAATCGTTTAGCGCGGATTATCTGTTACGCAAGTATAGAAGGCAAAAAGGCTGCAATGAACAATATTCAGCGCGCCTTGTATTTTCGGTCCGCGTGGGGGCAAGGCGTAAATTATCAGATTTTTTCCAATGTGCATTGCAGCGGATGCTGGTTTTCACGTGCTGCGTCCATTACCTGTGTTACCTTGGTTTCGGCCACTTCATAAGTAAAGATACCGCAAACGCCGACGCCTTTTTGGTGGACATGCAGCATAACGCGGGTTGCTTCTTCCATATTCATACCGAAAAAGCGTTTGAGCACAGCAACGACAAATTCCATCGGTGTGTAATCATCATTGAGCAGCAAGACTTTATATTGGCTGGGCTTTTTTGGCTTGGTGCGCGTTTTTGTCGCTACTCCAATTTCGCTATCACCATCATCGCCTTGGTCATTATCGTCATCACTGGCAGATATTGGCGTAGTGCATGGCTGCGACTTAAAAAACTGTGCCCGCACGGCTATTGCGGGAGAGCCAATGGATGAAGCGATAATGGGGTTTGCTGATTCAGACATAGATGCAGAATATCGTATCTTATTGTTGGTGTGCAAGGGTGCGCTATGCAGATTATTACAAAGTGCTGCAATCCCCACTTAATATTGCTGTCAGAACGTTGCGAGCATCGAGCAACAAAAAGGGCTGCACCTTACGGTACAGCCCTATTGTTCGAGAGACTTAATCTCGTAAAACTGTCTTAGGCAGCTTTTTTGAATGTTTCCATTGTCTCGCTGACGCGGTTGGAAATGGGCTGAACAACTTCACCGGCAATTTTGATGAACTGTTCAGTGTTTTTAGATGTTTGTGCAACACCGGTGTCGAATGCTTTGCGCACTGTTGCGGCTTGTAGCTGGAAGAATTCTGTTGGTGATTTAACAGCAGCAAACTGCTTCAAAGTTGCAGTGGTTTCTTCGAAATTGCTGCGCAAATCTGTTGCATAGGTTTGGCCCATATCTTGAGCACCTTTGGCAGCGATTTTGCCTGAAGCAACAAGCGCTTCGATATTGGCTTTGTTGAATTCATTGGCCTGAGAAACATACTCGGTGCCTTTTTCATAAGCCGTTTTGGCTTGTGCAGACATGTTACCAAACAATTCTTTAGCACGTGCTGTCATAGTTTCGGTTGTTTCTTTAACAGTTTCAGTTGCTTTGTTCATGATGTTTTCCTTCTTAACATTGGCATCTTTAGACGCGGTTTTGCGTGCAGGGGCCTTTTTGGCGGCTGCTGTTTTGGTTATGATAGTTTTCTTAGCGACAGTTTTCTTTGCAGCAGCTTTTGGTGCTGTGGTCTTTTTCGCGACAGCAGCTTTTGACGTGCTTGTTTTTGCAGCTGTTTTCACCGCTGGTTTGGCAACAGTCTTAGCAGCAGCTTTTGCAACAGCGGCTTTCTTAGTCGCTGGTTTTTTTGCGATCACCGCTTTTTTAGCGGGAGCAGATTTTGCTGACGCTTCAGCAAATGCCTTTTCCGCATCTTTGGCGGCAGCGTCATCAGTGATAATCTTAGCATTGTCAGCCATGATTGTGTTTACCTTATCGTTCATGTTGCACTGCACAATAGTGATTCATTTTCCTTTCGTCAAGGAAAAATTGTGCAGCGCACAAAAGCGCTGGTAAATATCTATGCGGCAATGAGAATAAACGCCTGACCGTATCAATGCTTTATAACTTACTGCTTCACATATCGCCCGGGCGCATCCTCAATGGCTGGCAATGTGCCATTGCCGGGAAGGCGTGCGCCGGTTGCCGCAACCTTCTTTCCACCATGCTGGCCGATCCATTCGCGCCAATAGGGCCACCAGCTGCCGGGATGCTCCTGTGCCTTTTGCTTAAAGTCATCGAGCGTCTCTGCACCTTCTGGCCGTGTCCAATATTGGTATTTTTTGGCCTTTGGTGGGTTAACGACACCAGCAATATGCCCTGACCCGGCCAACATGAATTCCTTCGGGCCGCTGAGATGGTGCATCAATTTCCATACGCTTGGCGCTGGAGCGATATGATCATCAATACCGGCCTGAATAAAGCAGGGTGTTTGTATCTTGCGAATATCAATCGCTGTACCATCAATGGTGATGGCCCCTGGTTGGACCAGTTTATTGTCCCGATAAAGGTCTATCAAATAGGCGCGATGCCATTTTGCAGGTAGGTTTGTTGTATCGCCATTCCAGTGGAGCAGATCAAAGGGCGGGTATTCCTGACCCAGCAGATAATTGTTAACGACATAATTCCAGATCAGATCACGCCCGCGCAGCATATTGAATGTCAGCGCCATATAGCGACCATCAAGATACCCCGTTTCGGCTGACAAATGGTCAATCATTGCCAGTTGGTCGTCATCAATAAAATGCTGAAGCTCACCCGCATCGGCAAAATCAACCTGCGCGGTAAAGAATGTGGCACTACCGACCAGATCGCTCTCACCGCGTGCTTCCAGCAGGGCAAGTGTTGCCGCCAATGTCGTGCCTGATACGCAATAGCCAATGGCGTTAACATGCGGCACATCCAGTGCGTCACGTATCGTGGTCATGGCGTCAATCTGGCTCATGACATAATCGTCCCAAACAACATCGCGCAGGGTTTCGTCAGCTGACTTCCACGACACAATGAACACGGTAATGCCTTGGTCAACGGCCCATTTGACGAAACTTTTCTTCTCATTGAGGTCGAGAATATAGAAACGGTTTATCCATGGCGGAAAGATGACCAAGGGTATGCTATCAACCTTTTTGGTTGCTGGCTCATATTGAATCAGTTGATATAGCGCGGTTTCATGCACCACCTTGCCCGGAGTGATAGCAATGTTGCGGCCTAGCTCAAATGCATTCGGGTCCGTATGGGTCATTTGCCCTTTGCGGATATCGGCCAGCATATGTTCAAGACCTTTGAGCAGATTCTGACCTTTTGTTTCCACTGTCTTTTGAATGACCTGCGGGTTTGTCAGTGCAAAATTGGCGGGGCTCATGGCATCAACCATATTCTGCATGGCGAATGTCAATTTGGCTTTGGCACTTGGCTCCAGCCCCTCCATGCCCTCAGTCAGTTTCAGCAGATGATCGGACATAAGCAGATAATTTTGCTGCAGGGCGGCAAATGCCATTTGTTCTTGCCACTCTGCCGCTTGAAAGCGCCTGTCTGATTTTGTGGTTTCCGGAGCTTTGCCCGTCAGCATAGCCTGCCAATATTCCATGCCCTGCTGCCACAGCGCATTTTGCTGTTGCATCATATTGTGCAGGCCGCCTTTATCGAAACGCGCCATTTGCTCTTGCCAATATTGCGGGTTCCACAATTTGCTCAGCATATTGTCATCGCTTTGGGCCAATTGTGACATATGCTCGGTCATCATCGCCTGGGCTTGCCGCATGACGCTCATCCATTGCTGAACATCCTCCATGCCGGGCAATGTACCGCTCGCCATTTTGGCCGGGTCAAATTGCGACATATCGAAACCAGCGCCAAAGGCAGCAAAGTTTGCAAATGGATTATCGGGTATATCGTTGGACATTATGGCGCGTTCCGGTGCAGCAAGAATTTATGGCAATTGGGATTCTGAATCTGAGTGTAACAGCATTTGCGGACATAAATAAGTCATTGTGCTGCTTTGCGCTACCAAAATGCTCGACATATCTGGTCTGCTGCGCCATTGGGATAGTGATCAAACAGCCAGCAACTGAAGAGCCATGACCGAAGAATTTTATCGTATCCGCCGACTGCCACCTTATGTCTTTGCCGAAGTCAATGCGATGAAGGCAGATGCGCGGGCGCGCGGCGAGGATATTATTGATCTGGGCATGGGCAATCCTGATGGAGCGCCGGCAAAGCATATCATCGATAAATTGGCCGAAGTGGCGAATGATCCTAATGCACATCGCTATTCTGCCTCACGGGGGATAAAGGGTCTACGCAAGGCACAAGCGGCCTATTATCAGCGGCGCTTTGGGGTTGATGTCGACCCTGATAGCGAAGTTGTCGTCACGCTGGGCTCTAAAGAGGGCCTCGCCAATCTGGCGCAAGCGATCACCGCGCCGGGCGATGTCGTGCTAGCGCCTAACCCTAGCTACCCCATTCACACCTTCGGGTTCATCATAGCCGGGGCTGCCATTCGCTCAATCCCCGCTGCGCCCGGCCCAGACTTTTTTGACCGGTTGCGCTATTCCATGGCGTACAGCGTCCCTAAGCCCAAAGTGCTGGTCATGGGCTATCCGTCTAACCCGACAGCCTATGTTGCCGATCTGGATTTCTATGCCAAAGTGGTGGACTTTGCGCGTGAGCATGGATTGTGGGTGATATCTGATCTGGCTTATGCGGAGATATATTTTGACGGTGAGCCAACGCCATCGATCTTGCAAGTGCCAGGCGCAAAAGATGTTGCGGTTGAATTTACCTCGATGTCGAAAACATATTCCATGGCCGGTTGGCGCATGGGCTTTGCAGTGGGTAACCAGCAATTGATAAGCGCGTTGACGCGGGTAAAATCCTATCTGGATTATGGTGCGTTCACGCCCATCCAAGTTGCAGCAACGGCGGCGCTAAATGGGCCGCAAGACAATATAGAGGCCAATCGCCAACTCTATAAATCGCGCCGCGACGTGATGGTGGAGAGCTTTGGCCGTGCCGGATGGGATATTCCGCCGCCAGCGGCCAGCATGTTCGCATGGGCCCCCATTCCTGAACAATTCCGCGAGGCAGGGTCGATGGAGTTTGCCAAACAGCTCTTGTCCAAGGCGCAAGTTGCCGTAGCGCCCGGCACAGGCTTTGGCGAAGAAGGCGAAGGCTATGTGCGCCTTGCCTTGGTTGAGAATGAACAGCGTATCCGCCAAGCGGCGCGCAATATCAAAAAATTCCTTGCTGAGCATGGCTAGCTTTGCGCGGCGCTGTAGCTGAGATGCATTCTCTGGAAAAAGTCTATCAGCAGCACTTGCTTGACTTGGCAGGTGAGGGACGAGAGCGGCAGCTTAGCACGCTGAATGGCATAGATTTTTCTTCCAATGATTATCTGGGTTTGGCAGGCAGCGATGTTCTGCGCGATGCGGCGCGGACGGTTTTGGAAACAGGCGTCGCGCTGGGTTCGGGTGGCTCGCGGTTGCTGCGTGGCAATCATTATGCCCATGCAGCATTAGAGGAATTTGCCGCAAAGCATTTCGGGCATCAGGCAATGCTCTTTTTCGGCAGCGGTTTTGCCGCCAACAGTGCGGTGCTGGCAACCTTGCCGCAACGCGGGGACATAATCATCCATGATGCGCTGATCCATGCCAGCACGCATGAGGGATTGCGCCTGACACGCGCCGACCATATCAGCGCGGCGCATAATGATGTTGCGGCCTTTGCCGATGCGATTGCCCATTACCGTGCGCAAGGCGGGACAGGGCGCATATGGCTGGCGGTGGAAAGCCTATACAGTATGGACGGTGATATTGCGCCGCTGGCTGACCTGAAAAAACTGGCGGATGAACATGATGCTTTTCTGCTGATTGATGATGCGCATGGCGGCGGCACATTTGGCGAAGAGGGGCGCGGGCTTGCGGATTATCTGATCGCGGATCGGCGATATGAGGGCGCAGCGCATAATGATACCGTGCATGATGATCCAATGCATGCTGATAATGTGATCGTCTTGCGTACTTTGGGTAAGGCCTTTGGCGTTGAGGGGGCCTTGTTGGGCATGTCATCAGTGCTGCGCGATTTCATGATCAACCGTGCGCGCAGCTTCATATTTTCCACGGCACCATCGCCATTTATGGCCAGTCTGGCGCAGGCCGCTATTTCGCTGGTGGCCAAAACACCCCAATTGCAGGCCAATTTGGAACAGCGTATCAGTCTGGCCGTGCATCATTTGAAACCCTATTGCAAAAAACCCGACCCGCATACGCCCATCTTCCCCGTGATCATGGGCGATAATGACCGCACAATGCAGGCTGCAGCTTATTTGCAGAAACAGGGTTTTGATGTGCGCGGCATCCGCCCGCCGACCGTGCCAAAGGGGACATCACGTTTGCGGATTGTGATAACTAATAATGTGGAGAAAGGCGATATTATCCGTCTGGCCGATAGCATTGATGACCTGTTAGACTTTATATAAGCGGTGATATCATGAGCAAATTTCC
The DNA here is from genome assembly GCF_051668705.1 of Parasphingorhabdus sp. DH2-15. Classification (GTDB taxonomy): domain Bacteria; phylum Pseudomonadota; class Alphaproteobacteria; order Sphingomonadales; family Sphingomonadaceae; genus Alterisphingorhabdus. The sequence goes on along the minus strand of NZ_CP196351.1, from coordinate 2,466,677 downwards.
AACCTTCATGGTCACAGGAACAGATACCGATATCGGCAAGACGGTGTTTTGCGCTGGTCTGGTGCAATTTTTGCGCGCCTATTATTGGAAGCCGGTTCAGGCCGGAACAGATGGCGGGACCGATTGTGAGCGGGTTGCGCGTCTATCGGGCGTGGACGATACCTTTATTTTGCCAGAGGCTTGGCGATTAAAGCTGCCCGCTTCACCGCACCATAGCGCCGATATGGAAGGGGTGCATATTGATATGGACGCGCTGAGCGTGCCGCAGGTCGATGGCCCATTGGTTATTGAAGGCGCGGGCGGCGCTTTGGTGCCGATCAATCATGACGTGACCTATGCTGATCTTATGGCCCGCTGGTCATTGCCCACCATTATCGTTGCCAGCACCAGCCTTGGCACCATCAATCACAGCTTGCTGACCATAGAGGCATTGCGCGCGCGGCAGGTGCCGATCCATGGTGTTGCCTTTACTGGCGATGCTATGCCGAGCAGCGAGGACATTATTTGCAAAATGGGCGATGTGCGGCATCTTGGTCGCTTGCCAAGGCTTGACGCGCTAGAGCCGCAAAATCTGGCGGCGCAATTTGCGGCACATTTCAAAAAAGAGGACTTTGCGCTCTAAATATGGATATTTGGCACCCTTTTACCCAGCATGGTCTAAACGAGCCTATCCCCGAAGTGGTGTCAGGGGATGGCGCGATATTGCGGCTTTCCGATGGGCGCGAACTGATTGACGGTATTGCAAGCTGGTGGGTGAACACCCATGGCCATGCGCACCCCAAAATTGCGAGGGCCATTGCGGATCAAGCAGCGCAATTGGATCAGATTATCTTTGCTGGCTGGACGCATCCACCGGCATTGCAGGCTGCACGCGGTATGCGCGATGTCTTGCCAGAGCAATTATCACATATCTTCTTTTCTGATTCCGGCTCCACTTCGGTTGAGGTGGCGCTGAAAATGGCGATGGGCATGTGGCATAATCTGGGCACGCCGCGCGAGCGTATCGTGGTGATGGAGCATAGCTATCATGGCGATACGTTTGGCACCATGTCGGTGGGTGAGCGCACGATTTTCAACACGCCGTTTGAGCCATTATTATTCGATGTCGCCACAATAGACTTTCCGTCACAGGGCAGGGAGCAAGTAACGCTGGACGCGCTGGAACGCCATTGCGCAGATGCTGCACATAAGCCTGCTGCCTTTATTGTCGAGCCCCTAGTGCTGGGCGCTGGCGGAATGCTGATGTACAGCGCGGAAACTTTATCGGCCATGTATGCCATTTGCGCAGCCCATGATGTGCCGTTCATTGTCGATGAGGTTATGACCGGTTGGGGCCGCACGGGCAGCATGTTTGCCTTTCAACAAGCTGATTTTGTGCCTGATATTATCTGCCTGTCAAAAGGCATTACCAGCGGTGCCTTGCCATTGGCGGTAACGGCATGTCAGCAGCGTTTTTATGATGCGCATCTTTCGTCTGATAAAGCAAAAATGTTCTTCCACTCCAGCAGCTACACTGCCAACCCCATGGCCTGCGCCGCTGTAAATGCCAATTTGGCAATTTGGCGCGATGAACCTGTGCAGCAGCGTATTGACCATATTGCCGCGCGGCACAGTGAGGCTGCTCAGCGCTTTGCCGATTGTGTGCATATAACCAATATCCGTCAGCAAGGGTCTATTCTGGCGATGGAAATTGTTATGCCTGACAGCGCCACATCTGACGATGAAGATAAGGGTGGCGGCTATCTCTCAACATTGGGGCCAACGCTCAATGCTTTCTTTATCGAAAATGGCATTATGTTGCGGCCGCTTGGCAACACTGTCTATATTTTGCCGCCTTATTGTATCACGGATGAGCAATTGGACCATATTTATACCATGATAGAACGCTGCATTGAGGTGATATAAGGATAGGGCTGGCAAAAATTGCATATTGTTGCTTTAAGCCAGATCATCACTCTGCTGATGGCACCAAAAAGGTTCTAATCATATGCACGCTACGCTTTTCGACTCTTTGATGGTCAAGATCGCCTTAATCGGCCTTCTGGGCATAGGTGCGCAATGGGTGGCATGGCGCACAGGCAGGCCCGCCATTGCCTTGATGCTGATTGTCGGTGTGCTCGCTGGTCCGGTATTTGGTCTTATTGACCCTGAAAATGATTTTGGCGCATTGCTGGAGCCTATTGTTAAGCTGGCTGTTGCAGTCATCCTTTTTGAAGGCGGGTTGAGTCTGAATTTCCGCGATTTGCGCCATGCCGGCGGTGCGGTGTTGCGACTGGTCTTTATTGGTGTGCCTATAGGTTGGGCCTTGGGAACTGGAGCAGCCTATTATGGCGCTGGTCTTTCCTTACCGGTTTCGGCCCTTTTTGGCGGTATCTTGGTGGTTACTGGGCCAACAGTTATTGGCCCGATGCTCAGAACATTGCGGGTTGGCAACCGGGTGCGGGATATTCTGAAATGGGAAGGCATTGTTAACGACCCTATTGGTGCTTTGCTGGCGGTCGCTATTTACGCCTATATTATTCATGAAGGTGACGGCTCGGTCGCCAATGTCACTTTCGATGTGCTCGGCGCCAGCTTCCTTGCCGGTATCATGGGTGCGGCACTGGGTTATGGCCTGACATGGCTTTTCCCGCGCGGCTATGTGCCCGAATATCTTAAAGCACCAATATTGCTGATTAGTGTTATATTGGGTTTTGTCGTTTCTGATCTGATCATGCACGAAACTGGCCTGATTACCGTCACCATCATGGGCGTCGTCATGGCCAACCGCCATGTTTACTCCAGCCGCGCATTGCACCGGTTTAAAGAAGATTTGTCCGTGCTGCTTATCTCTGGCGTTTTTGTATTGCTGTCTGCGCAATTGGATTGGGATACGGTTCAGAAGTTCCAGATACAGTTCATCCTCTTCTTATTGTTGCTGCTCTTTGTGGTTCGCCCGGTTACGGTGTTGATCAGCCTGCTGCTTAGCTCCGTACCTTGGCGCGAGCGTTTGTTTATTGCATGGATTGCGCCACGCGGCATTGTTGCGGTCGCCATTACCGGCCTGTTCGCCAGCCGCTTGATCAAAAGCGGTTATGCTGATGCAGAGGCTTTGGTACCGCTCAGCTTCGCGGTTGTGATTGTCACCATATTTGCGCACGGATTTTCGGCCAAATGGGTTGCTGCACGGCTGGGTATTGATGAAGGCAAGGGTGAAGGGATCATATTGGTCGGGGCGAATCGCTGGACTATTGAATTTGCGGCTTTTCTCAAATCGCTTGAGCTGCCCGTCATGGTAGCAGACACCAGCCGCTTTGCGCTGCGCGGTGCACGCAAATTATCATTGGAAACATATCGCGGTGATATATTGGAGGAGGCGCTGGACGACAAAATCGACCTTGGGCAGTTTCAGCATATGATTATCTCAACCGATAATGAAAGTTATAACCAACTGCTTAGTTCTGACCTAGGCCCTGAATTTGGCTATGACCAAATGACCGCGATGGCGGTTGAAAAGAACAGTCCGGGTGCGAAGCGTGGACGCGTGCTGCTAGAAAGTGAGACCGTTTACAGCCAGTTAATCGACCGCGCTAATGAAGGCTGGGTGTTTAGTAAGACACGGTTGACTGAAAAATTCACCTATGAAGATTTTCGCGCCAATCTGAACGAAGACGAGGAAGCTGTTGCCTTGCTTAAGCCGGACAAGCGGTTGCTGCTATTCTCGGCACAAGCGCGTCCAATCATTGAGAATGGCGATGCGATTATCAGTTTCGTGCGTCCGGTCTGCCCTGAAGAGATTAAAGCTGCCCGCAAGGATCAGGTGGATGACAATAAGGCCGATAAAGGCGGATCAGAAAAACACAGGTCAGATACAGACTGACCTGTCGCAAGCGGCGCATAATGTGCCGTCTGTCTTATCCTTCACGCGGCCCGAATAAAGCACTGCCGACACGAATATATGTCGCGCCCAAAGTGACAGCGACGCCATAATCGCTGGACATACCCATTGAACGTTCAGCCAGTCCTTTCTCGCTCGCTAGCTTATCCAGTAAAGCGAAATGCGGCGCAGCTTCCTGGCCAGCAGGAGGGATACACATAAGGCCGATAATCGGCACTTTATGCGCATCTGCTGCATCTAACAGAGCCTGAATATCATCAATTGCGCAGCCGCCCTTTTGCTCTTCATCGCCAATATTCACTTGTAACAAGCAATCGATATAACGCTCTTGTTCAGCCATGGCCTTGCCCAATGCCTTGATCAAAGACGGGCGATCGACCGAATGAATCATGTCAAACATAGCTACGGCTTCCGCGGCCTTGTTGGATTGTAATTGGCCGATCATATGCAGCACAATATCATCATGCGATGTGCGCAGCGTCGGCCATTTTTCCGCTGCCTCTTGAACGCGATTCTCGCCAAAATGGCGGTGGCCGCTATCAATTAAAGGGGATATTTGGTCAGCAGACCGTGTTTTGCTAACGGCTATCAGGGTGATGTCGTCAACATTGCGCCCTGCCAGTTTAGCCTGTTTCGCAATATGATCATGCACCGTGCTTAAAACATTGCCAGTCTCGGTGGCTGCCATATCTGTATCTTTATTTTCATCGTTCATTTTCTGCCCTATAGCAGGCAAATGTTTGATGACCAGATACCCAGTTTGCATAAGCATAATATATTTATGCCGCATGTCTGGCTCTTCACTGATAAGCGAACCGAGCATCGGCTGGAGCGCGATATTCTTGCCTTGCCGCCTTTATCTGGCATTGTTTTCCGTCACTATCACTTACCGCAAGCGGAGAGGCAGCGGCTCTTTACACAGCTAAAAAATGCATATGGGCATAGGGCTCTGCAATGTGTCTGGTCAGGTGATACCTCTATTGCCACGCGTCTTGGTGCGGATGGCGTTTACGGGTCACCATCTGCTTTGGTGAAAGGGCGAGCAATCGGCCCTAAACTTATGCGATTGGCGGCAGTGCATAATTTGACAGAGATTCGGCAAGCGAACAGCTTGCGCGCTGATATGGCCTTTTGCTCCCCCGTTTTCGCTACACGTACGCATGAAGATGCGCGGACTTTAGGGGCAATGCGTTTTGCTATGCTTAGTCGCCATGCCCATATGCCGGTCTGCGCATTGGGCGGCGTGAATCATGATAACTTCCCGCGAATAGCGCATTTCTGCCATGGTTGGGGCGCGATTGACGGATTATCAAAGGCCAGAGAATAACAATGAAAAGGGTAGACGCCGCTTAAAAACGGATTTGCGTGCCCACATAAACAGCCTGGCTATCATTCTGTTTGTTGGTCAGCGGTGCCAAGCGATCACGCTCATCGCGCAAGCGGACACCAGCCGTCACATCCAGATTTTTGCTCAAGCTATAGCTGCCACCGACTTGAACCGAATAGCTTGTTTCTCCGCCAAAAGTACGCGGCGTACTGCCGACTTGCGGTGTAGAATCAAGTTCAATGCTCGGGCTAAAGCGGCTTGGCTTATTGTTGCTTTCAGCTGATGGAGCGGCGCCCAGAGAACCGAGTTCAGGAACATCAATATTGCGCACTGTTTTCGGCAGCGCGAAAGACTGCCATCCTTTGGCAACGCCCAAGCGATAGGTTGTTGGAGTGATTTGTACTGGTTCTCTGGAACCAGCGCCAGGTTTCACAATAGCTTCACGAACATTGATCGCGCTCGCTTTTTCATCGGACAATCGCGCCGTAACAGTCACAGCACGTGTGCCGCGACCATCTTCATCAGCAGGGGTAAATTGAAAAGCGGGGTTAACTTTCAGCTCACTAAGCTTAACGACGTCGTTATTTTCGCCGTTAATTACCGCAGGTGTGAAAGGAACCAGATTTCCACTGAGGTTGAGAGAAAATGTTTTCTCATCAAGGTCAATATCTGATGCAAGGCTGACGGAAGGCACGACAATGAGTACGCCCGTAACGAGCGAACCTGCCATCAAGGCTGTCCTCATCTTTCCTGCCATTAACCTGCTCCTTGCATTATCATTAGATCATATATGGTTCGATTGCACTGACTGAATCGTTACTTATCCCTTTTCGTTACGTATTGTTGCAATTGTCACACATATTTGACGCAGAATTGCGCAACATTGTTGCCAATGCTGATAATCTTACCTTGGGCAGAATATGCCAAAATCAATATGAGCCATTGGTGAATGAACCAAAGAGAAGAGCGGAATTTATGCTGACAGCGGCATTTTGGCTCATATTCATATTATAGTCAGGCCCGATATGGTGGTTTTTGCGCTGGAAAGGGAGCATTTGGTGGACGGTGTGACGCATTGCACTTGCTGTACCGGCCAACCCTATCTAAAAGCCGTGCGAAAGTGCCGAAATGAATTTCGCCATAAAGATGTTTCAGGGCCAATCGGCCTTATGCTCTTATGGCCAACATATATGCAGGAGTCAGGTCCATGTCGTTGTCAGTAGCCGGATCTTTAAAAAACAATATCAGTAAAGCAAAAACCGCACTCATGATCGGCACCGTGTCTGTATTTTTGGCGGCATGCGGCGGCGGCGATAAACCCAAAGCTGATGTCGTGGAAACACGGATTACGCAGATTGGCGTTAACGGCTTTTTGTGGCGCGCTTCGTTGGATACGGTATCTTTTGCACCATTGGTTACCGCAGATAGCGCGGGCGGGGTGATTGTCACCGACTGGTATGCGACTCCAGATAATCCTAATGAGCGCGTAAAAATCACGGTTTCGATATTGGATCAGGATTTGCGGGCCGATGCGCTACGCGTTGCAGCATCGCGCCAGATAGCGCAAGGCGGCGGTTGGGTCGATGCGCCGGTTAAGGCAGCAACAGTGCAAAAGTTGGAAGAGATTATTCTAACGCGTGCCCGCGATCTGCGTCGTACGTCTATTGTAAATTAAACCGCGCTAATCACGCGCACAATGTGTTGAACACCCATATCGGGGCAAAAGATGACAGCAGGGACAGAGCGTTTCAATCCGCTGGCAGCGGATACACGCTGGCAAAAAAAGTGGGATGCCGAAGCGACATTCCAGGCGGACAGCAGCAGCGGCAAACCGAAAAAATATATATTGGAAATGTTCCCTTATCCATCAGGGCGCATCCATATGGGCCATGTGCGCAATTACACCATGGGCGATGTGCTCGCGAGATTTGAGCGGATGCGCGGCAATGAAGTGCTGCACCCCATGGGCTGGGATGCTTTTGGTATGCCGGCGGAAAATGCCGCGATGGAAAAGGGTGTGCATCCGGGCGGATGGACGCGCCAAAACATTGCCAATATGCGGGGCCAGCTAAAGCGGTTAGGTTTTGCTTTTGACTGGAGCCGTGAACTGGCCACATGTGAGCCGGATTATTATGGCCATGAGCAAGCCTTGTTTCTCGACATGCTGGCGGCCGGTCTGGTTTATCGCAAGGAAAGTGCGGTAAACTGGGATCCGGTGGACCATACGGTATTGGCGAATGAGCAGGTTATTGATGGCCGCGGTTGGCGTTCCGGCGCTTTGGTGGAAAAGCGCAAGCTCAACCAATGGTTTTTGAAAATAACCCAATTTGCCGATGATTTGCTGTCCGGTCTTGATGAACTGAAAGGCTGGCCAGAAAAAGTCCGCACCATGCAGGAAAACTGGATTGGCAAATCACAAGGTCTGACTTTCGGTTTCGCGCTTGTTGAAAAAGCAGGCGAGCATCAGAATATCGACGTATTTTCAACGCGGCCTGATACGATTTATGGCGCCAGCTTTGTTGCCGTTGCGGCAGATCATCCTTTGGCGCTGGCTTTGGCGCAAGATAACGCAGAGCTTGCCGCATTTGCAGAGGAGTGCCGCCGCACAGGCACGGCAGCTGCGGAAGTGGAGACGCAGGAAAAACGCGGTTTTGATACTGGATTGAAAGCGGTTCATCCGCTCGACCCCAATTGGCAATTGCCTGTCTATGTCGCCAATTTTGTGCTGATGGGCTATGGCACCGGCGCAGTATTTGGCGTGCCAGCGCATGACCAACGTGATCTGGACTTTGCCCGCAAATATGATCTGCCGGTTCGGCGCGTGGTTAGTGATGGTGACGCATCGGATGCACAATTTGATGGTAATGAGGCTTATACTGGCCCCGGCACCATCGTAAATTCGGAATTTTTGACCGGCATGACAGTGCAGGACGCGCAAAAAGCAGTAATTGACCGTGCTGAGTCCGAAGGCTGGGGCAAGGGCTCAACCGTATGGCGGCTGCGCGATTGGGGCATTTCACGCCAGCGCTATTGGGGCACGCCTATCCCTGTCATCCATTGCGATAGCTGCGGCGTGGTACCAGTTCCAAAAGACCAATTGCCAGTGACGCTGCCAGAGGATGTCAGCTTTGATGTGCCTGGCAATCCGCTCGACCGTCACCCGACATGGAAGCATGTCGATTGCCCGCAATGCGGCAAGACAGCGCGGCGTGAGACTGATACGCTGGACACATTTGCAGATTCCAGCTGGTACTTTCTGCGCTTTGCCAGCCAGCCCGATGACAAGCCATTTGATGCCGCGGAAGTGGCCCAATGGCTGCCGGTTGGGCAATATATTGGCGGTATTGAGCATGCGATTTTGCACCTGCTCTATGCGCGTTTCTGGACTAGGGCGCTGAAGCATATCGGCCTGTTGGATGTTGCCGAGCCATTTGAAAGCCTGTTCACGCAAGGCATGGTAACGCATGAGACATATAGCCGGGACAAAGGGGAGGGTCTGAAACCCGATTTCTTTAGCCCCGATGATGTGACACGCAGTGCTGATGGCGCAATATTGGATAGTGATGGCCAACCGGTTGAGGTTGGCCGCGTGATCAAAATGTCCAAATCGAAGAAGAATGTCATCGATCCTGAACCGATTGTTGATCAATATGGCGCAGACGCTGTGCGCTGGTTCATGCTGTCAGACAGTCCGCCAGAGCGCGATCTGCCGTGGTCTGAAGCAGGTATTGAGGGCAGTTGGCGATTGGTGCAGCGCGTTTGGCGCATCGCGCAAATGCTGGATAAGGACGTGGCAGGCGAAGCCGGTCAGGATAAAGATTTGTTGCGCACTCTGCACAAAGCCATTGCCGGTGTGACAGAGGATATTGAAGCTCTTGCGTTTAACAAAGCGGTCGCACGCATCTTCACATTGGCCACGGCGATTGAGAAATCGCAATCTTCCATTGATCGCAATACGGCGATCCGTGCGTTGCTGTTGATGGTCGCGCCAATGACTCCGCATCTGGCCGAAGAGGCATGGATGGAGATGGATGCAGATGGACTGATCGCCAATGCGGCATGGCCCGTGGCGGACGCGAAATGGCTGGTTGATGATGAAGCGACCATCGCCATTCAGGTAAAAGGTAAGCTGCGCGACACGCTGACCATTGCCAAGGGATTGCCCAAAGATGAGACAGAAGCCCTTGCACTTGCTAGTGAGAAGGTGCAGCGTTTCATTGACGGGGCAACTATTCGCAAAGTGATTGTGGTGCCGGACAGGTTGGTCAATATTGTAATATGATGATTCGCATTGCCTTGATAACGGCCATGATGGCCAGTCTTTCCGCCTGTGGCTTACAGCCGCTATATTCTGGCGGTACACAGGGCGTTGTTGCCCAGCAATTGGGGCAGGTTGTGATTGATCCGATAGAGGGTCAGGCGGGTTGGTTGGTACGCAATGAATTGAGCGATCAATTGGCGCCCGTTTCTGGTGACGCTGCGCGCTATCGGCTTGTGGTTCGACTGGATGACCGGATTGAGGGTTTTGGCGTTATTGCCAATGACATTATCACACGTGAACGGCGCTCATTGCGTGCACGCTATCAGCTGGTTGATATTGCGACTGGTGAAACTGTGCTTGATGCTACGGCCGGTTCCGATGCCGGTATTGATGTGGTCAGCAGTGAATATGCCACCATTGCAGCAGAGAATACCGCGTTGGAGAATCTCTCTCGCGAAGTGTCTAGCCAGATTGTTACGCGCCTTTCGCTTTTTGCCCGCGAACAATAAGGGCTGGCGGGGTTATGGCGAAAGTCAAATCCGATCAATTTAATGGGGCTTTGGCAAAAGCAGGCCCTGATATCAGATTATTTCTATTCTATGGCGCGGATGAGGCGAATAGCGCTGCTCTGGCGCAAAAAACACGTTTGCATCTGGGCAAAGATGCAGAGAAAGTGGATATTAGCGGCGCGCAATTAAAAGAAGATCCAGCGTTTTTGGTGCAAGAGGCTGCATCTTTATCCCTATTTGGTGATAAAAGAACATTATTTGTCGTGGGTAAAGGCGAGGAATGCAGGACAGCCATTACCATGTTGTTAGAAGCTGAAACAGTTGAAAACCCTGTGATTGTACAGCTGTCTGGCATTACCGATAAGTCTGCCACGGCAAAGCTGGTCGCGAGCGAAAAATATGCTTTGGGATGTATCAGCTATCAACCCGAATTAGGCCATGTTGCGCAGTCTATCCGGGCTATGGCGCAGGAAAAAGGCCTGGCCATGCCGCGTGAAATAGCCGAGTCTATTGCACGATATACGCGATTGGACCGGCGATTGGCAGGTATTGAGGTTGAGAAGATTGCGCTCTATCTGGATGCCGAGCCGGGCGGCCGCAAAACGGTCGATAATGTCGTTATGGCCCAACTGGCTGCTGAGACGGATGAGGATGCACTTGCGCCAGCTCTCAACGCCATCATGTCAGGTCAGATGGCGCAATTACCCGCAAAGTTGGCGCGGTTAAGCGATGGCAGTCTGCAGCCCATATTATTGCTCCGCGCGTTGGAAGCACGGGCGGTAAAGTTAGGCCAAATCCATACAGCCATTCGTGCCGGCCAAGACAGCGATAAAGCTATCCAATATGCAGGAATTTTCTACAAAGAAAAACCGAATGTGCAAATGCAATTGCAAAGATGGCGGCCTGCAGCTGTTGCGCGGCTTACAGAACGTTTGATCGATTTGCATGGGCGCATGATGCAGAGCAGCCAGGATGCAATCCGTTTGCTAACCCAGGAATGCACAGCCATTGCCATTAATGCGGCGCGCAGCAAGCGGCGCTGATGGAGTGAAATTTTGTTGGAGCGGCTTTAGTTGCTAATTGCGCTTCGGCTCATTCATATTCGGCAGTGATCGGGATGCGTCCGCGGTAATTTCCACCACTAGCGCTGTTCACGCGTAAAGTGCCTGAGAAGCGGAAAGACAATGCACCATCTTGATTAAGGCGAGGATGAGCTGGTAAATTGGTTCTAAGGTTAGTAAGCTCTGCTGGATCACCAGTTTGGTTAACCATGCGCACTTGGTCTGGCAAATCAATACGCACTGCGCGGCCAGGCTCACCGGTTATGCGTGCAGACCCCGTTAGTGAAAGCCCTCCCAAATTGATCAGTCCGCCATCGGTGCGGGTAATGCCGCTATTTTCGTCGAGCCGTGCCTCACCGGATGAGCCGTTTAGTGCCAATCTGCTAAATTTTATGTCGGCCTCAATCACTACACGCAGGGGTATCGACGCTTCAGAGCGTTCTTGCTGACGCACCTGTTCATCGGTCGTGCACAGCCGGCATTGCGGGCTGGCCTGCAATGGTGTCATCAACAAAGGCAGGCCGAGCAATATGGTCAAAAGGCGGGGGGCTTTAGACATAACCGCATGTGCATAGCTACTGAGTGCAAATAATGTGTTAATTTTGATTAAAACGCCTTCGCTGTGAAGGGGGAGCAAAAGGCAGACCAAAGTGCAAATATCCTGCTTGCCAGTCAATGACCTACATGCCACATCTGTAAAACGGCAATGAAGAGTTTGTGAAAAACCCATAGCCAAGATGATGGATAAGAGGGCATAATGACCGAAAAAATATTGGTGATTGATGAAGGCACCACCTCTACGCGCGCAATGTTATTTGCTGCTGATGGTCAGGAATTGGGCAGCGCACAACATGCCTTGACCCAAAATTACCCAGAGCCTGGACGGGTTGAACATGATGCGTCGGAGATCTGGGAATATAGTCTTGCAGCAGCAAGGGCGATGGTTGAAAAAGCCGGAGGCGGAGCGAACATCGCGTCCATCGGCATCACCAATCAGCGCGAGACTATCATATTCTGGAATCGCCAAACGGGTGAACCGCTTTGCCCGGCCATTGTCTGGCAGGACCGCCGTACAGCCTCTATTTGCGATAATCTCAAGACAGAAGGGCATGAGGCCGTTGTGCAACAAAGGACTGGATTGCTGCTCGATCCTTATTTTTCCGGTAGCAAAATCGGTTGGGCGCTGGAGCATTGGCCGCAGCTGCGCGAAGCTGGCGATAATTTGGCGGTTGGCACGGTGGAGAGTTATCTGGTCTTTCGTCTAACGGGCGGTCTGCACATTACAGATGCCAGTAACGCCGCGCGTACTGCCCTGATGGACATTGATAATGGCCGATGGGATGCAGAATTATGCGCATTATTTGGCGTGCCGATGGGGATTTTACCAGAAATCACTGATTGTAGTGGCCGTTTTGCTGAAACAGCAGAAGGCATTTTTGATGCGCCTATCGCCATTTGCGGCATGGCAGGCGATCAACAGGCCGCAACGATAGGGCAGGCCTGTTTTGAAGAGGGCGACACCAAGGCGACCTATGGCACAGGAGCATTTGTGCTAAGCTATACGGGGGTAAAACGCCGCCACTCTGCGCACCGCATTTTGTCCACTATTGGATGGCAAATTGATGGTGAGCGCCATTATGCTTTGGAAGGGTCCGTGTTTGTTGCGGGTAGCCTTATGCAATGGCTGCGTGACCAATTGGGTATGATTGTCAGTGCGGGTGAAAGCGAGGCACTGGCGCAGTCCGTTGCGGACAATGCCGGAGTATATATCGTCCCTGCCTTATCAGGTTTAGGTGCACCTTATTGGCAAGCGGATGCCCGTGCGGCGATTTCGGGCCTCAGCTTCTCGGCGACCAAGGCCCATATTGTTCGCGCCGCATTGGAGGCAATGTCTTATCAGACAGCTGATCTTAAATCCGCCTTTGCAGCAGATGGGGCAGATTGGAAAAGACTGCGCATTGATGGAGGCATGGTGGCCAATAGCTGGATGTCGCAGGATCTGGCGGATATTTTGGCGATAGAGGTCGATCGCCCGCAATTTGTCGAAACCACTGCGCTCGGCGCTGCCATGCTGGCGGCCTTAGGTGCTGGTTTATATCCTGATCTTGGCAGTGCTGCCCAAATGCGGACTGGTGGACAGGTCTTTACACCGGCAATGGATGACGCTTCACGCAATGCCCGCATGGCGGGTTGGCGCAGCGCAGTTGCTTCGGTGCTGACATCAAAACAAGGCGCTGGCTGAGTGCGATGGGCCATAACATTGGCCGCATTATTGGCTTTATGTGTCATGTCGGCGGTCAATATGTTTCTGCCCTATGCCAATGCGCGAGGGCGGGTCACGGACGGCGCGGAGAAAATACTTACCAAAGATGATGGCCGCACCATCGCCTATTTTGTCCAAGGCAGCGGCAAAAGCATCATTTTGTTGCCCAGTGTAGGTCGAGAGGCCAGCGACTTTAATGAACTGGCCGCCACTCTTATTACCCATGGTTACAGGACCATTGCCATAGAACCGCCGGGCATTGGTCAATCTGCACTACCGGACAATGATATGACATTGTTTGACCTTGCAGATGATGTCGCGGCTGTTTTGCGGGCAGAATTGACCACTCGCGAAAACGCCGTGATTATTGGTCATGCATTTGGTAACCGCGTCGCACGCGCCACCGCAGCGAGCTATGGCGATCAGGTTGATGCACTGATTTTGATAGCGGCAGGCGGTAAACAGCCCATTCCGCCGCGTGCAGACCGCGCATTGAAAGCGAGCTTCAACCCTCTCAATGTTGCTTCACGGCGTATTGGCGATATTCGTTATGCATTTTTTGCCAATGGCAACACAGTGCCCGATTATTGGCAGCGTGGATGGCATATTAATACAGCGCAATTGCAGGCGCAGGCGGTGCGTTTAACCGATGCAGCAAAATGGTGGCTGGGCGGCAATAAGCCGATATTGGTTATACAGGGCGACAAAGATACTATCGCGCCAATAGAAGATGCCGGGCAAGCGCTGGTTGACGATGGCAAGGGCAGAGTGGAAATGGTAGTCGTCCGCAAAGCAGGGCACGCATTGTTGCCAGAGCGGCCTAGAGTGATTTCTGATGCCGTACTGGCCTATTTAGCGCAGCTATCTGGCGGCGGTAGCGAGAGCTGAGCCGTCAGAACAACCTATAAACCCATTTGCCGCACAGCCAGATCGCGCATAATTTCTTCGGACCCGCCACCAATCGCCATAACTTTTACCTCTCGGTAAATGCGTTCAACCGGGTTGCCACGCAAATATCCTGCACCGCCCAATATCTGCATCGCTTCAGAGGCACAGAATTCTAGGCCCTTGGTAGCAAAAAACTTGCCTTTGCTGATTTCTGCCACTGGCATTTGCCCATTATTGGCTTGCCAGCACATCTGGTTGCAATAGGCTTCTGTTGCATCGATGCGTGCGGACATATCGGCAATTTTGTGACGGATAACCTGATGGCGGATGAGTGGCTTGCCAAAAGTTTTCCGCTGCTGAGCCCATTCTATTGATGTGTTCAGACAGGTTTTCATCATGCCAACGCATTGGGCAATCATGCCCAGACGTTCATAATTGAAATTGTGCATGATCTGGCCAAAACCATGATCTTCAGCGCCCATCAGATTTTCAGCGGGTATGCGGCAATCGTCAAAATATAATGTCGCTTGATCAGATGCCCACCAGCCCATCTTCTTGGTAATTTCAGTGCGGCTGAAACCGTCAGCATCCGCATCGATAAAGAAAAGGGAGATACCTTCAAGCCCGTCTCCGCTGGTACGCGCACCGACGACAAAATGGTCCGATGTCATGCCGCTGGTGATGAATGTCTTGCTGCCATTGATGACCCAGTGATTGCCGTCACGCTTGGCCGTGGTTTGCATCGCCGCAACATCCGACCCGCCGCCAGGTTCGGTAATGGCAAGGCTTGAGCCTTTCCGGCCAGCAATAATATCGGCCAGGCAGCGGTCCTTAATCTCTTTTGATGCCAATTTATCTATCGGGCCAATGGAGATTGCTCGTCCGCCCAGTGCCGCCACGACACCTGTTGCACCGCATGAGCCAGCAGCCTCTGCCCAAATTGCGCGCATGAAACAATCATCAAAGCCTAGACCGCCATATTCTTCACCAATACCAAATCCGAATAGGCCCAGTGCACCGGCCTTTTCATGCAATCCCCATGGAATAGAACCTGCCTCGTCCCATGTATCAGCATAAGGGAGAATCTCTCTGTCAATAAATTCCCGGCATGTCTCACGAAATGCTACGCGCTCTGGCGTATCGAACGGGTTTTTCATTATGCCTCTCCATGATGATATGCTTCGCGCATATTCTTTGGCAGAGGCTAGGCAACAAAAAACCGGGCGGCAAGGCCCGGCTCTCTGTTAATCTGCTATGTGAAGATTTTAGTTGCGATCAGCGCGAACCGTTTTCACCGTCTTTTTCTCTGGCGCAATAGAGATACGCACCGTCTCTCCAGAATTACCGGGGAACTCCGTGAACATCGCTTCAACCAAATTCGGAACGATATAGGTCAGGTTTTTGCTGCGTGATTGCGCTTCTGCACGACCTTCGAAAAGGCGGGTATTGTCTGCTACACGATCAATTTTAAGGTCCAGTTCGCTGGTATAAACGGTAAAACTGCGTACGCCGCCAAAACCACCACCGAAGATGAACGGATCATGGAAACCAAAGCCAAATCTGGCACCGCGAAAACGGCGGAACCCACCAAAGCGACCAAAACCACCACGGAAGCCACCAAACCGACCGAAACCTCCGCCAAAGCGACCAAATCCGCCGCCAAAGCCACCATTAGAACGAACACGTTCACGCCCATTATCAATAGCATAATCGAAGCTGACAATCAGATCTGCATCTTGCGGGCTGTTGGCAGGAACATAACCCTGTTCTGCCATTTCATCTTCCACTGCCTGCGCATATTGCGCAAATTCAATGCCGCGAGCGAGCTCAGGATCATTTGATGTTACAAAAAAGCTCTGCCCCTGTGTGGGCGGCAATTGCTGGAACCGAGCAACATCTGCCTTAAATGGTGTCGCACATGCGCTGAGACCTAACATCAACACAGGTGCCGTTAGAGAAAATACCGTTTTCTTACTAATAGCCATTTTAAGCTCCTTGCTCGCCAAAATTTAGGGCAAAAAATATTGCCAAACATAATGCACGTATCGAGCGAGCCGCGAATCCCGATAATTACGTGTTATAAAATCCTATCTGAATATGTGTTGAATAGCTACGATATGCAAGCGTTGGAATCGCATAGCGTGGCGATAGAAATTATCAATCAGTCAACAATCCAAGCGCATCATAGGCGCCTTGCAAAGTCGGCGCAGCTATAGCTCTCGCCTTTTCTGCACCTTTTTGCAGCAAGGCATCCAATTGGTCATGATCATTTTTCAGCTCAATAAAGCGCGTGCGGATGGGCCGCAATGTCTCAACCGTGCATTCTGCCAAGGCCGGTTTGAACGCGCCAAAACCCTGTCCGGCAAATTGCGTCAGAACTTTGTCCGTTGTGCTGCCGGTCAGTGCAGCAAAGATGCTGACCAGATTAAGCGCCTCCGGCCGCGTTTCCAATTCTGCCATATTGTCAGGTAGTGGTTCTGGATCCGTCTTTGCTTTTTTGATCTTTTTGGTGATGACATCATCATCATCGGTCAGATTGACGCGGCTAAGATCACTAGGGTCCGATTTCGACATTTTTGCTGCGCCGTCACGAAGGCTCATAACGCGGGTGGCCGGTCCTTCGATAATCGGATCAGGCAATGTGAACAAATCAACATCAAAATCTGCATTGAATTTGGTTGCAATGTCGCGTGCCAGTTCCAGATGCTGTTTCTGGTCCTCGCCAACTGGCACATGGGTGGCCCCATAGATAAGTACATCGGCAGCCTGAAGCACGGGATAGGCAAAAAGGCCAACGCTTGCGCCCTCACGATTCTTACCGGATTTCTCCTTAAATTGCGTCATGCGGTTCAACCAGCCAATGCGCGCGGTGCAGAACAATATCCACGCCAATTCGGCATGGCCGGGCACACGCGCTTGGTTGAACAATATGGCCTTTTCAGGGTCTACACCGCTGGCGATCAAGGCCGCTGCCATTTCACGGGTGTTGGCGCTTAGCTCAGCCGGATCATTATTAACGGTGATGGCGTGCAAATCTGCCAGAAAGAAGAGGCATTCCATCTGGTCCTGCATCGCGACCCATTTTTTTATCGCACCCAGATAATTGCCAAGGTGCAAATTGCCTGTTGGCTGAATACCTGAAACTACGCGCATAAATTTATCCGTTCCCTGTCTGTGATGGCTCTGGGCTGTTATCGGCACTGCCGCTACGCCCCTTCATCAATATTGCGATTCTTTCGCGGCTTATTGCCCCGCTTATCAGAGCAGTAAGCAGATAGGCAATGCCGCCAATGACCACCAATGCAGCAATGGAGATCACTCTCTCTAAAGTGTCGCCAGTATAATAGGGTAGGCCATAAGGCAGAATGAAGCGCAGGACACCGGCCATGAATGCGGCCGAAAGAGTGATGCGTGCCAAGCGCAAAATCAACGCCATCGGAATGCGATAATGGGCGCGATAGTGCAGCATAGCGTAGAGCATGATGGTATTGCTCCACGCGCTGACTGCACCGGCTAGTGCGACACCAGCAATGCCCAATATGGGGATCAGCACGATGTTCAAAATGATATTGATGACCAATGATATGCCAGCAGTAATGACCGGTGTACGCGTGTCTTTACGAGCGAAAAACCCTGGCACCAAAACCTTGATGAGAACATAGGCTGGCAGGCCAACCACCAGTGTCGACAAAACAGCGCCTGCAATAGTGGCATTGCCGACCGTAAAATTACCACCGACAAAAAAGGCTGCCACCAGCGGGCAAGATAGCACGAACAGAGCAAAACTTGCTGGCAGGGTCAGCAACATGGCCAGTTCAATCGCATTGCTTTGCAGATGTGATGCGCCCTTGTGATCGGCCTTGGCAATAAAGCGGGAAAGAGCTGGCAATATGGCTGTACCCAGCGCGATGCCGATAATACCAAGCGGCAATTGGTTTAGCCGATCAGCATAGGCCATGATCGAAAATGACCCTTCATTCAACTGACCAAGGAAAAACAGGTCAACGGCGCGGCTGATCTGGTAAATGCCTGCACCAAATGTCGCTGGCAGGATAAGCATACCAAGCTCACGAACGTCCTGGGTTAGTCGCGGTAGCTTTATCGGGAAGCGAAAGCCTGCACGCCGCGCCCAATAATATAGCCACAGCATTTGCAGCAAGCCTGAGGTCGCAACCGCAAAGGCAAGATAATAAGCTGTTTGCCGCGGATTGGTGCCGCCATCTTCAATCAGCGAATAGATCAAGGCTGTGATCATGCAGATGTTAAGCAGTACAGGCGCAAAAGCGGCTGCTGCAAAACGGCTGAGCGAGTTCAAAATGCCTGAAAATAACGTGGTTATGCTGATCAATGCCAGATAGGGAAAGGCAATACGCGCCAGAGTGACGCTATAGTCACCGCTGCGCCCACCTTGCCCGAAATCATCAAACAGCCAGATGATCCAGGGCATGGCCAGCATCATGATGATGGTGAAAAATACCAGCACCGGCACAAATATGGACAGGACTTCCGTTGCAAATTTCTGGGCCGCGCTGGTTTTGCGGCTGGTATCGCCAAGTTTTGCATTGGCCTCATCCTCGGCCAATTTGCCATTGAACAAAGGCACAAAGGCGATGGAAAATGCACCTTCGGCAAAAAGACGGCGAAAGATATTGGGCATTTGAAACGCCAATTGCCAAGCGTCTGCGGCCAGTCCAGCGCCCAATATGCGGGCAATCAATATGTCACGCACAAAACCAAATAGGCGGCTGACCATGGTCAAACCGCCTATTGTTCCTGTGGCTTTTAATAGGTTCATTCTGGACCCAAAAAACTGTCTTAAGCGTTGCCGGTTGGCGGACCGCCTTGTGCTTGCTGTGCTTCATGCTCGGCCAGTTGTTGCAGATACAATCCGTTAAAATCAATCGGCTCCAACATTAATGGTTGGAAACCTGCATCGCGCACTGCATCTGCCAAAATCCGGCGAGCAAAGGGGAAGATAATCCGAGGAGCCTCTGAATAAAGGAATGGGCGAATCTGGTCTTCTGGAACATTGCGCATGCCAATCAGGCCGCAATAGGCAAGCTCGACAAGGTACAACGCGCCCTTGTCATTCTTCGCATTGACGGTGATTTTCAGCTCAACTTCATGCGCATCATCCGCCAACTGCTGTACGGCAATGTTAAACTGTACATCAATATTGGGCGCACCCTCCCATTGATAGGATTCGGGTGCATTGGGGTTCTCTACAGACATATCTTTGATATATTGAGAGATAATGCCCACTGCAGGAGCGGTATCGCTGCCATTGGCTGTTACGTTTTCAGATGTGATGGTGCCATCATCGGCCATGTTATTCTTCCTTATCGTCGCGCATTAGCGGGAGAGTGCAGGACTGCTACAAGGTTTTACACCGGTTATAGCCGCGAAAAGCATCCGCCCGATAAATTCTTAAAATCGAGCCGCGCGTAGCAGCATGCTCCTAGGCTTGCAAGCATAGCTGCAGCAATGATGCTGTACATTTTACGCAGAATTCGGCTTTCGCTCTGCCATTTGGTAATATGCTGTGTTGGAAAACATGGTGCAAAAATTTGTATTATGCGGTTTTGAAACTACCTTATAAGGGTAAGTGATGACAGCGCACGTTTAGCTGTTATTCATAGCGCATATAGGATAAGCCTATTTTGAGCGTCCGGCCATGTTATATGCATCGGCATATATCTATGGATACGCTAAGATTTTTTGGATCAATAAGTTGGAAGATATAGTGACACCGACAATTATCATTCTCGCCATGGTTGCCGCCTTTCTCGGTCTGCGCCTTTACTCGGTATTGGGCAAACGCACAGGGCATGAGCAAGACCCTCTGGCTGGCAGAATGGACCGGTCCATTCCTGAAACGGCGACAGGCAACGGCCAGCAGGAAACAGACGATCAGCACAATATGGGCGGTGATGGCAATAATGTGACTGCGATGAGCCCGGGCATAGAGCGTGCTGCTGAACAAGGGTTGCAACGTATAGCTGCGGCGGACCGGTCTTTTGATCCTGTACGCTTCATCATTGGTGGCAAAGCCGCTTATGGCATGATCCTTGAAGCCTTTTGGAGCGGTAATCGTGATGATCTGCGCAGCCTGACCGATGATGATGTTTATGACAGTTTTGTCGAGGTGATTGAACAGCGTGAAGCACGCGGCGAGACATTGGACAACCGCTTGGTACGTATTGAGCGTGCAGCAATTGCTGATGCAGAACTGCAAGGCAAGATCGCACGGATCACTATGCGCTTTGATGCAGATATCGCATCTGTTGTGCGTGATAAGGATGGTGAGCTAATTGCGGGTTCTGTCAGCGATGCGGTGGAAACACATGATATCTGGACCTTCTCGCGTGATCTGGATAGCGCCACGCCAGATTGGGTGCTCGACGAAACCGATCAGGCGTAATTAGGGACATCAACACGATGCGATCCTTTGCCGCACTGGCAGCATCCTCTGCATTGCTATTTTCGCTTGTCGGCTGTGCGGGGATAATCCCTCCTTCGGCACAAGCCTCGACAGGTTCGGCCCCTACCGGAGTCGAACGCACAAATTCTAATAAGCCGCAAGAATCAGAATGGGTGCAAGGGTTAGAAGCGCCAACAGCCGAGCAGCCTGTTTCTGATCAAAATTCTGCGCAAGAGCAAGTGCCTGCTGGCATAGTGGCATCGAGCGGGGCGCCGCGTTATTCTGATCTCAAGCCTAAGGATTTGCTCATAGATGGCGAGCGGATTGAGCCGCTTAATCCGGGGCAGGAAAATGCCACTGGCCAAGCGATTACCTTAATCTCTGATACTGTGCCCTTTGGCTACAGGTTAAGCGCGGATGATGCGCTTAATGCGATGCTGGCTTTCCGCACAAGCTGCCCGTCCCTGCTTAATCGCAATGATCGTTCGGGTCTGACACAGAAGCAGGATTGGAAGGGCGCTTGCGATTCGAGCAAGACTTGGCTTGAAAGCGATGCGCGCGCTTTCTTCTCCACCCATTTTGAAACTTTGCAAATTGGCGATGGCAAAGCCTTTGCTACCGGATATTTTGAGCCTGAAATTGCGGGTAGCCGAAGCAAAAGCGCGGACTATAATATTCCTGTCTATCGCCGCCCTGCTGATCTGGTAGAAGTTGATCTGGGTCAGTTTTCTGATGAGTGGAAGGGCAAACGCGTCCGTGGCCGTGTCGAAAATGGTCGGCTGATACGCTATGCTGATCGTGCCGCCATAGAAGATGGCGCATTAAATGGCCGCGGCTTAGAGCTCGCATTTGCGGCAGACCCTATCGAGTTTTTCTTTCTGCAAATTCAGGGTTCGGGACGGTTGATTGCGCCTGATGGCAGCATCATTCGTATTGGCTATGATGGTCAGAACGGGCATGATTATCTGGGAATAGGCCGCGTGCTGCGCGATGAAGGGCGTTTGGAGCCTGGGCAGGCCGATCTGGAAGGCATTATCCGCTGGCTGCGAGCCAATCCGGAAGAGGGCCGCGCCTTGATGCGGCGCAATGCTAGCTATATTTTCTTTCGGGAATTGAGTGACGCAGGGCCATTGGGCGCATTGGGCTGGCCAGTGACTGCGGATAATAGCGTTGCCGTTGATCCGCGCTATGTCACCATGGGTGCACCTGTCATTCTGGCTATGGACCGCGAAGAGCCTGCTGGGCTCTGGGTCGCGCAAGATACGGGCGGTGCCATCAAAGGCCCGAACCGCTTTGATACATTTTGGGGTGCCGGTACGCGGGCCCGCAACATTGCCGGCGGTATGTCTGCGCGTGGCCAATCGGTTATATTGGTACCGCGCGGGACATTTGCTCGTCTGAAGAACGAGGCGGAGCAAAGCCGTTCTGCCGGCAATCGATGAGCGGTCGCCCGCTATCCCCCGAGGAAGCGGCACTTTGGCAAAAACTGGTCGCTGCGGTCGAGCCTCTTAAGGCCAAAAACCCTTATGAGACAAAAAAGCGCACGACCAATAATGTGCCAAGTGGCCAAGATTTTGTATCGCCGCCAAAGAATAAGGGCATAATTGCCAAGCCCGTTCAAAACATCATGGCTAACAGTGCGACCTTGCACAAAGCATCAGCGATTCCGGCAACAAAAGAAGCATTTGCCATGATGCTTGATCAGCGGCGTTCGGCGCGTGTCCATGCTGAGCGATCCCCCATGCCGAGTTTTTTCAACCATGATGTGCAGCCCGAAACCGAGCGTACTGGCAATTTGGACGGACATTGGGAGCGGCGATTGTCCAAAGGGCAGGTCGCGCCCGATATGACAGTCGATCTGCATGGCTATAATCTGTCTGCCGCATATTCGCGTATGGACGGCGCATTGGCGCAAGCGCAGGCCGCCCATATGCGTGTGCTATTGTTGATCACAGGCAAAGCCCGACCAGCCGCCCATAATATTGATGGGCGACCGCGCGGCGCTATCAGACGCGCTATGCAGGACTGGCTATCGGCATCGCGCCATGCTGGCAATATTTCTGCTGTACGCAATGCCCATCCCCGCCATGGCGGCGATGGAGCGCTGTATATCATCTTGAAAAGACGGCGTTAGAATTGTGCCATTCCGACATTGTGAAACAGCCTTGGCAGACTTAGCACTAGCGGTTTGATAATGCTATCAGCGCGGCTGTTTAGGAGAGAGCGCTAATGATAATCCGCCGGTAAATTTTGGTCAGCATATCCAGATCAGCAATGGCAACGGCCTCATCCACCTTATGCATAGTGGCATTGCACAATCCAAATTCTATGACTGGACAGATCTTCGACAAAAAGCGGGCATCGGACGTGCCGCCTGTCGTTGATAATTCTGTCTCGACGCCCGTTTCTGCCTTTATGGCTTCAGCGATCATTGCCGAAAAATCCCCCGGTGGTGTCAGAAAACTCTCACCAGAGATAATGGCTTTTACTTGTGCGCCATGGGGTTCAACAGCCTGCCTAACGCAGGCGATAATATCATCACCTTTATGCAGATCGTTAAACCGGCAACTGATCCGCGCCTCTGCGCGCGCGGGAATAACATTATGCGCTGGGTTGCCGACATGCAGATCGGTAATTTCAATATTGCTTGCCTGAAACCAGTCACTGCCTTCATCAAGTGTGATATCTTCAATGGCGGTTAATGCCTTTACCATGCGTGGCAGTGGATTGTCTGCCAGATGTGGATAGGCGACATGTCCCTGTGTTCCATGTGTGCTGATCCACATATTGACCGAACCGCGCCGACCGATTTTGACCATATCACCCAACCGGTTAACACTGGTCGGCTCGCCAACTAGACACAGATCGGGAATGGCATCATGCGCTTGCATATAGTCGATGAGCGCCCGTGTGCCATGCACGGCTGGACCTTCCTCATCGCCAGTGATGATCATGCTGATTGTACCAGCATCTTTGGGGATATCAGCCAAAGCGGCGACAAAGGCGGCGATGCTGCCTTTCATATCAACCGCGCCGCGACCATAGAGCAGATCACCGCGTATTTCCGGCGCATAAGCGTTGCTTTGCCAGCCCTTGCCTTCTGGCACGACATCCAGATGTCCGGCAAAGGCAAAGTGCTTTGCTGATTGTGCATTATCGGTTGTGCGGATAGCGAACAGATTTTCGACAGGCCCGCCATTATCAGGATTGTCATCATCCTCGCCCGCAACAAAACGTGTTACGGCAAAACCGAGGGGTGTCAGCATCGCCTCCATCGCGGTAAAGACATCACCGTGTGCAGGAGTTACGCTTTTAGCGGCGATAAGCTGTTTCGCTAAATCCAGAACGGCCATGGTCTAGTTGGCCATTTCGTCATAATGGTCAAGCGTCCAGCTCTCCGCTTGTGCATCGCGGCACCATTGCTGCATCCAGTCATGTTCCAAAATGGCTTCGCTATAGGCCGCTGCAAAGCCGGGCAGGGTTACGCCATAGGTTTGCAGGCGTGTCACCACTGGGGCAAAGACAATATCTGCCGCGCCAAAAGTGCCAAATAGAAATGGCCCCTGCTTGCCAAAACGCGCCCGTGCTTCGGCCCATAATGTGAGTATCCGCATGATATCGGCCTGTGTTTCTTCGCTAATCGTAATGCTGGATGCCCGCATCTTGATGTTCATCGGCATTTCACCGCGCAGCGCAGTAAAGCCGGAATGCATTTCACATACCATAGACCGCGCCATACCGCGTGCTGTCTCATCTTTGGGCCAGAAGCGATCACGATGGGTTTTGTCGGCAAGCCAGTCCATAATGGCCAGACTGTCCCAGATGACAGTTTCGCCATCCCATAAGATCGGCACTGTTCCAGGCGAAGGGCCAAAGTCATCACCTGACTTTGCCTTGTCCCATTCCTCGCCATAAAGCGGCACGGTAATTTCATCGAAATGCAGGCCCGATTGTTTGCATGCCAACCAGCCACGCAATGACCAGCTTGAATAATTTTTGTTACCAACGATCAGTTTCATGGTCACGCCTCTATAATGTCTAGCGGTGATATTATGCGCTTCGTTTTCTGCCTAGCGATATGTCAAAAGCAAGACCAGAGATGGAGTGGAAAATATCGTGCTTATTCCTGAATCGAATCCAGAACAAAGGTACGAAGCTCAGTAATACCATGCTTCTTTTCCGATGATGTGGTGAAGATTTCTGGATAGGCAGCAGGGTGTTTGCGCAATGCCGCCAGAGTTTCTGCTTCAACTTTGGCGAGCTGCTCCGCTTTGATTTTGTCGGCTTTGGTCAGCACCAGTGCATAGCTCACCGCTGCTTCGTCGAGCATCGCCAAAATTTCTTCATCGACCTTTTTAATGCCATGACGGCTATCAATCAGCACGATGGTGCGTTTCAAGACTGTGCGGCCACGCAGATAATCATTTATCAGAAAGCGCCATTTTTTGACGATATTTTTTGGTGCCTTGGCATAGCCATAGCCCGGCATATCGACGAGGCGAAACAATGTCGGTTCACCAATTTCAAAATAGTTGAGTTCCTGCGTCCGCCCGGGCGTAACCGAGGTACGCGCTATGGCGCGGCGGCCAGTTAGCGCATTGATGAGCGACGATTTGCCGACATTGGACCGTCCTGCAAATGCAATTTCTGGAGCGCCGGGCGCAGGCAGAAATTCCAGCGCTGGCGCAGATTTCAGAAATTCGACACGGCCGGAGAAGAGTTTATCCGGATTGAGGCTCACTCTTTTCCTACTTTCGCCTGTTTTTCGGCTTTTGCTCTCTCTTTTTCTTTGGCTTTTTCTTCAGCATCCTTGCGCATCTGTTCTTTTAGCTGCGGGTGCCGCGAATAAAGCAGTTTCTGTTGCGCGATGGTGAGCAGGTTAGAGGTCGCCCAATAAAGCTGCAGCCCTGCCGCAAATGGCGCCATGACGAACATCAACATCCACGGCATGATCGAAAATACCTGTTGCTGTACAGGATCGGCTGGTGCCGGATTTAGTTTGAATTGGAGCCACATTGTCACACCGACAATGATTGGCAGTACGCCGATGGCCAAAAAGCTGACCGGTTCAAATGGCAGAAGGCCAAACAGGTTGACCGGGGTGAGTGGGTCTGGCGCAGAAAGATCCGTGATCCAAAGCGCGAAGGGCTGATGACGCATTTCGATGCTGAGCAGCAGCACTTTATAGAGCGCGAAAAAGATCGGTATTTGTAGGAATATCGGCAGACAGCCAGCAAGTGGATTAACCTTTTCCTTTTTGTACAGCGCCATCACTTCTTGCTGCATCTTTTGCTTATCGTCTTTATATCGGTCCTGAATTTTCTTCATCTTCGGTTGAATGGCGCGCATCGCCGCCATGGAAGCAAATTGCTTTTGCGCGATAGGGAACATCAAACCACGGATGATGAGCACCAAGACAATGATCGCAACGCCAAAATTGCCGATATTATCAAATAGCCATTTCAGCAGATAGAAAATCGGCTTCTCAAACCAATAGAACCAACCCCAGTCAATCGCACGGTCAAGCAGTGTGATGCCTTGCTCATCAGTATAATAATCAAGCAACTCGGTATTTTTGGCACCGGCATATAATTTGTTAGTGATGGTCAGTGCCTTGCCCGGAGCGATGATCTGCGCATCATAATTCAAATCTGTGCGGTAAATATCTTTCCGGGGGTTAACAAAGCTGCCTGAGACTTTAGCTTTATCATCGGCGATAAGGGTAGATAGCCAATAGATATCTGAAAAGCCGAGCCAAGACACTTGCCCTTCCGGATCAGCTTTTTTGCCGGGCGCTTCGGCAACATCGTCATAGCCCCAATCAAAATTGGCGGCGTCGTCAAAGACGCCCAATGGCCCGGTGCGCAAAATCCATGTTCCTTCATCGGCAGTGGTGCTATTGCGACTGATAAAGGCCAGAGGTTCTATCTGAACAGGCGCCTCACCATTATTGCTAAGTTTTTGCTCAGCAGTAATCAGATAATTTTCATCGATGCTGAAAGTAATTGTGAAAAGCTGTCCCGTGCTGTTGCTCCAGCTTAGCTTGACCGGTTTTCCCGGTGCCAGAGTATCGCTATCAGCGCTCCACAATGTATCGCTTTTCGGACGCTCAATCTGACCTAGCCAGCCAAATTGTGCATAATGCTGTTCCAGTGTGCCTTCTGGCCCGAACAAGCGCACGGCAGGGCTATCCTTGGCTACTGTCTCGCGGTGATCGGTAAGGACCAGATCATCCAGACGCGCACCGACCAGATTGATGGTGCCTTCAACCAACGGGTTTTTGATTTTGACGCGCTGGCCCTGATTCAACACTGAATCAATATTCACATTAGATGCCGGTGCATCCGCAACGTCACCGGTTGCAGCCAGAACATCCTGACCACCATCTGCAGCAGAAGCATTGGCGTCAGCTGCTTTGTCCTTAGCGGCGGCGGCAATTTGCTCTTCCGTCAACACAGGCTGCGGATACAGCGTATCAATAATATATTGCGAGCCGAACAGCACCAGAGCAGTTAAAACAACTGCGAGAATGATATTGCGCTGATTTTCCACCAATAAACCCTTATTATTCTAAAATGTCATTATCGTAAGATGACGCTTAAATTTGCAGATGCAAGTTTCAGGGCACGGGGTCGTGCCCATGGCCACCCCATGGATGACAGCGCAATAGCCGCTTAATCGTCAGCCAGCCACCCTTAATCGTGCCATATTTTTGCAGAGCGATAATTGCATATTGCGAACAGCTGGGTGAATAGCGGCATGTCGGCATCATCAGCCGTGAAGGGCCCCATTGCCAGAAGCGGGCAACCAATATGAGGGCATCACGCATCAGTGAAGACTTGTCGGCATATTATCACGCTGTTTCGGCGCATTATTGCGGCCTGTTTGTTTGCGTTTATTGGTTTTGTTGCCGCGGCGATTCGGACGGGCATCGGGGTTTTTGTGATAATGGCGGAGTGCTTTGACCAGATCGCCGTTCATTACGGACCAGTCATATTCTGTCGCAACGTCACGGCCGATGAAAATATGATCAGCTCCAGCTATTCCCTGATCTGGGAGAATCTCCCGCACCAAGGCGCGAAAGCGGCGCTTTATACGATTGCGTACAACGGCATTGCCGGTCTTTTTGGTAACAGTATAGCCTGCCCGGCTGGCGGGGCTGTCGTCACCGCGCGGGTGAATAAGCAAAATAAATGACGGTGAAACCCACCGCCATCCACGATTTGCTCTTAAAAAGTCTGATCGTTTGGTAAGTGTCGCTATATTTCTGTCAGCTTGATGCGCGGCAGATGTCATTAGCGACATTATGCCCTAAGGCTTAAGCAGAAAGCGATTTGCGTCCGCGTGCACGGCGTGCGCGCAAAACCTTACGACCACCAACAGAGGCCATACGGCTGCGAAATCCATGACGCCGTTTGCGAACAAGACGGCTGGGCTGAAATGTGCGCTTCATTGCGGCACTCCTGTAATTTTGGCACAACCAATATGTGCGTATATTCGATAATCCGGTTAAGATCGGCAAATTGTCAAAAGCTGTACACAGACAAGCGACATAGCTACGCCGTTCAAGACGCAGGCCATTATCGGCTGCAATGCATCAAGTCAAGCAAAAGCCCGAATTTAGCAGCGATTTGACACCAATTTCTCTTCTCACTCTGAGAGCATAACTCACCTCTCGACTCTATGACATGAAAAGCGTAGCAATAGATTGGAGAACAAAGAGGGGGTAAGGGTTCTTTTCCCATGGTTTCAACGGTTTTGACAACGGCTTATCTGGGGCTGGAAGCACGCAGTGTGGAGGTTCAGGTACAGATTGCTGCAGGCTTGCCCGCATTCATTGTGGTGGGTTTGCCTGATAAAGCTGTTGCAGAAAGCCGTGAACGCGTCCGCGCCGCTTTGGCTGCTTTGGGTTTGGCACTGCCGCCCAAACGAATCACTGTAAACCTCTCTCCGGCGGACTTGCCGAAAGAAGGCTCCCATTATGATTTGCCCATTGCATTGGGGCTTATGGCCGCCATGGGGTTGGTCGATAAAGAGGCTTTGGCTGGTTATGTTGCGGTCGGTGAACTGGCTTTGGACGGACGCTTGGCTTCATCGCCTGGCGTATTGCTTGCGGCTATGCATGCAGCAGACCGTGATTGCGGGCTCATATGCCCCGCAGCACAAGGCAGTGAAGCTGTATGGGCAGGAGATTTGGAAGTCTTGGCAGCGCCTGATCTGTTGTCACTCATCAACCATTTTAAGGGGGAGAATCGCTTGCTTCCGCCGCAAGCTGGAGCGATTGAAGAGGCGACTGCTGGCCCTGATCTCAAACAGGTTAAAGGGCAGGAGACCGCACGCCGCGCTTTGGAAATTGCTGCAGCTGGCGGGCACAATCTGTTGATGTCCGGCCCGCCGGGCGCTGGCAAATCGCTGCTCGCCTCTTGCTTGCCGGGCATATTACCGCCGCTTTCTGCTGCTGAAGCCTTGCAAGTGTCGATGGTGGCGAGCGTTGCAGGCGTGTTGCAAGATGGCAAAATCAGCCGCAATAGACCGTTTAGAGCGCCGCATCACAGTGCATCCATGGCAGCCTTGGTTGGTGGCGGGCTGAAAGTGCGTCCGGGTGAGGTCAGTCTGGCGCATCTGGGGGTGTTGTTCTTGGACGAATTGCCCGAATTTAAGCGCGATGTTCTCGATTCGCTGCGCCAGCCACTCGAAGCGGGTGAGGTCAGCGTGGCACGCGCCAATGCACATGTGACCTTCCCTGCGCGGGTACAGCTTGTCGCAGCGATGAACCCATGCCGCTGCGGCTATTTGAGTGATCCTGCCCAAGCCTGTTCGCGCGCACCGCGCTGCGCCAGTGACTATCAATCACGTATATCAGGGCCATTGCTTGACCGTATTGACCTGCATGTTGATGTAGAGGCTGTTTTGGCCAGTGACCTGATCCGTCCGTCCGATGCCGAAACATCGGCGACCGTAGGGGGCCGCGTTGCCAGTGCGCGAAACGTGCAGCAACAGCGCTATGGTCAGGAAAATGTGCTGACCAATGCGGCATTAAGCGCTGAACAGACGGAGCAATATTGTACCCCGGATCAATCAGGCCAAGACCTGCTGGCACAAGCGGCCGATTCGATGCGCCTGACTGCACGCAGCTATATGCGTATCTTAAAAGTTGCGCGCACCATCGCAGATTTGGCGGGCGCGCAAGAGGTATCGCGCGTGCATATTGCTGAAGCGCTGAGTTATAGGCGGCAATTTAACAGGTCTTAGGCTTCGAGGATCAGCGGCTCACTGGTCTCTTTGGCAGTGCTGCTGGCAGAGGGCGTATTTACCGCTTTGCTGCTTTTATGGCGGAATTGACCATCAACATGGCCGCCTTGTTCAATGCTCAGCGTCTCATAAGCGATATCGCCAGAAATATGCGCACTCGCTTCAATCACCAATTCCTTGGCATCAATAGACCCTTCGACTTTGCCTGCCAGACGTGCTGTCTCAGCAGTAACGGCACCGCTTACAACGCTGTCAGCGCCCTGCACCAGTGATGCACAGCTGATATCGCCTTCAATCTTGCCATCAATATGCAGGTCGACCGTGGCTGTAATATTGCCTGTGATCACAACGTCTGAGCCAATAACTGAAAATGTCGAGCCTGAACCGTTGCGCATAGAATTTCCTGCCTTTGAACTTGTAAGTTTGGAACCGTTATCAGTTTGACGGGCGGGTACGCTGCTTGACGTCGGCTTGGATCGTGAGAACATCGCGATTTGCTTCCAGAAAGGGTTTGGGGTTGATAGCACGGTTGTTAAGCCGAACCTCGAAATGCAAATGGGTGCCGGTTGAGCGGCCTGAACTACCCATGCCGGCAATATGTTGACCAGCTATAACTTTTTGTCCTTCACGGGTTTTTAACACTGCTAAATGGGCATAGCGTGTCATCAAGCCATTGCCGTGGTCAATCTCAACAGTACGGCCATAGCCAGATTTCCATCCAGAGAATGCGACCACGCCAGGCGCTGCTGCATAAATCGGTTGGCGATGGGAACCGCGGAAATCCAATCCACTGTGCATAGCACCGCGGCCTGTAATTGGGTCACGGCGATAGCCAAAGCTGCTGGAAATATCATCCATATCAGCGGGGTTGGCAGATGGAATGCCAGCTAGACCGCGTTCTAAAGCGTCCATGCGTGCCAGCTTTCGGCCCAAGAGCTCAAAGCGTGGATCAATTTGCGAATCTTCTGCGTCGTCCTGAGAACCGCCCAGAAAAGGCAAGAACGGACCGCCTTGTGCAGGGCCAAAGCTGCGTGCAATAATGTCTGGATTAAGGCCCATTTTGCGGATGGCATTTTCCGCTGCAACAGCGCGCTTATCAGCTTCTTTTGTTAAAAGGACAACAAATGCCAATTGACGGGCTTCAATGGCGGCCAGAGCCTGAGCTTCTGGTATTTGTGCGCTTATTTTCGATAATGTTTCTTTGGCATCAGCCGGAGCAGCTTCTTGCAGAAGCGCATCTTTATCGCCCAGTTTGGGGAAATATTGCCCAGTGATATCTTCAATCTGGTCTTGACGATTTTCCAGATCAGAGGCGACATCGCTTATAGATTTTCTGTATTTCGCTATCCGCTCTTCAGATGTGGCGATTTGTGCTTTTTGTTCGTCCAGAGCAACCTTGTCCATGGACACTGTAGCCTGACCAACCGCCATGGTTACGGTGATAGCAAGCCAGATAAAGGCCAGAGCCGATAGCACCATGACAACAGTTATCTGAAGTTTCGATGATATTTTGAGAAACTTCACACGCCCATTTGAGCGCATGAAAAATTCGCGTTCTGGAAAGACTTCTACCAGACGCGCATATACATTATGAATGCGCTGTGTTGATTTCACGATTGCCGACCCCATTATTTTGAGGTTGTCTAGCAAGACTCGGTCTGACTTACGAATCCAACGGACCGGACTCGTGATGAAACGATGGAGTCGTGCGATAAGTTGCAAAAAAATGTCAAAAGTGAAACGTGATAAGGCGTGAATCGCGATAGATTGTGAGAATCACCTTGCTAAAATGCGGCGGTTTATGTCTCCAAATGCGCATATCAGGTCGATATAAATGCGCATATCAGGTCGATATTGCAATGCAGCATGGTTTTTTGACATTTTTGTTATCTGTAAAATGCCCTTGAAGCATGAAGCACTTATCCATTCTCTTGCACATGAAGCCGGCTATATCTAACCCATGATAATGGTCTTTGAAAAACAGCATGCGATGCAATTGCATCAGCAAGAGAACGATCTTTTTGCGCACCATGGCAAAGTCCGCAGGCGCCGTTTGATCGGGCTTATGGGCGGTTCTTTCAATCCAGCGCATGATGGTCATCGATCGATCAGTCTTTTCGCGAAAAAGGCGTTAGGACTTTCTGAGATATGGTGGATGGTTTCGCCCGGTAATCCTCTAAAGGCTGACAGTAAGGATATGGCACCGCTTGCAGCGCGAATGGCCTCTGCCAAAGCGAGGGCAAAGAACACTCCGATAAAAGCCACATTTATTGAGCAGACTATGGGCACGCGCTACACAAAAGATACTTTGCGCGCGATCCGGCTGCGCTATCCGCGGCATGATTTTGTCTGGTTGATGGGCGCTGATAATCTGAAGAATTTTCATGCATGGCGGCAATGGCGTGAAATTGCTCGACAAATGCCGATTGCTGTTATCACCAGACCTGGCTATAATAGTGAAGCAATGACCTCTCCGGCCATGGCATGGTTTGCACGTTTTGTCCGCCCGCGCAGCCAGAGTTTTTTTTGGACACAATGGAGTACGCCAGCGCTGGTGATTTTGCGCTTTCGTCCCGACCCGCGTTCGGCAACGGCAATTCGCCGGACCAACCCCCATTGGCATAAATCATATGCTAACAGCATCGTTCGCGATGATGTAACGCATAAAATATTGCCAGACGGAAGAGGACGAATGTGATGATGAACAGCAAAGCGTATATGTTTAAGGAGGCCCTTTGACTGACCCTGAAGTGGCGCTTTCAGATAGCGCAGCCGACCAATTAGCCGCATCAAGCGACTCAGATATTCTGGTTCAGAAATTGCTGGATACAGTTCTGACGTCACTAGATGATGATCAGGCACAGGAAATTGTGCGTATCGATTTGGATGGCAAAAGCAGCATAGCCGATCATATGGTGATCGCATCGGGTCGCTCGACCCGGCAAGTGGCGTCTATGGCGCAAAAAATGGCTGAACGTATTAAAAAGGCTGGCGGTGCTGCGCGGATTGAAGGCTTACCCAATGCTGATTGGGTGCTGATTGATGCGGGCGATGTTATCGTGCATCTTTTCCGTCCTGAAGTACGCAGCTTTTACAATTTGGAACGTATGTGGGGCTTTGATGAGGCTGCCGAAAATACGGATGACAGCAAAGACGAAGTCGAGGCTTAAACAGCCAATAGATTGCAAGGCGCTGCGCGATTGGCGTCGCTTCTGCGATTTTGGGAAACGCTCATGATGCAATTGCATATAATAGCGCGCGGTAAAATTGGCCGCAGTGAAGAGGGCGCGCTTGTTGACCGCTATCTTGACCGTATAAGCTGGTCGACACGAATAACCGAATTGGCCGATCGCCCCGATGTGCAACCAAAGCCCTGTGACCAATCACCCAGCAAATTGGTCATGCTTGATGAAAAGGGCAAAAACCTGTCATCCATGGATTTTGCGAAAATCCTTGGCGATTGGCGCGATGATGGCGTGCGCGAAACGCGCTTTCTTATTGGCGGTGCAAATGGTTTTGATAGTCAACAAAGGGCAGAGGCTGACCTGTTGACCGCCTTTGGTGCGGCAACTTGGCCGCATCTTATGGCGCGCGCCATGTTGGCGGAACAATTATGGCGGGCAACATCTATCTTGGCGGGCCATCCTTATCACCGTGAAGGTTAGCCCTTATTTTCCAGCGGCTTTTGAGAGCATTTGACCCTTTACCTCAGGCGTCAAAGCCGCCAGAACATGCAAATGGTTAGTAGTGCTTTCACCATATACTCACGCAAGTTGCAGCCATTGCACGTTGTGGCGGCCATGCTTTTGGTGACGGGCTTAGCCGCGATATTGGCAATTCCGGCTTTCGTGTCTGCGCAAAATACCGTTTTGCCCGGCCAGTCATTGCAAGATCAACGCACGGCACTGGAAGCCGCGGAACAAGAGGCAGACGCAGCGAGACAACGCGCGGATATCATACAAAAACGCGCAGATCAGGCGTCGGCCAGTGCAGATAAAGCCAAGCGTCAGGTTGATGCTGTGGCAGCCCAAGTGGAAGCGACCGAGGCGCGTATCAACGCGCTAGAGGTGCGTATCGCCATTATCGCGCAATTGCAGAAACGTCAGCAAAGCCGTTTGGCGGAGCGCCAGCAGCCAGTGATGCGCCTTGCCGCAGCTTTGCAACAGCAATCACGCCGTCCTGTGTCACTGGCATTGGTTAAACCGGGTTCTGTCAACGATCTGGTGCATATGCGCGCAGCGATGGCATCCATCACTCCTCAGGTTGATGCGCTCTCCACCGATATGCGCAAGGATTTGCGGCGCACACAAACATTGCGTGAACAGGCCGATACAGCGGCAAATGCGTTAGTGGCGCAGAGGAGCCAGCTGGACGCGCAGCGAAGTGAGCTTGCCCTGCTGGAAACGCAAAGGCGGACAGAGGCCAGAAATTTGGCAGACGATGCGCGGCGTGAAGAAGATAAGGCTATCGCTCTGGTAGAAGATGCACGTGATATAACACAGCTTATTGGCCGGATTGAAGATAGTGCTGGCCTTCGCGAAGAATTGGCGGCTTTGGCTGGCCCGAAATTGCAGAGCAATAATGATGGGCAAGCTAAGGCTCAAAATGCAGGAAAGCGCGTTTATCTCATGCCGGTCGAAGGGCAAGTGGTGACGGGCTTTGGCGAGGTTTCAACCAGTGGAATTTCGGCGCGCGGTGTGACGTTGCAGGTGCAAGAACGTGCGCAAATCAGTGCGCCCGCAAAAGGCCGTATCGCCTTTGCAGGAGTATATCGCGGCTTTGGACAGATTGTCATTATCGAACATGGCGATGGCTGGACCAGCTTGCTGACAGGATTGCGCACTATTGCTGTCAATGTTGATGACAATGTTGCTCAAGGCGCTGTCATTGGCCGTGCTGTAGGCGGTGATGAATCGGTTTTGCTTGAACTGCGCCGAAAAGGAAAGCCAGTGGATGTCGCGACTTTGATCGCCGCAGGGTAAATCATATTCATGGAGAGAATATTGGCAAACAGAGTAGCGCCGTCATGGGCTGAGAAAATTGTCTATTGGATCGCGACACTGTTGATGTTCGCTTTGATGTTGATCGCGATCATAGGATATCATGCCCGCTATGAAGGATTTGTTGCCACTTTTGCGAGCTATGGCTTCCCGCATTGGGTTGTGCTGCCACTGGCCTATCTTAAATTATTGGCGTTATTGGTGATCGCAATAAACCGCTGGGGCAATTTGAAGCATATCGCCTATGGCGCGTATTTTATAAATATGATCGCAGCGACATATGTTCATGTCGCAAATGGAGAGCAGCCCATCCATGCCTATATTGGATTGGTCGTAGTGATAATGTCTTATGTTTTGAGCAATCGGGTGCGCGGCGTTCCGCCCTATGATGCGTTTATTTTGCCTGCGCGCAGCAGTTAAGAGCGCTATTCCTCAAGCGCTTTGCGCTCTGCTTCAGACAATAGCACACAGCCAAAACCTTCACGAAATTCAGCCTGATTTTCTGCGAGCAATAAAGCCGTTGCAGTCACACGCTTGGCATTTGGGTCATCAGATAGTCCGACAATTTCCATGCCGGGTTCCAAGTCCTTTTCACAGTCACCGAGCGAGCGGCCACCAACATAGCGGCAGGAACAGACCACACGGGCGGCATAGCCGGTGCCAACCTCACTATAACTTTTTATGGCGTTGAAATTCCAAATGATAACCAGCACAATTAAAGCCAAAATCGCGATCAAACCATATGCTGCATAGCGCAAGCGCGATGGACCTTTAGGTGCGCCCGGTTCAGCAATATTCTTTTGTGCTGATGTACTGGCCATTGATAATTTCCCTGTCTAAGCGCAAATGATCTAAGCTGGCATGGCATAACGACAGAATTACAGAAAGTAACCCTGCAAATGACCTCTCTCAATCTAAGATCAGCCATGCTCTCCAAATCTGGATGGGCTATTGGCTTTGGTTTGATGGCCGTTGCAGCGACTGGCTTTATCGCCCTGTCCGGTTCCGCCATTGCAGAGGAAGACCCTGCACAGGGGCAAGCCAATTTTGCCGATGCAGATAATATGAGCGCTGAGGCTATGGCCCGCGCGGTTGCGCCCTTGTTCGAAGAAGATGAATATTCCGAGACGCGGGCCGTTCTGATTATGCAGGATGGCAAGATTGTCGCAGAGCGTTATGGCCCAGGCTATGATGCTGAGACGCGTTTCATCAGCTGGTCCATGGCAAAAACGGTGACGGGCGTTCTGATTGGCATCATGGTGGCAGATGGCCAGCTGGTGCTTGATGAACCAGCACCAGTGCCTGAATGGCTGCGCCCCGGCGACCCGCGCGGCGCGATTACCTTGCGCCAATTGCTGCATATGTCATCTGGTCTGGAGCATGTCGAAGCGGGCGATCCACCCTATGACTCTGATGAAGTGCGCGCGCTATTTACCGATGGTGCGGGTGATGCCGCTGGATATGCCAAGGCCAAATCTCTGACGGCTGTGCCGGGTGAGACATATCAGTATAGCACCAATACCAGCGTCATTTTGGCAGACATAATTACCCGCCAATTGACGAACAGCAAAGACCCGATAATACGCCAAAAGGCGATGGCTGATTTTATTCGCGGGCGCTTGACGGAACCATTGGGCTTAGACAGTTTCTTCCCTGAATATGATGCTTCAGGCACCATGTTGGGCGGCAGCCTGATTCACGCCAATGCACGGGACTGGGCGAAGTTTGGCGAATTTTTGCGCAATCGCGGCGCTGTTGATGGCAGCCAGGTTTTGCCGCGCGAATATGTTGATTTCATGCTCACGCCATCTGCGACTGATCCTGCTTATGGGGGCCATATATGGCTTAATCGCAAACGACCGGAAGGGCGTGGCACAGTGATGTTTCCAGATAATGGCCCCGCCAACATCTTTGGTATGTTAGGGCATTTGGGACAGCAAATTATCGTCTCACCCAATAAGCGGGTTACCATGGTTCGGTTGGGCAAGACGCAGGACAATGTCTTGCGCCCAGTGCATATCAAGATGGGTCAGATATTGGCAGCCATGTAAGCGCCAATATCTGCGCAAATATTATCTCAGCCTAGGTAAAATGTGCCCTCTACAATAGTGCAGCATTGGCCTGATAACCATGCGCGCTCACCGTCAAGCCGGCAACCGACCAATCCGCCGCGCTGGCTCGCCTGATAGGCAGTAAAGCTGTCACGGCCCAGTTGCTTGGCCCAATAAGGCGTCAAAACGGCATGGGCGCTGCCCGTCACACTGTCTTCATCTACACCGCCACCGGGAACAAAAACCCGGCTGATCACATCAGCGCCGCTGGAATGACCGTCTCCTGGCGCTGTACAGATAAACTGGTCATCACCGACGGCTTTTAATGCTTTTAAGTCTGGCGATAGTGCCAGCACATCTGCGGCTGTGGCAAAGCGCAATATATTATATCGCCCGGGATGATATTCCCGTGCGATTGGCTCTGCGCCCAGTAAATCTGTCCAAGATGCGCGTTCAGCTGGTGCAGGTGCGTAAGATGGTAGGGCAAGGCGATAAGCATGTTCCCCCAAAGAGGTATCGCGATGCACTTCCAAAATTCCGGCTTTACGCGTGCGGAATGTGACATGATCGAGATCGGGGCGGTCTTTTAAGATATAATGCCCGCTTGCCAGCGTCGCATGGCCACAAAGTGCGATCTCTACTTCAGGAGTGAACCAGCGCAGTTCATAATCGCTTTCGCCGCTGGCATCCGGCAAAATGAACGCAGTCTCCGCAAAATTATTCTCCTCGCCAATGGCTTGCAAAACTGCATCATCTGGCCAGCTTTGCAGAGGCATGACTGCCGCTTGATTGCCCGTAAAGGGCCTGCTCGCAAAGGCATCAATATGGCAATAGGACAGGCTGTTCGGTAGGTTCATGCTATCGGTCATGGGTAGAGCAATCCTTCATTCCATTGCATATTGTTCAGAATAAATTGGCGGCGATGGTGCAGGCGATTGTCGCGATCTTCCCAGAATTCGATCGTCTGCGGGGTAAGGCAAAAACCGGTCCAATGTGGAGGTCGGGGAATATCCTGCCCTTCATATTGTTGGCGATATGCCTCTAGCCGTGCCGCAAACGTGGCGCGTTCGTCTAAGGGGCGTGACTGATCGGAAGCCCATGCGCCCAACTGGGAATCGCGTGCCCGGCTGGCAAAATAGCCATCAGCAACATCATCAGTGACCTGCGTTAAAGCGCCTTCAATACGTATTTGCCGATGCAGTGATTTCCAGTGAAAGAGCAAAGCAGCTTGCGGATTGGCGCTGATCTCTTCGCCTTTGCGGCTTTGGGTGTTGGTATAGAAAACAAAGCCTTGCGGACTATGTCCCTTTAGCAAAACCATGCGAACCGATGGCGCACCTTTGCTATTGGCAGTGGCCAGCGCCATGGCATTGGGGTCATTGGGCTCGCTGGCTTTTGCCTTGGCGAACCAGTCATCAAACAATGTGAACGGCAAATTTGACATGCTGTTTCTCCGTGCAACAGGGTGTTACGGCAAGATGGTTGACCTTAACTGTTTTGTTACAGTAAGACAGTAGACACCGGAACATAGGCAAAGACATAGTGCTGCGCTGTAAAAAAGGAAGAGCGAACTCTTGATCGTGGAGAAAACCACCACCAAATCTATAATAGATACATCGGCTTATGCTGGGTTAAGGGATTTTGTGGAGACGGCAAATGGCAACTATCATGGCGCATGACCCCTATCAGCTTTTGGGCGTGCAAAAAGGCGCGAGCGAGAAGGACATTAAAAGTGCCTATCGCAAACTGGCTAAGGAACTGCACCCCGATTATAACAAAGACAATCCCGCGAAGGCAGAGAAATTCTCTTTGGTGACACGGGCCTATGATCTGTTGACCGACAAAGATAAGCGCGCGCAATTTGATCGTGGCGAGATTGATATGGATGGCAACCCCGCTGCGCCTTTCGGCTTTGGTGGTGGTGGCTATCGCAGTCATGGGCAAGCCGGCACTGGAGGCGCTGATTTTGGCGGCTTTGGTAATGATGGTATCGATTTTGGTGATATTTTTGACGGGCTATTTGGCGGCGGTGGCTCTCGCGGGTCCGCTGGTGCAGCAGGTCGCGGCCATAGTGCTGCAAAAGGTGCGAATACTGGCTATAAGCTGATGGTGGATTTTATCAGTGCCGTTACTTTGGCGCCGCAAACGGTAACCCTGTCTGATGGCAAGACTGTCAGCATAAAATTGCCCAAAGGTGTTGAGACAGGCACCAAAATCCGTCTGGCGGGCAAGGGGCAAGCAGGGCCAGGTGGTTTTGGCGATGCGATCGTTACCGTAACGCTGGGCAAGCATCCACATTTCCGCAAAGATGGCGACAATGTTTTGCTGGAACTGCCCATCACTTTGAAAGAAGCCGTAGAAGGCGGCAAGGTGCGTGCACCGACCCCTGATGGCGCGATCAACCTGACGGTCAAACCCGGGATGAATGGCGGCCAGCAATTGCGACTGAAAAACCGCGGTTTCCATACCAAAGCGGGCACGCGTGGTGACCTTATCATCACACTGCGCATTGATATTCCTGACAATGATTATGCTTTGGCCCAGTTTGTTAAAGATTGGCAACCGGCTTATGATCCACGCAGTGAGATGCAGCGCTGAATCAGCAAAAATTGTGATGAGGCGCATCAAAAAATTGACCAGCATTACTGGCTGACGCTACTCTATCGCCAAAGGGGCAGCAAAGATGGGCGAAGCCACACAGGATACGCTATCTGATACACAATCTGATTCAAAAGGCGCAAAGCCGGTGGGCGGTTATGCCAGAACTATAGCTATTTTGCGCGACGTGGTTGAGCAAAGCTATGAAGATGGTTTTGTTCTTGCAGGCAATTTTGCCTATCTTAGCCTATTGGCCATTTTCCCCTTCTTCATTGTTGCAGCGGCCGTTGCGGGTGCTTTTGGCCGGACAGAATATGGCTATGAAGCCGTCGAAGCATTTTTGGTAACCTTACCGCCATCCGTGGCACGCGCTCTGTCAGAGCCAGTGCAGTCAGCATTAACCGCACGTACTGGGGCCTTGCTATGGTTCTCGGTCGCTGTGGGATTATGGACAACTGCCAGCCTGATTGAAACGATCAGGGATATTATCCGCCGCGCATATAAAGTCCTGAACTTGCGGCCTTTCTGGCATTATAGGCTCGGTGCGATATTGGCGACGATCATCACTGTGCTGGTCACCATGTTGGCTTTTAGCGCTCAAGTCATGTTGCAGGGTGCACAGCAATTTATTGATCGTCTGATCCCCTTTGCGTCATCGGCGCTTAGCGTCATTGCTTTCAGCCAGCTAGCGACGACATTGCTTTTGTTTGGTGCTTTGTACCTGATGTTCCGCACCATGACCCCGCGTGAATTTCGCCAACGCAAAAGCCCGATATGGCCCGGCCCGCTGTTGATTGCGCTGTTCTGGATGGGCCTTGTGGCGCTGTTGCCGGTATTTTTGACCAACTTCGCCAATTATGATCTGACATATGGCAGCCTTGCAGGGGTAATGATCAGTCTTATCTTCTTTTTTCTCATCGGCTTGGCTATGGTCACTGGAGCGGAGTTAAATGCCGCACTTGCGCGTCATCGGCCTTCTGATGAAGCAGATTGACCAGCACAGTGCATATTTTAGGTGAGAGAGTATGACGACAGATACAGATGCAATTTTATCAGGATCCGGCCAGTTAATGCATGGCAAGCGCGGCCTGATCATGGGGTTGGCCAATAAGAAATCACTGGCCTGGGGCATTGCCAAAAAACTGCGCGCTGCGGGCGCAGAGCTGGCCTTTTCTTATCAGGGTGAGGCTTTGGAAAAGCGGGTTCGCCCATTGGCGAACGAGCTGGGTTCCGATTTTCTAATCCCGTGCGATGTGTCCGATATGGATAATCTTGATGCGGCTTTTGCTGCATTGGCAGACAAATGGGACAGTCTGGATTTTGTCGTTCACGCCATCGGTTTTTCTGACAAGAATGAGCTGCGCGGACAATATGTTGATACCAGTCTCGACAATTTCCTGATGACGATGAATATCTCTGCCTATAGCCTGGTCGCTGTGTCACAGCGCGCGGCAAAGATGATGCCCGAATATGACCCTGAAACCGGGCAAGGCGGGGGCAGCATTGTCACGCTGACCTATTATGGCGCGGAGAAGGTGATCCCGCATTATAATGTCATGGGCGTTGCCAAGGCTGCGCTGGAAACCAGTGTGCAGTATCTGGCCAATGATTTGGGGCCGCGCAATATCCGCGTTAATGCCATTAGCGCAGGGCCGATCAAGACGCTGGCCGCCAGTGGCATTGGTGACTTTCGCTATATTCTGAAATGGAATGAATATAATGCGCCGCTGCGCCGCAATGTGACCATTGATGATGTTGGCGGTGCCGGGCTGTATCTGTGTTCGGATCTATCATCGGGCGTGACGGGTGAAAATCTGCATGTTGATGCGGGCTATCATGTGGTGGGCATGAAACAGGAAGACGCGCCGGATATCGCGCTCGATAAATAAGAGAGGGCTGCGCTGTGTTTAACGCTATTCACCATGTCAATCTGGTCATCCCTAAGGGCGAAGAGCCGCGCGCCAGAGCCTTTTATGAAGGTGTCTTGGGTTTGCCGGAGGTTGAGCAGCCCGATGAGCAAAAGGTCAGTGGCGGTTGCTGGTTTGAACTGGGCACGGTGCGGATACATATCAGCATCGATCCGGATTTTAAGCCATCGACCAAAGCGCATACCGCTTTTCAGATAGATGCCTTACAACCTTTGCGAGAGCGGATTGAGGCGGCGCAGCTTCCGGTTAAAGAGGGCAGTGATGTTGGCGGCCTTGAACGCTTTTTTGCATTTGACCCTTTTGGCAATCGCCTCGAATTCATGGCGCCAATTCGGCAATAGCGTTGCTGTAATATGGGATAGATTAAATAGGTTGAGACTCTAAAGATGCGCCTTGAACAAATTGCATGCTTGGCGCAATAAACAAGCAGGGCCTGCACACTTTTCTAAGAGTGCGGGATTTCAGGGGACGGTAGTTGAGTTTTAACAGTTTCGGACGGCTCTTGCGTTTTAGCACTTGGGGGGAAAGCCATGGCCCTGCCTTGGGCGCGGTGCTGGATGGGTGCCCGCCGGGCATCGCACTGGATGAGGAATTTATCCAACCCTTTATGGATGCCCGCAAACCCGGCACGTCGCGCTATACCACGCAGCGTAAAGAGGCTGATCTGGTGCGCATCATGTCGGGCGTGTTTGAAGGCAAAACCACGGGCACACCCATTAGCCTGATAATCGAAAACACCGATCAGCGATCAAAAGACTATAGCGACATCGCGCAGAAATACCGCCCCGGCCATGCGGATTATGCCTATGATCAGAAATATGGCTTTAGGGATTATCGCGGTGGCGGACGGTCCAGCGCGCGCGAAACGGCTGCGCGGGTGGCAGCGGGCGCAGTGGCGCGCAAAATTATCGATGGCGTGACGATAACAGCCTATGTGTGTGAACTGGGCGGCGATAGTATCGACCGCGCCAAATTTGACGCTGGGCTGATTGATCAGAACCCGTTTTTCTGCCCTGATGCTGCAGCAGCGGAACGTTGGGCAGAAAAGGTTGATGCTGCGCGCAAAGCGGGCAGCTCTTTGGGCGCAATTGTGGAATGCGTGGCG
This sequence comes from Parasphingorhabdus sp. DH2-15, assembly GCF_051668705.1. Lineage (GTDB taxonomy): Bacteria > Pseudomonadota > Alphaproteobacteria > Sphingomonadales > Sphingomonadaceae > Alterisphingorhabdus. Next base: position 2,424,136 of record NZ_CP196351.1, on the reverse strand, counting down.
ACGGGGGTTCCCGCAGGTTGGGGCGCGCCTGTCTATGCAAAGATGGACAGCGAACTGGCCGCAGCGATGATGAGCATCAATGCCACCAAAGGCGTAGAAATAGGTGATGGCTTTGCTGCCGCGCGTCTGTCTGGCGAAGACAATGCCGATGCCATGCGGCCCGGGGCGGATGGAAAAACCGAATTTATGACCAATCATGCCGGGGGCACGGCGGGCGGTATTAGCACAGGTCAGCCTATTGTGTGCCGCGTGGCCTTTAAACCAACCAGCTCAATTCTCACGCCCGTTGATACCGTTACGCGCGATGGCGAAGCAGCGCAGATTGTCACCAAAGGCCGGCACGACCCCTGTGTCGGCATTCGCGGCACACCGGTTGTCGCGGCGATGATGGCACTGGTGCTGGCCGATCAGAAGCTGCTGCATCAAGGCCAGTGCGGATGATCCTTGAGGCCATCCGCGCGATTATAGCCGAGTGGTCGGCCTATATCGGTCTGGTCATACTGGTGCTGATGTTTGCCGGATTTATATCTGAGCGTTTTCCAGCCGCAGTTGTCGCCATTTTGGGGGCGTGCGCCTTTTTGTTCTTTGGCATTATCGATAGCAAAGGCTTATTTTCCGTCTTTTCCAACCCAGCGCCAATCACTATTGGTGCTATGTTCGTGCTGTCCGGCGCGTTGCTGCGCACCGGCACGATTGATGCGGTTGCGGATATGATTATTCGCCGATCAAAAAAGCGGCCGCGCCTGGCCGTGGCAGAAATGTTCTTGGGCGCCTTTGTTGCTTCTGCCTTTATGAACAATACGCCGGTCGTGCTGGTAATGATCCCGATCATTTTGAAATTGGGCAAAGAGACGGGATATTCGCCAAAAAAACTGCTGATACCGCTCTCATTCATCTGCATATTGGGCGGTACGACCACGCTGATCGGTACATCAACCAACCTGATTGTTGATGCGGTTGCGCAAGATTCCGGTATGGAAGCCTTTGGTATATTCGAGATTACGCCTTTTGGCTTGGTCGCGGCGGGTGCTGGCGTTTTGATGCTGATCTTTTTCAGTTCATGGTTACTACCCGACGGACAAGCGGATTCTATGCTGCCGGGCAGTGATGAATCGGACTTTCTAACCGAATTGACCGTCCGCAATGCATCGGAGTTTAAGGGTAAGAAGGTCAGTGATCTGCCTGTATCCAAGCGTGCCCGTGTTGCGATTACAGCTGTAAAAACGGCTGAACGAACCTATCGGCATAATATCGAAGATGTTGTGCTTTCGGCCGGTGATATCATCGTTACGCGCATGGATTTGCAGGAGCTGATCTCCCTGCGCGGCAATACCAATTACAAAATAGGGATCGTGCGCAAAGGTGATGCCGGCCCAATGGGGGAGTCACTGGTTGAGGCGACGATAGCGCCAAGCCACCCTGCTATTGGCAGCCGGTTATTTGATATCCCTTTTTTAAGCCAGCTTAATGTGCGCATTTTGGGGATGACGCGCTATCGCAATTTGCCGCGCTCTGACCTGCCCAATGCCCGCATTCATGCCGCGGACCGTTTGTTGGTGACCGGCAGCAATGCCGATATTCGCCGCATGTATGAAAACCCCAATTTGTTCGGCATTGTCGAAACAAAAACGCGTGCCTTTCGCCGAGACCGTGCGCCCATTGCAATTGGGGCACTGGCAGCAGTGGTGCTGATGGCTGCGCTGGGCATAGTCTCTATCGCCGTCGCAGCAATATTGGGCGTTGGCGCAATCCTGCTGGCGCGGTGTATTGATGCAGAGGAAGCATGGAGCGCCATTGATGGCAATGTGCTGGTGCTCATCTTTGCTATGTTGGCGGTTGGGCTTGGCCTGCAACAGGCTGGCACGGTCGAGTTGCTGGTGGAGACAGTGCACCCCGTGCTCGCCAATATTCCGCCGCTCGCGTTGATCTTTGTTATCTATCTGATCTCTGTAATCCTGACCGAGATGGTGACCAATAATGCAGTGGCGATTATCATCACGCCGCTCGCCATCAGTCTGGCGCAGGATTTGGGAATTGATCCGCGTCCACTGGTGGTTGCGGTTATGTTTGCCGCATCGGCCAGTTTCGCAACGCCTATAGGCTATCAAACCAATACGTTGGTTTATGCGGCGGGCAATTACCGCTTCACGGACTTTTTCAAGGCCGGTATTCCATTGACCATCGGGGTCGGCTTCTCGACCTGTCTGACGATATATTTTCTGATGATGTGATCTGCTTTTACTGAAAAAACCGTACCCCGTTTTCATTCTGTGTTTCATGCCCTTGCGGCACAGCAATTCTGCGCTAGAACAGGCTAAAGCTTTTTAGGGGACTTTCATGTTGCGCTTTTGGTTCGCCATTCCACTTTGGCAGCGGGTAATTGCTGCGCTGTTTTTGGGTATCATTACTGGCTATTTTTGGGGGCCAGAAGCCGCAAGCATAAAATGGATCGGTGATTTCTTCATCAAAGCGATCAAGATGCTGGTCGTACCATTGATTTTCTTCTCGCTGGTCGCTGGCGTGGCGGCCATTGGCGATATCCGCAAATTGGGTAGCGTTGGCGGACGTGCCCTGTTTCTGTTTGTGATTACTGGCCAGATTGCGGTCTGGCTTGGCCTGTTTCTGGGCACGATGATCAAACCGGGCGAAGGTCTTGATACCAGTGCCATCCCCAGAGGCGAAACGCCACCGCCTAATGAAACAACCGCTATTGATATGATCCTGTCTATCGTGCCTGATAGTCCGGTGCAGGTCATGGCAGATGTGCGCGTGCTACCGCTCATCGTTTTTGCTTTGCTTATTGGTATCGGCATTTTGATGGCTGATGAAGACGGCAAACCGCTTGCCAAGATCTTTGATAGCGGCGCCATTGTGATGCAAAAGGTTACGCTAATCGTTATGGAACTAACGCCTTTTGGCGTGTTCGCTTTGATGGCATGGGTCGCAGGCACATTGGGCCTTGATGCATTGCTGGCGCTGGCGAAGCTGGTCGGCCTGAATTATCTTGGTTGCTTGCTGATCATCATCGTCATGTATTCGGCGATGATCAAGTTCATTGCCAAATTGCCGGTTGTCGATTTCTTTCGCGGCATTATTGATGCCATCGCGGTCAGCTATTCCACGGCTTCGTCAAACGCTACTTTGCCCGTCACTCTGCGCTGTACGCAGCGCAATCTGGGTGTATCGTCCAGCGTGTCCAGCTTTGTCGTGTCACTGGGTGCGACGATCAATATGAACGGCACCGCCATGTATTTGGGGCTGGCGACATTGTTTGGCGCACAGATTTTTGGTGTTGATCTTAGCTGGGGCGATTATTTCCTTATCTCCATATTGGCGACACTGGCGGCCATTGGTGCGGCGGGTATCCCCGGTGCTGGTCTCATCATGATGGCGCTGGTATTTGGCGCGGTTGATGTTCCGCTAGAAACAATCGCTTTTGTTGCCGGTGTGGACCGGATCATGGATATGATGCGCACCACCACCAATGTGTCAGGTGATGCCGCTGTCGCCACAACAGTTGCTGCATTGACGGGTGAGATTGACCGCGAAGAGATGATCAGCGCTGACGATATTTAGATGACTGGGCAGCCTTGTTAGGGCTGAATTGTTATCGTCGCGCCAATAGGCACCAATTGCCATAATTCGTCCATTTCTGCATCGCTGAGCGCTATGCAGCCATCGGTCCAGTCATAGGGCAGGGTGACATCACCCCAGCCATTCATCTGGCCATGAATGAAGATATCTCCGCCGGGCGATTGACCGCGTGCCTCGGCATAGGCGCGGTCAGCTTCATTGGGGTAGGATATGCCAAGTGAAAGATGGGCAATGCTGTTCGGGTTGCGCCGGTCAATGGTGTAGGTGCCTTCGGGTGTGCGTTCATCGCCTTCAAAACGCTTATGGCCAATGGGTTGATCGCCGAAACGGATATTCGCGTATCGGGCAATCACTTTACCCTCTTTATAAAGCACCAAGCTGCGCTCGCTTTTATCAACCAATATCTTGTCCGCTATCAGCCCTTTGGCAATCGCTGCCGCACCGCCAATGGGTGCATCAGAGGCGGAATTGGTCTGACAGGCGGCGAGCAGTAACAGGCCGGACAAAGCGGCTATCCGCATCGCTCTCATTACGGATCGCCTTGCGCAGCAACAGGGCTAAAGCCTGTCACATAACAAATGTCCGTGACGTCAGCGCTGCTGCCCAAAGAGGCGAGGATGCGGATTTCATCACCACGGCACAATTTGCTGCTGACCGAGCGATAGCTTATCTGACTGCTATTTTTCAGGCCGCGACATTCATCGCGAAAATGCACTCTAACATAGCTATTGGCTTTAACCCGAAATTCCAGCACGCCTTTTTGCGGAACACGGTGATCGCGAATGCTGCGCACCAATAGGCAGGAATTTTCTGGTTCGTCTTTTTGCTTAGCCGATGGAAGCGGCTGCGCCATAGCCGTTGAGACAAGGGCGGCAATGCCCGCCAATGGCAACGTAAGCGCAGGTGCTAGTAACAGCCCTTTAGCTGTCATCGGCATCATCTTCGATCAGTTCAATTTCCTGAAATCTGCCTAGCCCGCAACTGGCACGTGGGAAAAGCCCGGGTCCGCCTTGGCTCAAAACGGTAATGATGTCGGACCGACACAGCTGATTAATCGATGTCGAATAGCTAAACGCTTCTTCAAAAGCGAGGCCAGGGCAACGCGCGCGCAAATTGTTGCGATATGTCCTTCCGCCGCGCATGATAAAATCAATGGTATAATCGTCATGCACTTCGGTTCTGCGAATATTGCGCAGTGGAACGCATGTTTGTGGCTCACCAATGGTTTTTGCCGCGGGGGCTTCGCTCTCGCGCTGCTTCTTATCTTCTGCATTGGCGGAAACAGATGCCACTGCGCCCATGAGAGCCAATCCGGCAATAGCAGGTGCCAGAAAATATCGAGAGGGTAAACGCGGCTTCATGGACATAGGATATTCCTTATCATGACATGTTCATCACCAATAAACGTGTCACTGGCTTAGCCGTTCCTGAATGACGCGAAATATCTCGCCAATATCATTTTGGTGCTTTCGTTTTTGCCGTCGGTTTTTTGGTTGCAGTCTTCGGTTCAGGTGTCTTTTTCTTAAACCGGCACAGATCCGCAACGGGGCAGCGCCAGCATTCAGGCGTGCGTGCCTTGCAGATATAGCGGCCATGCAGGATCAGCCAATGATGCGCCCCAACGCGAAAGGGCTTCGGCGTGTGCTTTTCCAGCTTCTTTTCAACTGCCAACACGGTTTTGCCGGGGGCCAGTCCTGTGCGGTTGCCAACCCGGTCAATATGCGTATCGACGGCAAACGTTTCTGCCCCAAAGGCGCAGTTGAGCACAACATTGGCAGTTTTGCGGCCAACACCGGGCAGCGCAACCAGTGCATCACGGTCATTCGGCACTTCGCCATCATGATCGCGGATGAGCGCTTCGGACAGCGCAATCACATTTTTGGCTTTGTTATTATACAGGCCAATTGTTTTGATATGCTGTTTCAGCCCGTCCAGCCCCAGATCAACCATTTGCTGCGGCGTTTTCACCTCTTCAAACAATTTGGCGGTCGCCTTGTTGACCCCAATATCGGTTGATTGCGCAGAACAGGTGACCGCCACTAGCAATTGATAGACATTGCCGTAATTCAGCTCCGTCTCCGGCGCTGGATTCAGCTCCGCCAGACGGCTGTAAAACTCAAAGATATCGTCTTTTTTCATGCGACAAATGCCCGATTGTCAGATTTAAGGATTCTTTGCCTTATGCTCCATCGCATTGCGCACGCGCCATTCGACAGAAGGGTGGGTGTAGAACAGAAACTCCTGCACCGGATGCGGATAGGGATAGCGATATTCGGCGGTCTTCACCTATGCGGGTCAAACCATTGAATACAGGCGTGGCGAGGACGCCAAACAAAGAGACGATGAACAGCAATATCGGGATGGACCGTGCTTCCTGCAGCTTTGCGCTACTGCCGAACAGGCGTGCGAAAAATGGATAAGAGCGATCGGCAAGGAAGAAGAGGATGATAATGGTCAGCGGCACAACAAAGGCGCTGCGCCAGACATGACCGAGAACATAATGGCCAATCTCATGACCGGTCACGGCTTTCACCTCGTCCAGAGAAGCATCTTTCAGAGCAACATCAGATATCGCAATGCGTGCAGATCCGCCTATGCCTGCAACATTGGCCGTGAAATTGTTGGATTGGCGAGAGCCATCAAAAACATAAATACGATCGGCGGGGATATCTGCCTCCGCGGCCATTTCTTCGAGTGCCACGCGCACTTCGCCTTCTGGCAATGGTGTATAGTCATTGAACAATGGCGCAATGACCGTAGGCCCCAGAAGTTGGATGCTGAGCACCGCCACTGCAGCCAGCCCGCCAGACCATAGCCACCAGCGTTTGCCGGTACGACGGATCAGCGCATAGACGCCTAGAAAAAACAGTCCTGCAAGCACAGCTGTAATCACTGTTTCGATCGACCCTTGTATCAGGAAATCCGACAAAGGTTGTGCTGATCTGTCATAGCTGTGTTCGCGTGCCCAATCGGTATAAATACTAAAGGGCAGAGACAGTATCGATGACAATAAAAAGAAGACAGTGCAGGTCAGAAAGGTTCCAAGTTTGCGCCTCTTTTCCCCAAAACGTGCAGCAACTTTATCTAGCAAACCGGAGCGCACGATGATCCATGTAATCAGGGCCGAGACCAATAGCCCGACCAAGATCAACCAATGATTGCCAATCGTATAATTGGCAGACTTTTCCAGCGCTTCTTTGCCCAGGATTTGAATATGGGCCTGTGTGGCCTCATCAACGTTTAAATTGCTCATCTTTGCCCCTCTAAGATACTATATTTTGCTCGTTACAGCCCCAAAACGTCAGACATGGCATAGCGCTGCGCTGTTTTGTCTTTTAGCCAGATGGCTGCTTTTACTGCGCCGCGTGCGAACAGCGCGCGATTTTCTGCGCGGTGGCTTAATGTTATCTGCTCATGCTCGGTTGCCAGCAATACGCTATGATCCCCTGCGACGCTGCCGCCGCGCAGTGATGCAAAGCCGATATCTCCCTCTTTACGCGCACCGGTAATGCCATCACGGCCGCGATCGCTCACGGCGGCCAGATCAACATTGCGGCCTTTGGCAGCGGCTTCCCCCAACAATAATGCTGTCCCTGAAGGCGCATCCACCTTGTGCCGGTGATGCGTCTCGACAATCTCTATATCCCATTCCGGCCCTAAGGTTTCTGCGGCCTGTTTCACCAGAGCGGAGAGCAGAGTGACGCCCAGCGACGTGTTGCCCGTTTGCAAGATTGCGATTGTCTGGCTGGCATTGTCGACCAGATAATGATGACGCTCCTGCAAACCTGTCGTGCCGACAATAATGGGCGTGCCTGCTGCTATACAGGCATCCAAATTGCCTTCCAGCGCGTCGGGCGCGGAAAAGTCTATCATAATGTCCGATTGGGCGGCCAATGCGGCGATATCATCACCTTGATCCACGCCACCGGCCAATACCAGCCCTGCGTCATCAATAGCGACTATAATCGCCTGGCCCATGCGGCCTTTAGCGCCGATCACCCCGATTTTTGTCATAAGTTCTTGTCCTGCATTTTTAATCATGCTTTTTTGCAGTCATGGGGCAAATGCAGGCAATAAACAATATCGTCATTCTCACTGGCGCAGGAATTAGCGCAGAAAGTGGCATTGCAACATTTCGCGGACCGGATGGCCTGTGGGAGGGGCAGCGGGTTGAAGATGTTGCAACGCCAGAAGCCTTTATGCGTGACCCCGCGCTAGTGCAGACATTTTATGATCAGCGCCGCGCTGCATTAACGGCGGTGGAACCCAATGCTGCACATCATGCACTGGCGCTGCTGGACAAAAAATGGTCGGGCGACTTTCTGCTGGTCACGCAGAATGTTGATGATCTTCATGACCGTGCTGCGGCGGATATGGGCATAGATGGACGGCTGCTCCATATGCATGGCCAATTGCGCAGTGCATGGTGTCTCAATTGCGATAAGCGCTCTGAATGGACAGACGATCTGTCCGGCGCACCGGCCTGTCCACAATGCGGGCAAAGCGGATTTATGCGGCCAGATATCGTGTGGTTTGGCGAAATGCCCTATGCAATGCGGGCAATAGAAACCGCTTTGGCAAAATGTGATCTGTTTGTGTCTATTGGTACGTCCGGCGCGGTCTATCCAGCAGCAGGCTTTGTGCAAACGGCGCGGCGCTATGGGGCGCAAACGCTGGAGCTTAATCTGGATGTGTCGAACGGATCGAACCAGTTTGACGAAACACGCCAAGGCCCCGCAACGGTGCTTGTGCCCGCATGGGTGGAAAGCCTGTTGGCTGCTTAAACTTTTTATAGATACGTGCTAAGCGTTGCGCGTTAAAATCTGAAACAAAATCCAAACGATCAGCACCAAATAGGTCACCCATGTGCCAATCACGCCCAATGCGCGGGCAGGTGGCGGGCCTTTGTCGAGCACGGGCTGATGCAGGCCAATGATATGGGCCGCGCGTGAGGCGAGAAACAACACCGCTACACCGGTAAGCGCCAAGTGGTTGACGGGCACCATCTCCAGCAGAGCGATCATAATCACCGCCATAGGGGCATGTTCGGTAAGGTTGCCATGGCTGCGCGCAGCAGAAACCAAAGGCTGATTAGCATCATCAAGACCAAAAGCGGCAGAGGACTTAAAACGTTGTCGCACCGTGGCTATTGCTGTTAGCAAAATCATGATGGCCAATATGGCGGCGGTGAGAGCGGTTACCGGTAATGTCATTATCTGCCCCTTAAAATCATGGCGCACTGCGCCAAATGCGCCTGCGTGGTGACTATTCAGCTTTTTTCAGGTGACCGCAAGTGCGGCATTCCCCATCTTTGAACAGGTTGATGCCGCGCATTGAGGGTTTCAGGCCGTCAATCAGCTGCAATTTGCCCTTTTGCTCTTGGCCAAAACCAGTGACAAAGCGCATCGCTTCAACTGCGGCCATGGTGCCAACCATACCCACCATCGCGCCCAATACGCCCATCTCTGCACAATTGTCGCAATCATCGCTGTCAAAAGCATCGCCAACGAAGCAGCGATAGCATGGGGCATCGGGCAAATGACCCTGAAAGACGCCAACCTGACCCTGAAAGCGGCCAATGGCTGCACTAACCAAAGGCACGCGATGTGCAACCGCCCAATCATTGATCGACAGGCGGCTGGCAAAATTGTCTGTGCCGTCTAGTATAAGGTCTGGTTGAGCACTTTCTGTAAATTCATGCTGCGCGGTAAACTTTTGATTATAAGCGTTTATATTGGAATTAGGATTGAGCAGTTTTAGCTTTTCTGCCGCGCTTTCAGCCTTGGACTGACCGATCTCTTGCGGCCCGAATAATGTTTGGCGATGCAGATTGCTCAGCGATACCTCATCATCATCAAAAATCGATATTTTGCCAATGCCGCCACTGGCCAGATAGAGCAATGCAGGGCAACCAATGCCGCCAGCGCCAATAACCGCAATATGGGTGTTCTTTAATCGGGTTTGCCCGACACCGCCAATATCGGGCAGAATAATCTGCCGTGCATAAAGGTCCAATTCATGGTCGTTAAGCGGTTCCATGGATGGTGATTAGCATCAGCCAGAGCTGCAAGCCAGATCAGCTTTCTAGTTGCTGCAAAAGGCTGCGCACATCGCTGTCCATATCCTGATCGCGCACGCGCAAATCTTCGATCAAGCGTACGGCATGGATGACCGTGCTGTGATCACGTCCACCAAATTTGCGACCAATTTCTGGGTAAGAACGCGGTGTGAGCACTTTTGCCAGATACATGGCGACTTGACGCGGGCGCACAATGGCACGTGCACGGCGCTTGGATGCCATCTCGCTGCGATCCAGCTTGTAATAATGACAAACGGTGCGCTGTATCTCGTCAATCGTCACGCGGCGGCGATTGGCGGTCAAAATATCGGTTAGCTGATTTTCAGCCACGCCCAAGGACATGGGTTGCCCCGTAAGCTGTGTATAGGCGATCAGCTTGTTGAGCGCGCCAACAAGCTCACGCAGGTTGCGACTAATTGTGCGGGCCAGAAATTCGATCACATCATCATTAAGTGGGCATGGCTCAATATGCGCGATATGGTGCTTTAAGATTTCGCGGCGCAGGTCAACGCCGGCCGGCGCAATATCTGCAACCAAACCCATGGACAGGCGGGACAGCAAACGCTGGTCAACGCCGTCAAGTGATTGGGGCGCACGGTCAGAAGCAAAGACAAGCCGTTTGCCAGCCGTCATCAGAGCATCAACTGTGTGCAGAAACTCCTCTTGTGTGGAATTTTTGCCGATGATGAACTGGATGTCGTCCACCAGCAGCATATCGAAGCTGCGCAGACGGTTTTTGAACTCCATCACTTCATTCCGGCGCATGGCCGAAACAAATTCTACCATGAATTTCTCTGCAGAGCAGTAGTAAATCCGCGCATCGGGCATGGTTTTAGAGAAACGATTGGCGATGGCGTGGAGAAGGTGGGTTTTGCCCTGACCTGTTGGTGCTTTGACATAGAGCGGACTGAATTGCGGTTTCTCGCGTGCGGCCATACGCTCACCCGCATTGCGGGCGAGCACATTATTTTCGCCTTGCAGATAATTATCAAACTGCAAATCTTTGTCGATGCCTTGCGCATCACAGATATTGTGCGTGGCTGCTGCGGTAAATTCTTGCGGCAATGTGTGCAGGCTGTCTGCGCCCGATGCGCGTACACGCTGCAATATATTAGCGCCGGGTTTGGCAATAATCTGCACTGACTGTACGTCGGGGCGGGTTATCTTCCACGCTAGCGCCAACCTGTCGGCGAAGCGATCATTAACCCAATTCGCGGAAAATTCAGAAGGAAGATACAGTTCTAAAGTACCAGTGTTTTTACAAAACCGTCCCGGATGAATAGGCTTGATCCACTGGTTATGCTGCTGCGCGCCAATATCCTTACGGATACCGATGCTGATATCATTCCAGTCTGCCAGAAACTCCTGAGCGGTTTGTTCATCACTCATATCTTCATTGTCACCGTCGCTTATAGAAAAATTCTGTACATATTTGCCGCTTTTAGACACTGAGTATCGTCCCCCGAACATCATGCACCCAATTCGCAATCAGGCACGCCCATCACAGCTTTGCCAGCAGAGCCAGCAAACCCTTTTATTCTATTCCGCCATCTGTGATCGCGGAGTATTTGCCTCGAAATAATATTACGAACCTTGCTCGTTCTAAGAACGGGTTTTATCTGATCAACGAAACATATTGGCTGATATAATTTTTATTTTTTCAACCGAAAAATATACTGCTGACCAACGCCATCATAATATTATTACCAGTCCGAAAAAACGGGCTGATAAAATTGTCTAAACAGCCTCGTTCGAGTCTATCAAGAGCGATAGCGTAAAAAAAATGAAATATTGGCCATTGACAGTTGAAACAGTTAGGAAATTTCTTGAATCTAATGCAAGATATTGAAATTTAATAATAAAATAAGGTTCAACTATAGCGTTGGCTCGCGAATCGTTGGAAAACCTTGCTTTGCTCAACATGTGTTGCGTCGCACACAAAAAGCATCGCTCTGATATGTTACGTGAGCTTACAAATTCAGTCGTCCAGCGATGGTTACATCTGGGTTAAGCAAACGAATCGCAGACCCGTTTTGAAGTGCCATCAGGCTGCAAAAATACAGTGCGATTCCATCGAACCTCTGAATGAGACAAGCCAATAAAAAAGGCTCACGCAAATATGCACAAGCCTTCCCTATATTCTGTTTTGCCTTTGGCTGCGCTAACAGCCAAGCCACCTATGGATTAACCGAGTGCGGCAATCCGTTTAGCGAGACGCGAAAATTTGCGCGACGCTGTATTTTTATGAAGGATACCGCGTGCAACGCCGCGGAAGATTTCCGGTTGAGCAGCGCGCAGAGCAGCATTTGCCTGATCCTTATCGCCAGCTTCAATTGCGGTTTCGACATTTTTGACGAATGTACGAATACGACTTACGCGGTTCGTATTGATAATCGTGCGCCGTGTGTTGCGACGGATACGTTTGCGTGCCTGTGGCGTATTAGCCATGAATAATGCCTCTTAATCTGAAGAAATGCGGACGGTGACTATATATTCACCCGTAAAGTCGAAGGCGCTTACCGTGGACGAACAGATTCGTCAATCAGGAAATAGCGTTATTTCTGGCAATGCGCGCAGTAAAAGGTTGATCTGCCTGATTGCGTCATGCGCTTTACTGGTCTGTCACACCCGCAAAACTCCCCCTCGCGGCCATAGACGCGCCATTGTTTGGAAAAATAACCCAGTTCACCATCAGGGCGCGCATAATCGCGCAAGGTCGAACCGCCTGCTTCTATAGCCTCTGCCAAAATGATCTTTATCGCATTGGCCAGCGCATCAAGCCTTTTGCGCCCGATATTGGCGCCTTTGCGCAGTGGTGAAATACCCGCCATGTGCAGCGCTTCGCATACGTAGATATTGCCAAGCCCGGCAACATTTTTCTGATCGAGCAGCAATGCTTTTACAGGGCTGGCCTTACCCTTAAAGCGCTGCGCCAGATGGGCGCCGGTAAAATCATCGCTTAATGGTTCTGGTCCCATGGCCGCGAAGGGCGGATAAGTGTCTAGCGCATCCAGTCTGTGCAGATCGACAAAGCCAAAGCGACGCGGGTCATTCAGCGCCAGATGATGGCCCGATTCGGTAACCAGCACCAGATGATCATGTTTATTATTGTCTTCAGGATTAATCCGCCAACGGCCAGACATGCCCAGATGAAAAATCATCGCATCGCCGCGATCGCTTTCAATCAGGCCATATTTTGCGCGGCGTGACAGGCCGCTGACCCGTGCGCCCGTCATGCGTTGGCGCAAATCATCAGGAAAGGGGCGGCGCATATCGGGTCTGCGCGTTTCAACCGTTACCAAGCGCTGGCCATCCAGCACTTTGGCAAGGCCGCGAACGGTGGTTTCGACTTCAGGAAGTTCAGGCATAGCAAAATCTGCCTTAACAGGCTTTGTTTTGGGCGCAACAATCTCTAGATAGCTGTCATCAGGAACAAACCTATTTACGGGGCGTTCATCAGCGCAGGAGAAGCAGCGATTATGTCCACCCCCGAACAGGCCCTGAATGATGGAGAGGCAAGCTTTGGCTATAAAAATGTCAAAGCGGAAGAAAAAGCGGGCATGGTGGCCGAGCTATTTTCTGGCGTGGCTGACAATTATGACCTGATGAATGATGCCATGTCGGGCGGTATGCACCGTGTGTGGAAAGATCGGTTTGTACGGCGGGTCAAACCGCAGCGCGGTGAAGACATTTTGGATGTGGCGGGCGGCACTGGCGATGTGGCTTTTCGACTGGCCAAATCCGGAGCGCGGGTCACTGTGTCGGATATTAATCAGGAAATGCTGGATGTTGGTATTGAACGTGCGGTTAAGCGCGGTGAGGATTCGCTGGTCTGGTCACAGCAAGATGCAGAAGACCTGAAATTCCCTGATAACAGTTTTGATGCTTACACAATCTCATTCGGTATTCGCAATGTCACGCATATTGACCGAGCATTGGCAGAGGCGCGCCGCGTGCTGCGCTATGGCGGGCGGTTTTATTGCTTGGAATTTTCCACTACGGAGTGGCCCGGCTTTTCAGAGATATATGAGCAATATTCGCACAAGCTGATGCCGAAAATCGGCAAAATGCTGGTTAATGATGAAGAGAGCTATCGTTATCTGGCTGAGTCCATCCGCCGCTTCCCCAAAATGCCGGAATTTGAAGCGCTGATTCAGGATGCTGGCTTTGTGCAAACGCGCGTCGAGCCGATTTTTGGCGGCGCGGTGGCCATCCATAGCGGCTGGAAAATATGACGCGACCAACAACGCATATTTTGCGCCTGCTGAAATGGGGGCGCATTTTGGCGCGCCACGGGGCATTGCGCGGGCTGGAGGCAGAGCCAACCACGCCTGCCCCTGTTAAGCGGCTATGCCGTATTGCGCGCTTTGGCACGATCCAGCCCAAAGAGCCAGATTATGCAGGGGCCTTTCGTGCCATTGGTCCGGCTGCGATTAAGCTGGGCCAGACATTGGCAACGCGCCCGGATATTGTGGGCGAAGAGGCGGCGCAAAACTTGCTGACCCTGCAGGACAAGCTGCCGCCCGTACCATTTGAAGAGATTAAGGCAGAGATTGAAGCGGGGCTGGACGGCCCGATAGAGAAGTTTTTTGCCTCTATCGAACCTGACCCCGTGGGCGCCGCCTCGATTGCGCAGGTGCACCGCGCTGTGACGGTGGAAGGGCGCGATGTGGCGATTAAAGTGCTGCGCCCTGGCATTAAAAAGAAATTTGCGCGTGATATCGAAACCTATGAATGGGCCGCTGCGCATGTGGAAGCCATGGGCGGGGAGGCAGCGCGGCTGCGTCCCGCGCTGACCATCGCCAATTTCAAGCGTTGGACCAATAGAGAGCTGGACCTGCGGCGTGAGGCGGCCAGCGCATCGGAGCTGGCAGAGGCGATGAAGTCCGAGCCGGATTACCATATTCCAGAAATTGATTGGGACCGCACCAGCGGCTCAATCATGACGCTGGAATGGGTGGATGGCATCAAGATTTCACAGCTGGATGAGCTAAAGGCTGCGGGGCACGATATGCCGCATCTGGCAAACCGGCTGGTGCTGACCTTTTTGAAACAGGCTATCGCGGCTGGTTTCTTCCATGCCGATATGCACCAGGGCAATTTGTTTGTGCGCGCAGATGGCACGATTGTGGCCATTGATTTTGGCATTATGGGGCGGATTAACCGTCAGGCCCGGCTATGGCTGGCAGAGATATTATATGGCCTGACCACTGGAAATTATAAACGGGTGGCAGAAATCCATTTTGAGGCCAAATATGTGCCATCTTATCACAATGTCGATGAGTTCGCGACCGCATTACGCGCCGTAGGTGAACCGATGCGCGGTAAACCGGTACATGAATTATCGGTTGGCCAGATGCTCGATGGCCTGTTTGCCATCACCCGTGATTTTGACATGAAGACACAGCCGCATCTGTTGCTATTGCAAAAAACCATGGTGATGGTGGAGGGGGTTGCCACCGCACTTAACCCTGAGATTAACATGTGGGATACCTCTGCGCCCTATGTGCGCCGCTGGATCCGTGAGGAATTGGGCCCGGAATCGGCCATTGCGGACAGCATTAATGAGAATATGGCAACGCTTAAACGCTTGCCCGATCTGGTGCGGCGCATAGAGGAGAAATTCCCCACCAAAGGCGGTGCACCCGAACCACCGCCCCTGCCCGAAATCCCGCTTATCTGGGAGAAAAAGGCCCATCAAGGCAATAGCGGTTTCTGGCGCTATGCCTTTACCGCGCTGATAGCAGGCGGCGCAGGTGCGGCGGCTATGTGGATGTGGGGATAGACTCTGACGTATTGCGGGGTAAAAGTGTTCATGACCAATCCCAAACACATCCTACTTATCATTGGCGGCGGTATTGCGGCTTATAAATCTTGTGAGCTGATCCGTTTGATCCGCAAGGCGGGGATGAGTGTGCGCTGTGTGCTGACCGATGGCGGCGCGCAATTTATTACGCCTATGACATTGGCTGCGCTGAGCGAAAATGAAGTGTTCACCACCTTATGGGATTTGAAAAACGAAACCGAAATGGGGCATATCCAGCTCAGCCGCGAGGCCGATTTGATTGTGGTGTGCCCGGCAACGGCCGACCTGATGGCCAAAATGGCGGCGGGGATTTCGGATAGTCTGGCCGCGACCGTTTTGCTGGCCACAGATACGCCGGTCATGGCTGTGCCCGCGATGAATGTGCGTATGTGGCAGCACAAGGCGACACAGCGCAACGTGGCCCAATTGCGCAGCGATGGGGTTACCGTGATTGATCCGGACAGCGGGGCAATGGCATGCGGTGAATTTGGGGAGGGGCGTCTGCCCGAACCCGATGCGATTTTTGCAGCGATTAAAAGCCATTTTGCGCAAAGCCCTGACGCCCAAAATAGTGATCAACTTGCTGGCCAACCCGCCTTTGCCGATGATGCGCATCGCCCTTTATATGGCCGCCATGTTCTGGTCACGGCCGGGCCGACGCATGAGCCGATTGATCCAGTACGCTATATTGCGAACAGGTCATCGGGGCGACAGGGTTTTGCCATTGCGGCGGCGGCGGCTGAGGCTGGTGCGCAGGTCACATTGGTGGCAGGGCCAGTGACGTTGGAGACACCGCAGGGGGTAACGCGCGTCAATGTGGAAACAGCGCGCGAGATGCTGGCCGCAGTTGAACAGGCATTGCCCGCCGATATTGCCATCATGGTAGCAGCAGTTGCTGATTGGCGTGCGGCGGAAACCGCCCAAGTCAAGATTAAGAAAAAGGGCGCTGCGCCCGCGCCGCTGCCTCTGGCGGAGAACCCTGATATATTGGCAGGGCTGGCACAGCATGATGCGCGGCCCGACTTGTTGGTTGGCTTTGCAGCAGAGACCAATGACATATTGGACCATGCAAAAGCCAAACTGGCCCGCAAAGGCTGTGACTGGATTGTCGCCAATGATGTGTCTGGCGACGTGATGGGCGGGGAGCGCAATGCAGTGCATATAGTCAGCGCGCAAGGTGTCGAGAGCCTGCCCGAAGGCCCAAAAGAGTCCGTTGCCCGCACTTTGATAGAGAGGATAGCCGCGCATGTCGCCCGTCATTGATATTCAGATGAAACGTTTGCCGCATGGTGAAGGTCTGCCTTTGCCCTCCTATGAAACAGAGGGCGCAGCGGGCATGGATATTCGTGCAGCAAAGGCGCTGACCATCGCGCCGGGGGAACGCGCATTGGTGCCCACTGGTTTTGCCATGGCCATCCCGCATGGGTATGAGGTGCAGGTCCGGCCACGCTCTGGTCTGGCGCTGAAAAAAGGGATTTCTGTGCCAAACAGCCCAGGTACGATTGATAGCGATTACCGCGGTGAATTGGGGGTCATACTTATCAACCATGGTGCAGATGAATTTGTCATCGCGCATGGTGACCGTATTGCGCAGATTGTGGTGGCACCGGTTCAGCGCGCGCATATGGTGGAAGTAGATGCTCTAGATGATACCAGCAGGGGCGCAGGCGGCTTTGGTTCTACAGGGGTGTAACTTTTGGTGAAAAAGCACCGAATACTTTATGACGCGCATCATCCGGTGGTGAGCCATCGGAATGCGCGGCGAAATTATGACTATAACAGGTCATTGCGGGATGGACTGTTCAGGGATGGGCCATCTGGGCCATAGCCCTAGGGAGATATATCAATGCCAATTTTACCAACACGTAAATTTATCGGCGCTTCGGCTATTGCTGCGGCTATGCTGGTGAGCACGCCTTTTGCTGCAATTGCGGCTGGAGGCGGCGGCGGTGGTGGAGGCGGCGGTGCTGTACCAAGCCAGAGTGCGCCAAGCTATGATCCGGCTGAAGAATATCGCAAAGGCGTGGCGGCGTTGGAAGCCGAAGATTATAAATTGGCAATCAAATCCTTCAGACGTGCCGCAAAAGGTGACCGCCGCAATGCTAATGCGCAATATCTGCTGGGCGTCAGCTATATGCGTGCAGGCGACTTTAAAAAGGCTGCAGGCCCATTGGCAAAAGCAGTGAAGCTCAAGCCTGATATGGTTGCCGCACATCGTGATCTGGCCATTGCCTATGCGAATAGCGGCAAGGGCGATAAGGCACAGCAAGTGCTGGCTGATCTGAATACTATGAAAGCGGATTGCGCTGGAAGTTGTGCCAATGCTGCGGTTTTGGATGAAGCTGTTACTGCTGCCAGCAGTGCCATTAACGGCACAGCGCAAAGCAGCTTTGGCCCCGACAGTGCACGCTTGTTGCAGACTGCAAATGGTGACGCTGCCTATTCGCGCGCCGTGGAACTGATCAATCAGGGCGATTATACTGCAGCTCTGGCAAGTCTGGACAATGCAGCACTCGCATTTGGCCCGCACCCCGATATTTTGACATATCAGGGCTTTGTCAACCGCAAATTGGGCAGATTCAGCATTGCAGAGGGCTATTATAACCGCGCACTTGCCATTGCACCAAATCATCTTGGCGCATGGGAATATTATGGCGAACTGAAAGTTGAACGTGGCGATATGGCCGGCGCGAAGGCGCATTTGGCTAAGTTAGAAAGCCTGTGCTCTTTCGGTTGCTATGAAGCTGATGAACTGCGTCGTTGGATTGATACCGCTGATGTGGCCAGCCTGACAGTGCGGAAAGACCCATCCGCTTAAGATTTGCGCTGAGTATTGCGGGGTTGGCGGCATGTTTGGTTGCGGCCAATTCCGCCTTGCCTTTGCGTTCTATGCAATGGCTAAAAACCGGCGATGCGGATGTCAGCATTGTTGATGCTGTTAATTACACACCCGAGATATGCCTTCCTGCTGCGGCTACTACCCTGACTTTGGAAGGCGAGATTTTGTTCCGCACGCCGCGATTATTGGGTGGGCAGGCGGCCAAAGCTCGTTTGTCTTGCCAAAGCTGCCATATTAACGGAGCAGATAATCCGGCTTTTCACTTCCCCAATGCGTCCAGTGCACCGGGAACGGCCGATGTCTCCAACAGTTTTTTCAGTGCCAAAGGCGGCAATGGCAAATTTGACCCTGTCCCTATTCCGGATCTTTCTGCATCTGGTAAGATTGCAAGAGATAAGCCAGGCGAGTTAGAGGCATTTCTGGCCAATTTGATTGTGACGGAATTTGCAGGCGATACGCCTGACGCTATAGTCGTTGATGCTTTGTCCTCCTATGTCCGCTCTTTGGGGATGTGCGGTGAGAATATGGTTGGCCGCAGGACGGACCTTGCGACTGATCTTATGCTGGTCAAAAATGCCGCATTATTTGCTGATAAGCGCTTGTCCAGTGATGATGTGGCTATCGGCCATATGCTGATAGCTGGCGGCAGGGATATATTGGGCCTGATCTATGAACGCTATGCAGGCGGACAATTCACAGCCGAGCGTCAGCAACTGGTGCGATTAAGCGTAGACTTGCAACAAATAGCACGTACGCCTGACAATAATGCAAGGGCAAGGCTAGTGGAGATTTGGCATGCTCAATTTGAGCAGCTTTCTGCTGCTTTGCAAAAATCACAGAGCAAGTCGTTATACAGCCCTGAGATGTTGCAGAAGCGCATAGACGAATCGCGGTAAGCATTACGAACACCATCTTTGGCTAAAAAAGCGCCAGATATGGCGGCGCTGTTAGCTTTCGTTAACTATATTCTCGTACGCACTGAAGTTACAAATTTTGTTTCCTCAGAAGGTATATGAAATAATGTTATCAATGCCGAATGTTTTCAAAGCGCTACGCACCGGTCGCAAGGCAGGAATCGCTGGGCGCATGGCAATTACGGATGCGATTATAGCTGTAGTTTTGTTGATAGGGTTAGGTGTTGTTTTAACGGCCAATAACAGTAACCAAGCAACCACAGAGAAACAATTGGCCCTTGATGAATTGCAGGACATGGTCGGCAATTTGCGCTTTGTGAGTAAGGATATTGATCGGGAGGCAATGAATCTCAGCAGCTTGTTGGAGGATAATTCCAGCCAAGATGCCCTGAACAAAGGCGCCGCTGCACTCGCTTTCCAATTGAAAACCGCTGAGCAATTTACCGAATATGTGAAAGCCTTTCCGATAGCGCAAAGCCATGACAGTCTTTTGGAGGCTGAAAGTCTGTTTCAATCAATGCACGCGCAATTGACGTATATTGAGGATGAAAACGCTAATTATGATCTCAGCGATGTGGACTCTGACCTAGAGGTCATAATCGCCGGCAATTATCAAGCGGCCATTGCGTTACAAAATCTGGATGCTTTTGTGATGGAAGAAAAACTTCCTTTGGCTGACCAAATCCGCGCAAAATCAGAATGGGTTTCCCAATTTGTGGCGATTAGTATCGGTCTTATCGTGTTTTTCTTTATCGCGCGCTTCGTCATCTTACAACGTATGGTGATCGCACCATCACGCCAATTGGCTCGGGCAACCGAGGAATTTGCACATGGTGATCTGACCAACTCTGTACCGGAAATGCCGGTTGCCGAGCTGCAGACCATTGCAGAAGGCCTAGAGGCATTTCGTCAGACAGCTCAAGAGACACAGGCGCTTCGGGAAAATGTCAAAGAGCAAGAGATCCAGTCACAACTGCGCTCTCGCGAACAGGCTATGATTGAGCAGAATAATAAAGAGCGCCATCGTGAGATGGTGGCACTGGCCAGCAAATTTGAGCAGTCTGTGGCGTCTATAGTCTCTGCAGTGAACACCTCTGCCAAAGATTTGGACAATGCCGCTGAGGCAATGGAGCAGGCAACTATGGTGGCCAAGCTAGAGACAGAAAATGTCCAACGTTCTTCCATTTCATCAGCCGAAAATGTGCAGGATATGGCCTCTGCCGCGATGCAGCTGTCAGAAGAGATTGTTGCCATTGCAGGGCAAGCCGATAATCAGTTAAAGCTCTATAAAGGCGCTGAAAAACTCTCCCAAAAAGGCGATAATGTTGCACAGACAATGTCTGATGAAGCCAACCGTATTGCCGATATTGTGACCTTCATTAAATCGGTTGCATCGCAAACCAACCTGTTGGCGCTGAATGCGACGATTGAGGCAGCCCGGGCCGGGGAAAGCGGACGTGGTTTTGCTGTTGTGGCTAATGAGGTGAAATCACTGGCCGAGCAGACCCGCCAGTCAACCGACAATATTTCTGAACTGGTTGGTAATGTGACATCACAAGCGCTGACAACCTCACAAACCATAGGCTCGGTTAACAAGGCTCTGGATGAAATTCGTCATATTTCGGAAAATATAGCGCGCCACGTCGCAGAGCAGCGCCAAGCTAGCGATGCCATTGCCAGAAGTGCGCATGACGTTGCCGCAGAGACGCTGGGTGTGAAGTCCAGCATGGCCTCTTTGTCTCGGGCTGGTAATGAAGTGGAAACGCTGGCAGGCAATGTTAAGGCGGCATCCAAGGCGCTGCGCAGTCAAGCAGCATCGCTCAATGGTGCGGCAAGCGCCTTTATTGGAGAATTACAGGTATCATAATAGTCAAAATAATCGGCATAATCACTGATTTCCGAACGTTTTAGACTGATTGCCTATAAGTGTTGCACTGCAGCACTTGCCCCTTGGCCATTGCCATTGTATAGCGCCGCCAGAAATTAGCAGCGTGAGCGGTCTTGCGCTGTCCATATCCTTTCAAAACGGCAGTAACACTATGTCCCTTCGCAATATCGCGATTATCGCGCACGTTGACCATGGCAAAACAACCTTGGTCGATCAGCTCTTCCGCCAATCCGGCACTTTTCGGGATAACCAACGCGTTGAAGAACGCGCCATGGACAGCAACGATCTGGAAAAAGAGCGCGGCATTACCATTCTTGCGAAATGTACCAGCGTTGAGCGGGAAGACAAAGACGGTAACCCGGTGCGTATCAATATTGTTGATACACCAGGTCACGCCGATTTTGGCGGCGAGGTAGAGCGTATTCTATCGATGGTGGACGGTGTCATCCTGTTGGTGGATGCGGCTGAAGGCCCTATGCCACAGACAAAATTTGTCACCGGCAAGGCTTTGGCGCTGGGTCTGAAACCCATTGTTGTGGTCAATAAGATTGACCGCCCCGATGGCCGCCCTGCGGAAGTTCTGGACGAATGTTTTGAACTTTTCCTGAACCTTGATGCTAATGATGAGCAGCTGGATTTCCCATCACTTTTTGCTTCGGGCCGCGCTGGCTTTGCCAGTGATGATATGGAAGCGCGTGAGGGTGATTTGGGGCCATTGTTCGATACCATTATCAACCATGTTCCAGAGCCGGATGTTGACCCAGAAGCAGCGTTCAAATTTCTGGTAACATTGCTGGACCGTGATAATTTTGTGGGTCGCATTTTGACGGGCCGTATTGCTTCTGGCCGCTTGAAACTGAACGACCCTATTCGCGCGCTGGATATGGATGGCAAACAGGTCGAAGTGGGCCGCGCCACCAAGATCATGGCGTTTCGTGGGTTGGAGCGTGAGCCGGTTGAGGAAGCCCAGGCAGGGGATATTATCTCGCTCGCTGGTTTGACCGTTGCGACAGTGGCCAACACCATTGCTGCTCCTGAAGTCACAGAGCCGATTGCTGCTCAGCCTATTGATCCACCAACATTGTCTATGCGCTTTGCGGTGAATGATAGTCCTTTTGCAGGCAAAGAGGGTGATAAGGTCACCAGCCGCATGATCCGTGATCGCTTGCTGCGCGAGGCAGAATCCAACGTTGCCATTCGCATTACAGAGAGTGACGATAAAGACAGTTTTGATGTTGCTGGACGCGGCGAATTGCAACTGGGCGTGCTGATTGAAACCATGCGCCGTGAAGGCTTTGAGCTGGGCATTAGCCGCCCGCGCGTGCTGTTCCGTGAAGAAGACGGGCAACGTATGGAGCCTTATGAAACCGTTGTTATCGATGTTGATGATGAGCATTCGGGCACGGTTGTTGAGAAGATGCAACTGCGCAAAGCGGAGCTTACCGATATGCGCCCATCAGGCGGCGGTAAGACACGCATTACCTTCTCCGCGCCGTCTCGCGGCCTGATTGGTTATCATGGCGAGTTTCTGTCAGACACTCGCGGCACTGGCCTGATGAACCGTTTGTTTGAGAAATATGGCCCCTATAAAGGCCAGGTATCCGGCCGCCAAAATGGTGTGCTGATTTCAAACGGTACCGGCGAATCAGTGGGCTATGCGCTCAATATGCTGGAAGAGCGCGGCGAGCTGTTCATTGGTTCCAACGTGCCGATTTATGAAGGCATGGTAATTGGTGAGAATGCCAAGCCGGAAGACCTTGAAGTCAACCCGATGAAATCAAAACAGCTCACCAACTTCCGTTCTACGGGTAAGGATGATGCCATCCGCTTGACCCCGCCGCGGTTGATGACGCTGGAGCAAGCCATTGCCTATATTGACGATGATGAAATGGTAGAGGTTACGCCCAAGTCCATCCGTCTGCGCAAGCGCTTCCTTGATCCGCATGAGCGCAAAAAGGCGAGCCGCAAGAAAAGCGCTTAATCAAAACGTTTTTCGTTAGCGGTTAACGGCTGGTATTTTTGATGGGTTGTGATTACGCTGCAACGCATGAAGAAAACTCTGCTGTTCGCTGGCCTTTTGGCTTTAACTTCCTGCACCGCGCCGACCTCTGCTGAGGATTTGGTAGCAGCGACTGATGCCAAAGCATGCGATAAAAACCCATTGGCTTTACAAATATTGGGCAGCGGGGGGCCGATAGCTGACGATCATCGCGCGGGTGCCAGCAATCTGGTCTGGTTGGATGGTAAGGCGCGGTTGCTGGTTGATGCAGGTGCAGGCAGTTTTGTGCGTTATGGTGAGGCCGGAGCGCAATTTGCCGATCATGACGCGATTTTGCTGACTCACTTCCATGGGGATCATGTTGGCGGCCTGCCATCATTACTGAATGCAGGGAGTTTTGCGGGTCGTACAGAGCCATTAATGCTGGCTGGTCCGCAAGGCAGTGATGTGTTTCCCTCGCCTGAGGAATTGGCTGAAGCGGCTATCGGGCCTAATGGAATGCTCCGCTATCTGGCGCCTTATTTGAACGGTGCGAGCGATTTCCCAAAGATAACACCGCTAGCAATTTCTACAGATACGGGCAGCATTCAAAATATCCTTGATGGCGATGATCTGAAAGTCAGCGCTGTGCGGGTGCACCATCTTACAGTCCCAGCGCTTGCTTATATCGTTGAAGCTGGCGGCAAGACAATTGTCTTCGCTGGCGATCAGAGCTTTTTGAGTGAAGATTTTGAGACAGCAATGCGCGGGTTAAAGCCCGACCTGCTGGTCATGCACAATGCTATCAGCATGGCTGATGGACAGCCCAGAGGTTTGCACCGCGATGGCCGGTCAATGGGTGAGGTCGCAAAGCTGGCTGGCGCAAAGAAACTGATTCTCACACATCATATGCAACGCGCATTAAATGACATGGATGCTATTATGGCGGCCATAGCTGAAAATTATGATGGCCCTGTAGAGGTTGCAGATGATCTGAGCTGCTTTACTTTATGATCGGTCAAATTTTTTAGAAGTTAAATACTCCTTATAGAATTGCGGCATAGAATATGCGCAGTGGAGGAGATATTTGTGCGTTGGATGTTCTTGCCATTTTATCGCTATGCCGAATTTTCCGGGCGTTCCCGCCGCCGTGAATACTGGCTGTTTCAATTGTTGAACATTGTGGTTCTCATATTGTGCTGCTTACCAGTGATATCGGCCTTGATGGCAAGCGATGAGTATGCGGTTAATGATGCTGACCAAGCACAACTGGCTTTTTTAGAGCAGCCCCAGAGCATTCAGCCAGCATATGGTGATGCATCATTTGGAAAAGCAAATTTTACGCAAGTTCAGCAAAAACGATCCTGTGAACCATTTTGCTCTTCGAACACACCTTCCGATGAGAATGCGCCGGACAGTTTTGTTTTTGATGATCGGGACGGAGCCGATGAGGCTTTTGTTGGTGATAGCCTGACAGCGATAATGATGGCCTCTTCAGGATTTATCGCTCTCATAATCTGGTGGTTGGGCAGCTTTATTCCGCAATTGGCAGTGACCGTCAGGCGACTGCATGACGTTAATATGAGCGGCTGGCTTCTCATCCCCTTTTATATCGGCATGGTCATACCTTTTTTGGGTTTTCTTGTATCTTTAGTGTTTGTTGGCATTTTATGGGTGCCGGGCACAAAAGGCCGTAATCAATATGGCGATGACCCTAAATCTGAGCAGGATTACGATATGGTCTTTGCATAGAGCAGTCAGCCACTTGCACATAATAATCCTGCAATAGCTAAGATTGTGATGATATAGTCTTGCCCAAAACTGCGCAATTTGCTCTAGGAAATTGCGCGATATGTTCGGCTATCAATCGGCAGAGGCAAATATGATATGAGTGAAGACGCACAAACACCAACAGGCGATACGCCCCCTGACCGTTTATCGGTTTTCCCCGGTAGCCCTTTTCATGATGGAGCACTATTGGCGCGTGGCGTTGGGATACGCTTTAAAGGTGAGCGTAGAACCACCGTTGAGGAATATTGCATCTCTGAAGGTTGGATTAAGGTCCAAGCAGGCAAGACATTGGACCGTAAAGGCCGCCCTTTGACAATCACGCTAAAAGGCCCGGTCGAAGCCTGGTTTGAAGATTTGGGCGATGATGCACCCGTTGCAAAACTGGATTAAGTCGCCACGAAGTTAAAATGGTATAGACTTGAATTTAATCGTAAAAATCAATTTTAAATTCCTTTTCGATTGATGATATCGTTTAAAGACATTGATCTTCTGTAACCAATTGGTCGCATGGAGCGAACCATCTGTTAATACAGGAGATCAATACTATGAACAAGATCATATTGGCAATAACTGGCTCACTCGCAACTCTGGCACTGGCACCATCTGCCTCTGCGGCTACGCAAATGGCTGTGGCTCCAACACAGGCATCTGTATTTTCTATCGCGGTTGATACCGGTGCAACGACCATTTCGGACAAAGCAGAACTGCGTGGTCGCCGTGGCTTTAGAGGACGCGGTTTTCGCGGCCGCAGCTTCCGGGGACGCGGCTTTAAGCGTGGCTTCAGGTCACGGGGTTTTAGATCACGTGGGTTCCGTAACCGCGGTTTTCGTGGCAAGAGCTTCCGCCATCGCGGTTTCAGAAAAGGCTTTAAAGGCAATTTCCACCATCATGGTTTCCGAAGCGGCTTTAATAATGGCTTCCACCATAGAGATTTTCACCATGATGATTTTCACGACAAGAGATTTCAACACGGCGTGAATGTGAAAGGGAATTTCAAACATAAAGGGTTTTAATCCTAGCGTTTGAAAATTGCAGTTAATGATTATCGCCGCAGCCATATATGGTTTGCAGCGATAGTTGTGTCTGGCTACCTGTTTGCTCAGTATTCGCGCTATCTCCTCTTTCATTGATTGCTTACCTTTTGTGGTTAAAGATAGAATGATGTTTGGAATTGGGAAAAACAGAAGTGATCCGCGGCCCAAAAGTGCCGTCAGCCATGGGGTTGGTCTTGCTGGCTTGGTCGCGCTCATTATCTGGATCATCTTTTCGCGCAATTTTGGCATGGTAATGAACGGCCTGGGTGTTGCGCCACAGGTTTTCGGCTTCGACGTGATGCCAGAACGGGCCGATGGCCGCTATTTTGCGTTTTTGTGTGTTGTGTTTTGTGGGCTGGCCATGGTGGCGTGGTCGTTAATCGTTGATAAGGTCCACCGTCGCTCCTCAACCGGAATTGATTGGGCAAAGCCCAAGAAAATCGCCGATATTATGGAAACAAGCCAGATTAAACTGGCGGGCCTATGGGCAACATGGGGCATTATTGCAGGGCTTTACGGATTATGCCGTTGGTATTGGGACGGACAATATCTGTTCTCGATGGAAGTCTTTAGCTTCTTCGCGCCATTTTTGTTTTTCGGCTCTATTCCTTATGTCATCTGGCTTGATCGCTATCTGGTGAAACCGCGCGATGGTGCCTGGCATTTCGGTGCCATGCTATGCGGCTTGAAGGATTGGGAGGGCTCTGAAGTCGCCAACCATGCCCGCAGTTGGGCCGTTAAAGGCTTTTTCCTCGCATTCATGGTGTCCATTGTGCCAGGCGGCTTTGGTGAGCTTGTACGGCTTGATCTGGCAACACTTGCAGGCAATCCTGTGGCCATAGCATTTGCGCTTATTACCGGCATGTTCGTGGTCGATGTCCATTTTGCGACTGTTGGCTATTTGCTGACAATGAAGCCACTTGATGCCCATATCAGGACAGCCAATCCCTATCTGGCAGGCTGGCTGGCTGCTTTGATGTGCTATCCGCCCTTTATATTGATGGGCAATGGTCGCCCATTGCATTATGAAGTGGATACGCCCGGCTGGGCCAATCTGTTCGCTAATAGTCCGACAGTTCTAATCATTTGGGGCACTATTCTCGTTTTCCTAACCGGTATCTATGCTTGGGCGACCATGGTTTTTGGATTGCGGTTTTCCAATCTCACCCATCGCGGAATATTGACCCATGGCCCTTATGGCTGGACAAAGCATCCTGCCTATTTGTCGAAAAACGCATTTTGGTGGCTGGCGAGCTTACCATTTATCACCAATAGCGGCTCATGGGCAGAAGGCGTACGCAATGCTGCCATATTGGCTGTGATTAGCGCCATTTACTATTGGCGAGCGCGTACCGAAGAAAAGCATTTGATGGCTGACCCGGATTATCAGGCCTATGCAGCATGGATGGATCGTAATGGCCCTATACCCTTGGCGATCAACAAGCTGTTATCACTGTTCAAGCGTAACAGAAAGACGTCTGACGCATTACAAGCTGAAGCATCGCAGCCTGCCGAATAAGCCACAGCAATAGCCCGCAAAACAAAACCCGCCATGTATGAACATGACGGGTTTTGCCTGCGAACCCGAAGGACAAAAGAATGAGGGAGATTTGTCCAAAGGGCTATAAGTTAAAAGGTCTAAATCAGAAACATGTGCTGACATCAACAGCAAAAGCTGTAGCCTGTGAACAAATATCGACAAGCCGAGGGAATCCCTAGCATTTACGGTGTGTCTGGCATTTGTAATATTACGTATATTATATGTTAGCGCTAATTATATAACAGAAAGAGCGGAAGCGAATCGCTCTAGTGGCATTCACCATGGTGTCATCAGAAGCTGAAATTGTCATAAACAGGGGCGGTATTTTCACCCCATTCACCTTCATATAGTGCCAATAGCTCTTCTGCTGACGTTTTGCCCCGCCTTACCATATCATAAAGTGGTTCAAGGAAACCGGTTTCATTATCGCCGCTGCTGTTAAGGCGGTTGCGTGCGGTCAGTCCAGCCGAAGCTATGCCCAACACATCTTCCGCAATATCGCGCAGGCTGTGGTTATTGCCAATCGGAGCGGCCAGACCTTTTGCTGGAACGGTGTCGCGCAAAACCTGTCGCTCCTCAATGCTCCAATCTTTCACCAGATCCCAGGCCGCATCCAACGCAGTCTGATCATAGAGCAAACCGACCCAGAATGCCGGCAGGGCACAAATGCGGTTCCACGGTCCACCATCGGCGCCGCGCATTTCAAGGAATGATTTTAAGCGCACTTCAGGAAAGGCAGTGGAAAGATGGTCGTTCCAGTCATCCATGCTGGGTTTTTCACCGGGCAGCGCTGGCAATTTGCCATCCAGAAAATCGCGAAAGCTCTGTCCCGCTGCATCAATATATTGGCCGTTTCGGTAGACAAAATACATCGGCACATCGAGCATATATTCAACATAGCGCTCATAGCCAAAGCCATCATCAAATACGAAGGGCAGCATTCCTGTACGCTGCGGATCGGTATCTGACCAGATATGACTGCGATAGGAGAGATAGCCATTGGGCTTTCCCTCAGTAAATGGCGAATTGGCAAAAAGCGCTGTTGCCAGTGGCTGCAATGCCAGACCGACACGGAATTTCTTCGCCATATCGGCTTCGCTTGAATAGTCCAGATTGACCTGGATGGTGCATGTACGCAGCATCATGTCGAGCCCCAAATTGCCGACTTTCGGCATATGGTTCATCATGATCTTATAGCGACCTTTGGGCATGACCGACAGTTGGTCACGGCGTTTATCTGGCCACATGCCAAGGCCCAAAAAGCCTTTGCCTGTCTTCTCGCCAATGGCCTTAACCTGCTCCAGATGCCGACCTGTTTCTGCGCATGTTTGATGCAAGTTCTCCAGAGGTGCCCCGGATAATTCCAGCTGTCCAGCAGGCTCCAAGCTAACCGTTCCGTCAGCGCCGCGCATGGCGATGACATTTTCCGTGCCGTCGCTGCCGGTTTCATAAACCGGTTCCCAACCAAATTCCGTTAATGCCATGAGCAGGTCACGAATGCCGCCTTCTTCATCATAGCTGGGCGCATGATGGTCTGCACTGCAATAGACGAACTTTTCATGTTCAGTGCCAATGCGCCAGTCGGCCTGGGGTTTTTCGCCGCTTTGCATGGGCTGGATTAATTGGGCGACATTATCAATTGTCGGGCTGGCGGATGTGTCGGGGGTTCGCGTACTCATCCATCGCATTTACGTTCTGTGTCTTTGTTAAACCAGAGTTATTTTTAATATTTGCCACATTTGATCAGAACAAGCGTGATATCAAGATATTGCTGGATTAGTCGACGGTTGCTTGAAAGATAATCGCGAACGACTCGATAGGACCTAATGTGTCCGCCAATCCAGTGATTGTACCGCGAGGGGAAGCCGCAGGATCATAGGATATGCTGAACGGATCGGTCTCTGCTGCATCGTTAGCGTCATCATCTTCATCAGTCAGGGTGCCTGAACAATTGCTGCCTGATTGCAGTGAATCTGCGACATAGCTGATATTCGACAACAATACGTCGCCAGCAACAATATCTGTGGCGGTGCCGCTACCTGTATTGCTGACAACGATACAATACCGAATGGTCGCGCCGGGGATGGCTTTGGGGTCATTTGTTCCGTTTACAGGGTCAGAAATGATTTGCGAAATCTTGGTGACGGCCAATTGGGTCACGGGATTGCAAAGCGTGAAGTCTTGAATGGTAATTGCCTGTTGCCCTGGATTGGCAGGAATGTTGAAATTGTGATTTCCATATTCAATGGTGATGACATCGACAGGCCCTTGGAAAGTGATTCCCAGATTACCGTCAGGCTGGTCACTGTCAGAGGGGATATCACCAAAAGCCTCATTGCCGATAACAAAATTGGCGGTGCCATTTGTCAGGACCGGATTGACTGGGTTGCCGTTAAAAAAGCCCGTGACTCGAACCCGGTCGGCAAATTGACCAGCACCATGATCGACATCTGCCAGGCTAAATTGCGCGCCTTCAACGGCACTGGGCAATGTGATTGTTGTCGTCGCGACATCATTGATATTATTCATATCACTCAATTGGATCATCTGGTTCTGCCCTGTTTGGCCACCATTGATAACCGTTTGTAAATTGGGTGATTGACCGCCAAGTGCGGCGTTGTTCAAAAATGTGCCATCATTGGTCAATTGAAAGCGAATATCACCCAGGCCAGCCACGGCAAATGTATTGTCTAAACTACCAGCCACCCAAGTGCGCGTATCCCAATCGAATAGAGATGATCCTGCAGGACAAACCAATGTCGGTGTTACACCTGCGGTGCGGGTGCCTTGCACAGTGAATGCTACCGAATCATCATCATCTTCGTCAAATGAACCATTATTGACTGTCGAATCTAGGTCAGTAGTAGACGCAGCAATAATCTCTGCATTGTTGGTAACAGTGGCGGAGGCGGGTGCATTGACCGTTACGACAATGTCTATGCTGCTTGACCCGCCAGGCGCGACTGAGCCTACGTCCCATATGCCGGTTGCATCATTGTAAGTGCCCGTGCCAGATGCACTAAGAAAAACTGCGCCAGCAGGTAGAATATCGCGTACTTGAATGCCATTGGCTGTCTCTGGTGAAGCAGCGTTATTGGCAACAGTCAGTGTATAGGTAACATTGCTGCCTGCCAGAGGGTTGTTATTACTGACCGTTTTGGAAAGTGACAGATCAGCGCCCGTTGTAATCGGCTGAGGGGTCAGGAAAAGATCTGCCTGAAAAAACGTGCCGGTAGAGCCATCGCCGCCAGCAACGCCATTATTGTCAAAGTCACATATGAATAATGTCCATGTGCCCAGAGAACTTTGGCCAGCAAAACCCGCATTCAGGCTGTTCGCAGGTGTAAAGGTTCTTTGATAGGGCGGCACTATTGTGCCAGCAGTGGCGGTATCATTGGCCGTGTGGCCAGCAATAGGTGCCGCAGCCTGATCATCCAGCAGGACATTATAATTGTCCGCTGCACCGCCCGTCAAAACTTTGATGGTAACAATATTTCCTGCTGGTGAACGCAAGAACAATGCAACGTCGTCACGGTCGCCATGGCTTAACAAAGCACCAAGGTTAACATCTGCGACCACAAAATCATCGGTCACAATAAAGTCGCGTTGCAATGCCGCGGCGACACTACATGCATTGACGTTGGTAATTCCGCCTACTGCACTGTCGGTGCTATTGGTATATTGCACGGCTGATTGCGCATAGGCCGGCGCAGCAAAAAACGCCAAAAAACCAGCCATTAACAGGCAGGTTCTTGTAAGTTGTTGCATCAGAGATACCAAAGTCACGTACATATTAGTCCATCATTTCCCGATGATGCCTCTACGCAAAATTGTTTTAATTAGTGTGAATGTTGACAGCCATTAACCTTGCTTCGCTGTAAAATAAGGTAAAGGCAAAGGGTTAGCGAAAGATAGATTGTTGCACTATTCCACCCAATCACCGTGATGCGCCATCCATATAGCAGTTGCAGTTAGCGCAGCGGTTTCAGCGCGCAAAATGCGTGGACCCAATGATATGGCTATGGCGCGTGGATGGGCATTGATTGCGGCATTTTCGGTATCGCTAAAGCCGCCCTCCGGCCCGATTAACAATCCCGCAGGTCCGGGGTGATTGTGTAATTGTTCAGCAAAGCCTGATTGATGCTCGCCTTCATGGAGCCTTTCATCAGCAAAAAACAAATGCCGGTCATCGGGCCAATTATCGAGTGTTTGCTGTAAGGATGCCATTTCGGAAAGTTCTGGTAGGGCCGTTCTTTCGCACTGCTCCGCCGCTTCAATAACATGGGCGCGTAATTTCTCCGGTTTTATGCGATCGATAATGGTTCGCTCTGTGCGTACAGGCTGAATGCGCTTCACACCCAGTTCACAGGCCTTTTCGACCAGCCAATACCATCGGTCTTTCTTAATCGGTGCCGCGCAGAGCCAAAGATCTGGCACGACCTCACGATTGCGATATTTCTGCTCAACACGAGCAATAAGCTGGCGCTTACCGATGGAGGTGATGGTGGCGCGATATTCACCGGTTAGATCGTCGCACAGCATTATGCTTTCGGCCTCCGCCATGCGCATGACATTGCGCAGATAATGCGCTTGCGGCCCAGTAATGAGGATATCGCTATCAATGCGGAGTGGTTCTTCGACAAAAAGCCGTGATAGTGATTTCGGTGGCCAGGCAGGTTTTGCGGGCATGGGGTTTCCTGATCAATCTTTGATATTTATGCGGTGAAGCATGTTTTGCATGATTGATAAACACTCTTCGACAAAGACCAGGCTTATGGTTATTGGATTGTGATGCATTCAGACAGCAAAAATACTGATCACATAACGCCTGATAGTGAATATCGCGGGCTTATTGGCCTTGTTCCAACACCATTGCGCGGCTTTGCATTATTGGCGCGATTCGACCGGCCTATTGGTTGGTGGTTGCTGTTCTGGCCATGCGCATTCGCAACGGGCCTTGCAGGGGATATACGCGAGAAATGGCCGCTTCTTCTGTGGTTCCTGCTCGGCAGCATAGCCATGCGCGGTGCAGGCTGTGTGTATAATGATATTGTCGACCGTGAACTGGACGCGCAGGTCGCCCGCACCGCTTCACGGCCATTGCCCAGTGGCCAAGTCTCGCTGAGTGCGGCGTGGATATGGCTTGTCATATTGTGCCTGACAGGTTTGCTGGTGTTGTTGCAATTGCCCTATGAGGCGCAAATTATCGGCATGGCTAGCCTGATCCTGGTTGCGGCCTATCCGTTTATGAAGCGCATCAGCTGGTGGCCACAGGCTTGGCTGGGTATGGTGTTTAGCTGGGGCGCGTTGGTCGGCGGGGCCAGTGTTGCGGGTGGTTGGCCGGAAGCAGAGATTATCTGGCTCTATGCCGGTTGCATTTTCTGGGTCATCGGGTTTGATACAATCTATGCACTTCAAGATGTTGAGGACGATGCATTGGCCGGTATTCGCTCATCAGCGCGCGCTCTGGGTGATAATGTGCGTTTTGGCGTATTGGCTTTTTACATGCTGACAATTGGCTGTTGGGCCATGGCGATATGGACCAAGCGGCCTGACCCGATTGCGCTGCTTGCTTTAGTGCCAGTGGGTTTGCATATTTTCTGGCAGATTGGGACATTGCGGGTCGATGACCCCAATGATCCGCTCATCAAATTTCGTAGCAACCGGAATGCCGGGCTGTTTATGTTTTTGGCCTGTGCGACATTGGGCATGGCTGGTTAAGGTTATCATTGAGATAGAGGGAGAAGATCATGGCGTCATTTGAATATATTTTGCCTGCGACACAGAGTGGACGTGCAATGGACTGGAAAAATGCGCGTTTTGAAGGCGATACAGCGACTATTTGGGGCAATAGCCATACGGATAGGACATGGGGCGGAGCAAAGACCGGATCAAAGGGCATTTTACAGCTATCTGATCCGGTTGAACAGGCCGATGGCTCTTTTGTTCTGACCATTACTTTGCACGATCCTGAGCCCGTTATTGATGCCGAAGCTCTGGCTTTTCTGAGCCGTTATAACCTTGAAGACGGGTTTTACGGCGTCATTTGCACAATGTTGCAAGAGGGACGGCCAGCGATACATTCCTGATTCTTATGTCACAATGCGATGATCGTTTGATCTGCATATGTCATTGATAGCTGATCACTTCAAATTCGATGCCATCATTATCGAAGAAATAGAATCTCCGTCCGGGTTCATAGTCCCCATGTGAATGGGGTTCTAAACCGGCGGCGATGACCTTGGCTTCAATGGCATCAAGGTCTCCAACCTCAATGCCGAGATGGTTGAGTGGCTGGCCCTTGGCAAATGCTGTGGTCGGCTTGCTATCATTGCCCGTATATAGCGCAACATAGCTGTTTTCGTTACCGACATGGATGCTATGCCCGCCCAGCATTGCTGGTCCCTGCCACCGAATATGCCAGCCGAAAAGATCTATCAACAATGCGGCTGTCTTCTGATTATCGCGCACCGTCATATTGATATGTTCAATCCTTGCGTTTCCATTCTCTGTCATACGTTATTCTCCTTAATGTGTTTCATCTTCGTTTTGCGGCAGCCTTTTGCATGTCTTTTTGACCAACAGAATCGGCTGACTTGCTCTTTGTGCAACCTAAACCTAAGTTGAGGTCAAGCATTTTGCAGGAAAGCTAAAAAATGACGAAAACTCCGCAGCATCGTGGCTCGTTGACAATTGGTGATATTGCGCGGCGCACTGGTCTTTCCGTGTCTGCAATACGTTTTTATGAAGATAAGGGGCTGGTCCACCCGATACGCAGCGCTGGCGGGCAGCGGCGCTTTTTAAGGTCAGATATACGCCGCTTATCCTTCCTGTTGATCGCGCAGCAAATGGGCCTCAGCATCGCCGATATAGGGCAGGCATTGGCGGATTTGCCTAAGGATGAAGCACCGAGCAAAGAAGACTGGTCACGCATCGCAACCGCTGTACAAGGGTTAATTGATGAGCATATTGCCACGCTGGAGCGTACGCGCGAACGGCTTAGCGGCTGCATAGGTTGCGGCTGTTTGTCGCTAAAGGCCTGCGCATTGTATAATCCGCAAGACCGTGCAGGGAAAAAGGGGCCGGGCCCGCAACACATCCTAAAATCGCCAAATTCTGATGCTGATAGAAGGCTTATATAAACATGCTTGGTGCGCCCTAAGATTTTCTTCGCTGGTCATTTTGACAATCGGGCATATGTTCAGCTTAGCTAAACTGCCATATAGTCCGGCAGCACTATTTTAACTGTAAAGGAAATGCGCATGGCCGACACTGAAGAATATACACCGCCAAAGGTTTGGACATGGGATGAGGCAAGCGGCGGCCGCTTTGCCAATATTAACCGGCCTATATCCGGTGCGACGAAGGAGAAAGACCTGCCTGTGGGCAAGCATCCGCTGCAACTCTATTCATTGGCGACCCCTAATGGTGTGAAAGTCACCATGATGCTGGAAGAACTGTTGGAGAAAGGCCATGAAGGCGCGGAATATGATGCCTGGCTAGTCAACATTCAGGAAGGTGATCAATTTACCTCTGGTTTTGTGGGGGCAAATCCTAATAGCAAAATCCCTGCCATGATGGATCATAGCGGCGATACGCCCATCCGTATTTTTGAATCCGCATCGATATTATTCTATCTTGCAGAGAAATTCGGTGAGTTTTTGCCAACTGAGACTGCGGCACGCACGGAAGTTATGAACTGGGTATTCTGGCAAATGGGTAGCGCACCCTATTTGGGAGGCGGCTTTGGCCATTTTTATGCCTATGCACCGACCAAGCAGGAATATCCTATCAACCGTTTTGCGATGGAAGTAAAACGCCAGATGGATGTGTTGGACAAGCGTCTGGCAGATAACCGCTTCCTTGGCGGTGATGACTACACCATTGCCGATATGGCGGTATTCCCATGGTATGGCGCGCTGGCAAAGGGCTTGCTCTATAGTGCAGGTGAGTTTTTGCAGGTGGACAGCTATGAGCATGTCCAGCGTTGGAGTGCAGAAATTTATGAGCGTCCTGCTTCGCAGCGTGGTAGAATGGTCAATCGCCCCTTTGGTGAACCTTCATCCCAATTGCTTGAACGTCACGATGCCAGTGATTTTGAATTGCGGACACAAGACAAGATTGGCGGGGAAAGCCCTGAAGCCGTTTAGGTATTTCACGTATATTCTAAGGTTGTAAAGCCGCTGGAAGAAAAAGCCGCTGCCGGTATATCCCGCAGCGGCTTTTCTTTTGTCATTTACGGCCATGCAATATGTGGGGCCGCCAATGGGTCAGAAATGGAAAACCGGCCGGCACCTTGCGATACCGGCCGGCCCCACTAATGCTTTCCGATTACTCAGAAAGCATAACGCAAACGCAGAACACCGGAGTGGCTGCTATAGCTTGAAGCCAATTCGCCCTGATAGTCGAGAGCAACGCTCAGGCCATCAACATTGCCAAAGCGAACACCTGTACCGAATTCAAAACGCGATTGCGCTCCGTCGGTGGTGCTTACTTGGAATGGTGTACCTGATCCGGCAAAGGCCAGATCAAATGTGCGAGCATCGCCTACAAAGTCATAAGCGTAAGCAACATTACCGCGCAATGCGAAGCCATTGTCACCTTTTGCAGCAAGGCGAGCACCGATACGACCTTCGAAGAAGTCAACATCGCCTGCATCCACATTCAGGTTCAGCGCACCATTTTCAGTGTAGCTGTCTGAAGAGAGGCTGGCATAGTTGAAGCCAACAAAAGGTGTCACGCTCAACGTTTCACTGCCAAGCTCATATCCGGCATTTACTTGTGCGCGGATACCATCGAGATCAAATGCACCTGTTACTGGTCCTACAGCACTTGTACGCGTTGTATCGGCATCGCTGAACGAATAACCAACCAGACCGTTTACGAACACTTTCTCGCTATTATAGCCCAGATAAGCCGATATTTGCGAAGAGTTGATGTCGCTCTGTGAGCCACTGCCATTATCGCTGTCTACATCAATCTCAGCATAGCTATATGCCAGACCAACGCGAACAGTATCGCTGGCTGCAAAGTCAACACCGATGCTGAGGCCAAACGCATCCGCATTGTAACCGCTTACGCTGGTAGATTCAGCATCACGATCAGCAGTACGGACAAGTGCTTGTCCCCATAGGCCGGTTGTTTTCTCGCTAATAAGACGATCAGCAATGAAAGCATCAGACGCATTTTGTGTCTCATAGATTTCACGGGTCACGCCTTCATTAATGGCTGGCAACAGACTAAGAGCGGTTGTCTCAAAACCGGCTGCGTCAGTAACATCATTCAATGCGTTGAACACATCTGTAGGCAATTGGTTTGCGGCAATTGCATTGTTCAAACCACCACCAAAGCCGCTGACATTCGCATCGGTGGAAACCGCGCTCAAGTCATTAGCAGATGTTGTTACTGTGATTGAACCAATGTCCACCTGATAATCGATCAGGAAATCATTTTCGGCCAGATTAACCGTGACGCCATTGTCAGTAAAGGCTCCGGTTTCATCCAACACGGTGAATGATGCACCAATATCGCCTTGTCCAATGCTGTCGGTTGCGATGTTCACAACGCTGCCAGCGTTCAACACAGTATCGCCATCTACGAGCAGAGTATCAGCAGACAGATCAAAATTTAGAGCTCCGTAAACCGTTAGATTACCTTCGATTGTGCGGTCGCCATTGACGTTCAACGTCGCAGGTGCTGCGACAGTTACCGCAACATTGCCCAAAACATCGCCACCAAATTCGGTTGTGCCGTCAGCAAATGTCAGCGTATCGTCAAAAGCCGAACCAACAAAGCTGCCATTCAAAGCACCGCCATTTTGAACAAAGTTCAAAGCTGACAATGCGGTTGATGCGTCAACTGCTGATGGACCGGTCAAAGTGCCATTGTTGAAGAACGTGCCAGTAAAGGTAACATTCTCAATCAATACAGCCGCACCAGTTTCAGAAGATATGGTACCGTTGTTGATGATATCATCAGTGACCGTGACAGTTGTGCCTGCACCCGCGCCGTTGAACAGACGCAAACCAGCAGATGCACCGGAGGCCAGAGCTTCGCCGCGGCCTGCAATGGTTCCGTCATTCACCAAAGTGAAGCTGCGGACGTCTCCATCTGCAGTTCCAACCTGAACAGAGACACCAGAACCCTGGACGACGGCGTCGATGGTTCCTGTGTTGTTCAAGGTGAAGTTGTTGGCTGTGCCGTCTGCATAGACAGTACCGTTACGCTGTGCACCTGTGCCGAGGATGGAGCCGCTATTGTTTACGGTCAATCCAGTGCCATCGATGTTGAGCGCGCGGCTGCCTGATGAGATTGTGCCAGCATTGTTAACAACTGCGCCGGTGAAGATACCGCCGCCCGCAGGGGTTGCGTTACCAAAGTACAGGCCATTGTTAACGCCAGAGATGGTGCCACCAGCAAGGTTGTCAATCGTGCCAGAGAAGCTAACGCCATTGACGAAACGGATACCCGCTGTCGTGCCGTTATCAGCCTCTGAATCGATCAAGCCTGAGTTGGTGATTGTTCCAGTAAACAGGCCGGTTGTTGAACCTTCCAGAACACCGCCAACACGCGTACGCTCAAAGCGCAGGCCATCACCGGCTGCTGTCGAACCAGCACCTTGAACACCGCGACCCTGAATTGTGCCAGAGTTGATGATGTCAAAATTGTTGCCAGCTTCAGAAAGCTCGACCGAGAAGGCCGCGCCATCAAATACGGCATCAATGGTTCCAGCGTTGTTCAAGGTAAAGTCTTGCGCAGTGGCGTCTGCGTAAACTGTACCGTTGCGTTGCTGACCTGTACCTAGGATTTGACCGCCCGCCAGGTTGTTAACAGTCAATCCCGTGCCATCAATGTTGAGCGCACGGCTGCCTGATGAGATTGTGCCAGCGTTGTTAACAACAGCGCCGGTAAAGTCACCGCCGCCAGCAGGGGTTGCATTGCCGAAGTACAGACCGTTCTGAACACCAGAGATGGTGCCACCAGCAAGGTTGTCCAGCGTGCCAGAGAAGCTAACGCCATTGACGAAACGGATACCCGCTGTCGTGCCGCTATCACCTTCTGAATCGATCAAGCCAGAGTTGGTGATTGTTCCTGTGAACAAACCAGAGGTCGTGCCGTCAAGAAGACCATTAACACGCTCACGCTCGAAGCGGATAC
Organism: Parasphingorhabdus sp. DH2-15; assembly: GCF_051668705.1. Classification (GTDB taxonomy): domain Bacteria; phylum Pseudomonadota; class Alphaproteobacteria; order Sphingomonadales; family Sphingomonadaceae; genus Alterisphingorhabdus. Next base: position 2,385,516 of record NZ_CP196351.1, on the reverse strand, counting down.
CGTCACCAGCAAGCGGTGAACCTGCACCAGCTGTTCCGCGGCCTTGGATGGTGCCGGTATTCACGATGTCAAAGTTATTGCCTGCTTCTGAGAGTTCAGCAGAGAAGCCTGCACCTTGATTGCCTTCACCAGCATCGATGACGCCGTCATTGTTCAATGTGAAGTCTTGCGCTGTACTGTCTGCATAGACCGTACCATTGCGTTGATCGCCCGTGCCGATGATCGTTCCGGCATTGTTGATTACCAAGCCGGTACCATCGATGTTGAAAGCACGGCTGTCTGATGAGATTACACCTGTTGCTAGGTTGTTGAACACACCGCCTATATGGTCCCCGCCGCCTGCTGGGGTTGGATTGCCAAAATAAACACCGTTTTGCACGCCGGTAATGGTGCCAGCATTGTCAAATGTTCCTTGGAAAGATACGCCATTGACAAAACGTACACCGGCCACAGTTCCATTGGCACCTTCTGATGCGATCAATCCACCTTCTGCATTGGTAACGCTTCCTGTGAACAGACCGATAGATGGACTCATAAGTGTTCCATCAGCAGCGCGTGTACGCTCAAAGCGCAGACCATCGCCCGCTGTTGCTGCGCCGGCTGAGGCATTACCACGGCCTTGGATTGTGCCAGAGTTCACGATGGTGAAGTCATTGCCTTCTGCTGTTAATTCAGCGGAGAAGCCAGCGCCTTCATTGCCTGCACCGGCATCGATGACGCCATCATTGTTCAATGTGAAGTCTTGCGCGGTGCTGTCTGCATAGACCGTACCATTGCGCTGATTGCCCGTGCCGATGATTTGACCGCCAGCAAGGTTGTTTATTGTCAATCCTGTGCCATCAATGTTCAGCGCACGGCTGCCTGATGAGATGGTGCCAGCGTTGTTAACAACAGCGCCGGTAAAGTCACCGCCGCCAGCAGGGGTTGCATTGCCGAAGTACAGACCGTTCTGAACACCAGAGATGGTGCCACCAGCAAGATTGTCGATAGTGCCGGCAAAAGATACGCCGTTGACAAAGCGGATGCCCGCAACGGTGCCATTAGCGCCGTCTGATGAAATAGTGCCTGAATTGGTGATGTTGCCGGTCAGCAAGCCTGATGTTGTGGCATCAAGTGCACCTGCATTGCGGGTACGTTCAAAACGAATGCCATCACCAGCAGTAGCTGCCCCGGCTCCGGCGTCGCCGCGTCCTGCAATCAATCCGCTATTAGTGATGTTGATGGTTGTGCCTTCTTCGGCCAGTTCAGCAGAGAATCCAGCGCCGCCAACAACAGCATCAATGATACCGTCATTGTTGAGCGCGAAGTTGTAAGCCGTTACATTGGTATAAACCGTGCCGTTACGCTGAACGCCCGTTCCTAGGATTGAGCCTTCATTGTTCAAAGTGGCGTCGTCACCATCGATTTGAACGCCGCGTGAATCTGCTGTGATAATGCCAGTAACGCCATTGTTGATAACAGCGCCGGTTGTGCCATCAGAGACCTCAACGGTCTGGGTAACGCCAGTCGTTGTCAGCGTGCCATCATTATTGAGTGTGACATCGTTATTTTCAATATCGACTGCGGGAGCACCTGCGACGATTACGACACTACCAATTGGGTTGTTGATGGTTTCGCCATCAGCAGCGCTGGTAATTGTCTGCGCATGGGCGTTGGCCGATACGACCAAAGCAAGTGCGGATGAGGTCAGCAAGAATTTGCTACCCAGCACTTTAGTATTGCCAGTAGTAGAAATAGTCATGTTTTACCTTTCGGAAATCCTAGTGGGAAATGAAGCCTGGTCGGGGGAGATCAGGCTTCGATAATGCCAATAAATAGGAAATACCGAGTCGTATAATACATGTTCCTGATAGTGATTATAAGTTTTGCTTATAATCTAATATCTTGAAAATATTGAATTTTATTTTGAAGGCAGCAGAAATCCGGCCCTTTATTAAAGAGCCGGGTTGTAAGAATATTCGCGGTTACTTTGTGCGTCGTTTTAGTGCAGCACTGTCACATTTTCTGGCGGTTGATTACGCATCTGGTTGCATAAGGCATCAAGAATATGTTTGCGTGCACAGCCCTTACGGGACAGGAATCCGATCTTTCTCACAAAGCGCTCATCATCAATAGCGATGAACCGTATCCGCGGATTCGCACGGCCGATGAAAGGCATGCCAAGTTCGGGAACAAGGGTACAGCCATAGCCGTCCGCAATATATTGTGAAGCTGTCAACAAACTCGTCGCTGACATATCCTCTGGTAGGTCTAGTCCTATCTGCTTCTCTTGACATAATGAGATTGCTTCATTGCGAAGACAATGATCGTTATCGAGCAAAAGCAATTCATCTCGCGGGATTTCATCAGCTTTGACAACATTCTGATTACTAAGCCTGTGATTATCCGCGACGATAAGATATAATTTTTCTTTAAAAACCGGTGTAAAGTCACATCCTGGTGCATCAATCGGCCCGCTCACCATGGCGATATCAATCGTGCGGTCGCGCATTTCCATGATCAAATTAGCAGTAGGTTTTTCGCGATATATCAGCTTCATTTTGGCTGACACATCTTTTACCGACTTGGTGACATAGGGAACAACAAAGGGCGCCAATGTTGGGAAAATCCCGATCTTCAAAGGCACGGAAAGAGGGTCGCGATACTCAGCAGCCATATCGTTGATCTGGCGTGCGGAACGCTGCATTTCGCGCGCTGTGCTAATAATTCTGCATCCGGCTTCTGTCGGGCTCACCATTTGGTTGCCGCGAATAAACAGCTCAACGCCTAAGCGTTCTTCCAGCTTTTTGACCTGCGAGGATAAAGCGGGCTGCGAGACATGACATGCCTGTGCGGCCTTTCCGAAATTCCCATATCGCTCAATTGCGACAATATATTCCAAATCCCGTAAATTCATTCCTGACACCTCTTACTGAGTATCATTCGGGTATTCTTCGGACTTTGTTACAAGGTTACAACATATTTTGTTTACTGGATCATACATCTGCTTTTTATCGCATATATGATGTGGATTTACTCGGCTGCGAGAAGTTCTTCCGCGCCGCCCAGATCGACGGAAACAAGGCGGCTAATGCCTTTTTCAATCATCGTGACGCCGAATAAACGGTGCATACGGCTCATGGTCACGGCATTATGCGTCACGATCAGATAGCGGGTATCTGTTTCACGCGCCATTTGGTCGAGCAGATCGCAAAAACGGTCAATATTTGCATCGTCCAGCGGGGCATCAACTTCATCCAGCACACAAATAGGTGCTGGGTTGGTCAGGAATAATCCAAAGATCAAAGCGATTGCTGTCAATGCTTGTTCGCCGCCAGATAATAATGTCAGGGAGGAGAGTTTCTTGCCTGGCGGCTGTGCCATAATCTCCAATCCGGCCTCTAGCGGATCATCGCTATCGATCATTGCCAAATGCGCCTTGCCGCCATTGAACAATCGCACAAAAAGCCTTTGAAAGTGATTATCCACCTCCTCAAAAGCAGCACGCAAACGTGCTCTGCCTTCACGGTTCAGGCTGCTGATGGAGCCGCGCAGCTCTGAAATAGCGGTGATAAGCTCTTCATGCTCTTGTCTGGCCGTTGCTGTTTCCAGCTCCAATTCTTCCAATTCGTCTGCCGCAACCAGATTGACCGGACCCAGACGTTCACGCGATGCTGTCAATCGCTCCAGTTCCGCAGACTCATTTGTGGTCTCGCCGACATCATCACTGTCAAAACCGGCACGGCTAGGCAAAATGGGTGGCGGACATTCAAAACGCTCACCAGAAATTCTGCCCATTTCCACCCTGCGCATTTCGGCATTTTCCGCGCGTGTAGCGGCTGCGGCCCGCCGTTCACGTGCTTGCGCCATGGCCTCGCCAGCTGCTGCACTGGCTTGCTCTGCCAAGCGCACGGCTTGATCGACTTCAGATAAAGCGCTTTCTTGTGTCGCCAGCGTTTTGGCTATGCCGGTGCGTTCTTCCTCGGCAATGGTCAGTTCTTGCGCCAATTGTTCTGGCGTGTCTTGCAGCTTGGCCTGCTCTGCGCTTATTTCCTCGGCACGTTTTGACAAATCACGCAACCTTTGATCAGCCTCACCGGAGCGTGCTTCCCACCCTCTAATCTCAGCCTTCACAACGGCGCGTCGTTCGCGAACCCGCGTTAGCTCCTGCTCACTACCTGCCAATGCAGCTTGCGCCTGTTGCAGCGCCGTCCGCATCATATCGCTTTGTCGCTGCACTTTAGCCAATGCTTCTGCTTGTGCACTGCCATCAGGCAAGGCGTCACACTGTTGCTGCGCATCCTGCAAAGCGCTTTGCGAGTCTTTGCCCGATTGCTCCAATTCTGTGCGACGTTCTGCAATCTCGTTGCGGCGTTCTTCAGTACGCTTGCGTTCAAATTCTGCGCTATCAAGGTTGCGCAGCCCATCACGCTCCTGTTGACGCAGCTCACTAAGCTGATTGCGCAATTCGCTCTGTTGGCTTTGCAATTGCTGCAATTGGGTTAGCGATTGGTCGAGCGCGGACTGTGCAGATGCAATCTCAGCCTCGGCCTCGGCTATTATTGCAACCAATGCGCTCAGCCGGTTCTGTCTTTCCATCCGCTGTGCTGCGCCGCTATGCCCGCTTAAACTGACCAATCCGTCCCACCGGCGCATGGCCCCTGCTTTGGTAACCAGCCTTTGCCCACGAGACAAAATCTGCCCATCATCTTGCTCGGCAACAAACAGGCTGGCCAAACGTGCGCTAAGGGCTGATGGTGCCTCGGCGATATGATCTGCTAGAGCGGTGCACCCTTTTGGGGTGTCATTGGCGCTTTTTACGGCATTGTCAGACCAGTAAAAATCGGCACGGCCATCATTATCGCCAATCGCTGCATCCAGATCATCGCCCAGCGCCGCTGCTAGAGCTTTTTCATAACCCTCCTCAACGCGGATATGGGTAATGGCTTTATTGTCACTCTGACCGGCTTTTAGATCTCGTTCCAATGCGTTGCGCTCGCTGGTCAGACCGCTTAGCTTGGCTTTGGATGTTGATAGCGCTGCCTCATTTTGTTGTCGCTGCCGTGATGCCGTTTCCTGTTGTGCAGCATTATCTTGCTGCTTCTGTTCCAGCGCGGCAATGTTGTCTGCCATGCGTTCCAAGTTCTTGCGTTGGTCAGCGACAGTTTTTTCCATAGCGACCAGATCGCCCAACTGTTCCTGCAGCGCATTTAACCGAGCTTTTGCCTGTTCCCACTGCGCCACCTGACGTGATGCCGCCGCCAGCATATTGTCCGCCACACGTATGTCAGCCTCAATACGTGCAGATTCAGCGGTTGCTCTTGCTAGCTCAACCTCTGTCTCGCGTACTGCCCGTTCCGCATTCTCATAGGCCGATTGAAAAGTCGGTTGTTGTTGCTCTAGCCTGTTCAGTTCTGCATCAAGTTTCTGCGATTCATCTTGTAGCTTGTTGAGCGCGGTAACCGCATCAAGGGTCAGCCGGTCCTCTCGGCCACGGTCATCGGCGATACGCCCGGCCTGTCGTTCCAAATCCGCGAGACGGGAAATCATGGTCTGGCGCTGGCTGGTCAGGGCCGCGATCCGGTGCGTTGCATCGCTATTGCGCTGGCGGCTTTGCTCAACGGCAATACGGATGTCAGCCAATTTGTTGGTCAGCAATTTTTGCTCAGTCTGGGCGGCCAGCAGCTTTTCCTGCTCTATATTAACCTGCGCTTCTGCGGCTGTGGCTTCTTCTTTTGCGCTATCAGCTGCGGCTTTAGCATCGCGCCAACGCGCATAAATTAGCCGTGCCTCAGCGGTTAAAATTGCCTCACTCAGTTTTTTATAGCGTTCTGCCGCGCGCGCCTGTTTGCGCAAATGGGCTGCGCGTGCATCCTGATCGGCCATAATATCGTCAAGCCGCGCCATATTGCTTTCAGCAGCACGCAATTTTTGCTCAGCATCCTTGCGCCTTACATGCAGGCCGGAAATTCCAGCAGCTTCTTCCAGCATCTGTCGGCGTTCGGTTGGCTTGGCAGCAATTGCTGCGGCGATTCTGCCTTGGCTGACCAATGCTGGTGAGTGTGCGCCGGTTGCTGCATCAGCAAAAATCAACGCAATATCTTTGGCACGGACATCGCGGCCATTTGCCCGATAAGCAGAACCTGCATCGCGTTCTATCCGGCGGACAATTTCCAGCTCTGGATCATCATCATTGCCAGCAAGTTGCTGTCCGCCAACAACCGTCTTGCCAGAAGCATCGAGCAGATGAACAATCTCTCCAGGCTGTTTTTCGGCCAGCAACGTGACCTCTGCAAAATCACGTGCAGGGCGGCGCTGTGTTCCGGCGAAAATGACATCCGACATGCCGCCACCGCGCATGGATTTTGCAGAATTTTCGCCCATGACCCAGCGAATAGCTTCCAGCAAATTGGATTTGCCGCAGCCATTGGGGCCAACAATACCTGTCAGGCCCGGCTCGATATGCAGTTCGGTCGGGTCAACAAAGCTTTTAAAGCCGGACAGTTTCAGGCGTTTAATCAGCATGGCTTAGCCAAACGAACAACGCCAACCGACAATTTGCAACAAAAAAGCCTGATTCTTCCCCCGAAAATACCGATTTCTGGGAAAGCATCAGATTATTGGTCAATTATGACCATAGGACAGGCAAATTATTGGTCGCGTGCGCCCATTTGTTGGAAGCGGTTTTCAATTTCAGTCCAGGTTCCCAGTTCGACTTTTTGCCCGTTTATGACAAAAGTCGGGGTGCCAGTGATATTGAACTGCTCATTAAATGTCTGGTTGTTCTGAACCAGAGTGTTCACAGCTTCAACATTGGACAGGCAATCTTCGGCCTGTGCTTTGGAAACGCCGCGCGTCTGGAAAAATTCGACCAGTCCAAGCACATTGCCCAATGCAACAAAACGCTGCTCTTCAGGCAATTGCACTGTCTGTTGAACCGCCTGTTCGCCAGCCGCTTGCAAACCGGCAAACATCAATGACTGGTTTTCGAACAATTGTTCAGTGCGAGAAAAATATGCCTCTGGCGCGCCGCATTGTGTCAGCAATGTTGCGGGGATGTCATAAGGGTTCAGCAGATAGCTGCGAATCTCAAAACTGACTCGGCCTGAATTGACATATTTGTCGCGCAAAGTTTCGAAAGACTGCTCAGCAAAGTCTCGGCAATGTCCGCATGTCATTGACGCGAATTCGAGAAATTTGATCGGCGCGTCTGGGTTGCCCATGACATAACCGCCTTCAGGCGTTTTGGATACGACATTGGCCCATGTCTGCCCCTCTGCAGGCTGAATGATAGGCAATACTTCACTGTTGCCCGCAGCGCCAAGAGCGTCTCCTTCTGCATTGTTACACGCAGTCAATGCGAGTGCCAGTCCTGCTGTCGCAAGCAATGAACGGGCGAATTTGGCATGGAGAAATTTGGTCATTATTCTGGTCCTTCATAAGGGCGATGCATAATCTTTGCCCTGAAAATCAATATATCTGGGATAAAGCACTAACGGAAAAATTCGGTCTTTATAATTAGAGGCCCCCAAAAGCACTGCGCAATAGCGGTTCCAACCGCTGCCAGCTATGGGTCTTTTTCTGATATTTATCATTGATGGTAAAGGCCGGTGTGCCTTCAATTTTGACTGTTTCACTTGCATAGCGAGTCATCCCGATGACCAAACTTTGCTCCACTTCATCAGCAAGGCATTGGTCGATCTCAGCATCTTTAAAGCCGCGCTTTTGCATGATGGCTCGCAAACCTGTATCGCTCGCAATATATTGCAGCCGCTTGCCAATATCGGATGTCTGCCAGCGTTTTTGTGCGATCGGGTCGGGCGAAGTTGCGCGGCTAATCCATTGTTGCTGCTGCGCCAATATTGCGCGGTGATTGCCAAAAAATTTGGATGGTTCCCCGCAGCGGGCAAGCAAAGCTGCCGTATAATCAAATTGGTCCCGCACAAAATTGCGGACCTCTACGCTCACTTTGCCGGTGCTGACATACCGTGTCTCAACAGCTTCTGCAGATTGCGCCGCATAGGTTGCGCAATGTGGGCAGCTATAGCTGACATATTCAACCAGTCTTTTGCGCGCTAATGGATTACCCAGAACATGCCCGCCATTTTCCGAAACGGTAACGCGTTTCGTCCAGTCGGTTTGCGGCGCTGCTACTTGCGCATTGTCCGGGGAAGAGGCTGTGCCAGCATGCGCTGTAAAAGTAGCTAGGCCAGCAATGGCCAGAGCGAAGGCAGTGCCTGTCAAAAGTTTTTTGGTCATCATTGATCACACATCTTGTTATCAATTGGGAGTTATGTTGCTTTACCCTTAAAGCAGCCAAAATGTCTATCACTGCGTTGATGAATTTTTGACAACGCGGCGCGCTATTTTTTCTTAGCTACATCGTCAGCGGCATCGATATCACTGGCCAAAGATTGCAGCACGGCCAGCAATTCCGCATCACCAATATCGCGAAGGCCATCCCCCAAAGCTACGGGAACAGGCTTTAATGGGCGGGGAGGGCGCGGCACCTGCACTGGTTTGGGCGGTGTGACCACGCCGTGCCGAAATTTGACTTTGGTGATAGCGGTATAGCCGAAAAAGCGGTTCACGCGGGTTATAATTTCCGGCGTTACATGCTGCATCAAAACCGCATGCGCACCATTTACCACCAGATGTAATGTGCCTTCTGATTTCTTGCCCGCTGGAAAACGGATCGATTCCGGCAGGGAGATTGCGGCATAGCGTTCTCCGGCAATTTCTGGCCAACGTGTCACCACAGAGCTTTGCACGAAACCGAACTTCTTAAATGCTGTGCGGCCAATTTCGGGCATCAGGTCGGCAATGGCCTTGGCTTCACCGCCGCGTGCGCGCTTCCATGTTTTTGGAAATGATCCCTTGGGCGATGATGCGCGTTTTGTATCAGAGCTCTTGCCGACAGGCTTTGCGCCTCTCGGTTTTTTCTGTTCGGGGTCATCTGATGCGCTTTTCATAATGGCGCATATGTGCCACAGCCTGTGCATGTCCGTCGAGCCATTATCGCCCATGCAACAGCGGGTTGTTGATAATAATATGCCAGAGAAAAACCCCGAAATAGCGAATGAATTGCTGCGCTGGTATGACAGCAATGCACGGGATTTGCCGTGGCGAGCAGCGCCGCACAGCAATAGCGCAAACCCTTATCATGTCTGGCTATCAGAAATTATGCTGCAACAGACTACGGTTGCTGCTGTAAAACCCTATTTTGCCAAATTTACTGAGCAATGGCCTGATATTGCTGCTCTGGCCGCTGCGAAAGAGGAGGATGTCCTGGCGGCATGGGCAGGGCTTGGCTATTATGCCAGGGCGCGCAATCTGGTGAAATGTGCGCGGCAGATAATGGCCGAACATGATGGTGTATTTCCATCGACCGAACAGGCTTTGCGGACATTGCCCGGGATTGGTGATTATACCGCAGCCGCCATAGCGGCCATTGCCTTTGGTCAAAGGGCGGTTGTGGTTGATGCCAATGTTGAGCGTGTGGTGGCGCGGCTCTATTGTGTTGATGAACCATTGCCCAATGCTCGTAAGGCAATCCGTTCGTTAACTGATGGCATTACGCCGCAAAGCCGGTCCGGGGATTTTGCGCAGGCAATGATGGATCTGGGCTCATCTGTGTGCTGGGCACGTGAAGCACAATGCGCGATCTGCCCTTTGCAACCCTATTGCCAAGCCGGCCAAGCAGATATGGCGCTGCGTTATCCGGTCAAAAAGCCCAAAAAAGCCAAGCCGGTGAGGCAGGGCAGCGCCTACTGGATTGAAAAACAGGGCGCCATATGGCTGGTAAAACGCCGTGATGATGCGATGCTGGGCGGGATGCGTGCCTTACCGGACAATGGTTGGCGTGCGCGCAATGATGGTGACATTTCTCCGCCTCTGAATGGGCCATGGTCGGACATTGGCGATCCTGTTATTCATCATTTCACACATTTTACCATCCATTTGCAACTCAAAGCCTATCAAGGCTCTGTGGAGTCAATGGAAGCGGTGATTGGGCAAAATAGTGGTGAGTGGTGGCCGGTAGAAACGTTGGAGGCAGCGGGTCTGCCAACCCTTTTTGCCAAGGCGGCAAAGATCGGCCAGCAGCAGCTTGGGCGTTTGTTGTAATATATCGGCAACTTGTCGAATGTTTCGATACATATTAACAATGATGTCAGTTTTGCTTGCCTTTGCGGCATTTCGCCTTTCATAAGGACGTCAAATGACACGGTATAAAGTCTTTAGGAGAATTCCCCCATGCAAAATACACAAAATATGCAAACCCAAAGTCTGACAGACCAGAATTTGTTACGTGATGCCAGCCTGACCCGCAGAGGGTTGCTGCGTTCGGCTGGTGCTATGGGGCTGGTTGCCGCCGCTCCTATCAGCGCCGCGACAGCCTTTCAGGGACCAAGTTTTCCTATTCTGACAAAAGAATTGAACGGTTATGTCGCGAAGAAAAAAGTCGCAGGCATGATCGCAGCCATTGGCTTTGGCAATCAGGAGCCACAATATATTAGTGTAGGCACCATGAATTTGGGCGGCAGCATGCCAGTGACCAAAGAGACATTGTGGCGCATCTATTCGCAAACCAAACCAGTAACCGGCATGGCGGCTATGATATTGGTCGATGAAGGCAAGTTGGATTTGGACCAGCCTATTGCCGATTTTGTGCCCGAATTTGCCAATATGAAAGTATTGAAGAAAGCTAATGGCAGTCTCTCCGATACTGTGGATGCCACGACACAAATCACGCCGCGCCATTTGATGACGCATACAGCGGGTCTGGGCTATAATATTGTTTCTAAAGGCCCATTGCTGGATGCGTATAATGAGCAAGGGATCAACCCTGGACAGGTCAGCAAAATGGCTTTGCCGGGCTTTCCAGTGCCTGCGCCAACGCCGCCCATTGACGAATTTGCACGGCGGGTGGCGTCACTACCCTTGATCGCTAATCCTGGCGAAAAATGGAGCTATTCCATTGGTCTCGACGTTTTGGGCTATATTATCCAACTGGCGTCAGGCGTTGAATTTGGCGAGTTTTTGAAAACCCGCATTTTTGATCCACTGGGCATGAACAGCACATATTTCACGGTTCCCGAGGCAGATCTGCCGCGCTTACCGGCAAATTATGCTGTCGCTTTTGGCAGCCTGTTCCCAATCGATACGCCGAATGACAGCGTGTATTCTGAAAAACCGGCATTTCCTTATGGCGGTTCAGGCCTTGTCAGCACGGCCTATGATTATGACCGTTTCTTGCGCATGTTGCTGGGCAAAGGCGCATTGAACGGCACACGCATCATGTCAGAAAAAGCCGCAACTTTGGGCATGTCCAACCTCTTGCCAAATGGTGTTAATCTCAAAGGCAGCTGGGTTGAGGGGCAGGGCTTTGGCGCTGGCGGACGTGTTGGTCTGGGTGAACAAGCAGGAACATTTGGTTGGGGCGGCGCTGCTGGCACCAATGCTTTTGTTGATACTGCGCGCGGTTTCCGTGCTGGCGGTTATGTCCAATATATGCCGTCAAATGCATATCCATTCCAGGCAGAGTTCCCCAAACTTGTGTATCAGGATCTGGCTGCGCTCGCTCAATAAGATAATGGCCCAATAAGATAATGGCCCAATAAGTAATGGTGCAGAAGATGATGGTCTCACAGCGCTTAGCGAAGAACGCATTGATAACATTATGAGTAAGTCTGCTGCGGCATTGACCGCCATATCACCCTATATGACCGGCGCGACGATTCAGCGTGCCGATCATATTCGGACTGACCCTGATGCGTTGGCGCAGCATATGCATTGGCGCGCAAAATTGCTGAAACTGGACAATTTAGCGCCGGGGATAACACCCGAAGGTGGGTTATTGTGGCAATCGCTTGGTGAATTGGAGGCTGATGAAGAGCCTTTATTTCTGGGGCTTGATGGTGAAACCCCGTATTTTGTCGCGCTTCCTGCGCCTTCAGGGCCGCGCGGTGTGGAGCATTATAACCCCCATTTGTGGCAGGCCATTGCGCATATGCCACGCGAACAATTGGCGCTTTACGGTGCTGCACGTTCGCTCGTTGATTGGCATCAGCGGCATGGTTTTTGTGCTGTTTGCGGCATCCCGACAAAGATTAGCAAGGCTGGCTGGGCTCGGCACTGTGATAAAGATAATGGCGGCTGCGGAGCTGAGCATTTCCCGCGTGTTGATCCGGTTGCCATTATGTTGGCAGAGCATGATGGCAAGATATTGCTGGGCCGCCAACCTCGCTTTCCAGCGAAGCGTTTTTCTGCGCTCGCCGGATTTATTGAACCAGGCGAGTCGATTGAAGAAGGCGTAGCGCGAGAGCTTTTTGAAGAGGCAGGGATTACCGTGCACAATGTGCGCTATGTCACCAGCCAGCCATGGCCATTTCCATCATCATTGATGATCGCCTGTATCGTAGATTGCGATGACCCGACGCTGACACTCGATACAACCGAAATAGAAGAGGCGGACTGGTTTGATCGCGAACAAGTGGTGGCAGCGATGCGCGGGGATAAGAATGCAGCCTTTATTGCACCGCCGCCTTTTGCCGTTGCTTATGATTTGATGAAATATTGGCTCGACACATAACGTGCCGTGCCACGCTGTGTATGCATGCCAAATAGCCTAATATAGTGAGAGAGAATATGACCGACGCCACCACTCCATATAAGATGCGCATTGACATTGTATCAGATGTTGTCTGCCCATGGTGCATCATTGGCTATAAACAGGTTGAAAAAGCTCTAGAGTTGGTCGGATCAGATATTGATGCCGAAATTGTGTGGCAACCTTTTGAGCTTAACCCGAATATGCCGCCAGAAGGGCAGGATATTGCCGAGCATGTTGCGCAAAAATATGGTGCAACGCCAGAAAGTAGCGCAAAAACGCGCGGACATATGGCCGCTTTAGGGGAGTCGCTGGGCTTCACCTTTAATAATGCGCCGGGTAAGCGGATTTACAACACTTTTCAGGCACATATATTGCTGCATTGGGCGATGGAACATGGCGGATCAAAGGCGCAAACCGCGCTAAAAATGGCGCTGTTTACGGCCTATTTCCAAGACAATAAAGATGTCAGCCAAGAGCATGTTCTGCTGGAGGCCGTTGAAGAGGCAGGGCTGGATAGTGATGCTGCGCGCGCTGTACTGAATGACCCTGAAGAATCACAAAAGGTCCGCGCTGACCTGAATGCATGGATAGAGCGCGGCGTTTCCGGCGTTCCGGCAACGATTGTCGATGGCAAATATATGATCCCCGGCGCTCAAGATGCCGAAACATTTGCGCAGGTATTTCAGAAGGTCCGCAATAAGGCTCTTACCGGCTAATCTAGCTAGGCTATCTGTGGGCCTTTTAGATTAGCGCTAACCTTGCCAGTTCCTTGACCAATAAGGGCGGCAGCTCATCAATATCGCCGCTGTCTCCGATACCATCTTTGGGTGCGTCACCATCTTCAAGATAACGCCAGCCCTGATGTGCACGGCGCGGTGTGCGGATAACGGGTATCAGAACAGGCTCCAGCCTGATCCAATAACGGCCCTGACCATTTTCCTGAAAGCCCAATATAGGGCTGCGTCCGACTATGGCGCGGCTATGTATCCAGAATAAAGAACCGCCCGCAATTTCGGGTTCGCGCTTGGGTTTATAGCGTGTGGTTAGGCGCGCTTCACCAATCCCGCCATTGGTCTTATTTTGCGATTCCAGCCATCGACGCAGGGTTGCTGGGCTTTCGCTGCCAAAGGCAATTTTGGTAAGATGGAGAGGCATAGACCATCTAATTGGTAAGTGGATGATGATTAGGCAAGAGCCAAGCAAATGCTATCCACTTATCTGCGTTATCCGCGCAGCCTATGATCGCCAAATTGCTGGGTTGCGATTGCGCTGTACCTTAATCGGCAAGGCTTTTGCCATTCACAACCTCCATTTGCTTTTTGGCCCATATATTGTCTTCTTCCCGTGCCAACATACGCTCCAGCATGGTTTTGCCGAGGCTAACATTATCTTGCCCCAGATAGACCTCGGCCATTGCTTTTAGGGCTTCCATATTTCTGGGCTGCAATAGCAATGCGCGCAGCAAATCCCGTTCACGCAACGCCGGGTCATCGCCTATTCGTCCGCGTGCGATTAACAGTTTCACATTATTGGGGTCGCTGGCGAGGAGAGGGTTCAAGATGCCGGCCGCTGCCTTCACATCGCCTCCCGCAGCCAAAGTGTCTGCACGTTCGATATTGCTGTCATAATTGGCGACCCGTTTAGCGGCGGTGCCACTTCTGAATATGTTGATATAGACTTTATCATCAAACAGCTTGTCGCTTTTATTATCCCATATTTTGGCAGCAATAGGCAGATAGGAACCGCGTTCTATATTGGTTGATGTATAGGCCGTTACGACATTATCTTTCAGGCTCAAGCTGCGCTTATAATGTGCCATGCCTATTTTTTCGTCATATTCTTTACCAGTGATTTCAATCTGGGCGCTATCTTCTGGTAATAGCAGTTGGATATTGACGCTCGCATAGCTTGGATTGGCCCAGAGCAGGGCCTGCTTATAATCGTCATCATCTCGCTCAGCGAAAAAATCTTCGCCTATGGTCATTTCATCAAGCAGGAACTCGCGAAAGTCTGATGCTTCCCCCCAGTCGATCTTCATCTCACCTGTGAACAAAAAGCCAGCCTGTTTTTTGGGCTTATCGACAATGAATTCCAACGACTTGAATGCAATATCGTCTTCAGATTCCTTATCCAGTAATTCTTGGATCGCGCGCTCACGTTCCGCTTCCGACTTTTCGTCCAGTCCTTGAATGACCGATAATGCACTGTCGCCGTGATAAATAATTTTCATTGTCACATTGGCATCTGTGTCAAAGCCAGCTCTGGCATCGATAATCATATCGCTCGTAATTTGCGGCTGCGCATAGCGATTATCGGTTATCTCTACCAAATCACTATCAGCCTCTAATGGCAGGGTATAATCGTAAAATACCGGCGGCAACAGATCGAGGTTATTGTCACCAAGCCGTGTACCATCCAGCCAATATGTTTTACCGTCCATGCGCAGGCGAACAAAGACATGGTTGAACCATCCTGGCATGGCTATGGCATCTTCTAGCTTATCATTGCCGCCTGTATTGACCAGGCTTGGCGTGGCATCCAATCCCAGTTCGCGCAAAATTGCGGTCAGCAATATTGTTTTGCCCTTGCAATCACCAAATTTGCTGGCCCAGACAGATTCAGCAGATGCCGGCGTATAATTGCCGAGCCCCTGAAAATTGCCGACATAGCGAATATCGGTTTGCACCATGGCCAATACCGTTTCGACAATTTGCCGCGGGGACAGGTTTTCTGCCCGCACTTGCTCAATATAATCGCGCAATGGTCCGGACGCAGGAACCTTTACCGCCTTTTCATAGACAGGACGAAATGCCTGTGCCATTTCGTCCCAATCGCGAAATGTGCTGATCTCATAGGCGCGTTCACGGTAATAACGGCCCAGCAATTTCTCTGGCATGGCTTCCCAGTCAACAGCGTCTTGCGTAAAGCCTTGGACTTTATATTTGCCTTTAATCTGCACCGGCATATCGGGCAGACCTTCACCTTTGGCGACTTTAAGATATCTGTCTTTGGGCCATACGACCCGCTGCACCAGCCGGTCTGCCTGATTACGGCCAGTGAAATAATGCCAGTTTTGATAATGGCCGGTCATGGGCGTGTAGGATGTTTCGATAGAAAAGGCGAATTCTATCAAATCGCCGACACGCAAATCCTGAATCTGCATAGATGCGGTAACCTGGCCGTCTAATATGCCTTCAGACAGGTTGGGTTCACGGCGGAACAGGGAAAAATCACCCTGTTTTTGCACCACATCTATAATCCGGCCATCGCGGATAATATTGAAACGGTGCAGAGTCGCTTTAGAGCGGCTCGGCTCCCACTCAATGGACATGGTGCCATAATCTTCCAGCGCAGAACGGTCGCTGATGCGATAGACCATGCGCTGATAGGCTATACCGCCCTTTTGGGTGATCATATATTGGTCACTATGCACGGCGGTGCTGGCCGCCAAACCGCGCGTGGCATCTGTTTGTTCGCTGGGTATCTCTGCAACCTCTACCCAATCAGGGATAGGCGCGATCAGCAATTCGGCCTCTGCGGTCAGGCTGGAAGGGTCAACTATCTGCTCGGATTGCAGTGGTGCAGCAAAAATTGCCGATAGCGGCAGAGACAATGCCGATGCGGTGAGCGCAAGGCGCAATGGAAAAAGTGATTGCTGTGCCACTAAAATGATTCCCTCTTAGACTTACAATAACATACAAACCAAATTGCTATAATTTCAACAAGTAAATCTATGAATATTCTGCACTATAAAAAGTATAACCTACTATTCAATAGTGCTCCATTGCGGGCAAAAATGCGTACGCAATGGGCAAATATGGGCATGCACATAAACCCTTGAACAGCCTCGCCCTGTTTATTATCATCATTATCACCAACATTCAGGGGTGGAGGGTTGCAATGAAGTTTACGAAGATTTTGCTGTGTCTGGGCGCGGCGTCCATGGCTGTACAGCCAGCCTATGCGGAAAAGAAAGACAAAGGACCGTCACGATATTTGCAATGTGATGGCCAGCCTAACAATACGACGGCTGGTGAGACAGCTGCCCGATTATTGGGAGCGATTACCTTACTCGCATTATTTGCTCCAAGCCCTGAGGCAGCCGACCCGGGCGCACGCAAATTTGGAGAGGAAGGCGTTGCTGTCTGTTCTACGCTTTTGGAAGGTGAAGAGGATATTGAGGGCAATCCGGTCAGGCGTTTGGAGCTTTTGCTCGCCCGTGCTGTCCATCATATCGAAGCAAAAAATTATGACGCGGCCATTGCTGATGTCGCCTTGGCAGAACGTGAAGCACAAGAAAAAGGCTTTATGGATGATCCATATTTTGCTCGCAGCTTTGCCCGATCCTTCCCGCAAATAAAAGCTGCTGCTCTTATCAGGTTAGGCCGATATGGCGAGGCGCAGGCGCTTATTGACCAGTCATTTGTGCAGGCGTCTTATTCGGTTCTGCCAGTGCTCACGACCAGCCAAAGAACAATGTTTCAGCGTCAACCAACCGAAAGTGAAGCACTGATACTTGATCGGAAGGCCAGAATAGCCCCGCCATTATTGGCCTTCAAGGCCAAAAGGTTGGAAGAATTGGGGCAGTTTGCAGAGGCAAGCGCAGCACGTGAGAGCGCTGTCATGCTGAATGAAATCTGGAACCCTGAATATGCAGATACTGATGATTTTGCTCAAGCTGCCATCAGCTTTGCTCTGGCGAGTAATTGGGAAAAAGCGACCCAATATCATGATATGGCAACGGCCAATCTTGCTGAGCGCAAAGCGGCGGGCAAGAATGAGGATGATCAAGGTAAGATCATAGAGCTTCTGGATCTTTTTGAGATTTTGAGCAATTATAATAAAGGTGAAGTGCAGATAGCGCGGCGCAATTTTGCCGCCCGTTCACAATGGGTTGCCCCGTCTTTTGGCGCGGTAATGGCGACCAACCAATTGTTGCGGACAGACGCCGAGGCCGATGACTTGTGGGGCGGATTGGAAAAAACACCCGAGCAGCTATGGCAGGAGCGGATGGACAAAGGTCTGACCGAAATGGTGGCCAAGGATGCGGATAACAAAACGCTCTTTTACAATATAGAGGGCATCTACAAAGCATCGGATTTTGAATCGCTTTCAAAACGTGTCTGGCGTGTCGAAAAATCAAAGATCATGCAGAAAGCAAAAATCAATGACGGAAAAGAGTTCGGATTTGATGGCTATTTGCTGTCTCTTTATGAGGGCAGCATAGACGCAAAATATGACGCATATTTGTTGCACTCAGCCCTTCTTGCGCGTCACAAAGGCTATAAGGAATTTTTCTTCGCGCCGCTATTAACGGGCCGCGGTTACGGCATGGTGCATTTTGTCGAACCTGAAAATAGTGAACGCTATAGCGAATTCTCACTCAATGCTGAGGAGGTCATTAACGAATTGTCGCAAATTATTCCTCCGCCGGAAGAGGTGAAACTGCGCAAACAGCAACGCAGAAAAAAGAAACGCTAGGCCCTCATTCTCAGCTGATGCTAAGTTTTCAAATGGCGGGGCAGGTGTCTGTAGATTTTAGACGCTGATTTACACAAGGCCGGAAATAACGGCCAGTCCCAAAAATGCGAAAAAGCCCATTGAGTCCGTTATCATCGTAACGAACACCGAAGATGCTACGGCCGGATCTTGTTTTAACCGGTCAAGTATCACGGGCACCAAAACGCCTGCCAAACCGGAAATGACGATATTGATGATCATCGCAACACCGATGACGACACCCAGCATGGCGTTGCTAAAGATTAAACCAGCCGCAACCCCAATGAGCAATGCAATCGTGATGCCATTGAGCAAGGCCACGCGCAGTTCCCTGCCAATAATCCTGCGTGTGTTGGATTGCGTTAATTGGTTCATTGCCAGAGCGCGCACGGCAACGGCCATGGTTTGCGTTCCGGCATTGCCGCCAATTGACGCAACAATTGGCATGAGCACAGCCAGCGCCACCATTTTTTCAATCGCTGCGCCGAACATATAGATGATGGCGCTGCCCACAACAGCCGTGCCCATATTGGCGATGAGCCAGCGCACACGGCTTTTGTAGCTGTCACGGATAGGCTCGTTAATATCACCTTCACCGGCACCGGACAGGCGCAATATGTCTTCGCCTGCCTCGGCCTGAATAATATGGACAATGTCATCCACAGTGATCTGCCCGACCAGTCGACCAGATGTATCAACAACAGCAGCGGAGATGAGCGCATATTTCTGGAAGCGCAGAGCAACCTCTTCCTGATCCATATCGGTGGGGATGAGCGTCTGCTCGCGGGTCATAACATCGCCCAGCGATATATCGCGCGGCGTGCGCAAGACCCAGCTGAGCTGGCATGTGCCGACAGGGTGATGCGCTGCATCAACAATGAACACTTCCCAAAATTCAGTGGTTAGATCGCCATGTTCACGCAAATAGTCGATCAGTTGGCCGACGGTCATATGCTCTGGCACGGCAACCAGATCGCGCTGCATTAACCGGCCTGCGGTCTCTTCGGGGTAGGAAAGGGCGTCCTCAATCGCTGCACGGTCTTCAGGTGTCAATTCTGCCAGAACGGCCTGCTGATCGGCAACTTCCAGATCTTCAATGACAGCAACTGCGTCATCGGTTTCCATTTGCCCAGCCAGCTCTGCGACCAGCCCTGCGGGAAGAAACTCAATAATATCCTCACGGACATAATCGTTCAGCTCTGCCAGCACATCTGCGCCCAGCAAATCGGTAATGGCGGCCGCTAAAGGTGCTCGTGCTTCGCTATCTACCAGCTCAAAAAGGTCGGCAATATCGGCAGGGTGTAATGTGCCGACCAGATCATAGGTGGAATCGTCCACACCATCGTCAAGCGATGCAACAACCCGGCGGACAAATTTGGGTTTCAGGCGATTTTCATCGTCCAACCCTTCTGGCAGGGCATCATTATCGTGGTCTTCGATATCCAGCATCGTCATGCCTATATGCTCCTAACACCCGTGCGCTCTTGCCCCTATAAGTCGCAAGCTACTGCAATTGCAATCGACACTGTGCCTTATGGTTGCAGATGGTCCAGCAGAAAAACATGATGCAGCGACATTATAACGCGTCAAAATCCTTGGGTGACAAAATTGTTGAACGCGCTATAGCGGCGGCGAATATTTAGCCCAAAACAGAAATAGCTGTTTTCGAAAAGAGAGAAGATTGATGAGCAACAAACTGACTTTTACCCTCTCCACTGGTGACGTTGTCATCACATTGCGCCCTGATCTTGCGCCGCAACATGTTGCGCGGATTACAGAGCTGGTAAAAGAAGGATTTTACGACGGCGTGAAATTTCACCGCGTCATTGATGGCTTTATGGCGCAGGGCGGTTGTCCGTTGGGCACTGGCACAGGTGGTTCTGATAAGCCTGATCTGCCGCAAGAATTTAACAGCGAACCGCATGTACGCGGAACCTGTTCTATGGCCCGCACCATGGACCCGAACAGCGCCAACAGCCAGTTTTTCATCTGCTTTGGTGATACCGAATTTCTGGACGGCCAATACACAGTATGGGGTCAGGTCACCGAAGGTATGGAAAATGTTGACGCCCTGCCAAAAGGCGAGCCACCAGCGAACCCAGGCATGATTGTAAAAGCCGTTATAGGCTAAGCCATAAAATCCATGAAAGGGGGCGGAGGGCTTCGCCTCCTTTTCCTTTTGGGGATTATAAAGCGGCTTTGACCAGCCAATCATGGAATAGCCTTACTGCGCGCATTTCCAATGCTGAGGGCATGCAGACAAACCAATAGCTATATGGGCTTTTGACCATTTTGCCTGGCAATTTCGCCAGTCTGTTATCCTGTGAATTGCGCAAATGATTGTCATGCATGATGGCA
Source organism: Parasphingorhabdus sp. DH2-15 (assembly GCF_051668705.1). GTDB lineage: Bacteria > Pseudomonadota > Alphaproteobacteria > Sphingomonadales > Sphingomonadaceae > Alterisphingorhabdus. Next base: position 2,365,067 of record NZ_CP196351.1, on the reverse strand, counting down.
ATACCCAATCCTTGCGCAGCGGCCTCCAGCATCAACGTACCGCTATCAAAGCGATCCACCGCAGCTTCTGAAAGATCATCAAAGCCCAATTCCTTTTTCCATTGGATAAAGGATTCCGGCATATCATTATGGATCAAGAAGGTCTGTCGCTCCATCGTTTTGCGTGAAGGGTTTTCGCCCAGCTTCTCCACCAATGCGCTTGATGCGATGGCGTAGATATAATTTTCGTCGAGCCGCACAGCATGCAGTTCGGGGTCAATTTCCTCGGTCAACACGATGGCTGCGTCGAGCGTATCGCCCAGCTTTTCCTCACCATGGGTCGATGAATTGATATCGATATGCAATGTGGGGTATAATTTGCGCAATTCGGGTAATCGGGGGAAAAGCCTCTGGCTGCCGAATAGCGGGAGGACACCCAAGCGCAGCCGCAAGGCATTTTGAGAATCCTGATGGGAATGGACCGCATCGGACAAAGCCTTAAATGCCGGCAATATGCTTTGATATAATGCCGTGCCGTCTTTATTGAGCGCGAGCAGCTGTTTTTGGCGCCGGAACAATTTTTTGCCCATAAAGTTTTCGAGTGAGGCAATTCTGCGACTTAATGCAGATGGAGAAATCGCCAATTCGCTCGCCGCAGCACGGGCCGAACCGAGTCGTGCAACCTGTACAAACGCTTCCAATGATCTTAAGGGTGGCAACTGCCGCATATGGGTAAATACTCCGATTCGGACGCGTTATAAATGAATTTTCATAAAAATTGTGCGCCGCAATAAATTTTTCCGCCTATATAAAATATTGTATATCAGTAATTTATATAACATAATTGCATAGAATGCAACTTACTACTATCTTTTCGCACTTGCACAATTATGGTTTTTGCCACATTTAGAGTGGGCCTTTTAGGCATCCTCTCCTATATACCTTTTACGGCCAGCCTTCGGGCTGGCCTTTTTTTTGCCAATATTCCGCTCAACGCACGAAATCGAATTATGTGCCGTCAGCATTTGAATTATTGCGCTTCTGCACCTAGGTTTCATCTGACAAGTTTTTGAACAGATGGGATGAATATATGCCGACAACGGAGCCAGGCGCCGCGCAACAAGACGTAAAATTGCAGGTTGCCAATGCCCGCCCTGAAGATAGTGGCAGAGGGTTGGCGAGGATTAGCCAAGATATGATGGCCAAATTGGGCATCGCAGAAGGGGATGTTATCGCTGTGCGCGGTAAGAAAGAGACTGCTGCGCGCGCGGTTCTGCCTTATCCCGAAGATCAAGGTCTGGAATTTGTCCGGCTGGATGGTTTCTTACGGGCCAGTGCCGGCGTTGGTTCAGGTGATTTTGTCCATCTTGCAAAAGCTGAGTCGCGTCCTGCTCAAAAAGTCGTCTTGGCACCAGCGCAAAAAGATCTGCGCTTACAAGGGTCCAGCGCGGCATTGAAACGCAGTTTTGCCGGTCGCCCTATGGTGGCGGGTGATTTTGTTGCAACCAATGGCCAGCAACAGGTTAATCGCGGTGATATGCCTGCCCAATTGCGCCAGATGCTGAACACACCGGCCTTTGCTCTTACCCAAGTGCGCTTGGTTGTGGTGAGCACGGTGCCTAAGGGCATTGTGCATATCGCAGCCGATACCGAGGTCGAGCTGCGCCCCGAATATGAAGAACCAAAGGACGCACGCCGCGCGGATGTCACCTATGATGATATTGGCGGAATGAGCGAAACAATCGATCAATTGCGTGAAATGGTGGAATTGCCGTTACGTTACCCCGAATTATTTACGCGGCTGGGCGTTGATCCACCGCGCGGGGTTTTGCTGCACGGCCCTCCGGGAACCGGCAAGACGCGGCTGGCCAGAGCGGTCGCGAATGAAAGCGATGCCGAGTTTTTCCTGATCAACGGCCCTGAAATTATGGGCTCTGCATATGGCGAGTCAGAGAAAAAACTGCGTGAAGTTTTTGAGGCAGCGACCAAGGCTGCGCCTTCTATCTTGTTTATTGATGAGATTGATTCGATTGCTCCCAAACGTGAGCGCGTGCAAGGCGAGGCAGAAAAGCGTCTGGTTGCGCAATTATTGACATTGATGGATGGGTTGGAGTCACGCGTCAATCTGGTGGTGATTGCTGCAACCAACCGGCCTGATGCTATTGATGAAGCGCTGCGCCGTCCGGGACGTTTTGACCGTGAAATTATCGTTGGTGTACCTGACGAGACAGGACGACGAGAGATTTTTGGCATCCACACGCGCGGCATGCCGTTATATTCTGATGTTAATCTTAATGAATTGGCACGCACGACCTTTGGCTTTGTCGGTGCAGATATCGCTGCTCTAACGCGTGAAGCCGCTATAGAGGCTGTGCGGCGCATCATGCCGAAAATCAATCTGGAGGAGCAGACCGTCCCGCAGGAAGTGCTGGACGATCTGTGTGTCAACCGTGATGATTTTATGGAAGCGATCAAACGCGTTCAGCCATCGGCCATGCGCGAAGTTATGGTGCAAGCGCCTGATGTTAGCTGGTCAGATATTGGTGGATTGGACGAAGCACAGGCAAAGCTGAAAGAAGGGGTCGAACTGCCCTTGAAAAACCCTGATGCGTTTGCACGTTTGGGTATTCGTCCGGCGAAAGGCTTCTTGCTCTATGGACCGCCCGGCACAGGCAAGACTTTGCTGGCCAAGGCTGTTGCCAAGGAATCGCACGCCAATTTTATCGCGACCAAATCATCGGATATGCTGTCCAAATGGTATGGCGAAAGCGAGCAACAGATTGCTCGACTTTTTGCCAGAGCACGGCAAGTCGCGCCGACAGTTATTTTTATCGATGAAATTGATAGCTTGGTTCCCGCGCGTGGCGGCGGAATGGGTGAACCACAGGTCACAGAGCGTGTGGTCAATACCATCTTGGCAGAGATGGACGGGCTGGAAGAGATGCAATCTGTGGTTGTGATTGGCGCCACCAACCGGCCCAATATGGTTGACCCTGCATTGCTGCGCCCAGGCCGTTTTGATGAGCTGGTCTATGTGTCTGTGCCCGATATGGGCGGGCGTCGCCGCATCTTGTCTATCCATACCAGCAAGATGCCACTGCATAACGATGTTGATCTGGATAAAATCGCCGAAATGGCAGAATTTTATACCGGGGCGGATCTGGAAGATCTTGTGCGCCGTGCTGGCTTATTTGCACTTCGAGAGCGTGGCTTTGATAGCGCGGATATTGATATTGAAGTCGAGCATAAGCATTTCATGCAAGCGCTAAAGGCTTCGCGGCCTTCTGTGACGCCCGATATGGAATCTGAATATGCCAAGATTGAATCGACGCTGAAGCAAAAAGCGATGGCGGTGAACCCGATCGGTTTTGTTACGCCGGGTATGTTAACGCCGGAGCGGGAAGATAAGCATTGATGCGGTCCAAAGCGCAGCTGACATGATGCTGCGCTTTGGTCGTTATCCTATTTGCTCTAGCCTTCAATAACCATATCGCCGGGGTGATGTTTATCGAGATGGCGTTTTATGATGCGCAGGTTTTTGGTGTTTGAGCGCCAGAACAGATCAAACAGATCACCCGCGACAGGAACGCTGCCGATCAGGGTGTCAATGCCGATATTGCCGATCATACGCGCCATTTGAAAGCGCGAAAGCCCCAGATTGCGGGCTTCCCAAACCATATAAAGCCCCATGACAGCGGTGATAACATCGCCCACAATCGGAACCAGACCCAATATAGTATCAAGCCCAATAGGCACTTTCACACCGGGCAGGACCATGCTGCGTTCTAATACCGCTTCCAACGCTTCCACCCTTTGGCGCACGGCTTTGGGGTCGCGGGGAAGGGCTTCAAGCCCTTGTTTAATCATGTCTTTGGTGCTTGGCGAAACGGCCATGCTGTTTTCCTCAAAATTGCTTGCCCATTATTAATTTGGGGTTTCAAGCAGAGGAAGCAAGGGGTGGAGACCTGCCCCATTGGCGACAAAGCCATCGATATCGCCGCTAACCAGCGACCACCGTATCGGCTGACCGAGCGGGATATAATTGTTAAAGCGCGTCATCAGAGTCTCGACCTCGGCCATTTTTGTGGCCCGCAAATCGCTATCAAAAGCGGCGCGGGCATCCTGCAACTGAAACTCGCTTTCTTCGTCACAAAGTTTTTGCCGTGCACAACCCAGCTGCGATATATACCATTCCGCGCCATTATATCTGGCCACCTCGTCAATCAGCACCAGATCGGCATAGCTGCCATTGGTGACCATTTGCACATCAATGCCGATTAAGCGCCAGTCTGCGCGTAATTTTGCCATAAGATAGCGTGCGCCCGCCCCTTCCGGCATGGCAACGCGCAAAGTACGGACCAGACGGTTGCGATTTTGCCAACTGATAACCCGCAAACGAGCGGTTGCTCGGCGCTCAGCTATGCTCAAATCTTGCCAGCGATCTGCGACAATCGGTGTATAATCTGGAACATCGGCGGGAATGATCCGTGATGTTGCGCCCCAATTTTGTAATTGCAGGGCTGGCAGTAAGTTGGTGCGATCAATGGCCATAGAGAGCGCTTCACGATTTGCCGGCTCAGCCAGAAACCCTTCATCATTGGTGATAACCAACCCAAACAGGCCCGGCGCGGGGTCAAGCTGTAACCGGCTGCGCGCAATTCCAGCAACATTGACCAATGGCAGATTGTGAAATCTCCCCCCCAGTACCAAATCAGATTGGCCGCTGCGGAACAGTTCCACGCTTTTCGCTGCCTTGTCAGAGCGTACCTGCAAAGGCAAGTTGCCCCTGTTGGTCAATATTTCTTCTTCTTCTGGGCTTAGTGGCATTATCGACAAAACCGCTGGAGTAGATGGGCTATCAAGTTTTAGCGGGCCGGAAACACGTCCATCAACCCGGACCCCCATTTCAGGCTGCGCCAATATTTGCAGCAAATTGGGGAAGGGGTTATTGAGGCGGACTTCGACAACAAATTGCGTCATTGCGCGGATATCGCGAATGGCCGCTACATCTGCGGCAAGGCGGCCTGTCCTTTCTATCGCCAGCCTTTCGCTTAGTCCGCGTGCAATATCGGCCGCATTGGCATCAGTGCCATCGGCCCAATTTTGGTTGCGAATGCGAAAGACATAGCTCAGCCCATCATCGGTAACGACCCAGCGTTCGGCCAGGCCGGGAGTGATTTGCCCCTGCTCGTCAAAACGAACCAGCCCTTGGGCTATCGCCATGCGGATATTGCGTGCCCCGGGGGATAATGTCTTGCGGCCAATCTCAAACAATGTCTGCTGCTTATCAATGATGGATATGACAGTATTGCTCTCGCCTGATGAGCTGCAGGATGCCAAAGCCATAAGCGAAAAAACCAGCGATAGCGGAACCATTATGGCGCGCATGAGAGACAGTAGAAGGGATAGAAACCGAGTCACATAGGCACCTTACATCTATTCATTGCGCTCTGCTATCGCTTAGACGCTTGATAGTGCGTGAACATGCTGAGGCTTGGCTGACCTAGTATGTGTTATTGGGTTGTGAATGATAAGGTGCTGCTGGGGTGAATGTTCAGCACATTGTCTTGCCAGCCCGATATACGCGGACTGACCAAATTGCGGGCTGTGTAATAATATAAGGGCAATATCGGCGCGTCCTCGGCCAATAGCAATGCGGCATCATAGAGCGCTTTTTCCCGCATCATAGGATCAGCCAGACCAGCGGCTTTGGCCAGAAGCGCATCATAATCAGGATTATTGTAACCGCTATAATTGGATGGACCGGCATTTGGGGAATGGACGGCCAGAAAATTTTCTGGTGTGGGCAGATCGGCAATCCATCCTGAACGCGCCAGTGCAAAATCACCGCGGCGCAGACCTGCAAAATGCAGTGATGCCTCGCTGTTCAAAACACTCGCTTCAACCGGCAGTTCCGACCACATCGCCGCCAGCGCGACAGCGACGCGCTTATGTTCGCGCGAACTGTTAATGCGAATGTCAAAACGCAGTGGTTTTTGGTCATTATAACCAGCATCCTCCAGCAATCGCCGCGCTTGCTTACGGCGGGCTGCGATGTGGGACGCTTGGTTATTGTCATCATGGCTTTGCGTGTTTTGGAAGCGCCAAAGTCTTTGCGGCACGACCAGATGGGCAGGGCTATTGCCCAATCCGATAAGCTCTTCAGTCAGGAATGTCCGGTCAACCGCCATGGACAAGGCGCGGCGGATATTGGCGTTATCAAATGGCGCGGTGCGGCTGTTAAACGCAAAATAATAGGTGCCCAGATAATCGGACACATGCACAAATTCTGCATGATTTTCCATCAGCCATTGATGGCGATTGCTGGGGTAATCACTCGCTATATCTGCTGCACCACCCAGAATTTGCCGCATCCCGTTCAATGCATCATCTGCCGGCTTCCACTGTATTTCAGCAATATCAGGCGCATCCTGATGCCAATGCGGATTGGCTTGCAGAACGATCCGGTCATTCAAAATCCATTGCGCGGTGCGATAGGCGCCGCTGGTCACTAAGGGACGTTCGCCAGTCCATTGGTCGCCAAGCTGTGCAATGCGGTGCATGGGCAAAGCCGCCATGGCGGGATGGGCCAAAAGTGCGGGCAGTTCGGGATAAGGATTGTGCAATATCACCTGCACTGCTGCATCGCCCTGAGCAGATATAGCCATGATAGGCGCAAACAGGGCTTTGTGCGGTGATGCAGTGGCATCGGCCTGCAAACGCTGCCAAATGCTGGCAAAGGTCTGCGTTATGATCGGGTGCCCATCGGAAAATTTCAGATTGTCGCGCAAGGTAAAGGTCCAGACCTTACCATCGGTGCTGACAGTCCAGCTTTTGGCAAGGCCAGGTTCGGCTTCACCTTTGCCGTTAAAGCGGGTTAGCCCTTCAAACTGATCCCGCGCAACGCGGATAGCGGCCAGATCAGACACTTTTTGTGGATCAAGGCCACGTATCTCTGCATCCGATAATCGGATAAGAGCGTCTTCATCTTGTCTGTCGGCTATGATTTCTCCGGCGGTTTCTTCGGTGCAGCCGCTTGTTAAACCAAGCAGCAATATTGCGGCGATAAGGGCGGCGAAGCGATAGTCGATAGTTGACAGCCATGACCGCTTCATGGTCTGCTGATGCCACATAAAAATAAAGCGAGAGGGTATCCCTGTTTCCATGTCGATGAATATGCAACAAATTGTTTTGGCGCGCCACTGTGATGGCCTTCCGGTCCCCGAAGATTTTAAAATTGAGGATGCGCCGCTACCCGAACCGGGCGATGGTGAGTTTCGCATTGCGCATATTTATAACTCGGTTGATCCGGGCACGCGCTCGCGACTTTCCGGCTCGGCAACATATGCCGCCGCGCAGAAAATCGGTGCGCCAATGGATGGCTTTTCGGTCGGACGGGTTGAGGCCAGCAACCATGAAAAATATCCAGACGGCACGTTGGTGTTTTTCGCTGGGGGATGGCGCACACACAGCATTCACAATGGCAAGGGTTTTATCGGGCCAGTGACGCCGGGATTGCCGTTATCCTATTGGATTGGCGTGTTGGGTGTGCCGGGCCTAACGGCCTATTGCGGGCTAAAGGAAACCGCGCAATTTCGCGCGGGCGATGCAGTGCTGATATCCTCTGCCGCAGGGCCCGTTGGGGCAACTGCTGGCCAATTGGCTAAGGCGTGGGGCGCATCAAAAGTGGTGGGCATTGCGGGCAGTGATGCCAAATGCAATTGGCTGACCGAAGAGGCTGGGTTTGATGTGGCCATCAATTATAAAAGCGTTGATGATCTGGATGCAGCGATCAGCGCAGCCCTGCCTGATGGCGTGGATTTGCTGTATGATAATGTTGGCAATGCAATGATTGAACGCGTTTTGCCCAAGATGCGGCTCAATGGGCGTATCTGTGTGGCGGGGCAAGTGGCGGATTATTCGCTGGCGCTGGAGGACAGGCCGGGCATTCGCACCACAACGCCGTTCATCACGCACCAGATTATGATGCGCGGTCTGGTCGTATTTTACCACGCCAAAATGTTCTCTGAGGCCCTGCAGACTATGGCTGGCATGATTGCCAAAGGGGAATTGAAATTGCAGGAAGAGCGTTTTGACGGGCTGGCCGCCATGCCAGAGGCGTTTTGCGGTCTGTTTCGCGGGGAGAATATGGGCCGGCGCGTCGTTAAAGTGGGTGAGGAATAATGGCGGCGGCCTTTGCGATTGAGAGCGCGAATTATCAGCGTTTTACCTTTGCGCGTGACGGCAAGATATTAACGGCCTTCATAACATCCGATCATCCGGTCAATGGTGTCGATGCCATCATGCACGATGAATTGGCGACCATCTTTACCGATTTACAGCGCGATGCGGACAGCGATATCATCATATTGTCGGCCAAAGGCCGTGCCTTTTGCGCTGGCGGTGATTTTGACTGGTTTGCTGAGCAAATTGATGATCCCGCAAAATTCCGCAGCATCGCCTGGGATGCGAAGCGCATTGTCTCTGGGCTGCTGGAAATGGAGAAACCGATTATTTGCCGCCTAAATGGTGCTGCGGCCGGGCTGGGGGCAACCATCGCTTTGCTGTGCGATATCATCATTGCTGATGAAAAGGCACTAATTGGTGATCCGCATGTTAAGGTCGGGCTGGTGGCCGGTGATGGCGGCGCCCTGATATGGCCGCAACTGATCGGCTATGCCAAGGCGAAAGAATTGCTGATGACCGGCGATTTGTTGACCGCAGTGGAGGCGAAAGAGCTGGGCCTGATCAACTATGCGCTGCCTGCTGATCAGTTGGACGCAAAAGTCTCTGAAATATGCGGCAAGATTTTGGGCAACCCAAAATGGGCTGTGCGCTGGACGAAAACGGTCACCAATATCCCGCTCAAAGCACTGGCTGCGCAGCTGATGGACGCCAGTATCGGCTATGAAAGTGTTTCCAACTTTCTGGATGATCGGCGCGAAGCGGTTGCTGCCATGGCTGAAAAGCGCGCACCCAATTTGACCGGGGAATGATGGTATGAGCGAGCAGACCTTTATTGATGAGCCAGATCATGTCACCGCCATCCGCGCACAGGTGCAGCGGTTTATCGCCGAACATGCCCCGCCGGAAAAGCGCAAGCAATGGGACGCAGAGGCAAAATGGCCGCGTGATATTTATGCACGGTTCAACAAAATGGGCCTTACCGCACTGACAGTGGATCAGGATTATGGCGGTGCCGGTCCTGATCTGGTTGCCGCTATTGCGGTGATTGAGGAATTATCACGCGGCGGTTCGGCGCTGGCTGGCCCCTATATCCACACCAGCTTTTATGCCGGGATGAACCTGTCAGAAAATGGCAGCGAAGCACAGAAAAACGCCATATTGCCCAAGGTCGCGAAGGGCGAGATATTCCTATCCTATGGTCTGTCCGAACCCAATATTGGCGGCGATTTGGCCAGTGTAGAAACCACGGCACGGCGCGATGGTGATGATATTGTTATCAATGGCGCAAAACGCTGGTGCACGGGCGCAGATTGGGCGGATTATATTTACTGTCTGGTGCGCTCCGGTGATGCGGGGGATCGTTATAAAAACCTGTCTTTCATACTGGTGCCGACCAAGGCAACCGGCGTCACCATGCAGGATATTGAGCATGTCAATCTGCGCTACACCCATAGTCAGGATGTGTATTTTGATAATGTGCGCATTCCAGCAGAAAATGTGGTGGGCGGGGATGTTATGTGGAACCGCGGGTGGCAGCAATTGGCTGGCCGCGCATTGGACGTTGAGAAGCTGGAGATCAGCGCAGTGGCTCTGGGCGTGGCGCGGGCTGCGGTTGATGAGGCATGGGCCTATGCGCAGGAACGCGAACAATTTGGCAAGCCCATCGCGCAGCATCAGGCCATTAGACACAAGCTGGTGACAGCGCGGACCAAGTGGCAGGCCGCACGGCATATGCTCTATCACGCAACATGGCTGGCCAATGAAGGGCGGCCCTGCTCAGTGGAAACCAGCATGGCCAAATTATTTGTCGCGGATACTGGCGTAGAAATTGCCATTGCCTGCCAACAGGTGATGGGCAGCTATGCACTATCAAAAGAGTATGAGATGGAGCGCCATGTGCGCGATTTGCTGGGCATGCCGATTGTTGGCGGCTCCAGTGATATGCAACGCAACAATATTGCGAGTATGATGCGCCTTTAACAGGCTTTAGGGGAGAGATAAGAACATGCAGCCATTAGAGACTATCCCTCGATTAGGGGAAAAGGTTGCGGCTTTGTTGCCCGATATTGCTTCCAGAGCTGATGAAATAGAGGCTGCCGGACGTATGCCGCTGGATATTGCGGATGATCTGGCTGCGGCGGGCGTCTATGCGATGGTCACGCCAAAAAGCTTTGGCGGTTTTGAACTCTCACCGCCTGAGATTGTAGCGGTGTTGCATGCGATATCGCGTTCAGAGGCCAGCACTGGCTGGTGCGCCATGATCGGGGCGACAACAGCGGTTAATGCCGCATATCTGCCGCGCGATATTGCGCAGAGCATTTATGGCAACCCGCTTATCAAAACTGGCGGGGTTTTCGCGCCCATGGGCCGCGCTGAAGATATGGGGGACCATTACCGCGTGTCCGGCCGCTGGCAATGGGGGTCAGGCAATGTGAATTGTGACTGGCTCTGCGCCGGGGCGATGATTTTCAAAGATGGTGAGCTGCAGCGCATGGATAATGGCGCACCTTATCACCGCATGATGTACTTTGCCTCTGATCAAGTAGAGCGTTTGGATACTTGGCATGTGGTTGGTATGAAGGGCACGGGTTCGTCAGATTTCACCGTGAAAGATGCCATTATTCCCAAAGAACAAAGCGTTTCCCTGATTACCGATACCCCGCATGAAGAGGGCGCCCTCTATACCTATCCGGTATTCGGATTATTAGCGATGGGCGTCGCGTCCGTGGCACTGGGCAATGCGGCAGGTGCGCTGGACGAGATTAAAGCCTTGGTCGCTGCAAAAAAGCCAATTGGCGGCCAGAAGGCAATGGCAGAAAAGCCCGTCATTCAGACAGAGATTGCGCGTGCTGAGGCCCAATATCGCGCTGCGGAGGCTTTTTTCCGTGAAGCAGTGGCCAAATGCTGGACGTCGGCACAGGCCAATGGACATTTGGGGCCGCATGAACGCGCCGAACTGCGACTGGCCGCAACATATGCAACAGAAAGCGCAGCCGATGTCGCCAAAACCGCCTTCACGCTGGGCGGCGGCAATGCGGTCTATCTGACATGCAATTTACAACGCCGCTTCCGCGACGCCCATGTCGCCACGCAGCATATTGCAACCTCGGCAGCTATTTATGAACTGACAGGCCGGGTATTGCTCGACCTGCCAACCGATATGGCGATGTTGTAATTATTGGGAATTTATAAAAATGGTGGAGCCTAGCGGGATCGAACCGCTGACCTCTTCGCTGCCAGCGAAGCGCTCTCCCAGCTGAGCTAAGGCCCCATATACCAAAATCTGCTGTGGGAAGCAGATTGTGCAGCACGCTCATTAGTCGAGCGGCTTCATCGCATCAAGCAAAAATTTGGGTGATAGCTATGCCATCACCCGATTGATGGCTTAAGTATCGTCTTCGCGCTCGTCATCGGCTTTTTTGACGCCCAGATCTTCATCGCCGCCAAGGTCGACATCGCCATCAGCGGTGTTTTCGCTCTCATCAACGTCCAGATCTTCATCATCCGCCAAATCGGCATCATTTTCTTTTTTGCCATCAGCTTCTTCAAATGGCAGAGGCTGTTTTGATTTCAGCACAGGCTCCGGATGCCATTCATTGCCACATTCAATGCATGTTGCAGGGTCATCATTGCCCAGATCGTAAAAGCGGGTGCCACATTTTGGGCAGCTTTGCTTTGTGCCCCATTCAGGTTTTACCATTTTCTTGCCTTTTTGTTCATGTCTCGGCCGATTTTCTTTGTTCGACCATATGCACAATAAAATTGGAATTTAAAGGGTTCAGACCAGTGATTTTTCAAAGTAAACATCTTTACTGACCCGTAAAGTGGGCTGCGCCTTGCCATAGCTTTGCCGCGCTGTCAAAAGCCCAATGATTATCACGTTCAATAACATTGTCAGTCTGGAACCGCATGTCATCGCCTAATACCCCTGCTGAACCACGGAGTTTTGGCCGTTCAACCGCGCTAAAAGGTACGATTACCGTGCCTGGCGACAAGTCGATTTCTCACCGTTCAATCATGTTTTCTGCACTGGCCATAGGACAGAGTCGAATCTCTGGACTGTTGGAGGGTGAGGATGTTTTGGCCACAATCGGTGCAATGCGGGCGATGGGCGCTGATATTGCCCATGATTCGGAGACTGGCGACTGGTTGGTCAATGGGGTTGGCATTGGCGGGCTGCTTCAACCCGCTGGCGCGCTTGATATGGGCAATAGCGGAACATCAACACGGCTGCTTATGGGGCTGATCGCTAGCCATAATATCTCAGCAACATTTATTGGCGACGCTTCATTATCTGGCCGACCAATGGGACGTGTAACCCGGCCCTTGTCACAAATGGGCGCAGAATTTCAGTCACAGGGCGGTGATGAACGCTTGCCGATCATGATGCGCGGCCTTTGCCCTGCTGTGCCGATAAATTATACATTGCCCGTTGCCTCAGCACAGGTAAAGTCAGCGGTCTTGCTTGCTGGCCTCAATACACCGGGCGTTACAACGGTTATCGAGCCAGTGCCAACACGCGACCATAGTGAACGCATGCTGCGCAGCTTTGGTGCAGAGTTGAACAGTGCGCGCGATGATGATGGTGCCTTGGTGCATCAATTGCGCGGTGAGGCGGATTTCACTCCCCAAGATATTATTGTGCCGGGCGATATTTCTTCCGCTGCGTTCTTCATTGTAGCGGCGCTGATTATCCCTGGCTCTGATCTGATCATCAATAATGTCGGCATGAACCCGACACGCACCGGCCTTGTCACGGCTTTGCTGGCAATGGGCGGCGATATAGTGGAACAGAATCCGCGCAAAATTGGCGGAGAGCCTGTTGCCGATCTGCATGTGCGCCATTCGGACCTGTCCGCTATTGATCTTGATCCTGCACTGGCGCCGCTGATGATTGATGAATGCCCGATATTCTTTATCGCCGCAGCATTGGCCAAAGGAACGACACGCACCAGTGGGTTGGAGGAATTGCGGGTGAAAGAGTCTGACCGATTGGGCATTATGGCGCAGGGCCTGAAGCAGCTTGATGTCAATATTGAGGAAACCGCAGACGGTTTGATTATTGAAGGGCGCGATGGCGAATCTTTTGCACCACAGGCCAAACCAACGATTGCCAGCGCGCTGGACCACCGTATCGCTATGAGCTTTGCCATAGCTGGCTGTATGAGCAAGACCGGTGTGGAAATTGACGATGTGCGCCCCATTGCGACCAGCTTTCCTGTGTTTGAAACATTGCTGATGGATGCAGCGCAATGATCATCGCTGTTGATGGGCCTAGCGCCTCGGGCAAGGGCACTATCGCCCGGGCTTTGGCGCAGGAATTTGGTCTGCCCTATCTGGATACCGGCTTATTATACCGTGCTGTTGGATATGCCGTGGCGCGCGCATGTGGCGACCCGGATAAGGAAAGCGATGCACTGGCGGCTTGCGGCTTTGATGATGCACTGCTTGATCTACCTGATTTGCGCAGTGAAACGACCGGTGGGTTGGCCAGCCGGGTATCAGTGCATCCTGCGGTTCGTGAAGCGCTGTTGGAGCGGCAATTAGCATTTAAGAACCAAATAGGCGGCGCAGTGCTCGATGGCCGGGATATTGGCACTGTGATTGCGCCGGAAGCCAATGCCAAATTATTTGTGACCGCTTCTGCTGAGGCCCGTGCCACTCGCCGTTTCAATGAAATGAAAGCGAAGGGTGAGCAACCAAGTTTCGATAATATGCTGGCCGATATCATCAAGCGGGATGCGCGTGACAGTGGCCGCGCTGCTGCGCCGCTAAAACCCGCGCAAGATGCGGACTTGCTAGATACGTCGGAAATGACTATAGCCGCCGCCGTTCGACAGGCGATTATGCTTGTCAGAGACAGGATAGAAGGCCGCTAACGGCCCAGCCATTCAAACTGATCAATATCTGCGCAAAGGCGTTCCGCCAAAACGGACCGCCTCGATGCGTTTTGATGGTTATGTATGTCTATTGTGTTTCTGATGCTAACGTCTTGAGAATGCTGTCTTTACATGAGGTAAAGGCGGCAGTTTGGGCCAAGACCAGCGGAACCAACCGCTTGGCCGGAAAAAGCAATACTAAGGAACATTTATGGCCTCATCGGCAAATCCAACCCGCGATGATTTCGCGGCAATGCTTAACGAATCACTAGGTGGCGAAGATCAGGACTTTGAAGGTCGCGTGGTCAAAGGCACCATAACCGGCATCGAAAATGACAAAGCCGTCATCGATGTGGGTCTTAAATCCGAAGGCCGCGTTGCTCTACGTGAGTTCGCTGCGCCCGGTCAGAAAGCCGATCTGAAAATCGGTGACGAAGTAGAGGTTTATGTTGACCGCGTGGAAAATGCTGATGGCGAAGCCATGCTGTCCCGCGATCGCGCACGCCGCGAAGCTGCTTGGGATCGTCTTGAAGATGAGTTCGGCGAAGGCAAGCGCGTTGAAGGCGTTATCTATGGCCGCGTCAAAGGCGGCTTCACTGTTGATCTTGATGGTGCCGTAGCCTTTTTGCCTGGCAGCCAGGTTGATATCCGCCCCGTGCGTGATGTGCAGCCGCTGATGGATATTCCGCAGCCTTTCCAGATTTTGAAAATGGACCGTCGCCGTGGCAATATTGTTGTATCACGCCGCGCCGTTCTGGAAGAGACACGCGCGGAACAGCGTTCTGGTCTGATCCAGAACCTGACCGAAAATCAGGTTATTGAAGGCGTTGTTAAAAACATCACCGATTATGGTGCCTTTGTTGATCTGGGCGGCATTGATGGTCTGCTTCACGTCACCGACATGAGTTATAAGCGCATCAATCACCCTAATGAAGTGATCAACATTGGTGACACACTGAAAGTTCAGATCATCCGCATCAACCAAGATACACAGCGTATTTCTTTGGGCATGAAGCAGCTGGAAAGCGATCCATGGGATGGCGCAGTTGCCAAATATCCAATTGGCGCAAAACTCTCTGGCGCAGTAACCAACATCACCGAATATGGTGCCTTTGTTGAGCTGGAACCCGGCATTGAAGGTCTGGTCCACGTTTCTGAAATGAGCTGGACCAAGAAGAATGTTCATCCTGGCAAAATCGTATCTACCAGTCAGGAAGTTGATGTTATTGTTCTTGAGGTTGATAGCGAGAAACGCCGTATCTCCCTGGGTCTGAAACAAGCGCAGAACAATCCTTGGGACGCCTTTGCTGAAACCTATCCTGTTGGCACAACAGTTGAGGGCGAAGTTAAGAATGCAACCGAATTCGGTCTGTTTATCGGGCTGGAAGGCGATGTGGACGGCATGGTACACATGTCAGATATCGCTTGGGGCATTTCTGGCGAAGACGCGCTTAACCTGCACCGCAAGGGTGAGCAGGTGAAAGCTATCGTTCTTGACGTTGATGTTGAGAAAGAGCGTATTTCGCTGGGTATGAAGCAACTTGAAAAAGGTGCGCCTTCTGCTGAAGCTGCAACTGGAAGCAGCTTGCGCAAAGGTGCGGTTGTTACCGTGACCATTTTGCAGGTTACCGATAGCGGTCTGGAAGTTCAGGCTGGTGATGACGGCGTAACTGGATTTGTTAAGCGTTCTGATCTTGGTCGTGACCGTGATGAGCAGCGTCCTGACCGTTTCCAAAACGGCCAGAAAATCGATGCCATGGTCGTTGGTTTTGACCGTTCGAAGAAACCGAACTTCTCTATCAAAGCGCATCAGCTTGCAGAAGAGAAGCAGGCTGTTGAGCAATATGGTTCGTCCGACTCGGGCGCCAGCCTCGGCGATATTCTCGGCGAAGCATTGAAGAAAAAAGACTGATTTAACGAATATTATGGCCGAGAATATGCATTTAGCCTATTCTCGGCCATTAATTCGCTAACGAAATCATTTCCAAGGCATTGTCAAAAGCCGATTTTTCTGCCACAATTCTGATATTGTGATACGCACAAGCTCCAGGCTTTTTAAAATTGGCCAGGCGTCTTTTCTCCAACTTTACTGTGGGGGCCTAAAAAGTGATTCGATCAGAATTGTTGAAGAAGCTTGTTGATGAAAATCCTGAACTGAAGATTGAAGAAGTCGAAAAAATTCTCGATCTCTTTTTTAACCAGATTACCCAGCAATTGGCTGAAGATGGCCGTGTAGAGTTACGCGGCTTTGGTGCCTTTTCCACACGTGAAAGAGCGTCGCGCAAAGGCCGTAACCCGCGTACTGGCGAAGCTGTGGATGTCCCGTCAAAGCGGGTGCCATATTTCAAGCCCGGCAAAGAAATGCGTGAGCGTTTGAATAACGACTAGGAAAATATTTCCTCCTTATTCAACTGGATCGGTTGATAAATTTCTTGATCTCATACAATGACAATCTATTCGGTATAATCTATTCCGATATGGATGTTGAATGGCCTGTTTGTTAAGAGCAGAGCGATCAATATAAGCAGTGCGGACGTGGCGAAATGGTAGACGCAGCAGACTTAAAATCTGCTATCCATCACTGGGTGTGCGGGTTCGAGTCCCGCCGTCCGCACCATCCTTTTCATAATGGACAGGTTTATGACCGATGAAACGCTGTCAGAGGCTGATAAAAGCGCCATTATCGAAATGGCGCTGAGCGACCATATCAGTTTCGCGCATATAGAACGCGAATTTGGCATATCGGAAAAGTATGTGAAGGTTTTGATGCGGGAAACCCTTAAACCGTCCAGCTATCGCACTTGGCGCAAAAGAGTGCGCGACTTTGGTGATCGGCGGGAGCATTATAAATAAACCGCGTATAATAAGGTTGCGGCCATGCTACGCTACATTGCCGTTTTTACCGGCATGCGTCACGCATGGTTGTTGCAATTCAGGCAAGTCTAGCGCAGAAAATTTGCTATAATGCCTAGCTTTCTCATCCCCGCTTTTGGCGTAACCGCGCTGCTCTATGCAGCTATCGGCTTTGGCGGTGGTTCTACCTATACGGCATTGCTGGCGATCAGTGGCACAGGTTACCAATTGCTGCCCATCATCTCATTATGCTGCAATATCATTGTGGTGGCTGGCGGAACATGGCGTTTCGCCCGCGCCGGAGCAATTGACTGGCGGCGGATATGGCCGCTCTTTCTGTTATCAATTCCCGCTGCCTGGTTTGGCGGGCAATTACCGGTTAGCGAGCTGGCCTTTACCGCGCTGTTAGCCGGGGCGCTGGGCATTGCGGGATTGCTCATTTTGCTCCAATCTAAAGATGCGCAAGACCATCAAAATATCGACAATCGGCCCGCTAAAAAACGCGTCCTCTTAAACCTTGCCATTGGTGGCGGGCTTGGCTTTCTGGCCGGCGTTACGGGCATAGGCGGCGGCATCTTTCTGGCGCCGATATTATATCTCATCCATTGGGGGTCGCCGCGGGCAATAGCGGGTGCGGCCAGCCTGTTCATATTGCTGAACTCTCTTGCTGGTTTGGCCGGGCAATTCACAAATTTGAGCGGTAATAATGGCGCAGCGCTGCTAAGCTATTGGCCGTTATTGCTGGCTGTATTGCTGGGCGGCGCATGTGGCTCATGGCTGGGTGCTTTGCGGCTGCCGTTAAACTGGTTGCGTCGCGGTACAGCATTGCTTATCATTTTGGTGTCGCTCCGGCTGTTTTGGCGCGCGATAACATTGTTATGAACACCATCCTTCCCCCAAGCGCAAAACCGCAATTTGCTCCTCAAAACCCAGCCATGGTTGATGGTTTCGGCCGTCATATCCGCTATTTGCGCTTATCGGTTACCGACCGGTGTGATCTGCGCTGTACCTATTGTATGCCGCGTGATATGCAGTTTAAGCCGCGCAAGGAATTGCTGACGCTGGACGAGATGGACATGCTGGCTGGCGCTTTTGTAAAACGCGGCGTTGAACATATTCGCATCACGGGCGGGGAGCCATTGGTGCGCGGTGATTGTTTGGAGCTGATCGACCGGCTGATGCGCTATAAGCGACAGGGCGGTCTGAAAGAGGTCACCATGACCAGCAATGGCACCCAATTGACACGCAAGGCAGATGATCTGGCGCGATTGGGTGTGGAGCGGATCAATATATCACTCGATACACTGGATGCAGACCGCTTTGCCGCCATCACGCGATTGGGGCGGCTGGATGTGGTTCTGGCAGGCATTGATGCCGCGCTGAATGCCGGGCTGAAAGTGAAAATCAATATGGTCACCATGGCCGATACCAGCCTGAACGATATTATCGCCATGACGCAATGGGCGCATGGTAAAGACATGGATATCAGCTTAATCGAGTCCATGCCCATGGCGCATGGTAAGGATTTGGAATTTCTGTCACTGGCCAAGGTAGAGGCTGATTTGGCCAAGCATTGGCACCTGACCCCTTCACAACATAACACATCAGGGCCATCGCGCTATATTGATGTTGAACAGACCGGCGGGCGCATTGGCTTTATCGCGCCGATGACGGGCAATTTCTGCGACAGTTGCAACCGCGTTCGCGTCACCGCAACGGGGCGTTTATATCCCTGTCTGGGCCATGATGTATTTTTCGATTTTGCCAAGGTGATGCGCCGCAATATGGCCAATGGCGGTGATGGCGAACGCGCTCTGGACGCTTTGGTGGCCAGCGCCATGCACCAGAAACCGCAAGCGCATGATTTTGTCACAGCCATTGCAGAGGGCAGCGCCGCCGTGACGCGCACAATGTCAGCGACCGGTGGTTGATCGCTCCATGCAGATACAGCTTTTGTTTTTTGGTGCATTTGGCGATGTTCTGGCAGAGGGGCCACGCGACTTTGCCGATGGCATCAGTGCTAAAGACGTGGCGACAATATTGGCCAATGAAAACGCTGCCTTTGCTGCAATATATGCCAAAAAGGGCAGCCGTATTGCGGTTAACCAGAATATCTGCCTACCAGATAAACTGCTGAAAGATAATGACATATTGGCCTTTCTAGCGCCGGTGAGTGGCGGGTAAGGCTATGGCCGATATGCTTGCCTCTTCGGTTATCCGCTGCGCGGCCGATCCACTCGATCCAGAGGCGGAGCATAAGGCGCTGCGTCTGGCGGCAAAGGGCGATGGCGCATTATCCTGCTTCACTGGCATCGCCCGGCCGGACAGCATGACCAGTGATGTGGTGCAGGCTATGATGCTGCAACATTATCCAGGCTTTACCGAAGACAGCATAAAGCAAGGCGTGGCGCAGGCGCGGCAACGCTGGCCGGATTTACAGCATGTGCATATCGTCCACCGTGTGGGGGAGATATTGCCAGCAGAGCCGATTGTCTTTGTCGGCACCAGCGCCAAGCACCGCCGTACCACCTTTTTGGCCACTGACTTTTTGATGGACTGGTTGAAAAGCGAAGCGGCCTTTTGGAAGAAGGAAATGACCGCAACTGGCGCAATATGGATTGAACCGCGCGAACAAGATTATGCAGATAAGGCCCGCTGGCAAAGCAGCGATAAGGATGAATATGACCGATCATAAGCTCACTCATATTGATGGCACGGGCCGCGCTGTCATGGTTGATGTCGGCGATAAGGCCGTGACGCGCAGAGTGGCCGTGGCCAGCGGTGAAGTGCACATGTCTGCCCCTGCAATGGCGCAGATTATCTCTGGCCAGAATAAGAAAGGCGATGTGCTGGCCGTTGCTGAACTGGCCGGCATTATGGCCGCAAAACGCACGGCAGAGATTATCCCGTTATGTCATCCCTTGCCGCTCACCAAATTGCGGGTGGCGCTGGACTGTGACGAAGCCGCAGGGCTGGTGCGCGTGCAGGCAGAGGCGCAGACAGATGGCAAAACGGGTGTCGAAATGGAAGCGCTAACTGCGGTAAGCGCGGCCTGTTTAACCGTTTATGATATGGTCAAAGTGGTGGACAAATCCATGACCATCAGCGGGATAAAACTCATAGAAAAACGCGGCGGCAAAAGCGGCGATTGGGTCGCGGGGGATTAGCTGGTGACGCATGCGCAAGCATAATATTGCGCCCTAATGTCTGGGTTTAATAGTTTTAGGGATAGTTATCGGCCACAATTTCACCTGTTTTGCCGTCCACCACCTTGCCCCCTTGATAGGCCAATATACCCGGTACGGGCGGCATGCGGTTTATACCGCCACAGGCCGCATTAAAAAATTTCCCAACCGCGCGATATTCGCCCTTTACTATGGGCTGATCGGTCAGGGCGGAGGGCAGCGAGCTATCTGCTCTTGCTGGGCGCACTGTGCCTGTTGCCAACACAAATGGAGTGTCGCTGCTTGGTCCAAAGCCCGTTTCTTCTGCCAATTCAGGAATGTCCGATTTGAGCTTTGCGCCATCGCCATACCAATATCCAAGGTCGGTAATTTCGCCCGGCTTTACCGTGAAGCCAACTGTGCCAAGCGAAAAGCATGTGTGCAAAAACGGCTTTAAAATACCACTGCCAAAACTGGCCGCGTAGATGATATAATCACCCGGCTTAACTGCGACGAGATAAGTGCTTTCTGGTTTGGCTTTTACAAAGGCTTTGCTGTCATCAACATTCTCAACATTGGCAATACCTTCATAATTAAACACAAAATTAGCCAAGCTGGGTTCTGGTGGGATTTCCTTTTTAAAGGTCTTGCCTCTGCTTTCGGCTTTTTCCTTTTTGGCCAGCAGTGCTTCGCGCTTTTCAATAAGCTTTGGTTTCTCTTTAGCAAAGGCTGCTGTCTTCGCTTCCAGATAGCGCGCCACTTCCTCTTTATCAGGAACACGCAATAGCACTGGCTCTATAGACGCAGTACCTTTGGGGCGGACGGTACGAAACAGGATATAGGCCTTATCGCTTTCGATCGAAACTGCCTCCCCTTCCTTAAAAGGGCGCATTTGGCGCTCTTGCGCAAAAAGCGGTGATGACAAAGTTATAAAAGCTATGAGGATCAACGCATAACGTATCATCGGCTTATCTCCAATGGTGTGTCCGCTAATTTGGGCCCGCTGGCAATTTTTGCCTTTATCGCGATGGATTCGAGCGAATAGCTGCCGCTAATTTGCTCCCAGATATCTTTATCCAGACCATAGCGATCATAGCCGCGTGGCTCCATGCAACGGCGCATGCGTGATTGATAGGCGCGGCGGCGCAATGGCCCTTCGATCAGCGCCCCAATCGCCACACCTACTACGCCAAAGTTACCGCCATTGCTGGCCAATTCCTGGGTATCAGGGTCTTCTGATTGGCCCCATGGAATAAATTTGGGCAGTTCGCCGCCCCCTGAAAAGGTGGGCAGGAATGTGTAGCACTCAGCAAAATCTGCATAAGCCTCTTCGAAACTTACACCGGCTTTGTGAAAGACAAAATATTTCCAGCCCTGCTTCGCAATTTTTGGATCTTTTGCGGATGACAAGTCGGGTACACTTATTGTTGCTGGATCTGGTAAATCTTGCGCATATACGGGCGATAATGACAGTGACGCCGCAATGGAAAAGCCTATGGCTAATTTATGCGCTTTATATGTGTCTAAAATTCTCATCTGTTCAACCGCCCTTCCACCAAGGCATCAACAACATTGGGGTCAGCCAATGTGGATGTGTCGCCCAATGCACCATAATCATTCTCGGCAATTTTGCGCAATATGCGCCGCATAATTTTGCCGGAGCGGGTTTTGGGCAGGCCGGGGGTGAAATGGAGATGATCGGGCGTCGCAATCGGGCCGATCTCTTTGCGCACATGCGCGCGCAATTCGGCGGTCAGTGCGTCGCCAGCCTCTGTTCCGGCATTCAGCGTGACATAACAGTAAATGCCTTGTCCTTTTATATCGTGCGGATAACCGACAACGGCGGCCTCTGCCACTTTGGGATGGAGCACTAAGGCGCTTTCAACTTCGGCGGTGCCCATGCGGTGGCCGGACACATTGATAACATCGTCCACACGGCCCGTGATGCGGTAATAGCCATCACCATCGCGCTTACATCCATCGCCAGTGAAATATTTGCCTTTATAGGTGCTGAAATAGGTTTGTTCAAAACGGGCATGGTCACCATAAACGGTGCGCGCTTGCCCCGGCCAACTGCCACCAATCGCCAGATTTCCCTCAGCCGCGCCTTGCAAGATATTGCCATCATTATCCAGCAACTCCGGCTTGATGCCAAAAAACGGTTTGCCGGCACTGCCCGGCCGCATGGCATGCGCATGGGGCAGGGTGGTTATCATCACGCCGCCGGTTTCTGTTTGCCACCATGTATCAATGATGGGCACATTTTCTTTGCCGACAACACGGTGGTACCAGCGCCATGCCTCTGGATTAATCGGCTCGCCCACCGTGCCCAACAAGCGGATGGCGGACAGGTCATGCTTTTCAACCGGTGCATCACCCTCCCGCATCAGGGCGCGGATCGCGGTTGGCGCTGTGTAGAAGATATTGACCTTGTGCCGTTCGCACATATCCCAAAAACGGCTGAAATCAGGATAGTTGGGAATACCCTCAAACATAAGCTCAGTCGCGCCGTTGAGCAGCGGGCCATAAACGATATAGCTATGGCCTGTGACCCAGCCAATATCGGCCGAGCACCAGAATATCTCTCCATCCTGATAATCAAATGTGTAATGGAAAGTTGTTGCCGCCCAGACAGCATAGCCGCCATTTGTGTGCAGCACGCCCTTTGGCTTGCCGGTTGAGCCAGAGGTATAGAGAATGAACAGCGGGTCTTCTGCTGCCATAGGTTCGCATGGGCAATCACTCTCAACCGTCGCTGCCACTTGCTGATAGATATGATCACGGCCATCGACCATGGCGACTGCTTCGCCGGTGTGGCGCACCATCAGCACGCTGCAATCATGGTCGACACGGTCCAGCGCAGCATCGACATTGGCTTTTAGCGGCACTGGCTTGCCACCGCGCACGCCGCTATCAGCGCAAATGATAAAGTTGCTGGCGCAATCGGTGATGCGTCCTGCCAATGCTTCTGGTGAAAAGCCGCCAAACACTACCGAATGCACCGCGCCAATACGCGCACAGGCCAGCATGGCAATCGCCCCTTCAAGGATCATCGGCATATAGATGGTCACGCGGTCGCCCTTATTGACGCCCAGTTTTTTCAGCACATTGGCAAATATCTGCACCTCTTTGTGCAATTCGCCATAGGTGAGCGTGCGAATAACGCCTGGCTCATCGGCTTCCCAGATAAGCGCCTGTGTATCCGCTTTCCCCGCCGCGACATGGCGATCGACCGCATTGTGGCAGATGTTCAAAACGCCATCGGCAAACCATGTGATATTGACAGGGTCATAGCTCCATATACCGGCCTTTTGCGGCGGGGTGATCCAGTCAATACGTTTGGCCTGTTCCAGCCAGAAACCGTCATTATCCTCTATAGATTGCTGGTAGAGCCTATCATAATCGTCTGGCGAACAATGGGTGTTTTTCGCTATCGGCGCGGGGATAAGCGGTTCTTCGTTATGCGCAGTGTCTGCCATGAAAGCCTCTCAAAAATATTTTGCTTTGCGCTTTCATGCCAGCAAGTCATGCGTAAAGGCAACAGCCTGTTTGCTGTCATCACGTCTTAGCTGCGCTCTGTCATAGGTTGAGGCGATTATTCGCCGATTGTTATTGTGCCCGTGCCCATGGCTTCCAGCCCTAAAGCATCAGTATCAGCGGCAACCGCCAATTGATCGGCGTGCAGTTTTTGCACCTCAAACTGGGCTTGTAAGCGGCGCACAGCGGCATTGGCTGCGGCTTCCTCACGGATATTGACCAGAAAAAAATCACTGGCGCCAACTTGGAAAAGGCGGCGTTCACCTGCGGCCAGCTTTTTGGCGCGTATCTCCTCTTGCCGCGCGATTTCGGCAAGGCGTTCTGCTGCATCCACTGCAATCGCCAGATCATTGACCAGATTGTTGACGCTTTCTTCTACTTGTTGCCGGGCGCGGGCCAGACCTGCAATTTTGGCCTCGCTTTCTGAAATGCGGCCTTTGGCTACACGGCGCTGTAAAGGGATGGAAAAATTTAACCCAACGATAGTTTCAAAACCGTCACGTGAGCTGCCCCCTTCGCCCAATGCGCCGAAATCATTTGAAAACTCAGCAAAAACGTCAAATTTGGGCAGCAGCTCATTTTCGTCTAACTGCAATTTTAGGCGCGCCTGATTAATATTATTCTCAATGATTTTCAGATCGGGCCGCCGGTTCATAATGGCCGCCGTTTCCATCGCGCTCTGACTGCGTATATCGGGCAGTTGCTCTGGCAGCTGCGCCAGCGATGGTTGTAATGGCAGGCCTTTATCATCCCGCCAGAATAATGACAGCCTATTGCTTGCGCGGGCCAGATCCGTCTCAGCGCGTACCAACAGGCTTTGACGCCGCAAAATATTTTGCTCATTCTCTGTCAGAATGATATCAGGTTGCGCTCCTAATTGGACCTGACGCTTTAGTCCGGCTTGACGTTCCTGTGCCAGATCAAGCAACTCGCGATAGATAACCACTTGCTGGCCACTGCCGACCCATTGGTTATAGGCCTCAATAGCGCGTTGCTGCACACCGATAGCGACCAAAATGGCTTCCAGACCGGCAATATCCTGACCCAAGCGGGTGTTGGCTATACCAAAGCGGCGATCATCAATATTCTTGTCGCGCAAAATCGCATAAATGCCTTTGACCTTTAACTCGCCAACCTGGTTGGTGAAGAAAATATCATTATAAACCGGAAAGTCTCCGCGTGAGACACGGTATCCGCCTTCAATCCGCCCGCCATTATTGGATAGCGGCTGTATCGCTTCTACGTTCAGATATTGGCCGTCATAAAAGCCGCTTAAATAGGAATAGGTTTCGGCCTGAAAAACCAGATCAAACGCACCTTCTGCACTCAGCGCACGACTGCCAGCTGCACGCGCTTTATTTAATGCTTCCAATATTTTGGGTGCATAACGTGCGGATGAACGCAGCACGTCATCAAGCGAAAGAATTTCCGTTTTCTGTATTGCTTCACTTGGCGCATTGCTGGGTATTGGCACAATATCCTGCGTTTCCACCGATACAGTATCATAAGCGCGTGGCGCAGCCGTTACTGGCGGCGGAACGGCGCTGTTATTGACAGCAGGGGTGGGCAATCTTTCAATACGCTGTGCCGTAGCAGGAGTCATGAAGACCATCAGCATGACGACCAAGAGGGGAAGAACACGCAACATGGCTTAATTCGACCCCGATGACGTACTGCTGCCTGAGCTTGAGCCAGAGCTATTTCCGGACGCACCGCTATTGCGCGAAGAACCCTCAATCTGATCAGGGGTCTGCAATGGGAAGTCATTAAGCTGCCGCCATAATTCATAATAAACCGGCACTTCTTTCAGCAGCACCCAACCACGCGCATTGGCACCAAGCCTGACAAACGGTTCTTTGGGCCAGCCTTCCACGCTTGCATCTTCTTCAACAATGACGCGGAACAGGCCGTTGGCAGAACTTGCCAGATCAACCGACTGAACTTTGCCATCGAACAGACCTTTGGCAATGCTGGGCCAGCCGGAAAACTGGATGGCAGGCCAGCCTTCAAATTGTAGCTTCACTGGATTGCCTGGCTCGATCAAAGCAACATCGCGGCCGTCAATATAAACTTCAACCACACGTTTTGCTTCCGTTGGCGCAAAGGTGGCAACCACTTGGCCCTGACTTACTAAAGTCGCCTTGGCACCGCCTGAAATACGTTGGATAACACCGTCGCGTGGCGCTCTTACCGTTTGGACAGACTGGCGACTCAGATTAACCTCAATCTGGTTAAGCGAAGCGCGGGCTTCGGATAAACGGGCTTGCATTTCCGCGACGCGGATGCGCGACTGTTCATAATCCCGCCGCGAACCCAAACCTTCACGAAATAGTGTTTCGCTCCGGCTGACATCAAGCTGAGCAATGGCCATGGCGCTTTGTGCCGCGCTGATCTGTGCTTGAACTTGTGCCTTTTCGGCCGCCAGTCGTTCCAGCAAATTGGGATCATTATCCGCCAACAGAACAATCGGGTCGCCCTCTTTGACCTGTTGGCCATCGGTCACATACCATTGTTCAATACGCCCAGAGACAAAGGCCGTGACATTCTGCACGCGGTCCTGCGGGTTGAGAGCGATGACCTGTCCAGTGCCGCTAGCGGTTTGCACCCAAGGCACGACATAGACAAAGATGCCGCATGCCACCATTGCGAAGATAATCATGCCCATTAGGGTCCATTGCGCTTTGGGTAAGCGGATGGTGTGCAGCGTCTTAAAATGCGCCTTATGTTCATCATCAATATGACTATCACTATAATGCATCATTGATTACTCCCTGATGCAGGCCGCTCGGAAGAGCCGGGCAGACCATCATTAACGCTGTTGAGTGCATAGTGCATGAACTCACCATGGTCATTGGTGATGATTTGCTTGTTTTTGCCCAGCCACAAATATGCATTGTCGCCAAATTGTGCGTTACGGAAAGAGAAGTAGATAATGCTGCTGCCCTTGCTGGCCAAATTGTCAGTAATGCGGGTCAGCATTTCCGGGTCCAGCATGTCAAATAATGGGCTAAGCACCAGCAAATTGGGTTCTTTGCACAAAGCACTGGCCAGTTTTAGCTGCATAACCTCTGCAAAAGACAGCGGCCAGCCACTTGCTGATAGGACAGTGTCCAGCCCGTCGCGCAGACAGGTTACCCGCTCGCCTAAACCTACTTGGTCAATCAGCTCCAGCATCTTTGAAGACGGCATGTTAGGGCTGGCAAGACCCAGATATTCGCGGATTGTTGTCTCGACAATATTCGCACGGTCAAGCACGATGACTTCGCTACGCAGAGAGAAGGTGTCTTTTACCGACACGTCTTCACCGCCCAATGTTATCATGCCAGAACTTGGCAGAATATGCCGCTTCAGAGCATGAGTGAACAGCCGCTTGGTGGGTGTATCCTCGCCGCGCGCAATAAGTTTGCTGCCAGCAGGAATGGTGAAATCAAAATGCGCTTTGATATCGTCATGTTCCAGATCAACGCGCCGCAATCTCAGCGCGCCATCATGGCTTGGGCTGTTGCCGGAATCCACATCGTGGCCGGTTTCTTCCTGTTCAACCTCAGCAACGATCAGACCAATTTCTTCTGATGCGGCAACCAGATCATAAGTGGTATCGAGATAGGCACCAATTTGACCAAGACCAAAAAAGGCCGCCGAAAGAATAAGCTCCGCCGCAACCAATTGGCCGATTGATAGCGATTCCTGAATAACCAGCCAGCCACCCAGAGCGAGCAATGTCGCGCTTGCAAAGGCATAGAGCAGCAAAAAGGCTATTGTCTGGGCATAGCTATAGCGGAAATGCAAGCGCCGTGCGGCGATATAGTCTTTGGTCACATCCTCTGATTTATCCATCGCATAGCCGACATGGCGGTGTGATTTATAAAAGCCATTTGATGTGCCAACATTCTCCAGCCAGCGCGCCGCTTCATATTTTTTGTGACTTAGTGCCAGGCCCGAACGGATGGCTCCGCGGGTCAGTGTGACCAAAATTAAAAAACTGAGCAGCACAACAATCATATTGAAGGCCAGAAAGAAGGGGTGATAAAAACTCGTTACCGCAAAGCCCACACCGGCCTGTAAGATGATGGTGAACAGGCCGATGAGCAGTGACGGCACAGCTTTTTGCACTGTGACCACATCAAAATAGCGGTTAAACAGATCTTCTTGACGCGCATCTTGAAAGAATGGGTTGCGCGCATATATGGCCTTTAAGGTTATATCGGCAACCATACGGGCATAAAAGCGCCGTGCGAAAATCTCCATCACATGGACCCGCAGCGCACTGAGCAAGACCGCGATAAGCAGCAGGAAGAGCAAAGCCCCTGCCAGTGTGAATAGGGGCGTGACCAATGCTGTATTGGCAACAGAATTGATGAGCATCTGCACAGAAATGGGCGTTGCCAGCGACAATATACTAACGCCAATGCCATAAATAATAGCGACGATGAAAAAAGGTCGCTCAGGACGCAATAATTCCATCATCCAGCGCAGGGCCTCACGCGCGCCCATTTGCTGTTTCCCAGCGCTTGCCATATCTTATCCCTTTGTGGCCCGCATATTTGCGGCACTTTGACAGTCTCTAATTACCTAGCTCACCCTTCAACGTCCCATAAGGTGTTAGGTTTCATATAAAGCAAGTTGGTAAGGCAATAGAAAACTTCTATCGAATTTATCAATATCGTTGGTCGAACCTTATAGAGTGAGTTGAGTCTCTAAGGTTCTTAGATTCAAAATAGTCTATAAGAATGGTGTTTGCAGCCGCGACAGACCTATGGTGCGAATACGCTCCGCCAGTTGGCGATAATCATCCTCATTGGCTGATCCGCGTCGCCACGCCATGGCAATACTGCGTTTTGCCGACCAGGATTTGGGTGTCAGCCGTGTGACCATGTTTTCGCCTGTACTTTCTGAACGGAGATAAAATTCCGGCATAATGGCCAGGCCAATGCCTGAACCCACCATCTGGCGGAGACTGTCCAGGCTGGTGCCTTCATAATCGCGCATGATACGGGCATCGAGCGAGGCGCATATGCGTTCAACCTGCCGGTAAAAATGATGGCGCGGATCAAGCGTTAAAAACCCTATCTTTGCCATATCTTCATTGGTCAGATCATTTTTGCTGGCCAGCTCATGATCGGGCGGGGCAATGATGTGCAGCGGCTCCTGAAATAACGGTTCAACATGCAGCATGGTGCCATCAATGGGCAATGGCCCTAGCAGGACATCAATAACACCGCTGCTCAGTTCCTCCGCTTGATCGGAGGGAATGCCTTCACGAATATATAATTTTAATTCGGGCATTTCAGAGTGCAGCTTGGCAATGATGTCCGGCATCAAATAGGGGCCGAGTGTAGGACTAACCCCAAAGCGTACTGTCCCAATAGTGCCTTCAGATGCTCTTTTGGCAAGGGCCTGCATATCCTGAACCGCCACCAATATGTCGCGGCTACGCTCCGCTATGATGCGGCCAACAGGTGTCATCTGTACGCCATTGCTCTGGCGCTCCACCAATTTTACTTTCAGCCTATCTTCTAAAGTTTTTAGCTGCTGGCTCAATGTGGGTTGGGAAACATTGCAACGCTGCGCAGCACGGCCAAAATGCTTCACATCAGCCACAGCCACCAGATATTCCATTTGCCGAATAGATGTCATCTATATTTGTCCGATAATTATTTTAATCCCACAGCAGAGATATAATAGAAAATATCAATCGCAAGAGCTTGTGGTGGGAAATATCTTTTAGGGCCGTTGGTTCTGTTTCCTTCGCAACAGGAAATTAAATGCTTTTATGTCCAAATAATCATGAAAATTTGTTGGTCCTCTCTCGACTGTCATGACATATATGGTTAGAGAATCTTTTTGTGATCGTTCACAATTTTATCAAACAAGGTAATTGAGACATGAAAGACACCATGGGCTGTTCGGCATTGCTGCTGTTTGGTGCAACTGGCGATCTGGCGCGGCGCAAATTGCTGCCTTCGCTTTATGCTTTGCATGAAGATGGTCTGATCAGTGAGAATTTGCGCATTATCGGAACAGCACGAAGCGATATGGATGATGCCGCTTACACCGAAATGGCACGTGCTGCTTTGGCCGAATTCTTGCCAGAAGATCGCAAAAATGATGAAGCCCTGGAGAGCTTCTTGGAGCGTATAGCCTATCAGCCGCTTGATGCGTCCAGCATAGAAGGGTTTCAGGCTCTTGCCGACAAATTGGGCGATGTTTCCGGCGGCCTTGCCATCTTCCTGTCTACAGCACCTTTTTTGTTCGAACCGACGATCAAAGGTCTGGACAGTGCCGGCCTGACCGGAAGCCATGTGCGCATTGGTCTGGAAAAGCCATTGGGCAATGATCTGGAAAGTTCCGCTGCGATCAATGATGCAGTGGCTAGCGTGTTTAGTGAAAGCCAGATTTTCCGCATTGACCATTATCTAGGCAAGGAAACCGTTCAGAATCTGATGGCTCTGCGCTTTGCCAATATGATGTTTGAGCCCTTATGGAATGCGCAGGCTATTGATCATGTGCAGATCACAGTGTCTGAGACTGTCGGACTGGAGGGGCGTCACGGCTTTTATAATGATACCGGGGCACTGCGCGATATGGTTCAGAACCATATTTTGCAGCTTGTCGCGCTGACAGCGATGGAGCCACCAGCCAATCTGGACGCGGCCTCTGTGCGTGACGAGAAGGTGAAAGTACTGCGTTCATTGCGGCCAGTGCGCGGCTCTGAAATGGTGCGCGGCCAATATGGCAGCGGCGCGATCGATAGCAACAGTGTGGACAGCTATGCCGCCGATCTGGGTGAGGTGAGTGACACGGAAACCTATGTTGCGATCAAGGCGCATATTGATAATTGGCGATGGAACGGTGTGCCTTTTTATCTGCGCACGGGCAAAAGGCTGGCTGAACGGCGCAGTGAAATTGTCATCCAGTTCAAAAATGTGCCGCACAATATTTTTGCAGAGCGTGACGGTCGGCTCAATGCCAACCGGCTGGTGATCCGCTTGCAGCCAGAAGAATATGTGCGCTTGCAGGTCATGGCGAAACAGCCCGGGATGGACCGTGAAGGCGTTGTGCTGCGTGAAGTTCCGCTCGACCTGTCACTCACTCAGGCCTTTGCCAAGGCACGGCGGCGTATCGCTTATGAACGTTTGTTACTCGACCTTATTGATGGTGACCCCACTTTGTTTGTCCGCCGTGATGAGGTGGAGGCACAGTGGCGCTGGATCGATGATATTCGCGCGAAATGGGCTGCATCGAACGAAGCTCCCAAAAGCTATGGTTCCGGCAGTTGGGGACCAAGTGCAGGCATAGCTTTGACTGAACGCGACGGGGTAAGCTGGAATGAATGATCGCGTCCAGTTCGCGCCGCGCGCTGATATCGACGCCATTGCCGATCATGTTGGTGCTGTGATTGAAGGCGGGG
This sequence comes from Parasphingorhabdus sp. DH2-15, assembly GCF_051668705.1. Lineage (GTDB taxonomy): Bacteria > Pseudomonadota > Alphaproteobacteria > Sphingomonadales > Sphingomonadaceae > Alterisphingorhabdus. The sequence continues at coordinate 2,334,057 of NZ_CP196351.1, read as the reverse complement.
AAAGCAAAACCATCTGTGTGCCGGGTGGTAGTACGCCTTTCCCGATATTCGATACTTTGGGACGGCGAGATCTGGATTGGAGCGGCGTTACGCTGCTGCCCAATGATGACCGTGTTGTACCCCATGACCATATAGCCAGCAATGTGGGCCGGTTAATGACTTCTCTGGGCAATAGCGGCGCGTCCATCATTCCCTTAGAAGAGGGCATGGCTGCCCCTGATTTTGATCTGGTGTGGCTGGGCATGGGCGCTGATGGTCATGTCGCATCTTTGTTCCCCAACACCAACCCGGGCATGAATGCGCCGTCCAAAGTGATCCGTCTGACCCCTGATCCTCTGCCGCCAGAGGCACCTTTTGACCGGCTAAGCTGGACAATGCCTGCATTGGTGAACAGCAAGGCGATGATGCTGGTCATTAAAGGCGCGGAAAAACGCGCCGTGCTAGACGCTGCATTGGCGGGCGAAAATGATCTGCCCATTGCCCGTTTGTTGCGCGCTTTGGCGTGCCCGATGACAATTTTCTGGAGTGAAGAATGAGCCTGCATCCGGTTATAGAAGAGGTTACGCAGCGGATTATAGAGCGGTCTAAACCGGGCCGCGCTGCCTATCTGGAGATGATCGCCCGCGCGCGCGATGAAGGCGTGCATCGCCCCAATCTGTCCTGCGGCAATTTGGCGCATGGCTTTGCGGCCAGCGGTGATGACAAGCCCAATATTCGCGGTGGTAAGGCGATGAATATCGGCATTGTTACCGCCTATAATGATATGCTGTCTGCGCATCAGCCCTACGGCCGCTACCCCGAACAGATAAAAATTTTCGCGCGCGAAAAGGGCGCGACTGCGCAGGTCGCAGGCGGTGTTCCCGCCATGTGTGATGGCGTGACACAGGGCCAGCCGGGCATGGAATTGTCTTTGTTCAGCCGTGATGTCATTGCCATGGCAACAACTATCGGCCTGAGCCACGGCATGTTTGAAGGCGCGGTGTTGCTGGGCATTTGTGACAAGATTGTGCCCGGCCTGTTAATCGGCGCATTGCGCTTCGGGCATTTGCCAACTATTTTAATCCCCGCCGGGCCCATGCCATCAGGATTGGCAAATAAAGAAAAGATCCGCGTTCGCCAGCTTTATGCAGAGGGCAAAGTGGGCCGCGAGGAATTGCTGGAGGCAGAAAGCGCATCTTATCACGGTGCGGGCACATGCACCTTTTTTGGCACGGCCAATTCCAACCAGATGATGATGGAAATGATGGGCCTGCATATGCCTGGCTCCAGCTTCGTTAATCCGGGGCAAAAATTGCGGCAGGAGCTGACACGCTCCGCAGTGCACCGCGTCACCGAAATTGGCTGGATGGACGGCGATGATCAGGCGCAGGAAGATTATCGCCCGCTCGGTGAATGTATTGATGAAAAGGCGATAGTGAATGCAGTTGTCGGCCTTTTGGCGACGGGCGGCTCTACCAATCATGTTATCCATGTTCCGGCTATTGCGCGGGCGGCGGGGATTATTATTGATTGGGATGATATGGACGCACTATCCAAAGCGGTGCCTTTGATTGCCAGCATCTACCCTAATGGTTCGGGCGATGTGAACTATTTTGCAGCCGCTGGCGGTATGCCCTTTGTGATCCGCGAATTGCTGGGTGCCGGGCTGGCGCATGATGATATTCGCACCGTCTATGGCAAAAGCCTTTCCGACGGCGCACGCGAACCGGAACTGGATGAGAAGGGCCAAGTCCATTATGCACCCATTTCTGGCAAAAGCGCTGATGAGACGATGCTGCGTCCAGCCGCTGCGCCGTTTCAGGCAGAGGGCGGTATGCGTTTGCTAAAGGGCAATCTGGGCCGCGCGACAATTAAAGTCAGCGCCGTGGCGCAGGAACGCTGGACCATAGAAGCGCCTGCGCGGATATTCTCTGCTCAAGAAGATGTGGTCACGGCGTTTAAGGCGGGTGAGCTGGATGGTGACGCGGTTATTGTCGTGCGCTTTCAGGGACCAGCGGCCAATGGCATGCCCGAATTGCACAAACTCACCCCGTCGCTGGGCGTGTTGCAGGATCGCGGGCATAAGATCGCCTTTGTTACAGACGGCCGCATGTCAGGCGCCAGTGGTAAGGTTCCTGCCGCTATTCATGTCTCACCAGAGGCCTATCATGGTGGCCCGCTCGCCAAATTGCGCGATGGCGATATGGTGCGTGTTTGCGCACATGATGGTACGCTGGAAGCATTGGTGGACAGTGCTGAATGGGATGCGCGCGACAATGTAGCGGCTCCGCAGCAAGCGGCCGGCGTAGGGCGTGAACTGTTTGCCATGATGCGTATTCATAGCGATGAAGCAGAGCGTGGCGGTTCTGCCATGCTGGCTAGCGCCGGACTATAATTGCAGGAAGAGACAAAGATCATGTCTGAAAATCTTCATGAGATTGTGGTGGCGGATATTGGCGGCACCCATGCTCGCTTCGCCATTGCGCAAATGCAGGGCAGCATGCTGAAAGCATTGACGCATCAGCGTACATTGCGCACAGCCGACCATGCCAGTCTGCAAATTGCATGGGAGGATTATGCGCGGCAGATAGACCGGCCATTACCAAGCGACGGCGCGATTGCAGCGGCAGCGCGCGTTGATGGTGACGTTATGACCTTCACCAATAGCAGTTGGATGCTGCGCCCATCGCAAGTTTCGGAAAAACTCGGTTTAGAGCGGTTTACACTGGTCAATGATTTCGGTGCTGTTGCTTATGCCGCCGCGCAGGCTGGACCGAATATGTTGGCGCATATTTGCGGGCCAGAAGATTGCGACCCGCAGCAGGATGGTGTGGTCAGCATTATCGGGCCGGGCACAGGGCTGGGCGTTTCCTATCTGTTGTGGCGCGGCGGGCAATATTTCGTCACAGAAACAGAAGGCGGTCATATTGATTTTGCGCCGCATGATGCGGTGGAAGACCGGATTTTGGGAGCGCTACGCAAAAATCATGGACGTGGTTCTGCCGAACGCATGGTTGCAGGGCCGGCACTGAAAACCATTTATAAGGTGCTGGCTGAGATTGAGAATAGTCCTGCCAAGACATTGGATGATAAAGCGTTATGGACGCTGGCACTTTCCGGTGAAGACAGTTTGGCGAATGCCGCTTTTGACCGTTATTGCCTCTGCTTAGGCGGTGTTGCGGGCGATTTGGCACTGGCGCATGGCGCGCATATGGTGGTTTTGGCGGGCGGTCTTGGTGCACGCATTGGCAGCAAATTTGATCAATCAGGTTTTCGCGAGCGCTTTATCGCCAAAGGGCGTTTTCTATCCTTGATGCAGGGGATTAGCGTTAAGCGTTTGGTGTCTGAAGAACCTGGACTAACAGGTGCAGCCGCCGCCTTTGTCCAGCGCTACCCTGCCTAATAGCGGCTGACAGACCAGGCCTTATTTAACAGATTTTATTCGGCTTATCGCAAAGATGGCGAAGACAGCGAGTGATGCAGACAGGGTCAACAGATTGATGATCACTTGATTGGGCAGGCTATTGCTGCTCAATATCAGCGCTAGCGCGGGTGTGATGATAGCGGGCAATGTATTTGTAAGGTTCATATAGCCCATGATCCGCGCCCGTTTTGGCGAATGCGCAATTATTTGCGTGACAAGCGCTGTATCTATGGTCTGAAACGCCGCTATTGCTGCGCTGAACAGAGTGAAGGCGAATAGAACAAATGGCCAGCTGGGAATATATGCCAGCACCGCCAAAGCCAGTGCAATAGATGCAGCCGTGCCATAGAGAAATGGCCGCCTTACCCCAATATGGTCCGATATATAGCCTGCACCCAGACCAGCGGTAATGCCGAACGGGATGGCGAGGATGTTGAGAATTCCGACGCCCTGATCGACTGTTTCATCGGGAAAGATTGCCGCATAGCCGACAATATCTTGCAGATAATATACGATATATCCAAACAGCATCGCGCCTGAAAATTGTATAAAGAAACGCGAAACCCACGCCCAGCGCAGATCCGGCATATGCACAGGGTCTGCGTCTTCGGAAACTGGCAATGCCGTGATGGGTTGGTCGTTTTGCAACGCTGGCGGTATCTTGCCCAGCCGCGCGAGCCATAATAAAGGCAAGACCATAAGCAGCAATAGCACAGCTATAGCAGATAGCCTTGCCGCTTCGGTATCAAAGATTGTGAGCGCCAAAACCGCGACAATAAGGCTGGCCATCGGCACACCCAGGTTCAGATATGCAGCAACACGCCCCTTATTCTGGTCAGGGATATAATCAGTAAGCAAGGCCGCCATGGGAGCGTAAAGCAGATTTAGGCTTAGCTGGAAGATGATGATGGCTATAATCAGGCTGACCCAGTCATTGGCGCGCCAAAATATGTAGAAAGACAAGATGGTCACTATCAGGCCAATGAATATCTGCCCAAAGCGATGTCCTTGCCGCTGAAAAACCCTATCACTCAGCCAGCCAGCAATGATGTTGCCAATGCTGGCCATTAGACCACCGACGCACAAAATAATGCTGAGCAACACCAGCTTATTGTCTGGGGCGATGGCATTGACTTTTATCGGTAGGATTAGGGTCAATAACGGTATGAAGACCATGACCACGCCGATATTGGCACAGGCATATAACGCGATGAAACGCCGCAAATCTGGCGACGCATGGTTGGCATTCATTTTGGTGCCGGACCAGTGGTCTGGCGGACAATAAGTTGAAAGGGCAGGGTGATTTCTTTCCCTGTTTGCGCACTCGCCCCGTTCTGGATCAATTCCTTCGCGGCGGTTTTTGCCATGGCAGCAATAGGCTGGCGAATAGCGGTTAAAGGCGGCACACTGAAACGTACGCCGGGTGTATCATCAAAACTGATAATAGATAGCTGGTCAGGCACGGATATATCGCGCTTTGCTGCTTCATGCAGAACAGCAAATGCCATTTCATCATTGCTGGCAATTACGGCAGTGGGCCTGTCATCCATAGTGAACAGTGTGTTCGCCGCTTTAGCGCCTGAAACAAAGCTAAAGTCTCCAGGTTGCTCCCATGCGGGATGAATCTCGGCATTGGCCTGCTTCATGGCTGCGCGATATCCATCAAGCCTGCAAGAGGACGCCAGATAATCCGGACTACCAGAGATGAACGCCACTTTGCGATGATTCATTTCCAAAAGATGCTGGGTAGCCGCAAATGCTGCTGCTTCATCATCCATAATGACATTGACGCCATCGGTTTTGCCGATTGACCCCATGCGCGCATAAGGTGTGCCATTGGCGTCCAGCAAATCTGCCAAATCCTGATTCTCACTATGAGGAGGGGTTAGGATGACGCCATCTGGCCGCAGAGACGAGATTGCGGTTGCCAATTGTTTGGATGCTGCGGGTTGCTCTGTATCAACCAATTCAAAGACCAGCCGATAACCATGGTCTTCACTTTCCATCATGCCGCCATAGAGCATCTGGTCGACCCAGTCATTGCCGCGCCCAACTGCCCAATTGTCTAAAGTGCGTGCGCGGTCATTAATGGCCAATATCAAATAAGAGCGACTGCCGCCCATACGACGCGCAGCAATATTGGGAACATAGCCTAGCTCGTCTATTGCGCTGCGGACTTTCTCACGCACAGCGGTTTTGACATTGGGCGAGTCGTTAATCACGCGGGATACCGTCTGGTAAGACACACCAGCTACGGAAGCTACATCCTTAATCGTTATAGATTTTTTGCGCGAACTGCGTTGCAAAACTCACACCCTAATCTGCATATTCTAAGGCTATAACACATAAGAAATATGTGTCTTTTGCGCCGCACTATGGCAGCGCATATCGCCAAAATCTTGATATAGCATAGCGTAAATCACGCAAAAGACTAGCAAAATTGTGAACGTTCACTTTTTTGTTGTGAACGTTCACATGCAGTGTCTATCTAGATAGTGAGTGATTCGACGAAAAATCACCACAAAAGGGGATGTTTATATGAAGGTACTTAGCCTTGCGCTAATGGGCAGCGTCGCGTCTGTCGCACTTATTCAACCAGCATTTGCACAAGAGGCTGCTCCGGCACCTCAGGAAAGTCAGGAAGAGGTTGCTGACAACGACGATGATCAAATCATCGTTACTGCAGAACGCAGAGAGCAAAACTTACAAGATTTCGCAGGCACTGTTTCTACCTTCACTGGTGAGGAGCTGCGTGCCATTGGTGTTCAGAATATCACTGACCTTCAAGGCAATGTCCCTGGCCTTTCAGTGGCCAATAATCAGGGTAATATTGAAGTTTTCATTCGCGGTATCGGCAGTACCAACAATACTGAAATCGGTGATCCGGCAGCGGCTTTCCACTTTGATGGTGTCGTTATTCCCCGTCCACGCGGTATTGGTTCAGCTTTTTATGACATTGCCCGTGTTGAGGTAAATACTGGCCCACAAGGAACAATCCGCGGCCGTAACGCAACGGCAGGTTCGATTAACGCCATCACTATCAAGCCAGGCCTTGGTATCTTTGATGGGTCGGTTGAAGCCGAATATGGCAATTTCAACCATAAATCACTGCGCGGTTCACTGAACATCCCATTGGCGGATAATGTGGCTGTACGCTTTGCAGGCCTCTATCTCGACCATGATAGCTATTATGACAATGTCGGCCCGGTTCAGGGCATTGACGTTGCCGAAGCTGAAGAAAATCTGGCAGGCCGTGCCCAGCTTTATTGGGAGCCTACTGACCGTTTATCCATCTTGGTGGCTGGTGAATATATCAGTGAAACAGGAACAGGCTATACTGGCACCAACTTCGCATTGCCTTTGGGCGTAGCCGAAGATTTGTCGGAAATTGAAGGTCGTGAAGTACCATTGAGTGAGATCGGTATCGGTAATCCGCGTGATGTTATTGCGCGTGGTATTACACCTGTTCAGGATACAGATCATTGGGGCATCAGCACCAATATCAAATATGAAGGCGAAGGCTTTAACATCGAATTTATCAGCAGCTATCGTGACGTTGTTTATGATTACATCGCAACAACGCCGTTAAGCCCTGATTTCCCGGGCGTTATTGATCGCTTGTCGGGCATCCCATTGGATGGTTCGCCGCCGCAGATTGATCCTGCCGTTGTTTTGGAAGAGTCGCTTGATAACTTCTCGCGCTTCCAATCAATTACGGATTCCCGTTCATTCTTTAACGAACTTCGCGTTTTCAATAATGAAGGGCCCTTTATCTGGAGTGTTGGCGCATCTTATTTCCGTGAAGACCAATTTGCATTTCTGGCATCAACAGGTGACCGTGATACCTTTTTTCAGGGCATTGAGTTTAACACCACAGTTGATACTGACTCTTATGCTGCTTATGCAGATGCCACCTATGAGGTATCAGATAACCTGCGGTTTACAGCGGGTATCCGTTATACAGATGATAGCAAGAGAAGAACAGGTGTGGCGGCACGCTATGGTCTTGCTCTTGGCGGCGCTGGCTTCAGCTGTTGCTTAGGTGTCCGTGTTGGCACCGAAGGTTTTGAATTTGCTGGACGTGATCGCACTATATTTAATCCAGATACGGACGGTGACGGCAATATTAGCGATCAAGAAGTGTTTGCCTTTCATGCTAATGGTATCGCTCAATTTGGTGCGCGTGACAATATTGATGAGATCTTCGATTTTGGCCCATTTGGCGGCGATCCTAACTTTGTTGAAGGACGCCCAGAATGTATCGAAACCAATAGCAGTGATGACTTGTTCTGTGATCCGAACACCGGTCAATTCTTGTTCGGCGTACCTTTTGGCGGCCAAATCTTCCAACAGGATGGTCGCTTCCAGGATGATTTTGTCGATTGGCGCTTGCGCGCAGAATATGATGTAACTCCAGACAATCTGCTCTATTTCTTGGTGGCGAATGGTCATAAATCAGGTGGTTTTAATGACAATCTTGGCGATCTGGGTGTCGCACCAACATTCGATACTGAGCAAGTCATTCTGTATGAATTTGGTTCTAAGAACGAGTTCAACATCGGTAATGTCGGTGTTCGTTTAAACGGTACCTTATTCTATAATGACTATAGTGACCAAGTCTTTACGTCACTGCTATCAGTTGCGCAGGCTGTTGAATTTGAGAACAATTTTGGAGCGGGGGATGTAATCCTACCAGATGGTACAAACCAGGCATTGGTGGTGTCATTCAGCTTTAATGCTGCCGATTCTGAAATTTACGGTGCTCAACTTGAAGGCGGGTTTGATCTGCCGGAAAATATCAGCCTTGATTTCAGTGTATTGTGGCTGGAAGCACGGATTAAAAATGCTGAAGACATTCAGGATTTCCGTTTCCAGGCCGATGTTGCACCTGATGACGCAGTATTCCGCCCGATTAACGGCCGCCGCCTGCCGCGTACTCCGCGTTGGCAGCTGAATGCGAAATTCTCACAAGTTATCGAATTGCCCGAAGGTCAGCTCGATTATGTGATTTCCGGCGGCTATCGTTCGTCACAATTCCATACGATTTTCAACAGCCTGGAATTTGATGCGGATGGCAATGCTACAGAAGTGTCCAATGGTCGTTTGCTTGACCGTATTGGCGGATATTTCACATTGGATATTGGTGCTGGTTATACCATTGATGACGACGGCAAATATCGCTTCGAAGTCTATGCCAACAATGTCACCAACACGATCAACGAAGCTGCGATTATTATCACGCAATTTGATAATACCCGCTTCTTCACGCGCCCACGCACTTATGGCGCACGCTTCCGCGCGAAATTCTAATCGCGCTTATGTGAACAGGGGCGCCCGGCACACAGGTTTTTGAAGTCATGCTTCATCCTGTGTGCCGGCAAATATCGCCTTGTTCAAACCAGCGATGATAGATTTGGTAGTGACCTTGATCAGGAGCAACTTATGCGAAACCTTGCCTCGACTCTTTCATTAGTGGCGCTCGGCACTGCAATGCTTTGGGGCGCAGTCGCAGCGGCGCAAGACTTAGAAACACAGCCGCCATCGAATGATGCACTATTAGCGCAGCCAGAGAATGTTGTGGGTGAGACTGTACCAACAACCATACCGGCGGGTTTTGAGCTGGTCTGGTCAGATGAATTTTCCACGCCTGGCCTGCCTGACAAAACCAAATGGGAATATGATGTCTTTCGCAATACCGAGGGTTGGTTCAACAATGAGAAGCAATATTATTCTGCTGATCGCATGGAGAATGCGCGTGTTGAAAATGGCAATCTGATCATAGAGGCACGCGAAGAAACGCTTAGCGCAGCGGACTATCCTGATTGGGGCAAGCAGGAATATACCTCGGCGCGTCTGATCACCAAAGGTCTGGGTGATTGGACTTACGGCTTTTTTGAGATACGTGCCAAACTGCCCTGTGGTGTAGGTACTTGGCCTGCTATCTGGATGTTGCCATCTGCTGATATTGAATGGCCTAAGGGCGGCGAAATAGATATTATGGAACATGTCGGTTTCGAACCAGGCGTGATCCATCACTCTGTGCATACATCGGCTTATAATTTCGGCCGGGGTACACAAAAAACCACCAAGCGGACAATTGAAGATGCGTGTGATGTCATGCACAAATATCAGCTTTTATGGATGCCGGAATTTCTGCTCTTCGGTATCGATGATAAGCCAAATTTCCTTTACAAAAAAGACAGCAACAAAGCGAGCAAATGGCCTTTTGACAAACCCCAGCATTTGTTGCTCAACATAGCTGTTGGTGGTTCATGGGGCGGGCAAAAAGGGGTTAAGGCTTCAGCATTTCCGGCCCAGATGGAAATTGACTATGTCCGCGTATATCAGGCCAAGACAAAAGCTGTAGCGGATACAAAAGAGCAGACCCAAATATCTGGCGCAACGCAATCGACCAATCAGGGAGCAACCCAATGACAACCCAGTCTCGCGCGGCGGTTTACCTTGTTGCTTGCCTATCGCTTTTCGTGACAGGCTGCTCGTCGCTTTTCACGGAAACATTGTCACCTGCTGAACAGGCAATTGAAGACCAAGCTACAGATATTCTTGCCAAAATGACGTTGGAAGAGAAAGTCGGCCAAGTCATACAAGCTGATATTGCTTCTGTCTCTGTAGAGGATATCAAAAAATATAATCTGGGTTCGGTTTTGAACGGCGGAAACTCTGCGCCGGGTGGCGGTAAGACGGCTGACCCCGATGCATGGATTGCACTGGCCGACCAATATTGGGATGCGTCTACAGATACGTCCGATGGCGGTGTCGGCATTCCCTTATTATGGGGCACAGATGCTGTTCACGGCCATAATAATTTGCAAACGGCGACCATCTTTCCGCATAATATAGGGCTTGGTGCTGCCAATGACCCTGATCTTATCGGTCGCATCGCTGCGGTTACAGCAAAAGAAATCCGGGCAACAGGTCTGGATTGGACCTTCGCGCCGACCTTGGCGGTTGCACAAGATGACCGCTGGGGCCGCACCTATGAAAGCTATTCAGAAAATCCGGATATCGTAGCTGCCTATTCGGGCGCGATGGTAGCCGGCCTGCAAGGTGAACCACAATCAGACGGGTTTTTGCAAGGTGATAAAGTGATCGCTACTGCGAAGCATTTTGTCGGGGATGGCGGCACGCAGCTTGGCATCGACAAAGGTGATACCATTGGTGATCTTGATGCTTTGTTGAAACTGCATGGTGCAGGCTATGGCCCGGCCATTGCCAATGATGTGCAAGTGGTCATGGCGAGCTTCTCCAGTGTGAACGGCACAAAAATGCACGGCTATAAAGAGCTGCTGACCGACATATTACGCGGGGAGATGGGTTTTAAAGGTTTTGTGATTGGCGACTGGAATGGCCATGCGGAAATTCCCGGTTGTACGGCCACGGATTGTGTCGCGTCACTGGATGCAGGCGTGGACATGTATATGGCACCTGATAGCTGGCGTGATCTTTACAAAAACCTGCTGACCGCTGCCAATAATGGTACGCTTGATATTGCGCGACTTGATGAAGCTGTGAAGCGTATCTTGCGTGTAAAAATCCGTTCTGGATTGCTTGACGGCAAGAAACCATCACAGCGTACAACCAGCAACTCGGATTTCCTCGGTACAGATGAACATCGTGCGATTGCGCGTGAAGCTGTACGCAAATCGCTGGTTCTGTTGAAAAACAATAATAGCCTATTACCGCTCAACCCCAGCCAGAATATTCTGGTCGCGGGCAGTGGTGCGGATAGCGTGCAACAGCAGACCGGCGGCTGGACTCTGAATTGGCAAGGCGATGGCAACAGCAATGATGAATTTGGCGCCGCGCAGAGCATTTTTGCTGGCATAAATGAGGCGGTGAAAGCTGGTGGCGGAACAGCGACATTGTCGGTTGATGGTAGTTTTTCAAAGCGTCCTGATGCCGCAATCATCGTGTTTGGTGAACAGCCTTATGCGGAATATCGCGGTGACCGTAGCGATCTGGTTTATGAAAAATCAGATGGTGAAGATCTGGCGCTTTTGCAGTCCTTTACATCACAAAATATCCCTGTTGTGGCTGTCTTCCTCTCAGGCCGCCCAATGTGGGTAAATCAGCATATCAATGCGTCTGATGCCTTTGTTGCCGCATGGTTACCCGGCACAGAAGGCGGCGGCGTGGCGGACGTTATTGTTGCTGATGCTGAGGGCAACGCGCGGCATGACTTTACGGGCAAATTATCTTTCTCTTGGCCAAAATTGGGCGACGGCGCACCAGTGAATGGCCCTGATGCTGAAGGCGCTTTATTCTCTCTGGGCTATGGCCTGACATATAAGGCGCACAAAGAAGTCGCCACATTGTCAGAAGATGCCGGTATTGATTTGGCGGATAATTTTGATGGTGACATTTTGGAACGCGGCGATGCGGCTGCTGGATTGAGCCTGTATCTCGGGGATAGTTCAAATGCTAATATTCCTGCGCCTGCTCTTGTCAGCGCAAGCATAAGCGGCGCGGTGAAGACCCGCGGTATTGACTATAAAGCACAGGAAGATGCGCGCGAAATCATCTGGTCGGGCGCAACCGAAGGGCAATTTAGTGTACGCTCCAACCGTGTGGTCGACTTGGCCGATGCAGGTATAGATGGCCCGATAGACCTTATCATCGAATGGAAGGTCGAGGAGGCAGCAGATGGGCGTTATCACATCGCGCTGGGCTGCGGAGAGGGCTGCGGCGGAGAAGTGAATGCCTCTAACATTGTTAAAACGGCCAAAGGCAAGGGCTGGACATCGGCGCAGATCCCATTGACCTGTTTCGCTGAGGCTGGTTTTGATCCATCAAAAACGAAAATGCCTTTTGTTTTCAAGACGGCAAGTGTAGCACGTATTGCTATCCACTCTGTAAAATTGGTGGCCAGCAAATCGGCATCAGCGGATTGTACGAGATATATGCAATAGCTTAGCGGCATTTACAGGGGCTTTGTGTGATAATGGTGATGATAATATGGGGAATATGACGTGAACCTGACAACAATCGATCTTATCATCATTGCGCTTTACGCATTCAGTCTTTTCAGCATCGCCTTGTGGGTATCGCGTGAGCCTGCTGGCGGCAGCAAAAACACTGAAGATTATTTTCTGGCTGGCCGTTCTTTGCCGTGGTGGGCGATTGGTGCATCGCTGATCGCGTCTAATATTTCTGCTGAACAGATTATCGGCCAATCGGGGCAGGGCTATGTCGTTGGCATGGCGATTGCCGCTTATGAATGGCAGGCCGCAATTGTGTTGATTGTGGTGGCCAAATGGTTCTTGCCCATCTTTCTGAAACGCAAAATCTACACCATGCCGCAATTCCTTGATCAGCGTTATGGCAGCGGCGTCAAAACCATGATGTCTTTTTACTGGATCATTTTGTACACGGCGGTCAATCTAACCACAGTATTGTGGCTTGGCGGCTTGGCGGTGTCATCGCTCACCGGCTGGTCGATCATGATATCCATGTCTGCGCTGGCGGCCTTTGCCTTGCTCTATTCGGTATATGGTGGTCTGAAAGCGGTTGCGCTGACCGATATCATTCAAGTGGTTATTCTTATTCTGGGCGGCGTGGCGATTACATGGATCGCGCTGGATCAGGTGGGCGGCGCTGATGGCGGTGCGTGGGCCGGGTTGACCCGGCTTTATGACGAAATGCCCGGCCATTTCACCATGATCCTTGATAAAAGCCACCCGTCTTATGATGACTTGCCGGGCATATGGACCTTGCTTGGCGGCCTTTGGGTGCTTCACTTCTCTTATTGGGGTTTCAATCAATATATTATTCAACGTGCCCTTGGTGCAGAATCGCTGGCTGAGGCGCAAAAAGGCTTGGCCTTTGCTGCGTTTCTGAAACTGCTTATTCCACTAATCGTGGTGATACCGGGTATCGCCGCTGTGGTGCTGGCGCAGCAAGGCGCGATTGATGGCGGCGCGCTCGCTGCAAAGTCTGACAATACGTATAGCGAGCTCATGAAGCTGGCCCCTGCTGGTCTGCGCGGGCTGGTTTTTGCAGCATTGATCGCGGCGATTGTCTCCTCATTGGCATCGATGATGAATTCCATCTCGACCATTTTCACCATGGACATTTATAAAGGCTGGGCATCAGGCCGAAGCGAGAAACATTATGTCACGGTGGGCCGGGTAACAACATTTGTTGCCCTTGGCTTAGCGTTGATTTTGGCCAAACCGTTTATCGGTGGCTTTGCAAGCGGTTTTCAGACGGTGCAGGAATATTCAGGCTTTATTGCGCCGGGTATTGTGGTGGTCTTTCTGCTCGGGTTCTTCTGGAGTAAGACAACGGCCATTGGCGCTTTCGGTGCGCTCATTGGTTCCATTGTCTTTAATGTTGCACTGAAATTCGGTGCGCCAGATATACCTTTCATTATCCGGGTATGGATTGTGTTTATCGCCTGTCTGGCAACAGCTGTTCTGCTGTCACTATCTGTAACACATCAGCAGGAAGAGGGTGAAGATCGCGGGGCTGTTCAGCTCAATGATATCAGCTTCTCCACCAATGGATTGTTCAATATTATGTCCGTAATGGTCGCAGCAATATTGATCGGCCTATATGTCTATCTCTGGTAGGTTCGCTCAGGTTTTAGGACAATAAATCTGCACCGCTGCTGGGCGTTGCTGCGATCATCAAGGGTTTAGCGCCTTTGGGTGTTTGGTAATGCGTTTCGACGTGCTGCATGATGCTGGGCAGCAGGGACTGGGGCATGATGGCCACGACGCACCCGCCAAAGCCGCCGCCGGTCATACGCGCGCCGCCATGTTTGCCAATAGCCTGTTGCAGCAATGCAACCAGTGCATCGACCTTTGGCGTCGTGATTGCAAAATCATCGCGCATGGAAAGATGCGATTGCCCCATCAGCTCACCCAATTGCTGATGGTTGCCATCTTTAAAGGCTTGAGCAGCGGCAAGGGTGCGCGCATTTTCTGTCACCACATGGCGCGCTCGGCGAAAGGCAATATCGGGGATCTTGTTTTGTGCGGCCTCTAATTGTTCAATATTGATGTCGCGCAAGGCAGGCACATTCATTGCCTTGGCCACATTCTCGCATTGCTCTCGCCGTTCATTATAGGCGCTGTCCGCCAATTCACGTTCAACGCCTGAATGCACAATCAACACTGACAGATCATTCGGCATGGTGACGGGTGTTGTTTCTAATGATCGGCAATCGATCATCAAAGCTGCACCTGCTTCGGCGCGAGCAGAGACAAGCTGATCCATGATGCCGCAAGCGGTGCCGACAAACGCATTTTCCGATTGCTGCGCTATAAGTGCATGGTCTGTCGCAGTAAGCGTGTTTTGGCCGCTAACATGCGCAAGCGCTACCGATAGCCCGACGCCAAGTGAAGCAGATGATGACAGGCCTGCACCCGCAGGAACATCACCAGCAATGGCGACATTGATACCGGAAAGTGCAAGGCCGCGCTGGCGGTAACTATGGGCAATGCCGCGAATATGGGCCGACCATGATATTTGCGGATTAGGGACTATTGCATCATCCAGCGCGAAGCTGTCAACCTGCCCATCAAAGTCTGCGGCGACCGCGCAAAACTGACTGTCATCACGCGGGGCGATGGCGAGATAGGTGCCATATTGAATGGCCATAGGCAGAACAAAGCCGTCATTATAATCAGTATGCTCACCGATCAGATTAACCCGGCCAGGGGCAAAAATAATGGCGCTCGGCGCCCGACCAAATTGCGCTTCAAATGCCGCAATGGCACGGTCTTTTGTGTTCATGTGTGATGCCATTATAACTCTCGATAATGGGTGTCGCTGAGTGCAGCCAAGCGCGCGGCGGCTTGTTCTGCGGTCATGTCGCGCTGTTGCTCGGCCAAGGCTTCATACCCTGCCTTGAATTTGCGCACTGATGCAGAGCGTAGCAAGGGCGGATAATAATGGGCATGCAATTGCCAATGCGCAGTGTCGTCCATTCCAAAAGGTGCGCCGTGCCAGCCCATTAAATAGGGGAAGCTGCACTGAAACAAGTTGTCATAGCGTACCGTCAATATCTTCATGGCCTGTGCCAATGACACCTGTTGAGAGGGCGACAGATCAACGATGCGGGCAACGGAAAATTTGGGTAGCAACAGCGTTTCAAACGGCCAATCCGCCCAAAAGGGAACGAGTATAAGCCAGTCGTCATTTTCCCACACGGCGCGTTCTGAACCGCTTTCTTTTGCGGCGAGGTCAAGCAGCATGTTGCTGCCGTTTTTGGTCCAATAATCGGCCTGTGTCCGGTCTTCGGTGGCAATTTCCTGCGGGCAGTAATCCGTGGCCCAGATTTGCCCGTGCGGATGCGGGTTGGAGCTGCCTAGCAACTCACCCTTAGTCTCAAAAAGCTGTACATTGCGATATTTTGCGCCCAATTCACGGCTTTGCGCCATCCATTCCGTGATGACGTTCCCAATTTCTTTGGGCGAACATTGGGCCAGCGTCTTTCCATGATCGGGAGAGAAACACATAACACGCGCTTCGCCCCGGGCACCTTCGGCTCGTAATAATGGGTCACTGCCTTGAGGCTCGGGCGTGTCGGGCAACAGTGCGGCAAAATCATTGGCAAAGACGTAGACGCCGTCATAATCAGGATTGCGCGCACCATTGATCCGTTCATTACCGGCGCACAGATAACAATGCGGATCATGGGCGGGTGGCTGGCTAAGGTCGGGCGCATCCTCTTTGCCCTGCCATGGACGTTTTGCGCGATGCGGAGAGACGAGCAACCATTCATCACGCAGCGGATTATAGCGCCGATGCGGCTGATCAGACAAAACGGAATCCATTGTCATTGCATATGGTCCATTATTGTGTTGCGGCCAATTCACTGGCCCGTAACGCACGGCCTTTAGCACTAAAGATAAAGACTGCTTTATTGCCAAATACCAGACGATTTACAGCCAAAGAGACCAGAACTGCGGTGAAGAGAACAAAGACCATCACATCAATATAGTGAAGCCAGTCCAGCCCCAAATAGCGATAAAAAGTCTGATCATTCCATAGGGCATTGGGTTTATAGAGTATGAAATTGTGGAAGGCGTAAATGGCCACACCGTAGATCAGGCCCACAACCGCTGCTCGCGCATCCATATTGCGGAAGAGCAGGGCGGCGATAAAGGCGGAGAGGATTGGCATGGACAGCAGCCCGTTCAACTCTTGCAACGTGTTGATGATGCTTTCCTGCCCCGCATAGATCGGCACCAACATGATGGAGGCCAGCATGGCAATAACCCCAACAATACGGTTTAATACACGGATATTGACATTGGGGTTGATGTATTTGCGGTGAAAATCAACCGACCATAATGTGATGGTCGCGTTCATAACCGCCGAATAGGAGGTGAGCACGGCGGCTGCTATCATGGCCGCAAACATGCCGCTGGTCCAATCAGGCAGTACTTGTGCGACCAATTTGCCATAAGCGTCATCATTGACATCGCCAAATAGCTGAAAGGCGATCACACCCGGTACAACAACAATGGGCGGCACGATCAAAATGCGCACAATAGCCGCAGCAATTATGCCCTTTTGCGCCTCTTTTACATTGGGTGCAGCCAGCGCCTTTTGCGTGATATTCTGATTGGTTGACCAATAGAATATTTGAATGAAAATCATGCCAGTAAACAGTGTGTGGAAAGGGATAGGAGAATCCCAACTACCGATCATGGAAAGCCGCTCGGCAGGGACATTGCTGCTCATATCAAAACCAACGGCTTGTAGGGCCAGAAAAACAACAACCAGTGCGAGCGCCAAAATGCCAATGCCGCTATATGTATCCAGCACAGCAACAGCGCGTAGTCCGCCCAAAATGGCATAAGCGGCCCCCGCCACGGCAAAAATGGCCGCGATAGTTAATACCGATATATCTAGGCCCAGAACGGGCTGCATGAACTTCGCGCCGGAGAAGATAACCGCAGGCAGATAGATGAAGATATTGCCGATCAGAAACAGGCCCGAAATAACCGTGCGAATGCTGCCGCCATCAAAGCGTTTCTCCAACAATTCTGTAATTGTTGTGCATTTGTTGCGGTAATAAATGGGCACAAAGATAAAGGCCAGCATCATCAGACCAGCAAAACCGGCAATCTCCCACCAAGCAAGCAAGAGCATCTGATTACCGTTCATGCCCACCAATTGGTCAGTGGAAAGGTTGGTCAGGGTGATGGCGCCAGCGACGAAAAACCAGCTCAGTCCGCCGCCCGCAAGGAAGATGTCCTTATCTGCACCGCCGCTAGTCTTGGCCGAAGCTACTTTGCGCCAGGTAAAATAGGCAACCAACAGCATCAGGCCAAAAAATACTGTTAACTGTGTCACCGATCCGCTTGATTGCAGCACGGGCCTCTCCCCTTTTTTATCATTATTGTTGTCAATTGACGATTTGGCAGTTGTTTGTTTTTCTTAGCCAGACCAACCTTTATTGTATCACAATACCGCCTTTGTCTATGTCATGATGCCACGCAAGTTCTGTTTGCTATATTAGACCGATTGCAATGCGAATATGATGCAGCTTTCGGGGTAGAGCAGTGGCAATTGAATGCCATGTACTGTCAATGCTTCGCCCGAAAATACGGAGCCTTCACCCCTAAGGTCGAGAGTATCGACTATCGATGGTTCGGTGACCACAAAGTCAGAAACAGGCCAGATAATTTTCAATTGATAGCGCTTGGTTTTGTCCAACCCTGGAAATTGCAAACGCCCGGGCAAGGTTGTTGTGTGGCCATCCGTTTTTGCACAGCTGAACAGAGCGGCTTGCTTATCTAGCGAAACACTGCCTGTAACATTGAGGTAGTCAGGCGTATCTAGTCGATAGAATTTGCCGTTATGCAACACATCTCTGTGCTGCTTATAAATGGCAATGCCCTGTTTGAGCGTTTCCAGATCCTCTGCGCTTTCGCTTAAAAGATCCAATTCCATGCCCATATGCCCAAACATGGCGGTTGCTGCTCGCAGTTCCATACTTAATGTTCGCTTGGTGATATGACATTGTTTCGGCCCCACATGGCTGCCCAACACATTAAGCGGGAAAAAGTGACTCGCGCCACGCTGAATTTTTTGCCTGTCCAACGCATCGTTAGAGTCAGAAAGCCAGATACGGTCCGTGTAGCGCAAAATACCGAAATCAGCTCTTGCGCCGCCCGAAGAACAGCTTTCGATTTCCAGTTCTGGATTGGCTTTGCGCAACCTGTCGATTAAAGCATAAACAGACTTTGTCTGCTTATGGACCGCGCTACGCCCAGAATTTTCTGTAGAGCCACTTCCCGGGTGCTGAATATCGCGATTCATGTCCCATTTGATATAGGTGATGCCCAGATCATCGACGATCTTGCTAATCTTCTCGTAAAGATATTCTGAAACTTCCGGCCGGGTAAGATCTAGCACATATTGTTGTCGCGAGGGGATTTGTGCGACACCTTTTGCTTCCAGCACCCATTCGGGATGCGCTCTGAAAAGATCGCTGTCGGGATTTACCATCTCTGGCTCAAACCAGATGCCAAATTCCATCCCCAAGCTGCGGACCTTGTCTGCCAATGGTTCAAGACCATTGGGGTACACATCTTTTGAGACCCACCAATCGCCAAGGCCAGCTTGATCATTGCGCCTAGCGCCAAACCAGCCATCATCCAGAACAAAGCGTTCCGCGCCGACTTCGGCCGCCTTTTCGGCCAGTGTCGTTAGCCTGTCTTCGCAATGGTCAAAATATACAGCTTCCCAAGTGTTATAATGTACCAGTCGCGGTTTATTAGCGATCCGTCCGTCCAAGACAGATGTGTTCAGACAATGGTGAAATTTTTGAGAAAGATCGCTGAGCCCGTTTTCGCTCTGTGCGGCGTACAGAATGGGCGTGGTATAGCTCTGCCCCGGGGCCAACACCATTTCGCCAGGGTGGAACAGTTCTCCCATTTGTACTGAATTATGGCCATCGGAATGCCGATCCATGCGCACACGGTTATTACCGCTCCAGCCAAGATGTAGCCCAACAACTCTGCCGCTGTTTTCCGATGCACTTGCGGACATAGCAATCAGGCCGGGAAAATTATCATGGCTGGTGCGCCCAGTTTTATTCTCACGCACATAGCTGCCGCGAAAGACGGAAACTGCCTGTTCCTGAAACTCCATTGCCCAACGTCCAGTGAAGTTTTTGAGCGTCGATAGGCTTTCATCAACTGGTATGCACAAAGATGCGCACCAATCTATGCTGATTGGTTCGTCACCATCATTGCTTATCGATGTTGTCGCAAGAGCAACATTACTTGAAGGATCAAGTTTTATATCATAAATTGCCTTCAATCCGGTATTGCGGTCAGAACAGACAATGCGCACCTGATTTTCAGAGTCTTCAAGGACATGTTCGACAACAAATATGGCAGCCCAATCATTGCCTTGCCGATGCGCGACAAATCCGGAAGGGCCTGCAATACCAGTGGCCAATTCATTAGATAATGACTGGCCTATATCCGTGGCGGGTCCGCCATGTGCCCATTGCCGTGTCGAAAGAGCGATTAATTCTTCCGCGCTGCTATGCTCTAATAGTGCGCCCCAATATATAATATAGGGTCGTTCGCCTTTTTTGGCGTAAATGATGATTTCTGTATCAGAAGCAGAAAGCCGGACATAATCTGCATCTATCTGTGTTACTGTCTTATCAGGCGAACAGCCAGCAAGGCCTTCAGAATTCTGAAAATTTATGCGTTGCAGGTCACTTTGATCTTCCGGCTTCACTGTCAGCATTTATCAATCATTACTTTCATTATTTCGGTTCAAAATCAGAACCTTCCCTCTAGGAGATGAGGGACATGGCGCCGAGCCGATTCACATCAAGGTTCAGGAAATCTGCTGAAAACATACTGCAAAACACCCGTCTAGACAATCATAGCTGCCTTCGATGTGCATGAAATGTTATTTCTGGGACTAAGATGTGTTTCTTGGTATAGTGTTTTTTATGATTCTGGCTGATATATCTGGTCTCGCTAACGGACCTAGCAGCTTTGTAAATCAGGAAGGAGCAGCACTGATATGGAGGAAAGCCGCTTTTTTGTGCGCAATGTAACAGTGTCGCCGCTTGGTGGAATCAGGATTGCATGTTTTGTGAAAAACGGGGCAGGGGTTTTGACTCCTAAACGAATCTTGCCCCACTTCACCTTGGTGTATGTTTTACAGGGTACGGGATCTTATAGCGACGAGAATGGCGCTGCCTTTGATGTTAAAGCTGGAGATGCCATCATAGTTCTGCCTGGTCTGGAACATTGGTATGGGCCGTCCAATGGGAAGGTATGGGATGAACTCTATCTGGTCTTTGAAGGGCCAGTATTTGATTTATGGCGCGATGAGGGTTGCTTTGACCTTGAAAAGCCCGTGATCTCATTAACGCCCTCTGATTATTGGCTGGACAAAATTAAGCGAGCTATTGGCGAGAATAACGAAGGCGATCACGTTAAAATGACTGCAGAAGCTGTGCGCATGCAGCAACTTCTCATGGATATTCAAAATGCCGCTCGCACCGATATTGAGGCCGATATTGAATGGCTACAGACCGCCAAAACATGTCTGAAATCAAACCCAGATGTTAAAAGCGCGGCCTCTGAAATGGCGATGTCCTATGAATTGTTTCGCAAAAAATTTCGGAAGCTATCTGGCCAATCACCGGGCAAATATCGATCAGGATATTTGATGGAGCAAGCATGTGATTTGCTTGCTGATAGATCGCTTACGCTGCGTCAAATCGCAGATAAACTAGACTATTGCGATGAATATCATTTTAGCAAAAGATTTAGCAAAGTCATCGGTTGGTCCCCGCGCGAATATCGCATGCGCCTACATAAATAAGTCCTTTGAACTATGTTGCAAAAGTGTGTCACATTGATGAAATAATGTTAAATATACCAAAAAACACATGACACTCCAATTTGCCCATGGTTTTTGTATCTGTCCCCATGAGACAAACTTAGCTGCAATGTGCAAAAAGCGGCTGGGATTAAATGAGGTGTCGCAAAAATCCTCTCCTCGCCGACATATACAGTAAGGTTGGAATAACCAGCCAATTAGGGAGGAATTATGAAAATCCATAATGGACTATTATTAGCGTCGACGGCATTGGCTTTGGTGCCAGCATCTAATGCATGGGCACAAGATACGGCAACATCTGCACCTCAAGAAGAGGTCGATGAGTCAACCGATGATTTTGGCGAACCAATTATCGTAACCGGCATTCGTGGTAGCTTGCAAGCGTCGCAAGATATTAAACGTAACGCATCGGTTATCGTTGACGCGGTGTCATCAGAAGATGTTGGCAAGTTCCCCGATACAAACGTCGCGGAATCATTGCAGCGTATCACGGGCGTTTCGATTGATCGTGCCGGTGGTGAAGGGCAGTTCATTACAGTTCGCGGCCTTGGGCCAGAATTTAACGCTGTTCTGTTGAATGGGCGGACATTGGCGACAGACAATGATGGCCGTGAATTCTCTTTTGACGTTTTGTCTTCTGACATTATCCAAACCGCAGAAGTCTACAAATCATCCCAACCTGGATTGCAATCAGGTGGCATTGGCGCGGTTGTCAACGTCACAACCGCCAAACCACTGGACCGCCCGGGTTTTAACGTGACTTTGTCAGCGGCCGGCATTTATGAAGACCTTAGTGAAGATTTTGGTACTGATCTGACTGGGGTTGTTTCTTGGTCAAATGATACTTTCGGTGTTTTGTTTGGCGCATCTTATAATAAGCGTAATGCTTTGATTGACCGTGCATTTACAAACGGTTTCTCGCTACGTGATGGTGCGGTAAACCCCGGTGATGTTGCTATTAATGCGCCTGAAAACTCTGTTGGCCTTGATGCGACATCTATCGTTCCCATCCCAACATCACGTGTGCAGCAGCAAGTTGTGTTTGAACGGGATACGCAGGATCGTGAACGTCTTACTCTGAATGGTGCATTGCAATTTGCTCCGTCGAGCGATCTGAAGATTACTGTTGATGCGCTCTATTCGGATTTCCAAGTCGATTCATTCGCAACACAGTTCTCCGGATTTTTCAGCCCACCATTCATTAATCCACAAATTGATGAAAATGGCACGGTTACATCCTTTAGCCGCCCAAGTTTGGACTTTCAGGCGCGCAACCCTTTGATTGCCGGCCAGGCAGGTGCGTCACAAAATGACAATGTGATCACTTCGAACAGCCGCTTTGCTGAGACATTTGCCATTGGCGGCAATGTTGATTTTCGTGTCAGCGACTCTTTGAGCTTTGTTTTCGATGCTTCATATTCGGAAGCAAATCGTGATGGGACAAACCCATTCATCGTGCTGGGCGCATTGGCGCCAACCTCTCCGCTGATCGAATCAACCAGCACCTCTGGCATTTCAACGATTACCAATTTGTCAGGTCTGACCGACACATCAATTCAGCGGCTTCACTTTGTGAATGTCAACCGCACCGTAGTGGATGATGAAGTTTTTGAATTGCGCCTTGATGGTGATTGGGAAATACAAAAAGGTCCGTTAGAGCGCATTACTTTTGGCGGCCTGTACACCGATCGTACAAAATCGCGCACATTATTTGATAACTTTGCCGCACCGGGTAACGGCGTTTCAGCGGCTCAAATTTTCTGCGCATTTTGTGGCTATACTGTGCCGTTCGATGAATCGATCCTAACGCCATTCTCCTTTAATGGTTTTTTGAGTGGTGTTGACGGCGCAGACACAGTTCCAAGCACGACATTAACCTCAACTTTTGCTCAGGCCTTTGCAGTTCTGAATGATCCTGCGAATTTGAATAACCCTGATCGTACCGGCGGCAACACTGCTGGGCTGTTGGCTATATTGGCTGATCCTAACACTGACCCGCTGCTTGGTATTTTCACACCAACATTTAATCCTGGTGGCAGCTTCAGCGTTGATGAGCAAATTTACTCTGCTTATTTCAATTCCCAATGGGAAGGTGATTTTGGCGGTGAATTGCCATGGAGCGCTAATATTGGTTTCCGCATCGCATTTACTGATGTTGTATCCAGCGGTGTTACCCAGCCGGTTATCGAATTCCGCGAAACTGCTGGTGATACCCAGTTGGAAGTGATTTTTGGTGCAGCGACACCGACATCTGTTCCGAATGACTATGTCAACTTCTTGCCATCCGCCAGTTTCCGTTTGGAACCGACATCCGATACGGTCCTGCGTCTCAGCTACGCCCGTACCGTAACGCGGCCAACGCTTACTGCGCTTGGTGTTTCCAACGTTTTTGGCGGGCGTTCCAACGCACCGACCAGCGGCGGCGGCAATCCTTTGCTTGAAGCCTTTGAAGCAGACAATTTCGATGTCTCTTTCGAATGGTATTTCGATAGTCTGAGCTATTTCAGCATTGCCGGTTTCTACAAAAGCCTTGGCAATTTTATCGAAACCAGCACCTTGCCAGTGGTAAATCCGATCATCTTCCCAGCCGGCAATGCCGGGCGTACTGCAGATGAAACGGTGGACGTGACGTTCCAGGATACACGGGATCGTAATGGCCAGTCCGGCAGCATCTCTGGTGTAGAAATTGCATTCCAGAAGACATTTGACATCGGCTTTGGTGCCATCGTCAACTATACTTATGTGAACAGTAATCGCGACGATGTACCAGCAGATGATTTAGGCTTTAACGGCTTCACGCCGCATACATTCAACATTACTGGCTTTTATGAGAAAGATGGTATCTCTGCACGTGTTGCCTATAATTATCGCGATGGCTTCTTGGTGCAGGCGCAAGACGCGTTTAGCGAACCACGTCAGCGTGAGTCATTTGGTCAGCTCGATTTTGCTGCCAGCTATGACTTTAATGACAATATACAAATTTTCGCTGAGGGCATTAATGTGCTGGGCGAAGATACGCGAGACTTCTCACGCTTTGCTAACCGCTTGCTGGACTTTACCCGCACCGGTGCACGCTATACCGTGGGTGTCCGCGGCAAGTTTTAACAAACGTCAGTTTGTGATGAAAAAGGGCCGCTTCCCCGGCCCTTTTTTATTGCTTTCTATAAAGCCGATATCTCCTAAGAAATTAGGAATGATAGCTCTCGCCCATGATTACGACTTATTGCTTTAACAATATGACCGTCTTGCCGCGGCGCTGTAAATTAGCAGCCTTGTTCAAACCCTGATTGGTCTATACCCTTGGCGGCTGGGAGTAGGATTATGCGAACGTCGAAAACGACCATTATTGATGCGCCGGCAGATATTGTATTTCTCTGGCTAGACGATGATGAGCGTCTTCGCCGCTGGGTCCCGAATATTGTTGAGGATGAAACTTTGGTGGAAACACCAGAGAAGGTAGGTTCGACATTCCGTCAGACATTTCTTGAGCGCGGTAGGAAGATGGAGCTGCTAGGCGAGATCACCGCATATAGTGAGAATGAACGGATGCGCGTTTATATGTCAGGGGATATGTTTAATCTGGATGTTGATTATGCTTTGAAAGCACTATCACCTGAGCAAACACAGCTTAGACAAACCACAGCCATTACGCTTAACGGTGCCTTCAAACTGCTCACTCCGCTGATGCTCTTTCTATCAAAGCTAGGCGGTTCAGACGCGCAAGCAAAGGCTCATGCGAAACTCAAGCAACTCGTAGAAGCTGAATTTCGCGAGGGTTGATACGCCAGATCCACGATCTAAAACTGACCTTAGATCGCTGCGGCGTTCATTTTGCAACACCGCATGCAACCTAGGCCAAATCGTCTTGTTCGGATCAAACTGCGCGATTTATCAGCATTTCCAGATATTCCTGACGCCCGGATTTCGGGGTTGGATTATAGTCTGATGCTAAGGCATGATCTGCGACTTCTTCAAGGCTCATATTGCCGCTCAAGACCTTGCTACTGACATCGCTTTTCCAACCGGAATAGCGGTTCGCTACAAAATTATCCAGTTCACCATCCTCAATAATCCGTGCGGCCGCCAGCAATGATTGAGCCAATACATCCACCCCGCCAACATGCGCGTAAAATAGATCTTCTGCATCGACCGATTGACGCCTTACCTTTGCGTCAAAGTTAAAACCGCCTGTCTGGAAACCGCCACCTTTCAGCAAGTGATACATTGCGAGAGTCATTTCAGGCACATTGTTAGGAAATTGATCCGTGTCCCATCCATTTTGCGGATCGCCGCGATTGATATCGACCGAGCCCATAATACCATAGGCATTGGCGGTGGCAATTTCATGCTCAAAACTGTTGCCAGCCAGTGTTGCGTGATTGCCTTCAATATTAACCTTCACCTCATTCTCAAGCCCATAGCGCTTGAGGAAGCCATAAACCGTTGCGGTGTCACGGTCATATTGATGTTTGGTTGGCTCATGCGGTTTGGGCTCAATCAAGATCGTGCCGTCAAATCCGATTTTGTGCTTATGTTCGACAACCATGTTCATAAACCGGCCCAATTGGTTCAGTTCATGGCCAATATCGGTGTTCAAAATGGTGTCATAGCCTTCGCGGCCACCCCAGAGCACATAATTTGATCCGCCCAATCTGTTGGTGACATCCAGCATTGAACGTACTTGATGCGCAGCCCAGCCAAAGACTTCAGGGTCGGGGTTGGTGGCGCCGCCAGCTGCATAACGCGGATGGCTAAACAAATTGGCGGTTCCCCACAATAACTGCACGCCTGTTTCTTCAATCTTGCCTGCCATCTTATCGGCGATGGCATCTAGCTCGCGCGTATAGCTTGCCAGATCGTCATAATCGGCCATGGCATCAACATCATGAAAACAATAAAAAGGTGCGCCGAGTTTGGTGAACATTTCAAAGGCGGCATCCAGTTTAAGTTTGGCCAGTTCGGGCGTTACAGGCTCGCCCGGCTTCCATGGCCGGTCAAAGGTTCCTGCACCAAAAATGTCATTCCCCGGCCATGCAAAGCTGTGCCAATAGCATACCGCCCAGCGCAAATGATCGCGCATGGATTTGCCCAAGACCAACGCATCCGCATCATAATAGCGATATGCCAGCGGGTTTTTGGTGCTCGGCCCTTCGAAAGGTACGGTTGGAAGGTTAGAAAAATAGGACATTAAAGTTCTCCGAAACTGGATTGTAAAATAGGGTAGAGTGAACGGAACGTTTGCTGGCGTTCCTTTGAATAAGGTTGCGGTGCATATTGCGCCTGCACAGCGGGTTTTGTGCAGACAGCCTCCACTGGGCTGTTGGTAACGGCCAGTTGTGCGAGGCGAGCGGCACCATTTGCAGGGCCAACGCTAGAACCATCGCGATAAATGAGCGGTGTTTGCAGGATGTTGGCCAGAAGCTGCGCCCAATAGGATGAGCGCGCGCCGCCGCCAATCACCGATAATTCTGCTGGACGGGAAGGCATGGCTTGCAAACCATCGCTAAGGCCGAAGGCAACACCTTCTAACACCGATTGCACCAATTCAGCTGGGCCCGTTTCGTGCGTCAAACCAAAGAAAACTCCTTTGGCTGCGGGGTCATTATGGGGTGTGCGCTCACCAGAAAGATAGGGTAGGAACAGCGGGATATGATCGTTTGATACATTGCTGTTTTCTGCGGCTTGCAGTGCGTTTTCAACTGATGAAAAGCCGGCCAAACGCGTGACCCAATCAAGGCAGGCCGCTGCTGACAGCATAACCGTCATGACATGCCAACGACCAGGCAAAGCATGGCAAAATGCATGCAGGCCATTAGCGGGGTTTTGTTCAAACTTGGCGGTTGCGGCAAAGATAACGCCAGATGTACCAAGGCTAAGAAAGGCATCACCAGGTTCAGTGACGCCTGCACCAATTGCCCCTGCTGCCTGATCGCCGCCACCGCCAGCGACGGGCACTATTGGCAGGCCCAGTTCATCAGCCACATATTGACGTAAAGTGCCAGCAACCTGAGAACCTTCAGCCAAGGCGGGCATCTGGCTTTCGCTCATACCTGTCGCCTCCAGCATCTCGGCTGACCAGCGGCGCGCCGCCACGTCTAACCATAAAGAACCGGAAGCATCGGACATATCGCTTATTTTTTCGCCCGTTAGCAGGAAGCGAATATAATCCTTGGGCAGCAAAACCGTTTTTGTGGCAGCAAAAAACTCTGGTTCATTTTCCCGCACCCAGGTAAGTTTTGGCGCTGTAAAACCGGGCATAGCGCGGTTGCCTGTATGGTTTTGCGCCATGTCATCAAGGTCATTACACTGCAGGGCGCTGCGTCCATCATTCCACAAAATTGCAGGGCGAACAGGCTTGTCATTTTGATTTAGCAATACCGCGCCATGCATTTGTCCGGACAAACCGATTCCGCGCACTTGCTGTCGTAATGTTTGCGGTAATCCGCCAATTGCTACCTTGGTCGCCTCCCACCATTGGTCAGGGTCTTGTTCTGACCAGTGCCGATGCGGACGTTGCACCGTCAATGAAACCGTATTCTGAGCATGCACAACGCCGCCATCATCAATAATGACAGTCTTCACACCGGATGTCCCCAGATCAATGCCGAGCCACATTAGCCAGCCTCCGCCAAAATGAAGTCACAATCTATTTCCATGCTTTGTCCGGGCTGAAGCATATACATGCTGGTGTCCGCTTTCCCCGCAGCATTATTTATGGCATTGGGTATGTGGCTAACGGGTTCCACGCAAAAAAAGTCTTCGCCAGTTGGGCAATAAACATGGGTGAAGGGCAGATTAGTGGATGGGCGAACAGTGAGACTGTGCGTTGGCCAGCTAATCTCAAAATCGTCGCGCTGCCCTGTGTAACAATGGTCAATATCGGGCGTTGCAAACCAATCAGGCTGCCGAGAAACAGCGCTGTGACCTGTCGGCAATCGATCCGGTCCGGTTTCCCAAAAACCGCTAACATCCAATTGCAGGCTGGCTTTTGTTTTGGGGAAATAAGGGTGCAGACCCAGCCCAGCAGGCATTGGCGTATCAGCAAGGTTGGTGACGCTGAGCTTATGTGAATAACCATCGTCTCGCACGCATATTTCTTGCTCCGCCTCAAACGCCCATGGCCAGATTGCGCCATCATGACGCAGTGAGAGTATCGCACGCTCCTGCGAATATACTTTGGCAGCCCAAGGGCTAATCCATCCCAGACCGTGCAGAGCATGTTGGCGCTCTGCATTTTTGTGTGACAATGCTATTGTCTTCGCTCCAGACGCTGTTGAGAGACGGCCATGGGCTATCCTGTTGCAGAAGGGAACCATGGGAAAGCTGGACAAGGTCAATGGATCATTTTCACCGCAATGGGGCCTGAAGACATCATGCCCCTTCCATTGAAATGCTGTAATCCCGCCGCCAAGCCAAGGGGACAGAACCAATTTGGTCCGCCCGGATATAAGCTCTAACTTCTGCATCGAACATAACCTCCACGGTCAAACCATAGCGTAACCCTATGATGAGTGTCTTGCATTGATAAAGGCGTGAAGACGGCAAGCACTCTACCCTTGCATTTCCTCTAATTCTTTGCCCGCCGTTTCAGAGACCATCTTGGCCACGAAGATCGCCGAGATGAGCGCCGCCGCGGCATAAAAGCCATATGTTATCGGCAGACCGACATTGCTGAGCAGCCATGGGAAGCTCATGATGATTAGGAAGTTGGCGACCCATTGCGCGAAGCCTGAAACTGCGAGCCCAGAGCCACGGATCTGATTGGGGAACATCTCGCCGAGCATAACCCACATCACAGGCCCCCAGCTGAAATTGAACGCGACAACATAGGCATTGGCTGCCAATAATGCCGCGATGCCTGCGCCATCTGACAGAACCAACTCACCATCGACCAAAGAGCCTGATGCGAAAGCAAATGCCATGACAGTCAGGCCAATTGCCATCCCGCCTGACCCGATAAGCAGCAAGGGTTTGCGGCCAATTCTGTCGATCAGCATGATGGCGGCAAAAACCGCTCCGATTGATAATGCTCCAGACAATATGTTGATTTTCAACGCATCATTTTCAGTGAAGCCAACAGCTTGCCACAATATGGCGCCATAATAGAAAACAATATTGATGCCGACAAATTGCTGGAACGTCGCAAGGCCAATTCCGACCCAAACGATTTTGCGGATACGGCCCGTTTGTTTTGACACCAGATCAGACAAACGCGGCTGAATATCTCCGGCTAGGCTTTCCTGAATCTCTTTTAGCTTGGCCGCAGTGCCAGCGCTGCCGAAAAGGCTGCTCAAAACTGCCTGCGCTTCCTCATCACGTCCTTTGGCCACCAAATAGCGTGGACTTTCCGGAATGAAAAATAACAGCAACAGAAAAGCAGCGGCCGGGGCCAATTCTACCCAGAACATCCAGCGCCATGCTTCATAGCCGCCCCAGACCAGTTGCTGACTGCCGCCAGCAAATTCTGCCAGAAAATAGTTAGAAAGAAAGGCGGCGAACAGACCGATGATAATCATGACCTGTTGGATGGATGACAGTCTGCCACGCCGATCAGCCGGTGCAACCTCAGAAATATAGGCAGGTGCAATAACGCTTGCAGCGCCAACCGCTAAGCCGCCAAGTATACGCGCGATAACAAAGACAAAAGCATCGCCTGCAATACCAGAGCCCCAGGCGGAAATAATGAAGAGTATTGCCGCAATTAGCAAAACAGCACGTCGGCCAATTGTATCGGAAAGCCGCCCGGCAACAAATGCGCCCACCGCACAGCCCAGCAGCATGGATGCGACATTGAAGCCAGTGCCGATATTAGTGGAGTCAAAAGCCTTTTGAAGCCCGTCAACCGTGCCATTAATGACCCCGCTGTCAAAGCCAAATAAGAAACCGCCCAGTGTTGCCACCGAAACGATAAGAATTATAAATCGCATATTGCCCGCATGCTCATTAGCCACCAGAACCTACTCCCATTATCTTTTATGGAGGTTATGTTAGCGGTAACGGAAAAGAAGTTCAACTCAATTCACGACGTTGGCAGGCCCTGATGATCCGCGCTTTATCAAGTGGCAAGGGTGGATATAGTCAAATGGCAAGGCATCATCCGATTTAGAATTTGGTTCGGCTTTGCCCAAAACCAGATTAAATGCAGAGGAGGCCATCGCGCTGACCGGCTGGTTTATAGTGGTGAGTTCGGGCCAGACCGAAATGGCGGAAGGGCTATCATCAAAGCCCACAATGGTCAGGTCATCCGGCACGATAAGACCATGCCGGTGCGCTACACCTATTGCGGCTGCGGCCATATCGTCATTGCTTGCGAAAATAGCGCTTGGCCTAGACGGTGCTGCCAGCAAATCTTTGGTTGCCGACACTCCTGAACGATAAGTATATTCGCCCTGCACGATCCATTCGGGTTTGATAGCAAGATTTGCTGCAGCCATTGCCTCGCGATATCCCTGTTCGCGCAGGGTGCTGGACATCTGGTCTTTTGGTCCAGTGATAAATGCTATTTCACGGTGCCCCAGGCTGATCAGATATTCGGTCATCATAGTGGCCGCTGCGGCATCATCAATATTGATATCCATGGACTTTCTGCTGCTTTTGCCATTGGCGACGGTAGCGACAGGTATTTTCAATTCATCAAAAACCGTCAATATCTCATCGGCTGCTGATGTAGGGGGCGGTAATATCACACCGGCAATTCCGGCCTTTGCCAGCCGTATCGCCGAAGCCACATAGGCTGTTGATGTATTATCCTCACAAATATCAACAATCAGGTGATTATCGCTGTTCTGCGCAGCCTCTAAAGCGCCGCGCAAAAAGCGGCCCAGATAACTGTCAGAAGGATTGGCATAGATTAGCCCGATATGGACATCGGCGCCTTTGGCAAGCCGCCGCGCTGAACGGTTGGGTTGGTAGTTGAGCGCAGCCACCGCTTTCATCACGGTTTCGCGTGTTGTTTCCCGTACGCCATTTTCTGCGTTCATCACGCGCGATACAGTCATTGATGATACGCCGGCATGGCGCGCAACATCATCAATTGTAACCGTTTGCCAATTGCGGCGACGTGTTTTTGCCATCTCAATCCCCTTAGCCCATCACTAGCTGTCGGCAATGGTCATTGCAATATTGTGGCATTGCAATATCGTAAATCATGAATATGATAGCGCTATCATAAAGACGGGAAGGGGTGAGCTTATCATGGGCGCTATTACGAAACAGGCTTTGGGCTTTGGGGTAATATTGGGGTTGCTAACGGCAGTTTCTGCATATCCTACCATTGCGGCAGATCAACAAAGCCTTAGCGATCAGCAAGCTGTTTATAGGAATGCAGACGCGCCCATCGAAGATAGGGTCGAAGATCTTCTTGCACGTATGACTTTGGAAGAGAAAGTCGCGCAGATGCTCACCATCTGGGAACAGAAGGAAAAGGTACAGACCCCGCAGGGCGATTTTGACCCTGTCAAGGCAAGCAAAAGCTTTCCTAATGGTATCGGTATGATAGCGCGGCCATCTGATTTTCGCGGTGTTAGCCAATCCAATTCCGGTGCGGCTGGGGCTGCGGCGGAAGGACGCAATCGCACGGCGCGTGAAACCGTGGAATATGTGAACGCAGCGCAGCGCTGGGCAGTTAACCAGACCCGTCTTGGTATTCCTATTTTGATGCATGAAGAAGGGTTGCACGGCTATGTCGCCAGAGGCGCAACCAGCTTTCCGCAAGCCATTGCTTTGGCCAGCACTTGGGACAAGCAATTGGTGGAGCAGGTTTACACCGTGGCATCACGAGAGATGCGCTCTCGCGGTGCGCAATTGGCGCTTTCTCCTGTAGTGGATATCGCCCGTGATGCACGCTGGGGGCGTATAGAGGAAACCTATGGCGAAGACCCCTATCTGGTGTCTGAAATCGGTCTGGCTGCGATACGCGGTTTCCAAGGGCCGACATTACCGCTTGCTGATGATAAAGTGTTGGTAACGCTTAAGCATATGACAGGACATGGCCAGCCAGAGAGCGGCACCAATGTTGCGCCAGCTGAATTATCAGAACATACATTGCGTACCTATTTCTTCCCGCCATTTGAGCGTGCTGTGAAAGAAGCCAATGTCATGTCGGTTATGCCGTCTTATAATGAGATTGGCGCGATCCCCAGCCACGCCAATGGCTGGTTGCTCAATGACATTTTGAAGAAGGAATGGGGCTTCAAAGGTGCTGTCGTTAGTGACTATTTTGCTATTCGTGAAATGATTACCCGCCATCAAATGCTGGAAGATGCAGAGCAAGCGGCAGAGCGTGCGATTAAAGCTGGCGTCGATAATGAAATGGCAGATGCTGATGCCTTTCTTACCTTGCCCGAACTGGTGAAACAGGGGCGGGTGGAAGAGAAGCTGATTGATGAAGCTGTTCGCCGCATCTTGCGACTGAAATTTATCGCTGGCATGTTTGAAAACCCTTATGCCGATGCTGACTATGCAGAGCAGATTGAGGCCAATGACGAAGCCGTTGCTCTTGCCAGAGAGTCGGCGCGCAAATCCATGGTCCTGTTAAAAAATGACGGGCTGTTGCCGCTCGCCGCCAATGATATCAGCAAATTGCTGGTGGTCGGCACACATGGCCGCGATACGCCGCTTGGCGGTTATAGCGATGTACCGCGCAAGGTGGTCAGCGTTCTGGAAGGCATTGAAAATGCTGCGCAGGGTAAGTTTGATGTCGTCTATTCAGAAGGCGTACGTATCACCAAAAGCCGGGTTTGGGCTGCTGATCCAGTGGATCAGGTGCCAGAGGCAGAAAATCGCAAACTTATTGCTGATGCTGTGAAAGCTGCAGAAGATGTTGACGTTATTGTAATGGTCATTGGCGGCAATGAGCAAACCAGCCGTGAAGCATGGGCAACCAACCATTTGGGTGACCGCAGCGATATAACATTGGTGGGTCAGCAAATGGATCTGGCCCGCGCCATGCTTGCAACAGGCAAGCCGGTTGTCACGCTCTTGCTGAATGGTCGTCCGCTATCAATTACCGAGCTAAATGAGACTGCACCTGCGATCATCGAAGGCTGGTATCTTGGTCAGGAAACCGGAAATGCGGTCGCGGATATAGTGTTTGGAAAATATAATCCGGGCGGCAAAATGCCTGTTACTGTGGCGCAGAATGTCGGACAATTGCCCTATTTCTATAACCATAAGCCGCAAGCCAGACGTGGTTATCTGTTTGAGACAAAGGAGGCATTATATCCTTTCGGCTTTGGCCTCAGCTACACTGACTTTGCGATTTCTGCACCGAAAATAGTCGGCGATGGGCACAAAGTTTCTGATGATATGACAGTCGAAGTTTCGGTTACGAATACAGGCGCAGTGGCCGGTGATGAGGTTGTTCAGCTTTATCTGCGCGACATGCATGCTTCGGTCACAACGCCGGTCAAACAATTGGTCCGCTTTGAACGCGTCAATCTACAACCGGGTGAGAAACGCACAGTCCGCTTCACGCTGAAACCCACCGATTTCAGCCTGTGGAACGATCGGATGCAGCGTGTAGTTGAGCCCGGCAAGTTTTCCCTCATGGCCGGCGGAAACAGCCGTGATGTGAAATCGACCGAACTGGAGCTTAAATAGCTTTTGCTAGGCTGCTTATTATGCGCGTGATGTAATAGTCATCAAGTCAGAGCTTGCCGGACCTTGGGCATAATGCGTCTGCTGACCGGCAGCGCGATGCTGTCTTGCAGTTGAAGGGTTCCGGTTCCTGAAGCGTCTCGAACGAGCGATTGAATGAACCGTATATTCACAATATGTGAACGATGGATGCGCAGGAATGTAGCTGGCAGAGCATCTTCCATCTCATTCAGGCTGGCATTGTGCAACAATGTCCGTCCATTCGCCAATGTCAGTTCGCAATATCCATCCGCCCCGCTGCAATGCATAATGTCCACAGTTGCAATACGCTCTAGCTTCCCTGCTTCCTTTACATCGATATAATCAGGTTCAGAATGCTCACCTAGCTGAGCAAGAGCTTGCTCAAGGCGGTTGGCTCTTGCTTCCTCGCTGCGTCGCTCACGGGCTTCGGCCGCAAGCGAACGGGCTTGATACACAAACAATATCAAAAGGAAGAACGCGACCAGCAAGAAGAATATAAGGTCGAGGAATAGCGTTTCGAACACAAAGATTGCAGCCACAAATGCCAGCAATATTAGAAAATATTCAAATGCATGCTGACGCCGTTGTTTGGCCCAATATGCCGTTGCCACCAGACAGGCGAGCAAGGGCGTAGTCATCGCACCGAGAGCTTTGAAATCAAAACCGCCAGCGAAAATGATCACACTAGCACATAATGTTGTAATCCCTGCTATAACCCAATGCAGGTTCGCGGCTTTAAATGTACGAAAAATGTGTAAAGCTACGCACATTCCAAAAATGGCCGAAAAGGCCGTAATGGCGATCAAACGTAAGTCTTGGATTGGATAAGAATAAGGCACAAGACCGCGCAGCGATTCCGATATGAGCTGTCCTCCGGCTGAGAGGCTCATTATACCCAGAAGTGCAAATTGAAAACGTGATACGCCTATAACAGCCATCACACCAAAATAGAGACTGCCCAGCACAAATACGCCAAGTGTGATCAAAACGGGTGCAGATTGTGCCAATATTTCTTTGTTCAAAAGATCTGCCGGAGCGATGCCAATCATATGTATGGGGCTAGCCAGTTGCAGATAGCCCTGATGAGAAGATGCAAGCAGGACAATCTCATTCTCCCCAATATGAAAGAGATTTTGAGGCGGGTAGAATATTGCATCCATTAAGCCTGCGACCTCGTTTTCAGGCTTGGCGCTTGGCCTGCCATTTTCTCCTATTAGTGCACCATTAAAATAGACTGCACTGGACATTTTCCCTGAGATAAACAGCGCAAGCGGTTCACCGTTAGAACCATTTATACGCGTCAGAGGCACTACAGCACGGATCCATATAAGGCGGTTTTGCGGGTCGATATTGGCTAAGCCTGTTGTTTGACATCGCGCTTCAGAAAAATCTGGAGGCACCTCACCAATGTCAGCAGCAGGACATATTGTAACGTGCTCCCAATCCAATGTTGAAATGCCAATGGGTGGCGCAGTGGAGGCGCTGCTGCATGATGAAAGCAATATTGTTGCAGCAAGTGTAATAAGGACATGTTTGAACATGGGGCTAACCGTAGACGGGTCCAAAGGTTCCGCCTAGTGCGACACCATGCCGCTCGCGCGAAAAACATGACCGTTCACTGATTTGGTGCGGCAATTCCTCCATTAGATGAATAAGCTTGGTGCATATCTGTTGCCCATGAGGAGAACCGGCCATGATCAAACATACCCAATTGCTCTCACTGTTAGGCTTAGCAAGCCTAGCCTTTGCTCAACCAGTTCTGGCCAAATCCTATGCTGGCGAGAATGCGATCATGTTTGCGGCAAAGTCTGGCGAAAGTGTTGAGGCATATGAAGGCAGCTTTGAGGTGCCAGAGAATCGCTCTGTCGAGGGCAGCCGCACGCTCACTCTTAAATATGTGCGCTTTCCTGCGACTGGGGAAAGTGCTGGATCACCTATTGTCTATCTTGCAGGTGGTCCCGGTGGTTCAGGGGTTGAGACAGCACGTTATGAGCGTTTCCCGCTGTTTATGGCGATGCGTGAATTTGGTGATGTGATTGCTTTTGATCAGCGCGGGACGGGCGGATCGAACGATCTGCCAAATTGCACCTCGTCCAAACAGATCAGCACGACAATGCCGACATCTGATGAAGACTATTTTGCAATACAGCGTTCCGCCTTTGCCGAATGCTTGGAGTTTTGGACCGAAAACGGCGTTGATATAAGGGGATATACCACACCGGAAAGTGTTCGAGACCTTGATGATCTGCGCAAACACCTTGGTGCGGAAAAAATCGATCTCTGGGGTATATCCTATGGTTCCCATCTCGCGCTAGCGGCTCTGAAGCAAATGGATGAGCGCATAGGACGCGTTGTCATAACGGCTGTTGAAGGTCTGGATCAAACGGTAAAACAGCCTGCACGGGCGGATGCATATTTTGATCGTTTGCAAGCAGCTATAAACAGCGTGTCAGACGCAAAGGCGAAATATCCTGACGTGAAAGATTTGATCGGTAATGTGCTGGCAAGGCTGGATGCACAACCATTAGAGCTGCAAATTCCCACGCAAGATGGCAAAACTGCGCCCTATCTTTTGCAGCGGCGTGACATGCAACAATTTACGTCAGCGCTGGCCGCGGATCCTGCACGCATGGTCTGGATATTGGCTGTTTATAAAGGCCTTGATGAAGGGGATACAGGTCCGTTGATTAACCTGCTGCAAAGAGCCATTGACCCGACTGATGTTGCAGTATCTTTTCGCCCGATGACAACCTTGATGGATGTTGCTTCAGGCACCGGGGCGGAACGCAGGGCCATGATTGAGCAGCAAGCTGAAACAGCATTGCTTGGCTTATATCAGAATTTCAGCCTTTATTTGGAAGGCGTACGACCTTCACTCGATCTCGGCCCTGAATTTCGCCAACGCCCGGTTTCACAAGTCCCTGTGCTGGTACTTCACGGCACATTGGATGGGCGTACTTTTCCTGAAAGCGGGCAAGAAGCGACAGCGGGCCTGGTAAACCGCCAAACGGTGATGGTTACAAATGGCGGGCATAATCTGTTCATGCTGTCGCCGGAAGTAACTGCGACAATCAAGAGTTTCATGCGCGGTGAAAATGTCGATGGCCAAGAGATATTTATCGACATGCCAACATTTTAACGAGCTTCAAGTCG
Organism: Parasphingorhabdus sp. DH2-15; assembly: GCF_051668705.1. Taxonomy (GTDB): domain Bacteria; phylum Pseudomonadota; class Alphaproteobacteria; order Sphingomonadales; family Sphingomonadaceae; genus Alterisphingorhabdus. Next base: position 2,297,024 of record NZ_CP196351.1, on the reverse strand, counting down.
ACAGAAGACTGAGCTGGAAAAACATAATGCCTTGAAGAGGGGCAGACTCGATAGAGTTCGCGAGATTGACTGTGTGCCGACGAGATGCCGTCCCTTGGAGGGGAGAATGAAGCGAGTTAAGGTAAGAGAAAATTGGTGCCGCTTAGAGGATTCGAACCTCTGACCCCATCATTACGAATGATGTGCTCTACCAACTGAGCTAAAGCGGCGCTTGCTGTTATGTTTGGCCGGCTTGGCCATTGCAGCTATTATGCATCGCCGGTTATCAGCGCTTTGTGCAAATGGCAAGAGGGGCAATTTTCTCTTGTGCGGTATAGTTGATGACTGGGTGAGTGGTTGGGTTAGCGACTGGGCGACTCTGTTAAACAGTGTTTGCTGCATTTTGCTTGGCTTTTTGTCGCGTTGTTAACCATGCATTTACTATATTGCGGCAGAAGATTGTCATAAGTCTAAGCAATGGGGCGTATATGGATAATCATCGCGAATTTGGTTACGAAGACCATTCCGACATTTTTTCGGCGGATGCTGCAGAGCTCGAAGACACTGCTGCGCATGATGAAGGCATTATGGATAGCAGCCATGGCTTTGGCACAGACGAACGCCGGATGCATGTGCGCGCCTATAATCATTGGGTAATGCTGCTGGGTGAAAAGTCTTTCCCATCGGTTGATGATCTTGACCTTGATATATTGGACGACTTTGTTCCAAATAGCGTTTTGCTGGACTTCACTTCAGGCATTGAGAATCCTGGTATCGCCCATATTGGCAGTGCCGTTGCGGAAGAATCAGGCATTGATGATGATGTGCAATATGTCAGTGAAATTCCCGGGCGCTCATTGCTGTCGCGTATTACTGACCATTATATGGAAATTCTCGCCAATCAGGCACCGATTGGTTTTGAAGCAGAATTTGTCAATCAGCTTGGCAAAACTATCATGTATCGCGGCATATTGCTGCCATTTTCATCCGATGATGACACGATCGATTTTGTCTTTGGCGTCATCAATTGGAAGATGCTTGCCGATAAAACCAGCACAGACGAACTGCTCTTGGAAGTTGAGCAGGCATTGGGTGAGCAGCAGCTATTTACTGATGCCCCATCAGTCTGGGATAATCAGGGTGAGCATTCAGACCAGGATGACGAGCTGATTTTGCCGGATGTCGCTTTTGGTGAGTCAGCGCGCAAGGATGAAGATGTTGAGAAAATGCACACGCCATTGTCGGTGAGTGCGGACCCTCTCAATGGCAGCATTTCAGACTCAGTCCCATCGCAGCGTCACAGCCTAGCGTTTTCGGCTTCGGCGTCTTCGGAATTGCTGAGCGAAGATCAGGTCGAGCAAGACATTGATGCGCCAGTTGAGGATAGCGAAGAAACACTCAATCAGCCTTCAGAAGATGCAGATTTGCACGAATGGCTGGGCCTTGCACAGATGCAGGCAGAAAAGGCCGCGCAGAGTGAATCGCGCAGCCGCGGCGCTTTATACCGGGCTATTGGCCTTGCTTATGATGTCTCCTTGGTCGCAGAGCGCGAGCCGCAATCACTGGACAGCGCATTGGAAGGTGCGGGCATAACGGTACAAGACCGCGCGCCCATGACACCAATTGTGAAGCTGGTCTTTGGCGCAGAATATGACAAGACGCGCCTGACAGAATATGCGGCTGCCTTATCATATGCCCATCGCAAATCATTGCCTATTGGCGGTTTACCAGACTTTTTGGATAGCCATGAAGGTGGTTTGAAAGGCGTTGTTCGTGAAGAACGTCGGTTGCGCCGTCCTGATGGTGAAGATGCCAGCGTCCAAAATACACTGGAAGAAGCCTATCAAACATTGCGTCAAGTTGATGCCCAGCCAATTGACGCGATTGATCTGGCCGATGCAGAATTTGGCGTTTTGGTTGTGCGACGTGATGCCGATGGTCAATTGGTTGTTGCAGCAGTATCTGCCGATAGCAAAATCACCGATATGGTGGTTCGCAAAATCTGTTAGGCCGTTACCGATCTTGTAATAATCGAAAACTCATGCAAATTCATTATTACACGCTATTAGACTTGAGCGTCGCTTGAAAAAGGCGCATAGGGCAGACTTCTCTGACGCGAAAGAGGAGCCTAAGGCCTCGCCATGTCTGACAAAAACCAGTCCGAAATAACCCCATATTTGGGTACAAATCATGCGCTTTTCACTGCTTTGCGCGATGCTTTTTTGCAAGGCGCATTGCCTGGAGAAAATGAAGGTTTTGAAGGGCCAGCCTGTGATGAGGCTGCAACATTTGCCCTCGCTGCAATGATGAACCGTACAGAAAATGCTCCGATTATTGCAATGGAGAGTGCGGTTACGTCTTTTGATGATGGTGAAGCCAAAGACCGCCGCTTCATTCGGCTTATTATTGTGAATAATGATATGCCGTTTTTGGTCGACTCTATTGCTGGGGAAATTAGCGCGGCCGGTCTTTCCATCGACCGGATCATCCATCCCTTAGTGTCTGTGGTGCGCGGGGGGCAGGGTGAACTGTTATCAATTACAGATGAATTACCTGCTGGCGGACAGCAGGAATCCGTTGTGTATATCGAAATGCAGCGCGCCGACGCGAAAATACGCAGACAGTTGACCACAGCATTAGCGCAGACCCTTAATGATACGCGCGCTGTAGTGGATGACTGGCGCCCATTACAAGATGTGCTGGCAAAGGATGCGGCATGGCTTGAAGATGCCGAAGGGCGGGGATTGCTCGAATGGTTTCTGGACCGCAATCTTACGCAATTGGCGCATCTACATTGGTCCCGTAATGGGGAAGTTACAGAGCGTAAGGGCCTGGTTAAAGTATCTGATCAGCCTCTTTTGGCGCCTGCATCTTATGAGAAAGCGGCGAAATGGTTTGAGCAGGGAAATCCTGCTCCGCTGGTTATCAAATCCAACACTATTTCGACCGTTCATCGCCGCGTCCCTATGGATCTGGTCATTGTTCCAACAGGCAAGGATAATGTGGTTAGCGGACTGTCGGTTCACGCTGGCATCTGGACCAGTGCAGCACTGGCTGCTGCTCCGGCCAAGGTGCCGGTGTTGCGTGCGCATCTGGCCAGAATAAGCAAGAAATATGGCTTTGATCCAGCAGGGCATGCCGGCAAAGCGCTGGCGCATGCATTGACCAAATTGCCGCATGATTTGCTCTTACCCATGGGGCAAGATGATATCGAACATGTCGCTCTCACCTCTATGTCACTGGCAGACAGGCCGCGGCCCAAACTCATCACCATTCAATCGGCGCTGGGGCGTCATTTGCTAGTCTTTGTCTGGCTGCCGCGTGACGATGTCTCTACGGGTCGCCGCATAGCCATTGAGGATATGCTGAAAGAGGCGAGCAATTCACCGGTATTGAGCTGGAGCATATCGCTGGAGGACGGGCAGATTGCACTGCTGCGTTATGTGCTTGATCTGCGTAATGATGGCCGTATTCCAGATGGCGCCAGGCTTGACCAGCAGTTGAAACAGATGGTGCGCGGCTGGTTGCCGGAAGTAGAAAATGCGCTTTCTGATCTGGGTGAGCCTAGCCGAGCAACGGCCATGGCGTTGCTTTATGCAGAAGCCTTTCCAGACAATTACCGTGCTGATTCTGGCGCGCGTGAAGCTGCTATCGATATTATCAAACTGCGCGGATTGAATGATGATACGCGCAGATGCGCGCGTTTGTGCCTACCTGATGGTGCTGAGCCATCACAGAGCGAACACGGTAGCAACTCTTTGCGGTTGAAACTCTATCAGGTGAAGGGCGCTATAGCTCTGTCAGAAGCCGTGCCGGTGCTGGAGCAGTTTGGTTTTGATGTTTTGGAAGAAATCCCCACGCCGCTGAACGATGGTGATTTGGGCTATATCCATGATTTCCGCTTGCAGGTGCAATCGCGCGCCAATGTCGAACAGATACTGTCTCGCGCTGAATTGCTGCAAACGGCCATTGGCAATGTGCTGGATGGCCGCGCGGAAGATGATCATTTCAACCAGTTGATTACCATAAATGGTCTGAGCGAATTTGATGTGCTGCTGCTGCGGGCATGGTTCCGCTATCTGCGCCAAACCGGCTTGTCTTACGGTATAGAAACTGTGGTTGATGCACTGCGCGATGCACCCAATGTTACCCGCGAAATTATGGCGCTGTTCACAATACGGCATGATCCGAATTTCACCGGTGATCGCAGCAAAGCAGAGAAAAAGTCCATAAGGGCTATCGCTACAGGCTTAAAAAATGTTGCGGCTATTGATGATGACCGACTGTTGCGACTGATGCGTGATTTGGTGCTCGCGATTGTACGAACCAATGCCTTTGCGCCCTCTGGTCGGGCAGCTCTGGCCTTTAAGATAGACAGTCTTATGGTTCCTGGATTGCCAAAGCCTGTGCCGTGGAGAGAGGTTTTTGTCTATTCCCCAACCGTAGAAGGCATCCATCTGCGCACCGGTCCGGTCGCGCGGGGCGGGTTGCGCTGGTCTGACAGACGGGATGATTTCCGCACAGAAATATTGGGTCTGATGAAGGCCCAACGCGTTAAAAATGCGGTTATTGTACCAAGCGGAGCAAAAGGCGGCTTCTTCCCCAAAGCATTGCCGGATCCTGCAATAGACCGTGATGCTTGGGCAGAGGCTGGCAGATCGGCATATAAGACATTTATTGATTCACTGCTGTCCATTACCGATAATATTGTCGACGGTAAGTTGGTCCACCCTGAGCAAGTGGTAATTTGTGACGGTGAAGACCCTTATTTTGTTGTCGCCGCTGATAAGGGCACAGCAACATTCTCCGACACTGCCAATGCCATTGCGATAGATCGCAATTTTTGGCTGGGCGATGCTTTCGCCAGTGGTGGCAGCAATGGTTATGACCATAAAGCAATGGGTATTACAGCACGCGGGGCGTGGGTTTCCGTGCAGCGCCACTTCTTGGAAATGGGCGTTGATGTTCAGCGCGAACCAATCAGCGTTGTGGGTTGCGGCGATATGTCGGGCGACGTGTTTGGCAATGGCATGTTGTTGTCGAAAGCGATCAAACTGGTTGCCGCATTCAACCATATGCATATCTTCATCGATCCTGACCCTGATCCAGCGAAAAGCTGGGATGAGCGCAAACGCCTTTTTGATCTGCCGCGATCAAGCTGGGACGATTATAACCGTGACACCATGTCAAAAGGGGGTGCGATCTTCGCGCGCAATCAGAAAAGCGTGAAGCTCACTCCTGAGATTAAGGCTCTGTTCGGGCTTGAAGATGACGAGATGGCACCGGATGATCTTATCCGCGCAATATTGCTGGCAGAGGTTGATCTGCTTTGGTTTGGCGGCATTGGCACCTATGTAAAGGCTGCGGCAGAAAGCAATGTTGATGTGTCAGACACCGTCAATGATAGCCTGCGCATTGATGCAGAACAGCTGCGTTGCAAGGCGATTGGTGAGGGCGCAAATCTGGGTATAACGCAGGCTGCACGCATAGCATTTGCGCTTAACAATGGCCGCGTAAATACGGACTTTATTGATAACAGCGCCGGTGTTGATTGTTCGGATAATGAAGTGAACATCAAAATTGCGCTAAGTGCAGTAGTGCGTGCTGGCGATTTGAATGATGTCCAGCGCAATACACTGCTGGAAGATATGACAGATGATGTCAGCGCATTGGTGCTGGAAGATAACCGTCTGCAAACGCTGGGCCTTTCTATTGCAGAGTGCGGCGGTGCAGCGGCCTTGCCATCTTATTTGCGGATTATCGAAACCTTTGAAGAACAAGGCCTGCTCGACAGAGCGGTTGAAGGGCTTGCCAGAAACGATATTTTGAAACGGCGTATCGGTGATGACCAGGGATTGACGCGGCCAGAGCTTGCTGTGTTGATGTCCACTGCCAAATTGGCCCTGCAAGATGCTATAGAACATAGCCATTGGATTGGGGACGACACCCTGAACGCATCACTGGATGCCGCCTTTCCAAAGCAATTGCGCAATGACCACTCCGTAGCGATACAATCGCATCAATTGCGCAATGAAATTATCGCGACCAAATTGGCCAACCGCGTTATCAACCGCATGGGCATTGCGCACCCAATGGAATTGGCAGAAGAAGAAGGCTGCTCATTGGGCGATATCGGCATGGCTTTTGTCATTGCCGAGCAATTGTTCGATTTGCCCAGCCTGTGGAACGCCATAGACGAAGCCGCGATTGACGAAGCAATCAGGCTGATGCTGTTTGATCGTATCGCTCTGGCCGTGCGGTCTCAAATGGCGGATATTGTTCGCAACAATACTGACCAGTTGCTGCCCGGCAAGTTCGTCGATGCGTTACGAGAGCCTGCCCACAGATTGAGCGCTCAGGTTGATGATTTGCTCAACAGGCAATCGCTAAACCAGCATACTTCGCTGCAGTCAGAGATGATCGCACAGGGCGTCAGCAGTGAAATCGCCGAAAAAGTTGTGCGCCTTTATAAGCTGGACGGTGTTATTGGCCTTAGCCGCCTGTCTAACAAAAGCGGTATTGCGCCAGATATTCTTACCCGGGCATTCACAGATATTGGCTCAGCGCTCTCACTGGACTGGGTGCAATTGACCGTGGCTCAGATGAACCCATCGGACCCTTGGGAACGCTTGTTGGTGGCAGGCATGGCGCGTGATTTGCAACAAATGCGCCTCGATTTCTTGTCGGCGTCAGATGATCCAGTAGCCTATGTCGCAAGCTGGACTCAGCAGAATGAAGGGCGTGTGACGTTGTTCCGGCGTCTGGTGCAACGCGCGCAAAATATGGTGCCGCCCAGTATTTCCATGTTGGCGCAGATTTCTAGTCAGGCAAGGATATTGCTCGGCCGCAGCTGATTACAGCTCAAGGATATTATAGTGATTGCGACAGGTTGATGATCGCGTGCAATATCAGGCCGACCAGGCCGCCAACAATGGTGCCGTTGATACGGATGAATTGCAGATCGCGGCCCACTGCATTCTCAACCCTATCAGTAATGGTTTGCGTATCCCAGCGGCGTACAGTTTCGGACACCAGCTTGACGATCTTGTCACCATAGCGAGTAGAGATCCCCACCAATGTTCGGCGGGCAAAACGGTTGACCTGCACTTGCAAATTGCCGGGGGCCACAAGCGATTGGCCAACCTGATCCAGACTTTCGCCAAATTGACCGGATAATGTTCGGTCCGGGTCGCGTGCAGCGCCCAGCATGGCTGCACGGCCGCGTTCCCATATGCCATCCATCCATTTGGCAATGGCAGGATTGGTGAGCATTTCCGCCTTAATCTCGTGCACTCTCTGCTGCATTACGGGGTCGTGCAGCAGGTCATGCGACAGGCTGGCAAGGCCTTCCTCCATCTTTTCGCGCAATGGATGTTCAGGGTCTTCCGCCACATCATTGAGCAGTTTCTGCAGACCGCTGACCACTGCATTGGCCAGCCTGTCATCCAGCCCCGTCCAGCGCATTATGGTGCTGGCTTTTTCGTGGACCATATCGCGCACCAGATGGTCATTGGCTTCTAATGTTCGTGCTGCCCAGCGAATAAAGGCATCGATGATCGGCGTATGGCGTTTGTCAGCAATGGCCGCGTGTAGGGCTTGCCCCAATAGCGGCGCAATATCCAGCTTGTCCAATTGCTTGTGCAGGGCGTTTTTGATCATGCCCCCAAGCCGTTCTTTATCCAGCGACTCCAAAACATCACCGGCCAGATAGGAAACACCCAGCCGCATTGTGTCCTCCCCCGGGCGCCTGTCATCGCGATTGCGCACCAGAAACCGGCCGACAGCGCCAGCGGCATTCATATTTTGCAACCGGCGACCGAGCACTTGAGGGATAAGAAAATTGGTCCGCAGGAATGACGCCATGGTATCGGCAATGCGGTTTTTGTTGGTCGGTATAATCGCCGTATGCGGGATGGGCAGGCCGAGCGGATGGCGAAATAGGGCTGTCACAGCAAACCAGTCAGCCAGTCCGCCGACCAGCGCTGCTTCGGCAAAAGCGACGACATAACCCCAGGCGGGATGCTGCTCCTCCAATTGCAATGTAGCGATAAAAATCACTGCCATAAGCAGCAATAATGATGTCGCTATAATACGCATCCGGCGCGCCTTGTCAGGTGCTTCGCCAGCGATAGTCGTGCCCGAGATGGTATTGCTTGTCGTCACTCAGCGGGTTGTACACTTCCCGCATCGCTTTTGTCATCACCTGGTTTATAGGTCAGCAGCTTACGGCGCAGCCATGGGCCGGCACGCTTCTCAACACCGTCGGCAAGACTGAAACCAGCGGGCACGATTAACAGTGTCAGCAGGGTCGATACGATCAAGCCGCCGATCACAACTGTACCCATTGGTGCGCGCCATGCACCATCACCTGAAAGCGACAGGGCGGTGGGGACCATGCCTGCTGTCATGGCAACAGTTGTCATAACAATAGGCTGTGCCCGTTTATGGCCTGCTTCCATAATAGCGGCAAATTTGTTGGTCCCCGTTGCCATTTCTTCAATGGCAAAGTCGATCAACAGAATTGAGTTTTTGGAGACAATGCCTAGCAACATCAAGATCCCGATCATAACCGGCATCGAAACCGGTTGGCCGACTGCCCATACGAGGAAGATTCCGCCAAGAGGCGCCAGAGCCAAAGAACACATATTCACTAGTGGTGACATAAGCCGCTTATACAGCAGGACCAGCACAGCAAAAACCAACAGCACACCTGAGATAAGCGCAACGATGAAATTGTCCGACAACTCCTGTTGGATCTCCGCTTCACCTACTGGCGCATTGGATACACCGGTTGGCAATTTCTGCATTATTGGCAGTTCATCAATTTGCTGTTGCACAGTTCCTTTAAGGAAACCCGAAGCCAGATCAGCACCAACAAACACGCGTCTGCTTTGATTATATCGCTGAATAGTTGTCGGGCCTGAACCATAGGTAATCTCTGCAACACGGTCGAGCGGGACGGAGCCGCCATTGGCTGTCGGCACAGGCAGATTTGCAATAGTCGACAAATCGCGTTGAGAAGATTGCGGTAATTTAACGCGGATCGGAATCTGACGGTCGGACAGCGAGAATTTCGCAGCATTTTGTTCAATCTCGCCCAATGTCGCAATACGAATGGTCTGACTCAAGGCGGCTGTCGTCACGCCTAGCTCGGCTGCAAGCTGACTGCGGGGCGTGATGATGATTTCGGGGCGGCTAATATCGGCGTTGATGCGGGGTGCAACCAATCCGTCCAATCCACGCATCTGCTCAACCAGTGTCGCAGCTGTATTTTGCAACAGTTCGGGGTTTGAGCCAGAGAGCATTACCGAAAAGTCACGTCCCGTTCCGCCGCCGCCAAATGATTGTGACTGGAAACGTATGCGGGCATCTGGGAACTTCGCCAGTTGAGGCGCCAGGTCACGTTCAAACTCGATAGATGTTTTCGTGCGGTCAGGTTTTAAAGTGATATAAATTGTCGAGCTTGTTTCACGCACGCGTTCGAGCGCAATTTCCACCTCTGGTTGCTCGTACAAAAATGCTGCAACTCTGTCTGCAATGTTCTCAGCTTGCGCCAAGGTCGTACCAGGGACCATTTCAATTTCAACACGGCTATTATCATCATTTGTCGTTGGCTGGAATTGCGCCGGAGTGATGATGAACATAAAGATTGTGAGTATGAACGCCAGCAAACCAATGCCCATCATCCACACCCTGTGATCCAGCATGCGGGCTTTTACCGCAGCATAGCGCGCCCGCCGTGTAAAGTAATTCATATCATAGCCAGCAACCGCGCCGGTGATGGCCACCAACAGAAACTTCACGAATCGGCCAAGCAAATAAGCGCCAAATAACCCGGCAAGACCAATGAGTGCGACTTGCCACAATATCCATTCTTGTTCCTGCGGCGGGGTATTTTGTGCTGTCTGCTCTGCGCCGCTTATTGTTGATATGGTCTGCACCTGCTCTTGTGCCTGCGGCAGGGTATTTGGCACTGCCTGTTCTGTGCCACCTATGGTTGACATAATCAGCAGGAAGCCAGCTATTGTTGCCACGCCCACCAATAGTGAGAAAGCGTGATCCCACCATCGCACCGCCACTTTTTTAAGTGAATTGCGCAAAGCCAGTGATCTTTTTTGATCCAGCGTCCAGCGCAAAATCTTCATATACCGGTCCATCATCGGGCCTTCGCCATGCTCGTGATGGCCTTTGGCTTTCAGGAAATATGCCGCCATTAGTGGGGTAATCATTCTGGCCACCGCCAAGGACATAAGCACCGAAATCACGACTGTGATACCAAAATTCTTGAAGAATTGGCCAGATACGCCGGGCATAAGACCAACCGGCAAGAAGACGGCAACGATACAGAATGATGTTGCCACAACGGCCAAACCAATTTCATCAGCAGCATCTATTGACGCTTGATAAGCGGATTTGCCCATACGCATATGCCGGACGATATTCTCAATCTCCACAATGGCGTCATCCACCAGAACACCAGCGACCAGACCAAGCGCCAATAATGAGAGGAAATTGAGGTTAAAGCCGAGCAGATCCATGAACCAGAATGTCGGTATGGCTGATAGCGGGATGGCAATGGCAGAGATAATCGTTGCACGCCAATCGCGAAGAAAGAAGAACACAACAATAACGGCCAGTACAGCGCCCTCAAGCATTGCTGCTATTGAGCTTTCATACTGGCTTTCAGTATATTTCACTGAATTGAACAATGGGATGAATTTGAGCTTCGGGTTTTCGGCCTGAAGATCGGCAATGATGTCTTTGGCTTCATAAAAAACCGTTACATCAGAAGCGCCTTTGGCGCGTGACATGAAGAAATTGACAACCTCTTTGTCGCGCACCTTACTGATTGACGAGCGCTCGCTATAACCATCACGCACTGTTGCAACATCGGCAAGTTTTATGGTGTTGCCACTGGGCAAACGGATTTGGCGTTGAGACAATTCAAAAGCACTGCTTGTATTGCCAAGAACGCGCACAGACTGACGTGCACCCCCTACTTCGGCGCGCCCGCCTGCGGCATCAATATTCACCTGACGCAGCACATTGTTGATCTGACTGGCAGTCACACCCAAGGCCTGCATCTTGGCAGGTTGAATAATGACTTCAATCTCACGATCAACACCGCCAAAACGACCAACTTCTGCCATGCCTTCAATAGCGAGCAACCGTTTGGCAACGGTATCGTCAATATACCAGCTAAGCTGCTCAATTGTCATATCATCGGCTTCGACCGCATATATGCCTAGAAAGCCGTTGGAGACGTCCAGCTTTTGAATGCGCGGTTCCAATATTCCGTCCGGCAGACTGCCGCGCACTGTATCCACTGCGTTTTTGACTTCTGCAGTGGCATCATTGGGGTCGATACCAATTTCAAATTCAATCGTTGTGCTTGAATTGCCCTCGCTTGCAGTCGATGAAATTGTCTTCACACCATTTATAGACCGCACTGCCGATTCAACATTTTGCGTAATCTGGTTTTCAATTTCCGTTGGCGCCGCGCCAGGCTGAGAAATGCTAACACTGACCGCTGGAAACTCAACATCGGGATTGTTCACGACATCCATGCGCGCAAAACTGAGCATACCGGCCAGCAACAGACCGGTGAAAAAGACCAGAGGAATGACCGGGTTGCGGATGGACCATTCTGAAATCTTGCTCAAATTCATGACATTTCCTTAATTGCGCATTTCAGTTTGCCATACGCAGATATTTTGCCGGCTTAGCCTTTAGCGGGTTGCTTGCTCTGTGCGGTGGTCGCTGTGGTTGGCGTAGCTTCTGGTTTCTGCACCTGTGGCACAACAAGCTCACCTGGATTGAGGAAGCCAGCGGCATAAAGAACCACTTTCTCATTGCCTTTCAAGCCTGATAATATGGTGATGCCCGCGGCATTAACCGCACCAGTTTCAATATCTCTGCGCTCAACCTTATTATCTTTGCCAACAATATAGACATAACTGCCATCATTATCACTTTGCACTGCTGATTGCGGCAAAATGGGTGAGCTGCTGGAGCCGCTGATGATAACAGCATTGCCAAAACCGCCGGGCCGTATCGCCTGATTATAGGGCAGGGCGATCCGCGCGGTGCCTTGCCGCGTTGTCTGGTTGATCACAGGAGCGATTTGCCACACTTGGCCGGTAAAAACCTCTTGTGAACCTGTTGGTGTAATGTTGGCTTTCACACCATTGGATAGGCTGGACAGATCGCTTTCGCTCAGCTGCGCTCTCAATTCCATTTCACCGCCAGCGGCAAGACGGAACAGAACACCAGAGCCTGCACTGACCACTTGACCGGGTTCAACATTACGTTCCAGAACTAAGCCGGATTCCGGTGCGACGATGTTCAGACGGCCTGCGCGCGCTAATAGTTCATTATATTGCGCTTTGGCGACATTCACACGGGCCCGTGCCTGATCGCGTGTGGCTATGCGCTGATCAATATCAGCCTGTGATATAAAGCCGCGGCCAACAAGTTTCTGCGCACGCTCCAAATTCGCTTCTGCCAGTTTCAAATCAGCTTGAGAGACATCAATTTGGGCAGCCTGTTGCTGCGCTTGCTGATTTTGCACAGACCGATCAATATAAGCGAGTATCGCGCCTTTTTTCACCCAGTCACCCGGCTGTACCATAACCCGCGCGACCTGACCGCCTTCACCTGCTACGCCGACAGGCATTTCGCGGCGTGCAGCAAATGTACCGGATGCGTTGATCCTGCGTTCTACCAAACCACTGCCAGGCACAATAACAGTTACATTCTGGGCCTGTTTCTCATTATCATCGCCTGCGGCTATTGCGGTTTCGCCTGCACCGGCTGTTGAGGGTTGGGAATAAAAATATGCTGCGCCAGCGATTACCGTAACAATCGCTACTATGGCAAGTATGAGCCATGTGCGGCCATTACCTTCGTCAGGATCGGCAAATGAGACATTGTCCAATGGGGTTTCTACCCGTTCCCCAGTGAGTTGCTTATCTAATTTCATAACGCCATTTTCTCTCTAAAAGCCTGCTTGCCCAGACCATTTGCGATGTCAATGCGGGGCACAACGCCCCGAAATAGTTTTGGATGCATCTGCACGACAACAATATGAATAATATCCGCGAGCGTGCGCATATATAGCATTCATCGTTGCACAAAGCCGCAAATATTTGACGGCCAGCAGCCAATTATTCTTATGATCACATTATGAGAATAGCCATTTGGATGCAATTGAGCCTATTGGATTTGGTCGAATCATGAAGCCCATTCGTCACTTAAACCGCAATCAATGCACCCGAAACGCCATTTTGCATGCGCAAAGGGCCGCCAGAAACCTGACGACCCTTTGCTTTTGTCATGTGTAATCGCCACATAATCTGTGGCAGATCATCTGAATTTAGCGAACGGTTCCGCGTTTGATGAGGTTTACAATCCCCAACAGCACGACCGCGCCGACAAATGACAGGAAAAAGCCTGTTATTGAAAATGCCTGAATCGTTCCTGACAGGCCAAAAAACTGACCCAACCAATTACCGACAAATGAACCGATAATGCCGACTACGATATTTAGGAAAATTCCCATATCGGCGTCGCGACCCATAACCTTACTTGCTAACCAACCAGCTACACCGCCAACGATTAATGCGATAATCCAACCCATTTTATGTTCTCCTCTTTTAATGGTATTATTGCGTTCTCCCAACATTAACAGTTAGAGAACTAAACAGTTCCATTCAGCAACGGAAGACGTTAAAAAAGAGCGCAGATGCAAAAAGAGCGCCTTGTGCGGCGCTCTTATTAGGTTTGTTGATCATTTGGCAAATCAGTATTTCTGCTGACGTTCGTAAAGGTCGCGATAATGTTGGATGCGGGTCACTCTTAGACCTGGCATACCAGACCGGTCGACAGCGCGCTGCCATGAGGCAAATTCTTCGAGTGTAAGACCATAACGCTCACAAACTTCATCAATGGAGAGCAACCCTCCATTAACCGCGGCAACAACTTCTGCCTTGCGACGCACTACCCAGCGGCGAGTATTCGCAGGCGGAAGTGAATCCAATGTCAAAGGCTCGCCAAGGGGGCCAATCACTCGCGCGGGTCGTATCTTCTGATTCTCGATCATTTAAACCTCAACTTTTGTCCTGCTCACCCGATTGTTTTACATCTGACGCTTTGCCAGAGCCTAAATGGTCAGGGTAAACAGCCAATTTACTTTTCGCATTTGTATCTTGCTCATCCGGCCCGCAGCCAACAGCTTTGCCATGCTTTAAAAAAGCACCGCGTCCATTGGTTGAGCGAGTTCCACCATTTGGCTGGCGGCCCGCTCCCGAGATGAGCGCAATACGCTCCTCAATCTCTACATCATCAGATGCAGTCTTATGGGTTTTGGTTTGCGCGTCATTTGTAAGACCCAGTGAATCTTCCAAATCCCGCCGTACCTGCGTCTTTTGCGACAGGGCAATCAGCCGCGCATAATCAAGCCGCTGGCTCGATTTTGCATCGGACTGGTCTTTTCCCAAATCGAAAGACGTATGACGTTCGAAACTCATATCCATGAAGAGGCTTTTAGACTCGCATGATATAAAGACAGGTAAAGGCGGCATAAACGGCTGGTTAGCCTTAGTTAATTTTTCGCAATATTTGGGCGTATTTGGCCATGAGAAATCCGGTCTTATGGTTACCAAATTGAGGCTGTAAGCATTGTAAATACTGGCAAACAGCCAATATAGGCGCTGCCTGGCTTGAGGCTTCCACTCACCGTCAAAATTCCCTAAGGACGTGTCAAATGTTTGACAATTTATCTTCAGAAGCTCTTCAGATGGCCGATTTTCAGCTTGGTGACGATATGTCGGGCAAGCGTATCGTTGTTGCTATGTCAGGCGGAGTTGATTCTTCGGTGGTGGCTGCATTGGCCGCTGCGACGGGTGCTGAAACCATTGGTATTACATTGCAATTATACGATCACGGCGAAGCAGTGAACCGGACAGGATCATGTTGCGCTGGTCAAGATATACGTGATGCACGTGCTGTAGCGGACCGTTTGGGCATTGCGCATTATGTTTTTGATCATGAAAGCCGCTTTCGCGAATCTGTAGTCGATAATTTTGCCGATGAATATATGGCAGGGCGCACACCGATACCCTGTGTTCAGTGCAATATGGGCGTGAAATTCACTGATTTGCTAAAAATGGCACATGATCTTGGTGCAGATTGTCTGGCGACTGGCCATTATGTGCGACGCATGGTGGGTGATAAAGGCGAGTCCCAATTGCACAGGGCGCTCGACCCGGCGCGGGATCAAAGCTATTTCCTATTCGGCACGACCAATGAGCAGCTCGACTTTCTGCGTTTCCCGCTTGGCGGCATGCCAAAGCCTATGGTGCGTGAAATAGCGCAGCAAATGGGCCTTATCGTTGCCAGCAAGCCAGACAGTCAGGATATTTGCTTCGTACCCGATGGCGACTATGCGAAGATTGTCCGCAAAGTGCGCCCTGATGCGGACCATGATGGCGAAATTGTTCATATTGATGGCAGTGTCATGGGGCGGCATCGCGGCCTTATTCATTATACAGTCGGTCAAAGGCGCGGCCTTGATATTGGCGGCCAGCCCGAACCACTTTATGTTATCCGCTTGGATGCAGCGACGCGGCGTGTCTATGTCGGCCCCAAGGCCGCGCTTGCAGTGCGCGGAGCAGAAGTTGCAGACTGGAATTGGATAGGCTGTACGCCAGAGGAATTGGCCAGCGAGCAAGATGCAAACGCGCCGCTTAGTGCAAAGGTCCGCTCATTAGCGCGGCCTGTGCCTGTCACGCTCGACAATGACATGCTGGTATTCACCAATCCGGAATATGGCGTAGCGCCGGGGCAGGCTGCTGTTATCTATCGCGGTGATCAAGTTATGGGCGGCGGCTGGATTCAACGCAGTAAAGCGTGGGATGAAGCGCTTTTGGCAGATGTTGCCTAGCCTTTATCAGGTAAAATTATTGCGATTAATTGCCCTGATAAGGCTCATCCTTTGTTCATATTCGCTCAGCAATTATTATATCAAGGTTAACCAGCTTGGCATTTGCACGATATTCGCGCATTATTAAGGCCATAATGGAAAGCGAATCTGTTTTTTGTGCACACCCATTGGCGCACTGGCAGGGCGTAAAAATGCCGTAATGTGTGGCTAAGTCTTTCATGGCTCAGTTCACGGTTTTGGCAGAAGTTATAAGGATGGATTATGGTTTTCTCCCGGCATTTTCGTTCCAATCTGTTAAGCGCCACTTTGTTGGTTACGGGCGTTGCGATGATCCCTGCGTCGACAGCAGCTTTATCTGCGGTTGATGCGCGCTCTTATGACGGCATGGAAGAATTTTTCACCGTAATGTCACGCGTGCGCTCTGATTATGTTGAGGATGTGGACGACGAAAAACTGTTGCGCGGCGCGATTGACGGCATGCTGGCCAGTCTCGACCCGCATAGCAGCTTTCTTGATGCTCGCGACTTTGAAAATCTTCGCACACAGACCGAGGGGACTTATGGCGGTATTGGCCTTTCAGTTGTGGCTGAAGAAGGCGCCGTCAAAGTGGTTGCGCCTACGCGTGACACACCTGCGGATAGGGCTGGTATAAAATCAGGTGACTTTATTACCCATATAGACGGCCGTTTCATTGTTGGTGGTACGCTTGATGATGCTGTAGATGCCATGCGTGGTGCGCCAGGAACATCATTGAACCTCACTATTGTGCGCCCTGGCCGCGATCAGCCTTTTGATGTTGATATTACGCGTGAGATTATTGATTTAAAGCCAGTGCGTTGGGAAATTCAAAATAATATTGGTGTTATAGGTATTTCCAGTTTCACGGCTGATGTCGGTAATGACCTTATCCGGGCGATGAAAGATATTGAATCATCATTGGGCGGAAAGCCTGATGGCTATGTTCTTGACCTGCGCTCTAATCCGGGCGGTCTGTTGGATGAAGCTGTGTCGGTAAGTGATGTGTTCCTTGATCGTGGAGAAATTGTCTCTCAGCGTGGCCGTCGCCGGGGCGATACGGAGCGTTTCTTTGCGCGGCCTGGTGATTATGCTCGCAATCTGCCTGTCATCGTTCTGGTAGACTCAGGTTCTGCTTCGGCTTCGGAAATTGTGGCCGGTGCTTTGAAAGACCATAACCGCGCCCTTATCATGGGAGAGACAAGTTTTGGCAAAGGTTCTGTACAGACATTGCTGCCATTGTCGCGCACTACGGCCCTGAAATTAACAACGGCACGGTATTTTACACCAAGCGGCCGCTCGGTTCAGGAAGGCGGGATTACGCCTGACATTACAGTACCGCAATTGAGCGACCCCGATTATAAAACGCGTATAAAATTACGCGAATCAGACTTGCGAGGACATTTGGTAAATGAATCAAGTGTCGATGATGCAGTTCTTGAGGATGATGAGATTAAAGATCCGCGTTTTTCTTTGACCCTGGAACAACTTGAGGCGAAGGGGATAGAAGACTTCCAATTGCATTATGCTCTGGAAACCATTGCCCGTACTACGGAGGCCAGCGCGCGCTTAGCAGGGCTTAACCCTGAACCAAGTGCACGCAATTAATCTGTTTATAGCAATCAAGGTATTGCAATCATAATGGCACGCATGACTATGGCCCGGTGGATGGCATTTTGTCTGCCCCTTGCTCTGATTGTCGGAGCTTTGATTAGTCAATATGGTTTCGGTCTTTTCCCATGCGAGATGTGCATGTGGCAACGCTGGCCGCATTATAGCGCTATTGTGCTGGCACTGCTCGGCATGGTGCTGGCCAAAGCACATAGAGAAGCATTGGCCAATTTGTTCACCGGCCTTGCTGTATTGGCGATATGTATCTCGGGCATGATCGGTGGTTTTCATGCCGGCGTAGAATATGGTTGGTGGGAAGGTCTTACCAGCTGCGCCTCGGCTTCCGAGCAGGGGCTGAGTGCGGAAGAAACATTACAGGCCATTTTGAACACACCGCTTATCCGCTGTGATGTTACGCCTTGGGATTTGTTTGGCATTTCGCTCGCTGGTTTCAATTTCCTCTTGTCTGTTGGTGGTGCGATCGCCATTTCAATCGTAATGATAAGGCGAAAAGGAACGCATTAATGCCCCAAGGCAAAAAGCCGTTAGACAAAGATATTGAATCGATGATCCGCGTTGACCAAGCCGGTGAATTTGGCGCGACGCGGATTTATCAGGGGCAACTCGCCATTTTGGGCAATCGTCACCCGTCATCAAACACCATTGCCGCCATGGCGGAGCAGGAAGAAAAGCATCGCGAGTTTTTCGATAATCTGATTGCCAAACGCGGTGTACGTCCAACTGCGTTACAACCGTTTTGGGATGTAGCGGGTTTTGGTCTGGGAGCTGCAACGGCCTTGATTGGGCCGGAAGCAGCCATGGCTTGCACCGTTGCGGTGGAAACAGAGATCGACAAACATTATCAGGAACAGCTTGATGCCCTTGGTGAAGACGATCCAGAATTATCCGATGCTATAAGGCAGTTTCAGGCAGAAGAGCTGGAGCATAAAGCAGAAGCATTGGAGCAGGGCGCTGAAAAAGCACCGGCCTATCCATTGATGAGCGGTGTGATCCGTTTGGGATGTAAGGCCGCAATTGCCATATCCAAGCGCATTTGACGGCTAAGCATTTAAGCGAGCATGTTTGCTTCAGTTGTTATTCACACGATGCGGTCTATGATGGCAAAGAATGAACAGGGATACCCAGATATGAAAACTATATTAGCAATGCATAGTGTCGGAATTTTGGCTCTTTGTACGCTTTCATTGGGCGGGGTGCCTGCATTTGCGCAAGATACGGTTTCCGCCAATGAAACCATTATCACCAAATATATCGAGGAAGGCGAAAGCTGCGATAAGTCCGAAGAGTCGGAGACTGTCATCGTTGTTTGCGCCATTAACGAAGAGCCTTATCGTATTCCGCAAAATCGCCGTAATGACCCTAATAAGCCTGCTAATCAGGCGTGGACTGAGAGGGTTAAGGGTTTTCAGGATGTCGGCGCCAATGGCATTGGCAGCTGTTCCGCAGTAGGACCGGCTGGCGCTTTGGGTTGTACAACGCGTTTCATCAATGATCAGGTGGCAGAACGCAAGAATAGCCCTGACAAGCAGGTTGGCAAGCTGATTGAGGAAGAGCGTCAAAAGCGCCTGGCCAAAATTGATGAAGAGGCAGCGCTTATTCAGGCCGCAGAGCTAGAGCGGGCTTCAGAAAATGCGCGTCTGGCGCGTGAGGCAGAAGAGCGCGCAGCTCGCGGCGAGAGCGATTCCTTCGCTGTTGAGGAGGAGCGCGATCTTCCTCCCCCACCGCAATTCTAATTATCGCAAACGCCTTAGCGTTTCTTTGCTCTAACATAATTGTAGCAACCACAATGGCTGCACTATCCGCCCTTTTGTGATGCTATCCAGTTTTTGACATGAGCATCGAGCACGTCGAGCGGTACTGAGCCTTGTTCCAGAACAGTGTCGTGAAAGGATCTTAGATCAAAGTCTGCGCCTAATTCGCTTTCCGCTAATGTGCGCAATTCACGAATTTTCAGCTCGCCCAATTTATAGGCCAAAGCCTGACCGGGCCAGCTAATATAGCGGTTCACTTCGGCTTCAATATTGGCCTCAGTCAGGGCAGTGTTATCGAGCATATAGTCAATGGCCTTTTGCTTGCTCCAGCCTTTGGAATGGATGCCAGTATCGACAACCAAGCGGCAAGCGCGCCACATTTCATAGGATAAGCGGCCCATATTTTTGGCGGGTGTGTCATACAGACCCATCTCAATGCCCAGACGCTCCGAATATAAGCCCCAGCCTTCGACAAAGGCGGTGAAAAAAGCACCATATTTGCGGAATTGCGGGATCTCCAGCTCTTGCTGCAAAGCGATTTGGTGATGGTGACCGGGCACGCCTTCATGCACGCTGAGCGCCGGAATTTCCCAAAATGGGCGCTGATCTAGTTTTGAGGTGTTCACATAATAATTGCCGGCAATGCCAATTTCGGGTGATCCAGGATTATAATAGGCTGTCGTCGTGCCTTCGGCAATTTCTGCCGGAATTTCCTTAATGCCATAAGGCAAGCGTGGCAAACGGCCGAAAAGTGATGGCATCTGACCGTCGATAATCTTGGTGACCCGCGCCACTTTTTCGAGCAGTTCTTCAGGTGTTTTGGCATAATATTTTGGATTGGTGCGCAGCTCCTCGATAAACGCTTCGCGGGTATCAAAGCCGGCCTCTGCTGAGACCTCTTCCATTTCGGCGCGAATGCGGGCAACTTCTGACAGGCCGATATTGTGCACTTCATCAGCGCTCAAATCCGTGGTGGTCATTTGGCGGATGCGGAAGGCATAATAATCATCGCCGCCCGGCTGTGCAGAGACACCTGGTGCTTTTGCGCATGCGGGTTTATATTCGCCAACATACCAGTCATAATGTTTCTGTAATGCCGGACGAATAAGGGCGTTGATGGTCACTTCGGCTTGGCTTGCCAGTCCCTCAAAATCTTCTTGGTCCATGGTCGCCGGTTTATTGCGCTTATAGGGCGCATAAAAACGCGATTCCTTCGCATCTTCAACGATCAATCCGGTGATCGAATCTTCGTAATTTTCAATCGCTACACAGGGCAGGGTATAGCCGCCTTTAATGGCTTCATTCGCAACCGCAATGGCTTCGTCATTCACCTTTGCATATTGCTTTAGGCGGTTATTATAGCTCTGAAAATCTGCCGCGTTACGAAAGGGCAAATTGTTGGCAAGCCCAGCAAAATTCTGATGCCAGCCACTGCGATTGGTGAAGTTAATAACGCGCTGGCCATATTGATTGGCCTCTATTGTCTGCTGCAACGTCCGGCGCAAAATGCCGTAATTCACTTTCTCTGCTGCTGTCAGGCTGGCTTCATCAATCGCTTCCAGTCTTTTGAGCAAAACCGACGCTTGTTCAGCCTGGGCATCTTGCGTTTCCAGCGTGTAACTCGCCACCTTGCCATTGGCCTCTGCAATGTCGAGCGATGATGCCAAAGTCGGATTCTGGTCCAGCACATAAGCCCAATAATCATCGATCAGGCTGTTAAGATCATCTGACGGCGCGGCCAAGAGCGGCGCGGAAAGAGCAAGCGCCACCGCGCTGACCATGGCCATATTGGCGCGCATCACCCATCTGGCTTTTTTGGGTTTGAAAGCATGTGAAAAATTAACAGATGGCAGCGGCATGGCATGTCTCTCTTACTAATGATTATGTTGCGCAGAGACTAAACAGACTATCTGTGATTATCCAGTAAAAGAAATAGGTTGTTGGCTGCGTTTATGTGGTCAGCTGTCACCACCACAAATTGCATGGAATTTATCGTGAAACTGTCATCAATGTGCGCTAATGCTGACAATAGATTTTGCAACAAAGGCTGTGATATGACCTCTTTCTTCCGTGCAACACTCCCTATTCTGACAATGGCCCTCCCATTAGCTGCATGTTCGGCCAATGGTGGTGGCGCCTCTGCGGCGGCTGATATTGTCGTCACGCCAGCTCCGTTGGAAGCACAGACAACCGCGTTACAGCCATCTGGCACAGGGCCAGAGGCATTGCGCAGCTATTATGCAGGCCTAAAGCAGTCACTGCCTGATGCAGGCCCAATGGCTCAGCTTAATTCTTCCAAAGCTCTGACCCGTATTGCCTTTGGTTCGTGCATTCAGGAAAACCGGCCACAGACTTTCTGGAACACCATATCGCAGAACAGTCCAGACCTGTTTTTGGCGATTGGGGACAATGTCTATGGTGACACAGGGTCAACATGGGCGGCGGATCTGCCAGCCCTGCGAGCATCTTATGCCAAGCTAGCGTCTGCACCGGAATTTCAGGCATTTCGCGCCAAGACGCCGATGATCACTAGCTGGGATGACCATGATTATGGCGCCAATGATGCGGGCGGAACATTCGCTTTTAAGGAATATGCCGAGACCATTTATGAAAATTTCTGGAATGTGCCGGATGACGTGAAATCACGGCCGGGTATTTATGAAAGTCATATGGTTGGGCCAGAGGGGCAGCGCGTACAGATCATAACGCTAGATACGCGGTTTTTCCGTTCGGATATGACCAGATTGCCCTATAGTCCTGATCGCCGTCCGTTAGGCAATTATGGTGAAAATACCGATCCACAAGCGACGATATTGGGCGATGCACAATGGGCATGGTTAGAGCAGGAACTCAACAAGCCTGCTGATTTGCGCCTGATATTCTCTTCCATTCAGGTCATCACAGAAGCCCATGATTATGAAAGCTGGTCCAACTTCCCGCTGGAGCAGAAGCGTTTTTACCAAATGCTTGCGGACAAAAAGATCAACAATGCCATATTGTTTTCCGGTGACCGCCATGCGGGCGGCATTTATCGCAAGCAAGTTACTGGCTTATCCAAACCGCTATGGGAATTGACGTCCAGCTCATTGAACTTCAGCTTTGGCAGCGGTGATAATGGTAGCCGTGAACCAGATAAGCACCGCGTTGGCGGCTTTTTCGCAGATGAGAATTTTGGTCAGATCGATATTGATTGGGCCGCACGCAATGTGAAGCTCAGCCTGATTAAGTCCGATGGCAATGTGCTCACCAGTCAGGATGCTCCTGCATTACAATAGAGGTTCAGCCTTTTGCTATAGCTGACTTCTTGGCCCCAATATGGGCTAACATCTCGCTGCGCATCGATATTGCTAATTCGCGGTCTATCGCATGCAGTGTCAGCGGCACTATGCCGGAGCCGCCAGCTATACCAAAGACGAGGTTTACTTCATCCAATGGGCGCTGGATGAAATTATCGGTAATATCGACTGACTGGATTTTGCGCAGTGGCAATGCGGTCAGTCTTTGCGACCAATAGCCAGACCGGATGTAAAGAAACTGCTCTGTCAGAGAAAAATGATGGTGCCGCCAGCGCAACCAGAGGTGCAGCGCAGCGGGGAGTGATAGCAAAACCACTGCTGAGAAGCCCCATATTTCTGACCAGAAGACCGCATTGCTGGCCGCAAATATAGTCAAGGCCAAGGCTATTACTGCGCCAACCAGCCATAGAGAGCGGGATACACGTTGCATTGCGGCTGCTGGCATGTCGATGTTGATGCCTGGCTCT
The DNA here is from genome assembly GCF_051668705.1 of Parasphingorhabdus sp. DH2-15. Classification (GTDB taxonomy): domain Bacteria; phylum Pseudomonadota; class Alphaproteobacteria; order Sphingomonadales; family Sphingomonadaceae; genus Alterisphingorhabdus. The sequence continues at coordinate 2,273,941 of NZ_CP196351.1, read as the reverse complement.
AAGGCTATGGCGCTGGCTTCGTCTATTCTGGCCAGCGGCGCAACAACATGATCGCTTTCATTCTTGCCGTCGCTGGCAAGGGATTGGAATTTCAGCGCATACCAGCCAAAGATGCGGCGTATTGGCCCTGTGATAAGTATCGCCGTCTGCACTCTGTGCAAGGGCATTGCCATATCGGTCAACGTGAAAAGGCCGCGTCGACGGCGGAACCCGTTTTCGGTGCGATCCAGACGGAAACCATAGTCGCGAACAAAAACGGTGATAATACCTGTAATTAGCCCAATAACAACGATGCCAAGAAGACCTCCAAACGCCGTTAAAATTTGGCCAACGATACCAAGACTGCTTAGGCCTTGTTGAAATCCATCTTTAAATCCGTTTTTAAATTCCTCGCCGCGTGAACTTGGCCCATCTTTAATATTACCTGCAACATTTGCCAGCTTTTCAACGCTGAACAGATTGTCGGGGATTAGAAAGTCAAGATTTTGGAATATCGCTGCAACAAACGCAAAAACCGCCAGTGAAAAGCTGAACAGGCCAAGGATAAGCAGCCGTTTTGGTGACATTGTGAATAATGGTTCTGTCTCTGGTTCAGCAATATCATCTTGTACGACAGCCTGTCCTTCGAGTGGTAACGCTACGCCGCGTTTGCGTGCCTTAATGGTGTCGCGCAATTCCTCAGCTCGGGTCAATTTGACTGCATTTAATTTGCCATCATCGCCATTGCCAGCACTGCCCGTTTCCAACGTGACCGTCGCTAAACCCAATATGCGGGCAATAAGTTTTTGTTCGATATTAACGTCTTGAATCCGCTCATAAGGGATAGAGCGGTTATTTTTACTGATGATTCCGCTTTGAATACGGACTTCATTTGGGGCGATCTCATAGGTAAATTTGCGCCAACGTAACCAAGCGATCATAACAAAAATACAAAAACCGCCAAACAAAGCCAACCCAACAACAAGCCACCCCATATTGTCATCAACAGAAGCCATGACTGCAATGCTGCCGAAGAGCATTTGCGGCAAGAAGCCGATGGTTTTTATAACAAGGCTTAAGGGATGGAGCCTATGTGTAGCGACGGAAGGGTCTGCAATCTCTGTGGATTGCTCGGCCATCTGATCGTGATCGGCAATCGCGTCCGTCACTAGATCATTTCCTCACGAATATGCTCGCGCATTTCTTCGCGCATGGCGTTGGCCGTTTCTGGTTCTAGACCAGGCAGAACAACAATGCTGTTATGCGTGCCGGCGGTGTGAACTATCAACCGCGAAACATTGTTTATACGTTCAATCGGGCCTTGGCTAACGTCAATATGTTGAACGCGATTAAACGGCACTATGGTGTCAGTTCGGAACAAAAACCCTCGCAAAACGCGTAGCCGGTCATCTTCCATGGCATAGCCCCAACGGCGGAATTGACGATGAGGGACGATAAATACAATAGCAAGCCACAGCAATGCGCCCAGAGCTGTGAGCGGGCCAAACCCTGTTATATCCTGTGCTGCCAAGATGATGTCGCCAACAATGAACCCGGCCAATATGGGCAAAAATGTCAGGCCATTATTGATCCGCAGCACCATCTTATAGGATGTGTGCAAAGGCGTGAGACCCAGATTATAACTGCTCTGCAATGGTGGATCATTCTGCCCGAATTGCGGCATATGCGCAGGTATTCCCTGTCCGTTGGACAAAGTCGCATCATCATTTGGCGCAGCGGTGGCGGCACTGTCTGTCATATCTTGCTCCCTAAACCTGATATGGCAAGAGTGTATTATATTTGCAAGTCAGTGATGCGATGACCTTATGCTGCTTTCTCTTTGGCTAATGCGCTTTCCGCCTGATCCATCAATTCGGCAATAATTTCGGCAACGCTTTGCTGTGCTTTGACCATGCCAACCGATTGCCCGGCCATCAGCGAACCATTTTCGACATCACCGTCAATCACTGCACGTTTCAGCGCACCAGCCCAGAAATGCTCTATCTGCAGCTGCGCTTCATTCATATCTACACTGCCTTCATCCAGCAAATTGGCGACTTCGCGCTGCTTGGCGGTGAATTCCTCTGTACCTTTATTTTTCAACGCGCGGACCGGAATGACCGGCAAACGCGGGTCGATTTGTACGCTAGAGATTGCATCGCGTGCATTGCCTTTCAAAAAGGCTTTTTTGAAATTCTCATGCGCGATACATTCATGGGCGCAGACAAAGCGCGTGCCCAATTGTACCCCGGCCGCACCCATTTCCAGATAGCTGGCAATCGCTTCACCGCGGCCAATACCGCCGGCCACAAAGACAGGCACTTGCGCAGCAATATCTGGCAACATTTCCTGCGCCAGAACACTGGTCGAGACAGGGCCGATATGGCCGCCAGCTTCCATGCCCTCTATCACCAACGCATCAACGCCTGAACGAATAAACTTCTTGGCCAATGCCATGGCAGGGGCAAAGCAGATCAGTTTAGCGCCAGTGGCTTTGATGGCTTCAATGCTGCCCTTGGGCGGCAGGCCACCCGCCAGCACAATATGGCTGACTGCATGCTTGCCGCATATCGCAATCAGGTCCATCAAATCCGGGTGCATGGTGATCAGATTGACGCCAAACGGCTTATCCGTGCGTTTCTTGGTCTCGGCAATTTCATTGTCCAACAAGTCGGTTGTCATCGCGCCGCACGCAATAACGCCAAAACCACCGGCATTGGAAATAGCGCTGACCAGATGCCGTTCAGAAATCCAGCTCATCGCGCCGCACATAATCGCAACATCACAGCCCAGAAAGTCGGTGCCGCGTTGCATAAGGGTTTTTGTGTTTTTCATAGCGTTGCACTAGCCTCGTCATTCGACTGTCGGCAAGAAGAATTTCACTGCATTACATTTGTCATTGCGAGGATCCGCGAACTTGTTTCGGGGATACGTGGCAATCCAGTATGGCGCGCATGGCTCTGGATTGCTTCGCTACGCTCGCAATGACGGTATTTTATCAAGTGTCTTGAAAAATATAGCGCAATAAAAGAGTTATAAAGACTCAATTATATTCCAGCCCGCGTAGCCTTCATTGGGCAATAACTGAGTCATACCGCGAAGCGCGGCCTCAATCATCCCCATCCAGACCATAAGCGGTGTGCAATACGCGTACGGCCAGCTCGGTTTCGTCTTCGTGGATCAGCACGCTCACCTTAATCTCTGATGTGGTGATGGCCTGAATATTGATGCCGCGATCGGCCAAAGCGGCGAACATGGTGCTGGCGATACCGGCATTGCTGCGCATGCCCACGCCAACGGCAGAGATTTTTGCCACCCGCGTATCGTGCAGCAAGCGGTTATAGCCCACCTTGTCCTGCGCCTTTTCCAACAGGTCGAGCGCTTTGGTCAGGTCGGCCATGGGCACGGTGAAGGTCACATCGGTCTCGCCCTTATCGCGCCCGACATTCTGAATAATCATATCAACATTGATGGCGGCTTCCGCCAGCGGCGCAAAGATCGCCGCCACAGAGCCCGGCGTATCGGCAACGCGTGTCAGGGTTACTTTGGCTTCATTCTTGTCGGCGGCGATGCCGGTGATCAATTGCTGTTCCACGCCCAATTTCTCCATTTCTTCTTCGCTGACGATCATCGTGCCGGGCAGATCATCCGCCACGGGTGCGCCTTCTTCGGTGAAGGAAGACAAGACCTGTATCGCCACATTTTTGCGCATGGCCAGACCGACAGAACGGGTCTGCATCACCTTCGCCCCGACACTGGCCAATTCTAATATTTCTTCAAAGGTAACGGCTTTCAGTTTTTGCGCGCGCGCAACAATGCGCGGGTCGGTTGTGTATATGCCATCAACATCGGTGTAGATATCGCAGCGGTCCGCCTCTAGCGCAGCGGCAACCGCCACGGCGCTGGTGTCAGAACCGCCGCGCCCCAATGTGGCGATGCGGCCATCTTCGCTGCGTCCCTGAAAGCCCGGAATAACCGCGACACTGCCCGCCTTCATGCTGCCCAGCATGTCGTCAGCTTCAATATCATCAACCCGCGCTTTGCTATGGGCGTCGTCGGTCATGATGGGGATTTGCCAACCCAGCCAGCTGCGTGCAGATACGCCCATGGCCTGTAATGTGATGGCGAGTAGTCCGCTGGTGACCTGTTCACCACTGGCCAGCACCACATCATATTCCTGCGGATCATAAAGCGGACTAGCTTCGCGGCAGAAATTGATTAGCCGGTCCGTTTCCCCTGCCATGGCAGAAACCACAACGGCCACTTCATCGCCTCTATCGGCCTGTGCTTTTACTATTTCGGCCACCCGGCGGATGCGTTCTATGCCCGCCATTGAGGTGCCACCAAATTTCATTACGATGCGTGCCATGAGCGGGCAATCCTGAAAAATTTTGGCCGCACTTTACAGATTGACCATCTAAGGCTTCTTATTGTTCGCAAAAACACCATATTGGGTGTAGAAAACGTAACATGCTGATAGTCAGGGGAAAGAGCGATGGCAAGTAAAGCTGCATCACAAAACGGATCAATCGTCTCTTCCGAGGCAGAACATTTTGGCAAGTTGGCAGCTGATTGGTGGGATCCAAAGGGCAGCTCTGCCATGCTGCACAAACTTAACCCTGTTCGGCTGCGTTATATCAGGGAAGCGATTGGCCGGCATTTTGCTGTTTCAGAACGTGAGCGCAAACCGTTGGCTGGCAAACGTGTGCTGGATGTAGGGTGCGGGGCAGGGCTGCTCAGCGAGCCTTTGGCACGGATGGGCGGCATGGTAACTGCGTTAGATGCGGCACCAGAAAATGTAGAAGCAGCAAAGGCACATGCTGTGCTCAGCGGATTAGAGATTGATTATCGCGGCGTGCCTGTTGAGCAACTGGCAGATAAAAATTTCGATCTGGTGACCGCGCTAGAGGTAATTGAACATGTTGCCGACCCGGCGCAATTTGCCGCGGCATTGGTGGAGCATTTGGCGGATGATGGTCTGTTAATCCTGTCCACACCCAATCGCACAACATTATCAAAATTGCTGATGGTCGATGGGGCTGAATTGATGGGTATGATTCCGCGTGGAACCCATGATTGGAATAAATTCCTGGTCCCTGAAGAGATTGAAAACATGTTTGCAGAACTGGGCATGAAAATGTCTGCACTTACCGGTATAGCTTTTGATCCTCTGCGCGGCTTACATTTGGGTGACAATATTCAGCTCAACTATATTGCCTGTTTCACGCACAGCAATTAGGTCTTTGTCATGACATCTAAACCAATAGCACGCGATTATACACCGGCTGATAAGCCATCATGTCTGGCAATTTTTGATGGCAATACACCGCCTTATTTTGACCCTTCAGAACGTCCTTTGTTTGAGAGTTTTCTGGATGGTCCGCGTGGCCCTTATCTGGTGCTTGAGCAGCAAGGCGTGATTGTAGGCTGTGGCGGTTTTGCGCGTGAAGATGATGGAACCACCATGAGCTTCACATGGGGAATGGTAGACAGAAGCCAGCATAAATCAGGGCTGGGTCGGCTTTTAACAGAGGTTCGGCTGGAACGTATAAGTGCATTGGACAATGTGCAATCCATCCAGCTTAATACCACGCCGCAAATTGCACCGTTTTTTGAACATATGGGTTTTCGCCGCACACGGTTTGAAGCTGATGGCTATGCTCCCGGCATGGACAAAGTTACCATGGAGAAGTCAGCATAGCCCCATAGTAGTTAGTTAACCGAGTGCTGCGTCAAAAATCCACATCCGGATAATGTTTGGGCGGATTAATGCCGCCCATACGGTCAGCCAATAATGGTCGGAATGATGGCCGCGATTTGAGCACACTATACCATGTATGTGCCTGACTATGGCCAGCCCAATCTATCCCGCCAAGATAATCTGCAACAGAAATTTGTGCAGCAGCGGCAAGGTCGGCCATACTCAAAGTAGAGCCAGCAATCCATGAACGACTATCGACCAGATAGTCCAGATAATCGAGATGGGTGTTGGCACGGCGCATAGCCTCACGCAGGATACTCGCATTGGGCGACTCACGTGTTACCAAGCGCTTCTTCATTCGCTCATGAAGCAGCGGCGCCACCACATCACCATAGAAATGTTCTTCGAACAATGCGACCAGACGGCGTATTTCGGCGCGATATATGGCGGTTCCACCCAATAAAGGATTGCGGTCTTCGGTTTCTTCCAGATATTCACAAATTGCGCGGCTGTCTTTCAGGACCAGCTTGCGTTCTGTATTGGCAAGCACTGGCGTGCGGCCAGCAGGGTTGAGATCAAGAAAATCGTCACGCATTTCCCATGGATGCTCGGCCACAAGTTCATAGCCAATGCTCTTCTCACTCATCAGCAACCGCACCTTGCGTGAAAAGGGACAGAGAGGGAATTGGTAAAGTTGCCACATGCCACTCTTTTGCAGCAGTCAGAGAGAATCGTCTACAGCCATTATGATGAAATCTGGCGATATGTGGTGGACAAATAACCCTTCACTGCGCGCCACCAGACTGATCGCACCAGTGAAGACATAGACGATCAGCAGCGGAAGATTATTTTGTGAAGGTGTTCACTTGTAATTCAAATATGTAACAATATGTTACTTTCCGAACAGGGGTGTTCAATTAGGAGTTGATATGAAAAAGACTATTATTTCAATTTTGGCAATCGGCGTTGCCACTGCGGCATCCCCCGCAATGGCGCAGAGCAATGATGCACAAGCCGAATTTTATGTCGGTGCCAGTGCTGGCTATCACGATGTTGGCGATCTTCCAATTGTCGGTACCGTAGATGGCATCATCTTGGGCGGCTATGCTGGTGTTGATGTGCCTGTTGGTGAGACGATTATTATCGGCCTTGAAGGCAATTACCATTTCGGCACGAGCGATATTGATAGCGAATATGGCATCGCCGCCAAACTCGGCACACGGGTAGGCAATAATGGTCAGGTTTTCCTTCGTGGTGGTTATCAGGAAGTAGACTTTGACTTGGGAAATATCGTTGGCGGAGGCGTTCCGGCCGGTCTGGACGATAGCGATGGTGATTATCTTGTTGGTGTTGGTGGGCAGATCAGCACAGGCAACAATATCGGCCTTCGTCTTGTCGTCGACACAATCGGCTTTGACACTGTACGAGCGACTGTAGGCGTACAATATAATTTCTGATTATATGTGCAAATGATAACAACCCCTCTGCCTATCAGCAGAGGGGTTTTATGTGTCTGGTTTTAGTAAAACCGACTATTCCGCAGCAATAGCGGTTTCGCTTAACGGCACTGGCAAACGGTCCACCATTTCTTTCGGGCAAATTTGCCAGAATTTGGTGCGGTAATTGTCCCATCCATCCAGAATTTCCTGACCCCATTTGCTCGCGGTCATCTGTACATGTTGTTCAATCAGTTCGCGCAGCTGGGTTTCCCAATGCGCACTGTCCAAGCGTTGCCATGTGATGGATTCAGGATTGGCCCGTTTTTCAAACTCGTCTTTCAGGTCAAGCACATAGGCCATGCCGCCGGTCATGCCCGCGCCGAAATTGCTTCCGGTTTTGCCCAAGATAACCGCAACGCCGCCCGTCATATATTCGCAGCCATTGGCACCAATGCCTTCGACGACAACTTGTGCGCCGCTATTGCGAACGGCAAAGCGTTCCCCTGCGCGGCCAGCCGCGAAAAGATAGCCCGATGTCGCGCCATATAATACGGTGTTGCCGATGATGACATTATCTTGGCTCACCAATGATGAGCTGACAGTAGGGCGAACTGAGATTATACCGCCTGACAATCCTTTGCCGACATAATCATTGGCGTCACCAAAGACTTCGAGCCGTATCCCTTGGCACAAAAACGCGCCTAAAGATTGGCCAGCACTGCCCCGCAACCTGACATGGACATAGCCATGTGACAAGGACCGCATACCAAAACGCTCTGTAATCTCAGCAGAAAGGCGCGTGCCAACTGCGCGGTGCGTGTTGCTGACATTATAGGCCATTTGCATCTTTTCGCGGCGCTCAAACACTGGCGCTGCGTCACGCAACATCTGTGCATCCAGACTGTCCGGAACAGGGTTGCGATCACCCGGTACATTGAAGCGGCGCGCGTCATCTGGTGCGTCAACTTTGGCCAAGATCGGATTAAGGTCCAGATCGTCAAGATGCTCTGCACCACGGCTGACTTGGCGTAGCAATTCGGTGCGTCCAATAATCTCATCCAGAGAGCGATAACCCAGCTTGGCCAATATGGCGCGGACATCTTCTGCGATGAAGGTCATCAAATTGATGACCTTCTCCGGCGTTCCAGTGAATTTCTCACGCAGCCGTTCGTCCTGCACACACACACCAACAGGACAGGTATTGCTGTGACACTGGCGGACCATGATGCAGCCCATGGCGACAAGGCTTAATGTGCCGATGCCATATTCTTCAGCGCCCAAAATCGCAGCGATCACGATATCGCGGCCGGTTTTCAGGCCACCATCTGTCCGCAACCGAATGCGATGGCGCAAATTGTTGAGTGTCAGCACTTGGTTGACCTCAGACAGGCCCATTTCCCATGGCGTTCCAGCGTGCTTGATGCTGGTTTGCGGTGATGCACCTGTGCCGCCATTATGGCCAGAGACCAGAATGACATCGGCATGGGCTTTTGCTACGCCAGCAGCAATGGTACCAATACCGGCGGACGCCACCAGCTTCACACACACCCGTGCGCGTGGGTTGATCTGTTTCAGATCGTAAATCAGCTGTGCCAGATCTTCAATGGAATAGATGTCGTGGTGCGGTGGCGGGCTGATAAGTGTCACACCCGGGGTTGAGTGGCGCAATTTTGCAATAAACTCACTTACCTTAAAGCCCGGTAGCTGCCCGCCTTCACCTGGCTTTGCACCCTGTGCGACCTTAATCTCTATCTCTTCACAGGCGCCGAGATATTCAGCGGTAACACCGAAGCGGCCCGATGCGACCTGTTTAATCGCGCTATTGCCATTATCGCCATTACTATAGGGCTGATAGCGTTCCTTGGACTCGCCGCCTTCACCCGATACGGCTTTCGCGCCGATCCGGTTCATGGCAATGGCTAGCGTTTCATGAGCCTCTGGCGACAACGCGCCTAGCGACATGCCGGGGGTAATAAACCGTTTGCGAATTTCGGTGATCGCTTCAACCTCGTCCAGCGCCACTGGCTCGCGCACATTCGTGAACTCCATCAAATCGCGCAGCGCCATCGGCGGCTGGTCGTCAAGCGCTTTGGCAAAGCGGCGATAGGTGGAATAGCTGTCATTGGCGACAGCGCTTTGTAGCATATGCATCATATCAGCAGAATAGCCATGCGTTTCGCCGCCTTCACGCTGGCGATAAAAACCACCAATGGGCAAGCGTGCAACCAGCGTATCATAGGCCGCTTCGTGGCGTATCTGCGCATTTAACTGGAGCGAGGCATAGCCTTCACCAGAGATTTTGGACGGCATACCAGGGAACAGGTCATTCACCAGTCCGCGGCTCAGGCCGACGCTTTCAAAATTATAACCGCCGCGATAGCTGGAAATGACGGATATCCCCATTTTGGCCATGATCTTGCGCAAGCCTTCGCTTATCGCATCGCGGTAATTGGCAATAGCTTCAGTCAAGGTGAGCCCTAGACACAAATCGCGATTATGTCGGTCAACGATTGCCGCTTCAGCCAAATAGGCATTCACGGTTGTCGCCCCAACGCCGATCAATACGGCGAAATCATGCGTTGTCATGGCTTCGGCCGAACGCACATTGATAGAGGCAAAGGAACGCAGCCCCTGACGGACCAAATGGGTATGAACACCGGCTACCGCCAATATCATGCTCACGCCGACATTGTCTGCACTTATGGTTTCGTCAGTCAGGAAAATTTCCGTCTTGCCGGACCGGACGGCTTCTTCAGCCTCAACCCTTAAGCGGGCTATCGCGGTACGCAACGCGAAACCATTTTTCTTGGTCTGCGCAATATCATCTATTTTATAAGTACAATCGATATTTGCAGCTTTTTTGCCAAAGCTGGCTCTTAACCGATACCAGTCATCATTGGACAAAACGGGTGTGTCGAGCACCAGTACATTTTCATTCTGGCTATCTTCTTCCAAAATATTTGCCAGATTGGAAAAGCGGGTTTTCAGGCTCATCACATGACGTTCACGCAAGCTGTCGATAGGCGGGTTAGTAACCTGACTAAAGTTTTGCCGGAAAAACTGGCTGATAGGGCGCGGCTTATCACTGATAACCGATAAAGGTGTATCGTCGCCCATGGAGCCAATGGCTTCTTTGCCGCCTTCGGCCATTGGTGCCAATATCAGCTCCATATCTTCCAATGTCAGACCAGCGGCAACCTGACGCGCTGTTAGCTCAGCGCGGTTCCATGCCGATGGCTGGGCAGTCTTGTCGGCTGGCAGGTCATTGAGCGTCAAAAACTGTTTGACCAGATTTTCATAGGGCTGTTCCGAAGCAATGCGGTTTTTAATGGCGTCATCCTTGTACAACATGCCATCGCTCAGCGTCACGGCGATCATTTCACCCGGGCCAAGCGCACCCTTTTCAATGACATCCAGCTCATCAATCGCCACCATGCCGGTTTCTGAACCGATAACCAGCAAATCATCGCGTGTGCGGGTATAGCGCAGCGGACGCAGAGCATTGCGGTCAACACCAGCAACGGCCCAATCGCCATCTGTCATTGCCAAGGCCGCTGGGCCATCCCATGGTTCCATCACGCTCGCCATATATTGGTACATGGCATGGCGTCTTTCGGGCATATCGGCGTCATGCTGCCATGCTTCCGGCACCAGCATCAATTTGGCCGTCGGCGCGTCGCGTCCTGCACGGCAGATAGTTTCAAACACTGCGTCCAGTGCCGCTGTATCAGAAGCATCGGCAGGAATAACCGGCTTTATGTCTTCGGATTCATCGCCAAAAGCCAGGCTGGCCATTTTAATTTCATGGCTTTTCATCCAGTTTTTATTGCCTCTGATCGTGTTCACTTCACCATTATGCGCGAGCGAACGAAAAGGCTGGGCCAGCCACCATTGCGGAAAGGTGTTGGTGGAATAACGCTGATGGAAGATCGCCAGACGGCTGACGAAACGCTCATCATTCAGGTCAGGATAGAATACGGCCAGACTTTCCGCGAGGAACAGGCCTTTATAGACAATATTGCGGCAGGACAGGCTGCAAAGATAAAAGTCTTTAATCTGCGCAGCGATAACGCGCTTTTCAATCCGGCGGCGGACGAGATAAAGACGCTTTTCGAATTCTGCTTTGGCGGCATCATCAGGGCCATCATCGCCAAATTCCGGGCCAGCGATCATAATCTGTTCAATTTCAGGCCGTGTGTTGTTCGCCTTTGGGCCGATAACCGATGTATCAACCGGCACCTGACGCCAACCATAAATGGTAAAACCGGCATCAATGATTTCAGCTTCGACCAGAGTGCGGCACGTTTCTTGAGCATTCAAATCAGTGCGCGGCAGGAATATCATACCCACGGCCAATATATTTTGCAGAACCTGATGCCCTGATGCCGCTATGGCATCGTCAAAAAACCGGACGGGCAATTCCACCAGCAATCCTGCGCCATCGCCTGTCTTGCCATCAGCATCAACCGCACCGCGATGCCAAACCGCTTTTAGCGCATCAATGGCCGATGCAACCACGCGGCGTGAAGCCTGCCCATTGGTAGAAGCAACCAGACCCACACCGCAGGCATCTGATTCAAATTCAGGGCGGTACATGCCTTCACGGGCAATGCGTTCATGTTCAGGAGTTGCAAATTGCATTGCTTTTAATACTCTTCTTCTGGTGTTTGTTCGCTGTCTGCCTCAACATCTGCATCTACTGCCACCCCGTCTCGTTGGGCATATGTCGGTCCGGTTAGCCCGATGGATAAGACCATCAATATTGGCGCTATGAACATGTGCATAGTTTTATAAGGCGTTTGGACATCTTATTCCTCCGCAAAATATTGCGTAAAAACCTCAGTTGTTTTTGCGATAATCACATCTGAATTGTCATCGCTGACCTTTTTGCCCCATTGTTCCGTTAGTTTGGCAATTTCCGGTGTCAAGGAGCCCAATTTGTCAGCTGCGCCTGACAATACAAAGGTCGCCGTCAGCGCTTGATCCTCAGGCGAGGCTTTTTCCGTTAAATTATTGGCGATTTCGTCAATCAGCTTATCAGTTTCTGCGCTGTCCGCTCCCAATTTTGCACCAGCAGCAACGCCGGATTTAAAAGCCTCTTGCCCGATAGGCGAGTTCAGAAAGGTGACTGCGACAGAGATTTGTTTGTTCGTCATTTCGTCTGCCAATATCGACGCCAGTTGCGATTGCACATTGGGCAGATCGGCGACCATGAAATCCCGCAAAACCGGTTTTAAGGTGGAAATAAGATTATCGACCAATTTAGGATGGTCTTTAAATATTGGTGCCGATGCAGGGTTTGCGAATAAGGCAGCGCGAAATTCTTTTTCAAAACCCTCTCGCAGAGAGGTATCTACAGTTTCAGCATTGAGCATTAACGCGGCCAAAGCCAATGCTTCTTTATTCTGTGCCTCAGTTGCAATATCGGGCGTGCCTAAAGGGCCAGCAACGGCATTGGCAGGCATGGCTGCACAAAGCGCCAATGCTGAAACCATAACCAATTTACGCATATTCAGACTCCTCATTCTGCTTCAGCGAATTTCAGGATGATATTTTCAATAATCTCTTCCAATTCGCGGTCTTCTTCAGGCGTACTTTCATTCGCCCAATCGGCCTCAATCTGATTGCGTTGCTCGCGAAGGCTTGTCATTTTTCGACCAGTCGGCGTGAATGCAAATTTCAATAGGTCTGTTCTGACCTGCTTGTCCCAACCGCCGACAGATTGCGCGACCGAATTTTCAACCAGCTTCTCCAAATCCTCGGATGATATATTGCCGTCCGGGTCTTCGGCAACGCCAGAGAGAATAGATGACATGTCTAGGTTGTTTTCTGTACTCTCGCGGATAACGCGATAGCTATCCGTAGCGAAAAACCGCGTGGCATTTTCAATGTCTTCCAGTTCAAGGTTTTTGGCATAAAATTTTGCCAGATTGTCATAAAGGGCAGGGTATGAATCTGTTGTTTGTTTGACGATTACCGGCATTACTGCAGTAACCAGCGCATCAAGAAATCCCGGTGAAGCTTCTTCCAATTCCGCAAATTCAGGGATTTCGCTATAAGCAATATAGATTTGACTGGACATGCTGGCCAGCAACTCATCGCTAAAATTCGCATCGCCCTGTTGCAGAATGGCCATCTCATAGGCCGCTTTGTACAGCGCATCCTCCTCGCTTGACTGGATAAGCGGGCCATCAGCATGTATTCCGGCAAAAGCAGGCTGTGTGGCAAGCAAGGCCAGAGCGAGGATGAAGCGTTTTTTGGTCATAATCGGTTACTTTCGTGCAGCAGCTTTTAGATATGTGTGCATATGTTCTGCCACATCGCGGCCATCACGAATAGCCCACACCACCAAAGAGGCGCCGCGTACAATATCGCCTGCTGCAAAAACGCCATCAAGACTGGTCATCATCGTCTTGTGGTCGACCAGCAAAGTGCCCCAACGCGTCACTGTCAGCTCCGGTGCATCAAACATTTGGGGCAGGGCATCTGGCTCAAAGCCCAAAGCGCCGATGACTAGGTCGGCTGGCATATTGGTGGTTGCACCGGTGACAGGTTCCGGCGAACGACGTCCTGAATAGTCAGGGGCGCCTAGCCGCATTTGCTGAACTTCGACGCTCTCTACTTTGTCGCTTCCATGTACAGCCAAAGGGGCAGACAGCCAGACAAATTCAACGCCTTCTTCTTCTGCATTTTGTACTTCACGCTGAGAGCCGGGCATATTGTCGCGGTCACGGCGGTACAGGCATTTTACCGATTTTGCACCTTGGCGAATGGCTGTGCGTACACAGTCCATGGCGGTATCACCGCCGCCTATAACGATGACATTCTTGTCCTTTGCGGACAGATCACCACAATCAAATTGCTGAAGATCATCACCGAAACCGCGCCGATTGGATGATGTCAGATAATCAAGGGCAGGGTGAACACCGGCAAGATCAGTACCAGGGACGGTGAGGTCGCGCGCTTTATAAACGCCTGTTGCAACCAGCAGAGCATCATGCTTGGCGCGCAATTGATCCAGCGTGGCATCGCGGCCAACGTCAAACCCCTGATGAAAGACGATGCCGGCCTCCATCAACCGTTCGATACGCCGCATGACCACTGGCTTTTCCAGCTTAAAACCGGGGATGCCATAGGTCAAAAGCCCGCCCGCGCGATCATAACGATCATAGACATGCACATCATAGCCGCCCATGCGCATATATTCGGCCGTAGCCAGACCTGCCGGACCAGCGCCGATAACACCAATAGATTGCCCGCGTGCGGGGCCGACGGTAACGGGCTCTACCCAGCCATTATCCCATGCAGTGTCGGTAATATATTTCTCAACCGACCCGATAGTGACAGCATCATGGCCGGAAAATTCAATGACGCAATTGCCCTCGCAAAGCCGGTCTTGCGGGCAGATGCGCCCGCAGATTTCGGGCATGGTAGATGTTGCGTTTGACAGCTCATAAGCTTCGCGTAAGCGGCCTTCCGCGGTGAGTTTCAGCCAATCGGGAATATGGTTGCCTAAAGGACAATGGTTTGAACAATAAGGCACACCGCATTGGGAACATCGTGCGGATTGCTCCTTTGCAACCCGCTTTGCATAAAGATCGGAAATTTCTTCAAAATCGAGCGCACGCACCTTGGCATCCCGTTTGACAGGGTATTGCTGGTCACGATCAACAAATTGCAGCATTTTTTCTGGCGTTTCATCGCCCATAATCACTTCCCGATTGCATTAATATTGGGTGCAGAACATTCAGCCATGACGCAGGATTGTATCTGCACTGCTGTCCTTGCAAGGCCTGATAAGCCAAGATTCGGCTTTTGTCACGCGAAAAACATTATATAGGACAGCTATACTTACCTATAATTTAGAGATTAAACGCGGCATGAGTAAGTAAAGAGATTTTTATAAATTATTAAGGCCGATTTGTACTTATATGTGTCATATCTATCGTCTGATACAAAAAATAGCGACAATGTCGTAACCCATCATTATGAGATGCAGGGTATTGATAGAATTTACCCCAATAGCTGGAAAAGTACCCAATGTCGTTTTTGCAAATGCTGATTATCGCCATCGTTCAGGGGATTAGCGAGTTTCTGCCCATATCGTCCTCCGGGCATCTTATCCTCATCCAATATGCCACCAGCTTTGGCGATCAGGGGCCGTTGATAGATGTTGCTGCCCATATTGGGTCATTGCTGGCTATTATCACCTATTTCTTCCGTGATGCCATGGGGCTGGCCAAAGGCGGGTTGGCGACTATTGGTATAGGCAAGGCACCGGAAGAGCGCAGACTGTTCTGGTGGATTGTTATCGGCACAATTCCAGCAGTTATTTTTGGGCTTTTTCTTAAATTGGGTGGCTATCTGGAAGGCCTGCGCTTTGCAGAGCTGATTGCCGTCAATTTGATCGTTTATGGCATATTGCTAGGCATTGCAGATCGTTATGGCCGCTCTGACCGCAGCTATGAAGATATGACACTGCGCGATGGCATCATTGTTGGCCTGTCACAGGCATTAGCGCTTATTCCGGGCACCAGCCGTTCAGGCGTCACCATGACGGCGGCGCGGTTCTTGGGTTTTGGCCGGGTCGAAGCGGCGCGCTTTTCATTCCTCTTGTCCATACCGGCAGTTGCTGGCGCTGGCGTGCTTATCGTGCCTGATCTTTTTGAAGCGGGCAGCGAACTGGTCGTGGAGGCACTTATTGTCGGCGCGCTAACCTTTGTGGCGGCATTGGCAACAATGGCGTTTTTGATGCAGTTTCTGAAACGTGCATCAATGATGGTGTTTGTGATTTACCGTGTGGCTATGGGCATATTGCTTTTGGTGCTGCTCAATATGGGCACCATAGCTTCTGCTGTAAGCGGTTAAGATGCTGGCTTAGCTATTGTCTCAGCCAATGTTTTCACCAATAGCCTGACCAAGCAAGTGACCAGATAGCCATGCATTTTCAATGCGTGGGCCGGATAACCAATCCCCGCAAAGGCCAAGCTGCTGATCATTATCCCATAAAAAGGGCGTATCACTCCGTTCGATCTGCGGCACCATGGCATAGCGCCAGCGATGCGCAGCTGCGATGATCGGGTCTGGCAATTTTGACAATCCTATAGCCGAGGTAAAGGCTTCGCGCATCATCCCTGCAATCACCTCTTTATCCTCTTCCAAATGTTGCTGAGACCATTTGGGATTGGCCTGAATAACCCAATTTTCTGTGTCCTGTCTGCCAGGCTTTGCATTGTTGCGTGCGGCCCAGCCTATTGGCCCATGGTCCCGAATTGTTTGTACATCAGTGTCCAGAGCAGCTTCAAACCCCAGCATGATGGTCCAACATGGTGCCGATTTGATATCGCAAGCCTTGTCAGCAAAATTGTTATTATGCTCTGCAACCAATGGCGCGACTTGTTCGGCGGGTACGGCAATAATGACTATGGCAAAGGGGCCGTGTTTCCTGCCTTTTTCAGTGGTCATCATCCAGCCATCATCATGGCGGGCAATGCTGGCAATGCGTTTCGCCCAATGCACATCATGCACATTGGCCATGGCTCTTATCGGTGCGTTCATTCCCGGAACACCGACCCAGGCATCTGCGCCTGCCTTTGGCCAAGGCGCGATAATAGTTTGGGCCGCCCATTCTTCACTTTGTTTGACAAAACGGGGGTCGCGCGCAGTAAAATATTGCGCGCCATGGTCGAAATGACGTTCCGTGCCATTGTCATCTGTCATGCGGCGCGTGGACATGCGCCCACCGGGGCCACGGCCTTTATCAAACAGCTCCACTTTATGCCCAGCGGCAACCAAGGCATTGGCAGCGGCCAGCCCAGACATGCCGGCACCAATAATGGCTATTGTTTGAGGTGTGGGTGATGCGGGCATGACTGGCTTCCTGTTTTTGGATAGCCTGTGAGATGTTTATGCAGGGCGGGAAAAACAAGACCATAATCATCGCTTGCACATCTGGCACAAATGGCAATAACCAATATATCGATAAACAATCAGGAGAGCGAAAATGTATAGCCATATGATGGTCGGCAGTGACGATATTGAACGGTCCAAGACTTTTTACGATGCGACCTTTGGCGCTATTGGCGGCAATCCGGGTATCATCGACCCCAAGGGCCGGTTGATTTATATGCACAATGACGGCCTTTTCCTTGTCACACCCCCTATTGATGGTGAGCCTGCCAGTTGTGGCAATGGCATGACTGTGGGCTTTGCAATGGCCAATCCGGAAGAAGCGGACGCATGGCATGCAGCGGGCGTGGAAGCGGGTGGCACAGCCATTGAAGACCCACCAGGTGTTCGTGAAGGCAATGGCATGAAAATGTATCTGGCCTATTTGCGCGACCCGGACGGCAATAAGCTATGTGCACTGCACAGAATGTAACTAGCCACATTATACTAGGGGGCGTGTGTTGAGCGATCAGGAAACACGCCTCCATAATGATTTGGATTCGTTGGGTATCAGATTTGAACAGGTCGATCACCCAGCGGTTTTTACGGTGCTAGAAAGCAGCCAGATTGAGAAAAACATCGCGGGAGTGGCGACCAAGAACCTTTTCTTAAAAGATGCAGATGGCATCTTCTCTCTGGTCACAGTGCCTGCGCATAAGCGCGTTGACCTTAATGGTCTGCGCAAAATCATGATGGCAAAACGGTTTAGCTTTGCCAGCGCAGAGGAAATGAAGGCATTATTGGGTGTGACACCCGGTTCTGTGACACCGCTCGCGGCGATGAATGACAGTGGCGGCAAGGTGCAAGTGGTGCTGGATGAAATTCTGACAGCGCAGCCAAGGGTCAATATTCACCCATTGCGCAATACTGCAACGATCAGCCTTTCAGGACTGGCTCTGGTGCGAATCTTGGCGCATTGGGGACATTCACCGCTTATCATTCCCGTTCCAGCAAAAGCCGAAAATGGCTGAATTTGGAATTGGGCTGGCTCAATAGTTAATTGCCGCCCAGTTGCTGATTAAGAGCAGTCAGCTCACCATCTTGTGCATCGACCATGGCTGAAATCTCTTTTTGCGCTGCGAACATCGGTGATAGATCAACCATCAGGTCTTCCGCCATCGCATTACGCTGCGCATCAATAATCATTGTGTCAATAATGACGAGGGTTGCAGCAGTCCTGTTGCGCAGCACGATAAGCTCGGACAATCGGGTTTGCGCCTTGGCCCATGATTCGCTGCCTTTTGCAGCAGGGCCTGTGGCGGCAACGCTGGTTCTTGCATTGGGCAAAGCCTGCTCAAAAGCCTTGCTGGATTGCCGAGACAGTTCAACCTGATTCGCGATGATGGTGCGTGTCTGTGAATCGAGCGCTACATTTGGCACCGCATTGCGCGCGGCTATCCGCTCCATATCCGGTTGATCATCAACCGGCAGGCTTTCAATCGGGCGCTTGGCAATGGTCGGAAAGTCGCCTGTTTGCGCGGCGCAGCCAGTAAGCAACACCATTGCCATTGTCATAGTGAAGCATGGAAGAAGGCGCGATTGTGCGGCTTCTGACCAATTATTAGATGGAAAGAGACGTATCATGTTGTTGGCGATACACTATAGATATTGTAGCAACAATGCCCAGTTTGCAGGCAAAGCTACGATGCCAAATACAGCGTTCATAAGCCCTAAAATTCTTGCTAATCAGGCACAGCATGGTTGACAGCCTAGCTGGTTTGGCTTAACGGACCACGTTCATCCGGCAGGGCATTTGCTTTGCGGCCTTCAGGCTGCGCGCCGGTTAACTGATTAGACAAGATGAGAGATCCCATGTTCGCTATCGTGCGCACAGGCGGCAAACAGTATCGCGTTGCAGCCGGAGACAAAATTGCGGTCGAAAAACTGGCTGGAGAAGCTGGTGACACCATTACGCTGGACGATGTCCTGCTTGCTGGTGATGGCGGTGATGTAAAAGATACCAAAGGCCTCACCGTTTCTGCCGAAATTATTGCGCAAGATCGCGGTGAAAAGATCGTCGTTTTCAAAAAGCGTCGTCGTCATAATTATCGCCGTAAGCAAGGCCACCGCCAATATCAGACCGTTTTGAAAATTACGGGTATTGGCGCTGAAAAGAAAGCTGCTCCGAAAAAAGCAGCGGCCAAAAAGCCTGAAGCTGAAAAAGCTGAAGCAGCGGCTGAGAAACCGGCACCGGCCAAAAAGCCTGCAGCTAAAGCAGCAGCAAAGCCAGCTGCGAAAAAGGCGCCTGCTAAAAAAGCACCAGCTAAAAAAGCTGCAGCAAAAAAGATTGAAGACTAAACAGAATATTGATGCCGTAATGGGCATTTAAGGAGCGATTGAGATGGCACATAAGAAAGCAGGCGGTTCGTCACGTAATGGTCGTGATTCAGCTGGCCGCCGTCTGGGCGTAAAGAAATTTGGTGGTGAAGCTGTAGTAGGCGGCAACATCATTATTCGCCAGCGCGGCACGAAAGTGTATCCGGGTGCGAATGTTGGTATGGGTAAAGATCACACCCTTTTTGCTCTGACTGGTGGCCGAGTACGCTTCCACGCGGGCAAGCTGGCGCGAAAATATGTGTCAGTGGACGTGATGGCGGAAGCCGCCGAATAATCGGATGATTCCAATAGGGTCATCCATCAAGGGATGACCCGGGCTAGCTTTTTAAGCAAACCAAAGACAGGGAGCGGGTCACCCCAGCTCCCTTTTTCTTTTCCTGTCATAATATTGACCTGCTGATGTCACCTTTTAGGCTCAGGGCACGCATGTCAGTGCAGGAATGGAATGTATGATGTTCACCCGTACAGCAAGATTATTATTAAGACCTGGCTGGCCCGAAGATTGGGTTGAGCTATTTCGTGTCATCAATGATGAGGGCATAGTTTGCAATCTGGCCTCTGCTCCATGGCCTTATACGCCAGAGTCAGCGCGTGAATTCGCATCGCGGCCACAAGACCCGATGTACCCCAGTTTTTTCTTAACATTGCCAAGCCAAGATGGATCGCGGCTTATTGGAAGCTGCGGCTTGGGTGAGTTTGAGGGCAAAGCTGAACTGGGTTACTGGATCGCGCGTGAATATTGGGGGCAAGGTTTCGCCACAGAGGCTGCTAGGGCAGTTATTGAGATTGCTGCGATAATTGGACATACGCAGCTATTGTGCAGTCACTTCGCTGATAATCCGGCCTCTGGCAGGGTCATAGAAAAGCTTGGCTTTCAAAAACAGGGCGCAGAGATGCGCTATAGTGCAGGCCGGGGCGATGCATCCCAATCTATAAACTATTCTATGACATTGGATCGGCATCTCAACCTTCGAGCCGCCTGAGCACTATAGTATATAAGACAAAAAAGGGGGCCAGAAATGACCCCCTTTTCTTTATCAATAATCCAGCAATTAGAATTTGAACCGGATGGTACCGCCATATGTACGCGGTGCGTTCGGATAACCAGACACTGTTCCTGCCTGCGCCACACCATCAAAGACAGTGGTAATGAAACGCTCATCAAGCAGGTTGCGGGCAAATGCACTGAATTCTAGGCCATTTTCTAGACGCAAAGTAATGGCACCGTTGACCAGATTAACTTCACGACGGAACAGCTGTGTGTTGCCCAGTGCTGCGTTGAAGGTCGGCAAACCATTGTTAATGGCAACATTGCTTTCATAGCTATAGTCAACACGGCCAATGAGCTGTGCGCCGCTGCCAAATTCATGCGTGTAGGTTGCAGAAGTTGCCAGTGAGATAGGCGACACGCCGCCTACTTGCTCGCCGCTCAAGTCACCAACCGGAGAGCCTACAAAGCTGTCAAAATTGGCGTCCAGATATGTCAGCGCCAATGTCAGCACCAATGGATCAACCGGATTGACGGTGGTGTCAAACTCGATACCAAATGTTGTTTGTTCGCCCGCATTGTTAAGGGCAAAGCCTGTTCCGGTGAAGATGTTGCTTTGGAAGCCGTCAAGAATCTGCTCGAAAACAGCGACGTTAAAGCCAACACGATCAAACTGGGCTTTTAGACCAGCTTCATAGACTTCAGCATCTTCTGGACCAGCAATCCGGCCACCAGTGCCAAGGTTGGGAACAGCCAAACCAGCATTCAAAATATTGGAAGGCGGCGCCAAGATGGTGCTGCCAAATGGCCCCGGTGTGAAGTCAGCCGCAGTAGGCCGTGAGTCCCGCGACAGGTTGATTGATGATGCTTTGAAACCAGTTGCATAGGTCACATAGACGTTAATATTGTCCGTTACTTCATAGCTGGCACGAAGCGTATATGACAGGTCTGTATCACTTGTGCGTGCATTCTCAACAGAGTTTGGCACATTTACAAATGGTGGCTGGAACTGGAATGGTTGCAAGCCAAGCAGTGGGTTTTGCGTCGGATCGGTTGCTGCTGCGGAGATGGCGCCAAAGATAGGAGCCGTTGCCGGATCAGCTGCGAATGCTGCGATAGCCGCTGGGTTGGTTGCATCTGCCCCCAAAAATGGGATCAACTGACCAACAATGACCGCATCCACCAAATTGATATTGGCCAGTGAGTCCAAAGCCGTAATGTTGATGGCAAAGTCTTTTTCATCATCAGTATAGTTGAAACCAGCGCTTAAGGTAAGGCGATCGGTGACTTCAAAATCAACAGTACCAAAGATGGAGAAAGATCTGTTGTTCAAAGAGAAGGCTTCGTCTGTCAATCCACCAGTAAAGATGCTGCCAGGGGTTAGACCAAGGGCCGCTTCAACACCGCCAAATGTGCCAGGACCAGTCGGTGTGAGCAATTCGAAGAATGTCCGAATATCTTCGCCCGTGGTAATTTGACTGGTTTCGCTAATATCTTCATCGAAATAGAAACCACCCAGCAGGAAGTTGAAAGGACCGTCAAAGTCGGATGCGATCCGAAGCTCAGAGGTGAATGTTTCAATTGTCTGATCGGCAATTTCATTAGCGACATCTGCAGCAGAGAAGTCAATATCGTTCTGCTCAAAAGCCTCAAGACGACGATAGGAGGTAATCGAGGTGACGTTAATTGCGCCAGTTGACCAATCACTCTGCAATGATGCGCCATAGCTCTCAACAACGTTCTCTGGAACGATATTGCTAAAGGCATTGCCGGCAAACAGATTCTCCGCATCCAAAGCAGGTTGGCCGCCGTTTACGGCTGCAAGTGCAGGGACTGTTGGGCCTGCAACAAGGTTACCAGCAAAGCAGCAAACTTCATCAAGACGTGAATAGTCAGCGATAAAGCGGAATTTCAAATCATCATTTGGTTCAAACAGCAATTGGCCACGTGCGTTAAAACGGTCACGATCATTGATTTCTTCATCAAGGTTTACAATGTCGAAGAAACCATCACGACGGTTATAACCGCCATCAACAGAAAATGCCAAAGTGTCAGTGATTGGGCCAGTAATATCGGCCTTCAAAACCACTTGGTTGAAGTTACCATAGGTTGCTTCAACGCTGCCACCAAACTCAAATTGAGGCTCACGTGTAACAACACTGATAACACCAGCAGAGGCGTTTTTGCCGAACAATGTCGATTGTGGACCACGCAGAACCTCAACGCGGGCAACATTGGCAAGGTCACCAATTTGACCAGCGGAGCGTGAACGGAATACGCCATCGATGAAAACACCGACAGATGGTTCAACGCCGATATTGTTTGCGCCGTTACCAAAGCCACGAATAATGAATGTGGTGTTGGTAGAACTTTGCAGCTGGCTAACCCGCAGTGATGGAGCAACTGTCTGCAAGTCAAGAATGTCGCGGATCTGGGCTTGCTCAATGGTGTCGCCACTTGTCACAGAAACGGAAACCGGCAGCTCTTGCAATGTTGTTTCACGTTTGGACGCAGTCACGATAATAACATTATCGTCGAAATTATCGTCGAAACCATCATCTGCATCATCTTGGGCTTGGGGAGCCGTATCTGTTGATTGCTGCGCCCAGGCGGTTCCGCTCATGCACAATGCACCTAGGCCTACTGAAGAAGCCAATAGTGACTTGGTGAAGTGGTTTGCAATTCTCATAAATATCTTCTCCTAAATGCCTAACGGATAGCGTAGCCCGTATGTTTGGCATATTTTGATGCGACCTTAGATTTAACTCTCTAGTGTCTAAGTTGTGAAAAATTTTCCGACAATTGTAATGTTTGGTTTTGCCCGTCTTTGTTCAGACAAGTGATATAATTGCAACGCTGTATTCCCCGCAAACCCTAGCTTATTGACGATATAGTCGCTGCTTATCTGAATGTTTTCAGATGTGATATCGGGCTGGAACACAGCCCAAATATCGGGTGTGAACAAAGAGAGTTTATAGGCGCAAATAAGTGATCAGAAGCGCCAAGGCCGTAAGGGCCTATGTAGTGAAATTGCTGTGAACAAGAAGTGGTGCCGAATATCCGACTCGAACGGATGACCTACCGCTTACAAGGCGGTTGCTCTACCAGCTGAGCTAATTCGGCCTGAATCACGAGGTCTCTATAGCTATCTTATTCCAAAGGTCCAGCCCTCGGTTGCAGCTATTTTCTCATCCATAGCATCAGGTTGCCAAAAATCTTGGTTTTCTGCGGCGTTACGCAGCCATGCTGCTGTCATCAAAACATCAGTGCTATGATCGTCATAATGCGATAACGGCGCTGGAGGGGGTGATCCTAGCTTTTCCAAGGCCGCGATTAAGGATGTACGGTCACGCACTTTGCTGCGGTTTGCCGGGATGGCTGCTGCCCGCGCTGCGATGCTGGTATAGATTTCTACCAATACCGGGCCGCTATCGGGCACAGGGTCAAATGGCCAAATAGGAATCTGCCCTCTCAGCCTGTTTAGCAGGCGCATACCAGTCAATGAGCTTTTGCCAACCTGACCTGCGCCCACCAGATTAAAACAACTCCAGCTATTGGCCTGTTTGCTCTGCCGTTGAAGATGCTCAACAACACGTAGCCGCCCGATACCAGCTGCAAAGAGGTCTCCGATATCGCCTTTTGCGTGGCGAAAGTGACGGCGACCTTGTTCGTGCTGAAGGAAGGATGACGCAGCAAGATAGGGATCATCACTGCATATGCTATCGATCAACTGCCATAGCTGCGGTGCATTATTGGGAGTTTCAGACCATTCAGGGAAATAGCAACCTTGGTCAAGAAACGGAAAGCCGAAGCTAAGGTCCATGCCGACCAATATATCTGTTTTTGCCGCTGCCAGCTGTGACAGCCATTTGCCAATGTCGCTGCGTGACCAGTGTGGTTGTGGTGAAATCAGCGCTGGTGGCCCGTCAGCCGCACAGTTTGCCACCGCCAATCCTTTGGGCCGTTCACTGACCGCCCCTGACCAGTCTATACATGCAAAGTTGGAAAATCTGCGCATGCCATGTGATAGCATGAAGAAGCCTAAGAGTAAGGCAAAGAAAAAGGCGGACTGTTTCCAGCCCGCCTTTTCACGTTCAGCCTATTGCTGGATCAGATGATTAGTCAGCAGCTTTCTTGGCAGCTGTTTTGCGAGGAGCCGGTTTTTTGACCGGTGCATCGCCTTGCATCTTTTCCAATTGCTTCGCTGCTGCGTCACGTCCACCCAAACCAAAGGCTAGAGAACCTGCAACACCAAGAGCGACAACCAGAGCCGTGAAGGCGGTTTGTACAATCTCTTCGCCAACACCCATGAACTGAAGGCCCATAAAGGCGAACAGGATCAGGGCTGCATAGCGCACGATGGTGGCTGCCATTGGGTTTTGTCCACCCATTAGGTTTGCCAGCATATTGGCGATGAAGAAGCCAACTGCGATCACAACACCGCCAAAGACAACACGTCCACCCAGTTCCAGCACATTGTCCAAAATGGCTGTCAGCTCAGGGAAGTTGAGCAAGCGGGTCGCTGCGATAGCTGCGAACAGCATGATGGCAACCATGACAACGCGTGAAACCAGAGCAGATACAGTCGTTCCGGCTGGCAATACGCCCAATGCGCCAACTGATTTATCAACACCCAGACCTGGCAGAATTTCTTCCAGAAGATCAGCAACCCAGCGTGCGATAAAGTAAGCAATGCCCAATACCAGAGCAGCACCAATGATGAGCGGGATAGAGCTCAAAA
Organism: Parasphingorhabdus sp. DH2-15; assembly: GCF_051668705.1. Lineage (GTDB taxonomy): Bacteria > Pseudomonadota > Alphaproteobacteria > Sphingomonadales > Sphingomonadaceae > Alterisphingorhabdus. The sequence goes on along the minus strand of NZ_CP196351.1, from coordinate 2,248,808 downwards.
TGGTTTCCAGCAATGTCACGGCAGGGCCGCTAATTGATGAGATTTGCAATGTCTGCAATGCCGCAATCGCAACAGGTACGATGATCAGCACATAGACAACTGTTCCGATGGTTGAGCTGATCGCAGAATTGCCAGTAACTTCTTCGGCACCTGCTTTATTGGCCCATTTATCGAGGTTAAAGGTCTGCATGAAGGTCACCACCAGTTCGCGGACGATTTTCGCCACGATCAAGCCGATGAAGAAGATCACACCAGCACCAACAATATTAGGAATAAAGCCCATGACTGTGTCGAGCAATTCCTGAAGTGGTTCGGTTACGCTTTCCAAGCCCAACACTGTAAGAATAGCTACCCAACCAAAAAGCCAGACAATCAATCCGACAATAGTACCCAGCGACACGCCAACGCTTTGTCCTGAGCCAGTGTCAACCTGCAACAATGAAATGCGATCAACCATCTTGGCAAATGCCCATTTGACGATTGAAGCGATAATTTTTGTGATGATATAAATGCCAATGGCGAAGAGAAGTTTCTTTCCTCCGTCCACTAGCAATTCCATGTCAGGCGCGTAGCCTAGGATATTGAAATCGTCCATATTTGCTTTCCCCATTTACAATGATGCCACTGGCTTAACACATTGCATGCGGCTAAGACAGTGCGCCAAAGTTATTTTGCGTAACACTTTGTAAAAGTTGTAATGTCATGGCGATTAAGCCGTCATTTCGATAACCACACGGCCAATCGCTTGACGATTTTCCAATATTTTGAGCGCGTCTTCGGTGTCGTCCAGCGCAAAACGATGCGAGATATGCGGCCGCATCACACCCTTTGATGCAAGATCGGCCAATGCTTCCCGGTGGGATTGTGCAAGTTCGGGATCGCGTCGCCCACTTTCCCCTGCGCGCAGACCGATCAGGCTATAGCCCTTAATCAGCGCGTGATTGGCTGGAAAACTGGGTATCTCTCCGCTGGCAAAACCGACGATAAGGTAATTTCCGCCCCATGCGATGGCCCGTGTTGCAGTGCGCGCCAATTCCCCGCCAACAGGGTCAAAAACCGCATCTACACCCTTTCCATCGGTAAGCGCTTTAACCTGCCGTGCCAGATCAGTGTCTGCAGGGTCCAAAACATGATCGGCGCCAGCGGCGACCACGGCGTCGCGCTTTTGCGCTGTTGATGCAACAGCAATGACGCGCGCGCCTTTATATTTGGCCAGCATCACGGCCGCCATGCCAACGCCGCCACTCGCCCCCAATATCAGAATAGTCTCGCCTGCTGCTAGCTCCGCTTTGTCGTGCAGAGCATGCCAAGCGGTTATAGCGCCGGTCTGCCAACATGCGCCTTCCGCAAAGCTGAGGCTATCTGGCAATGGCCGCACTGCCGCGGCTTCTGCAACGGCATATTCTGCAAAACCGCCGCCTTTGCTGCCCGCCATAACCTTTTGACCTAAGAAGAAGCCGGTAACATCATCACCAAGGGCGACGATCTCGCCAGCAATTTCTAAGCCCGGCACAAAGGGCGGTTCAGGGCGGAACTGATATTTGCCATAGGTCATCAGCACATCAGGAAAGTTCAGGCCCGCTGCATGCACTTTGATGCCTATCTGCCCTTTGCGCAGAGGTTTAACTGTTCTGCTTTCAATGCACATGTTGTCCGGCCCGGTCAGCGCCGTACAGGTTGCTGCGCGATATTTATCCATCATTCGCTATGGCGACCAGATCGCGAGTGAAGGCGGTCAAATTAAACCGGTCGGTCCGCGTGTCATAGCCGCGCCTGACAATGACGATATCCATTGACGGTATGATGATGAGATATTGCCCGCGATTACCAAAGGCACCAATAGTGTCCGCTGGCACGCCTTCGACATTGTTCATCAGCCAGAATGTCGCACCATAGCCGACGTCTCCATCGGGTTGCGGTCCGCTTGGCGCGCTGACATATTCCAGCCAATCCTCTGGCAATAAACGCTGCGGACCATCTTCGCCATAAGGCCACATGCCGTCATTGAGATATAACAGCCCCAACCGCGCCAAGTCGCGCGATGTTGTCCAGACCTGACTGGAAAGTATGGGCGTGCCCTGCCAATCTGTTTCTACATAAGTGTGGCGCATGCCCAACCGGTCCAAAAGATCCCTAGGGTCAAAATTCACATCATTGGCCATCAAATGCTGCACGGCCAGTAAAGTATCATTATTGGCGTAGCGAAAGCGTGTTCCCGGCTGGAACAGGATGGGCCAGCTTGTTGTACGCTGCTTCACAGATGCCCCGCCCATATAGATAGGGTCAGTACGGTTGCCCGCCGTGTCGGATACCAGACCGCTGGCCATGCGCATGGCATTGTCCAGGGTGATGCCCGCTCTGGGATCACCAAAGGATTGGAATTGTTCAAGAGCCAACGGGTCTTCCGGTGCTGCCAGCCCTTGCAAAACCTGATTGCCCGCAAAGGTGCCAGCAAGGGACTTTGCAATCGACCATGTGCGCTGGGCAGTGTGTTTATCATGGCCAGGCTTGTAGCTCTCCACAATAATCTTCTCACCCTTCAAGACCAATATGGCGCTGGTCTTACCGCCATAAGCATTGGTGCCAGCGGGGTTATCACCCTCACGAAACGCACTTGCTGCAACAGCTTGCATCGCCGTGTTTTGATCTGTGCTGGCGGCCACTGCGCCAATATCGCCCATGGGCCATGACTTTGTCGGGAAGACCCGGGCCTGTGGTTCCGGGAAGCCTTTTACCCCGCCGAAACCAATTGGCATGGCGGTGCAGCCTGTGCGATCATTCCACAATGCGATGCGTGGCGGAGCATCCTCTGCAAAGCGCACCCGCACTTCACGCTTGCCATAATCAATCTGCGCTTCCAAATCCGGTACAATATCCGCAATCTGGTCATAAATGCCGGTCAGTTCATCCTTTTCAATATCGTCCAGAGATTTGCCGCCATTGAACAGACCTGAACAGATAAATTGTGCCTTATAACCTGCAGCATAAGCCAAATCGGTGCGCGAATGGGTGTGGTTATCATACGCACTGGCAGTGCTTGCCAGCAACAGAGTGAATATTGCGGCTTTAGCTGTTTTTCTCATTCTTCAATCTTTCCCAATAGGCCAGTCGTTTGGCAATTTCTCGCTCAAAACCACGTTCGACAGGCTGATATAATGTAATGGGGTCCATTCCTTCGGGCCAATAATTGTCTCCGGAAAACCCGTCGTCACTTTCATGATCGTACTGATAGCCTTTGCCATAGCCAATATCTTTCATCAATTTGGTAGGTGCATTCAATATATTGGCTGGCGGAACCAGTGACCCGGTTTCTTTGGCTGATTTCCAAGCGGCCTTTTGCGCTGCATAGGCGGCGTTGGATTTCGGTGCAGTGGCCAGATAGATACAGGCTTGAGCGATAGCCAACTCGCCTTCAGGGCTACCCAGAAACTCAAAGGCCTGTTTGGCGGCCAAGCATTGCTGCAAAGCCTGTGGGTCGGCAAGACCAATATCTTCGCTGGCAAAACGCACCATGCGGCGCAGAACATAAAGCGGCTCTTCACCAGCAACCAGCATTCGCGCCAGATAGTATAAGGCGGCTTGAACATCGGAGCCGCGCAAAGCCTTATGCAGCGCAGAGATAAGATTATAATGCCCGTCACCCGGTTTATCATAAACCGCCATGCGGCGATGGAGAAATTGCGCCAGAGCGGGCGGGTCTAGCGGTGTATCAAGCTGGACAGAGAATAATGTTTCTGCCTGATTGAGCAGAAAGCGGCCATCACCATCAGCCGAAGCGATAAGCGCATTGCGCGCCTCTTGCGTAACCGGCAAGGCGCTATCCATAAGCGCTTCTGCCTTGGTTAATAATGCCTCCAATGCGCTATGGTCTAGCCTGTTGAGGATCAGCACTTGTGTGCGGCTCAGCAAGGCAGAGTTGAGTGCAAAACTGGGATTCTCAGTTGTCGCCCCGACCAGCACGACGGTGCCGCGTTCAACAAAGGGAAGAAAGCCATCCTGCTGCGCGCGGTTAAATCGGTGTATCTCATCTACGAACAGCAAGCTATTCTTGCCTGCAGATGCCATTTTATCAGCCTCTGCAAAGGCTTTTTTTAGATCGGCAACACCAGAAAAAACAGCCGATAGCGATTGGAAGCGCAGGCCTACCGCATCCGCAAGCAAGCGGGCGATGCTGGTTTTGCCAGTGCCCGGCGGCCCCCAAAATATAATCGATGACAATTTGCCTGCGGCCACCATGCGGCCAATGGCCCCCTCTGCACCTGTCAGATGGTCTTGTCCGACAATTTCTCCCAGATTCTGTGGGCGCAATTGATCAGCAAGCGGCGCGGCAGACATGGCGTTGGCATCGGCTGCGTCATTGACGGACAGCTTGTCTTCCGGAAACAGATTGTGGTTACTGGCCATAAGCTATTACTGGCCTGTTTTGATGCACCCTGCAACCCAGCCCTTGACGCTGCGTATTTTTGTATAAAGACTGCCATGCAGGGGATGCGACAACATATAGGGGACAGAAATGAATCAGACTTTGAAAACACCATGGCATATTTGGGTCGTAGGCATTTTGGCGATTTTGTGGAATAGTGGCGGCGCTCTTGATTACTCAATGACGCATTTTCAAGTTGAGTCCTATATGAGCCAATTTACCGCCGAACAGCGCGATTATTTTGACAGCTTTCCGGCATGGTCTGTGGCGTTTTGGGCTATGGGTGTGTGGGGGGCAATGGCTGGTTCATTATTGATTTTGCTGCGCAGCCGTTTTGCCGTTTGGAGCTTTGGCATTTCTATCTTCGGCCTTTTGGGTTCCACATTTTATCAATTTGTCATCGCTGATATGCCAGCCAGCATCAATACGCCGGCTGCAAAAGCCTTCACTGCAATTATCTGGCTCTCAGTGATTGTTCTGTTCATCTATTGCAACCGCATGCGCCGCGCGGGCGTGCTTCGCTGATAAAAAGGTTTTAGCGCAAAGCCTTTGGCGGCAAATGGGTCATGCCCAATTGCCGTTGGCGGATCAGACGCAAATATGTCTCTGCTAGTCCGCCATTAATACGGTCCCAGCTAAAACGCTCTGCGCGTTTGGCTCCAACTGCCCCATGCTCCAGTGCCAATTTTGGGTTTTCGCAGTAAAGCTGCAACGCATCCGCATAGTCTGATGCTGCCCCCGGGCGCACCAACCGCCCTGATTGTCCATCAAGAACGAGGCTGAGGCTTCCCGTTGCTTTGGCCGCAACAACCGGCAGGCCACATGCCATCGCTTCCAATGTGACATTGCCAAATGTTTCTGTCACAGACGGATTAAACAGCACATCCATACAAGCGACAGCGCGGCCAAGATCCTGTCCACCCTGAAAACCCGCAAAAACGGCATTTGGCAGACGCGATTCAAACCATTGCCGCGCCGGTCCTTCACCAACAATCAGCACTTTATGCGGCACTTTACGGCGCACTAGCCGGTCAATCGTGTCGGAAAAAACATCAAGTCCTTTTTCCATAACCAATCGGCCGACAAAGCCAATAACCTGATCGTCATCGGCAATGCCATGCGATTGACGCCAAGCCATATCGCGCTTGTCCGGATGGAAAATATCGCGGTCCACGCCGCGCGACCATATACCAACATCATAGCTCATCCGCTGTTCACGCAGCAATTGGGCCATGGAATCAGAGGGCGCGACAATCGCATCACAGCGACGGTAAAAACGGCGCAAAGCAGCCTCTAATACAGGTTCTAGCCATGCCATATTATAATAGCGCGGATAGGTTTCAAAACGGGTATGAACCGATGCAAGCATTGGGATGTCATGTTTTCTAGCCCAACGAGTCGCGCTATGGCCGACAATATCGGGACTGGAAATATGCACGATATTCGGCGCGAAATCTTTCAGATCACGCTTTACTGACGGGCTCAGCATAATTGGGGCGCGATATTCGGGCCTATTGGGTATCGCAAAACTTGGTACACTGACCAGATCACCTGTTGCTTCAAATGCTGGTTCATCCACCGTCGGTGAATAGATTCGCACCGCGGCACCTTGCTTCAGCAAATAGCCGACCAAGCGGTTTAGCGCTTGGTTGGCGCCATCACGCACATAATTATAATTGCCGCTGAACAGAGCAATACGAAGATCTTTTACATCCATAGCGGGTCTATTTGCATAGCTTTCTTGATTTGTCCAAAACCAATAGACAAAGCGCTATTGGCAGCGCAGCTGCGTCGATAGCGCTGGTAAAAATGGCTTGTCAGGGCCAATATTAGGGTTTCGGGGGGTGGAGCTTTATGCGGTTTATCCTGCGGTCATCACTGTCTTCCACCTCTAACAACCAGCCGCTTTGATGCTCAAAACGTGCGCCTTTATCGGGCACTTCTCCGGCCAGTAAAAATGCAAGGCCGCCTAATGTATCAATATCTTCTTCTCGGTCGGCCAATAAGGGGTCAATACGCTCTGCTACATCATCCAGCTCGGCTCTGGCATCAACAACCCATGCGCCATCGGGCGCTGGTGTGAACATTTCGGTCGGCTCGTCATCATGCTCATCTTCAATATCGCCGACAATTTCTTCAACCAAATCCTCAATGGTGACGATGCCATCTGTGCCGGAAAATTCATCGACGACAATGGCCAAATGGGTGCGGTTGGTCCGCATATCGGCCAGCATATCCAGAACACCCATGGATTGCGGCACAAAAAGCGGTTGGCGCACCAGATATTCCCAGTTTTCCGGCGCATCGCTGCCCTTCGCCAATATGTTAAAAAAGTCCTTTATGTGGACCATTCCGACAATGTTATCGAGCGTCTCCGAATAGACGGGCAGGCGGCTATGGCCATGCTCGACAAACAGATCTACCACCTCACGAAAGCTGGCACTATCGGGCACGGCAATGACTTCACTGCGCGGGACAGCAACATCATCAACATCATGCTCACTAAAATGCAGCAAATTGCGCAGCATATCCCGCTCAACAGGTGATAAATCCCCATCAGAAGATGACGCCGAACTATCGTCCGAAACTTCATGCTCGTCTATGGCTTCTTCCAGCTGCTCGCGCAGAGACTGGTTGCGATCAGCTCTGGAAAACAATCTTTTGACGCGCGTCCATAATCGGCCCGCACTATCGTCATCTTCTACGGCGTGACGATCGCCAATACTGTCCCCGTCAGGCATTTCGGGTGTTTTGTTAACCTCCGCTGGTTTTGCTATCATCCGAATATGGATTGTCCACGCCTATAGATGCAAGCGCTTTTATTTCCAAGGCCTCCATTTCACTGGCCATGGCATCATCCTGATGGTCATAACCCAGCAAATGCAAAACACCATGGACGACAAGGTGCAAAACATGGTTTTTCAGTGATATAGACTTTTCTTCGGCTTCCTTTGCACAGGTTTCATAAGCCAATATAATATCGCCCAACATGGTTTCCGGGCCATTATCGGCGCTGTCACTTAGTGCCAGCCGCGCCAATTCATCTGCGTCCATCATGGGAAAAGACAGCACATTGGTGGGCTTGTCTTTGCCGCGATATTCTCGGTTAAGGCTGTGCACTTCATCATTATCAGAGAGTTGCACACTGATGCTATATGCCGCTATTCCAGCAGAAAGCGCTGATAAGTCGCTAAACGCTATGGCTGCCATGGCGGCATCATTGGCCAAATGCTGCCAATCGGTCTGTGCATTCCATTGCGGCGTATTTTCGCACAATATTTCGAGCATATGTTCGGCCTAAACACGCCAAATACTATTCGGCATTTTGCTGGTTCTGATGATAATATTTGCAAGTCTATATTGCGGTCCATCATCTGGAAAGCAACGAGGGAGTTTAATTGCTTATCCCATTACGCCTAATATGTGCAGCCTGCCTGTTTCTGCTGATATGCGGGTGCGGTCAATCTGTCGACCAGACGGAAAAGCCAATGGAGGCGAAAGCAGCGCCCGCGACACAGGCAAGCGTTACACCAACTGGCGCAAAAACTGGTTCCTCAGAACAGTCAGAGGAAGAGGTGACGGTGGTCAATCTGGCGCAAGGGTTGGATCACCCCTGGGGCATGGCCTATTTGCCAGATGATGAAGGCATTTTGATTACCGAGAAATATGGCGGCGTCATGCGCTATCATGATGGCAGATTGACCAGCATTACCGGCGCTCCTGAAGCCTTTAAATATGGTGAGTCTGGGTTGCTGGATATCGCATTATCGCCCGATTTTGCGGCGGACAGACGTGTCTATATCAGCTTTGTTCAAGGGGGCAGGGCATCCAATCGCAACGCGCTTTTTACTGCCACCTTGCAAGGTGATGCATTGGTGGATGGCGCCGTAATTTATACCGGGACTGAGCGGCGTAACTCAACCCGCCATTCGGCCAGCCGCTTATTGTTTTTGCCAGACAAAACCCTGTTAATGTCCATGGGTGATGGCGCGGCAGAGGCTGTGCAGGCGCAAAATCTATCATCGACGCTGGGCAAAATCATACAATTGGATGCTGCGGGTAAACCAGCTTCGTCACAATATTTTGAAAAGTCCGTGGCAGGGCTGTTCAGTATGGGTCATCGCAATATTGAAGGCTTGGCCATAGACCCGCAATCGGGTGTCATATGGAGCACAGAACATGGCCCGATGGGCGGGGATGAGCTTAATCTGATAGAGGCTGGAAAAAATTACGGCTGGCCGGTCACAACCTTTGGTTTGAATGCAGACGGCACGATTATCAGCCGCAAACAGAGCGCAAAGGGCATTACTGACCCCTATGCAATATGGGTGCCATCAATAGCGCCATCGGGATTGGCCGTGTATCGCGGGAACAAATATCCCGATTGGGATGGTGATTTGTTCGCTGGTGCATTATCGGGAACGCAATTGCGGCGTATGCGTGTGCGCAATGGCGAGGTTGTTTTGCAGGAAGTGCTGCTGCGACAGGTGCAAAGCCGCATTCGCGATGTCATGGTCTCGCCTGAGGGGGATATTTATCTTCTGACCGACGGTGAAAACGGCAAGCTGAGAAGACTTATTCGCGAATAAGTGCTGCGATATTTTAAGCGCCGGGGCCTTCATAGGCATCGACAATCTTACCAACAATCGGATGGCGAACCACGTCCCCGGAATTGAAACGGATGGCGCTGACGCCTTCAATACCGTCAAGCCTGTCCACAGCGTCTGCCAGCCCCGACATTTGATTGCCGGGCAGGTCGACCTGTTTAGGGTCGCCGCAAATGACCATCCGGCTGTTCATGCCAAAGCGGGTCAAAAACATTTTGATCTGCGCCTGCGTTGTGTTTTGCGCTTCATCCAAAATCACAAATGCGTCGGCCAAAGTACGTCCGCGCATAAAGGCGAGGGGAGCGATTTCAATCTCGCCACTTGCGATCCGCCGTTCAACCTGCTCGGCTGGCAAAGTATCATATAGCGCATCATAAAGCGGGCGCAGATAAGGATCGACCTTCTCCTTCATGTCGCCAGGCAGAAAGCCAAGGCGCTCGCCTGCTTCCACCGCTGGACGTGATAATATCAGCCGGTCCACCGATCCGCTGATCAGTTGCGAAACGGCCTGTGCAACGGCCAGATAGGTTTTGCCTGTTCCTGCTGGACCTAACGCAAAGATAATATCATCACGCGCGAGTGCCTGCATATAGGGCAGCTGATTGGCAGAGCGCGGCACGATTGTTTTCTTGCGCGTGCGGATCATGACATTGGGCGCTTTGCTGATATCCTTGCGGATAATACCGTCCAGAGTTGGCTCACTGGACATGGAAATCAAAGCCTCTACGGCGCCAGCATCAATCTCTTGTCCTTTGGCAAGGCGGTCATAAAGACCAGACAGCACATCGCGTGCACGGCCCGCCATTTCAGAATCACCTTCAATGCGCAACTGGTTGCCGCGCGCCGAAATATAGACGCCCAGCCGGTTTTCTATGGCCACCAGATTCTGGTCAAATTGTCCAAAAAGAGCGCCCAGCAAATTGGTGTCATCGAACGCAATATCTTCATAATGGCTGGTACTGACCGGTGCTCGTTCCTGATCCATGGCCATATCGGCCGGATGTGGTTCGCGCCCACCGTCTTGACGGGACTGTTTTTTCGCCATTAAGCGGCCTTCCTCTCGATCACGCGGCCTTGCAGACTATTGGGGCCAGCGCTTTCAATATGCACATCGATCATATCGCCGATACCAACATTTTGTGCGATAACATGCACCGATGTCAGCCAGGGCGTCTTGCCAACAAACTGACCGGGTTTCTTACCTTTGCGCTCTAACAATATGTTGGTGTCTATGCCATTAAGCCCGCGGTTAAAGGCGAACTGCTGCTCATTCAACAATGCTTGTAAACGCTGCAAACGCTCGTCCATAATCTCAGGCGCAATCTGTTCTTTCATGGTCGCCGCTGGTGTGCCGGGGCGCGGGCTATATTTAAAACTGAACGCCTGTGAATAATTGGCTGCACGGACAACATCCAGTGTCGCCTCAAAATCGGCATCGCTCTCACCCGGGAAACCGACAATGAAATCACCCGACAAAGCAATATCAGGGCGTGCCGCGCGTACTTTTTCCAAAATTGCCAAATAGCTTTCGACGCTATGATTGCGATTCATGGCTTGCAGGATAGGGTTGCTGCCCGACTGTACAGGCAGATGCAGATAGGGCATCAGCTTGGCGACCTCACCATGAGCGTCAATCAACCCTTGCGTCATATCATTGGCATGGCTTGTGGTATAGCGGATGCGCTCTAGCCCGTTAATCCTATCAAGTGCGCGGATCAGGCCGTCCAGCCCTTGCATCACACCCTTATCATCTTCACCAGTCCATGCGTTGACATTCTGGCCCAGCAAAGTGATCTCTTTTACGCCGCCATCGACCAAGGCTTTTGCCTCATCAACAATGGCTGACCAGCTGCGGGAAATTTCTGCGCCGCGCGTATAAGGCACCACACAATAGGTACAGAATTTGTCACAGCCTTCCTGAACAGTAAGGAATGCGGTTGGCCGCGGCTGGCGCGGACGGTCTGGCAAAATATCAAATTTTGAATTTGCCGGCATATCGGTATCAATGGCGCAATCGGTTGCCTTGGTTTTGGTCTTTGCTTCTTCCAGCAATGATGGCAGCCGATGATAGGCTTGCGGGCCGACCACAATATCGACACTTGGCGCGCGGCGAGCAATCTCGGCACCTTCTGCCTGAGCAACACAGCCAGCCACGGCAATTGTTGGCGTAGACCCGTCCTTGCGACGCAAGCGGCCAATGTCGGAATAGACCTTTTCTGCCGCCTTTTCGCGGATATGGCATGTGTTGAGAATGACCAGATCGGCCTCTTCCCGCGATGCGGCGGCATGCATGCCTTGTTCCTGCATCATCTCTGCCATGCGCTCGCCATCATAGACGTTCATCTGGCAGCCAAAGGACTTCACATAATAGCTTTGCTCAGCCTTTGATTTTGCCTCGCTGCTGGCCTGTTTAGGTGCGGGAGTATTGTCATGCGGTGTGTTGGAATCTCTAGTCATAGCAAGCCCTATACAATCGGCTTGCCACCTAGGGAAGCTGAAAGCGCTGCTGCGATGCGACGCCGTGCTTCTGCTGCTATTTCTTTGCGGCCATTAAAATCGCGTGGATCAAAAGGCTCTAAAAAGTGTAGCTTTACCTTAAAATTCCCTGGGCGTGTGAGAATTCGCCACGCATTGTCCGGTGCATTTTCATCGCCTATCCAGGATATTTCGCCTGCTTCCTTGCCAAAATCCAGGAATATTGGTTGTACCATGATTCCAGGTGGCGGCGGGTCGAGAACGGCCAGCAATGGTGCCTTAAATGGCAATAATAATGATCCGTTGGTGGTGGTGCCTTCTGGAAAAATTGTTATCGACCATGTCTCCGCCAGTGCATCACGCAATTGGTTGATTTGTTTGGCGATGCCCATGCGGTCTGCGCGTGAGACAAATACGGTATTGTTCAATTTGCACAACCAGCCGATAAAGGGCCAGCTTGCAATACCGTCCTGTGCCACAAATCCGCTGCCATTATATCCGCCAATGATAGGGATATCGATCCATGACAGGTGGTTGGCGACAAAGAAAACATCGCGCTTAATCGGTGTTCCTTTAACTTTGACGCGGGCACCACATGCAAAGGCACAGCTTTTTAGGAAAAGCCGCGGCCATGGGTTGGACAGGCGCAAAATGCGCCAGATATAATAAAGTGGAACGCATATTATCAACGCAGCAACCATGGTTAGGCAGCGTAAAGCAAAGCGCATATAGCCGAAAATATTTGCGCCTTCCCAGCTTTCATAAAACATAGGCCGAGCATCCCAAGGACGCTCTTGCGCGGGCAGACGAATGTCTTTTATCGGAACCGTGCCAGAATAGTCAGCGGTTTCCTCTCCCGAAACCGTCTCTTCGCCTGTTTTAATTTTCTCGGTCAATGGCTACGCCGTATAATTCCATGCGGTGATCAACCAGCCTATAGCCCAGTTTCTCAGCGATTTCTTTTTGTAGAGCTTCAAGTTCAGGGTCGACAAACTCAACGACTTTACCAGTTTCCACATCGATCAAATGGTCATGATGGGCTTCAGGTGCAGCCTCATATCGCGCGCGGCCATCGCCAAAGTCATGGCGATCCAATATGCCGGCTTCTTCGAATAGCCGCACGGTGCGGTAAACAGTTGCTATAGAAATGCCAGAATCAATGGCCGAAGCACGTTCATGCACTTTCTCGACATCGGGGTGATCGTCACTGTCTGACAAGACTTTGGCAATAACCCTGCGCTGATCCGTGATCCGCAAACCACGCTCTTGGCACAGAGCTTCAAGATCGATTTTCTGTCTCATAAGATTAAGGGCCCTACCCGATATTGTGCGAAGCGCACAATATATTGTCTGTCTCTTTCAAATAGGCATGGTCAAGCATATTGCCGAGTGTTTCCATAAAAAACTTGGACAAAAACCATGGCTTAGACAGAAAATGACGAAAAAAGACCGCCGACAGATATAATCTGACAACGGTCTTTCTGATTCTTAACAATAAGATTGACCTTGCGATCAGTCTATTTTTTCTTGCGGCCTGTTCCCGGCTTGCGGCCTAGACCGATTTTCTTAGCCAGTTCACGGCGGCGCTCCGCATAATTGGGGGCTACCATAGGGTAATCAGAAGGCAGATCCCAGCGACGACGATAGTCATCAGGTGTCATGCCATAATGCGTCATCAAATGCCGCTTGAGCATTTTGAGTTTCTTGCCGTCTTCCAAGCAGACAATATAATCAGGCTTAATAGACGCTCTAACAGAAACTGCAGGCTCCGGTCTTACTTCTTCCTCATTTGGATTGCCTGTTTCACTTGCCAATGTGTGCAGTGCGCCATGCACATTGCTAATAAGTACCGGCAAATCCGAAACAGCAACACTGTTATTGCTCACATGAGCAGCGACAATGTCGGATGTTAGGGTGATGAGTGTTTCATTCAAAATTTCATTATCAGTATTCATTGCGACATACTCCATCTTTTATGGACGTTATTATTATCGATTCAGCATTTGTGCTGAGCGAGCCGATAACCAAAACAATCAGATTGTGCAATAGCTATTGCAAAAATCACATGATTGTTTTTGCTAACGTTAGTGCATCGTAACGAATATTTTCTTTACCTTTATAATAATCTTTACGTAATCCAATTTGTTTGAAGCCGATTTTTTTATAGAATTGTAAGGCATGATTATTTGCACGTACTTCTAGGAAAATATGTGTAACACCGTCATTTTTGCTTTGTGCTGTAATGGTTTTTAGCATTTCATTACCCGCTGATTGGCGTTGAAATTCCGGTGCTATAGCGATCAGCATGATTTCCGCTTCTTGTGCGATGGTGCGCACAACAGAAAAACCGATAAGCCGATCATGATGTGAATAGGCTGTCCATAGCCGGGTATGCGGCATGGTCAGCATGGATTCCAATTGAGCCCGATTCCATGCCTCACCATATTGTTTGTCAAATGACAGGCCCATTATTACCAAAACATCATCCAATTGCGCTTCGACATCCGCCATCGGCACTTTTTTTAAGGTGATGGGCACAGCGTCTTGCCGTGATGATTCGTTAGTGGAAGCGGTCTGGGGCATTTATCCAGATCCGGTACCAGATATGCCGGTGTAAGACATGGGTGTAGATTGTGCCGCAGGTACGGCATCCGGTGCACGGCCATATACAGGCGCAGCGGCCAGTGCGTTCATACTGCCCAACGAATGTGCGGGAAAGCTCTGCGCATCTGGGTAAATTACCATGCTATTTTCACTTTCCGGTAGCAGATCCAGGCCTGTACCCGCCACTATTTGCATATTTATCGCGCGCATCATGTCTGTAGGTGCCAGAGTGAGCAGATCCGATAGGGGCTGCGCGCTGGCGCTAAACAATTGCCCGAACAATTCGCCATGCCCTGCGCTATTAGCAATGAAGATATTGGCCTCAGGATTATCCAGTCTTGCCAAAGCCATCACAGCACTAAGCTGTAAGCCGTTATAACCTGATATATCTGCTTGCCATGCCAGAGCCAGCGCCTTGGCGGCAGCAAGTCCGACCCTGATACCAGTAAAACTTCCTGGGCCGCAATTGACGAAAATATGTTCTGCTTTACCTTTGTCAGGCAATGCGGCAATCATGCCCACCAGATGTTCAGCATGGCCGCGGCCCAATTGCCGAAAATCACCGCCAATAGCCCGGCCATTATCAAAGAGCGCAACTGAACAGGCCTGTGTTGCTGTATCGATTACCAATAGTCGCGACACATTATATCCTTGGCTGGGTGCTGCTGCGGTGTTTGGGTGTTACAATATTGTGTTGAAACGCGCAAAATCAGGACGGGGACTACGCTCAAAAATTGTGCTGTCATCGCCATAACCCAGTGTAGAGATAAAGTTAGACTTGATATTGGGCGTATCGGCAAAAAAGTCTTTGTCCAGCGTCTCATTATTAAAACCGGACATCGGACCGGTATCAAGGCCGAGGGCGCGTGCCGCCATAATGAAATAGGCACCCTGTAATGAGCTGTTGCGCATGGCTCCAGTTTTGCGGCCTTCCAAATCTCCTTCGAACCAGCTTTTTGCATCTGCATGCGGAAAAAGCTCTGGCAGATGTTCGTGAAACTCATAATCCATAGCGATGATAACAGATACCGGTGCAGCGATAATCTTATCCGCATTGCTATCCATAGCATGCGTCGCCAGACGCTTTTTGGCGGCGTCACTGGTGCACCAGACTAAGCGCGCCGGGAGCATGTTCGCCGAAGTGGGGCCCATTTTCATCAAATCCCATATGGCATTTAGTTGTTCATCACTCACTGGCGTGTCGAGATAGCCATTATAGCTTCGCGCATCGCGGAACAGTTGATCCAATGCGATGTCTGATAAGGGTTTTCTCATGTGAATGCTTCCTTATTGATGCTTTATAGAGTCACTTTGACCAGATAATGGCTATCAGCATATCAATCCATAAATACTATGACCTGTTGCATTACTAGGGCGCCTTTATGCGGGCCTATGGGTCATCATGCAGCGCGTACTTCGCTCACTTCCGGCACATAATGTTTGAGGAGGGATTCAATGCCGTGCTTCAATGTCGCCGATGACGAGGGACAGCCTGCACATGCACCCTGCATTGATAAAAAGACGATGCCCTTATCAAAGCCGCGATACACAATATCTCCGCCATCGCTTGCAACTGCTGGCCGCACTCTTGTGTCAATCAATTCGCGTATTTGCGCAACAATATCGGCATCTTCTGGGTTTTCAGGAAATGCGTCGTCTTCGGCAGGAACGGCAATTTCTGCCGCACTGCCACCATGGAAGAGCGGCATTTCAGCCGAGAAATGATCGAGCAATACTGAGAGGACATCGGGTTGGAGAAACGTCCAGTCGACACCCGGAGCAGCGGTTACTGAAATAAAGTCGGAACCAAAGAAAACGCCGGTTACGTCACCTAGGTTAAACAATGCTTCTGCCAATGGCGAGGCTTCAGCATCTTCTGGCGTAGCAAAGTCGCGCGTACCATTAGGCATGATCGCGAGGCCGGGTGAGAATTTGCGAGTGGCTGGGTTTGGTGTTTTTTCGGTTTCTATAAACATGAACAGCATGTGGTATATTTTGCCCCATAGTTCAAGCGTAAGGCTGTTATATGATATCAGGCCTTTTCATGCTTACCTGTTTCGAAGGCTGATTTAGCTTTGAACTTTGAGAAAATTACAGAAATTGAGCAATTCCCGTATATTATTCACTGGCCAGCAAGGAACGGGCTGCATATAGTTTAGCCATGATATTATTCCACCGGGCGAAAGCCATTTCTGTATCGCTGGCAATTGCAGCGCTTTTTACGACTATTCCGGCTTCTGCTCAGCGTGAAAACCCGCTGCCGCCGCCAGAGAATGTGGATAATGAACAGCTGCCTTGGCTGTATCAGAACAGTGATATCCCGGTTGATCCGGCTTGGACTTTTGGCGAGTTGAAAAACGGCGTACGCTATGCCGTGCGCAAAAACGGTGTGCCGCCGGGACAGGTGACTATCCGTATCCGCGTCGATGCTGGTTCTTTGATGGAAACAGATAAAGAGCGCGGTTTTGCCCATTTGCTAGAGCATCTTACCTTCCGTGGTTCAAAATATGTTCCCGATGGCGAGGCAATACGCATATGGCAACGTTTTGGCATCACTTTTGGCAGTGATAGCAATGCCGAAACATCTGCAACGCATACGGTTTACAAACTGGATATTCCCAGCGCGAGCGCCGAGACGCTTGATGAGAGTATGCAAATATTATCGGGCATGATCCGTGAGCCTTCATTAAGTGCGGAAGGGTTGAATGCAGAACGCCCTGTGGTGCTGGCAGAATTGCGCGAACGCTCCGGAACGCAGGCGCGCATCGCCGATGCAACGCGGCAATTATTCTTCGCTGGCCAGCGTTATGCTGATCGTTCGCCCATCGGTACCGTCGAAACACTAAATGGTGCAACGCCAGAGGCCGTAAGGGCTTTCCATTCACGCTGGTATCGGCCTGAAAATACGGTCATCGTTATTGCTGGTGATGCTGACCCAGCGGTGTTTGAGCAATTGCTGACCAAATATTTTGACGACTGGAAAGTCGCAGGCAAAACGCCAGAACATCCTGATTTTGGTAAGCCATCGGCAGATAAGCCGACAGCGGATGTACTGGTAGAGCCGACATTGCCTTTCATCATCAATCAAGCGGTCATTCGCCCGTGGAATTATGTCAATGATACCATTGAGTATAATGAAGGATTGCTCGCGGACTTGCTGGCATTGCAGATTATCAATCGCGAATTGGAACGCAGAGCGCGTGGCGGTGGCAGTTATTTGCAAGCATCGGTTAGTCAGGATGATGTAAGTCGGTCGATTGACAGCACCTTTATTTCCATCGTGCCCATTGGGGAAGATTGGCGCGCTGCTTTAAATGATGTGCGTGCTGTGATTGACAATGCCCGCAAGACCCCGTTTTCAGAGGAAGACATTGCCCGCGAAGTGTCGGAATTTGATGCGGCGCTGAAAATTGGTGTCGATACTTATGAAACAGAGGCCGCGACGCAGCAGGCTGATAATATCGTCAATGCTGTCGACATTCGTGAAGCATCAGCAGCGCCGCAAGTGGCATTGGATGTTTTCAACAGCATGAAAACCAGATTGACCCCGGAATTTTTGCGCAAACGGGTCGATGCATTGTTCACTGGCACGGCAACACGCGCTTTGTTGATAGCGCCGGAAGAAGGTACGGTTAGTCGGACAGAGCTTGCCAGCGCTTTGACGGCAAAAATTCGCGATGCCGGTGCCAGCAAACGCCGCGCTAATGTGACTTTTGACGATCTGCCAGCGCCAGGTAAGCCCGGCACAGTGGCCGGCATTGAAGACATTGGTCTGCTTGGCATGCAAATTGTCACATTCGAAAATGGCGCCAGAGCCTTGCTCTATCCCAATGATGCAGAGGTGAACAAAATTACGCTCAGGCTGCGCTTTGGCGGTGGTTATCAGACACAGGCCAATGACAAATCCAGCCTATTATGGGCAGGCGAGTCTGCACTGATTAGCAGTGGCATTGCCGATTTGCGGCAAGAAGATCTGGATCAGTTGACTACTGGACGGCGTATCAGCTTTGGTTTTAGTATTAAAGATGACGCTTTTGAGTTTAGTGCGGACACACGGTCCGAAGACTTGAAAGATCAATTGCGTCTGTTTGTGGCAAAACTGGTTGAGCCGGGCTGGGATCCTGCTCCGGTAGTGCGGACCAAAGCCGGTTCCAAATTGAGCTATCAAAGCTATACCAGCGCTCCATCAAGCTTGATTGATCGTGATCTTGGCTGGCTTTTACGAGGCCGTGATCCACGTTACAAAACCCCTGACCCGCAGGAGCTAGATAAACTTAATGCCAAAAGTTTCCGCAAGACATGGGAGCCTTTGCTGAAAGAAGGACCGATTGAAGTCCTGCTTTTTGGTGATTTTGATCAAGAGACCGCTATACAATATCTGGCGGAGACTGTGGGCGCGATGCCTGCACGCAAGCCAGCCAAAATTGCGACCAATGGCGGAGCTTTGGGCGTACCGGTACTGGCACCGAGTGAAGCAGCCATTATATCACGCCATCGCGGTGATGCGGGTCAAGCCGCAGCATTGATAGCATGGCCAACATCAGGCGGTTTCGCGGATATTCGTGAATCGCGAAGATTGGAAATTTTGGCGACGGTCTTTAACAATCGCCTGTTTGAGCAATTGCGGGCCAAGGAAGGCGCAAGTTATGCGCCGCAAGTCTATAGCTCTTGGCCAAAGGGTTATTCATCAGGCGGTTATATTGGCGCGATTAGCCAGCTTGCACCCTCTGCAGTGCCTGTCTTCGAACAAACTGCCCGCGATATTGCGAAGGATTTGATTGCAAACCCCGTTACGGCCGATGAATTGAACCGCGCTGTGGTTCCATTGGGTGAGCAAATCCGCCGTGCTGCGACAGGCAATACCTTCTGGATATGGCAGCTTGAAGGCGCCACACAGGACTCGCGACGGATAGATGCCATTCGCACTTTGCTGGGCGATTATACCCGCATAACCCCTGCAGAAGTGCAATTGCTTGCGCAAAAATATCTAGCAACAGACCGCGTGCTGCGTTGGCATATTCTGCCAGAAGCAAGCGGCGATGATTGATAGGCTATAATATTGCGCCTTGCTCCCGATAGGGATTTGTAACTGGCACAATATTATTTGTAACAGGTCCAATATATCGTTCGCAACATGCATGTAGCTATTTGCGTGCGGATGCACTAAATATGCCTGTTGAAATGTAGAGATGCCGAAAATACCCGGCATATTATGATAAAGGATAGAAGACGTGACCAATTGGCAACCGGATAGCTGGCGTGGGTTCGAAGCGCGGCATATGCCGGACTATCGTGACGAAGCATCGCTTTTGCGCACGGAGCAGTCACTGACAAATTATCCGCCACTGGTTTTTGCTGAGGAAGCACGTGATTTGAAAAAGGATCTGGCGCGTGTTGCCGCTGGTGAAGCCTTTTTGTTGCAAGGCGGTGATTGTGCGGAAAGTTTCGCCGAATTTCACCCCAATAATATCCGCGATACTTTCCGTGTTATTTTGCAAATGGCGGTTGTGCTGACTTTCGGGTCAAAGCGTCCGGTGGTTAAGATTGGCCGTATGGCGGGCCAATTTGCAAAACCGCGCTCCTCTGAGGTTGAGAAGCAGGGCGATATTGAGCTGCCCAGCTATCGCGGTGATATTATCAATGGCATCGAATTTGATGCCGCTGCTCGTGAGCCTGATCCTGAAAGAATGCTGCGCGCATATAGCCAGTCTGCGGCAACATTGAACCTGCTGCGCGCCTTTGCCAGCGGTGGTTATGCCAATCTGCAACGTGTGCATGGCTGGACCCTTGATTTTGTTCAGCGCAGCGCGTGGGCGAAAAAATATAATGAGATGGGTGAGCGTATTGGCGAAGCATTGGCCTTTATGGAAGCATGCGGCATCAACCCCGATACTGTGCCCCAATTAAAGGCGACACAATTCTACACCAGCCATGAAGCGTTATTGCTGCGCTATGAGCAAGCGATGACGCGGCAGGATTCACTGACCGGTGGCTGGTACGACACATCGGCGCATTTCCTTTGGATAGGGGATCGCACACGTTTTGATGGTTCGGCCCATGTTGAATTTATGCGCGGTATTGAAAATCCTATCGGCATTAAATGCGGCCCAAGCCTTGAGCCTGATGTTTTGTTGAAGATATTGGATGATCTCAATCCAGCGCGTGAGCCTGGTCGTATAACGCTGATCTCGCGTTTTGGTCATGACAAGGTTGAGGCTGGCTTGCCCAAATTGGTGCGCGCTGTGAAGGCGGAAGGCCACCCCGTTGTCTGGTCCTGTGACCCGATGCATGGCAATGTTATCAAGGCCGAGAGCGGGTTCAAAACGCGTCCGTTTGAGCGTATCATGCAGGAAGTTGCAGGCTTTTTTGCAGTTCATCGTGCAGAAGGTACCAATGCTGGCGGCATCCATATTGAGATGACGGGCAAAGACGTTACCGAATGTACTGGTGGCGGCATCGCCGTTACTGATGCTTCTTTGGCTGATCGTTATCACACGCATTGTGATCCGCGGCTTAACGCAGCGCAGTCGCTGGAATTGGCGTTCACATTGGCAGAGATGTTGACGGCGGAATTACCAGAGCGTGTAGAGAAAGCCGCCTAATGTCTGATCGCCGAGTCATTGTCCAAAGAGAGTTTGTCAAAACCGGCCTCTCTTTCGGCAGTGCGCTTGCCATTGTGATTAGCTATACTGCTCACAAATCCATATTATGGGCTATCATTCACGGCTTCTTTAGTTGGCTTTACGTGATATATTTTGTCTTGACGCGCAACGGGTGATGGAGCTTTTTATGCTTAGGACTTATGCTGCCAGATTATCTCTTGCTGTTTCAGCTGGTGCCATGTTGATGTCCGGTTGCTCTGGACCAATTGCGACACGAATAGCTAGCGAGGGCAGGGTTCCTGCTCAGCAAGAGGCGCGCTTCATGCTGTTGAACGCCCCAGGAGAAAGCTCATCTATTGAGCAACGCGCCCAGACCATGATTATTTCTGGCCTTAATGCGCGTGGATGGAATCAGGATAATGACAATGCCAATTATGCGCTCAGCATATCTTTGTCTGAACGTCCCGCAACCATTGGTATAACCGCAAAGTCGACGGACAATAATCAGAGCAAAGTCATCAGCGCACCTAAGAAAAACAAAGTTTTGCAGTCATGTGATGATGTGGAGCAGCGGCTTAACATAGCGTTGGTTCGCCTTTCTGATGGCGCACGGGTGTTTCGCGGCATTGCTGCTGAATATCATTGCAAGGCAGGGTTGGAGGAAACGCTGCCTTATCTCGTCAATGCGGCCTTATCTGGATTGGATAATCCTGGCACCAATAAAGTGCAAGAACGCGAAGGGCGCGAATAGTTAGCTTTTCAGCCTAATCTAACGCAATATCTTCATCATCAAGAGCCGGTAACAATGTTACGAAACGTGCGCCGCCCTCTTTGCGGTTTTTGGCATGAATTTCACCGGCATGGCGTTCAATAACTGTCTTTACATAATGTAGACCAAGTCCAACCCCCGAAGGGCCATGGTCGGCCTGGTCATGTGTGCTGGCAAATTCCCCGAACAACCGGGGCAGAATGTTTTTGTTGATGCCATTGCCTTCATCGTCAATTGTGCAGCGGATAATACGCTCGCGGTCAAGCTCTATCTGATCGATGGTTGCTGTTATATTGCTACCATCCGGGCTGTATTTAACGGCATTGTCGAAGAGATTAATAAAGGCGCGGGACAGGCTGGAGCGTTCGCCGGCAATAAAGGCTGTCTCGCTATCATCATTGATGGTGATCGTTATCGACCGCGCAGATGATTGCGGCCATAAAGCCTCGCCGGCTTCCGCAACAAGATCAGCGAACAAAATATCTTCAGGCTCGAACTTTTGCGCTTTCATGCGGGCCATGTCGACGAAGTTATCTGCCAGTGACAAGGTGCGGCGCGCCTGTTTGCGGATGCGTTCGGCAATATCGGATGAGCGCGTCAGTGGGTCTTTCTCGCGCTCGCTGCGGTCAATAAGGGCCAATATTGCGGCCTGCGGGCTACGCATATCATGTGATAAAAGTTTCAAAACTTCCTCACGCTGCTGATTGGCCAGACGGATAGTGGTGATGTCTGCGAAATAGAGGATATGGCCCAATATCTCATCTTGATCGGACAATATTGGTGCGCAGCGTACAGCGAAATGCCTCTCATTACGTGATTTGAAGATGCAATATTCTGCGTCTGGCGCTGCTTCGCTATCAGGTTCCATGTTCATGGCTATGGCCAGATATTGGGTAAGCGTTGCAAAGTCCTGTTTGCGCGCGACGCCCGCCAGCAGATCTTTAACCCCCATGTTTTCTTCAATAACGCCCAGCATTTCCTCAGCAACATGATTGCCCATGACAACAATGCCTTCTTGATCAGTTACCAGCATTGGATCGGGCAAATGCTCTAAAGTATCGGTCACAAAGCGCCGCATATCGCGCAATTTGCTGATCGCCATGGACAAGCGTTCCGCTTGTTCGGTGACAATGTCGGCGGGTGCGCGGCGGTTATCGATGGGCGGCACGGGAACGGCGCCAGCATCCATACGGTTCAGTTCACGCCCCATATAATCACTGGTGGCCTGCAAACGGCGCCAGCCCCATAAAGGGTAGACCAGCGCTATGCTGAGCAAGGCGGCCGTTGGCGGGAACCAGATCTGCAACTGTAACAAGGCTATGCTGGTGAAGATGATGATAAACAGCAAAGCAATGGCGACAATAATCACCGTTCTGGGCCGTGCACGCCACAAGATGATCAGCAATATCCATAATGGGATAAGCGACAATATGATGGTATTTGCCAAGGGCATATCGGTGATGAAATTTTGCTGAATTAGAGCCTCCAGCGCATTTGCCATAACGACTATGCCCGGAGCAAGAGCGCCATTAACCGCTGGTGTTCTGTGTTGATCGCCCAAACCGGCCGCTGTCGCGCCGATCAACACCATTTTGTTCTTGAAAAAGTCTGGCGGTATTTGGCCATTTGCTACTTGGGCAAATGATGTGGTTTGGAAAGCCGATTGCGGAATAAAGGGCAGGGCGCGCGGTTTTTCGCAATCATCACCTGTCAGCTCACGCGCCGTCTTACCGGTTTTGCGTGCCAGTGTTTCTACGATAAGATAGGGGATATTTTCAGTGCCATCGTTAACGCACAGGTTGAGCCTGCGGATGACCGTATCGCTATCGGCATCCAGATTGACATGCCCTAAAGCGCTGGCTGCGCTGGCCAAGGGTTCGACTGGTTGTAACTGGTCAAAAAGTCGCCCATTTAATCCAGGGCCTTGTAATTGTAATGGCAAAATTGTCCGCGCATTACGGCTTAGCGCATCCGCTAAAGCCTGATTTTGTTCAGTTGTCCCAGTGTCTTCCGTGAACAGCACATCTAAGGCAATGGCTGCTGCACCAGCTTTGCTAACATTATCCAGCACAGGCACATAAGTATCGCGGGTCCATGGCCAGCCACCAAATTCCTGCAGACTGTCTTCGTCAATTTTGACAATGATGATGTCGCCGGAGGGTTCTGTGCCCTGCCACTCCATAGCGAAATCATAGATTAGCAAATCCATGCGTTCGACACTGCGATAATATTGCAGAGCAACAACCATGGCCGTTGCAAACAAGGCAATGACCAACCACTCCAATATCAGTCGGGCTCTTAACGTCATGAACGTGTCACTAGGCAGCGGGAAATGTCTGTGCAATCCCGTAAGTCAACAAAAAGTGTCAATCGGGGGCAATGCTGAATGATTGGAAGTCTGTCCATACCGGGTCAACTTCCCCATCAGCATAAAGATACGTGCCCACGCGCCAGAAATACTTTCCAGCGGGCAAAGCAGACACAGACATACGTGTTTGCGTCAGTTCGCCTTCGTCAACCAAAGGCGGCTGCTCGCTAGGTGAGAAGCTGTCATTCAAAACAGGGTCAATAGCAAAGAGCTGAAAGCGGAATAACTTCCTGTCACTACCGCTTGTTGTCCAGCGGAATGCGAAACCGTCATCTTCTTGACTTGCTGCAGCAGAGACTGTGTTTAACCTACGTCTAAAGGCTTGCTGTACGGGCAACCCTTCAAGCCCGGTTTTGGAAAATGCAGTGAGCTTGGCAAAATAATTACCATTATCAAGAGCATTTAATGAAAGCTCAGGCGCAGCATTTTCTGCTTCTGCAACAATGTCGATAAAGCCGCTATCACGAGCTACTACCAGCCTGTAGCTGATGGCGTCTGCGACAGGGTCCAGCATAAATTTGACCTGTTCTTCGCGTTGCTTGCCTTGACCGGCCTGAATGACAGGCGCGGGCAGTAGAGCTTCGGTCTTCAGCCCTTGGTCGCTGATCGCAGCCCCAAAGCCAGGCTTCAAATCTGCATCGCCAGCATCGCCACTGGCCACTTGCAATCCGCCTTCCAATAATTCTGCAAAAGACTGATTGCTGGCAGGGTCGAAGCGATTACGGAAATCTGTGCCGCGAACGGCCGATACAGCTGCAGGTGTGCGCACGCGATAGCGATCTTCCAATTTGCGGGCAGGCTGGACTTTGGTCCTCACTCCGCCTTCATCTAGTGCATATTCAATATCAATGCTGTCAGTGATCAAAATGCGGCGCAATTTCACAATCCGCATCACGCTGTTTGATGGCATGGTGATGATACTGCCATCGCTGGTGGCCAAAGACAAAGATGAATCAGGCCCAGTGGCCAAACCAACGCCCTCTGTAATGGCCTCGTTTAATTTGGGTGCGCGTGGATCTGGGCCAATGCCGGCAATACGTACAATTCCACGAAAAGCGACAACGTCGGCACTTTCATTACTGAATTTCAGGATATTATAGGGGATTTTAAGTGTGGCGCCGACCCGAATGCGGCGTGGGTCAGAAATACCATTAAGTTTCTGAACGACTTTATAGTCACTTTGTTGGCGAAAATATTTGGACGCCAAAGCCAGCAATGTATCACCACTTTGGAAGCGGTAGGATACAGTTTCAGGAGCTTGTGGACCCTGTGTCGCGGTTTGTGCATTGCCATAGCTAAGCGGTAACACCGCGATAGCAAGCGCCAACAAAATCAATGCCCAATGATGATATCTCAGATTCATTCCCCTGAAGCCAATGTTTCGAGACGATAACCATAGCCGAAAACCGTGAAAATGCGAAATCCATTTTCTGGTTTAAGCGCAAGCTTTGACCGCAAACGTGAGACATGCATATCCAATGTGCGTGTCGCAAGGTCGACATTGGTGCGCCAAATAGTCTCCATTATATATGCGCGAGACAGGCTGCGATCACGATTTTTGAAAAGCAGTTCGGCTAGCTCAAACTCTTTCGATGTCAGCTCGACACGTTGCTTATCAAATTCGATTTCTTGCTCCATACGGTCCAAAGTATATTTTCCGAAGACCAATGTCTTGGCCATTGAGTTTTGCGGTTGTGAACGGCGCAAAAGCGCTTCGATGCGTGCCGCAATAACATTTTCATCTTCGGGCTTGGTGACATAATCATCGGCACCACTTTGCAATGCTGTTGTGATGTCCTGCTTGGCGGAACGGCTGGTCATCATGATGATCGGCGGTGCTTCGGTCATTTTTTCCTGCACCCATTTGATAACCTCTAACCCGGTTTTTCCAGGCATATTCCAATCCACCATGACCAGATCAAATGTATCACGCAATAAAGCGGACACCAGACGGTCACCGTCTGAAAAGCGCACGACAACATGGCTCATGCCGCTGATTATACGTTCTAAAAAATCAAGGATTTCGTTATCGTCATCCGCAATTGCAATTCGCATTATATCTTCCCCAAGCATACCCGTTTCCGGATTATATATATTCCATGACGGCTTATATATTTTTCGAAGCTTTACACGCATATTCATCTCTTAATCCAGAGAATAGACACGTTGTTTACGAACATTTACAACCATTAATATTGGCCGTCATCGGCAATTGCCTCCATTATGGAGGCAAGTCTGTTATGATATAGGGTTATATTAATATATTTAGATATCTAATCTTATGCTCAGAAAATAAATAGTTTTAAAAGAAACTATATTGCTGTGCTAATTAAAATTCATATTAGTTTGCAATGAAAAAGTGGCTGGGGTGGCAGGGATCGAACCTGCGAATGCCGATACCAAAAACCGGTGCCTTACCACTTGGCCACACCCCAGCAATTCACATCAGTGAATGAGAAAGGCGCTATTATCGCCTTTATTCCTATTGGGCAAGGGGTTCTGTGCAGAGAATGTGTACATTCTCAAAATTGCCCTTAAACGCGTACAAACCAGCCATGCGGATCATTGGCTTTTCCGGTTTGAATATCAACCAGACGATTGCGCATTCTGTTTGCAACAGGCCCGGGTTCCCCTGAACCTATGGTAAATGCGCCATCTGCCGATTTTACTGTACCTACTGCGGTTACAACTGCTGCGGTGCCGCATGCCAATGTTTCAAGCAGCTTCCCGCTTTGGGCATCATTGCGCCATTGTTCAAAACTATAGGGCTGTTCTACCACTTCCAAGCCATCATCACGTAGCAATTGCATCAGCGAATCGCGGGTGATGCCAGGCAATATCGTTCCGGTAAGGGGCGGCGTGATGACGGTGTTGTCATTCATCACGAAGAACAGGTTCATTCCGCCCAGCTCTTCGACCCATTTTTTCTCTGTAGCATCAAGAAAAACAACCTGATCGCAATCTTGCGCAATCGCTTCGGCTTGTGCTGGCAGACTGGCTGCATAATTGCCGCCACATTTGGCTGCGCCGGTTCCCCCGGGCGCTGCACGCGAATAATTTTCCGATGCCCATATGGTGACAGCCTTGGCACCGCCTTTGAAATAGGCCCCTACAGAGCAGGCAATGACGAGAAAGAGATACTCCTTGGCAGGGCGAACACCCAAAAAGGCCTCACTGGCAAACATGAAAGGGCGCAGATATAATGCTCCGCCGTCCATATTCGGTATCCATGCGCGATCAATATCAACCATGTGATTGACCGCCTGCAAAAATAGCCTCTCCGGAACTTCCGGCATGGCCATACGCCGCGCAGACTTTTGGAAACGGCGTGCATTTTGTTCCGGGCGGAACAATGCAGCCTCGCCATTAGACAGGCCATAGGCCTTCATACCTTCAAAAATCTCTTGCGCATAATGCAATACTGCTGTTGCAGGATCGAGCGATAGGGGCTTGCGCTCGCAAACCTGCGCATCATGCCAGCCTTTGCCCTCTGTATAGCGCACCATGGCCATATGGTCAGTAAACAATGTACCAAAGCCCGGGTCTTTCAAACGTTCGTTACGCTCTGCATCCGGCATGGCGTTGACGCTGCGCTCAATATTGAAATGAAGCTCTCCGCCTTGTGAATCTGTCATACCGGATCCTTATCCTTTTATGTGCACGGCTATGCTTTGTTAGTGATGCACAGATAATCTTAATGATGCACCATGAATAGCCGCAACTGCTTGCAATCCTGTAAATCTGCTGTCAGTTTACGTCAATATGTCTGACCCATCTTCTCGTAATGCCAATTTGGCAAGGAGCAACGCCTCTGCATCGCCTCTTTTCTTGCGGGAAGAAGAGGTGCGCCGCGGTATGGAATTGCTATATTTTGGTTATACGCGCCTTACCAAATCAATTGATGATGAACTTTCGGAGCAGGGTCTTGGCCGTGCGCATCACCGTGCATTATATTTTATCGCTAGAGAACCCGATTTGCCGGTTAGCCAGCTTTTGCGGCTATTGGCGATTACCAAGCAATCGCTGGGCCGGGTTTTGACCGAATTACAACAACGTGGCCTGATTGAAGCCAGCAAAGGCAAACGTGATCGCAGGCAAAAGCTGTTGCGTCTGACGCAAACTGGTCAGGCGATGGAAGCAGAATTGTTCGATATTTTGCGCAAGCGCCTCTCTGCTGCCTATGCAGGTGCAGGGCAGGATAATGTCACGGGATTCTGGCGCGTGCTGGAGGGACTGGTGCCTGAAGCAGACCGCGAACTGGTCAGTGATTTGGGCGAAGGCCGCAAAGCATAAGCCCTGTCATTACAGTTTCTGTGCCTACTCCTTAGTAAATTCTATCGGGCCGACATTGATCGGCAAGGTGCGATGAAATTGTGGTGCAACCCGTTTCTGGCTTATCTGCTCATAGGCATAGCCGGCTTTTAGCACGGCATGGTCAGACCATTTGCTGCTGATAAAACTGATCCCAACCGGCAGACCTTCGACATAACCCATCGGCACGGTCAGATGCGGATAGCCTGAAACAGCGGGCAATTGGCTTTGGCTAGGACCGGAAAAACTGTCACCTAAGACAAGGTCTGAGCGCCAGGCTGGACCACCTGATGGCCCGACCAGAAACTGCACATCATTGTCTTTGAGCAGACGGTCAATGCCTTCTGGCCCTGCAAGCCGTTTGGCTTTCTCCAATGCTGCCAGATATTTGCTATTATCCAGTCCTTCTTTGCTTTGCCCCAATTCGAAAAGCTCTTGACCGAAATACCGTAGCTCCGTTGCTGCATTTTGCTTATTAAATGTGATGAGATCAGCCAGTGTGCGGTACGGGTTGCTGGCCGGTGTGCTGGCCAGATAGGCATTCATATCAGCCTTTAACTCGGTCATCAGCACTTCAAATTCTGCTTCGCCCAATCCGTCAAAACCGGAGCGGCTATCTTCTATCTCCACCAATATTGCACCAGCTTTTTTAAGGTCTTCAAGCGCAGCTTCAAACACTTTTTGTGTTCCCGTCTGATCGCCCACCCTGTCACGCAATACACCGATGCGAACACCTTTAAGATAGTCAGGTGATAAGCCATCGGCAAAATCGACAGCATATTTATCTGCGTCTTTTGTTGCGCTGTCGGCTGCGTCACTTCCTGCCATGGCGGTTAACATCATGGCGGCATCTTGCACCGTGCGCGTCATCGGGCCAGCCGTGTCCTGACTGTGACTGATAGGCACAACATGGGTGCGGCTCACCATACCCAGCGTTGGTTTAAAACCGACAATGCCATTGATAGTGGACGGGCATATGATTGATCCGTCGGTTTCTGTGCCCACTGCGCCAGCGCCAAGACTGGCGGCTATAGAGGCGCCGCTGCCTGATGATGACCCGCAGCTATTGCGGTCAAGCGCATAAGGGTTTTTGACCAACCCCCCGACACTGGTCCAGCCGCTAACGGAATTGCTCGACCGGATATTGGCCCATTGCGACAGATTGGCCTTGGCAATGATAATGGCTCCGGCGGCTTTTAGATTCGCCACCAAGGGTGCATCACGGTTAGTGACATTATCAATCAGTGCGTAAGAGCCAGCGGTAGTTGGCACTGGCCCTGTAGCTTCAATATTGTCCTTAATAATTATGGGAACGCCATGCAGCGGGCCTTTAACGCGTCCGGCGGCGCGGTCTGCATCGGCTTGTCGCGCCAATGCCAAAGCATCGGGCATCACGGCGATGATAGAGCGCAATTCTGGACCCGCTTTATCCAATGTTTGAATGCGATAAAGATAGGAGCGTACAATATCCTCACTGGTAAAGCGCCCGTTGGTTAAACCCTGCGATATTTCCGCCAAGGAAAGCTCGCTAGTGTCGAGCGTTACGGCTTCTCCTTCATAGACGGGATATTCAGATTGATATCCAACAGTGTTTGGCAGTTCATTGGCTTGCAGTCCATGCGCTGTACCGCCAATGGCCAGAGCAGTAAGCGCAAGTGCCAATGTAAGTGAGTTGGTATATTTCATGCAAATTCCCCGAAAGCTGCTGGCTAAGTTATGTGCCGCAGGTTTTAGCTTTTCTGATCCAATAGCAAGTGCAAATATGCATATTGATTTTGGGAAAAACGGGGTGTGCTTATAAAATGAGAGGGGCCGCGATATGTTTGCTCTCACAAACTGTCACGGCCCTTCGCATGGTCAGCGGCCGGAAGTGCCGCCCTTATGTGTTAAGAAAAGCGGCTATTCGCCAGCCAATACTCTACACGAATGGACTATTCCGACCTCTAAAACTGCTGAACCATGAGACATCGGATCACCTCCTTTCGTATTGTTGAAAACCATTGCCATGCCCTCGCTATTATCCTTCGTGAATGAAGGGGCTCTTGCCTGACAAAAACAATGTGGATCAGCTATTAGCGCACAACAAGACTTGATTTAATTTATTTTCGAATCATAATTCTGCATCCCACAGCAATGGACACAGCCGCAAATCGGGCTTCGCAAAAATTTCATAGTGATTTTCAGGTATTTGGACGCAATTCCACTATTTGTGTCGCGCCAACCGCTGATCAGACTAGCGGCAATCTTCGACAACCCGTGCTAATTTGGGCGATGTAGCTATACGGATGGCCTTTTGATCATCCACAACCAATCCAAAGGATCCGCGGCTAAAGATCAATTCATCCAGCACGATATTATTTGCTGATAGGGAAAGGCCCAAAATGCCCCCTTCAAAATCAGATGCAGAATTGCCGTTCATGCTGCGCGTGCCAAAAGTTGTCGTGATGGCCAGCTTTGCAGCTCCTGGATGCACATTATGCCGCACTATTGAGATAGACTTACGCTGTTTACTGCACTTGATACTGAAAATAGATTTGCCATTAGGATTAACAAAGGCGGCAAATGCAGCATCTGCGTCATTGCTGCGCATCCATTGGCCAGCCATTAAAGGCCAGTCTTGCCAATCAGCATCATTTGGGACAGCAGCCACTACAGGAGATTGCGATTCGGCTGGAGCAGTTTTTGTTATATTCTCTTGAGCATTGGCTGCCTGTTCAGGCTGACCAGAGGTATCAGCCACATTGCTTGGTGGCAGACAGCTGCTTGAACCGCAAAGAATCATCGCCGGAAGAATTATACGTATCATTGCTCTATAATGCGTGCAGCGACCGTGAAGGACAAGGTTGAAACATCATGCGAAGATAGTGCATGGCCAATTTATGAAGTCAAATGCCGAAAAACCGAAGAAAATGCGCATCGACCAATTGCTGGTGGAGCGTGGCTTGGCGGACAGCCGCACACGCGCGCAAGCATTGGTGATGGCTGGCTTGGTCTTTGTGAAAGAGAATAAGGTGCAAAAGGCTGGGCAGCAAGTTGCTAGTGATTGCGATATTGATGTTCGGGGCAAAGACCATCCATGGGTATCACGCGGAGGTCTGAAGCTCGATCATGCGCTGGACCATTTTTCGATAGATGTCAGTGGCATGACCGCTATTGATATCGGATCATCAACCGGCGGTTTCACCGATGTGTTGCTCAGCCGAGGGGCGGAAACGGTATTTGCCGTTGATAGCGGGACAAATCAGCTTGCCTGGTCATTGCGGCAAGATGAGCGCGTTATCGTGCATGAAAAGACCAGCGCGCGTATATTGACGGACCAGCATATTACCCGCTCATTAGATATTGCGGTTTGCGATGCCAGCTTCATTTCGCTGACCAAAGTTTTGCCAGTGCCATTGGGCTTTGTACGCGAAGCTGGGCATTTGGTTGCGCTGATAAAACCACAATTTGAGGTTGCGCGGCATGAGGTTGGTAAGGGCGGTGTGGTAAGGGATTCTGCACTGCATGAGCGCGTTTGCGCGGAAATATACGATTGGCTAGGGCAAAATGACTGGGAAGTAAGCGGTATTACCACCAGCCCCATCACTGGACCGAGCGGTAATGTGGAGTTTCTGATCGCGGCGCGCAAACAGGCTTAGAAACCACACTATTGCGCTATACTTAGCAAATCATGTGGGCATTGCGCGGCTTCATCTGGCCAGATTGCATGATATGCGGCTAAACATCCGGCAATAGGTGATAGAATCAACGGGAAAGGAAATAAGCATGAGTGAATTGGCATCCCGCTCACAATTGCGTCTGTCCTTCCTGCGCTGGGCTATGCTGACTGTTCCCTTGACGGTTTTGCTGGGCTTTATGTCGTCCCGCATTGCAGAGCCAGCCGGTCAAAATGCCTGGTTTCAATCCTTGGTCAAACCTGCTGCACAGCCTGAGGGTTGGGTATTCGGCGCTGCTTGGTTCATACTGTACATCTTGATTGCACTGGCTTTGGCTATTGTCCTGAATGCACGCAATGCGCGGCTGCGTTGGATTGGCGTAAGCCTGTGGTGCGCACAATTTTTGCTTAATCTAATCTGGTCGCCCTTGTTTTTTGGCGCGCATCAAATTGGCTATGCATTTTACTTGCTTTTGATGATCTTCCTGCTGTCATTCGCGACCGTTTTGGTATTTGGCAGAATACGCCCTCTCGCAGCCTGGTTAATGGTGCCCTATCTGGCTTGGCTGTGTTTCGCGGCAATTTTGAACAAGCAAATTGATGATCTAAACCCAGGGGCGGCGACCAAAATTGTGCCGCGCAGCTATGAACTGCCATCGACCACCACTGGCGGCGCACTGCCACCAGCACAATAGGTTTTTGCTGAATGATGCGAAGCGCTGAATATATGCTGCTTGATAATTGCGCTTGTTTATAGCTATTTTGACGCCATATCGGGTTTAGCTGAGCAATCCCGTCAGAAAGGTCGACCATCATGCAAAGTGACAACAGAATATTCGCCGACTTTATGCGCGTCATTAATGGCGCTGCTGGAACCGTTGCAGGCATGGGGCGCGAAGCGGGCGAGTCTGCACGCGAACGTACTCGCGAATGGATGGCGGGAATGGACTTTGTCAGCCGTGAAGAATTTGACGCAGTAAAAGCATTGGCGGCAAAGGCACGTGAAGAAGCTGATGACTTAAAAGCGCGGGTTGAGGCTCTGGAAAAAGCAGCATCAACTGCTGCCAAACCTGCGGCCAGAAAACCAGCTGCACGCAAGACAAGCACGCCCAGAAAACCCAAGGATTAAGGCCAGTATCGCGCCGAAGAATATTGTTTTTCCCACTATTTCTTCGTGGGTTTATCAACAGTGTTTCAACAGGCTTTTCAACTTGTCCCCCGTTGATTGACCGCTTTGCATTGCGGTGAACCACTCTCTTTAGCATTATGCTAACTATGTTGATGGATCACACCAAAGCGACGCGATCAGCGTCATGCGCTTCTGATCGGGGCGCAGACATATGATTGAAACGGACGAAATCGAATTTGGTGGACAGGAAGCTGCGCCATTAGAGATGCTGAGCGCATTGTTTGAGGCCCGCGGCTGGACAACCGAACGCGAAAGCGATGAAGAGGTTTGCGCCGAAGTCAAAGGCAATTGGACCCATTATCAGCTGCGCGGCATTTGGCGTGAGCATGACCATGTTCTGCAATTGCTTGTTTTGCCGGATATCAGCATTTCTGATGACAAATATGCCAGCATGTATGAGGCTTTGGGCCTGATTAACGAACAGCTATGGCTGGGCCATTTTGATATGTGGTCCAATAACGGCATGCTGCTTTATCGCCACGGATTGATGCTGCCTAGCAATGCCATGTTGGAGCTGGACCAGGCGCAGATATTGGTGGAAACGGCTCTGGCTGAATGTGACCGCTTTTACCCTGTTTTCCAGTTCATTCTCTGGGGTGATAAATCGCCCAAAGACGCGCTGGCGGCCGCACTTATCGATACTATGGGTGAGGCGTGACCGTTTTTTGCACTTTGTGTAGCCGATACAGATTATGAGCAATCCCGCCTCTCTTTTTCCGCAAAATATCGTCTTTATCGGTTGCGGCAATATGGGCGGCGGCATGCTCACTGGCTGGTTGGCCAGCGGACTTGATCCGGCAAATGTGACCATTGTTGACCCATATCTTGAGACAGGGCCGGGCGGTATTACGGTTTATGACCATGTGCCGGATCATCTATCATCGATTGATCTGGTCATTTTGGCAGTGAAACCGCAAAAACTGGGTGATGCTGCTCCTCTTTTGGCAGGCAGATTAAACGCAAAGACAATATTGGTGTCGATACTGGCCGGTGTGAAACATGCGACTTTGGTGGATCGGTTTCCCGAAGCTGGCGCTATTATCCGGCTGATGCCCAATATGGCTGTGCGCATTGGTCAGTCGGTTTCTTCACTTTATGCACCTGTCGCGGCGAATGATTTTGTACGCGCTGCGCATCACAAGGTCGAGCAATTGACCAAGATGTTTGGCAGTGCTGAGTGGCTTGATGAAGAAGTGCATATGCATTTGGCGACAGCATTGGCAGGTTCTGGTCCGGCATTTTTGTTTCGCTTTATTGATGCTTTGTCATCGGCCGGTGCAGAGCAGGGACTGGATGCAGAGCAAGCGAAACATTTCGCTTTGGCCATGGTTCGCGCATCGGCGCAGCTGGCTGAACAATCGGAATTTTCACCGGGTGAGCTAGCGCGCCAAGTGGCCAGTCCGGGCGGCACAACACAGGCCGGATTGGACGTTCTTGATGACAAAAATGCGCTGGAAACGCTGGTGCAGGCGACAATAGCTGCTGCGGCCAGACGCAGTGCCGAAATGGCGGAAGAATTCGGCTAAACCGAACCCGCCCGCCACTATGCCATTGCGCCATTCAGAGGTTCAGTCGCAATCCAATTCATAATAATCGCGAACAATGTCCCAGCCTTCTTCGGCTGTTTCCACCATGGTGAACAGATCAAGGTCTTTATGAGAAACCGTGCCTTCATCGGCCAAGGCTTCCAGATCGACCACTTTTGTCCAAAAGTCTTTGCCGTAGAGCAGGATGGGCACAGGCTCCATCTTGCCAGTTTGAATAAGCGTTAGCAGTTCAAAAAATTCGTCAAATGTGCCGAAGCCACCCGGAAATACAGCAATAGCTCGCGCGCGCAGCAGGAAGTGCATCTTGCGCAATGCGAAATAGTGGAACTGGAAGGAGAGGTGCGGCGTAACATATTCATTAGGCGCTTGCTCATGCGGCAGCACGATATTCAGGCCGATAGACTCCTTGCCTGCCTCATGCGCGCCCCGATTGGCCGCTTCCATAATGGACGGACCGCCACCAGAACAGACGACAAATTGCCTTTTCCCATCTTCGGTCTGCTCGCAATTACTGGCGATATGCGCCAGTTTGCGGGCCTCTTCATAATATTTGGATTTCGCTGCCAGATTTTCCGCGATGCGCTTTTCCTGCGGAGTTTTGGCAGAATCAATTTTTTCTTGCGCCTTGGATGGTTCGGGAATTCTGGCAGAGCCATACATCACAAAGGTAGAGCCGATATTGGCTTCATCCAACAGCATTTCAGGTTTGAGCAGTTCGAGCTGGAAACGCACTGGGCGCAGTTCTTCGCGCAACAGAAAATCGGTGTCACGATAGGCCAGCTTATAGGCTGGATCACTGGTCTGCGGGGTTATAAGAGCCTGTTCAGCGGTTTTGGCGTCTTCGGCGGCACGGCGGAAGCGCCGTTCATTAATATCTTTTTTGGTCATGGACTATGACCTAGACGCCATTGACGCGGTCATCAACGCAATTTGCAGAGGAACATTCGTCTTTTAGCGACAAAATTCATTATTATCGGCCAGATCAAGATGGAAATGGTCCCCATGCGCAGCATTGAATTCCGGGCCGAGCACGGTGCCAAAGCGCCGACAAGCACTTTTGTGGATGGCTCTTAAAAAGGCGCGTTCTGCACGGCTGCCATTCCAGCCTTTTTGCACGGTGATACGGCGGCCATCGGCCAGCACAAAACCGGAAACATCAATGGCATTGGCATGGGCATGTTCTGACCGTTTGCCTGTGCCTGCGACATTGCGGCAATTATAACTGCCATAGGTTTCGATGCGTACCAATTCGCTGCCCAACATTTGCCGCGCGGCGCGGGCAACGGCATATTGCGACCAGCGGGTAAAGCGCTGCGCCATGGGGCAAGTCACAGGCCCCAAATTGCCTATCTGTAACGTGCCAGCACCATCATTAGCGCGTGACAGGTCAAGGCTGGCCAGCTTAACCGTGCCCAATTGGCTGCACCCTTTGCCCAAATAGCGATCAGGCAAAGGTGTGAAATTGGCTGCCGATTTTTGCAGATCGGCATGGCAACCGCGCAAAGGCCCATCGGCGCGTATAGTTGCGGCTGAAGCTGTTGATGATGGCGCGCTCGTACTGGCCGGACGCGATGGAGCATCACCCCTGGAACCGATTTGCGGCAAAGCGCTGCATGCGGACAATGCCAAGCTGGTAAGGGCGGTTATTGCCGCTTTTTTCAAGCGGGCTGGTGGGCTAAGTGCCAAAGCGGTTGTTGATTGCGTCTGCATAGCCATTGCTATAGTCACAACATGCTTAACAGATGCCGAGCGTCTATGGTTAACAACTGATAAATGGACCGGTTGGGCGCAATATATGGTGATCTTTAGGGATAAATGATGCGGGCAATTGTGAACAATATCTATGTGTTTTGGCTGATATTGTCGGTGCCTGCCATTTTCCAAATGGGGAAATTGATCAATAGCGGTTTTGATGCGTCTGTCGCATTTTCGCTAGAGCATGGCACTGGTGAAATGTCGGTGCGGCTAATGCTATTGGCCATGGCGATAAGTCCGTTAAAAGCCATATTTGGCACAAAGAGCTGGGTCATGTGGTTATTGGCCAGACGGCGCTATATTGGCGTGGCTGCGGCGGGTTACGGGCTTTTGCATCTATATGTGTATTGTATCGATTTGGAGCTGTTCAATGGTGTCTGGCGTTATGTTCTGGAAGATGCTGCGCAATTCTCTATCTGGACTGGTTATCTGGCTCTGATTATTTTTGTGGCCATGGCTGTCACAAGCAACAATGCTGCGCAGCGCCTTATGAAGCGCAACTGGAAACGGTTGCAGCAAGGCGTGTATGTTGCGGCCTTATTGATCGCCGTGCATTGGGTATATGTCGATGGAGAGTGGATTGGGGCGATCATCCACTTTGCACCACTTTTACTCTTGCAAATTATTCGCATTAGCATAGAATGGAAAAAATCTCGGTTCAATACGGGTTCATCCGCTGCAAGCGATTAAACACTTTAACATGATGATTTCGTCACTACATCTTTGGTGAGGATATTGAGAAGAAGGGTAATATCATGAAATTTACCGAAGCTATGCTGGCTATTGCCGCAGCGACCGCAATGAGCACAGCCATGCCCGAATCGGCCTCTGCTAGCGGTAAGCTGAAATGCGAAGCCGGGCCAGAATCAGGTTGGAAAAGCCGCGATGCGCTGGAAGAAAAGCTGAAAAAAGATGGCTGGTCTGTCCGTAAATCAAAGGTCGATGGCGGCTGTTATGAAGTTTACGGCACCACGCCGCAAGGTGATCGGGTTGAGGCATATTTCCATCCTATAACCTTCGAAAAACTGTTGGTTACAAAGCGTGGTGGCAAGGTTATTTTCCGCAAGGCTGAACAATAATTTCTTATAGGCTCAAGAATTAGGCGTTTATTTACGTCCATTTAGCCGGAGTTTGAAATATTCTTCTTGCAGTTGCGTACGCCCGTCCCTATTTGCGGCGACGGGCCACGCGGTCCCAACGCCGCGCGAGCTCTCTGTAAGGAGAGAATATCATGAGTAACTCAATACCGGCGGAGCCGACGCTTCGCCCTGCACGACCATTTTTTTCATCTGGCCCTACGGCCAAATTCCCCGGCTGGTCAGCGGATACCCTGAAAACTGAAGCATTAGGACGTTCCCACCGCTCCAAAACGGGCAAGGCGCGTCTCAAATATGCAATCGATTTGAGCCGCAAAATTCTCGGCATTCCTGATGATTATCTGATTGGCATTATGCCCGGTTCCGACACTGGCGCGCTGGAATGTGCGATGTGGACGATGCTCGGTTCTCGCCCTGCAACCGTTGCCGCATGGGAAAGTTTCGGCAATGTTTGGATACAGGATGCGGTCAAACAGCTTAAGCTGAAAGACCTGACTGTTCTTAACGCCGATTATGGTGAAATCCCCGATCTTAGCCAGATTGATAAGGGCGATGATGTCGTCTTTACCTATAATGGCACGACTTCGGGCGCGAAAATTCCCGATACTGATTGGATCGCTGATGATCGCACGGGTGTCACCATCAATGACGCGACCAGCGCGGTTTTTGCGCAGCCTATGGATTGGTCAAAGCTCGACGCGACGACATTTAGCTGGCAGAAAGTCATGGGTTCCGAAGCTGCGCATGGCATGCTTATCCTGTCGCCGCGTGCTGTTGAACGCATTGAAAGCTATGATCCTGAATGGCCTTTGCCAAAGCTCTTCCGCCTGAAAAAGGGCGATAAGCTGAACCGTGCAATCTTTGAAGGCGCGACGATCAACACGCCGTCATTGCTGGCAACCGAAGATTATATCGCTGCTCTGGAATGGGCAGAGTCTATTGGTGGTTTGAAAGCTCTGCATGATCGTGCGGATGCCAATGCCAAAATCGTCCATGATTGGATTGCAGTAACGCCTTGGCTGCGCAATATGGTCAGTGACCCTGCAAAATGGACCAATACCGGCATCTGCATGGTGTTTCAGGGTGAATGGTATGATGCGCAAAGCGACGAGGTGAAAGCCGTTGTGCCGAAGCGTATTACGGCGATGCTCGAAGAACTGCATATCGGCTATGACTTTAACGGTTATCGCGATGCACCGCCTTCGCTGCGTATCTGGTGTGGTTCAACAGTCGATGCAGAGGATATTGCACGCCTGCTGCCATGGATTGAATGGGCCTATGCCAAGGTCCAGGCCGAATTTTCCGCCGAATTTTCCGCCTAACTTTCCTAAGTCACGTTATCGTCAGTTCGGCGCAGGCCGATATCTCACGCACATTCGCACCAATATTGGTCGTCATGCGTGAGATTCTGAAAAATGTTCAGGGTGACGACACTTCCTAAAGGACTCTCCCGAAAGGATTACCTATGCCTAAAGTATTGATTTCTGACAAAATGAACCCTCGTGCCGCCGATATTTTCCGTGAAAATGGCTGTGAGGTTGATGTTATCACAGGTCAGACACCCGAAGAATTGAAAGACATTATTGGCAATTATGATGGTCTTGCCATCCGCTCGTCGACCACAGTAACGGCAGAGCTATTGGAAGCAGCAACCAAGTTGAAGGTTATTGGCCGCGCTGGTATCGGCGTTGACAATGTCGATATTCCGGCGGCCTCTGCCAAGGGCGTAGTGGTTATGAACACACCCTTTGGTAACTCCATCACCACTGCGGAACATGCCATTGCGATGATGTTCGCTCTGGCCAGACAGCTGCCACAGGCCGACTTGTCAACACAGCAGGGCAAGTGGGAAAAATCAAAATTCATGGGTGTTGAGCTGACCAGCAAAACATTGGGATTGATCGGGGCCGGCAATATCGGGTCGATCGTTGCTGACCGTGCTTTGGGTCTGAAAATGAAGGTCATTGCATTTGACCCGTTTTTGACGCCGGAGCGTGCAGTTGAACTGGGCATTGAAAAGGTAACGCTGGATGAGTTGCTGGGCCGTGCCGATTTCATAACCTTGCATACACCGCTAACGGATCAGACCCGCAATATCTTGGATGCTGAAGCGCTGGGTAAGGTGAAGCCGGGTGTGCGGATTATCAATTGTGCGCGTGGCGGCTTGATCGACGAAGCGGCTTTGAAAGTCGCGCTTGAATCAGGTCAGGTCGCAGGCGCTGCATTGGATGTGTTTGCGCAGGAACCGGCAAAGGAAAACGCACTTTTCGGCACAGAAGGCCTGATCTGTACGCCGCATCTGGGGGCATCCACCAATGAGGCGCAGGTCAATGTTGCTCTGCAAGTGGCCGAACAAATGGCAGATTATCTGGTGAAGGGCGGCGTGACCAACGCGCTGAATATGCCTAGCCTTTCTGCGGAACAGGCACCGAAGTTGAAACCTTATATGCTGCTGGCCACCCAATTGGGCACGATTGCCGGGCAATTATTGGGCAATAAGATTAAAGGCGTATCGGTTGAGGTAGAGGGCGCGGCAGCGGAACTCGACCAGAAACCAATCACCGCAGCAGTTCTGGCCGGTTTGATGCGCGCCTATAGCGACACCGTTAATATGGTCAACGCGCCATTTCTGGCAAAGGATCGCGGTCTTGATGTACGCGAAGTGCGCCGTGACCGCGAAGGCGATTATCACACGCTGGTCCGCGTTGCATTGAAGCTGGAAGATGGTGAAAAGTCAGTGACCGGCACATTGTTTGGCAATGCCAATCCACGTCTGGTCGATATTTTCGGTGTAAAAATTGAAGCCGATTTGCGCGGGCCTATGCTCTATATCGTCAACCGGGATGAGCCGGGCTTTATTGGTCGTTTGGGCTCCACCCTGGGTGAGGCCAGCGTCAATATTGGCACTTTCCACCTTGGCCGCCGTAATGATGGTCCAGGCGGCGAT
This sequence comes from Parasphingorhabdus sp. DH2-15, assembly GCF_051668705.1. Taxonomy (GTDB): domain Bacteria; phylum Pseudomonadota; class Alphaproteobacteria; order Sphingomonadales; family Sphingomonadaceae; genus Alterisphingorhabdus. Next base: position 2,208,459 of record NZ_CP196351.1, on the reverse strand, counting down.
GCCGTACTGCTTTTGTCACTTGATAGCCCGGTAGAAGAGCCGGTTTTGTGGAAAGTTTGTCAACTGCCCGGCGTACGTGACGTCAAAGCACTGAATTTTGCCTAAAGCCAATTGCTTTTTGTCATATGGGGGGAGTAAGGGATCAGCATGAATCCCGATCTCCTCCCTGAAGGCCTGCAAGACAGGTTGATGCCGCAGGCAGAGGCCATGGCCGAACTGCTGCAACGCTATTTCACCATTTTTGCAAGCCACGGCTATGAGCGTGTTGCGCCGCCATTGATTGAATTTGAAGGATCATTGGCGCATCGCACCAAAGGCTATGCCAAGGATCGGATGCTGCGCGCGGTTGACCCGATCTCGCTGCGCACATTGGCGCTGCGTTCGGATATGACTGTTCAGGTCGGCCGCATTGCAACAACAAGGCTGTCCAATGCACCGCGTCCGCTGCGTCTTTCTTATGCAGGGCCAGTGGTAACATTACGCGCAGGTGAGCTGCACCCTGAGCGTGAGCGTATGCAAATTGGTGCTGAACTTATCGGCAATGACAGTGTCGCTGCTGCGATTGAGATTGTCGGCCTTGCCGTGGAGGCTTTGCAATCTGCGGGCGCGCGGCAGATTACCGTCGATTTTACCTTGCCGGATCTGGTAGATACTCTGGCGGAAAAGGCTTTTCCGTTGAACGAGGAAGAGATTATCGCCGTTCGCCGTGAGCTAGACACCAAAGATGCAGGTGGGCTGAAAGCATTGCAAGCCGATGCCTATATCCCGCTGCTTTACGCCATGGGCCCGCTGGACAGTGCGTTGCAGAAATTGCGCGCGATTGATGCTGGCGGCGCGTTGGCAAGCCGCATCAGCGCATTGGAAGCCATTGCTGCGCCGCTGGGCAAAGATATTAGAGTGACGCTCGACCCGAGTGAGCGGCATGGGTTCGAATATCAAAGCTGGTTCGGCTTTTCGCTTTATGCTGATGGATATCCTGAAGTTCTAGGCAGGGGCGGCACCTATGCGATTTCCGCGGGTGAAGATGCACAAGAGGTTGCCACCGGCTTTACGCTCTATGCAGACCGATTGGTGAAGACAAGTGAAGGTTCTGAAAGATTAGGGCGCGTTTTTCTGCCTCTTGATCACGATTATCAGCGAGCAAGAGAGTTACGTGCGCAGGGCTGGTATACATTGGCGGCGCTGGATGCAAAAGATGATGCAAAAGCATTAGGCTGCACGCATATCTTAGATGAAAATGGGCCGACCTGCATTTGATATTTCTGTTTTCACTTTAATCGGTGATAGCGCTTTTTCTATGCTGGACCTGTATAGTGGACGGGCCTAAAAGCGTCGCGTTTGTGCAAGTTCGTCAAGCGAATCTGCTTTCATAAAAACCAAAGGACAGTTCATGGCCAATGTAACAGTAATCGGTGCGCAATGGGGCGATGAAGGCAAAGGCAAGATTGTCGATTGGCTCGCCGAACGTGCGGACGTGGTTGTGCGTTTTCAAGGTGGACATAATGCGGGGCATACACTGGTCATTGATGGCAATGTCTATAAGCTGTCGCTGCTGCCATCAGGTATTGTCAGTGGAACCTTATCGGTTATTGGCAATGGCGTTGTACTGGACCTATGGGCGCTGAAAAGCGAGGTGGAAAAATTGCGCGATCAGGGTGTTGAGATTACACCGGAGAAACTGATCATCGCCGACAATTGCGCATTGATATTGCCACTTCATGGCGACCTGGATGGTCTGCGCGAAGACGCAAGCGGATCGGGTAAGATTGGCACGACAAGGCGCGGTATTGGCCCGGCCTATGAAGATAAAGTAGGACGCCGCGCGATACGGGTATGCGATCTGGCACATCTGGATGATCTAGAAGCGCAGCTGGACCGACTATGCGCGCACCATGATGCATTGCGTGCGGGCTTTGGTGCGCCGCCAATTGATCGCGCTGCCTTGCTCGATCAGTTAAAAGAAATCGCGCCCTTTGTAGAGCCTTTTGCTTATCCAGCCTGGCGCAAATTGAACAAGGTGCGCAAAGCCGGCGCGCGGATTCTGTTTGAAGGTGCGCAGGGTGTGTTACTTGATGTCGATCACGGCACCTATCCTTTTGTGACATCCTCCAACACGATTTCAGGCACTGCATCAGGGGGCAGCGGTCTTGGCCCGCGTGCTACTGGCTTTGTGCTGGGTATTGTAAAGGCGTATACAACACGGGTTGGCTCTGGTCCGTTTCCCACCGAGTTGAACGATGATGTTGGCCAACGGCTCGGTGAACGCGGCCATGAATTTGGCACTGTGACCGGCCGTCAGCGGCGCTGTGGCTGGTTTGATGCGACATTGGTGCGGCAAAGCTGCGCTGTCTCTGGCGTGACGGGCATAGCCTTGACCAAAGTCGATGTGCTGGATGGATTTGCAACAGTGAAAATCTGCACCGGCTATCGTTTGAATGGCAAGGTGCTGGATTATCTGCCCGCCCATGCTTCTGATCAGGCCAATATTGAGCCGATTTATGAAGAGCATGAGGGCTGGAGCGAAACAACAGCGGGCGCCCGTTCATGGGTTGATTTGCCCGCTGCTGCCATCAAATATATTCGCCGCATCGAAGAGCTTATCGAATGCCCCGTTGCATTGGTTTCCACTTCACCAGAACGCGAAGATACGATTTTGGTGCGCGATCCGTTTAGTGATTAATATAGCCGTCCGGCGCGCGATGCGGTTAGTAGTTGAATTGCCATTGGTGATTATGTGCCTACAGTGATAGCAGCCGCATAGTCAGACAGACTTGGATTATTGCCATTGCTTGCAACATTAGCGGTATTCCAAATCCAACCGCCGACGCTTCCATAGCCTTTGAACTCACTGGTCATCTGTGCGGGCGAATAAGCCGGACCACTTGCCGAACCTTGCACTGCGAGACCGGGACGGATCAGTGCGTTGGCATCTCTAATGCCCGTTTTTGCAGTACCGGCATTGTTAACAGCCGCGACCCATCCTTTCGGATCGCTACCTGCGCCGCCAGAATAGCATTGCAAGTTAAAACCAATAACAGGCTGCGTGCTCAGATTTTTGTAAATGCCTTCTAAGCAGGCAATCCAGTAAGGTGATACGAAACTGGAACTGCCATAGGGACAAAAAGAAAATCTATAATTGTTGTTCGTATTATAGAGCGCTTGAGTGAGGCCAGTGATAACGCCAACATTGCCGATCTGATCTTCATTATCATAATCAAAACCATATATATCTAATGCAGCGGCTATCGCGGTAAAGTTGCTCAGCAGATTAGACAGTGTAGCGCCGCCTGTTTTTAATATCGTATCGATATTACTAAAATCACTCGTGCCGCCAGCACCTATTGATAACCATACACGCTCAAGCGAGGCTGCTTTGCCCGCCGTCACAACCGCTTTGAGGCAACTTACCGTGGCAGCTACCGGTGTACCGTTCATGCAAAGCTGCTCGTTATTATAGTGTAGATTGCCTGATGGATCGACATGTACGGACCAAAATATATAATCGGTAAAATCTGACTGACCCATGTTTGTTGCGATCGAAGTTGATTGACAATTATTATGGTCGTCAAATAACCCAGTAATATAAGCGCCATTAAATATAGTCATCATCTTTCTCCTTCATTATTGGAGTGATGATATTGGCAGTCTATGTTACGTATTGATTGGCTATAATCGACACATGCTTGTTAAACTGTTTCAGTTCATCGCCCCATAGCGGCAAAGTTCAAGGTGTGAGTATGACAAACATAATAGCAATAGGCATGGTAGTTTCAGTAATTTTAATTCGCAGTTTTAACAACAACACCGCCTTTGATAACCGCTGAGACGCTTTCCATCAGGCGGATATTGTCGAGGGGGTTGCCACCTACGGCAATGATATCAGCATAGGCACCAACCTTGATTTCACCGACATCATCGGATTGTCCGAGTGCAGCAGATGCGTTGATTGTCGCGGCGCGCAGTGCGTCGAGCGGCGACATGCCAAGGCGCACCATGACAGCGAACTGGCCGCCCACATCTTCATGCGGCATCACGCCTGCATCAGAACCAAATACCATGTTCACGCCAGCCCTATAAGCCTTAGTGAAATTTTCGCGTTGCACCTTTGACACCGCGCGTTCTTTATCCAGATTTTCTTCTAACACGCCGTTTTCTGCCCCTTTTGACAGGGTATATTCGGTGTTGAAAATATCCATCGACAAATATGTGCCTTTTTCCTTGGCCAGTTTAATCCCTGCATCATCAATGAAGCTGGCATGTTCGATAGTGTCAAAGCCGGCCTGAATGGCGGCCAAAATGCCGCTGGCACCATGGGCATGCGCGGCGGCTTTCAAGTCCCAAAAATGGGCTTCATCGGCAATGGCGGTCAGCTCTGCCAGTGTCAGCTGTTGAATGCCCGGTGCGGTATTGCGTGAGAAGACGCCGCCGGTTGCGCATGCCTTTATGACCTCTGCGCCATATTTGCGCTGTTCCCGCACACGTTTGCGTAACTCATCCGGGCTATCACCAATGGCGGGGCTTTTTGCGTTATAACTCGGCGGCAGGAATGTTTGATCACAATGCCCGCCAGTTGCGCCAAGTGCATGGGCCGCGGTTACGATACGTGGTCCCTTTAACCAGCCTTCCTCAATCGCTTGGTCGAGACCGACAACATTATAATCGCTCGCACCCAGATTGCGCACGGTTGTAAAACCTACGGCTAGCATTTTGTCTGCGTTGGACGCTGCAATAGCGCTCCAAAAACGGTCAGAAAATTGCAGATTGCTATAGCCCCCATATTCCGGCCTGCCGTCAAGATGGACATGCATATCAATCAGACCGGGCAATAATGTGCGATTCCCAAGGTCTATGACCGGGGTATCGCCAGCAATATCAATGAGCGACATGTCACTTATGCTGGTGATGCGTCCGTCCGCATCAACAAAAATAGCGGGGTTACTCACCATGGTACCGGTCCGTACATCGAGCATACGCGCAGCAGTGATGATAGTGGTTTTTTGATCATCTTGCTGAGCAAAAGCGGGCACCGCGAGGAGCGAAGCAATGAAAACTATAAAGGCGATCAGCCAATTTTTGCTGCGTGTGACATTATGCATTTTCATTCCCTTATATCGCTAAAAAAAGGCCCTGCATGACACATATCATGCAGGGCCTTTATGATCAAAAATATGTATCGCTTATGAGCTGTAATAGAGATCAAATTCAACCGGACATGGCGTTGTTTCCATGCGGATGACTTCTTCCCATTTCAATTCTGCATAGGCTTCGATCTGGTCTTTGGTGAATACATCGCCTTTCAGCAAGAACTCATAATCCTGTTCCAAGGCTTCCAGCGCATCACGCAAAGAACCACAAACGGTAGGCACTTCAGCCAGCTCAGCCGGCGGAAGGTCATACAGGTTTTTGTCCATCGCATCGCCAGGGTGGATTTTATTCTCAATGCCATCAAGGCCAGCCATCAGCAGAGCAGATGCAGAGAGATAAGGATTGGCCAAAGCATCAGGGAAGCGGAATTCAACACGCTTCGACTTCTCACCTGCGCCATAAGGAATACGGCAAGATGCCGAACGGTTACGGCTAGAATATGCAAGCAATACTGGCGCTTCAAAGCCCGGTACCAAGCGCTTATAGCTGTTGGTGGTCGGGTTGGTGAAAGCGTTCAATGCACGCGCATGTTTGATGACGCCGCCAATATAGTGCAGGCATGTTTCAGACAATCCAGCATAGCCATTACCGGCAAAGAGTGGCTTGCCCTCTTTCCAGATAGACATGTGGGTGTGCATGCCAGAGCCATTATCTTCTTTGATAGGCTTGGGCATAAAGGTTGCCGTTTTGCCATAAGCATGAGCAACTTGTTGCACGACATATTTGTAGACCTGTGTACGGTCACATGTCTCGGTCAGGGCACCATAGGTAATTCCCAGTTCATGCTGTGCAGCGGCCACTTCGTGGTGATGCTTATCCATTGGCAGACCCATGGCTTTCATGGTTGAAACCATCTCACTGCGGATATCAACGGCACTGTCGACAGGCGCTACGGGGAAGTAACCGCCTTTGGCGCGCGGACGGTGGGCTAGATTGCCCATTTCATATTCGCGGCCTGAATTGGTTGGCAGCTCAACATCATCAAGACGGAAGCCTGATCCTGAATAGCCATCTTCAAAGCGGACATCATCAAACATGAAGAATTCTGGTTCTGGACCAACATAGATAGTGTCACCAATGCCTGTGCTTTTCAGATAGGCTTCGGCGCGTTTTGCGGTTGAACGCGGGTCACGCGCATAAAGTGAACCATCACCGGGCTCAACAATATCGCATACAAGCACCAGCATTGGTGTTGCTGAGAACGGATCGACATAAACCGCGTCCAGATCAGGGCGCAAAATCATGTCTGATTCATTGATAGCTTTCCAACCAGCGATGGAAGAACCGTCAAACATCAAGCCGTCTTCCAGCTCATCCTCACCCATAACATCGGCACACATAGACAGGTGCTGCCATTTGCCGCGTGGATCAGTAAAGCGCAGATCAACCCATTCAATCTCATGCTCTTCCATCATTTTAAGGATGTCAGCTGGTGTATTAGTCATCATAATGTCCCTTGCTAGTTTACCCAATATGCAGAGGTGCATTCAGGCAAAGATAAAATGCGAATCACAACTTAGCGTCACAATGTTGCAATGCAATAGAAATGCTGCAACGCGATATTACAAAATTACCATCTGATTGTGATGCAATGTTACGCTATCAAAGCGCATCGCGATCTTTTTCGCCTGTGCGAATACGCAGAGCACTCTCAATATCGGTCACAAAAATCTTGCCGTCGCCAATACGGCCTGTCTGTGCGGCCCCAGCAATAGCCTCGACCACGCGCTCCGCCATTGCTGCCTCAACGACTACCTCCAGCTTCACCTTAGGCAAAAAGTCGACAATATATTCGGCGCCGCGATATAATTCAGTATGGCCTTTTTGGCGGCCAAAGCCTTTTGCTTCTGTCACCGTCATGCCGGATACGCCAACTTCGTGAAGCGCTTCTTTCACTTCGTCCAGCTTGAACGGTTTAATTATCGCTTCAATCTTTTTCATGGTCTTTCCCAAATGACAATTGCATCATGGTTTAGACATATCGGCCCAGATAGACCGATGCAAGACATTGCCCTGTCATGGCCCAGATCAAACGCAGTTTTTTGCGATCAATCCGGGACATGTTTGAAGCTGCCGGATATTATTTTGAGGCGCCGCTCGCTCCTCCGCCAGCGCTGTTTTTCTTGGTGCCTGCAAATTGGCCTTGTGTCTCCTTGCCCCATTCAGCGCGATTGATGACATAGCCACGGATATTTTGAATCTCCTCGGCACTAAGAACGGGTGCAAAGCTCACCATACCTTGTTGGCTTAAACTGCCCTTATGGACAATATCATCCCACAATTCTGCACTGCCCAATGTGCCTGAGCGTCTGAGGTCAGGAACAACTCCGCCGCCCACAGCATCTGCCCCGTGACACACCATGCAATAGCGTTGGAAGTTTGCGCGGCCTGAAGCAACCTGTTCAACTGTCGCAAACTGCTCTGGAATATCCCATTCCGGCAATTCGGCTATTTCCAGCTCCGGCAATTTGGCATCACCACCAATTTTCATCACCAACAAGCGCGGAATATTCGGCACAGGATTGGCAGCACCGCCGCCCAAGCCAGCGACCAAGGGAAAGGCACCGCCTTTACTGGTAAGGAAGGCAATATATTGCTCCCCATCCACCAAGAAGGTGGAGACACCGCCCAATACGCCGGATTGGGTGTCATAACTCCATAATTGCTTGCCGGTTTTGGCATCATAAGCGCGCATTTCGCCCAATGCCGTGCCTTGGAATACCAATCCGCCAGCGGTTGTCATCGTGCCGCCATTCCATGGCGTTTCATGGTCCACCGTCCATGCAACCTTGCCCTTTGATGGGTCATAGGCAACCAATTGGCCCTTTGTGGCGGACAATGCGGCCTTAATGAAATTCACATCATCGGGCAGCACAAAGCCTTCATTGCTGGCGCCTGTGTTAAAGCCGATAGATTGACGCGATTTTTCAAAGTCATTGAGCGGCGGCAAATATCCCGCTGCCACCACTTGCGCCGGGATATAGACCAGACCAGTGCCAGGGTTATAACTCATTGGATGCCAGTTATGTGCGCCCAGTGCAGAGGGCAAGGCCACAAACAATTCGCCTGTTTTATAAAAACGTGCAGCCGGGTTCTCGATGGGCCGTCCGGTTTCCTTGTCATAGCCGGTGGCCCAATTAACGCCTTCGATAAAAGGTTCGGCAGAGATCATTTTGCCGTTTGTGCGGTCAATTACGAAGAAAAAGCCATTTTTTGGCGCTTGCATCAGCACCTTGCGGTCTTGGCCTTCCACATTGAGATCGGCCAGAATGATAGGCTGTGTTGCGGTGAAATCCCAAGTCTCGGCAGGTGTGGACTGATAATGCCAAAGATATTCGCCGCTATCCGGTTTTAGTGCGACAACGGACGATAGGAAGAGATTATCGCCTTCGCCTTCTGAACGCAGACCATGATTCCATGGATTGCCATTGCCAACGCCAATATAAAGCTGGTCCAGTTCATGATCGTAAACGATAGCATCCCATACGGTGCCGCCACCGCCAGATTCTTTCCATTCACCATTTTCTGACCATGTGCGCCCAGCAGCGCTTTGCATGACCGCATCGCTGGCCGCACCATCTGGCTTACCATCAGGGTTGGGTACGGTATAAAAGCGCCATTTTTGTTCACCGCTATCTATATCATACGCACTGATATAGCCGCGTACGCCAAATTCTGCGCCGCCATTGCCGATCAGCACCATATCTTTCACCACGCGCGGTGCGCCGGTGATAGTATAGGGCTTGCTCTTATCGGTTGTCTGTGTTGACCAAAGACGCGCGCCAGTACCTGCATCCAGTGCGATTAAACGCCCGTCCAATGCAGCCACAAAGACCTTACCCTGATAGACGGCCACACCGCGATTGATGACATCACAACAGGCATTCACGCCAACAGCCTTGTCGACCTCTGGATCGAACGACCATAGTTCTTCACCGGTCAACGCATCATAGGAATAGACTTTTGACCAAGCCGTGGAGATATAGATTTTGCCATCAACAACCACTGGCGTGGCTTCTTGACCGCGAGCATCGGGCAAATCGACTGACCAAGCCAAGCCAAGCTCACCCACATTTGCTGCGTTAATTTGGTCAAGCGGGCTGAAACGGGCTTCATCATAATTAAAGCCGATCGAAGCCCAATTACTACCATCACCGCCTGTTGTTAGATATTCGCCATCAATATCGGATGCACCGGATGATCCATTGCTATTGCCATCCAATAAGCTGCAACCACTAAGCAACCCCGCCAATGCCAGACCCAATAAGCCATGCGCCAAAATATGCCGCGCCATATCACTCTCCCATTATTTTTTCAGGAGACTATGCTCTTTTATGCGCTTTGGTCCAGCAGAATTTAATCGTGCGACTAAAGTCTTTTGGCTGTGGCCCAATCAAACAGCGTTCTGCCTATGACCAGAGGACAGACTTTATATATGATTATGAATAAGGCGGGTTATCGAGGCCCGCCGGACTTTTGGTAAAAATCTCGCAGCCGGTTTCGGTTATGCCAATGCTATGTTCAAATTGCGCTGATAGCGATTTGTCGCGTGTCACAGCGGTCCAGCCATCATTGAGGATTTTGCCTGCTGCTTTGCCGATATTGATCATCGGTTCGATGGTGAAGAACATGCCGGGTTTCAGCTCCGGCCCAGTACCGGGAACGCCGAGATGGACCACTTCAGGTTCATCATGGAAGATCTGACCAAGGCCATGGCCGCAAAAATCGCGCACTATGCCATAGCGATGTTGTTGGGCATGCGTCTGGATAGCATGGCCAATATCACCCAGATAATTGCCCGGTTTCGCTTGCTCAATACCCAGCATCAGGCATTCATAGGTGATATCAACCAGCCTTCGGGCTTTGATAGGCACATCGCCGACCAAGAACATTCGGCTGGTGTCGCCATGCCAGCCATCGACAATCACGGTAACATCGATATTGACGATATCGCCGGATTTCAGTTTTTTGTCGCTTGGGATGCCATGGCATATAACGTGATTAATGGATGTGCAGCAGCTATGCGTAAAGCCGCGATAGCCCAATGTCGCAGGAATGCCGCCTTCACGCAGCATATGGACGCGCACGATATCGTCAATATCACTTGTGGTGACGCCCGGCACAACATGGGGCACCAGTCCGTCGAGAACTTCGGCGGCCAAACGACCAGCCTTGCGCATACCTTCAAAACCATCTGGCCCATGCAATTTAATGGTGCCATCGCGGGTGATAACGCTGCCAGCGTCTACTTTCTGATATTTGTTCATCACATCAATATATACTGACATGAAGCGCTTTGCGAGTGGCTTTGTCTAGGTTAAGAGGAACTTATGGAAAATTCGAAAATCTGGACTGCGGCGCTGGTCGTTATTGGTGATGAAATTCTGTCTGGCCGGACACAGGATAAAAATGTCGCGCAATTGGCAAAATGGCTGAATGTTCAGGGGATTCGTCTGGCTGAGGTGCGCGTGGTTGCTGATGATGAGGCCGCCATTGTTGAAGCGGTCAACGCTTTACGTGCGCGCAATGATTATCTTTTTACAACCGGCGGGATCGGCCCCACCCATGACGATATTACAGTCGATTCAATCGCTGCGGCACTGGGCATAGGGGTTGAGATTCACCCCAAAGCACGGGCGGTTCTGGAACAATATTATCTGGATAAGGGTGGATTGAACGATGCGCGGCTGCGCATGGCACGTGTACCCGCTGGCGCACAATTGATAGAAAATCGTATGTCGGGTGCGCCGGGCATACAGCTTGGCAACATCTTCATCATGGCGGGCGTGCCGCATATCATGGCGGGAATGCTCGATGCCCTGACCGGCACATTGCAAGGGGGCAGCCCTTTGCAAAGCCTCACCATCGGTTGCTGGACAGCGGAAAGCGAAGTGGCTGACTTGCTGAGCAAGACAGAAACTGACAATCCTTCATGCCAGATTGGCAGCTATCCCTTTTTCCGCTCAGGCCGGGTAGGCGCAAATTTCGTTATCCGCTCAACCGATTCGCAGGCGCTCACATCTTGCGGTGCGCAACTAACGCAAAGCCTCACAGATGCAGGTTATGAAACCGTTCCAGACGGAATCGCTTTAAGCTAGAGACAAGCTAGAGCTTAGTCTTCCGGTGCAATAGCGACTTTCAAGCCGTTCAGTTCATCACTCATAATAACCTGACAGCTAAGGCGTGATTGCTCATTGCGGTGGTCAGAGCTTTCCAGAAGATCATCTTCATCTTCGCTCATTGCTGGCAATTTGTCCTGAAAAGATGGGTCGACATGGATATGGCAGGTCGCGCATGAGCAGCAGCCGCCACACAAAGCCAATAACTCGTCAAAGCCATTGTCACGAATAGCTTCCATAACAGACAGACCGGCAGTTGCCTCAACGGCTTTCTCTTCTCCTGAACGGTCTACTACAATCAATTGTGGCATAATATGCTCACTCCATTACGATCCTATGCAAGATGCGCATATGTATTGCGTTGCCCTTATTTGCAAGGGGCAGATAGCACAGGAGTAGGCACCGTTATGGGTTTGAGCAAAGAGCAGATCAAAAATAGTATCGACCAGATTGCTGAAAACGAACCGGGAATAGCAAGGGCGCGTGATCTGGCCGGTTATCCTGAAGCCCGCATTAGAGAACGTGGCTATACGACATTGCTGCGGACGATTGTAGGCCAACAGGTCAGCGTGGCCGCTGCATCCTCTGTCTGGAACAAGTTGGAAGCACATTTGGGCGAGGGGTGTCCGCCGGAAACAGTTATCGCTGCTGAGTTTGATGATCTGCGTGGTTGCGGGCTGTCGCGGCAGAAACAGGGCTATGCCCGATCATTGGCAGAACTGATTGTGTCTGGTGGATTGCAGCTTGATGATTTGCCTGCTGATGATGAAGAGGCGATAGCAAAGCTCACATTGGTGAAAGGCATTGGCCGCTGGTCAGCAGAAATCTATCTGTTATTCGCAGAAGGCCGGCCCGATATCTGGCCTGCGGGTGACTTGGCCGTACAGGCAGGTATGGGCAAGATATTAGGTCTGGACGAACGTCCGAGCGAAAAAGAGACACGCGAATTGGCCAAAAACTGGTCACCACATCGCGGTGCCATCGCGATTTTGACATGGCATTGCTATAATAATGCGGCGCTGTAAATTCGGGCTTTAGCTATTATCTGCCTCAGCCTCAGGACTGTTTTCAGTCTGTGTCTCGGGAGATACCGGCTTTGCCTTGCGCGGCGCGGCCAGTGCCTTTTTGAAGAAACTGTCCATATCGTCAATCACGGGGGCCTTGCTGGCGAATAGCGAGGACGCGGCCATGATGATGTCGGCATGTCCCAGACCTGCATATTCGCCATATTCCGCTTCACCGCCAGCCTGTACCAGACGTTTTTGCAATTCCTTGCTGTTGCGCGGTTGTACCGTCTTATCGCTATCGCCTGTCAGCAACAGCATGGGCGGCGCATCACCACGCGCGAAATTAACCGGCTGGGTCATTTTCGGATCATCAGCGTTGCCAAAACTGTTTTTGGTCGAGTCAGAATCAAAAGGATAGAAATCAAACGGTCCGGCAAGCGGGGCAATGCCGCGAATGATCGCATCGCTCTTCCCATGTTTGGCCAGCCATTGCGGGTCGATCACCGCCATAACCGCATTATAGGCACCTGCACTATGGCCAGACACCACAATCTGCTCAGGGTCGCCGCCATATTGCGCGATATTATCATGCGTCCATGCCAAAGCTGCTGCGCTATCTTCCACCATTGAAGGCCATTTCACTTCTGGGAAAAGCCGGTAATTGGGTAGCACGACGATATAACCCAAATTGGTGAAAGAGCGCGCAAGAAAGTCATATTCATCACGGTCACCCATGCGCCATGACCCGCCATAGAAGAAGACCAGCACAGGCGCCTTTGCATTCTCATCAAGATCATTGGGCCGCCAGATATTCAGAGCCACATTATTGGCCTCGTCAAAAACCACAGCATCGCCAGTTTTTTCACCTTTGCTTGATGAACCAAACCACGCATCTGCGGTGTTTAATTGCTGGGCTGGTGCCAGGCTGCTAAACCAGAAATACCCCGCGCCTATAATGAGCGCGAGAAGAGCTATAATGATCATAAATGTTCGCATAAGCCGCCTTTAGCGGATTTGCTTGTGCTGGCAACCGTCATTCTATTTCCGAAAGCAAATGCCCGATTTTCAGGCTCATTCGTTTATCAGCCCCATATATTGAAAAATGCCAGTGACAGAGCGACGGCAATCAAGATACTGCCTGCAATACGGTTGAGCAACAGGGTCTGGCCCTTGGCTTGCGCCAGCGACCCGCCTTTGGCAGAAATATAGGAGTAGATGGTCAGGCTGGTGGTTTCGGTAAATATGGTCAGAACCATCAAAACCAAAATTTGCGGGCCAATAGGCCGCTGCGTATCCAGAAATTGCGGCAGAACAGCGGTATAGAATAGCAATGCTTTGGGGTTCGCCATATGCACTGCAATGCCATTTGCAAAACCTCCGGCCAATGTCTTTGCAGGCGCAGCCGGACCGATAGAACTGGCGAAATCAGGTGCGACAAAGCGGCGATAGCCCATGTAAATGAGATAGGCCGTGCCAACAAATTGCATGATTGCAAATATAATCGGCGCTTGGCTCGCCAAAGCAATAAGGCCAATTGCGGACAGCCCATACCAGATAAAGTTGCCGAAATTTATGCCCAATATCGGCCCGGCTGCACCCCGCATTCCGCCAGATAGCGCATGGCTGACCGTGACCATGACAGCAGGGCCGGGGATAAGACAGAATGCCAGATCAGTGACCACAAATGCGATCATATTTTCAAGAGGAATTGGTAACCAGGACATGCTGCAGCTATAAAGCGGCAACGCCATCTGTCAGCAAATTTATCTATTGCGGCATTATATCTGGGGTATCCGGCTTGCCCTTATAGCGCAGAGATTATCCAGCGCTTTCAATTAGCAATTGCAATTCATCATTTGTCGGTCGGTTTTTATAGTCAGATGACACAGATTTTGCGCGGACAACACCATCACTGTCGAGAACGAAGATAGAGGCGTAAGGGACACCATAAGCGCGGCTTTCCGGATCGGCATATTGCGGATCGCGAATGGCAAAAGCGTCAATCAGTTTGGAGCCATCATCAGATAAAAGTGTATATGTAATGTCCTGTTCGTTTGAAAAGGCTTTGAGCGACGCGACAGGATCATAGCTGACACCGGCAATGGTATAGCCCTTTTCACCAATATCTTCGGCAATGTCGTTCAACAATTTCAACTGGCCCTGACAATAAGGGCACCAATCAACAGAGCGGGTAAACACCAATATCGTGCCTTTTTCTCCGGTACGTTCAGAGACGGGAACGCTGTTACCATCAGCATCGGCGAGAGACAGATCAACCGGCGCGCGGTCACCAATTGCCGGGCCAGGCTGTTCTTCTACGGTAAGTGTATCGCCGCCTTCATATTCTGTCGCGCCGCCGGTATCACCGCTATTATCTGATTCATTGCTAGCGCCGCTGCAACTGATCAACAAAAATGTGGAGGCTAATAGCGTGGTGAGAAGAGAAGTTTTGGTCATAAAATCCAACATGTCCTGTCATAAGGCTAGCATGAGCACGATGCAAATATGGGCTGAGTAAGCGAGTAGATATTCGTACGCCTACGGTGAATAGTTACAATTGCAATGAACTTGTAAGAATTGGTAAACTGCTGTCAAGCATTGGCTGCAAATATGAACCACGAATGTAGACGATTTGCGGAAAATCCGGATAAACGCGTTATAAATCCTTAGGATTAGGATAGCGCTCACAAGTTGGGAGAAGGTGAACATCTTCCATCCAGCTAATGCGATCCGCTGTTTGAATCTGCATTTGCGCGGGCAGCAAATCGGGCTCATCCAACGTACCCGAACGAATATCTACCAGACCGGGGATCAGCGCGGCATTTGTGTAGAACAGACCGGTGCCGCACTGAATGCAAAAATGTCGCCGCGCATTTTCAGACGACGCATAGGTTGCGACCTCACCCATTTCGATATCAAGGGCCTGTTCCCTGTACATCGCCCAGCCAACCATTTGCGCACCGGCATTTCGGCGGCAATCGCGGCAATGGCACAATGTATGGTTGATAGGGGGTTCGTGCAGAGTATAGCGGATCGCCCCGCAATGGCAGCCACCTGTCAATCCAGCCGGTTTTGTGTCTGTCATGCGGGAATTCTCCTAATTGCTGTCGTTATTCGCGAACAGACTAAAGGACATATTTGCTAAGGTCACTATCCTTGGCAACTGTGTCCAGCTGGCCCTCAACATATTTGGCATCGATAACCACAGTCTGGCCCGCCATATCTTCTGCCTCATAGCTGATATGCTCAAGCAGTTTTTCCATGACTGTCTGCAATCTCCTTGCGCCGATATTCTCAACCGTGTCATTCACATCTGCGGCAATGCGCGCCAATGCCTTGATCGCATCATCTTTAAAGTCCAGTGTGACGTCTTCGGTGCCGATGAGCGCAGCATATTGAGTTGGCAAATTGGCCTTTGTGTCAGACAATATTGTGACGAAATCATCTTCGGTCAGCGCGCGCAATTCCACCCTGATGGGCAGGCGGCCCTGCAATTCGGGCAGCATGTCGCTGGGTTTCGATACGTGAAAAGCACCAGAGGCAATAAACAAAACATGGTCAGTTTTCATTGCGCCATATTTGGTGGCCACAGTAGTGCCCTCAATCAAAGGCAGCAAATCGCGTTGAACGCCCTCGCGGCTGACTGAACCACCGCGGACATCTGACACAGCGATTTTGTCGATCTCGTCAAGAAACACAATGCCGTTTGTTTCCGCATTGGCAAGAGCTGCACGGGCGACATCATCATCGTCCAGACGCTTGTCAGACTCTTCCTCAATCAGCTTGTCCCAAGCATCAGCGACACGCATTTTGCGGCGCTTTTTGGGCGGACTGCCAAAGGCTTTACCCATCATATCAGATAAGTTAATCATGCCGACTTGCCCGTTCATACCGGGCAAATCCATCTGAGTTTGCGGCGTATCTTCAACCTCGATCTCGACCTCATTATCGTTCATATGGTTATCGACAATACGCTGGCGAAAGCTCTCTCTGGTCGCCTCACTGGCATTGTCACCCACCAGTGCGTCCAGCAGCCTTTTCATTGCGGCTTCAGCGGCAGCCTCGCGAACGGCTTCGCGGCGAATTTCTTTTTCCAGTCTGACAGCTTCCTCGACAAGATCACGGGCTATCTGGTCAACATCGCGGCCTACATAGCCAACTTCTGTGAATTTGGTCGCCTCGATTTTAATGAAAGGGGCGTTGACCAGTTTTGCCAAACGGCGGGAGATTTCCGTCTTGCCGCAGCCTGTGGGGCCTATCATCAAAATATTCTTGGGTGTGACCTCATCGCGCAATTCGGCCGGTAAGCGCTGACGCCGCCAGCGGTTGCGCAAAGCAATGGCAACGGCGCGTTTGGCGTCTTTCTGGCCAACAATATGCTGGTCCAGCGCAGCAACGATTTTCTTGGGTGTAAGTGTTTCAGTCATAATATCCATGGGTCCAATCGCTTTCACTCATGTGTGAAGCATATCGATAACAATGTGTGTCAGCCTTTGGCTATGGGCGCTTTTAGGTGTCGCTAGTGAGTATTTCCAATGTCAGTTGATCATTGGTGTAAACGCAGACATCGGCGGCAATCTTCATTGCGCGGCGGGCCAATATTTCGGCATCATCTTCATATTCCATCAAAGCGCGTGCAGCAGCCAGAGCATAGTTGCCGCCCGAACCAATGGCGGCAATGCCGTCACCTGGTTCCAGAACATCGCCATTGCCCGTTAAAATAAGGGTCACATCCTTATCAGCGACAATCATCATTGCTTCCAAATTGCGCAAATATTTGTCTGTACGCCAATCCTTCGCCAATTCGACGGCAGCCCGCATCAATTGCCCGGAATGCCGCTCCAATTTTGCTTCCAGCCGTTCAAAAAGGGTGAAGGCATCGGCTGTTGCACCAGCAAAACCGCCAATAACCGAGCCATCGCCCAAAGAGCGTACTTTGCGTGCATTGGGTTTCATGATGGTCTGGCCCATAGACACCTGCCCATCGCCGGCAATCACGGCCTTACCATTTTTGCGAACGCCAATAATTGTTGTGCCATGCCATACAGGCATATTGCTGTTGTTGTGATCAGTCATAAGGTGAATATGGTACGCTCTGCGTGATGGTGCAAGATGCCTTGGCCCGACAGACCAATCGGCTTAGCTTTTGCTTGATGTGTCCAGCAGGGCTTTCAGTTCTTTCACTTTTTGCGATTGTCCGCGCGGTAAGATCAGCACGTCATTGCCCTGGGCAACGATAATCATATTATCGATATCGGCGGCGGCAATCCGCAATTGATCGCTTTGTACCAAATTGCCTTTGCTGTTCAGCAATGCTGCTTGGCCCGATACAGCATTGGCATCGCCATCCTTGGCTGCAAGCTCGTACAACGCGTCCCAACTGCCAAGGTCAGACCACCCACAATCCATGGCAAATACCGCGACCTTTTCGGCCTTTTCCATGACCGCATAGTCAATGGAATCTGACGGACAATCGGCAAAATGACTGGCATCGGGCGTGACAAAATGCCCATTACGTGCAGCATTTTCATGGGCCAGTTCCGCTTTTGCAGCGATATCTGGCGCATGGTTTTGCAGCGCGGCAATATAATCCCCTGCGCGCATCAAAAATATACCGGCATTCCAATAATGCCCACCTTGATCGAGCATCTGCTGTGCATTTTCACGCGCGGGCTTTTCAACGAAGCGGGCAACTTCATGGCCGCCTTGTATCCCGTCAAGCGGCTGGGCTGCGGCGATATAGCCATATCCGGTCTCTGGCTGATTGGGCGTGATGCCAAATGTGACCAGATAACCGTTAGATGCAGCTTGTACGGCGGCGGCAACAGTGTCCAGAAACACTTGCGGCTTGGTGATGACATGGTCGCTGGGCATGACCAGCAGCACATCATCCGCATCCGCTTCCAACGCAGCGAGCGCAATGGCAGGCGCAGTGTTGCGGGCGCATGGCTCTAGGAATATGGTTGCATCCTGGCAGCCAGCTTCGGTTAGTTCATCATCAATCAGATTTTTGTGCGCGGCATTGCCGATAATCATTGGTGTACCAAAACCCTGCTGACCAGAAACGCGCGCCAGCGTGGCGGCAAACATGGTTTTATCCTCTGCCAATGCCAGAAATTGTTTTGGCTTATCGGCTGTCGATCGTGGCCATAAACGTGAGCCAGCGCCGCCAGATAATATGGTAGGAATAATCATAACTGCCCTTTACGTGTCAGTCGGTTGCGTTGGGCCATGCTAATAGCAGTTTTGCAGGATTTGCCCATTGGAGGCTGTGCACATTATTGGCGTAATATACTTCGCCCGGCTCCAGCTTTATGCCATCCATCACCAGACTATCGTCTAGCGGAATAAGGATGAGGTCTTGCGGCAAATTTTCGGGATATTGCCCGGGGCCGTCAATCAATTGCAGAGAAAAATGCGTGCTATGAAGCACAGGTTTTTGGCCTGCCGGAATATGATTGACCATATTATAAGGCCCGGGAGTTGCGACCGGCATAGCTGCATCAAGGTGTAATTCGCGCGGCCTGCCATAATCGTAAAGCCGGTAGGTAATATCGGCATTCTGCTGTACTTCGATAAGCTGTAAGCCGCCGCCTATGGCATGAATTGTGCCGGGTGGAACAAACCATATATCGCCTGCCTGTGTCGTTTTCCAATCCAGCATATGCTCAATATCGCCTGACAAAGCGGCTGCGCGCAGTGTCTGTGTATCACATGTGGATTTCAAACCCAGCCCTAGCCGCGCATCCTCATCAGCGTGCAATATATACCAACATTCGGTCTTACCGGATTCCAGGCCTTGCGCTCTGGCTGTCTTGTCATCGGGGTGAACCTGTACGGAGAGTTTCTCACTGGTGAAAAGATATTTGACCAGCAATTGATCGCAAATATTCGCGCCATCACTCTGGTCGTTCTGGAACCAGATTTCGCCGATTTTGCGCGGGTCGTTAAACGGAGCGGGCAGTTTTTCCCGTCCCCAAGGCTTTTCTACCCGAAATTGCTGTAATTGTGTGATCATGAAAAGGTTAGTTGGCAGCCTATTACATCAGGCGGCGAACTTCCTCTGCGCTATAGGCCCGCACATCCGCACTTTCCCGCTTAACACTCGCCAGCAACTTGCCGAATTCCACCATATGCGGCGCGGTGAAATGCGCGGCAAGGGCTTCCTCATCGCGCCAGCGCTCTGAAATGCGGATAAGATTAGGGTCATCAATATCGATGGCCATGCAATAATGCAGGCATCCATCTTCTTTCAATGTCTCTGATACAGCCTGCATGGCAGGCGTCTTTACACGCGCTATTTCGCCATCTGCAAACTTGATCCAGCCTTCTACGATTATCATAATCGAATCCTTGCCTACACTATGTTGTAAAAGCGCTTATACCAAGTCACGAAATTCGGCATCCCTTTTTCTAAAGGTGTTTGCGGACTATAGCCAAAATCGCGCGAAATGTCACTGATATCGGCATAGGTTTCATAAACATCACCGGCCTGCATGGGAAGCATTTCCATATTGGCCTTGCGTCCGCAAGCATCGGCAATAATCTCAATAAAGTGCATCAACTCAACAGGTTGGTTATTCCCGATATTATAAATGGCATGTCGTGCAAAACTGCCCCCGGGCTTTTCTGCATCATTATCGGCTGGCGGTTGATCAAGCGTAGCGATAATCCCGGCGACAATATCATCAATATAGGTAAAATCGCGTTTCAGCTTGCCGTGATTGAAAACCGGTATGGTCTCACCCGCCAATATGGCCTTGGTAAATTTCCATGGTGCCATGTCAGGGCGGCCCCAAGGACCATAGACCGTAAAGAAGCGCAGCCCTGTCATTGGCAGGCCATAAAGATGCGCATAGGTCTCGCTCATAAGCTCATCGGCTTTTTTTGTCGCAGCATAAAGTGAAACGGGATGGTCAACACGATTATTGACAGATAGCGGCATGGTTTTGGCATGACCATAAACTGATGATGATGAGGCATAGACCATATGCTTGGTCTGGCGGGTACGCGCCAGCTCCAACATATTGGCATGACCAACCAGGTTGGACTGCACATAAGCAGCTGGGTTTTCCAGGCTATAGCGGACGCCTGCTTGCGCACCCAAATGCACAATATGATCAAATTCATCATTGGCCATTGCTGCTTCAAGCGCTGCCATGTCAGCGAAGTCGAGCTGGTGGAGCGTTAAAATATCGTCAAATTCCTGAAGATCCGCCAGCCGTGCTTTTTTTATCGCTGGATCATAATAATCGTTCAGATTATCAATGCCGATGATGCGCTCACCACGCGCCAATAGCCTCTTGGCTAGCGCATGGCCGATAAAACCGGCAATCCCTGTCAGCAATATTGTCATAAGTTTCTATGCCTGAACATTGTTCAAAAAGGGCGATGTTTTGGGCATTATTCCCAAATACCGCGCGTATCATATACGGTTTTGCCAACACGTTCATCCGCCGGAATGGCTTTGAAGATATCATGATCGACCAGCACGATAAAGACATCGCAATTGTCTATGGCATCATCAATATCTGCCAGCTGTGCACCATGCTTTGCCAGACTGTCGGGCAAGCTATCAGTATAAGGCTCCACTATGGAAATACGATCCCCATATTTTGCCGCCAGTTCATCAGCGACTTTTAGTGCAGGGCTTTCGCGGAAATCATCAATATTGGCCTTGAACGCTAGCCCCAAACAGGCAATTTTGCTGTTTTTATTGGTATCAATCATCTGCTGCGCACGGCGGATAACATGGCCAACCTTACCATCATTCACATTACGCGCGGTGCGGATAAGGGGTGTTTCGTCCGGTGCGCCATGGACAATGAACCATGGATCAACCGCAATGCAATGACCGCCAACGCCCGGACCGGGTTGCAGGATATTAACGCGTGGATGACGATTGGCGAGGCGGATAATTTCCCACACATTCAGGTCCATTGTGTCCGCTACCATCGACAGTTCATTGGCAAAGGCGATATTCACGTCACGATAGGCATTTTCCACCAATTTGGTCATCTCGGCAGAACGGGCATCAGTGGTGATGCATTGGCCGCGTACAAATAATTTATAGAAACTGAGCGCTTTGCGAGCGCAGCGCGGTGTAATGCCGCCGATGGAACGGTCATTGTCGATCAGTTCGACCAATATGCGGCCAGGCAAAACACGTTCGGGGCAATAAGCTATGGAAATATCAGGCGTTTTGTTAGACAATCCGGGCATGGCTAGGTCCGGGCGCATTTCAGCGAGGACATCGCGCATTTTCTCCGTCGTGCCCACGGGCGATGTTGATTCCAGAATAATGACATTGCCAGCCTGTAATACTGGCGCAATCGCTCTGGTCGCATCCAGAACATAGGCAATGTCAGGGCGTTTTTCTTCATCAAAAGGTGTGGGCACGGCGATAACAAAGACATCGGCTGCGGCGGCAGAGGTAGATGTTTTTAACAGTCCCCGGCTGACAACACCTTGCACCAGACCATCCAGATCAACCTCTTCAATATGGATACGGCCTTCGCCAATGGTTTTCACCACCTCTTCATTGACGTCGACACCATGTACGGCGCAGCCGGCCTTGGCGATTACCGCCGCTGTTGGCAGGCCGATATAGCCCATGCCCATGACACATACTTTGGGGTTTGATTCGTTTCGCATTTCACTACCATTCATTATCGTAAGAATAGGCGGGCTAGCATCAAAAGATGATAATAACCCTAATAGCCGGTTAGTCGTAATTTATCGCTGCGTCATTGGCAGATAAGCAGATTTTGCATCTGCATCATTTAATGGGCGCTTTTTCCCGCTGCATTCAGCGCCAGCTGCGCGATGCGCTTGCTGCTCTTGCCATCGCCAAAGGGGTTATGCGCACGGGCCATGCGGTCATATTCTGCCTTATCGTCCAGCAGGCGCGTGGTGTTGGCAACAATAGTTTCATAATCAGTGCCCACCAGCTTTGCTGTTCCCGCCTCTACGCCTTCCGGCCGCTCGGTTGTTTCTCGCATCACCAGAACCGGCTTGCCTAGGGCAGGGGCCTCTTCCTGAACACCGCCACTATCAGTCAGCATCAATTCGACCAGTGACAGAAGATGGACAAAATGCGGATAATCCAGCGGCTCGATCATGGCGACATTATCAAGGTCTTTTAGTTCGGCATCCATCACCTTGCGCACATTGGGGTTGGGGTGAACCGGGAAGATCAACGCGACATCATCGCGCTTGGCAATGGCAGCAATGGCTTTGGCGATATTTTCCAGTCCGCCACCGAAATTCTCCCGTCTATGGCTGGTCACGCCGATAATGCGCTTGCCAGCAAAGCGCGCCTTTAGTTCGTCCAAACCGCCCGCCATTTCTGGCTTTTGTGCGATGAGATCGGTCACCCAGTGCAAGGCATCGATCACTGTATTACCAGTGATGTGCACATGGTCAGGATTGACGGCCTCTTTCAACAAAGCGTTGGCAGATGTTTGCGTTGGCGCAAAATGCAGATCGGCTATGGTGCCAATCATCTTGCGATTTACCTCTTCGGGCCATGGGTGATAAATATTGTAGCTGCGCAGGCCAGCCTCAACATGGCCAACCGGGATTTTGCGATAATATGCTGCCAACGCGCCGACCATAGCGGTCGCAGTATCGCCCTGCACGATGACGCGGTCAGGCTGTACCTCATCCATAACCGCACCGATTTTGGTAAGCAGGCGCGCCGTCAATGCGTCCAATGTCTGATCAGGCTGCATGATATCGAGATCATAATCGGGGACAATCTTGCCAATCTCCAGCACCTGATCGAGAATTTCGCGGTGTTGAGCCGTTACGCAGACGATGGGCGTGACGCCGTCCAGCGCATCCAGTGCATGAACCACGGGGAAGAGTTTTATCGCTTCAGGACGCGTGCCAAAAATGACGAGAATTTTCTGGGTCAAAATCGTGCTTTCTTGCTATTGGCTCACTTACGCGAAGCTTCATATCATGATTATTATGATTGTCATTATGATAATGCACCGGTCTGGCTTTGCTCTATAACAAGTCTTTTGTACTTATATTTCAGGCATATTAAGCGGCCAATATTGATGAACATTTCTGAAGGATAAAAATGCAAAATTTAGCAAAATGGCGCTTCCCAATTTGGCGATTTGGCGCATATGCCGCCATCTTGGTTATTGGTTTCACCAACTTATGGTTGTTAATCTGGGCTTTTTTTGGCGATACGATTGCTTATTTGGGTTATCTAAACGGTGCAGGGCTAATTTTTGCTGGTCTTAGTTTTTTATCAGCATGCTATTTAATGCTATGTAAAAGGTGGATATTTACCATTTTTGCACTGCTCGTCAGCGTTTATATCTTTGCTGATGTCTCAGGCAGCAATTTAGGAGCAAGCGAACAACGCCCGCTTGCCTCTGATACCCGTATAATGTCAGCCTCTTTGCGAGGTTTGAACCAGGACATGCAACAATCTGCAACCCATTTGGCCGATTATGATGCGGATATAATCGGTTTGCAGGAAGTTTATGACCCAGTGCAATTCAAACGGGCACTGGAAAAAGTGACTGGCAAAATCTGGTATATGGTTATTGAGAACAAGTTGGCTATTTTGGCCCAATACCCCATTGAAAAGATTAATTTGACGAATGAGAATATTTTGTCGGCGCAGGTCTCTTTGCCTTCGCGTAAACTTACTGTCTGGACATTGCATGCGCCCAAAGTTTTTTCCCGGCCTTTGGTAAACCGTCAATTTTTTCGTGAGCTGCAAGACGAGATTTCTGAAAAACAACCTGATGCTGTAATAGGGGATTTCAACGCGACCCGCTGGAATGATGGTTACGCGATCATGGCCGAAACTATGAAGAATGCGCACAAATCAGCTGGCTTAGGCCCTGGCAGTACTTTCCCTGCATCTGGGCGACGCAGCGGACTTCTGGGTGCATTTGCCCGCATAGATCATATTTTTGTGCAGCCAGAATTGGTTATATTAAACGCATATACTGGTGTGGCGTATAAGCTGTCCGACCATCACCCCGTCATAGCCGATATACAGTTGCCATAAGCAATGAAGACATATTACCGGGAATGGATGAGCGTTAAAGACCCTAAAGCGAAATCGATTGGTGCGGCGATCCCGCCCAGCTGTACTGCTAAGACAAGATTGTAAATCTCACATTGGCCAGCGATTGTGGCCTGCCATTTGCCCAGATCACCCATTTGTTGCAGCGCAATTTCCTCTTTTGACCCTGCTTTTTTTCCATTGCATTCAAAAAACCAGCGTAATTTTCGTAAATCTCTATCCTGCGCGGCATCGCTTGTGAGTTCGAGCGTGATGACGCCATTGGGCAATATGAGTGGGCGCTGCGCAATACGCCCTAATGCCTGCCTGTCCATATTCAAAAACAATATGGCGTCATCGCTATCTGCTGCATTGTTGAAGCGAGTATTAATTGATCGGCTAGAACGGAAAACCCAGTCTGTGGGTGAAGGTTTGTCAATAAACGCGCTGTCAGGCCAATTAATTTTAAGGCTGTTGTCTTTCGAAAGTACAGGGCTCTGGGCAGGAAATGCATTTGCCCAGATGATAAGGGCACGGTTTTTTTCGGTGTTTTGGGCTAGCATATTTGTATAGGGTAGCAATTCACCTCTGGTGATTGGTGACGGACTGTCTCTCAGTTGATTGACAATAACTTCAAAGCCCATGCGCAAATCCTCTGGAACTTTATTAGACCAAGCGAAGAAATTTTCCCGCCATGGCGGATTGTTGGCGAGCTTTTGGCTTACCAGCCCTGCCAACTTGGGGTCTCTTGCAGCTAGCGCGAACATAGCAAAAATCTCATCACGGGCGCGCCGGCGGCGGAGCAAGGCATCCGCATGCTGAATGCTTTGCGCATAATTGCCCTGCCTCAAAGAGCGTTCAAAAAGCCATGCCTGAGTAACGCTATCGCGCCAGCTTAAATTACTGGCAATCTCTACTAGTTTCTGACCTGTTTCGGCTTTGCCTTCGTCAAATGTTATAATGCCGATTGTACGCAGGGCTTCAACATGGGCCAAAGAGCCGTTTAAAGCCTTTGACGCCATAAGGCGCGCCTTGTCTTTCTCTTTATTGGCCAGCATTGCAGAGCTTATATTGGCCGCAGCCTCGCTCTTGCTGGTTGGAAATAATATCGCTGATTGCCATTGCTTGTTATAAAGTGCAGCTTGGCCAAACTGCACTATGACAATCCATAGAGCCAATATTGCTAACCCAAATATACCAGCCCACTTAGCAAGCCTTTTGGTATTATCAGGTTTTGAATTAATCCGTTTGCTTTGAGGATCAGCGGGCATTGCTGTTCTTATAGCTATATTCATAACCATAATATTGGCCATAGCCGCTAGAAGCACCATCAAACTTCGACAGAATCACGCCTAATAAGTTACCATTGGCATCATTGAGGCGGCGAATGGCAGATTTCGTTTGGCCGCCCCTTATCCGTCCAGCCTCCACTACCAAAACAGTACCAGCCACGGCGCGGCTCATTTGTGGCGAGTCAGCAAGGCCCATCACGGGTGGTCCGTCAAATACGATATGATCATATCTGTCCTCCAGAGACTTGATAAACCGTGCAATTGCGTTGGTTATGATTATCTCTGTTGGGTCGGGCGGCATTGGCCCGCTGGACAGAAAGTCGAAATGCATTGCTTCAGGTTGTGTTATTGCTTTGTCAAAATCGGCATTACCCGTAAGCGTTCCGACAAGCCCTTCCGTGTTTTTCACATTCAGATATTGGTGCAGTGATGGGTTGCGCAAATCGGCGTCTATCAAAAGCGTCTTTTTGCCAGCGCGGGCAAAACTTTCAGCTATGGCAACAGAGCTAGTTGATTTACCTTCGGAGGGCTGACTACTGGCTAATAATATTGACTTGGGCGCGCCATTTGCCGTGCTAAATTCCAGTGATGACCGAATGGACGCATAGGCCTCTGCAATTGCAGATTTACGATCTGCCAACGTATCAATAATCGGCAAATCGTCACTATATATCGGGGTTGTACCCAATAGCGGCAGGCCAAGTTTTCTGGTTGCATCGTCCGGTGTGCGAATAGAGTCGTCAAATGTTTCTCGCAGAAAGGCGACAAAGAACGCAGCCGCCGCGCCTATCAAAAATGACAGAAGCATATTGATCAACGGGCGCGGGGTCACTTTTTGTGCAGCTTGCGCTTCGTCGATAATAGAGATGTTGTTTGTAACGACATCTGAGCTGATGTTAACTTGTTCATACCGGTTTAGTAGTGACTGATATTGCGATCTGTTCGTCTCCACTTCACGCGCAAGTAAATTCAGTTCTACGCGTTTATCTTGCTCTTCCAATGTCGCATTTTTCATGCTGTTCAGGTTTCTGTTCAACGACTGTTCTTGCCGCAAAGCAATATCATATTCTGATTTTATGGAGGAACGGATATTGCTGGCGATGGACTCCACTTCTGAATCCAAAGAGGTAATTTGTGCGCGCGATTGTAGGGCAACCGGGTGATCCGGCTTGTAGCGATTGAGCAATTCGCGCAGCTCCGCCTCTTTACCCGCTTTTTCGCTAAGCAATTGCTGAATTGTCGGATTTTGCTGCACATCAGCAATATCAAGCGCGGACTTGTTGCGTACGGATTGCCATTTTTCTTCTGCCAAAATGCGCGCTGTCCGCGCGGCCGCAAGATCGGCATTCATCTGAACAAGATTGGCGGTTGTAATAGAGCGCGGGCTGGTGCTGTCTTCATTAGTGCTTACCCCATCGCTGGCATCAATAATTTGCGTGTTGCGTGCATATAAGATGGCTCTGCGCTCCGCTTCTTCCAACCTCTGTTTTGCATCGCCGATTTCTTTTTGCAGAAAATCGCGCGCATAGGTTGTTGCTTGAAAACGTTGGTCGATATTCGCTGTGATAAGGTTTTTCGAGTAAGTATTTACAATCTGTACAGCCAATTTTCTGTCACGGCTTTTAAATGACAAAGTGGCTACTTTGCTACCAAAGGGCAGTTCAATATCGACATTTTCAACCAATAGGTTTGTAATCTGGTCTAGTCTGGTGGTTTGGCTAGCGCCATCGCCTGTCGGTCCGTCCAATGCAACTGCACCCATTTTGGTTAGAAAATCATCATTGGCATCAAGCCGCAAATCAGCCACTACGCGCCGCGCCATGTTGCGGCTTTTCAGCAAATCAAGCTGCGAATTCAGATAGCGCTGAACATCTGCACCGCGCAGCCGTGTGCGGATATCAACTTCATCCTCCACAACGTCATTAGTATCAGGATCAATCTGAATCTTGGTTTCGGCTTGATAAACGGAAGGCGAGATCAGCGTGACGATAGCGCCGAATATCAACGCCAGAATTGTAATGCCGATGATAATATAGCGCTGCCGAAAGGCCATCGACTTTAGTTCGTTGAAATCTATGGAGAAGCCCGCAGGCTCATCAACAACCTCAACCATATTAGAATCAGCGCTTTTCATAATTAAATAAACTCTTCAAAATGCGATGTAATTATCGTGTTAATACATTGAATACATTGAAAATCGGCGCCACGCCAATGACCTGTTCCAAGCCTTTGCGCAACTTCGAAAAGCCCACAACGATAATATCGCCGGGCTTGATCTCGGGATTTGCCGACAAACCTGCGCGAATATCAGCCAAGTTGAAAACAGCGACCATATTTTGGCCGTTTACTTTGCGAAACACAGCAATCTGGTCCAGCGCGGCCGTATCTTCAGGACCACCAGCCAGCGCCAGCGCGCTTAAAAGATTGGTGTTTATATTGGTCGGGAAAACGCCGGGCGATTCCACTTCGCCCTCCACGGTGATGCGCCGTGAATTGCCTTCAACAAGATTGACCGCGACATCAGGGTTGACCAGATATTTTGCGCCCAGTCTTTGCTCAATCTCTTGCGACAGCTGGTCAGCGGTTTTGTTGACAGCGTCAACCCGGCCGATAAGCGGCATTTGCAATCGTCCACCAGAATCCACACGAATGGCCGCCGCGCTTAAATCCGGCTCGCGAAAAACATTGATGGCCAAAACATCTTCGGGACCGATCAGATAATCGATATAAGGATTATCATCTGGTGATGAGGAGCTGGCTAAAGCGCTGTCATCCGCTGGTACGGCCCCTGCGACGATAGAGCGTTTTGCCTGGCACCCAACAACCAATGTTGAAGCGCTTGCAATGAGAGCCAACTGTATAATTTTCTTCACTTTTACCACCTCTGTCAGCGTACAGCCGCATGCATATACTATCATCAAACCATATGGCGATATGGCGAATAGATACTGTTATCTGCGGCTGAGCACCCTTTTCTGTTTCGGTCTAGCCTATTCTTCTCATGGCGTGAAGTGCATAAAGCAGTCATGCGTTCGTCACGCCCTATTATTTGTGCCTGTTATTTATATTTGCCTATATTCCCCTTTGGCGGCGGCCAAGCATATGGCAGCGCATGCACCGCCAACAGCCGCCAGCGCCAGACTCCTTAACGGATAATCCACCAGAGAATGCAGCGCGATAACCAACAGCCCCATAACTGCCAAAATCGGCAGGTCGAGAAGCTTTTGTTGATAATAATGCTTCACCACATCAAATGCTGAACGGCATAATCCAATAAACATGGCGGCCAGTATCAACAGGCCGATCACGCCATTTTCTATAATGATTTCAATATAATCATTATGGGCGTGGTTAACAAAATGGGTGCCGACAATGTCCAGACTTTCCTGACTGCGAAAAGCTTGATCAAATGTCCCAATACCTGACCCTATTGGGAAATAATGCGCCATGACTTTCAGGGTTTCGGGCCAAAATTCGTAACGATAATCATCTTCCTGGCCAAAGCGTTCGCCCAGGCTTTGCAAATTGCCCAAATTGTTGCTCCACCATGCCAGCAATAACAGGGTTAAAAGCGACACAGCGATAAAGGCAATCGCCCATAAACCTTTGCGTTGATGATGGGTAGGTATATTTATCAGCGCCATGAAGCATAATATGCCAAATGTGAGAACGGTTACGGCGCGGCTGCTGGTCGCCACAATTGCTATAATGAAAACCAAAGCCAAACCCCAATAGGTCGCCTGCTTAAAAATCGGCGCGATGTTGAGTCGGTTCGATATTAACGCAGGCAGCAAAATCATGCACAAAAGCATAAACAGGGCAGTGTGGTTGCGGTTGGCGAAAACACCTATGGGCAGCCCTTTATGCGTGGTTTGATACATATAATAGCTTTCACCACCAGACAGCGATTGCCCAATCGAAACCAAAATGTGCAACACAGCGACGATGATAAGACAGCCAATAACGCGCAGTTGATTATCATATGATAAGATGCTGATCGCCCAAAAGGCGGTAATTGGCACAATTAAATATAATGCGCTGGCCAAGGTCTTTTCAGGGTCAATTGAAATTGGCCGCCAATCGCCATTTTGCCCCAATAAACCCGCAGCTTCCGCCAATAATGTGCGGCCCGGAAGAATATGCCAAATTGCCGGTGGCAAAGGCAATAATTGCACTATTACCCACAGCAATAATGCGGCAATAAACCAGTTTGCACGGCGCAAATGCTGTGCGCGCAGCGGGCTGTTTGCCGCGCTAAATATAAAGAAAAGCCCCGGTATAGCCGAAAGATAGACCAGCATTTCCTGTAAAGGAAAACGGCTGCCACCGCCCCCGAATAGTGCAGCGACAATAAAAAAGAAACATATGGCGATGGTGCGACGGTCAACAGTGTGAAAGTCGAAAAGACGCGCCAAACCTTGTGTGCCAGTGACAGGGTTTTGGTTAAGAGTTTTGCTCGCCATAAACGCAGTAATCTTGTTGTTATTCGGTGTAAAATTCAAGTGTTTAGCGCAATGAAAATCACTCTAAGATATTGCACTATAAGCAAAAATCTTTGATTCTTCTCGTGCTCATTATTGCTATGCCGCAATGATGTCAATCTATAGGTGGGCAATATGAACAGTAGCTGATCATAATCCTGCGCCGTGCTTGGCCGCGTATTTTATAGCCATAAGGTCAGTAAATTTTACAATATTTGTGTCTAAGAAATACATATATACAAACAGCTTTATGCTGGTAAGGCACGGCGTGCCGTAATCGTCTTCGTATCAGCGGCTTTATTGTGTGATATGGTGGTTGTAAGATAATATGAGCATAGGTCGTAACACAGCCTATAATTTTGCTGGGTCTGTAACGCCTTTGTTTCTGGCGCTGGCGACAATCCCGCTTTATATTTCGCTGATCGGCGCAGAGCGTTATGGCGCTTTGGCTATTGCGTGGTTGATTCTGGGCTATTTCGGGCTTTTTGACATGGGCCTTGGCCGCGCGGTTGCCCAGCGTATAGCCAAATTGGTGGACAGTGACGCACAGCACAGAGCCACTGTTTTCTGGACGGCCATTGTGGTTAATCTGGCGCTGGGCCTTATCGGCGGCGTGCTGTTGTTTATCGGCGCGGAATATTTCTTTTCAGAAAAATTTTTGGCGCCGCCATGGCTGAAAGATGAAGTGCTTTCAGCATTGCCACTGCTTGCCCTGGCTGTTCCTATTGCAACATTAAGGGGCGTTTGTGCAGGATCATTGCAGGGGCGAGAGAAGTTTTTAGACATTAATATCATCACGATATTGGCCACCTGTTTGTTTCAAATATTGCCGTTGCTGACTGCCTATCTTAACGGGCCCGATTTGTTTTGGCTGGTATTGGCGGCGATCATTGCGCGCGTAATTGGATTGGTTAGCTTTTATAGGCGTGTGCAGACTGTTTTGCTGCGCGGTATGGCGATCCGCTTTGATGGCGCAGAATGGAAGATCCTGCTCAAATTCGGAATTTGGGTAACGGTTGTTTCTATTATCGGCCCATTATTGGTGGTTTTTGATCGGTTTGCGATTGGGGCAATGATCGGTGCAGTGGCGGTTGCTGTTTATACTGTACCGTTTGAGATTATTCAGCGCATATCTATTTTGCCGCGCTCTGTTGGCATGGCGCTTTTCCCGAAATTGGCGCAATTGCAGGATGAAGAGGGCGTTAAACTGGCTGGCCGCGCGACCAACGTGATTACCTTTATTGTCACCCCTGTCATTTTTGCGGCGCTTTTTCTGTTCGACCCTTTTTTACAGATATGGATTGGCCCTGACATCGCTACGCAAGTGCGGTCAGTATCCATCATCTTACTATTGGCTTATTGGATAAACGCCTTTGCCGTTATTCCTTATGCGCGTTTGCAAGCATCTGGCAGGCCGCATATCGTTACGCTCATCCTGCTGGCACAGCTGCCCTTCTATTTCGCAGCTTTATATTACGCCATTTTATATTTTGGACTGGTTGGCGCGGCCAGTGTGTTCTCCGCGCGTACGGCTATTGATTATATGCTGCTCAATCGCTTTTCGACGGGCAAATGGGTAAGCACTGGTTTCGTGATGCTATCGGGCATTTTGCTCGTCATTTGTGCAGGGGCCATATTCTTACTTGCGACATTCAGCTTGGTGTGGATTATCGTCTTTTGCATTAGCCTGATGCTGATGATTATATTGCTGCTGCGCAACGTACCGCAGGAATTTGCCGCGATAATAGAGCGCTTTTTGCCGCCTTTCATTGCCCAAAAACTCAGATTTGTGTAACCCGATATGATGTTAGATATTTTACGCCGTATCAAACGCAAAATTTCCCCCGCGCGCAGCGTTAGGCTGCTGCAATTGGCCTATCCCAAAGAGGATATTGGCACGCACAGCTATGGCGGCGTTAATATCGTGCGCTTTGGGGATGATACCAGCTTTACAATCGGCAAATATTGCTCGTTCGCTGCCAATGTTATTTTAATTTTGGGCGGCGGGCACCGCACTGACTGGGTGACCACCTATCCATTTTCAGATATTGACCTCGATTTTGCGCATATCAAAGGGCATCCCGCATCAAAGGGCGATATCATTATCGGCAATGATGTATGGGCAGGGCGCGACGCGATGATTTTATCAGGCGTAAAAATCGGCAATGGAGCGGTTATCGCTGCGCGCGCTGTGGTGACAAAAGATGTTCCGCCTTATGCCGTTGTCGCTGGCCAGCCAGCACGGATTATAAAACACCGATTTGCAGAAGATGTTATTGATCGGCTAAACGCTTTGCAATGGTGGGACTGGCCAGATGAACGCGTTAAAAATGCTGTGCCGATGATGCTGCAAGATGATATTGTGGCGTTTCTTGATGCCGCCGAAGCGGGCAAATTATAACGCTCCTTAGGTTTCAGCTGATGCGCGTCTAAACCTTTTGCGCAACAATGATATATTGCCGGTCGGTAAAGCTGTTCAGCATGCCCAGTGTCAGCGTTCTAAACAATTTTATCTTGCCCCCGCCCGATTGCGATGGCGCGACTTGTTTTATGTTAAGGCCGGTCTGCGCAATCAAATCTATTGCCGATGGTTTCGTGAAAAACCGCAAATGCGTTCTGTCCAAGATACCAGCGTCTTTATAGTCCCAGCGGTTGCGCGTTACCAATGGCAGTAAGGCCCTGTAGTTGCGGATATTTGGAATGCTGGCCACCATATAGCCGCCATCGTCCAACGCATCGGACAGCTGTCTTGCCATTGCCCATGGGTCAAGCAGGTGCTCCAATATATCCAGCGCCAGCACCATTTGCATTTTGCCTTGTTCGGCAACGATTTTGCTTACCAGTCCTGGCTCTTCCAAATTGGCCTGATAACAATAATCCAGCGCCAAAGGTGACCCGCTATTGTCAACCAGATCGGCAACGCCCACCCGGTCAACAAGATTACGCGATCTTATCTCAGCTGCTGTTGCGCCTATGCCGCCGCCCAGATCAAGCAACTGCCCCCCCGTCTTTGGAACATAGGGCAATACATCGCGCCTGATATGGTCATGATAGGCTGTACGAAATTCTTTGTCGGGCAATGGAGCCATTTTGTATTCCGGTCTGTAAGGTTTATTGTGCTTGTTTTTGCAGTTCAACTAATAAATCAGCCATAGTCTTTTCGTCATACGGCTCAAGCGGTTTTGAAGCTTTGGTGGGAAAACGGGCAGGAATATCAGTATTTTTGGCAAGTGTAACGCCATGTATGCCAGCAAAAGTCTCAATCTGATCCATTACCTGCAACGGATCGTCACATAATGCTGCATAATCAATGCGCAACAATTTATCTTCACCGATTTTAACACTGTCTTGTGCAATATCGCGCCCGACGCCAATCACTTGGGCGATTGCCCGCTCAGTATCTGTTTTGCCAACATATTGCGCTGCCAATTTTGGCCTTACGGACCACCATAGATCATTATGTTTTCCCGGCCCGCCCTCAGCCCGTTCAGCGCGCACTATAGAACGTGCATTGTCAATAATATCGCGCTGTACCTCAATATAAAGTGCATTGGACCAAATATGATGCATTAGCTGTAACCGGTTGGAATGCATAACGTTTTTGTTAATAAACGGTGCCTGCAAAATGCTGGAAACGCCATGTGTCAGCTGCCGTAACTGTTTGGCCAATGGCGCCGCTAGGCCGCTGTCATCACGCCAATCCCCGTCTTCTAAAAAGCGTTGCCAAATCCATCCACCTTCATTAGGCGCGCCCCAGCCATCTATATGACCATAGCGGCTGGTAAAATTGCCGCGCCAATTGGTGATGGCAGAGCGAAATAGCCATGTCGCCGCCAATGGCGTGCGATAAAAACGATGCGCGGCATTTGATAAATAGGCCAGCGCAAAACGGGTAATCATCACTTCATATAACAGGCTGGTGCCCGAACGCGGCGCACCAATAATGAATATGGGCGGCGTGTGATGCTTGTGTTGCGCAGACGCAGCGTTTGGCGATAATATATAATCTGCCGGCCACATCGCGGCATGCCCTGCATGGCGTATTAAACTGATGCCCAGCCGTTTCACAGCTTATGCTTATCCGGCTGGGGCAACATTATCTTTTGCCCAATTGGCAGGTTGAACAAAGCCTTTAACTCAAACCCCAATCGCGCGCGCCATGGTTTGGCTGCCTGTGTCCACCGCCCTTTGTTCAACAGCGCCTTAACGCCGTAATAAGGCAGGCGCACATAATCGCGTATTGTCATCAACAATGTGCCCAACCACGCAACAAATGCGCCGCGTGTAAAGCGCAGAAACAATATGTGGCCGCGCGTCATCTCTATGGCTTTCCATTCGCTCATATGCGCGGTGCTGGCGGCGCCATGGTGCAAAATTTCTATGGCCGGATTATAAACAATATCCCACCCCGAACGCCCTGCGCGGGCGCACCATTCGGCTTCCTCACCATACATAAAAAATCGGGTGTCTAGACCGCCAATATCTTGCAGAACCGACCTGCGGGCAAACATGAAGCAGCCTGAAACAGCATCCACTTTATTAACTGCGTCACGGTCTAGTGCAGCGTAGCGCAAATCACCGAATAACGTTGTTTTGCGCAGCCATAAGCTGGGCATGAAGATTATAAAAAACAGCTGCGTCAAGCTAAGAAAACGGATCATGCTGGATTGCTGACTGCCATCGTCAAGCCGCACCAGCGGCCCCATTATCCCCGTTTGTGGATGGTCTTGCATATAGGCGATGGCATGGTCGAAACAGCCAGCATAAATGCGCGTATCGGGGTTTAGCAATAATATGTAAGCGCCTTTGGCATGTTGAAATCCGATATTATTGCCATAGGCAAAACCGCCATTATGCGGGCTGTCAATTATGATAACATCATCATATGCCGCGCGTATGGCCTCGCTGCTGCCGTCTGAAGAGCAATTGTCCACGACGATAATTTGTACGCTTTTTCCGCCCTTATGTTCCAAAATAGAGGCGACGCATTCCAAAGTGATCTGTTTTGTATTATAGCTGACGATAACGACGGATACATCATAATCCGCATTATCGCCGATTTCTGGTAGGTCTATTTGTGTTGATGTCGTGATCATGAACTATGCTTTTGCAATAAAACGGCAAATATTGGTTATACAGCCTATCCAGATGCGGATAGGTTAACATCGAAACTATTTCAATTGGTTTCCTGCTTCGCTATTGGACTGCCATGCAAGATGCTGTTACCTCATCACATTCTTATAACCTGTCCGCCATTGATGCAGATCAGGCGCTGGCTTTATTGCACGCTGCGCAGACGGCCAGCTGGCGTCAATATCCTGGTTATGCGTATATTGCTGCACAAAGGACAGGGGCTGACCAGCAATATTATGTAGTCAAAAACGGTTATCAGCCCGCCGCCCTTGCCAATGTCAGAACAAAATCCCTGCCTGTTATTGGCGGCGGTATAGCAATGATAGCGCAAGGGCCGGTCATGCTGCATGCTGATGACAATGACGCGCAGAAAATGGCTATGGTTATCAATGCATTGGCGACGGAGATAACGCAAAAACGCGGCTATATAATGCGTTGCAACCTGCCGGTTTTGCAGGGGCATTTTGACAATGACGCGCTGTTGCCAATGCTGTCACACCAATATGGCGCAGATATCAATTGGTGCGCCATGCCAGACAGCGCTTACCAGTCATTTATTATGGATATACGCTGTGATGAGGAGGAGTTAAGAGCATCCTTAGCCGGCAAATGGCGCACGGACCTGCGCCGCGGTGAAAAGGGCGATGTTGATATAGTGCTGTCGCACGAGAGCCGAGATTTTGAAAAGTTCCAACCCTTATTGGAAGAGCTTGCAAGCCAAAAGGGCTTTAGCCTGCCGCAGGATGCCAACTTTTTTGCGCACGTGGCCAGCGCGGCCGCACCCGATGAACGTTTTGCCATATTGCTGGCCTATCATGAAGGCGCTTTGATTGGCGGGCATATTGGCGCTTATAGTGCTGATATGGCGGTCTATCTTTTGGGCGCAACCAATGCGCAGGGGCGGTCTATGCGGGCATCATATTTGCTGCAATGGGCGGCAATTGCACATGCGCAAAAATTGGGGATGTCATTTTATGATCTTGGCGGTGTGGATGAGGATGAAAATCCGGATGTGTTTCGCTTTAAAAAGCGGATGGGCGGCACATATTATCGCGGCCCGGATGTGATAGAGGCACGGCCCAAAGGGCTGCGCTCATCGCTTGTCTTGCTGGTAGAGAAAGCCTATCAGAGAGCGAAGGGGTGAGGAACGCCAAATATGCATTTTATAATCAATTTTCATGGCATTGGCGCGCCGGTTCGTGCATTTGAATATGGCGAAGAGCCTTATTGGATCAGCCGCGATTTCTTCACTGATATTCTGGATATGTTGCAGCGCCAGCCGCGGCCCTTTGCGATAAGCTTTGATGATGGAAATAATTCTGATTACGCTATCGCTGTGCCCGAATTGCAACAGCGCCGGTTAAAAGCAGACTTTTTTGTGCTGGCTGGCAAACTGAATCAGCCTGGATATTTAACCAGCGATCAAGTGCGCATCATCGACAATGATGATCTTTTTACAATTGGTTCGCACGGGCTGCATCACCAGCCATGGCCAGATTTGGACAAAGACGAAATGCAGCGTGAAATCACGGCATCGCGGGCTATTTTAAGCGATCTTTGTAATCGGCCAATTGTGGATGCCGGCTTGCCCTTTGGCCGTTATAATCGCAATGTAATGCGCAGTTTGCAAAATGCGGGCTATAAACGGATTTATTCTAGCGATGGCGGGCAAAGAGTGATAACCACCAACCCAATACCGCGTTTTAGCGTGCGCAATGATACTGCTCTATCTGACCTTGCGGACACGCTGAACAACAGCGCGCATATTAGCCAGCGCATACGTAATGAAGTAAAAGCGCGTATTAAAGCTTTGATATAGGGCGCCAACATGATGCAGGAAATATTGTAAATGGCCATCGCTGCGCCGCCAATACTATCATCATATAGCGGCCGCACGCGTGCGCCGGCACCCACGCCGATGGCCACGCGCATCGTGCAGGTATTGCCCGCGTTGCTGTTATTTTACAGCTTTCTTGTTCCGCCTGAAGTGGCGGTCTATCTGGGCAGTTTACGCATGGGGGCGTACCGCTTGGCGCTTCTGATTTTGGTCCCCTATATTGTTGTGGCGGTCTTTAAACAAAAAATACGGTTTCATTTCCTTGACCTGCTACTGGTTATCACCGCGCTTTGGCTT
The DNA here is from genome assembly GCF_051668705.1 of Parasphingorhabdus sp. DH2-15. GTDB lineage: Bacteria > Pseudomonadota > Alphaproteobacteria > Sphingomonadales > Sphingomonadaceae > Alterisphingorhabdus. The sequence continues at coordinate 2,171,111 of NZ_CP196351.1, read as the reverse complement.
CCGGCTTCCCTGACCATACATTATGATTTGGCAACCGGGTTAGAAGCGGGCGGCCGACAGACTTATGATATGATTTTGGCTTATTTTGTTGCCCGTGCCTGCATTGATTCTTTTGACAAGCTAAGAAATCTGCTGATTTTTCTGCTCCCCGGTCTAATGCTTGTTGGCGGACTATTGTTTCTGGAAAGCGTTATTGGGCGGCCATTTGTCAGGCAAATCTTCCAACAAATATTCGGCAATTCCGGAGAGGTTGGCAGCGAATTGCGGATATTGTTCAGGCTTGGCTTTTTCCGTGCCTATAGTGTGTTTACCCACCCCATACATGCCGGTATTTTCTTAAGCAGCTTTTTGGCCTTTTACTTCTATATGTTTAGAAATGTGCAGTGGCGTTACTCGGGCGTAGTGACCAGCTTTTTGGCCTTTTTCACTTTAAGCTCTGCCGGGTTGTTGGCGCTTGCTATGCAATGCGGCTTTTTATTTTATGACTGGTTACAGAAACGGGTGCGTGATTTATCATGGGGGCTTGCCCTTGCCGCGCTGGGCGTGACCTTGTTCTTGGCGCATATGTTCTCTCAAAACGGGCTGATTGCTGTTGTGTATAGCTATCTTACGCTGAATCCCGCCACAGGTAGGTTTCGCACATTGATCTGGCAATATGCGGGTGACGTCGCTTTGCAAAATCCGTGGCTGGGTATTGGGCATGAGGAATATGCCCGCCCTGATTGGATGGGCACGGGCAGTATTGATGCACATTATCTTTTTATGGCTTTAACCTATGGCATGCCGTCTGCCATATTATATTTCTCTCTGGCCATCGCCATAATCTATTTGCTGTGCCGCAGAGCCGCCGCTTCACACACCACTTTGGCGCGCAATGGCTATATGGCTATGACGACGTGCCTCACCGTCACTTTAATCTTGATGTTCACGGTGACCTTTTGGGGGGCCATTCTGTCATGGTTTAATTTTATGTTGGGCGCAGCTTTGGCGTTGGTGACATGGCGCAAGAATCTTGATGATGGGCGGATTGTAGAGCGCGGCCGATGAAGAAATTTTTGCGCACAAGCCTGTTATCCGTCCGCAGTTTTTATCATCGTAAAATATTGCGGCTTGATATCCATCCAACAGTGCGCATGTCACTCAGTGCAAAATTAGACACAACATTTCGTGCGGGGATTCACATTGATGAAGGCAGCTATATCGCCTTTGGCGCACGTATAATGAGCCATGATTTCACACGCGGGCTCTATCTGCACACCTCCATAGGTAAAAACTGTTTCATTGGGGGGCAAAGCATTGTCTTGCCCGGGGTAACAATTGGCGATGGCTGTATCATTGGCGCAGGGGCGGTGGTTACAAAAGATGTGCCAGCGGCATGCGCAGTGGCGGGTAATCCAGCAAAGATTGTTAAGCGTGATATTGAGGTTGAGCTTTTTGGCCGCTTGCTGGTCGCTGATGAAAATGAGCGCCGGTTAAGAGAGAGTGACCCGGCGGCAGCAAAATTGCCTGGCCGTGACTATCGCAAAAGACAAGCACAAAAATAAGATCTTTTGGCCATGACAATTGTGCATATCTCAACCGATTATCCGGACGCATATCAAGCGCAAAAAACCCGTGCCATTGCCAATCTTATCTCTGCAACGCGCGATGAATTTGATCATATTATTTATTCGCTAAACCGCAGCTCAATCTCTGCTCTGTCTGGTTTTACCCATTGGGCGCTAAATAGCTGGCAAAAGGGTTTAACCCATATTGGGCAGGATGATAATATCCTCAGCTTTACATATTCTGCGCCGTCTTATGGCCTTTTTCTGCGCTCCAGCCTGCACAATATCGCCGATGCAATAGCGGAAAATATTGTTAAAAAGGGTATCAAGCCTGATTTGATACAAGGGCATAAACTGACCATGGAGGGGCTGATCGCGGAGCGTTTGGCCAACTATTTTAATGTACCCTATGTGCTTTCTGTTCAAGGCAATACAGACAGATCAATTTTAAAGGTACGCCGCGATTTATGGCCTCTATATCGCCGTGTTTTTCATAATGCCAAATGTGTTTTCCCGTTCGCGCCATGGGCCTTGGCCTATTGCGAAAAAATATTGGGGCCACGTTCTGCACCATCTTATATGCTGCCCTGTATCACGGCGCAGGATGATATTATCAGCCCGCAAATTGCGCCTGCACAGATTATGTCGGCCTTTCATCTGCGCCATTGGCGGATAAAAAATTTTAAACAAATGGTGGCTGCTGCCAAAAAAGCGGGCCATGATAACAGTGGTTTCAATCTGGATATTTATGGCGGCGGCAGTGATGATTTGCGCGCGTCACTACAAGCCAACATTGCCAGCATAAAAGCGGATAATGTATATTTAAAAGGCGCTTTGGCCGGCGCACAAATGCAAAATACCATGAACGGCTATGCCGGCTTTGCCATGGTGTCAAAACGTGAAACCTATGGCATGGTGTTTGCAGAGGCATTATTGGCCGGGTGCCCGATAATTTATCCTGAAAATGCTGCGGTTGATGGCTATTTTAATGGCAAAAGCTTTGCTCTGCCGGTTTCGCCAAGCGATAGTGATGCTATAGCACGCGCCATGATAGAAATATTGCATCATCAAAAGTCAATGAAAAGTGATCTGGCCCAATGGCAGGAATCAGGGGCCGCAAGCCAATTCCAACGTGCCTCGATAACCCGTCAATATAGCGACGGGTTAAAAATGGCTTTGGCGAGTGAGGCAATAGATGCGCGCTAATCTGATTGATACACCGGTTGATATTCTGACGTTTAAAGAGACGATTGAGCGGATAGAATATGCCATGCAGACGCGTCAGCAATGTGTGCATGTCGCTTTGAATGCCGCCAAATTTGTAAAAATGCGCGATGATAAGGTGCTGCGTACTGATGTCACCGGCGCTGATATTATTGGTATTGATGGCATGGGCATCTCTTTTGCCTTGCGCTTTTTGGGGGCTAAAACCGCGCCTAAAGTATCAGGTGCTGATCTGATGATGGCGTTGATGGAGCGCGGGGCTAAAGCGAAATATCGCCCCTATATATTGGGCGCGAAGCAAAGTGTTTTGGATGCAGCGATAGCCCAGAGCAAGACTAATTGGCCGGGGTTGGAGATTGCCGGAAGTCGCAATGGCTATTTTGGCGAGGAAGATGAAGCGCAAATTGTTGCCGATATTCAGGCGAGCAAGGCCGATTGCCTGTTTTTGGCGATGCCGACACCAAAAAAAGAGCGCTTCTTGGCCAAATATGCCGACATTTTGGATGTGCCGTTTATAATGGGCGTTGGCGGTTCAATTGATGTATTGGCCGGGCATGTGAAGCGCGCACCGCAATGGATGCAAAGATCGGGGCTTGAGTGGTTTTATCGGTTGGTGCAGGAACCACGCAAAATGTTCTGGCGCTATGCATCAACAAATGGACGTTTTGTCTGGATCACCCTAATGGCAAAGCTTGCGCTGAAGACTTAAACTATCTGGACATGCTTCATGCTTTGGCGCTGTCTCAGCATAGCATAGCATAGCATAGCACAGCACAGCATAACGTGACATGGTGTTTTGTCGATGTAGCGCTGATTTAAACCTATTTACGCTGCATATAGAATGAGCCGGGATTATGCTGGCCCGTTTTGAAATAGCGACAGGCTTTTTCCATTTCGGCAGGTTCAGCATGCGCCATATAATTGCCGCCTAACACAACATTCCAATCATTATTGTTCGATAAAAACGCTTCCAGCAAATATTGCTCGTTCCAAAAACGCGGGTCTTTCAACCACCGCGCAGGGTAATCACGCGGGGTGAAAATATCATGTACATGGACAACGACGCCAGCTGCCAATTTGGGAACAATTTGTAGAAATTCCATCAGCACTTCACCGCCTGGCCGGATCATGTGTGAGCTGTCGATAAATAGAATATCGCCCTTGCTCAATTGATCAAAGATTGCCGGATCAACATCCTCCAGCTTACTGCGCACAATATCGATATCCAGCTTTTCCAACCATGGCATCTCATAAGGTTCGATACACATATGGTCACATTTATAGCTGCTATCGTCCTTGCCATTGAGCGCAATCGCCTCACGCGCAACCCGTGTGCTGTGTCCAGAACCAATCTCAATAATGCGCTGCGGCTTGTAATGACGGATTATCTGAAACCATAAATCCGCATCACCAGCACCAAAATTACGATTTTGTAGACTATATTCAGTGTCGCTATCGGGCGCTCGGTCCCAATTTTCCGGAATATCTTCACGCGCAAAACTACGCAGCAAAGCAAGCTGCGCATCATGACGAAAATCGATGCCCGGCAAATCGCGAGGTTCGTTTGAAAGATCCAGTTTGCTCATATCATATAGTGGCTCATAATAATGGCCAGTAATAGGAAAGACACCCATTTTTCGGAAAATACTAGCAGTGACGGGCAGCTGGCGCATTGAACGCTTTCTAACTAACTTCATTGGTAAAGTTGCCAAAAAGACAAATGGGGCCATAATAATATCAATAAGTGCTAACATGTTGTCTCCAAATATTCTTTCATTTACCATCATATCTGTAGTATATTTTTGGTGTAGAATGTTGATAGGTTATATATCTTTCAGCTCGCGCTCTTTTTTGATGATGTCATCGACGATTTTTTGCGCCCCGGCACGCGTTAAATGCCCTTTATCAAAATAAAGCGCTTCACCGTTTTTAACCGCATAGCACAGCATTTCATCGCATAATGCGTCAAAGGGATTAACGAAGCGCAGATTGCTATATTGCGCTGACCATTTTGCGAATTTTTGATTGAAAGCAAAATACGCCGATGCCGTTTTGGGGAAGCTTTCCGGACAGTTCACATCGCGATATTGTTTGCAGCGGAAAATACCCTCTGCCATGGCTGGGCCAGCGCTGGCCAAATCGGGTATTGCGCCGACCAGGATTATATCTTGGTCATTGCCCAAATCTTTGATCAATATATCCAGCCCCGCCAAAATGGCGTCCAGCGCCAATGGGTCATTTTGCGCGCCATCAATGCCTATCGCTTTGCCATCATCACCAATGATGCGCGCACCCCAAAATTGGGCGATCACCAGAGTTTGCGGGCGCGCTGCCAATTTGGTGCGGAAGCGATCAAGATGCGATTGGCATATCGGCCTTACGCCATCGCGGTAAAGACTGCGCACACCGGGCAGTGCGATACATGCATATTCGCCGGAAAATTCAAAAACTCTATCATTTTCTGCCAGCGCGTCATCAAGATTGGCCACCAAATGCTTGGCGTAGCTGTCGCCATATAATAACAGTGCGTCTTGCTGTTCGGCTGTATTTACATTGTCTCTTTTCACAAAACTCCAAGCATAGCCATCACCGGCAAAAGGCTGAAACCCGACGGCGGAGACAGATGGCAAATATTGATGACTGCTATAGCGCAGACCGAGGCCAGCGGCCACGCACAGGATAAGACTGCCCGCAGACAAGAGCAAAAATGCTTTGGTGGAGCGTTGTTTCATAAATTTGAATCGCGCAGGCTGTTCGACCAGAAAATAGGTCAATGCGGCCAATATAAATGTTGCTGCCACCAACAGAGCGGTAAATAGCGGCTTTTGTTCAAAAGCGATAATTCTATGAAATGCCAATAGCGGCTGGTGCCACAAATAGGCGCTATAGCTTATCAGACCTATTGCGACAAAAGGCTTCCAGCTGAGCAGGCGTGCCGCCATGGTTCCAGACTGGGCATATAAGATAATCATCATAACCGCCAAAATCGGGACAAGCGTTATCAATGATGGGGAGCGGGTTTCAGGCGTGAAAATAAAGATGGAGGCGATTAACAGGCCCAAGCCGGCCAATGCCAATATCTCTTTCACATTATCGCGCAAACGCAGCGCTGCATGATCTGGCGCTTTTAAAATCATAGCGCAGAGTGAGCCAGCCATTAATTCCCATGCGCGGCTGGGCAGCAGGTAGAAATTGGCTTGTGGAGACGCAAAAGACAGCCATTCAGATATAATCAAACTGACCGCGGCCAATATTATTATCGCTGGCAAAACCAATGGCTTGCCAAATCTGAAAAGCAGCATCAGCAAGAGCGGGAAGCCGATATAAAACTGCTCCTCGACAGATAATGTCCATGTGTGCAGCAGCGGATTATATTCTGCATCAGTGTCAAAATAACCGGTTTTGCGCCAGAAAAGAACATTTGTCGCAAACAGTCCCATGGCCACAATGCCTTCAGTATAATCCTCCCATTGCGGGGGTATCATCCACAGCCAGGCAAAAATTGATGTAACGGCAATAACGGCAAAAAGCGCAGGCAATATGCGCCGCGCGCGCCGTTCGTAAAATTTGGCAAGCGAAAACTGCCCGGCCTCCATTTCGCGGACCAAGATTGATGTTATCAAAAAGCCGGAGATAACGAAAAAGACATCGACGCCAAGATAGCCGCCGCTAAAGCTTTCCAACCCAGCGTGAAATAGGATAACCGGCACAACAGCAAATGCGCGCAGTCCGTCTATTTCAGATCTATAGGCAAGAGATGACATGGCGCGTTTCCGCTTATTTGCCGGTGTCGGCCAGTTTCAGCAGATATTGGCCATAGCGTGTTTTTCCATATGCATGGCCTGCCTCACGCAATTGATCGCGGCTGATAAAACCTTGCTGAAAAGCGATTTCTTCCAGACACGCAATTTGCTGGCCTGTGCGGTGCTGGATTGTGCGGACAAATTCTGATGCTTCTAGCAAGCTATCATGCGTGCCCGTGTCCAACCACGCATAGCCGCGCCCCATTTGTTCGACATACAGGTCGCCAGCCTCCATATACATGCGGTTTAGATCAGTAATCTCCAACTCTCCGCGATACGAAGGCTTTACCTGATAGGCAAAGTCGGTCACGCGCTCATCATAAAAATACAGGCCAGTAACGGCCATATCAGACTTTGGCGCTTCGGGTTTTTCTTCAATGCTAATGGCGCGGGCATTATCGTCCAGCTCAACCACGCCATAGCGTTTCGGGTCTTCAACCTGATAGCCAAACACTGTGGCGGCATTTTTGCGCGACACAGCATTATCAAGCAATGATTGCAGCCCCGCCCCGAAATACAGATTGTCCCCCAATATCAGAGCAGCAGGGCCGCCATCAATAAAGTCTGCACCGATATGAAAGGCTTGGGCCAGACCTTCTGGCTTGGGCTGAACGGCATAGCTGATTTCCAGCCCAAATTGCGCGCCGCTGCCAAACAGCTGCTTATAACGGTCCAGATATTCGGGTGATGAGATGATCAATATCTCTTTGATCCCCGCCAGCATCAACACCGATAGCGGGTAATAAATCATCGGCTTATCATAGACAGGCAGCAATTGTTTGTTCACAGCCAATGTTGCGGGGTGCAGGCGTGAGCCTGTGCCTCCAGCCAGAATAATCCCCCTCATAATCTGTCCTCTATATACACGCTTAATATGTCATCCACAGCTGCATGCCAGCTTCGCGGCGTGATTGCAAAATCTCTGGTAATTTTGGCTGTCGCAAGCCGGCTATTGGCCGGGCGCTGGGCTGGAGTAGGGTATTCGCTGGTGGTGATGGCGTTTAATGCAGGGGCATTGCCGCCTTTTTCTGCCACGCGTTTGAAAATATGCTCCGCCAGTCCGTGCCAGCTTGTATCCCCTGCATTGACGAAATGATAGGTGCCGCGCGCTTGGCGATTGGCCTGCATGGCGCGCAACAGGCTTTGCAATGTCTGTGCAATATCATGTGCAGATGTCGGATTGCCATATTGGTCAGCGACAATAGACAGCGCATCACGATCCGCGCCAAGCCGCACCATGGTTTTTAGGAAATTATGGCCATGCGGGCTGAGCACCCATGCAGTGCGCACTATTATCGCTTGCGCATTGCTGGCGCGCACGGCCTCTTCACCGGCCAATTTGCTCTGGCCATAAATGCCCAATGGCCCGACACGGTCATCTTCGGCATAAGGCGCAGTTTTCCTGCCATCAAAGACATAATCTGTGGAGACGTGCAGCATGGGAATGTCATGCTGCGCGGCATAATTGGCCAACAGGCCGGGCGCAGCATCGTTAATGGCATGGGCAAGCTCCGGCTCGCTTTCCGCCTTATCCACCGCCGTATAGGCACCGCAATTGATGATTGCATCGAAATCGTTGCTATCCAGATAGGCCTGCATCACTGCGGCATCCGCCATGTTGAACGCTGTGCTGTCCGGCGCGTCTATGGTCACATGGTCAGGCCATGACAGCGACTGCAGGCAGCTGCCGACTTGGCCGCTGCCGCCGGTCAGCAATATACGCATCGGTGTCACGCGCCAGTGCCCAGCCGTTCGCCGCGATACTCACCCGACAGAATATCCTGCCACCATTTTTGATTGTCCAGATACCATTTAATGGTGTTGGCCATGCCGCTTTCAAACGTTTCGGCTGGCTCCCAACCCAATGCGTTTTTCAGCTTACTGGCATCAATGGCGTAGCGGAAATCATGGCCGGGACGATCAGTAACAAAGGTGATTTGCTCGCGATAGCTTTTGCCATCTTCGCGTGGGCGCAGCCGATCGAGCGTATCACAAATGGTTTCCACCACCTGCAAATTGGTGCGTTCTGAATTGCCGCCGACCATATAGCTTTCGCCCAATGTGCCGCCTTCAACCACGGCCAACATGGCGCGCACATGGTCATCAACATACAACCAATCGCGCACATTGCTGCCATCGCCATAAACGGGCAGAGGTTCACCAGCCAGGCTTTTGATAATCACCAGCGGGATAAGTTTTTCGGGGAAGTGATAGGGACCATAATTGTTGGAGCAATTGGTGATGACAATGGGGAAGCCATAAGTGTGGAACCATGCACTGACCAGATGGTCCGACCCTGCTTTTGATGCTGAATAGGGGGAGCGTGGATCATAGGCGGTATCTTCTGTGAAAAAGCCGCTATCGCCCAATGCGCCGAACACTTCATCAGTGGAAATATGGTGGAAGCGAAATGCCTTTTGCGCCGCATCATCCAATCCGCGCCAATAGGCCAGAGCAGCATCGAGCATGGTGAATGTGCCCACCAAATTGGTCTGGATAAAGCCAGCAGGGCCATCAATAGAGCGGTCAACATGGCTTTCCGCGGCCAAATGCATGATTGTATCTGGCTGAAATGCCGCAATCGCGGCCGCCACCTTATCGCGGTCACAAATATCGATTTGGGAAAAACCATAGCGCGGATCATCACTGACCGGCGCTAGTGATGCCATATTGCCCGCATAGGTGAGCGCGTCGATAACATGCACCTGATGCGGTGTTGCGTTGATCAAATATCGCACAAGCGCCGAGCCGATAAAGCCCGCGCCGCCCGTGACCAATATTTTGCGTTTGGCTGTCATCATCTTTCCTCTGAATCTCTGTGGCCGCTTTGGGCATCCGCTAACCTAGCCAGCTCAACAAGTCACCCCGATAATGTTGTTAAACCCGCCTTAAAACGGGCTGTCAAAGCCGGATAGCAATGGCTGTGTCTCGTCCTTGCCGGACAATGTGGGCGCTATGCCGTCAAGCGGCCATGGCAAAGCAATATCCGGATCATTCCAGCGCAGACCGGCATCACAGTCAGGCGCATAATAGTCTGTACATTTGTAAATAACCTGAGTGGCGGGGACCAGCGTGACAAAGCCATGCGCGAAACCGGGCGGGATATAAAGCTGATGCCCATTATCTGCGGTCAGTTCAGCAGCGGCCCATTGGCCATAATGGGGCGAGCCTTTGCGGATATCGACAGCAACGTCCCATATCGCCCCTGCAATACAGCGCACCAGCTTACCCTGCGCATGGGGAGGGGTCTGGAAATGCAGTCCGCGCAATGTTCCGGTTTCGGCGCTGAGGGAATGGTTGTCCTGCACAAAGTGTACATCGGCCACATGTTCGCGAAACCAGTTTTCGCGGAAAGTTTCGGCAAAATAGCCGCGATCATCACCATGTTTTTTGGGTTCAATGACAATGACGTCGGGCAGGTTGGTAGGATGCGATTTCATCTTGTTCTTTTCTATGATGATTGAGGCCGCGCTGGTTTGTCTAGCACTTAAAAAGCGTTGCGGTGCACCAATACGCGGAAGGTCAGCAAAATGATTTTTATGTCATTCCACAATGACCAGTTTGCGCGATAGTCAAGATCGGCCTGTAACCTGTCTTCCAGATCGGCGCGTTTTTCGGTTGCTCCGCGAAAGCCCAGAATTTGCGCCAGCCCAGTCAGGCCAGGCTTAATGGTGTGACGGTCCCAATAGCGTTCATCAATATCCCAGAAGAGCATATTTTCGGCCCGCGAGCCAATGGCGTGAGGGCGTGGGCCCACAACGCTCATGCTGCCGGTCAGAACATTGAACAGTTGCGGCAGTTCATCAATGCTTGTTTTGCGAATAAAGGCACCGATACGGGTGATGCGGTCATCATCGCGGCCAGTTGAGCGCGCCCCGCTTGCATCGGATTTTTCTGCCCGCATGCTGCGAAACTTTAAAATATTAAACGGACGGTTGCCTAAGCCTATGCGTTTCTGTCGGAACAATATTGGGCCGGGCGATTCAAGTTTGATGGCAATGGCAACGATCAGCATTGGCAAAGCAAGCACAGGAATTGCAAATAGCGCAAAAACGATATCAAACATGCGTTTGCTGAGCCGCTCATTCCATCTCAATGACCCTCGCGAAATCATCAAGGCAATTTCCCCATCACGCCGGTTAACAGCAATTGGGGCTAGCTCTTTAAGCTCTTGGGTCACAATCTCGGCATTGATATCAAGCGTTTTCAGGACTGAAGCCCATGCCAGTCTGTTATCCAGCGTACAATGAACAATAACCCTGTCCATATCGCGCGTCAGCATCCCTAAACGCTGGATCACAACGGGATCGCTCAAATCAGGGGCCAGTTGTTGGGCAATAGCATCAACCACGGGTGCATCTTCCCGATGGTCGAGCGGGATACCGTCTGTGATACGGATCTCTGCCATCGGGTTACTGCCAAGCAGCTTTTTGGACAGTTGGGAAATGATCCACCGACCCGCAAACAGCAAAACCAGAGCCATGGATGTACCCAGGCCAAATATCAAACGCGAATATTCGGCGCTGGCCTTAAGAAAAAACATGGTGAGCAGCATGGCACTGATGGTGAACAATAATGCGGCCGTAGAACGGCTATAGCTAACCCAGAAGCTGGCCAAGACAGAAACGCCATAAGCACGCGTATTAAAAGCAATGCCCAAATATATGGGAATGCTGACCATAAGCAGGTCGACCAATTGGGAAACGCTCATAAGGCCAAGGCGGAAATACCCTGCCAATGTAAAGGCGATCACAATTGCCAGAACATCAACCACAGCCAAGCCAATAGTCAAGCGCACACGCGTGGACTTTTTGTGGCTTATCTTGGCAGTAGTATCGCTGGTTACATCTAACACGCTTGGACTATACCCTTGAGGTAGCAAAAATGCCAGTTCGCTAGCCTTGGGATCTCCCATGCTTTGCGATTGGCTGTTTATTGGGGTTTTAAGGCTCTGGTTCATGGTCTTCCGACTAATAACGTATGTAAAAGGCTGTATCGGTTACGACCTGTGCTTCGCCTATGCTATTTTTATGACAGTTTTGTGATAAACCTCACAAAAGCCCCATTTCGAAACAATTTGTGGTGAACCGTGCTTGTGAGCAGCCAAAATACATGACATATCGCCGCTATCGGCTCTTAGACTGAAATAATGCAGAGATGCGGTGGAGTTTTGACCATTTCCCATGCAATGATTCGTATGATATTGATTATGATGTCTTATCATGGTCGTATCCATGTCTTCACTGCGGGCTCATAATTATTCATGGCAGACGAAATATCATCACCATCTAGTGCTGAGCAAATGCAACAATTGGTTGCTTTGCTGCGCCCTATTATTGAGCTAGATAACGGTGCTGATCTTCCTGCCCTAACGCCGCAGATACTCGGCTTTGCCAAGAACAGACATAGGCTTGCGCCTCTATTATCATATCATTTGCGCACCATAGAAGCGTCAGCGCCGGTGATGGAAACGCAAACGCGCGACGCGCTAAAGGCCATTTACCGTCAGAACGCCGTTAAAGAAACAATTCAAAAACGTGTTTGGGATCGTATTGCGAAGCTGTTTGCTGATAATGATGTGTCATTTTGGGGGTTAAAAGGTCAAGGCCTTGCTGAGAGCATATACCCCTTTACCGGCGGGCGCGTATCCAAAGACATTGATATTCTTATCCACCAGCAGGATATTGACACCGCCATGCAATTGCTAGTGCAGGATGGTTTTACAATTGCCCAGCAGCGCATAACCAGAAGCAGCGACATCGCCCATTTCAAAAATGGTCTGTCAAAAGATGCTATATTTTATGATCCGCAATTTGGTCAACAGATCGAATTGCATCGGCGGCTGCTATATGCCGAACCAAAAGGTCTGACTGCCTTAGTGCGCAGCGAAACACCATCTGGGCAATTTGTAACGATAAGCGGTGCCGCAGGCATGTTCTATACCATCATTCATGGTGCACTCGACTATTGGTCGCGCCTGAAATGGTTAGTGGATCTCAGCCTGTTATGCCGCCATATTGACAGTGAAAGACTGGAGCGTCTTTTGCAATTGGCAGATCGTTTTTCGTGCCGAACAGCGTTGATTGCCAGCTTATATTATTGTGAGCATATCTTCGCGGGCAGTCTGCAAGCAGAGGTAAAAGCGAGGGTTGATAGTCTGGCTGCTAAGGACAAAGGCCTAAATCCCTTGATCGATAGATTTACCAACATGTTGCAAGGGCATCATGATTATAGCCAGCGCAGCCTGTGGCACAGACCTGATTTCCCGACACCTGCTTGGCATATTTTCCCGTCAACACCGATGCGCGCATGGCTTTGTGGCTATGTTCCGCTTACTTTTATTGCTCGTAAGGTTGCACCATAAATTGTCGCTAGAAAAATCGTGCAATTTTGCAAAAAGAGCCGCCAATGCTTTTGCACTTATTATTTTGCACTTATTATAATGTAAAATACTGGTAATTTTGTCCTTGCTACACTATCGGTCTGCGCGTGTGGGGGAATTATGAGCGCAATCGCAGCAATATTTGACAGATCAGGGCAAGCTATTGCCCAAGACCGGCTGCAGCGCGTCAATAATGCGCTGAAAATCTATGGCCCCAAAATATCCCATATAAAAGTGACTGAACCTTTTGGATTGAGCGCCAGTCTGGAGACTGGATTTTTCGCGCAAGACCGTTTTGAACGGCAACCACTTATCTTGGCGCGCTGGTCATTAGTGTTCTCTGGATATATTCAATATCGCGCTGAGCTTGCTAGCAATCTTGGCATTGCTAGTGAACGACTGGCCAAGATGCCGGACAGCGCTTTATTTCATGCAGCTTGGCAAAAATGGGGCGAACGGGCTGGTGAGCATGTCGAAGGCGGCTATGCAGCGATTATTGGCGATAGTGAGCAAAACAGCCTGACTGCGATACGATCAGCGCACAATGCACCGCCGCTTTATTATCACCAAACGCCAGAAAGAGTTGTTGTAGCATCCGTGCCGAAAGGGCTGTTTGCATATGGCGATGTTGACCGAAAACTGGACGAAGGCAAAATCGCTGATACGCTGGTACTAAATTTTGAGATCAATCCCGGCAGTTATTTTGTTGGCGTTAATGTTATTCGCGCCGGAACATATACGCGCTTCACACAAGGTGCAGAACATACGCAGCGGTTTTTTGATCTGCGTACCTCGCCAGATATCCGCTTTGCCAATGAGCAAGAATATGTTGAAGCAGCAAGATCATTGTTATTTGATGCGGTTGAGCAATGCTGGAATGGGAATGATGTTCCTGCGGCACATCTCAGCGCTGGTATGGACTCCTCGGCAGTGGTTGCGACTATGCTGGACGTTTTGGCAAGTTACAATGTGCCCAATCAGAAAGTCGACACTTACACCCATGTGCCAGAGCCTGGCTGGGATGGCCGTGCTTATGGGCATTTGCGCATCGGCGATGAATCGCCCGCAGTGAAAGCCTTTGCTGCCAAATATCCGCAAATTAACCCGCATTTTGTAGATTGCGCAGACGAACCACTTGGCGCCGATATGGACAAGATATTTCTGCTGGCGGAGCAACCGTCGCGTGGGATCAACAATATTCATTGGGGTTTGGAAATTGACCGTCATATCCGCGCCAGTGGCAAACGCTTGGCTCTGAGCGGACAAAGCGGGAATGCGACATTAAGTTTCAACGCCAAGGGCCTTTATGGCCAGTGGTTCCGCCAGGGGCGGTGGATCAAATTATGGCGCGAATTGGCGGCAGATAAGACGCCTGGTTTAAAGCTCGGGGGCTTGTATGCTCGCGCTATCGCACCCAATATCCCCAACGCTATTAGCCGCCACATTGCAAAATGGCGCGGTCATGCATCCCAATTGGGATGGCAGGGTTATTCTGCCATCTCTCCGGAATATGCTGAAGATATGCAGGTTGATCAGCGTGCTGAAGAAGCTGGATGGGATACTGGCTATAGCGGTTTTTCAGACCCGCATGAAATGATGTACACCATGCTTGAAAGAGGCGGCAGAGAGGAGAAGCCTGCTTTGCAGCTAGCTATTACGACCATGACCGGTGTGCGCAGTATGGACCCTATGGGTGACCCCAGAATTATGCGCTTTTGCGCCGGTATTCCGCCGGAACAATTTTTGCAGGGTGGCAATCAACGTTATCTGATTACGCGCATGATGAAAGGCCGTCTGCCGGATGATTATTTTACACCGATGCGCGGCCGCCAATCAGCGGACTGGCATTTTAAAATGACGCGCGATCTGCAGTCTTTTCGTGATAAGGTAGAGCGCATAAAGGCTAACCCCGAAATGGCGCGTCGATTTGACGTTAAGCGGCTTGAAAAAGTGCTGGACAGCTGGCCAGAGAAAACCCCTCTTTCCTATAAGGACCATCCCGATTACACGATTGCAATGCTGGGAATGGGAAGGGCAACAAATATGGCTGATTACATAAATTGGGTAGAAGGCAAAAATATATGACCGTTCCATTCACCGTATCTGCTGACATGCAATTGGGCGATCGTATTAAGCCGTTTCTGGTATCTGAAAATGCGGATGTTGAAATCCGAGCGGGCAAGGTTCCTGAGGCTTTGCCGCAAATTGGTGATGAAGAGATATTTTTTGGCACCAATTATCAGGTAAATGCTGAGAGTTTCCTATTACAGGTTCCCAATGGTGTACGGTTTCTGGTTCAGGGCGGCCATTCGATCATTTATGATCGCGATGCCGGTGTTTCTGACCGTGAAGTCGCTTTGTTCTTGTTGGGCTCTGCATGGGGGGCATTATGTTATCAGCGCGATTTGTTGCCGCTTCATGCCAGCGGTATCATTATTGGCAATGCGGTGCACGCATTTACCGGGACTTCCGGCGCGGGCAAATCAACATTATCGGCCGCATTGGCAGATCGCGGTTTTGTATTCTTTACTGATGATATTCTTATCGTTGATACCAAAAACCAAGAGGGTGCGATTACCTGTTATTCTGGGCAAAAGGACCTGAAATTATGGAAGGATGCATTGGAAATGACCAATGCCGCCAAAGGGCAGGCCGTGCGCGATGTTGAAGGGTTTGATAAGTTTTTTGCGACCCCGGTAAATAGCGGCGATGTTAGTGTTGGCCATCTTGCCAGCCTGAGCATTTTGGGCAGCAACAAAAGTGATGCAAATGCACCTAAATGCAGCATGACAACCCTCAAAGGAGGACAGTCTGTTCTGAAATTGGCAAGCGGTGTATATCGGCCAGCATTCGCGCTCGGTATATGGGGCCGCAAAAAGCTCTACACCGCGCTTGGCGACATCATACAACATGTCCATGTCCAGAATTTTGATCGTCCGTTCGTTCCTGACGCTTTTAACGAAGGTCTGGACTTTGCGGAGGCGTGGTTGAATGCGCAAGCCCCGTCAAAAACAGATTCTGCAATCGCGTCTGATAACATTGTGGTCGAAGCCTGAGCAGGTAAGTGAGCGCTATGACTTTAATGTCAGATACGGAAAATGACAAAATATTGACTGACCGCAAAGTCGCTTGGCTCGCCAGTTATCCCAAATCAGGGAATACTTGGACTCGTATTCTTTTGTCTAATTTGCTCTCCAATTCCAATAGTGAAGAGCCGTGGAGCGATAAGATTGATCTGGCTGGTTCTATTTCCAGCAGCCGTCCTCGCTTTGATAATATAACCGGATTGCCATCATCTGATCTGACAGCCGATGAAATCGATATATTGCGCCCTGAACTGTATCGCTCGCTTGCGAGAGAGAGCAAGAACCGATTGTTTATTAAGGTTCATGATTCCTATCATCTGAACATCAATAATGAACCCATCTTCCCTGCCGATATTTCTATCGGCACCATCTTGCTAATCCGCGACCCGCGTGACGTTGCAGTATCCTATAGCCATCATTCTGGACGCAAAAACTTTACGAAAACAGTCAAACATCTAAACAGATCAAACCA
The DNA here is from genome assembly GCF_051668705.1 of Parasphingorhabdus sp. DH2-15. GTDB lineage: Bacteria > Pseudomonadota > Alphaproteobacteria > Sphingomonadales > Sphingomonadaceae > Alterisphingorhabdus. Next base: position 2,154,597 of record NZ_CP196351.1, on the reverse strand, counting down.
TCATTTGTCCGGAGATAATCGCAGTCAGTTACGACAAATTACTGGCAATTGGAGCGAGCACTATACCAGATGGACGCAGCAGACTGATATTCCGGTGCTGGTCATCCGTTATGAGGACATGCTGGCAGATACTGCGGCTCAGCTACAGTCTATGGCGGCCTTTCTGGGTTTGGAACAAGCCAATGATAACGCGGCCATTCACCGGGCCGTTGACCGTGCGCGATTTGATAAATTGCAAGCCAAAGAGGCAAAAGACGGCTTTATGGAAAAGCCTGAAAAGGCGAAGCGATTTTTCCGTTCGGGCCGGTCAGGTGAGGGTAAGGAAGTATTGAGCGCAGAATTGCAAAAGTCCATTACAGACGAACATGGTGATATAATGCGTGTTTTGGGTTATGACTTTTGATATTGGCCGCGACAAATTCTGATTATTGGAAAGACGATAATGACAATTGATAATGATGCATGCTTTGTAAAAACTGAGAGTTTTGTCGAGACCGAGGTCGATGGTGAAGTGGTTTTGATGGATATTGATAATGGCCAGTTTTTCAGCCTCGAACTCACCGGGCGCCGCGTTTGGCAGATGTTGGATGAGCATGACAGCGTTAATAAGCTAGCAGCGGTTTTGACCACTGAATATGATGTCGATGCCGATGAATGTCGCGTGCAGGTGGCAGAATTGCTAACCAATTTTCAAAGCCGTAAAATGGTAAGTGTGCGTGCCGGGTAAAATCGGCAAATTATTGGCCTTGCCGGCTATGGATTATGTCCGTTTGGTCGAGGCAGCCATTATGCTGGCAATTGCCCGTTTTTTGATAAAATTTGTCGCATTTTCGCGATGGAAAAAATGGCTGGATATTGACCATATGGGGGTTGATGCGCGCCCGCCGCATATTGATGATGACAGTCTTGGCCGCGATATTGGCCGGATAGTGCGTATGGCGGCCCGGCATGTGCCATGGACTGCGGTCTGCCTGCCGCAAGCAATGGCCGCCCAATGGATGCTGAGACGCCGTAAAGACAGCTCAAAAATTGTCATTGGTGTCGACCGCAAAGCCAAAGATGTATCAGCATCGCCTGCGCAAGGTGACGATGGCCAGAGCAATTTGGATCTGCATGCCTGGCTGGTGTCTTCTGAAGGGATAATCGTCACAGGAAAGCATGAATATAAGCGGTTTCGCCCCTTTACGCGCAAAACGGCAAATAGCGCGCAACCTGTAAAGCTATGATTGCTATGTCAGACAGCATTGTTATGTCCATTATCTGCATGCGCTATGACTGAGCCCGTTGGACCAGAATTATCGGGGTGGCGCGGTCTTGCCCATAGCGTGATGGATTATGGCGGCACTCAGCTTTTACGGACGCTCGGACTTGTCGGCTTTGCGGCGCTGCTTGAAGGTTTTGGGCTGGTCTTGTTGCTGCCGATTGTTGAGCTTATTGTATCTGAAAAGCCATCGACGGACATTTCTGCGGCCATAGCTGGTTATCTCGGCGCGGTGGGTGCTACATCCTGGGTGCAGCGGATGGCAATATTGTTCGCTGGTTTCTTCATTTTGATGATATTGCGCGCAGCTATATTGTTGCGGCGTGATGTTGCGATAATGCGCATCAGCCTGGGTTTTGTTGATCATACAAGGCAGGAGCTTTTGCGGTCTTTGGTATATAGCAGTTGGCCGCAAATACAGTCATTGCGAAAATCCCATATGCTCGACAGCCTGACCGCCAATATAGCCCGTATTGGTATGGCCATGCGCTTTGCAACCCAAAGCAGTATTTCTGTGGCGATGGTCTGTGTCTTTATTGGCACCGCATTTTTTATTAGCGTGCCAGCCGGTTTATTGCTGTTGGCCACCATGGTTATTGCTTGTCTTTTGGGCGCAGTCTGGCTCGCGCGCAGCAAGATATTGGGTGAAGGGATGACCAGAGGCGGGCAGGATATCGCGCGGGAAACCGTACGCTTTCTTGACGGTCTGAAAGCCGCCAAGGCAACACAGGCCGAAGAAGATTTTCTGAAGCGCTTTGCCAGCGCGGTACGCTATACACGCAAATATGGCGTCGATTTTTCCCGCCAACAAGGGTTGATGCGCCGCAGTGTCGAGCTGTTGGGCGCAATTGTCGCGATGCTGCTCGTTGCATTGGGCTATGGTGTTTTTAACGTATCGCCGGTCGAACTGTTGCTGATTGGCGGGATTTTGATCCGCCTTATGCCAGCGCTTACCGCGGCCATTAGCGGGCTACAAGGCGTTGCCAATGCTTTGCCAGCATTTGACACTGCACAGCGGCTAAAGGCGAACGCGCAATATGGTAAAATGCGCAGCACTGCCACCCAAACTGCATTTGCGCCTGATGATATGTCCGGTTCACTGGTGATAGATGGTTTGGCTTTTCGCTATGATGGCGGAGAGAATATCTTGCGCTGCGAGCATATTGCTCTGCCAGCAACGGGGCTGGTAACAATTAGCGGTGAATCAGGGTCGGGCAAAACCAGTCTTGCCGATCTGATCGCTGGGCTGATGGTCCCGCAAAATGGCGATATAAAATTTGGTAAAGTATCGTTGAATGATAACAATCGCAGCCTTTGGCAAACGCAGATCAGCTATGCCGTGCAGGATGGGTTTTTGTTTGAAGGCAGCGTGCGAGAGAATATTCTTTGGCCTGATCGATCAGATGATGATGCGCTTATCTGGGATGCACTGGAACAAGCCTGTGTTGCCGATATTGTTCGCGCTTTGCCAGCAGGGTTGGATGAAAGTCTACGCAGTGCGGGGAGCCGTATTTCCGGTGGTGAGCGCCAGAGAATAGCGCTGGCCCGAGCATTTTTGCGACCAGCGAAGATTCTCATTCTGGATGAAAGCCTGTCAGCGCTTGACCGTCAGACATCAGCGCGGTTGATGGCCAATTTGCAAACCAGAGCGCAGGGGCAGCTGATATTGCTGATTAGCCATGCCGAGGCACATGCGGACCATTCGAACTGTCATATTACTGTGACTGATGGCAGGGCCAATCTGGTGAAAGATGAAGGCGTAAAGCGCGGTAAATTATAGCTGTTGCACAGCATTGCCATTGTGATTAACCTCTACGCCATAAGCCATTGGATGACACCCATGGCAGGCAAAAGGGGGAGTTTTGTCATTATCGTCAATCGAAAATTGGCGGCATTCCCCAAAATTAAGGGGGAATAGCCGTGCTACAAAAATTACTCTATGGCGTTATCACTGCCGCAATGCTCTGCACGCCAGCAGTGGCCAGTGCTCAGGCGAGCAGTGCGGACAATCTCAAGCAGAAAAAGATTGTAAAGGCTCTGGATGCAAAAAGCATCGAACCTGTATTGAAGACCATTACAGGCAATCATCTGCTTCTGGTCGATGCGAACGGCAACCATTATATATCTGCCACCGCAACAAATGGTTTGAAGTTTGAGATATTCTTTCACGGTTGTGACAATGCCGCTGCTGTAGAGATTGAAGATATGAAATGCCGCGGTATGAACCTGATATCGATTTGGGAATCGGGCAATGCTCCAGAGAAAGTGGCAGCATCCATACCTAGCTTTTTGCGGGAAAACCCGATTGTGAACGCTGGAAGCCTGGAAGATGGTAGCTTTTACGTTACCCGCTATGTTATAGCCGATTATGGAACAGCGCAGGGCAATCTTCTTTCCGAAATGGCAAACTTTGTTCGCATAGCGTCGAATTTCGCCAATACCATGAATAAGGTCACTGCTAACTAATCTCCCTATCAGATCGTCATTTTAACGCTCAGATGCTGAAAGCCCCTCTAAAAGGCGGCTGTACATGTATCTAGCTGTATACAAAATTAAAGTGATGTATCGATAAACTAGGTCGCTTTTGAGACAATAGGGAGAAAGTCAAAATGAAAGCTATGAAATTATTGGTGGCAGCGGGCGCAGCTGCACTGAGTATGTCGACATTCGCATCGCCGGCACAGGCGCAAGCGGAGCCTTTATTAGGGCAAATGATGTATTTCGGTGGCAATTTTTGTCCACGCGGATGGGCGCAAGCCAATGGCGGGCTGGTTGCTATTAATTCTAATCCGGCTTTATTCTCTCTATTGGGCACTATGTATGGTGGTGATGGCCGCATGACCTTTGGGTTACCCGATTTGCAGGGGCGTGCACCGATAGGCCTTGGCCAAGGGCAGGGTTTGCCGCGTTATGTGCAGGGTCAAAAAGGCGGCAGCACGTCTTTTAATATCACTCTTTCGCAGATGCCTTCACACACACATACAGGCACAATCGCAGCCAGCCCGACAGCAGGCGACACCAATCAACCGGTTCGCAACAGCTTTGCCGCGGCGCCTGCTGGCAGCAATATCTATCTCGATGGTGATCCGGCAGTGAACAATATGCACCCCAATATTTTGCGGATTAACGCAACCGGCAGTGGTCAGCCTGTCAACAAAGTATCGCCATTTCTGGTGGCGCAATGGTGCATTGCGACCGTTGGTGTTTTCCCTTCACGCAGTTGATCAGCCTGATGAATATCAGGTGTGAAAAATATTGTATGAAAGGAAAAGATGATGAGAAAGTTTAAAATATTGGCTGCTGCTCTTGCAGTGGCCGCTATGGGGAGTGCTGGTTCATCACCCGCTTACGCCCAGCAAGGTACACAATTTATCGGCCAGATATCGGCCTTTGGCGGGAGCTATTGCCCACGTGAATGGGCGGAGGCCAATGGCGCACTTTTGCCCATATCTTCAAATCAGGCGCTGTTTGCTATTTTGGGGACACAATTTGGTGGTAATGGCCGAACAACATTGGGCCTGCCTGATCTGCAAGGCCGACGGCCCATTGGCGCGGGGAATGCTCCTGGATTGGGCGATTTCAGAGTGGGACAAAGGGGCGGACAGGTTGAGTTTGTGCTTAACGCTGTTCATCTTCCATCGCACACACACACACAGGTGTGGTAGCCGCTAGCCCTGCTGCTGGTGATACCAATCAGCCGGTGCGCAACAGTTTTGCGGTATCCCCGGCGGGCACGAATAATTTTGTTGGTGGGGATCCTGCGGTCAACAATATGCATCCTGACATATTGCGTATCAACTCGGCCGGAAGCAATGTTGCGATTAATAAGGTATCGCCGTTTACAGCAGTGCGTTGGTGCGTTGCACTGTTCGGAATATTCCCGTCGCGTAGCTGATTATAATGATCCGTAAAATGCTATATGCCGCTAATTTTACGTATATTTACATTTGTGCCTACAAAGTCCTATGAAAGTCATAGGGTATCGGCATTGAAGGCGGCCATTCTTTGAGGAGTTAATCATGGACAAGAATATGCAAGATCAAAATTGTGTGAAACAATCTTGGACAAAACCTGAATTGGTAGAGTTGCAAGAAGGTTGTGGATCAATTGAAGCTGGCTTTGCGCCAGGTACTGATGGCGACGGTGGTATATCGACATCGCAAAGCTGATTTGGTAACTCATATCTTGATTACAGAAAGGGCGCCGCAAGATATTGCGGGCGCCCTTTCTTTATGCCGCATCATTCATGATGGTTTGAGTTAGCCAATAGCTATAGGCGACTGCACTTTTATATCATTTAAGGGCTGTGCAGACGATAAAGCCGTCTTGTACCAGTTTGCGGATAAGCGCCTCACTCTCTTTCTCGTCCAATGGATTAGGCGCGCCATCAGCAAAGGCCGACCAGTTGGACAAGAACCAATAATCCCTAGGCGTCAATTTATTGATCCGTGTTTGATAATCGCGCCTCAGCAAGGCGACATGGCTGGGCAGAACAGGTGGCAGTCCGGGGTGTTTATCCATCTTGACGGCATGATAATAATCAGCCACCGGAAATTGGGACGCGAATATTATAAGATCAGGGTGCAATTGCCATTGCTCGAACAGGTTAGGCGTTATGCCCGTAAACTCAGTGTTTGTGGCGATGTTCGGCGCGCTATGCGCATCAAACATCGCAAAGATAGTGCGCTCAAAACGTGCCAATTCTACAATGAAATCTATCCAGACTTCGCGCTCATCACTGGGTTTGTGCGCATCGGGCCGCTCTTGCTCCAAATGCATGGGGAAGCGGTCGCCCAGATCATAAAGTGTATAGCTTTCAGACGGGCACGCCATCAGATAATCCATCGCAAAGTCATGAAAAAGCGCTTCACCCAAAGCGTGGGTAAGGGCAGGATATTGTTCGGTCAAGCAGGTTGCCAAACGCCGCCTATAGCTGGATTGATAGATTGCAAGCCTGTCCTGTACGCTGCCATGAGGTGGGGCATTAATGGCGCTATCAATGGCTTGGTCATCATGTGATGAGGAGATGACCATCTGCTGAAACCAGCGTTGAAAACTGTCTAGGCTTTGCTGGTTTATCAGGTCTTTATCATCCATCAGCTATCGATCAGAACAGCATCGTCCATGGCCGGTGCAACCATGAAATCAACGGGTGTGGAAAGTGGCAATTGCGCCTTATGCTGTTCTGGCTCGGTCATAGGCATGGGCTGTTCGGTAATATTGCTGATATAGCGCCGCGCCTTCATCACCTCATCTTTGCAAATATTAAAAATGGGGATGTTACTGTCCCATTCCAGCAGTACTGAACTGCCCCCTGTGCGTTGCCAGGCACGGGCAAAAAGCGCCCAGACTTCCTGCCTAACAATGCCGTCATGTGTGTCGATGATATGGTCACCGCAATCCTGATGCCCGGCCAGATGCATTTGCACGACATTCTCACAAGGAAAGGCGTCAATATAGGCGGCAGGATCGGTTCCAGCGTTGTAACAGCTGACAAACACATTATTGACATCGAGCAGAAAGCCGCAGCCGGTTGCCGCCGCCAGTTGCGAAAAAAACTCTGTTTCTTCCAGCGTTGATTGGCGGAATGTCAAATAGGTGCTGGGGTTTTCCAATATCAGCGGCCGCTCTAATATGTCCTGCACTGTGCGAACACGCTCAATAACATGGTTTAGTGTTTCATCTGTAAGCGGCAATGGCAACAGGTCATGGGTGTTCAGCCCCAATATTCCTGTCCAGCAAAGGTGGTCGCTAATCCATGGTGTGTCGATAGCATCAGCCAGTTTTTTGAGCTTGGTGAGGTAATGCCGGTTTAGCGGATCAGTGCTGCCAATCGACATGGATACGCCATGCAAAACGACAGGATAATGCTCGGCTATCTGGCCCAATATATAACGCGGGCGACCGCCTGAATCCATGAAGTTTTCGCTAATAGCCTCAAACCAGTCCAGTCTTGGCCAATGCTCCAAAATATGCTCAAAATGCACATTACGCAGCCCAAGACCCAAACCCAAATTGGGCAATGAGGATCTGTGCGCATTCGCCTTTGCAAGGGTCATGGGAGCTATGGAATGGACCATGATGTGATACCAATATGTCTGCTTAAACAATAAGGGCGCGATGCGGCCAAATGGGACCGGAAACGCACATCACGCCCTGAAAGGTTCAAGGGTGTATATTCAAGCGCAGCCGCCTGCTCCGCTTGTGCCACTTGAACCGCAAGCGGTCATGTTGCCGCGATCATTATTATCATCCGATATCCAGAGATAGGATGGCCCGCGCCCTTGAAACTCCTCTGGCGGCGGGCCCAACGTGTCAGGCAATGTGCATTTCGCATCAAGGCCGCCCATTTCCTGCTTATTCAGCAATTCGCCGCGCGTTTGCGGCCATATCTCTTCTTCGAAGACCTTTCGCGCACGTGCCCACACGCTTTTGCCCTGATTAGGACCATTGGTGCTGAAGCGTTCTGCATTGATGGGAACAGCGCAAGAGCCGAGCGAGCGACAATCATTATGCCCTGGATTGCTCAATTCTTCGGCGGTGCCATATAACCCGCAGCCACCCTGATTTTTGCAATCATTCTGCACATGGCAGAAATGCGCTGGCGCAGTTGCGCAATACCCCTGACCGGCACAATCATTTTGCACCATTTGGCCCGTTACAGGGTCTTTATGGCCCTCTTTGCCATAACGGTCAGCGGCCTTGCAGCTGTTCAAACCCATACAGGCATGCAATGGCACACCCTCAGGCTGTGTTCCAATGGTCTGGGAAAAGGCCGGGGCATCCGCATAAGGATAGGGGGTTGGTACGGGTGTTCCGGGGCCTGTTTCGGGTTGCTGTTTAAGATTTGGCAGCGACTTTGCTGCGGTTTTTGCTGTATCGCTCATATATCCCTCCTCTGTGCGATCTTATCCGTTAGACACTGGCGTATCGCCGTTCCAAAAATCTTTGACATCGGGCAATGGCATGAACTTGGTCGTTCCGTCCGTCACGCCAAAGGTCTGATCGACATAATAGGTAACATTGCTGGCGAGGCTGCCATATTTTGTCTTATCTGCTGCTGCCAGAGCATTGGCAGCGGCTATTGCTTCCGTTCCCAAATCGCGCAGAGTGGCGAAACTGGCTTCTCTTGTGCCAAGGTCGAGATTCTCAAATGTGCATGCAAAGGACTTGCCAGCAAATTTGCCTGACGGAATGCTGACTTTCCTCATTCCCTGAATATATTTGTCCAACACCCAGATCATCGACCGGTGCATACCTTCATTGAAGAACAGTTTTTGCTCCTCTGGCGGCACCAAGAACAATGTCTCGGTCAGGACCAGCATATATTGGAAGACACCATTGCAGAAATTGGAGATTGGCTGGAATTCTGTTGGATAATCCGCGGTCATGGGATTGTCTGGATAATCAAATACCACCTTGTCAGCGGCCAAACCTGCTTCGGTCATGGTCGGTGTTACCGGCGCTGGCGGAGCGGGATTGGCGGGCAATTGCTCCACATAATGCTCAAACCGGTCAAATTGCGCCTGAATGGTCAGGAATTTATAATAATGCGACAGTTCTGATTTGCTCTGATCGTCATATTCTTGCGTAGGCAATCCGGGTTGGGAATAGCCTTCGCCCTGATCGCAAACCGTATCAATTGCAAAATAGGCATCTTGCTTACTGCCAATAGTAATTAATTCAGCCGGCCCTGCATGGCTATCCGCTGCATTGGAATAGACAGCCGCATCCGATGCACTCGGCAGGGGATCGCTACCGGGCGGTGGATTGGGGATGGCAGGGTTGGGTGCGGCTTTCCACGGGTCAAACTTGCCCGAAGGGTGAACCGTATCCGTATTATTGGGTGAGTAGTTAAACCCTTGTATCTGATGCGGTTGAGGCCCCTGTGTGAAGTCAGCATCTGTCAAATGGGCACAGGCTATCAAACAGCGTATATAAGAATAGACCTGGCCGATTGAGTCCCAATCGCTGTCTTGCGGCGTTGCATCGGGGGCTTCCGGATATTCAATCTGCAGGAAATGCCACAATTGCTCATAGGTCAGCTTGGCAAGCGGTATACGGACATCGGTGCCGCCATTCGGACCCTTTGGCCCTTGCGGATTGTGGAATGGCAATGGCGCCGGATAGGATTGCGGTGCGCGCAGATAAAGTTGCGGCATTTGCCCCAGCGAGTACAATATATTCGACGATAGGGACATGTGCAGCATCTCTTCTACCGCCACACTCATCACCGCACCGCCGGCTTTGTTGGCGAAGATATCTGTCTCGCGCATATGCGCGCCGCTAAAGCGTGTCCTGTCGATAGAATAATATGTGTAAAGATAGATCGGGATGGTCGCGAGCTCGATTTCCACCGCGACTTGCAGCAGCTCTTTCAGCTTCGCTAGCGCTGTATCATGCGTCAATTGCGCATTCATTTGTTCAATCAGTTTTAGCTCAGCAGTGGTAAACTGGGTAATAGGATCACTTATCATATCTGTTATCCCCTCAAATAACGTCTAATTCCTACAATCAAATATTGCTTCTACGTGATAATAATCACCTTATCAACAATAAATAACAAAATAAAAAGCATTATATTGTGCATTTTTTCGGTGTATCAATATGTAACTTTCTATTAGTTAATTAAACAATAATAAAAATATGAAAAAATTGGTCGCGCTTAATTTTAGGAGGCATTTATGCAAGTAATACCTGATAGTTATACGCGATTAAGCGGCACGGCGAGTGACGTTAGAGAAAATTTGGGTCCGTTGGCCGATTTGGCGGGCAAATGGGTTGGGTCGAAAGGCTGGAATCTCGTCGCTTTACCTTCAAAGGGTTCAACGCCGAGCGATGAAGGCGATTTCAAGCTCTTGTTGCAGCCTTATACTGAGACGATTGTCTTTACCCCCATTGGTGGAGCTGTGCGCAACCGTGGCGGGGATGTTGATCAATTTGTTACTGGTTTGATGTATGAACTGACCGTCAGCGATACGGAAACGAACGAAACCCTGCACGTGGAAAACGGCATGTGGCTCTATCTTGATAATGTTTTTAACAATGATGGGACAGCCGGTCCAAAACCGCCATTTTCACTCGCGCGCTCGGCCACTATCCCGCATGGCGACAGTGCGATGATCTTGGGCAATGCGTCAGAAACAAATGGTCCGCCATCCTTCCCCATACAATCCGCGCTGCCACCTGATACTGGGCCCAATACGCCTTTGGGATATACGGACGTGTATTCCATAGTTTCGCAAGGTACGCCTTTCGTCTCTGCCGATGTGAACAAAACGCTGGAGGCAGATATTGCTGGTCAGGATATTGTGCACACAACGACCTTTGTGATGGATTCCAAAAATAGTGGTGGGATAACAAATATTCCCTTTATCGTAGACCGCGCCGATACGCCGCGTTTTGAGACTATTTTCTGGATCGAGACGGTTAAAGAGGCGGATGGAAGCACATTTCTGCAACTGCAATATACGCAGATTAGTGACATCATCTTTCACAAAAAATTTGGCAAAGACGGGCTGATTACCTGGCCGCATGTCAATGTGAACACGCTCAAAAAAGTATAACCTATACCCCCCCCGAGCACGGGCGCTATCATGATCGCCCGTGTTCACCCCATTATTTGGTTTGAACATGTGGCGCGCATGATGCGCTTTGCCATACGGCTATTGTTCTGCCCTTTTTAAGAGGAAATCTGATGTCACAATATGTCGATAGAGCGGAATTTTTGGCAAAGCACAGCTCGCGCCAAGCCTGGGCTGCTTTGGATAAAGCCACATTGGCGGCGAACAATTCTGTTGCTGGCCCTTTGCAATTGGAAGAAGGAAGTTTTGCCGGAAAACGCGCCATCATATTGGGTGCAGGTGTGTCGGGTCTGACTACGGCCTATGAATTACTGGCGCAAAAGACGGGTATGGCGGTGACGATCTTAGAAGCCCAAAACCGGACGGGCGGGCGCTGCCTGACCTTGCGCACGGGCGACACTTTAACTGAAGATAAAAATAGCGAGCTTAGCGGGTCTGAACCATGGGAGACGCAGACCATCCGGTTTAAACAGCCGGTTGGTGATGAGCAGCCCTATCTGAATGCCGGGCCTGGACGTATTCCGTCCAGTCATAAGCATTTGCTTGGATATTTGCGTGACTTTGGCGTGGCCGTTGAGGTTTATGTGATGAATTCAGGTTCCAATCTGGTGCAGATGGATGGCGGGCCATTTAACTCAGAGCCTGTCGTTTATCGCCGGTTGGATCATAATATTCGCGGCTGGTTGGCACAGATGGTCTATGACAATGCGGCCGAACTGGTGACCAGTGCCGATCTAGACATTCCAGAAGCCGAGCAGGCCGAACGGGCAAAGCAGTTGCAGAATTTGATGGTGTCTTTTGGTGAACTCAGCGTCAGTAAAGATGCGCATGGCAAGCCTGTGGCGAAATATGCGCCAACAGCTGGTCCTGATGGTTTTGAACAAGCGCTTGCCCGTGCAGGGTTTGACGTGTTGCCAGGCGTTGATGCTGGTAAAGCGGCCAGCGCATTGGGGTTGAACTCTTTGCTGGAGTCTGAATTTTGGAAAAAGACCCGCTTTTACCAACCCAGTGACTTTTTGTGGCAATCAACATTGTTCCAGCCTGTAGGCGGAATGGATCAGGTGCAACATGCCTTTGCTCGCCAAGTGGCTGCTTTGGGCGGAGATATTCATCTGAACAGTCCGGTCAAGACAATCGATTGGGACCATAAGACCAAGGAATTTATCGTCTTAGTCGCTCAGGTCGGCACAGACGCATTGAAAGAATATCGCGCCGATTATTGTTTCAGTAATATGGCTATGCCGTTTCTCAAGGATATCTTGTCTGAAAAACTGTTAAGCCCTGTGCCCAGTGCTGGCCTTTCCGGGCCTTTCAAAGATGGCTTGCATGCCGTTTTCAAAGCGCAATTTGAGCCTTCAGCTACACCGGACAAAGATGGCTATGTCGCAAGGTTTCTGGCCAATACAACCAAAGTCGGCTGGCAGGCTGATCGCAATTTGTGGCAGGGCAGTGACGTTACGGAGCACCATGTTGATGGTCATGATGTCAGCGTTTGCAGTGTCCCTGACAGCGAAATCGGGGTTGTGCCCATATTTGGCGGCATATCATGGACATCGGACGAGATTGCGCAAATCTGGTACCCGTCCACAGGTTATCATGATGAAAAGGGTGTTTTGACAGGCGCCTATAATTTTAGCAGCGTCGCCTATCGCTGGGGTAAAAAACCGGTGCAGGAGCGATTGGATAATGCGCGTAAAGGTGCCAGCAAATTTGGTGAGGCCTTTGGCGCTGGCCTGCAGGATGGCGTCGCCATTGCTTGGCAGAACATGCCCTATATTAAGGGTGGTTGGGCGCAATGGCAGGTGATGCCGACAGAGGATGCCGTGCGACATTTCAACGATCTATCCTTAGGCTCCGGTATTTATGATGAAAATGGCAGCCTGAGTGACCCGGTATTTTTTGTCGTGGGTGATCAGTTGTCGTCACTGCCCGGCTGGCAGGAAGGGGCCATAGTTGCCGCGCTGAAGAGTCTCAGGCGCATGGCCTATCCAGATATAGCTATGCCAGCAGTCAATTTTGTGCCGGACACCCGCGTCATGGTTGAGGGTATTTAGATATACGAACTGCTTTGGCGGGGTGCTATCAGGCTTTGGCTTTGATGTTTAATTGCCCCGCCAAACCGGCTTCACGGTGCTGCGCAATAATCTGATATTCGGGCGATGTGATCATTTGCTTGAATGCATCCAGTGATGGATATTGCACCAGCGCGACCATGTCCCACAATTCCTCTACTTCGCCCAGCATAAGGCCAGTGACAGGGCCAGCAAAGCCCGGTGTACCGCCAGCTTTAAGGATGAGCTTGCCCACTTCTGCCCCATATAGAGCAAAGGCCTCGCGCCCGGTCAGATCGCTATCACGCCCATCTGCATATTCCGCCTTTTCGCGGAATTTCAGGAGATTGACCATCATGAAAGGGCCAGTGTCTTCTGCGCCAAAAAACTCTTGAAAACGCTCTGGCGTAGGCGCTGACTGGTTGACGACCTTCATCGTGAAATTCCAAATTTCGGTGCCGAGGCGGACCATGTTTTGTGCGCCCATAACAGGATGACGATGATAATGACTTCGGCAATGATCGGCACATGAAACATGTCCCCTGGCCCTGTCAGCACCAGACTAAGCAACCGCCCTGCCAAAGCGAGCGTGACCAGCAAGGCAACAGGCCATAGCACTCTGATGCTTTTTGTGGCTGCGCCATAAAGCGACAGGCCCGCACAAAAGGCGAAAAACCCGCCAATATCTGCCCTGACAGTGGCAAAACCTTGCGCACTTAAGGTGGTCAGGCCGATTTTGCTCGCCTCTGTCTCAGTGCTTAACAAAAACCCTGCCGCCATAAAGGCAAAGAGCAAGCCGACAGCTGCGACCAATATACGTGTCAGGATTATCATTGTGCGTCCCCCTTATATCAGTCGCGAAATGCGGCTGATTATTTTTGTTTTTCAATGGCCAAAGTTTGCGCTTAACTTTGGAAAAAGCAAGCAAATAACTTGGCATTGCCGACGGTCTGACTTAGCACTCAGCCATGACGAGCGAAAATACTTCCCAATCCGAAAATTCTTACAAGCCGCGCATCCGCATGGGTGTTGATATTGGTGGTACATTTACCGATATTGTGCTGGAAACAGGGCGAACAGGAACGGCTAGCCAGTTTTCTACCAAAGTGCTGACCAGCTATGGCGCGCCAGAGGATGCCATTTTGGCGGGTATGATGCAGGTGTGCAAAGCAGCGGGTTGCGCGCCTGATGCCATTGATCAGGTCATTCACGGCACCACTTTGGCGACCAACGCACTGATCGAACGGCGCGGGGCAAAGACGGCGCTTATCACCACACAGGGTTTTCGTGATGTTATTGAAATGCGCACGGAATCGCGTTTTGAGCAATATGATCTCAACCTTGTGCTGCCCGAGCCGCTTTTGCCGCGTCAACAACGTTACACGCTGGCCGAACGCGTGGATGCGCATGGGCAAATATTGCTACCGCTCGATCCGGCAGAGGTGGAGGTGCTGGCCGATCAGCTCGTTAAAGCGGGCTATGAAAGCATCGCTATCGGCCTGATCCACGGCTATGCCAATCCTGTTCATGAACGCATGATTGCCGATATATTGGCGCAGAAAATGCCGGGCGTCATGCTTTCGCTGTCCAGCGAAGTCAGCCCGCAAATGCGCGAATATGAGCGGTTTAATACCACGGTCGCCAACGCCTATATCAAGCCGCAGATGAAAAGCTATTTGGGACGTCTGAAAGACCGTTTTGCTGAGAACGGCATGACCGGCACCATCTTTTTGATGCACAGCGGCGGCGGGATCATATCGCTAGAAGATGCAGCAGATTTTCCTGTGCGGCTGGTCGAATCCGGACCGGCTGGCGGCGCGATTTTTGCGGCAGATATAGCTTCGCGCCATGGTCTCGATAAAGTGCTGAGCTTTGATATGGGCGGCACCACGGCAAAGATATGCCTTATCCGCGATGGGCAACCCAAAACCGCGCGCGTGTTTGAAGTGGCGCGCAGTTATCGCTTCAAAAAAGGCTCTGGCATGCCGATTTCGATACCGGTTATCGATATGGTGGAAATTGGCGCGGGCGGCGGCTCGCTGGCCTATGTTGATGCAATGAACCAGATACGGGTCGGCCCGGAATCTGCTGGATCAGAGCCTGGCCCTGCATGCTATGGCCGCGGCGGTGTGCGTCCGGCGGTAACAGATGCCGATCTGGTCATGGGTAAGCTGGACCCGGACAATTTTGCCGGGGGCAGCTTTGCCCTGCAAACGCAAACAGCATCTGATGCGCTGAACACGCATATAGGCGGACCGCTGAACATAGATGCGCAAATGGCGGCCTTTGGCGTGGCGGAAATGGTGGACGAGAATATGGCCAATGCTGCGCGGGTTCATGCGGTGGAAAATGGCGAAGATCTGGCCGATTATACTATGATTGCTTTTGGCGGTGCGGCGCCGCTGCATGCCGGGCGATTATGCGAAAAGCTGGGCGTTGAGCGGCTTATCATTCCGCCATCTGCCGGGGTTGGCTCTGCGGTCGGTTTCTTGCGCGCGCCCTTTGGTTTTGAGGCAACGCGCAGCGTCTATATGCGGCTGAGTGATTTTGATGGCGAAAGCGTAAAAAGCCTCTTTGCCGCTCTGGAAGAAGAAGCACGCGCCTTTGTTCGGTCCTGCGATGAACATGCCGATATTATCAGCCATTGCCGCGCCTATATGCGCTATGTCGGTCAGGGGTGGGAGATACCGGTGCCGCTGTCGCCCACGCAGATTTCTGCGCCATGTGCTGATGCGTATAAAGCCGCTTTTGAGGCGCAATATGCCAATCTGTTTGGGCGCCCGGTAGATGGCATGGACGTGGAAATCACCATCTGGTCGGTTAATGCGCAAACGCCGAAAATGGCGAGTGATACGCTGTATGCATTGGGCGACCAGACACAGGCCAAAGCATCGGGCGAGCGAGCGTTGTTTGATGCCGGATTGGGCGAAGCGACCCAAGCGAAAATCTACCCACGCGCTGATCTGACTGCGGGGCAGATTTTAGACGGCCCAGCCATCATCGTGGAAGATGAAACGACGATCATCGTGCCTGCTAGCCGCAGCGCCATCTGTCTGGTCGATGGCTGTATCGCGGTGACAAGAAAAGGAGAGGGCGCATGAACAAAGCCGCCAGCAGCGTGCAGCATCAGGTTATGTGGAACCGGCTGATCTCTATTGTTGAGGAACAAGCCCAAGCGCTGATCCGCACCGCCTTTTCCACCTCGGTGCGAGAGGCCGGCGATCTGTCTGCCGGCGTTTATGACCGGGCGGGCAATATGCTGGCACAGGCGGTCACCGGCACGCCGGGCCATGTCAATGCCATGGCCGCCGCTGTGGCGCATTTTATTCGCCGCATTGGCTATGACAATATGCATGAAGGCGATGTCTATATCACCAATGACCCATGGGAAGGGACAGGACATCTGCATGATATCACCATTGTCTCGCCCAGCTTCCATAGCGGCACGTTAATTGGCTTTTTTGCCTGCACTGCGCACGTGGTTGATATTGGCGGCATAGGTTTTACCGCTGACGCCAATTCGGTTTATGAGGAGGGGCTTTACATCCCGATCATGAAATTTGCCGATAAGGGCGCGGTTAACCAGATGCTGGTCGCCATGGTGCGCGCCAATGTGCGTGAGCCGGATCAGGTGGTGGGCGATATCTATGCGCTCGCAACGTGCAATGAGATTGGTCATAAAAGGCTGATAGAAATGATGCATGAATTTGCGCTGGCTGATCTGGAGGATATTTCCGCCTTCATCCTCAGCAATTCGCGCAGCGCCACTCTGGCGAAGATCAATGCGTTGAAGCCCGGTAAGGCAAGCGGGGAGATGGTGATTGACGGCTATGATCGCCCCATCACCCTGCGCGCGACTGTGGCGATTGAGAAAGACCAAATACTCTGTGACTTTGCCGGTTCGTCGCCGGTTGATGCTAAGGGCATAAATGTGCCGATGGTCTATACAGAGGCCTATGCCTGTTATGCGCTGAAATGCGCCATTGCGCCCGATATTCCCAATAATGCGGCGTCACTTGCCCCCTTTGTCATCACTGCGCCGATAGGCAGTATCGTCAACGCGCCGCACCCTGCTCCTGTGGCGCTGCGCCACGTGATTGGTCATATGCTGCCCGATACGGTTTATGGCGCTCTGGACCAGATTTTGCCCGACACTGTGCCAGCAGAAGGGGCCGGTACATTGTGCAATTTCCAGCTATCGCTGCGCCCTAGACAAGATCAAGCACTAACCAATCAAGGCCCCAATAATTCAGGGCGGCGCGCCGAAGTGCTGACCTTCAATTCCGGCGGAGCAGGGGCACGCCCCACTTTGGACGGCATGAATGCCACCGCATTCCCCTCTGGCGTCATGACCATGCCGGTGGAGGCGACCGAACATGCCGGGCCAGTGATTATCTGGCGTAAAGAATTGCGCATGGATAGCGGCGGCGCTGGCAAATATCGCGGCGGTTTGGGGCAATATATGGATGTCGCTCCAGCACAGGGCCATGAATGCGATTTCTCCGCCATGTTTGACCGCGTGGATCACCCCGCGCGCGGTCGTCATAATGGCGGTAATGGCGCACCGACAACAATCGCGCTGGACGATGGTACGAAGTTAAAAGGCAAGGGCAAGCAACCTGTTGGCGCCGAGTATATTGTGCGCCTAGGCTTTCCGGGGGGCGGCGGCTATGGCAACCCAAAGCAGCGCGACAGTCAACTGGTCAAACGCGATCTGGCACGCGGTTATATCTCCGAACAGGCCGCACGGGATGATTATGGTTTAAGCGATGCTGATATTACCGAGGTAGCGGATATGATAGCGCGTGGCGAGGCGGTTTGAACAAGATAATGACCCGCTAACACTGAGCTTGTCGAAGGGCATCTCTCAATCCCGCACCACGCTGAGAGACGTGGTTCGACAGGCTCACCACTAGCGGATTGGTATGCGGTCTGCTTAGAGCGCAGCTTTACTCCAAGCCATCCAAGAATTTCTCAGCATCCAGTGCGGCCATGCAGCCTGTGCCGGCTGAGGTGATGGCTTGCCGATAGATATGGTCCATCACATCGCCGCACGCATAGATGCCGGGAATGCTGGTCTGTGTGGCATTGCCTTCTGCGCCGCCTTTGACGGTGATATAGCCACCCTTCATATCCAACTGATCGATAAAAAGGCCGGTATTGGGGGTGTGGCCAATGGCAATGAAAACGCCATGCACATCAATAATCTGGTGGCTATCATCTTTTGTGCTGGTCAGTTTCAGGCTGGTGACCCCTGCATCATCGCCCAGAACTTCCGTAAGATTATGGTCCCACAGGATGGTGACCTTGCCTTCTTTTTCCCGCTCAAACAGTTTCTTTTGCAGGATTTTCTCTGCCTTAAGGCTGTCGCGCCGGTGCACCAAAGTCACATGGCTGGCGATATTGGCCAGATACAGCGCTTCCTCAACCGCAGTGTTGCCGCCGCCAATTACCGCAACGGGCTTGTTACGATAGAAAAAACCGTCACATGTGGCACAGGCAGAGACGCCGCGGCCCATAAATTTCTCTTCCGACGGCAGACCCAGATATTTGGCGCTGGCACCAGTGGCGATAACTACCGCATCAGCGTGATATTCCCCGGCATCACCGGTCAGTTTGAAAGGCCGCTGAGAGAAATCGACATTGTGAATATGATCAGAGATAATCTCCGTCTCAAAACGCTCAGCATGTTTGCGCATCCGGTCCATCAACTCCGGGCCTTGCACACCGTCATTATCACCGGGCCAGTTATCGACGTCGGTGGTGGTGGTCAGCTGTCCGCCAGCCTCCAGACCAGTAACCAAAACCGGGTCCAGATTGGCGCGGGCGGCGTAAACGGCGGCGGTATAGCCCGCTGGGCCGGACCCGACGATGAGCAGCTTGGCTTTTTTGATGGTGGTATCAGACATTCTGGTCTCCTGCGCATGCACATCATGTCATGCAGAAAAAGAAAAGGGGGCGCTTTTGCGCTTCATTATGGGCTATATCAGAAAGCATATTGAGCATTACAAGCTAATGTGGCTTGCTATCCCCCAAATCCTGCTATCAACGGAGAAAATTGTGACGATGCAGGCGTAAAATGAGGATGATAAGGCCATGAAGAAGATTGTTTTGACAGGCGCGGCGGGGCGATTGGGATCATATTTGCGTGAACCGCTGAGCAAGATGGCGGATGAATTGCTGTCCACCGATCTGGCCGAGGATATTGGCAAACTCTATGCAGGTGAAAGCTATGTCGCCGCCGATGTGGCCGATTATGATGCCATTGCGGCATTGCTAAAGGGCGCGGATATGGTGGTGCATTTTGGCGCGGTTGCCGATGAAGCACCTTTTAACGAGATTTTGGGGCCAAATATCATTGGCGCCTATAATATTTGGGAAGCAGCATATCAGCATAAGGTGCGCCGCGTGGTCTATGCCAGTTCTATTCATGCCGTTGGTATGCATGAAAAGACCGAGGCCATAGGCATAGATGCGCCGCATCGGCCTGATACCTATTATGGGTTAGCCAAGTGCTTTGCTGAGGATTTGGCCCGCATGTATTGGGATAAACGCAAATTAGAAGCGGTATGCCTGCGCATATTATCCTGCGCGCAAGTTACCAATGCGCGTGCTGTCGGTTCATGGCTCAGCTATGACGATCTGGTGCATTTGGTCGAGCAAGCAGTCACAACCCCAGTGGTTGGCTTTTCAGTGATTTATGGCGTGTCTAATAATGACCGTGCACCGGTTGATAATAGCGGTGCGCGGCATCTGGGCTATCGGCCGAAAGACAATGCGGAGCAATTTGCAGAGAAGATTTATGCAGAGGCAGGTGTGCTGGATCCGGCTGATCCCGGCAATTTGTGCCATGGCGGGCCCTTTGCCAGTGTAGAGCTGGGCAATAGCGGTGTTGCAACAATGAACATTATTGACGATCGCAAAACCGCAAAAGAGTGAGGCGAGGCCTTATTCGGCTGCGGCTGCTGCTTCCTGATTTTGCTCCTGCCAACGCTCGCGCTTGCGATAGATGGTGGAGGGGCTAAGGCCCAATTTGCGCGCCGCATTGGGCACGCTGCCACCATGCTTTTCAATAAAATATTCGATAATCAGATTTTCGATCTGGTCCATGGTCATGCCATCAAATTGCGCAAGATTCTGACCCGGTAAACTGGCCATAGGCTGCGCTGAAGCCATTACAGGCTGTGCATCCGGCGCGGCATGGGCATCAAAATATGTCCCGGCATTATTCTGCGCGGGCATGCCATTATCGCCATGTGGCGCGATGTCCTGTTGCAGGACTGGTTGAGCCATGGACAGTTCTGAAACCAATGTCATATCCAGATTGGGGCCGGGGTACATAACCGCTGCACGGCGCATCAGATTTTGCAGCTCGCGAACATTGCCCGGCCATAAATGCGCGCTGAGTGTCTGCGCCAATGCGGGGGAAACGGGTTCAAAATTCTTGCCTTCTTCCTGCGCAAAGCGGGTGAGAAAAGCATTGGCCAAATGAATAATATCATTCCCACGTGCGCGCAGCGGTGGCAGATGCATCGGCACAACTGCCAGCCGGTAAAACAGGTCTTCGCGAAAACGTCCGGCGGCCACTTCGGTTTGCGGGTTGCGGTTGGTGGCGCAGACTATGCGCACGTCAACATCCTCGGTCTTGGTTGAGCCAACGCGCTGAATGGTGTCGGTTTGCAGGAAGCGAAGCAATTTGACTTGCAGCTTCAGCTCCATCTCGCAAATCTCATCAAGGAACAATGTGCCGCCTTGTGCTGCTTGAACGGCGCCGACCTTGTCTGAAAGGGCACCGGTAAAGGCGCCTTTCAAATGGCCGAACAGTTCAGATTCGAGCAAATTTTCAGGTATCGCGCCGCAGTTAATGGCGATGAAGGGGCGCTTTGCACGGCCACCCGATTTATGAATGGCTTCTGCGCAAACCTCTTTACCCGTGCCGCTTTCGCCAGTGATAAAGATCGTTGCTTTGGAATTGGCGACATTGGCAATCTGCTGATAAACATCCTGCATGACCGCGCTTTCACCAAGAAAGCCCTGAAAGCCCTCTGCCTGCGTGTTGGCAGTTGGTGCCATTGGGTCGATGACCGGCTCTTCCAAGCGGGTTTCAAAGGCGCTTTTGAAAGAGGCGACCAGTCTTTTGTGCGAAATGGGTTTGACCATGAAGTCATAAGCACCCAGGCGCATGGCATCGATGGCACGGTTTAGCGAGCTGTCCGCGGTAGCGATAATAACGGCACATTCCTTCAAAATATGGTCATTGCGCTTTAGCCAATCCAGACCATCACCGTCCGGTAGATTAAGATCGAGCAAAATGGCGGCAAAGCCATGCTGTGTTGATGCTATGGCTTGTGTCGCTTCTTCCAGTGTAGGAACTGTCTCCACCACGAAGTCTGCTGCTTCCAGCAAGACCTTATACGCCAGTGAGAGAGACAATATGTCTTCAACAATCAGGATTTTCGCATTATTCACTGCGTTCTCCATTGATAGTAAATGTTGCGGATTTACTATCCTCGCCAAAATCCCAGCTTAGGCTGCGCTCATCCCCGAAATGCGCCATGCAGCCCTGAACAAGACCCAGTGCGATAGCCGCCATGGGCCTGTGTGATGTGTAGCGCACTTCCATATCATCGCCGTTTTTCCGGCTTTCTACCTTGGGGGGATTGGCATCAGGGTACAGTGTGCAAACCTCGGCATGGATATGGCTGCCCACATGACTGAGCAAATCCTCAGCATTGCGATAGGCTTCCATGATATGCGGATAGAGAATGAAAAATCGGCCATATAGCTGTTTGCCGAAAAGACGGCACAGCTCTGCTGCATCAATACCGGACTGAAGGGAGGCTTCGCCCACCATCTGCAATGCATATTCGGAAGGATAATTGCCGACGCTGGTAAAAGCACCGTCATTTGGCAAAGCTGCACCTTCCAATACGGCTTCCGCGAAATCGGCTGATTGTGCTTCTTCCATGAAACGCACCAACTCTGTAAAAACTACGCCCTTCATATTTTGGTCCTTATTGTGGTTGTCGCCACATAATAAGCAAAAAACATGCCATTCTTTGCATTACGCAAAACTGCGGCTTTACCGCAAATTTCAAAACCTATCATCGCATTTTGCGAATCATCATATTGCATTATGCAATGAAAATCTTTGCAAATTGCAAATTTTCGCATTTTGAAAAACTGAAATCTTGGAATTTCCGGCAATAAAAGCGCAAAATGCGAATTGGCACGGCGATTGCATAGTCCGGAGAAAATATAATGATGTTTCTTCTCAAAACGGACTTGGACCATGCAAAAACTTCTTCTCACTGGCCTTATCGCTGCAACGCTCTCTGGCTGCGCAACCATGCCAACACCGCGCAATCAATATGGCAGCTATTATGCAGCAACACAGGCTCCAGCCGATCATCGACAAGTTAAGCAATGCCATACCGCGCCGCAGCCCGGTGTGATCCAGCGCTATGAATATGCGCCTGATCTTCTTGACCAGACCTTTGGTGACCGGCTCAATCCGGGCGACAGCGTTACATTATCGGTTGCGGGTGATGATGACCTGCTGTCAAAAACCTATATCCTAAATGGTGCTGGCCAATTGAGCCTGATGGGCCGTTATAACCTATCCCTGAACGGTCTTACCTTGGGCGAAGCGGAAAATGCCGTACGCAGTCTTTTGGTTCGCGAAGGCATGGTCCGCGATCTGGCCAATAATGTGCGCCTGACCATTAAGGAGCTGGGCAGCATTGGTGTTGCCGTTAATGGCGCAGTGTTCGAATCCGGTGTCAAACAGATTGGTGTTCGCCAAGCGGTTACCCGTTCGGTTAATCTGGATAGCGCTGACGCCGGGGACACAAATATTGGCCGGACCATATCCACCAGCCTGCGTGCAGCGGGCGGGGTGCGCCCTGATGCAGAACTGCGCAGTGTCTATATTGTGCGCGGCACACGCTGGACCCAGGTTGATCTGTCGGGCGCTGTTTATGGCAGCGCTGTCGAAGACTTTCAATTGCAGGATGGTGACCAGATTATAGTGCCATCAGCCGGATGTTTTCAGGAAGCCTTGGTCAAGCCATCATCGGTTACAGCCCCGGGCATCCGCGTTTTCATGTCCAATCTTAGCCGGCCTGCCAATAACAATGCAGGCGCTGCGATCGGTAAAGAAGCCACCAATCTGCCCTATGGCAGCCGCCTCTCTCAAGCCATGTTCTCGGCCAATTGTGTTGGCGGGTCGGCAATGAATGCAGGACGCAAAATTGTTCTGTTTTCGCGTAACCCCATCAATGGCAAATCGGTTGTTATTTCTCGCTCTATCGAAGGATTGGTGCGCGGGGCCGATCGTGACAGCAAAGACCCGTATCTGATGCCGGGCGATGCCGTTGCCTGTTATGACAGCTTTGCCATGAACTTGCGCGATGTTGTCAGCGTCATTGGTGAGACTGCAACACCTTTCCTCTTTTTCAATAATCTGGATTGATCATGAGCCACACACCATCCCTTGATGTGGCGCAAGAAGAGCCTGGCCTGCCCCAGAAATTGTGGCAGGCTTGGCGCAATCGCCGCCCATTTTTGCGCCGTCATCGCCGCTATTTCATTACTGCGGGTAGCTGGGTTGCGGTTATCTGGATTTTGACTGCGCTCTATCTGGCTATCTCACCGCCACAATATCGCAGCAAATTCACGTTGATATTGCCAGGTTCAGGTGCTGGCAGCTCGCTCAATGTTGAAAGCATCGGTCAGGCGCAATCAAATGCCAGTTCCGCTTTCTCTAGCGCATCGCTCAGCCCGACAGAGAATTATAAGCGTCTGTTGATGACCGATATTACATTGGACGAAAGCGCCAAAATGGTTGATGAAGATGCTGGCAAATTCCCTGCACCGCGAGTGACTTTGACCGATCAGACCAATTTGATCAAAGTCGAAATTGGCGGTTCAACGGCTGAGCAAGCACAAGAACGCGCTAATGCGCTGCGCAACAGTTTCCTGAAACAGCTTGATGCACTGCGTAATGATGAGGCAGAGCAACGCGAAGCAGGTGAGAGCGAAAACCTTAAAAAACTGGAGCAAAAGGTCCGCGATACACAGCAGGCTTTGCTCGATTTCCAAGCGCGAACAGGCCTTGTTTCGCTCGATCAGTTTAACGGGCGTATCGCCAATCTTGATGCCATGCGCAATCGTGAACGAGAGGCCCGTATTGCCCTAAAACAAAAGTCGAGCGAAACCGGCTCTTTGTCGTCGATATTGGGCAAAAACCCGTCCTCTGCGAACACATCGCTGCGGCTGGCCTCTGATCCACAATTTGGCGAGATTGCCCAGCGTTATGCGAAGGTTGATGCGCAATATCAGGAAATGTCTGCGACCTTGGGGCCTAACCATGCCAATCTGGCCAAGATAAGCGCTGAACGCCAAGAGCTGCGCACTGCTTTGGCAGCGCGGGGCAGGGCTTTGACAGGTCTGGGCGCCAATGCAATTTTGCAGCGCACCGACATCATGGTCGGGCAGGGGCGCTCTAATCTGATGCAATCTTTGGTGGTCAGCGCCGCACAGAAAGAAGCCGCCGCATCTGGTCTAGCGGAAATCCGCCGCGATATTACAGCGCAATCTTTGGAGACGCAAAAACTTGTCGAACAAGCCTCCGAACTTGCCGATTTAACGCGCGATCACCGTGTTGCAGAAGCCGTGTTTTCGTCGGCCCTGGCGCGTATTGATACCAATAAACAAGACCCGTTCGCATCCTATCCGCTCGTTCAAGTGCTGGAGCAACCCTCGCTCCCCAAAAGCACATCGAGCCCGTCTTTGCTGATTGCTTTGGCAGGGGCATTGGGTGCTACTTTCTTCATGCTTGCCGGATTAATGTTGCTATGGTTCCGCACACCGATCATCAACAAAATCAAGCCACTTATATAAGCGCAATCGCGATAATGGCCACATGGCCATTATGGTTGGTTGGTGGCTTATATATTGCGGGGCCAGTGCTGGGTTTCCTCTTTGCTGGTTGGGCATTGCTGCTCTATTATATTGCACCCAATTTGCCGGAAGAGCGCCGTTTGCCTGCGCCGCCAATGTCCATCATGATCTGGATTGCGGGTATGCTGGGCCTGTTAATCGTGTTGTGGATTGGCCATTTTGACCAATCGCTGGGCACGGGCCAGACCATCAAATCCTCCATAGGCTGGGCAAAAGGCTGGTTGTTGATCGCGCTGTTTCTGTTCGCGGGCGCTGTGTTGCCCATCAAACGCTCCGCTATTGTACGCGCAGTGTGCAAGGTTGGCGCGGTTACTCTGATCGTTCTGCCCATATTTCTTGCTGCTCCCTATATCGGTTTGCCCTCTATGCTCTGGGTTTCGCCGTTGAAGATTTTGGGCGGGTCCGGTCCTGAATATTTCGCCACCATCTTATACACATTGGAGCCAGGCACGAATGCACCGCGCTGGCAATTTTTTGCGCCATGGTCGCCCGCAGCCGGAATGATCGGTCTGATCTACTTTTTGTGTGCGCTGGAAGAGAAGAATATCCGGTGGAAGGCTGTCGGCCTGACCGCGGCCCTTGCTATCATGCTGTTGTCGCAATCGCGTCTGGCGCTGGTTGGACTGATATTGTTATGGCCAATAGCCTTTGCTGTTTCGCGGTTAAATCGTCCTGTTTTGTGGCTGCTTGGCACGCCGTTCTTGCTATTGGCTGGCTGGTTTGCACTGGACATTATTGATATTGGGCAAGCGCTTCAGGCGGATTTTGCTGGCGCGCGGGCGGACTCCACCCGTGTGCGAGAGGCTTTGGGCCGAATAGCGGTCGAGCGCTGGCAGAATGAGGCCTATTGGTTTGGCCATGGCATTGTTGAACGCGGGCCGCATCTGGTCGAATATATGCCGATTGGCAGTCATCACAGCTGGTATGGTCTGTTATTTGTCAAAGGCCTGTCAGGCCTGTTCCTGCTGGCTATCCCCTTGGTCACAACATTGGTCATATTGCTGCGCAAATGTCTTTTTGAAGCACATGCCAGATTGCCTTTATCACTGGTGCTGTTGCTGATCATGTACAGCTTTGGCGAAAATCTGGAGTCTTTGGCCTATCTCTATTGGCCAGCGCTGATTATTGTAGGCCAAAGTTTGCAGTCTAATAACCGGCATATGGTCGCGTAATCAGGCTTTTATAATTCAACCGATAATGCTGTGATAAGGCCGGTCTAGCGTGATTGCTTGCATCGCGGCACTAGACGTACACAGCCTATCAGAAACGTTTATATGCCAGAGGCTATCCACTAACGATCTGATATTTGGAATGTAGAAAGCAATATATCTGCGCTTTTCGATCATATTAGTGATGGGAGTGGCCATGCAAACGTAATAGGTTCACGCCTAACGCATTCCACAGAGCGTGTGCTATCCTATAACTGCCCTCATTTAGCCGCCAAACATAGTGTTTGACGCTGCATGACACACAAAAAAGCCCGCCAGCATATCACTGACGGGCTTTTTCGGGTCTGGGGGCTTTGGTCTTATATATCGGGTCTTGGTCGATATGGTTGCGCCAATTACTGGGCCGCTATCGGTGCTCCCCAATCCAGCAATGTGGTCCAGCCATCGATAATACGCTTTTCATAGCCAGCCATGTCCGCGCGCCCTTCCTCTGCTAAGCGATCAAGCGGCATTGCGTCGAGGCGGGAAAGGCGGGCCAATACTTCGGAAGGTTTGTCAAAGTCGCAAATCTGCCTTGGATCTGAAACCTGTTCAATCAATGCACCGACATTGGCAACCAATACGGCGCGGCCAGCAGCCTTGGCTTCTGCAACGGTCAAGCCGAAAGTCTCATATTTGGAAGGAACAATGACGACATCGCATTGCTGCATGAAATTGGCTTTGTCCTCGACACGGCCGATAAATTCAATCGCAGGGTTACACGCCGCTAATGTTTGCAACTCTTCCTCTGTCTCACCAAATCCGCCTATCAGCAATCGGATATTATATCCGCTGGGAAGCTGATCGAAAATGTTGATCAGTGTATCAAAGCCCTTATCGGGGTGAAAACGCCCAAAAGTGCCAACCGTCAAAGGCCTGCCATGATGGGGTTTGGCCAGACTCAATGCTTTCAGCGCGGTCATATCGCTAAACGGGTTGATCGTCAGCGTCTTTTCCGCCAGCTTCGGTGAAAGGGTATTGAGCCAATAACGCTGCGCATCGGAGACACAGATCAGGGCATCCACATTGCGACTGACATTGACCATCAAGCGTTTAAGCCGGTTCAAATTTGGCACGGACAATTCGGCCCATTCTTTTGAATAGCTATGTTCCATATGAATGATCTTTGCGCGCGAATTGCGCTGACGCAAAGACCATAAAAAGGGCAGTCTGCTCCAGCTATGTGAATAATGGGTGATGATGATATCGGCCTCTAATTTCGGCGCAATCGACCAGCCAGGCGTTACTCTTTCGACAGAATGGCTATATCGCATCGCCATTTCCGGGCGATCAAACAGTTTTAGATTTTCGGTAACACCGCCAAAAGAGCCATCTTCCAGCAAGTGCACAATGTGCTGCCTGATCATCCGACAAGCGCCTTGCTGCCAGTCCATCGGTTCGCCAGAGCTTTAGCGCTGTTGGTGGGCAAAAAGCGCATGGCCAAAGCAGCGGAAACGGTGGCCAGTGACCGGCCCGGTTCGCGGTATAATGGTTTAAGGCTGTATGAAATCGCATCACGGATCAGCATCATGGCCATGGTGCCGTCACCCAGTTGGATGGCGCGGCGCGCAAGGTAACGCAGCTGAAATGCGCGTGCCTCACGCTCATGCAGGGCCACAAATTGCGGGGCATAGCTGCGTGTTTTGTCGAGCATCGTTTCCCAACTTTCATATTGTGCAATAATATTGGCAGACAAAGCGCCGCCAACGATGCGATAATTGGTCAACAGGCCATCAACACCTTCAAATTTTGCTTGGCCAAGCATGGATAGCCGCAACCACATTTCAATATCTTCTGACTGGCGCAATGTTTCGTCAAAATAGCAAAGACGCCAGGATTCCTCCGGGTGACGATAGGCCACATTGTTCAACGCGGTGCGGCGGATTACTGGTGCAGATCCATTGCCGACCGGATTGCGCAGCAAGATTTTGCGCGGATCGATATTGGTCAGTTTGGGTTTTTGTGCCTGACGCAAAGCATGGCCGTTTTCGTCCATGAAACGTGATCCGCTATAGCTGACATCAACATCGGGGTTATTTTCCAAATGGATGAAATGCAGCATCAGCTTGTCTTTCATCCAGCTGTCGTCACTATCGAGGAAAGCAACATAACGGCCCCATGATTCCAAGATGCCGGTATTGCGTGCACCAGCAAGGCCGCGATTGCGCTGTGATATGATACGGATGCGCGGGTCTTTAAATGCTGAGCAAATGGCAATGCTGTCATCTTGGCCGCCATCATCAACGATGATGAGCTCGAACTCTTCGAAACTTTGATCCAGAACAGATTGTACCGCCTCTGCTACATAGCGCTCAACATTGTAAACCGGCATAACGACAGAGATTTTCGGCTTGCGGATAGATGTACGGGTGCTGATTTTTGTGGTCTTTGTCATGATATTATCCTCCTGATATTATGTGTCGGTGATTATGCGAAAAAATGGGTGCGTATTGAGCGCGGCATGAAGAGAGCAGCGCAGCAGCAGCACAATGTCGCCCAGCCGCGTTTGCCATCCGCCAAAAAGCTGCGTGCGTTAATGGCCAGGCCTTGGCGGGCATAATGCATGGCGATGCGCGCGCTGGAGCCCATGCGCAGTGCGCGGCGTGCCAGATAGCGGAAATATAATGCTTCGGCCGCTGAACGGTCTTGCGCAGGGCCATAGCGATCAAATAGCTCACGCCAGCCTGACAGCATTGCATCAAAATTTGCTGATAGACCGGTTTCGCTGACCATATAACCAACCAAAGCGGCATCTATGCCGACCAGATTGCTGCCATTGCCGATAAGGCGCAGCAACCATTCCTGATCTTCCGCAAAAGACATGCCGTGCATGAATGGGCCTGCCGCCAATGCAGCCTCTCTGCGCACAACGACATTGGACATGGTGCAGCTAGGGTTTTCAGCCAGAAATTCGGATGCGCTATAGGTCATATTCTGTACGCTGGACTGGCGGCCATAGCGCCAATCGGGTGATGTACCATTTTCCACAAAAACAACTTTGGCAAAGCTGGCATCGGCAAATGGTTGTGCGGCATGCACTCTGCGGTGCATCGCCAGTTTTTCAGGGTGCCAATGGTCATCGCTGTCCAAAAAGGCGATGAACTCACCGCGTGCTAGACCCATGGCAAAATTGCGCGTGGCTGAGACACCTTTGTTATTTTGGGAAACCAGTCGAACGCGCTCATCTTGTGCGGATAATTCCAGCAATTGGTGCAGGCTATTATCGGTTGAGCCGTCATCAAGGACGATCAACTCAAAATCGCTTTCGCTCTGCGCCAATACCGAAGCAATGGTCGCTGGCAGGCTGTCCTGCGCATTATAAACGGGCATGATGATGGAAAAATATGGTGCGGTCATGATGCTACTCCTTGGAAAATCGGGTTACGCTGCTGTGCAGACTGACGAATGATGAGAATAAGGCCGGCTGGAATACTGGTTGCTAAAAGAGCAAAAACCCAGGAGGCCGCAGCCATTTCGAGCGAAATCAGACTGCCCAGATACAGGGCTGACAATGCGGCTATGCTGCTGATGGTTGAGAGTATCAGGTCGAAGCCAGGGCGATTGGCGCTACGAGTCCAGACCATGATGATGGTGGCGATAAAGGTCGGGATGGCGGCCAGTGCCAAGATCATGATGAGCGGAACAGCCATGGCCCATTTGGCGCCAAAGACCAGCGGCACATAAATCGGGGCCAGCAGGATTTGTGCGGTCAGCATGATGGCAAAGGCCGCAGCGCCCAAACCGGCATAGCGTTTCAATATTGCTAAACGCTCAGCCCCTTGCGGCGCAGCACAAAGATAGGGGTAAAGCACCGTACCAAAGGCAGCGATCAAAGAACCCATGATGCTGATGCCGGCATTGAATGCGAAATAATAGGTGCCCAATGCGCCCATTCCAAAGCAAGCGCCGATAATCAGCTTGTCGCAATGGCTGCGTGCAGCCAGCATGACATCGCTCGACAAAACCTTGATGCTGAAACCCAATAAGGGGCGCATGGGCACTTGGCCAGCCGATGCAACGCGCTGCCATGTATAGGCGCTGCGCATCCAGATCAGCCATAATGGCGCAGTGATCAACTTGGGCAGAACAATCGCCCATGGGCTAGGCCAGATCAGCAATAATATGGCTGTCAAAATATGGTCGGCAATGGTCTGTTGCGCGCTGATGCGGGCTGTTGTTTTGAGCTTTTTGTCACGCATCAGGCGGAAACAAGGGATCAGACCGCCAGGCATGAAGATATAAACCGCTGACAGCGCCATCAGCATCTGCCCTGCCAAAGCCTGACCAAAACCAAACCACAATATCAATGCGACTATGGTCTGAACAATGGCGACCAAAGGCAGCCAGATCCAGAAGATGATATGTCCGCTATTGCAAGTGGCTTCGAGCTTCTGATCACTGGCAGCAATAATCTGCTGACCAACGCCTATATTGGCAAGCACGCGGATAATTTCGAAGCAAGAAAGGCTCAGCGCAGCAACGCCAAGATATTCTGGCGTCATCTGCCATGCCATCACGATGACAGTGAACAGGCGGAATATCCGTGCCGCCAATTCAAGCGAGCCATAAGCCAGCATCGCCGTAAAAAACGGGTGCTTGAAAAGGCTCTTAATATGTGTCGGCATATACAGCATTCTGTTCCACTTTCTTAAAGATGCAGAACACTCTTCACGCTTTGTGCCAGTTTCAATAAATATATGTATATCAATGCTTTAGATAATTTCCGGTACATCTCGACAGGCGGAAATTCGCATTTTCAAAAGATCGCGTTGCAAAATGCGAACTTCCGCTGCGAAATGACAAAATCGACGATTTGCAAAATGAAAAGCCTATAGCCAAGCATTTGATAAATAGTGATAAAATAAAAATGGCACGATCGCTGCTTATGAAAAACCGACATTTAACGGAGGTTTCTCATGTTCCATGATAGTAATGCACTGCATTTTGACGCATTTGCCCCAGTGGCGCTGCCTGTTGGCATAACAGGCAATAACGCACCCTCAGACGCAACTGTGCGTTTCTACGCCAATGGCTCTGATCGTCTCTTTGGTCTTGATCTCGTACGTGACACGTTAAAGGATGCTGCGCGCAAAATTGTTGATCTGTCAGCCCGTGCGCGGCGCACCACCATATTCTTTATCAATGCCCATTGTGTGAACACAGTCATTCGCGACCAGCAATATCAGCAAGCCTTGCAATCCGCAGATATGTTGCTGCCGGATGGTTCGGGTCTGCGTCTGGCCGCCAAAATGGCGAAGCGCTCAACTCCGAGCAATTTGAACGGAACCGATCTGTTTCCAGAAATTTGCGCTGAAGCCGCAAAAAATGGCCAGACCATCTATCTTTTGGGCGGTAAGCCAGGCGTTGCTGCTAAGGCCGTAGAACATATGGAAGCACAATATGGCGAAGGTCTGTTCGCTGGTGAGCAACATGGCTATTTTGACGACAGTGAAACAGACAATGTCATCAATGCCATTAACGCTTCCGGTGCCTCTATCTTGATGGTGGGTTTCGGCGTGCCATTACAGGAAAAATGGGTCAATGCTCAGCGCGACCGCATTACAACATCGACAGTTATGGCTGTGGGCGGTCTGTTTGACTATTATTCAGGCAATATTCCGCGTGCACCGCTCTTTGTGCGTAAAGCCGGTTGCGAGTGGATATGGCGGCTAGCACAGGAGCCGCGTCGTCTGGCCGGGCGTTATATTGCCGGTAATGCAAAATTCATCATGACTGCAATCGCTTATGCCTTGACTGCACGCGGCATTCGCCAACGTTATATTGATGCCAGCAAACGGTCATTGGACCTTTCTATAGCCTTGTTGGTGCTGTTGTTGCTTGGCCCATTGGTTGCCGCGATATGCTTGCTCATCACTGCAGAAGATCGCGGTTCGCCCTTCTTCATGCAAACCCGTATCGGTGAAGATGGTAAGCCGTTCCGCATGTGGAAGTTTCGCTCCATGTTCAAGGATGCAGAGGCACGCCGAGCGGAATTGCTGGATCAAAGCGAACGCGATGCGACTTGCTTCAAAATGAAGAAAGATCCGCGTGTTACAAGGGTCGGCAGTTGGATACGCCGCCTGTCCATCGATGAGCTTCCGCAATTATGGAATGTGGTCAAAGGCGATATGTCGATTGTCGGCCCACGCCCTGCACTGCCCAGCGAAGTTGCGGCCTATCCAGAAGAGGCGCGTGGCCGCCTTGCGGGCAAGCCTGGCCTCACATGTATTTGGCAAGTATCTGGCCGCGCTGACATTCCTTTTGACCAACAGGTCGCGATGGATATTGACTATC
Source organism: Parasphingorhabdus sp. DH2-15 (assembly GCF_051668705.1). Lineage (GTDB taxonomy): Bacteria > Pseudomonadota > Alphaproteobacteria > Sphingomonadales > Sphingomonadaceae > Alterisphingorhabdus. The sequence goes on along the minus strand of NZ_CP196351.1, from coordinate 2,122,235 downwards.
TCAATCGCCGTTCACCATTATTTGATCTGTCCCTGATGGTCAAAACCGTACCGGCAGTGATTAGTGGCCGGGGAGCTTATTGATAATATAACGACCAGACCGCCCCGGTTCTGACATCAATGTGCCAAAAATTGTTGAAGCGCTAACAAGGTCTCTTCCAAACTGGCCTTGGCTTCATCAAGTTTTGCACTGATGTTGGTACCGGGGTTTTCCCGTATCCCTTCCAATTTCGCCAAAAGTGCATGGGCACCAAAGCCAGAGCATAGGCCTTTCAGCGCGTGATGGGATTTGGAGATTAACTCACCGTCTGTGGCATTTACAGCGTCTTCAAATTGCGAGAAATAGTTTTTCAGGTCTGCCTCAACGGCTTGTACCAGCCGCTCTTGCAGACTTTGCTCCATGCCGCCGAACATGTCTTCCAGACGTGATATCTCAATAACGCCAACATCTTCAAATTCGGGAATGGGCAGGTTGTTTTCAATAGTCACTGCATCATCCTGCACATTCACTACAGAATGTTCGGCCTGTCCATCATTGGTTATTTGTTGCAGCACAGATTCAATGGTTCGTGAAGAGATAGGCTTGGACACAATGCCATCCATGCCACTGGCGATAATGGCTTTGCGCTCCTCTGCTGAAGAAAATGCCGTGACAGCAAAAATCATCGGCGCTTCTTGCTTCATGGCTTTGATAATGGCGCGGGCGGCATCCATGCCGTTCATTTTGGGCATGGAGATATCCATGAAGATGGCATCATATGATCCGCTTTGGGCCATCTCCACTGCTGCCGGGCCGTCATTGGCAAAATCATAGTCCACGCCAAAATTGGTCAGCATATTGCCCATGACCATCTGATTGGCAGCAACATCCTCTGCGACCAATATTTTTAGGGCATATTGCTCATCGAACAGAGCGCTGCCTTTGTCTGCTATAGACTTTCTGGCGGGCAATTCGTCAGTATTTCCGATTGTCACAGGGCATTCTATCCAGAAAATACTGCCTGTCGGGGCATTGGATTCCGTGCCGATAGAACCGCCAAGCGCCTTGGTGATCCGCTGACAGATAGCCAGTCCAAGGCCTGTGCCTTCAATGCCGCTTTCAATGGTTATGCCGCCGCGGTCAAAGGCCTGGAAAATGCGTGATCTTTGGTCTTCTGCTATGCCCGGCCCTTCATCATATACCGATAGCAGGAAATGGGGCTCTTCACGGTCCCATTTCATTTCCGCATTCAGGCTTATCACACCATGGTGTGAATATTTGATCGCATTGCTGAGGAAATTATCCGCGATTTGCCGCAGGCGTACAGGGTCGGTCCTGATAGCATCGGGCAGGTCAGCGGCCATGACCAGCTGTATTTGCAGGGATTTCTTCCTTGCCAATTGACGCCAGCTATTGACCAGAGTTTCAAGAAATGGGCGTGGCTGGAAGGTTTTGATGTCTGGCTTGATCTGCCACCCGTCTGAGCGTGCATATTGGATAATATCAGCCAACAGGAACAATAGCTGATCGCCGCTAGTAGAGGCCGTTTGCAACAGTTCTAACTGTTTTTGATCGGATGTTGACACCATCAGTAATTCAAAGATCGCCATGATAGCATTGAGCGGCGTGCGGATATCATGGCTCATCATCGCCAGAAAACGCGATTTGCTTTTATTGGCTTCGTCAGCCTCGGTCCGTGCAGCGGTCAGAGCTTCACCAACAGCTTCCAATTCGGCAATTTGTTGGGTGAGCTGGCCACTTTTCTCGTGCAAGGCTTCCGACAATTGCTCCGACTGGTTAAGCCGCCGGTCGCTGATAACGCGCAAGGCCTTTTCTCGTCGTTCGGTCTGTCGTTCCTGCGTAATATTGCGCACGGCGCCATAGGTGATGATATTCTCACTATCGCTGGATTGGCTGCTTTCTTTCGTCTGGCTCAAATTCCAGCGCAGCCAACGCGTTTCCCCGTCTTGGTCCAGAAAACGTGTGTCACGCATGGTCTGATCACCGACAAAACCGCCCGCTTCGACATGAGACAATAATCTCTCAACGGGCAGTGTTTCCAAAGGGTGCAGCATGTCGACAAGCTGGTCTATGCTTTCAACCTCTTTGGCTGCCCCCAGAACATCGCGCAGATTGCTCGACGTGATGATATTGCCAAGACTATCAAATTGGAAGGTCGCAACTTGCGCCAGATATTGCGCTCTTAGCAGAGTCTCTTTCTCACGCTCTAAGCGCGCCAATGTGCGTTCTTCAATCTCTGCCAGTCGTTCGCGCGCTGCTGTCAGATCGCGGCTTTTGCTAAGCAGCAGTCCCTCGGCTTCCTGCCGTGCCGTTTCGCTGCGCTGTAATCGGCGTTCCAGACGGCGAATATGCTGTTTTGCTGCTTCAAGGTCGAGATCATCCGATGCCATATGGACAGCATAGCGTCACTATCTTTTAAAATCACTAAATTGTCACTTTCCATTCACGGGCAATTATGGGGCATGATATCTTGGTATATTTATGTTATCTTTCCGCATTAGTGCAGCTGCAGAAAGGCTGTATACGTAATTTGGTTGCTTATTTGACGTGCAAGGCGTTAATTTGTAAGAGCAGCCACGGGTCTTTTATATAGGCGAGGGTTAAACTAAACGTGGGTAAACAAAGACTTTTCCAGGACATTGCTGAGAAAATCAGCGACTTTATCTCTGATGGGGTTTTCCCTCCCGGTTCCCGCTTGCCGGGTGAGCGCGATCTGGCAGAACGTTTTGGTGTTAGCCGCGTGACTATAAGAGAGGCTGCAATTGCGCTGCAAGCGGTGGGCAAAGTTGATATTCGCACAGGCTCCGGAATTTACGTCAGTGATGATCAGCCCGTTGCACAAAATGCCTTGCCAGATGTTAGCGCCTTTGAACTAACCGAAGCCAGATCACTGATTGAGGCTGAGGCAGCAGCGCTGGCGGCCAAAAGTATTTCTGATGAAGATTTGGCAAAGCTAGACCGGCTTATCGAAGAGATGGCATCTAGTGATAGGGAAGTGGCGTTGGCTGCTGACCGTGAATTTCATGCGGTTATCGCAAGAGCATCCTCGAATACCGCAATGGTCTATACCATTGAAGCATTGTGGCGGATGCGCGAAGAATTGCCCGCCGTGAAGAGCAGTTATGATGCTGTCTGTTGTGATGATGGGCAACTGCGCTCGAAAGAGCATCAGGATATATTGGAAGCGCTTAAAGCGCGTGATCCAGTGTTAGCGCGCCGCGCTATGCGCCAGCATTTTCTGCGCTTGATAAGCACAATGCTCGACGTATCTGAGAAAGAAGCGATGCGAGAAGTGCAGCAACGCCTGCGCGCAAGTCGGGTCCGTTTTCTGGATGGCAGCGTACCTGCTTAATCGGTCCACAAATATGGTAGAATAGCGCCATTTGGTAGCAATTATACCTATACCCTAATGAAACAATTGGTATGTTTTTTTGGTGTTGACAATTGGTATAGAGTCAATAGGTTGTCCTCTATAAATATAATATTTTCGGGGGGAATTGTAATTGCGCGTCTTTATGCTCTTTTGGGCTTGTTTTTTTATATCAGCGCCAGCTTACGCGGAAGACTATTTTGTCCGCACGCAGGCTGAGTATTTTTCAGCTGAGAAAAAAGTCAAAGCAGGTGATGTTATCATTCTTGCCAATGGTGAATGGCGGGATTTTGAAATCAAATTTTCAGGCAAGGGCACAAGCAAGAAGCCGATTACACTGATTTCCGAAGAGGCTGGTAAGGTATTTCTGACTGGCCAGTCCAATTTGCGTATTGGCGGAAGCTATATGCTGGTTTCTGGTTTGGTGTTCAAAGACGGTTTTAGTCCTACCAATGAAGTTATTTCTTTCCGCCGATCAAAAACAGAACTGGCCAATAATAGCCGGGTAACGCAGGTTGTTATTGATGGTTTCAGCAAAGTTGACCGTTTTGAAAGTGATTATTGGGTCGGCATATATGGCAAGAATAATCGCTTTGATCACAATCATCTGTCCGGAAAGACCAATAAAGGTGTCACGCTGGCGGTGCGTCTTACCAGTGAAGATAGCCAAGAAAATTATCACCGCATTGATCATAATTATTTCGGCCCGCGCCCTGTCTTAGGGTCGAATGGTGGAGAAACATTGCGCATCGGCACCAGCAAATATTCTGCATCAAACTCCTATACATTGGTGGAAAATAACTATTTTGACCGCTGTGATGGCGAGGTGGAAATCATCTCGTCAAAATCGGGCGGCAATATTTTCCGGGGCAATGTCTTTTACGAATCTAGCGGCACTTTAACGCTGCGCCATGGCAATGACAGCTTGGTTGAAAATAATGTATTTTTTGGCAATGGCAAAGACCATACAGGCGGTATCCGCGTCATTAATGAGAACCAAACCGTCCGCAACAATTATATGGAAGGGCTGACCGGCACTGGCTTTGCCAGCGCGCTTACGGTTATGAATGGCGTGCCCAACTCGCCGATCAATCGCTATGTTCAGGTTGATAATGCCGTTGTTGAAAATAACAGTGTTATCAATAGTAAGCGCGTTACGTTCAACGCTGGGGCAGATAGCGAGCGCTCGGCGCCGCCTGTGAATAGCAGCTTTTCAGGCAATATTCTCTCTGGCTCAGGCAAGGGTACTTTTATCAAGGTGCAAGATGATATTTCTGGCATTGCTTTCGGCCAGAACTATCTGGCTGCTAGCGAAGCCTCAAATGATCTCGCTGCTTTGAAAGCCAGCGATATTATGTTTGAACGGGCTGATAATGGTCTGCTTTACCCCATTGGCATCACAGCGGGCGTTTCGCGTGATCTTAAGCCGATAAAGCGCGATCAAACGGGTGCGCGCTGGTATGCAAAACCCGTTTCAGGCAATAATTTCGGTAAAGGTGCCATGGTGGATGTCGCTCCGGGAGAGGACACATTGTCATCAGCTTTTGCGGCGGCGAAAGAGGGCGATACGCTGGTGCTTCAGCCGGGTGAATATATCGTCAACAAGACCATGCTGCTCGACAAAACCCTTACGCTCAAGGCCGGCGCTGCACAGACCGATAATGCTCAGGCTGAAAAGGTGGTTATAAAATTTGGCCGACCATCGTTGATTGAAATTCGCGAAGGTGGCAATCTTGCTCTAGAAAATATCCATATAGATGGCAGTCTGGCGCCTGACTCTGTTGGTAATGCTGTAATCCGAACCACAATCTATCCGATCCAATCCAACTTTCTCATTCAAATGCAGGGCGTGACCGTCACCAATTTGGAGGTGAACAAGGCGTTCCACTTTATCAATCTGGGCAAAAGCTCTTTCGCTGATCGCGTGACGATCAACAATAGCAGGTTCCAGAATATTTCCGGTTCCATCATATTGGCGGCCGCAGAGACAGAGGATTATGGCCAATATAATGCTGAATATATAGAGGTTACAGGCTCCAGCTTTACCGATATTGGCAGCGCGGCGTTCAACATTTATCGCGGCGGCCGCGATGAAAGCACGTTCGGGCCGCACTTCCTTTTGCAGCAATCTTCATTCACCAATGTTGGCAAGAGCGGCAATAACCAAAGCGGGGCATCCATGGTGCTGCATGGCGTGCAATATGGGGATATTGTTGAGTCTGCTTTTACAGCATCTGCGCCGATAATTGTGCGCCACACTGTCGGGCGGCCGCAAACACGGATAATGCGCAATGCCTTTAGTGCGACAGACGCGCCGATTGTCGAAGAATTGAACTTTGAGGGACCATCACGCGCCGAGCTATCCAACAATGCCTTTGTGGAAGCTGGCCCCGAAGTCGAGGCAAACCAATGACATTGCAATCATATTTCCTGCGTTATTCACCGCTGCTTTTGATAGCTGGTGCAATGCCCGTTTCCGCTGCGCAGCCAAGTGCGAGTGCTTATCCCTCTATCGATGCCGTACAGAGTGCAGCGAACGAAGAAACGCCATCAAAATATGCGCCTTTATTTGCCGATGAAATGCAACGGGCGCGCAGATTTGTTGATCGCATGCGTGCAAATGGCATTGTGGTGCCTTTGCCAAAAGATCCCGGTGGCGGCTATACACATGAGCAGCATAAGGACAATTACCGCGCCATCTATCTGAGCGGGCAATTATATCGCCTGACAGGTGAGCAGCAATATGCCGATTATGCACGCGATGTGTTGCTCGCTTATGCTGATATGTATCCGACATTGCCTGACCATCCGGCGCGCAAAAACCAGAACCCCGGCCGCATTTTCTGGCAGGTTTTGAATGACGCGGTGTGGCTGGTAAATAGTATTCAGGGTTATGAACTGATCCGCGATAGCCTGAGCAAGGCTGATCGCGATAACATTGATAATAATGTCTTCCGCAAGGCTGCGGCTTTCTTGTCAACCGGTTCAGCAGCGACATTTTCCCGCATCCATAATCATGCAACATGGGCGACAGCCGGTGTTGGCATGACAGGCTATGTTCTGGGCGATAATGATCTGGTTGAGATTGCACTCAAAGGTCTCGACAAGAGCGGCAAGACGGGTTTCCTGCGCCAGACAGAATTGCTCTTCTCCCCAGACGGTTATTATACTGAAGGGCCCTATTATCAGCGCTATGCGCTTATGCCCTTTATCGTCTTTGCTGATGCCATTGAACGTAATCAGCCCGAGCGTAAGATTTTTGAGCATCGTGATGGCATATTGCTCAAAGCGCTGACCACCACGGTTCAGCTAACATATGACGGTTTTTTCTTTCCGTTTAACGATGCCATTAAAGACAAGAGCCTGAAAACCGACGAATTATATAATGGCGTTGCTATTGCTTACGGGAAAACGCGCGATCCGGCGCTGCTGGATATTGCACGGTGGCAGGGGCGAACGGTCTTAACCGATAATGGCGCCATGCTGGCGCGTGATTTGGCCGCAGGAGAGGCAAAGCCCTTTCCATTTGCATCATTATTGCTGCGTGATGGTCCGCAGGGCGATAAAGGCGCCGTTGCCATTTTCCGCAATGGCACAGGTGATAAGCATCAAGCGCTGGTTTTGAAAAACAGCTCGCAAGGTATGGGGCACGGCCATTTTGATAAGCTGAGCTGGCAATATTATGACAATGGCCGTGAAATTGTTACAGATTATGGCGCGGCACGCTTCCTGAATATTGAGGCTAAAGAGGGTGGCCGCTATCTGCCCGAGAATGAAAGCTGGGCCAAACAAAGCATTGCGCACAATACACTGGTGGTTGACGAAACAAGCCATTTTAACAGCAATACCAAATTGGGCGATAGCCTGTCGCCAACCCAGCTATTTTATAGTTCCGGTAATGGTATCCAGATCAGCACGGCCGAAATGGTGGGCGCTTATGATGGAACCCGTTTCACGCGGACAATGGCGTTATTGAACGTCAAAGGTTTGGAACATCCTGTCGTTGTCGATATAACCCGCGCTTCATCTGATCAGCCGCGTCAATATGATTTGCCGGTCCATTATGATGGCCAGATTATGCGCGTTGGCTTTGACACCAGTTCCAACGTTGCAGGGCGCCCTGTACTGGGCAGCGACAATGGCTATCAGCATATTTGGGTGGATGCCAAAGGCAAACCGGTGGACGCATCCAATGCATTTGTGACGTGGATTTTGGACGGGCGTTTTTATTCCTATCGTTGGGTACCACAATCGGGCAGCGAAGCGATTCTGGCAGAAAGCGGCGCAAATGATCCGAATTTCAATTTGCGCCGTGAACCGATGGTTATTCAGCGTATAGCCGGTGGTAAAGATGCTGTATTTGCCAGCATTTTAGAAGCGCATGGGCGGTATGACGGCGCGGTAGAGAAAACCAGTCTAAGTGACAGCCAGATTAAGACGATAGGTCTTATCGAAGATCAGGGTTCAGACGTGCTGCTGATTGAAACTTTAAGCGGCGCGAAAGCCGCTTTGGCGGTCTCTTACGATCCAGATGCAAGCAAAAAGCATAGCGTGACAATTGACGGCCGGACGGTGAGCTGGACCGGTTTTGCTGCGTATATAGATATGGAAGAGGGTTGATATGATAAGGGTAGAAACGGCCAAAATGCCGAACACCAAAATAGCTATTGGCATGATAATGTGGCGCAATCTGCTTGCAGGAGGCCGCACATGTTAAAGGGCAAGTTTCGTTTCTGGATTGTCGGGCTTGTCGCGCTGGCAACAATTATCAATTATATTGATCGCGGTTCACTTGGCATTTTGTGGCCGGAAATCTCTGAAGAACTTGGTCTTACCAAAACCGATTATGCCATAATCCTTAATGTTTTCACCTTTGCCTATGCTTTCGGTCAGACATTATTTGGCAAGATATTTGACTGGGTGGGCACGCGTATTGGTTTCGTTCTTGCCATCGGTGTCTGGTCGGCAGCGACGATCCTGCATGCTGCGGCAACCGGCCTGACCAGCTTCGCCATCTTCCGCGGCATTTTGGGTGTGTCAGAAGCTGGCAACTGGCCAGGTGCAACCAAGGCAAATTCCGAATGGTTCCCGATTAATGAGCGTGCATTGGCGCAGGGTATTTTTAACTCTGGTGCAGCGATTGGCGGAATTATTTCTGGACCAGTTATCGGTCTTTTATTTTACTTTCTGGGCTCATGGCAGGCGACATTCATCTCTGTCGGTATCCTTGGCTTTTTGTGGTTGGTGCCATGGCTGCTGGTTTACAAATCAGAGCCGGCTACGCACCCATGGCTATCTGAGGAAGAGCGTCAGTTCATTTTAAGCGGTCAACGTAACAAAGATACCAATGAAGTTGCAGATTATGCTCCTGACTCAATGGAAATTTTAAGCCGTAAGGAAAGCTGGGGCGTTATTCTTGCGTCGTTCTTTATCGATCCTATTTGGTGGCTGTTCATTGGCTGGTTGCCGCTTTATCTCAACGAAACCTATGGCTTCGGTGTTGAGCAAATCGCTGCTTATAGTGCCTTGCCTTATGTTGGTGCGATGTTCGGCGCTTGGTTTGGTGGTCTTTTGGCGCAAAACCGTATCGATTCAGGCTGGACAGTCAATAAGACACGCAAATTTGTCATTGGTCTAGGCGGACTTATCATGCTTGTCTTCTTACTGTTGACCACACAGGCTTCTACGCCATTATTAGCGGTATTCCTGATGGCGGCGATTCTCTTCGGGTTCCAGACTGCAATCGGTAACATTCAAACATTGCCCAGCGATTTTTACAGCGGAAAATCAGTCGGCAGCCTTGCAGGTTTTGCCGGAACAGCTGCAAAATTGGCTGTTGTCGGGCTGAACTTCCTTATTCCGGTGATTACTGTGCAAAGCTATGCTCCTGCCTTTGTGGTCGGTGCGGCATTGGCTATTTGCTCGGTACTCTCGGTCTGGTTCTTGTGCAGCAATATTCAGCCGCTCAAGCCCGTTAAACAATCAGCATGACTGGCAAATTCTAGACGCATTACACATCATCCAAATCAAAATAATATTCAGGAGTAAATTATGAGCAAATTACAGGGCAAAGTGGCGATTGTATCCGGCGGTAGTCGCGACATTGGCCGCGCAGTCTCGGTGAAGCTCGCCAAAGAAGGCGCCAAAGTTGTTGTAAACTATTTCAACAATGAAGATCAGGCAAATGAAACACTGGCTGAGATTAAAGACGTCGGCGGAGAAGCCATTATCGTCAAGGGCGATATGACCAAGCCTGATGATGTTGCTGCTCTGGTTGCTGCTGCGCAATCCGCATATGGCGATGCAATTCATGTTTTGATCAATGTCACCGGCGGTCTGGTAGAACGCCGCGCTCTTGACGACATGGACTTTGATTTCATGGAATATGTTATGCGGTTGAATGTGACATCCACCTTCCTGACCACCAAAGCTGTTGTTCCACACATGCCTGAAGGCTCTGCCATTGTGAACTTTGCGTCACAAGCGGGCCGTGATGGCGGCGGCCCCGGTGCAGCTGCTTATGCGACATCAAAAGCCGCTGTAATGACCTTTACGCGCAGCATGGCGAAAGAACTTGGTCCGCGCGGTATTCGCGTTAATGCCTTGTGCCCTGGCATGATCGCAACGACCTTCCATGATAAGTTTACCAAAGATGCTGTGCGCACAAATGTCGCCAATGCAACCCCGCTGCGCCGCCAGGGTGCAGCGCATGAAACAGCGGACGCCGCAGTTTATCTGGCAACTGATGAAGCATCATTTATTACTGGTGCAAATGTTGATATCAATGGCGGCACATTCTTCTCCTGACTTTACCAGGGTTGAAGCAAAACAAAGAAAGAGACTTTTTAATGAACCATGTCAGTAAAACGCTGGAACAGCGTTTGCGCGCCGCGCCTATAGTACCTCTGATCCAAGCAGATGACCCAGTGGTTGCGGTAAAGACTGCCAATGCGCTTAAAGAGGGCGGACTCTCTGTTATAGAGGTCGTGCTGCGCACTGATGCAGCGGTTGACTGTATGGAAGCTATTGTCAAGCAGACCGAGGGTTTGATTGTGGGTGCGGGGACTGTGCTTACTGTTGAACAGGCGCAAAATGTTGTTGCGCGGGGTGCGCAATTTGTGGTTTCGCCCGGTCTGGTTGATGGCGTAGCGGAGTTTTGCCAAAGCCAGTCAGTGCCGATCTATGCCGGCACTATGACTGCTGGAGAAGTGCAACGCGCTTATGCCCTTGGCCTGCGGACGGTGAAGTTTTTCCCGGCCAAGCTGGCTGGGGGTGTTCCCGTGTTGAAGGCATTTTCTTCTGTATTCCGAGATATGCAATTCATGCCAACCGGCGGTGTCTCTGCGGCGAACCTGCATGAGTTTTTGGCATTGCCTTCTGTCATAGCATGCGGGGGCAGTTGGCTGACCCCGGCTGATGCCATTGCGGCAGATGATTATAACGCCATTACCGAGTTGGCACGCGAAGCCGTTGCTATCGCGCAAACAGCACGGCCTTTGGAGAAGTAAACATGGCGGAGTTTTTGTCATTTGGTGAAATCATGTTGCGGTTGAAAACACCGGGACATGAACGGTTTTTTCAATCCCCTAGCTTCGAAGCCACTTTTGGCGGCGGTGAGGCCAATGTCGCAGTGGCTTTGAGCAATTATGGCATGTCTGCTGGCTTTATCAGTGCCTTGCCAGATAATGATATTGGCGAGGCGGCGATCCGTGAACTGCGCAGCTTTGGTGTGGATACTGCCCATGTGCGTCGTTCGGGAGATCGGGTTGGCATCTACTATCTGGAAAGCGGCGCGAACCAGCGGCCATCCAAAGTGGTATATGACCGCGCGGCATCATCGATTTGCGAATGTGGCCCGGGTGATTTTGACTGGGGCACTGTGTTTGACGGGGCAAAATGGTTGCACATTACCGGCATTACACCTGCGCTGAGCCAATCCGCGGCTGATCTTAGCCTAGAATGCGTGAAAGCGGCAAAAGCTGCTGGCGTTACCGTATCCTGCGACTTCAATTTTCGCGGCAAATTGTGGAAATATGGCAAGACTGCCCCAGAAGTGATGACCGAGTTGGTGAAATATGTCGATGTCGGCATTGCCAATGAAGAAGATTGCCAAAAGTCACTGGACATTAGCGTTGATGTTGATGTTGAAACCGGTGAACTGGATACGGCAAAATATGAGGCCTTATCCGAAAAGGTATTGGACATTTACCCTGACATGTCGGTGATCGCCATTACGCTGCGTGAAAGCCATAGTGCGGACCGCAATGGCTGGTCAGCATGTTTGAGAGAGCGTGGAAGCGATTTCAAACTGTCACGTCATTATGAGATGACCGATATTGTTGACCGTGTTGGCGGCGGTGATAGCTTTGCCTCGGCACTGATTTGCGGTTTGAACCGCTATGATGATCGCCAGCAAAGTCTGGAATTCGCTGTTGCAGCCAGTTGTTTGAAACACTCGATCTTGGGTGACTTTAACCGCGTTAGCGTCAGCGAAGTTGAGAAGCTGATGTCTGGCGACGGATCAGGCCGGGTTCAGCGTTAAGGCTCACAAAGCGCTGTGCAAACCGGTCCCGCCAATATTCTGCCACTGATCTTTACCGATCTTGATGGCACATTATTGGATCATCACAATTATTCTTCCAGCCCTGCCGATCGCTTGATCGCAGGGCTGGAGGCACATAATATTGCTCAAATTATTCCGGTTACCAGCAAAACGCGCAGTGAATTGCAGGCATTGCGCAAAGACATTCCTCTTAATTACGCTGTGGGCGTGACCGAAAATGGCTCGGTCATTGATGATGTGAGCGGTATTATTGGCAATGATGCGGGCACGCATGGCACGCCGCATATGCATATATTGGGCCTTTCCTACGCCGATATATTGTCCGCCATTGCAACATTGCCGCACGATATACGCCAGCATATCACTGGCTTTTCAGATATGAGCGTTACAGACATTGCGCAATCAACCGGCCTGTCGCTGGAGAGCGCAAAGCGGGCAGGGAAGCGTGAGGCCAGTGAACCTTTTTCATGGTCGGGTTCTGATCAGCAAATGGCAGCTTTAACGGCGCATATGGAAGCGGCGAATATCCGTGTTCAGCGCGGGGGACGCTTTTTCCACTTAACTGGTCATGCCACTAAGGAAATGGCGATGGCACGCATAGCTGCTGCATTTGCCGATCGAGCGCCAGACCGGGATATTGTTACCATTGCTTTGGGAGATGGACCCAATGATCTGGCTATGATCAAAGCCGCGGACCATGGCGTGATTATGCCAAACCCGGATGGCGTGACGATTTCTGCCAATGGCCCGCATATGCATATTGCGCCGCACCCTGGCCCAAAAGGCTGGAATGCTGCGGTGCAAAATATTTTATCTGAATTGGGTTTTAACCTGAGTGAAAGCTGACTAGTCTGTATCCTTCAAAGAGGGATACGCATGGCTGACTTTTATCAAAATGGTGTAATTTCAACGCTTCACAATCTGTCGGACCGCTCGGTTGAGTCGCTTGAATCCGAATTGGTGGGGTTTAGCAAAGCCAATCCGATGGCACTGGTTTTGCCCAGTCTGTTTTCAGAGTTAGAAGGCCCAGCGCTAGAAAATATCGTCGATCAATTGTGTGAAGTTCCCTATCTTGACGATATTATCATCGGGTTGGACAGGGCTGATAAAGAGCAATTTGCCTATGCGAAAAACTATTTCTCACGCCTGCCACAACGCCATCATATTTTGTGGAATAGCGGCCCGCGTTTAACCGCGCTTGACGAAGAGCTGAAAGAGCATGGCCTGTCACCCGCTGAACCGGGCAAGGGGCGTAATGTCTGGTTCTGCTTTGGTTATTTTCTCTCCGCCACCAATGCCCAAATGGTTGGCCTGCATGATTGTGATATTTTGACTTATGATCGCGGCATGTTGGCGCGGCTCATGTATCCGGTTGCAAACCCTACTTTCCCCTATGTTTTCTCCAAAGGCTATTATGCGCGGACAACGACGGAGAAGTTAAACGGGCGCGTGGTGCGCTTGCTAATCGGGCCATTGCTGGCCGCACTGGAGAAAGTCTGCGAGCCTAATGACTATCTGACCTATCTCAACAGCTTCCGCTATGCGTTGGCGGGGGAATTTGCGATGGGCCGCCAAGTGGTCAAAAATATCCGTATCCCTTCTGATTGGGGGCTGGAAGTGGGCGTTTTGTCAGAAATCTGGCGCAACCAGTCAATCCAGACCATTTGTCAGGTCGAGGTTGCGGACAATTACGATCATAAGCACCAATCAGTATCGCATGATAATCAGGACAAAGGCTTGTCGAAAATGAGTATCGACATCACCAAGTCGATATTCCGCAAGTTGGCCACTGACGGGCAGGTCTTGTCGCAAGAAACATTCCGCACATTAAAGGCCACCTATTTCCGCATGGCGCTGGACCGGATTGAGACTTTCTATCATGATGCCGTGATGAACGGCCTCACGCTGGATAGGCACGAAGAAGAAACCACGGTTGAGCTGTTTGCGCAAAATATCATGACCGCTGGTGAAATGTTTCTGGAGTCGCCCAATGAGACGCCTTTTATGGCCAATTGGAACCGTATCAACAGTGCCATTCCGGACTTTACGGAACGCTTTACCGAAGCAGTAAGGCTGGACAATGCGGATTAGCATTAAGCCTATTGCACCTATTCAGGTATAATGGGCTATGGCATCGCGCCATTGCTAATCCACACTGTCTGATAGGGCGTTAATGGGAAATCCGCTTCGATATCCTCAATAAGCGCGCCCGATATTAGATCATGCCAGCTATCACCGCTAATCAGATTGATATCGGCCAATGAGAGGTTTTTCGTGCTGTTGGTAACATTGGTGACCGCAAAAATGCTTTGCTTGCGGTCAATGCTTTGGCGCCAAATACCAAACAGACCTTCGGGCAATGTGAGTGTGAATTGTACGGCATTGGGATGGAAAGCCTTTTGCGCCTTGCGGGCATCGATCAATGCTGTCACTTGCGCAAAAACCTGTGCCTCCACGGTTTGCGGGTCATCCAGCTTGGCTGTCAACGCGTCATAATCCAGTCGTCGCCGGTTAATCGAACGGTTCTGCCCGGTTAGATTGACCTCTTCATAGCCATTGGGGGTGGCCAGCAAGCTATGGATATAGATGGCCGGGATACCCTCTAGTGCCAGCATCACCGCCATAGCGGCCATGAAGCGTTCTATCTGAAATTCATCCGGCCCGTCGACAGTGCCCTGCATCGCCTCGAAAAAGGAGATATTCATTTCATACGGCTTTTCTGTGCCGCCCGGCCCACGTCGCATGGAAATACGCCCACCAAAGCGCTGCATTGCGGCCAGCATATGATCAACTTCACCTTGCGGCAGCACGCCCTCTGTCGGGCGCAGGCCGATACCGTCATGGCTGGCAGTGAAGTTCAAATAGGTGCATCCATTAAGCGCTGGTGGATTGCTGCGTGTCAGGCGTTTAAGATAAAGGCTGTCGCCGGTCAGCAGCGCATGGACAAGCAATGGCGGCAAAGAGAAGTTATAGATAATATGCGCTTCATTCTGATTGCCGAAATAGGTCAGATTCTCATGATTGGGAATATTTGTCTCAGTGATGATGACCAATGTTTCTTCATGATGGTCCATCAAAGTGCGCAAAAGGCGGATAATTTCGTGCGTCTCATCCAGATTTATTGATGGCGTGCCGATCTTCTTCCACAAAAATGCCACAGCATCGAGCCGAAAAATCCGCACGCCATGCGCAATATATTCCGCGATGATGGACACAAATTCCAGCAGAACATCCGGATTGGTAAAGTCAAAATCAAGCTGGTCGGGGCTGAATGTGCTCCACACATGCCGGTCACCGGCTGCGGTACGGAAAGGGGTGAGCAGCGGGTGAGAGCGCGGACGGACGACATCGCCCAGATCGCTGGCCGGATCGGCAGTATAGAAATAGTCTTTGCCAGGCGCTTTGTCTGACAAAAATTGCTGGAACCATTGCGATTTGCTGGAACCATGATTGATGACCAGATCACCCATAAGCCGGTAGTCACTGGCAATCGCTTCAATATCGTCCCAATCACCCAGATTGTCATCAACCTGCAAATAGTCGATGACTGAAAAGCCATCATCCGAACTATAGGGGAAAAAGGGCAGAATATGCACGGCGCTGATCGTGGTGCCGATATGGTTTTTCAGGAATTTGTGTAGTGTTTTGAGCGGTTTTTCATCTTTTTCCAAAATGCTGTTGCCATAAGTGATCATTACCACATTGCGTTCATCCCACAATGCGTCCTCCCGGCTCTGACGTGACGACACAGCCTCGCGTCCTTTTGGCCAGAAGCGCGTGACGATAGACCGCGCCAACTCCAAGCCATCATGATCAGGGTAGAGAAGACCAAGCTGTGCCGCGAGGCGTTGCAGCAGATGATCGAAAACGGGTTGGTCGGTCATGGCGGTCAAACATCCTTTTGGCGGTTAACATGAAAAAAAAGCCGCTTGACCTTTTCATGCTAATAAGTGCTTTATTGTGCAGTGCATAAAACAACAAATCCTCTCGCAATAAAAGCCTTTTTAAAAGAGCTGTATTTTGGAGCGCTAGCGCCTGCTTTACCGGATAATGCCTTGCGCGGCGCAACTTGGCCAAAAACATCAGGAAAGACGTATTTGCTGGCTGTTGGTAAGGCAGCCGCGCATATGGCGGCGGCGGTGTTGCCGCGCCTGCCGCAGGATATTGATGGCCTGATTGTTACGCGGCAGGGATATGGATTGGATGATTTTGCACCGCAGCATTTGCGGTTGATAGAGGCTTCTCACCCAGTGCCGGATGCTGAAGGCGCGCAAGCGGCCATTTTGGCGTTGCAGGCTGCGGACAATTTGCAAGAGGGCGATTTGCTGCTGGTATTGATGTCCGGCGGGGCCAGCGCGCTCATGCCCTGTCCGGCGGGTGGCCTTACATTGGCGGAGAAACAAAGCATCACACGGGCATTGCTGCATAGCGGCGCGCCGATTGGCAAGATGAACGTGGTGCGCAAACATCTCTCTGCCATTAAGGGCGGTCATCTGGCGGCGCGGGCATGGCCAGCAGCCACGCATATGATCGCCATTTCGGATATTCCCGGCGATGACCCAGCGATGATCGGTTCTGGCCCGACATTGCCGGATCCAGCAAGTTGCGCTGATACGCTGGCCATATTGGATGAATATGGCATAGCCGTTCCTGATACTATAGCCGCGCAGTTGCGCGATGGACGGCTGGAAACACCTAAGCCGGATGCGCAGGAAATGGCACGCACAACATGGGATTTGTGCGCTCGCCCGGCTGATATGTGCGCAGCGGCCTGCACCTTGGTGGCAGAGCATGGCTATGAGCCGATCATGCTAGGCGATGCTTTAGAGGGCGATGCACTGGCTCTGGGCCGTGACCATGCTGCGCAGGCGCTGAAGCTCAAAGCACAGGGGCGCAAAGCTGCGTTGATATCCGGCGGGGAGGCCACAGTAACCGTGCGCAACCGTCAGGGACGCGGTGGGCGGTGCACAGCCTATTTGCTGGCCTGTGCAATAGCGTTGCGCGATGCGCAGGGCATTAGCGGTTTTGCAGCCGATAGTGATGGCATTGATGGCTCTGAAGACAATGCAGGGGCCTTTCTCTGGCCCGGTATATTGGCGGCAATGGGCGGCACGCAACAGGCAAAGACTTATCTGGAAAATGAAAATAGCTATTTGGCATTCCAACAAGCAGAGGCGCTGCTCATGACCGGCTCGTCCGGCACCAATGTCAATGACCTGCGCGTGCTGCTTGTGGAGTGATCCGCTTTACATCGCGGAGCAAGGGGTTGCTGCAGCGCGTTAAAATTGCTCCAACAGTATTTTCGCTTGAGATTTGCCGCTTATCCAATGGTTTGCGAATCCGAAAGGAAGATGAACGGATTGGCCCAAACTTAACTACGGCTCAGGATTTCTTAGATGGTCCTATTGCGGTGCTAGAGGATTGGAGTTGAAAGGGAGAAGGACCACTACTCATAAAGCTGAGGCCTCGTTATGTTCGTTATCGTTCGGGAGAATTAGAGCAATTTGTTGCCAACGCCTCCTATCAATACACTGGTGAGGCGTTGCACCGGCTTAACCTTGCCGTTTCTTTCATCTATCTTTCATGACTGGGGGAGTGGCAGATCATATTTGCCCTTCATCACCATAATCATCTGTAATAAAATAAAATAATGGTGAGCCCTGCTGGGTTCGAACCAGCGACCTACTGATTAAAAGTCAGTTGCTCTACCGACTGAGCTAAGGGCCCGATGCCATAGGCACCAACGAAACGCAGAATCACGGTGTGTGCGTCTCTTAGGAGCGCCTCACCTAATGTCGGGGGGCGCATTGGTCAACCATTTTGCCATAGTTTTTGCAGATTGATGGCGAAAAACTTTATAATTACCTCTTGATGGTCTTTGACTATGTTCTTGGTTAGGCTTTTGGCAGGGCTTGGGTCCGGCCTTTACATCGCCAAAAGGCTGGCATTGCCGCCTGCTGCTGTTGTGTCGATTGAGACGGTGCGTTCTATCATATAGCGGGTCGGTGCATTGTGCGCAGAGAGCATGGGAATGATAGGGCCAGTGCGCAGCATGAGCTGTGCCGCCAGAGCGCCGCGATCATCATTATCGCACAAGATAGCGGCGATGCTGGTGTTGAGCCAATTGCTTGGGTCTTCTTCTGCGCCCGCATAGGTAATGAGCCCTTTGGTCGGCGCATGGCGGTCCAATGTTTCGGCCAGTGCATCAATGCCGGTAAATGGTCCGGGAGAGGCCAGAATGATAAGGGCATTGCCGGTTACCAATGTGAGGGCAACCTGCTTTTGCAACAGATAGTCGTCATCATCCTGCGCGCCGCCGGGCACACATAAAATCACGCCGCGTGGGCATAGGCGATAGCGGTTCTTTTCGCCGGTTGGGCCGGGAAGGGGGATTTCCCGGCCGGTAAAGCTGAGAATATCGGCCTGCACCTCGCCGATTGTCTGCGCAAAGCGGGGGTGAAGCGGGGCAATACTATTGACCGCCTGATCCAGAATATCAAACCTCTCAGCCGCGCTATGGCTATGGAAATGATCCTCCAATCGCTGCACCAAATCGGAAGCGGCCTTGGGGGCAGGGGGCGGGGCGGTGACGGCGCTTTGCTTCAGGATAGTCTCAACCGGCATTTCTGCGTGGCGGCTCATCCGGTGCAGGTAAAGCGGTCCGCCCGCTTTGGGGCCGGTTCCAGATAGCCCTTCGCCGCCAAAAGGTTGAACGCCGACAATGGCGCCAATCTGGTTGCGATTGACATAGAGGTTGCCGACTTTTGCGATGCTGGCAATATGCTCGACACGGTCATCAATACGGGTGTGCAGGCCCATTGTGAGGCCAAAGCCCAATGCATTGATGGCGGCCATCATGCTGTCCAGCTCATCTGCGGCGAAGCGCAATATGTGCAATATCGGCCCAAAGATTTCTTGCTCAACATCGGCAATTTTGTTGACCATAAAGGCGGTGGGCGGAACGAAATGCCCTTGTGGCAGGTCTGTAGGCAGCGGGGTTTGACCAATCACGGCAAAGCGGCTGCGCATCGCTGCGATATAATCCATTATCTTGGTTTGTGCGGCATTATCAACGACCGGACCGACATCCGTCGCGGCATCAGCCGGATTGCCGATGCGCAATTCGGCCATGGCCCCGTTCAGCATGTCGCAGAAATTATCGGCAATATCGTCTTGCACACAGATGATGCGGCATGCCGAGCAACGCTGGCCAGCGCTTTGAAAGGCAGAGGCGACGACATCGCTCACTGCTTGTTCCAATAATGCGGTGGAATCGACAATCATGGCATTGATGCCGCCCGTTTCTGCAATCAAGGGCACAAGGCCGCGGCCTGTTTCGCCAAGGCTAGCCGCAATGCGTTTGGCGGTGGCTGTGGAGCCGGTGAAGCAGACGCCATCTATGCCGGGATGTGCGGTTAATGCGGAGCCCAATGCAGCGCCATCACCGATCAGCAATTGCAGAGCATCTTTGGGGATACCGGCCTGATAGGCAAGGCGGGTTGCCTGCGCGGCAATAAGCGGTGTTTGCTCGGCGGGCTTGGCAATAACATTATTGCCCACGGCCAGAGCGGCGGTCACTTGACCCAGAAAAATCGCCAGCGGAAAGTTCCATGGCGAAATACAGGCCATTATGCCCAACGGCTGACGCGATGCAACTGACGGCGCTTGTGCCTGCACTGCATAATAGCGGCAAAAATCAACGGCCTCGCGGATCTCTGCAATTGCATCATTCAGGCCTTTGCCTGCTTCGCGCACGCATAGCTCCACCAAAGTGGCGGTCTCTTGCTCCAGCAAATCGGCTAGGCGGTTCAGGCATTGCGCCCGCTCGGCAGCCTCAGTTTGCGCCCAGTTCGCAGCGCTGGCGGCCTTAATGGCCTCAGCCACTATATCGGCCTCTGTGCCAGCTGCGGCGCGGTTTTCTATGCCGACACTGTCCTCAAAATTGGCAGGGTTGACAATATTGCGCTCTTCTCCGCTCTTGCTTGCGCCTGCGACCATATTGGCAGCGGCCCATATATTTTCTGATGAGCCATAGCCTTCATACAGCGCTTCCTGCGCGGACTGGCTGATATCGTCGCCTCTGGCAATTTTGCGGGTTTCCCCAAAACCGCTAGCGGCAATGCCATCGTCAAACCCGTCTGGCCCCAGAAAATCGCCATTTAAATGGTCAATAGGGGCAGGAATGCGTGGATTGGCGGCTTCCTCGTTTGCTAATATCTTGGCGATCGGGTCGCTGACAATCTCTTCGGCTGGAATATCCAGATCCATAAGCTGGTTCACAAAGGAGCTGTTCGCGCCATTTTCCAGCAAACGCCGCACCAGATAGGGCAGTAAGTCGCGGTGATTGCCAACCGGCGCATAAATGCGTGTCGGCACGCCATATTCTGTGCCCAGAGCCTGATGCAATGCCTGCCCCATGCCGTGCAGCCTTTGAAATTCAAATCCGGGGGTATTTTGCTGACCAGATTGTGATGGCACCTTCGACGGGGAGGGAGATGAGGCCATCATGGCAATGGCGCAGGCGGTATGGGCATTATGGGTGGCGAATTGCGGGTAAATGCAATCACGTGCATTCAACAAGGCACGGGCACATGCCAGATAGCTAAGATCGGTATTTTCCTTACGGGTGAAGACGGGATAGCTCTCCAACCCCATTTCCTGTGCGCGTTTAATCTCGCTATCCCAATAGGCCCCTTTGACCAGCCGGACGGCAATTTGACGGCCATGGCTGCGTGCCATATCTGCCAGCCATTGGATCAGCGGCATTGCGCGGCGCTGATAGGCCTGCACGACAATGCCAAGCCCGTCCCAATCGGCCAATTCTGACGCGGTCATCAGCGCATGGATAATCAAGATTTCGGTTTCCAGCCGGTCGGCTTCTTCCGCATCTATGGTCATTGCAATACCGGCAGCCTGTGCGGCTTTTGCCAATATCATCAAACGCTCTGTTAATGCAGGGACACAGACATCACGATGGGCATATTCATAACGCGGATGCAGCGCGGACAGCTTCACAGATATTCCAGGGCGGCGACTGGGCGCGTCATTTATGAAGCCCTGTTGCCCCAAATAGGTGATGGCATCACGATAGGCGGCAAAATAACGATCGGCATCTTTGGCCGTATGCGCCGCTTCGCCCAGCATATCATAGCTATGCGTGCTGCCATTGCTGCGTGCTTTTTTTGATCGTTTCACAGCATCGGCAATGGTGGTGCCCAGCACAAAATGCTCACCCATCATGCCCATCGCCTGTTCGACCGCGCCTTCAAGCACGCGGTCACCCAATTTGGCCAGCAGGTTGCGCGCAGCAACACCGCCAGATGCACTGATCCAGCCAGCAGAAAGGCGCAGGCCGTTGGTCGCCTGATTGACCAACCCATAAGGACTTTTGCCTGCGTGAAAGCCCCAATCGGCATCGCCCAGTTTATCGCGTACCAATATCCGCGCAGTGGAGAAGTCGGGCGTGCGTATCAATGATTCCGCCAGCCGCATAAGCGTTACGCCTTCGGCTGTGGAAAGCCCATATTGCTGCAACAAAGCATCGACCATATGTAGCTTATCGGCAGATTGACGCAGCCTGTTGACCAGCGTTTCAGCTGTATTGACCGCCATTTTGCGCTGGTTCTCATCCAGCTCCAGACTGCTCAACAGAGTGGAAACTACATCTGCTTCAGGGCGCAGATAGTCATTGCTAAGATCGGGAATGGCCATGGTGTCCGGCATGTGCATATCACTCATTACAAGAGGCGAAATCGTCAGTCCCCCATGCGCTTGGAATAGGCAAAAGAAAAGAGGAAAAGCGCGGGCCTGTTTTTCGCGTGAGTGCCTAGCTTTTGCTCAGCGGTTTTTTCAGTCGATGGTGTAATTGCCTGATGCGCAAGCCGGAAACCGGATCGCGCCATAACCCAGCAATTTGCGATACAGGTCCCAAAACAAAATCACGTTCCCGCATATGGCAATGCGGAATTGTAAGGCTAGAGGAGTGCCAAGACAAATCCGCTGCGCAAAATGCTTCTCGCCACAAAATAATGTCCAAATCAAGCGTCCTGCTGGTCCAACGCCGCCTATGACGAGTACCAAATTCGCTTTCCATGTTTTTTAGCCAGTCCAGCATTTCCAAAGGCTGTAAATCACTGGCAAGGATGATGGCGTTATTGGCATAGCTGCGCTGTGATGGACCTATGGGCCGGCTTTCTATAATGGAGGATTGACGCACAACCTTAGCCGGACCTTCATTTAGCCGCTGCATGGCGCGGACCAGAACCTGTCGCGGCAGGCCATGAACAGGGTGCCTGCGGTTAGAACCCATAGCAATCACGTAGAGATTGGGGAGATTAGCGAGATTGGCGTAATTGGCAAAATCATTGTCGGCATTCGGCATGATATTGTCGATATGCGCCATCAGGAAAATTGCCAACCACATTATTTGCCGCTGCTTATGGTTGCATTTCGCGGCATTTGACTCCATGAGTGCGCTCAGACAATGCTGCGCCGCAGCACAGGCAATATCTTGCTTTCACATTTTCATGAACTTTTGCCGTTTCACACGGCCTTTAAAAGGGTTGCCACTATGGCCATTCATCGCGATTTTAAAAGGGATTGGCTTACCAACCCACGTTCTGAATTTCTGGCCGGTTTGGTCGTTGCTCTGGCTCTGATCCCAGAGGCGATAGGCTTTTCCCTGATTGCGGGAGTTGACCCGCGTGTCGGTCTTTATGCCAGCTTCTCTATCGCAGTGATTATTGCGCTGGTCGGTGGTCGTCCCGGCATGATCTCGGCAGCGACAGCGGCGGTTGCTGTTCTGGTCGGCCCCTTGGTGCGGGAATATGGTGTTGAATATCTTTTCGCCGCGACGATTTTGATGGGTATCTTCCAGGCCATTGCCGGACTGCTCCGGCTTGATTTGTTGATGCGTTTTGTTTCGCGCTCAGTCATTACCGGCTTTGTCAATGCTTTGGCGATTTTGATCTTTATGGCGCAATTGCCGCAATTAACCGGCGATGCACTTAATCTGCCAACCTATCTCATGGTCGCGGCTGGTCTCGCTATCATTTATGGCTTGCCTTATATCACCAAAGCCGTGCCATCGCCGCTGGTGGCGATCGTGTTGATCTCAGCTATTGCCATCTATTATGGCATTGATGTCAACACAGTGGGAGAGGAAGGCGCGCTGCCCGATAGCTTGCCGGTTTTCCACATTCCGCAAATCCCCATCACTTGGGAAACTTTGGTGATTATCGCGCCTTATTCGCTCGCCATGGCAGCGGTGGGCCTGTTGGAGTCGCTACTGACCGCAGGCATTGTCGATGATATGACCGAAACACGCAGTGACAAAAAGTTGGAAACATATGGTCAGGGCATTGCCAACTTTGTAACTGGTTTTCTGGGTGGCATGGGCGGCTGCGCGATGATTGGGCAGTCGGTTATCAATATCAAATCGGGCGGTCGGCATCGGCTCTCGACCTTTGTTGCTGGTGTCATGTTGCTTATATTGATTGTTGCCTTGGGACAGTGGGTGGCGTTGATCCCCATGCCTGCATTGGTGGCGAT
The DNA here is from genome assembly GCF_051668705.1 of Parasphingorhabdus sp. DH2-15. Lineage (GTDB taxonomy): Bacteria > Pseudomonadota > Alphaproteobacteria > Sphingomonadales > Sphingomonadaceae > Alterisphingorhabdus. Next base: position 2,098,752 of record NZ_CP196351.1, on the reverse strand, counting down.
TATGATTTTCGTCTCCATCAGTACATTTCGCTGGCAGAGTTTTCTGGAAATTCGCGAGCACCCCCTGCCGTCAAATATTGTGATGATTGCGACGGTTGCCGTGGTGGTCTGGACGCATGACCTGTCAATGGGCGTGCTGACTGGTGTGCTGCTCTCCGGTATTTTCTTCGCATATAAAGTGCGCCAATTGGTGCGTATGGATGTGCGGGTTGAAGGACGCACCCATTTTTATGATTTTGGCGGAGAGATTTTCTTCGGCTCGGTCGATCTGATGTATGAAGCGATGGAGTTTAACGAGGACAATATCGATAAGGTGGTTATTGACGTCCATAATGCGCACTTTTGGGATATTTCCGCTATTGGCATGTTGGAAAAAATCGTCGCACGTTTGCAGAAAGAGGGCAAAGAGGTTGAGATTATCGGCTTAAACCAAGCCAGCGCCTCAATGGTGGAACGCTTTAGTGACCATGAAAAACCCTTTGAGAGTCTGGGCGTGGTTGGGCACTAAACCCCATTTTCTCATTCATCCATAAACGCCAATCGATATATCCATAAACGTCATTCCGGACTTGATCCGGAATCCAGAGAAACACACATATTCACTCATGGCACTGGATTCCGGATCAAGTCCGGAATGACGGTGGGGGCTGCCGTGCCTTTACGCGGTCTTTTACGATCCATCCCATAGGCCGCGGCGGTTTTTCTTGTGGGGGTGCGCATCAGCTACTAGGTTCCCCGCATATTTCAGGTCCGAATAAGGAACAACCATGACCCAGATCACTTTGCACCATCTTGAATATTCCCGCTCAACCCGCATCATTTGGCTGCTGGAAGAAATGGGCATTGCCTATGATATGGTGCGTCATAGCCGTGATGCGGTGACCTTTCGTTCTCCCGAAGCATTAGCCCAAGTGCACCCACTGGCCAAAGCGCCGACGGTTATTGTCGATGGGGAAACCATGGTGGAATCGGGCGCGATCATTGAATATTTGATTGAGCGTTTTGGCTCTGGAGGCAAATTTGCCCCTGCGCCGGGCGATGCTGATCGTGCGCGCTATCTGGAGTGGCTGCATTTTGCAGAGGGAACAATGAGCATGTCGGTCATACTCTCTGCTCTTGCCCCGCGTTTTGGTGGGCTGGGCGATGTGCTGACACCCTTTATCCATGGCGAGGTGGTGAAGTTGCTGAGCTATGCCAATGATGCTGTGTCTGGACGTGACTTTTTGGTTGGCGATGGCCTGACAGGCGCTGATATTAACCTGTGCTATTTGCTGGAGGTGGCCACGGCGGCGCAGCTGATTGGCGACTATCCTGAGCTTGGCCGCTATCTTGCCAAGATGCAGGAACGTCCAGCGTATAAAAAGTCGCTCGAATTGGGCGGCCCCATTGTTTTTGCGCCAGCCGCATAAGTTTTTGACAGGCTGATCCGTGCGGACAATATTATTGCTCATATTGGCGCTGCTGGCTTTTGCCGGTAACTCGCTGCTTAATCGTGAGGCTTTGGCCAGCGGGGCGATTGATTGGGGCAATTTTACGGGCACCCGGCTGGGTTCGGGTGCTCTATTTCTGATCGTGCTATATGTTATACAGAATCGCAGATGGCCGATGCCGCGCCGTGATGCGGGTATTTCCGGCATGGTCATGCCTGCCGCCTTATTTGTTTATGCCGCGTGTTTTTCATGGGCATATCTTGAACTCAGCGCGGCAACCGGCGCGTTGATTTTGTTCGCCTTTGTCCAGATTACCATGCAGGGTTTGGCGATTGCCACTGGCACGCGGCCTGGCCCGTTAGAATGGACCGGGCTCATCATGGCGATGGGCGGTTTGGTCTGGCTGCTATTGCCCGGATTGGCCGCGCCGCCTTTATGGTCTGCTATGGCTATGGCCATGTCTGGCGCTGCTTGGGGCGTTTATAGCTGGCTAGGCCGCGGCGCAGATGACCCGCTGCGGATTACGGCCCGCAATTTCCTGCTGGCCGTGCCATTGGCGCTTGGCTTTCTGTTCCTGACCAGCTTTCCCGTACATGTCAGCGCTTATGGCGTTGTGCTCGCCATTGCTTCTGGTGCGATTACATCCGGCCTTGGTTATGCCATATGGTATGCTGTGCTGCCGCATATCAGCGTTACCAATGCAGGGGTGGCGCAATTGTCCGTGCCAGCTATTGCGGCATTGGGGGGCGTAGTGTTGCTGGATGAAGCACTGACATTGCGCTTAGCGATCGGCGGACTGGTTATCTTGCTAGGTATCGGCCTAACGATATTTGCGGGCCGCACTGCATTAGCCAAAAAGTAAAAACGGCAATCAGGCACCAATAGCGTCACGGACAACAGCAACACCCTGTTCGCGCTGGCGTTTTAATTCCTGTTTCAGCTTGGCTGGATCTTCGGCAATGATGAAGCCAAAGCTGACGCCGCCCTCTTTACCAATGGTTGCGTGGTGCAGCTTATGTGCTTGCACCAGACGCTTGGCATAGCCCTTTTTGGGCACCCATTTGAAATAGCGCTGATGCACCAATCCATCATGGATGAGCGTGTAAATCGCGCCGTAAATCATAACGCCAATGCCGATATAGGTTGCGGGTGGAAAGGCCCATTCGCCTAGTAAAAGGCGGCTGCCCCATAAGAACATTGAGATGCTGATCACAGCGCCGACAACACCAAATAAATCATTTTTCTCCAGCACATTGTCATGCGGTTCATGATGGTCACGGTGCCAGGCCCAGCCCCAGCCATGCATGATATATTTGTGGCTCCACCAAGCCACAAATTCCATGGCAGCGACGGAGGCCAGAACAATCAAAATATTTATGACAATTTGCATAAGCCATAAATAGTCGCAGAACGCAGCTTAGAAAAGCGGAAAATATGCAATGTCTGATGCGTATTGCGGGAAATCGTTACGCAGCAATATTGACGAACCCATTTCTGGCTCCGATATGTCGGTTAGCAAATTAAAGGATCATCAATGACAGACAAAACCCCAAAGCAAGATGAGACTGCCGAAAATACAGCGGATTCTCCGGCTACAGATACCTCAGAATCAGGCAAATGGTCGACCGGCGCCAAAGTTGGTGCGGCTGTCGGTTCTGCGGCCTTATTAGGCGCACTGCTCTATGCGGGCCGCTATGCCATGAAGACCAAGGTTGAACCGCAATCACCATCTGGCAGCGAACCAAAACCACCTGTGCCGCCTTCTGGTGAACAATTTGAGAGTGATTGATTTAGGTCTGGCTTTAGCCACTGCTTGACCGCTCCCGCCATTAGGATATGGCGTTTTTAGAAAATCATATTCCGGCAACAGGAGAGAATATATGCGCGCTTTGCAATCGCATCAGCCAGGTGGACCCGAAACTTTGACAATTAATGAGGTGGATGCACCCGAAGTTGGCAAAGGTGAGCTGTTGCTGGACGTTAAAGCATGTGCGATCAATTTTCCCGATGCGCTGATCATTCAGGATTTATACCAGATGCGCCCGCAACGGCCTTTTGCGCCGGGCAGTGAAGTTGCCGGCATTGTCGAAGCTGTGGGTGAGGGCGTTACCGATTATGCACCGGGTGACCGCGTCATTGCGGGCGTCGGTTTTGGCGGGCTGGTTGAGAAGATCACAGTCCCGGCTGCTGCGGTATATCGTTTGCCGGAACAATTCTCTTTTGAAGAGGGTGCATCTTTGTTGATGACATATGGCACGTCCATCCATGCGCTGAAAGACCGTGGCCATATCAAAGCTGGTGAGACATTGCTGGTGCTTGGTGCGGCAGGCGGCGTTGGTCTGGCAGCGGTTGAATTGGGCAAAGCCTATGGCGCGCGTGTCATTGCCGCGGTTTCAAGTGAAGAAAAAGCTGAGATGGCAAAGGCCAGCGGTGCGGATGCGACAGTTATTTATGAACGTCAGCCATTTGACAAAGCGCAGTCCAAAGCGCTGAGCCAACAATTCAAAGAAGCCGTTGGGCCAAATGGCGCAGACATTATCTATGACGCTGTTGGCGGCGATTATAGCGAACCGGCGGTTCGCTCCATTGCGTGGGAAGGGCGCTTTCTTGTCGTCGGTTTTCCCGCTGGCATCGCGAAATTACCGCTTAATTTGACCTTGCTGAAAAGCTGTGATGTTTGCGGCGTATTCTGGGGCGCGTTCACTGCACGTGAACCAAAACGCAATGCCGAAAATATTGCGGAGCTGTTTGACCTTTGGAAGCAAGGCAAGATTAGTCCTAAAATCTCAGAGACATTCAGCTTTGAGGATGCACCAAAAGCCATTGCCAAATTGGCTGACCGTAAGGCACTGGGCAAATTGGTGGTAAAAATCTGATCTGGCCCGTTGCCAGTGCTTGCGCGGTTTTGGCAGGCAAACTATGTTTCATTATATTAGCTGACGATCAACAGTCAGATGTTAGAAGGATTTGTGCATGACCGGTTTTAACGAGCGTGAAAAAGCATTTGAAAACAAGATGGCGCGTGATGAGGAAGTTGAATTTCGCATTACCGCTCGACGTAACAAATTGGTGGGCCAATGGGCCGCTGCAAAGATGAAACTGACTGCGGAAGAAACCGATGCTTATGCAAAATCGGTTGTGCAGGCAGATTTTGAAGAAGCAGGTGATGAAGATGTGATCCGCAAATTATTGGGCGATCTCACATCCGCCGGTGTTGATGTGGACGATGCCGCAGTGCGCGCTGCTCTGGAAGAGCATATGATTGAAGCGCGCCGTCAGTTCACTCAGGAAAATAGCTGAGTTTTCATGCTTGCCGCAAAGTCGCGGCATACCCAAAGAAAGCCTATATTATGCCAATGGCAGCAGAAGATATTAAAAGTATGATTGTCGCCGCCATTCCTGACGCGCAAGTGACGATAACCGATCTTGCAGGGGATGGAGATCATTATGCTGCCCATGTTGTCGCAGAGAGTTTTCGCGGTGTCAGCAGGGTAAACCAGCATAAGGCCGTTTATGCGGCGCTGGGTGGCCGGATGGGCGGAGTGCTTCATGCCTTGCAACTCACAACCGCACTTCCCACTTCATAGACAACACAGCAAAAAGGAATTTTATGATGTCAGACGATATCAACCAGAAGATCGGCAATATGGTCGCCGGTAATGACGTAGTGTTGTTTATGAAGGGCACACCGCTCTTCCCGCAATGCGGTTTCTCCAGCCGGGCAGTGGCCATTTTGGACCATTTGGCCGTTGAATATGAAAGCGTTGATGTATTGCAGGATATGGATGTCCGCCAAGGCATTAAGACCTTCTCTGATTGGCCAACCATTCCTCAGCTTTATGTCAAAGGCGAATTTGTTGGCGGTTCTGATATTATGATGGAAATGTTCGAGGCTGGTGAGCTGGCAACATTGATGGATGAAAAGCAGGTCGCCAAGGCTGACCAAGCCTAATATCTGACGTTAATATTATACTGCAATTTGGGCGGCATCTTTCCCTGATAGATGCCGCAACCACAAAAAAGCCGCGCCTTCTGTCGGGAAGGGCGCGGCTTTATTATTGAAGTGCAGAATTAACGGAACAATATCTGCGCTTCGAAACTCTTGGGGGCGGCGTAAGAGACCAAAAATACGGCCAACCCCCTATGATGACTGCGACCAGACCATGCAGTTGCTGTGTAATAAGCATGGTCTGTGCCAGTTTTTCGGGTTGATAGTTTTTCAATCACTTAGATGGTTAATGGCGGCGTAACTTTTGCGCCCTTGTAAAATTTACCGACGATTTTGCTGCGATATGCAAAATCGTGTAAGATTTTTGCCAACATTTTCGCACTTTGCAATCGCACTATATGTTTCGGGAATGTATCAACATACTGCTTCCAAACCATATTTGCGCATCTTTTCGATCAATGTGGTCCGCTTCAGGCTGAGCAAGCGTGCTGCCTCTGTAATAATGCCATCGGCCTTGGACAGTGCGTTGCAAATGCTGTCTTGCTCAAACTTCTCAATCATGTTTTTCAAATTGATTGGCTCGTCATAATGGGGCTTTTCTGCATATAATGGTGCAGATGGGCTGGGCATGTGTGACGGAGCAAAATCCTGACGATTATCATAGGCCGCAATATTGGCCTCTGCCTGAACCGGCAAAATGAGAGGATGTAGCCCTAGCAACATGCCGATATCCTGACCTGAAATGATGCGATTGCCGAACATGATAGCAGCGCGCTCTGTAAAGTTGCGCAATTCACGGATATTGCCTGGCCAATCATAAGCCTGTAAATAGCGTATGGCGCTTTCACCAAAGCGAGCGCGGTTGCTAGCCGGCACATGTTTTTGGAAATGTGCGATCAGCGCAGGAATATCTTCCACCCGTTCAGCCAGAGACGGCACCCGCAATATCACTACGCCCAGACGAAAGAAGAGGTCGGCGCGAAATCTGTTATCTGCAATGGCGATGTCGATATCCTGATGGGTGGCAGACACCACTCTGACATCAACCGATCGTGGGGTGTTGCTGCCTATGCGTGTGATGATATTGTCTTCCAATACCCGCAGTAATTTCACCTGTATATCGCAGCGCATATCACCAATTTCATCAAGAAATAATGTGCCTGTATCGGCTTGCTCAAATCGGCCTATTCGCTGTTTCAGGGCACCTGTAAAGGCGCCGCGTTCATGCCCAAACAATTCGGACTCAACCAATTCGCTGGGTATCGCACCGCAATTCAGCGCAACAAAAGGGGCGGATTGCCGGTTGCTGGCATTGTGGAGGGCATGGGCGACAAGCTCCTTGCCCGATCCAGAGGGGCCGCAGATCAACACAGAGGCGTCAGATGCCCCTATTCTGGTGATCATGTTGCGCAGCGCCTGCACGGCGGGACTATCTCCGATAATCTTCTGTGCATTTGCTATCGTCTTATCAACGTCATTTTGCGAGCTATGTGTCATTGTCTGATCCCTCTTCATTCAGTGACGGTGTGAGAGAAAGATCAATGATTATGGTAAATAGAAAGTTAATATCGTTTACTTACAGATACTTATGTAGGCAATAACTCCATTTTGGAGGGGAGTTTTGCGTGACTGACCAATATCTTACAGCGGCAAACGATAATTATATCCAAAATGGAGGAAAGCTGAAAAGCGCTTAAAATGGCCTTTTCCAGCCCAAAAAACTAAAGAATAACCGCATGGTGACGTATGGCTAATCAACACAAAATATAATGTCGCCCTACATTTCCAGACTTGCTCTGCCGTGGAGAATTTTGCTGATGCGCAATTGTGCAAAACTATTTGCTATAAAAAAGACAGCAATTGCGACGAATGAAGGCGACGGCAAAATGGAAACGGAAATCATGTCTCCTCATAATTCCTTCGGGTCGCCCATTGAAGGCAAAGATGCAAGCCGCGTCAATAAGCCTGTCAGCATCAAGGAACGCCAAGGCCTGCGTGCGCAGCAATTGGCAGAGCTAGGCACGCATATGGATCTGATAAAGATTACCCGGATCAAAAAGCAATTGGCTGAAGGTGAGTATAATATCTCACCCGATCTCATTGCTCTGCACCTGCTGGATGACTCTGCCGGTCAATAGTTTTGCAGTTCATATAAGTGCGTCAAATATTTGGCGTGACAATGGTTTTACCCTGTCAAAACCCTGACTTTGGCACCCTTAATATGGTAAATAACCATTAAAAACATATGGTTAATTTTTCTGGCACGCTGATTGCAGTTTCGTTGTCCTATTGATGGGAGAACGAAGATGAAGCATGAATTTTTTGCTGGGAACGTAACCAATAAACCTCAAGCCCCGGCTTTTGCACGCGACAAGTTGCTGGCGGAATATACGCCATTGGTGCGCCGTATCGCATGGCATGTCCATGGCCGCATGTCGCAGACAATCGAAATTGAAGATTTAATCCAGATCGGGCTGATGGCTTTGATAGAAGCTAGTCGCGGTTTTGAAGATCGCGGCATTGATTTCAAGCATTATGCCAGTGTGCGGGTGCGCGGCGCGATGATTGATAATCTGCGCAGAGAGGCCCGCATGTCGCGCGGCAACATGGCCAACCGGCGCAAATTGGTGGCGACACGCAAATTGCTGGAAGATGCGCAGGGCCATGCTGCGAGTGACGAGCAAATGGCCCGTGAGATTGGCATATCACTGCCCGAATATCATGCCTTGGTGTCTGCCACCGCTTCGGAGCGAGTGGAGTCATTGGACGATGTTTATTCCGATCACGCCATGTGGTTTGCCGATCAGGCGGAAAGTGCGGACACGTTGGTAGAAAAAAGCCAATTGATGAAGGAATTGAGCGCCAACATAAAACAGTTGGCAGAAAGGGAGGCACTTATCCTGCAACTCTATTTTGTTGAAGAAATGAATTTGGAAGAGATAGGCGCAACATTGGGCATTGGTGCGGCGCGTGTTTGCCAGATTAAAAAGGCGGCACTTGCCAAGCTGCGCGTGAAAATGTCTGCCTAAAGCCAGTAACCGCAGTCTGAGAGCTTCAGGCTGCGGCCAATAATGATACTGACCAAATAAAAACGGCAGGCTGTGTGGGAAACAGCCTGCCGTATTGGGAAAGTTGATAAGGCAAGGACCAGGTAGCCAGATCAACGCATGGAGTTATCTTGATCGTTCACCATATATGCCGTGCAAGGGGAAGGTGGCACATGGGATGTTCAATCCGGACAAGCATAAGAACGACAGCCCCGCAAAGATGTTTAGGACAATTTTGCAAAAAAGATGAAATAGCGAATATTGTTCTCAACCGGCGCTTGCCAGCCTTTCCCCAATGGCACATAGATTTGGCATGACAGACACATCCCAAAGAACGGACCCTATTACCGGCAAGCCATTGGTCACTCCTACAGCTGCGGCTACGATTATCGTGGTGAATGATGTCGAAAATGGACCACCTGAATTGCTGATGGTTGAGCGGTCGGGCAAAATGGCCTTTGCTGCTGGTGCTGCTGTCTTTCCCGGCGGCAGGATTGACCAAGGGGATTATATCCTGGCCAAGCGCTATCTTGAGCGTGATGCTGATGATGCGCTGCAAGATGAAGCTTTGGAGGATATGGCCGCGCGTATCGGGGCCATTCGTGAAACTGTTGAGGAAGCAAGCTATCCCGTTGCGATGCATGAACCGGCCAGCAGTGAGGCGATTGCCGCTATTCGTGCCGAGGCGGGCCGTGATAGCAATTTTGCCGCCAATGTTGATGCATTCGGGTTGCAGTTACAGCCCGATGCGCTGACCTATTTTGCTCGCTGGCGCCCACCATTTAACGAGGCGCGAGTGTTTGACACGCGCTTCTATCTGGCCAAGGCGACACTGGGCAAAGAGATGGCCAAAGTGGATGATACAGAGAACCGCACATTGTTCTGGGCCAGCGCGCAGCAAGTGCTGGACCGCGCAGATAATGATGAATTAAAAATCATCTTCCCGACGCGGCGCAACCTTGAAAAGATTGCGCAATGCGCCAGCTATGCCGAGCTGGTCGACCATGCCAGACATTATCCGGCGCAGCTTATCATCCCCTTTATAGAGGAACGCGGCGGCGAGAAGCATTTGTGCGTGCCTGATGATCTGGGCTATCCGGTAACCTCAGAACCTATTGGCAAAGCGCTGCGGGGTTAAGCCGAGCAGCTTGCGCCGCCCAATACGCAGAAGCGCGCGCAATGCGGGTGGTTTAGTTTGACGCTCTGTGATGCTTCTTTGAGCGTCTGGCCCATATCAAATTGTGGATCATAGGGCAGTAATGTGCATGCCGCGACCGTGGGTTTATCTGCGCCCTTATGCTTTACCACCATGCGGCTGAACGCACACATGATGCTGTCCGGAGCGACATTCAATATATCCCAACAGGCCGTGGTGATCTCGGCAATATCGGCCTGATCGTCCATTTCGGGAAACTGCATGAACTGGTCAATATTATCTGTATCGAGCCGCAGATTTTCACGGTCAAACAGCGCTTGAAAACCGGCCCGCGCATCGGCATCGCTTTCGTCCGCCAGATGCCGCCCGGCAACCGCAATTGCAAAGCCATTATCGGATAGCCATTTCAGCCCAGATATGGCTTTGTCCCAGCTATTGGCCCCGCGCTCACCCTCATGCACCGTCTGGCTGTGATGGTCCAGGCTGACGCGAATGGTCAGTCGGTGGCCATATTGCGCCTTGATCGCCAGCAGTGCATCCTCATGCCGCCGCATCGGGCGCATGGCATTGCTCAGCACCAGCACCTTAAACCCGCGCTCTAGGCAGGTTTCGATAATCGCGATCATATCGGGGTTCATAAATGGCTCACCGCCGGTAAAGGCAATCTCCTCGGTGGGCAGATTATCGGCACGTATTTCGTCCAGATAGGCCACAACCTCATCATGGCGAATATAGACCAAAGCATCATTGGTCGGGCTGCTCTCAATATAACAGGATGCACAGGCCAGATTGCACAATGTACCAGTGTTGATCCACAAAGTGGTCAATCCAGTCATATAGATAGAAGCGCGCGCCTCCCCCTTAGCCGTAACATCAGGGTCTTGAAACTTAGCAGGGTCCAGTCGTGGGGCCTGTGCCAATGCAAAAGGGCTGATAATATCAGCATTTTTTGCCCGGGTCTTATCGTTGATTTGCGTAGCGATGGGGTTTCTGCCTGTTTCGTGATTCACTGTTTTGTTACAGCTAACAGGGTTCGCTGTCGCTTTCTACGCATAAGTGCAGGGCTTTAGAGTGACCGCTGGCTGCGTCGCGATATTGAGGCGGCTTAGCGGAAAATTTGTACAATTGCGCGTGCCGATCAGCGAAAATAATAAGCTGGTGGCCTATACTGAACCTTTTATCGAATTAAATGAAACGCAGTTTCAGCGCGGCGGCTTGAGCGTTTGGCGCAATTTTATCGGCGTCTCCATCCCCTTGGCAGAGGGTATTGATATGGTTCCCGGTTACCTCAACCAAGCGGTGTTCCGCGACGGCGCAGATCGCATTGACCATATCGCCAATGTAAATATTTTCTTCAACCTTTAGGGCGTTAGTTTTTACTGGCAATTGCATATCTGTTTTCGCAAAGAGTCCTTGGTATCTTTTTCTGCCTAATAAGAAAGTCGTTTGTGATCTTGGTTTTGGTCATAAATGTCAGCACGCCAATTGCCGAAAGGGGAAGCAGTCTGTGCGGCCTCTGATGTCGTAAATTGGGGGTGGAAGTGGGCGCTAACGCCGTACTCGAAATGGGTGCCGAGGGTTTTCCCGAATGAATGCTTCGACGTCCCTAAGACGCTCAGGGTATGGTTCTGGATCGACATCTCGCCAGCGAGTGTTAGACATAAAACGAAAGCCAGCTCTCCAAAGCATTTCGACCTTTTTCCATTGCTCTTTGTCCGACTTTTTTGGTGCCTTGAAAGCCCTTCCCATAGGATTGGCTGGGCCTCCGCACTCGGGACAAGTCGCCGTGCTATCTTCAGATAGCTTCCACGATTTCCGACAGTCAAAACAAGCATGAGCCATTAGGTAGTCCGGCCCTCGATGTAATGGAGGGTCACTTGGACCCGACACAATGCGGTTGCCAGTCTCTTTTCGGATTTCCATCCGCATAGCTTTGGTGGAGGTATCGCTCATAGCGGCGAGACTAACTGTCTATTCCAGTTTCTGCAAATGAGTTTTACTGACGCCTGAGAGTATGTCTGAAGCAGTGATTATGCTGGTGGAACCAGATTCCGGTGGGGTGGAATATGTAGGGCCTGTTTTCGGTTAGGTTTTTCAGCCACAGGGTGGAAAGTGGGCGTTAACATGCTATGATTGGCGCATGGGCAGTTTATACAGATCGGCGGCATCAATCGCTTTTTTCGGAGATGATCTTGATCCTTCAAAGATAACCAAGCGGCTAGGTAGGCCAAGTGTAAGTGTTCAAAAAGGCGGCACTTGGGTGACCAAAACAGGTGTTGAAAAAGTCGCTCGCACTGGCTCTTGGCGACTGGAGACTGAGCGCTGCGAACCAGCCGACTTGGATGGTCAACTCAATACACTTTTGGATCAGCTATCGAACGACCTTCCTGCTTGGCGCGCTTTCGCTACGCAGTTCAGAGGAAGAGCGTTCTGCGGACTGTTTCTTGACGAAAGCAATGAGGGGCTAACTCTAAGACCTGAAACGCTTGCCCGACTTGGCGAGCGAGGCCTTTTACTTGACCTCGATATTTATGGATAAGATATCCCGGATTAGTGCCCGCAACTGGGCCGTGAGCCGTCATAGAGGGGCGGCGGCGCAATCGTGTCCGCTATCAATGCTTGCATTTCCAGCGGCCGATAGTCGCATAATTACTCAGTAGCGGGTATAATTCAGCTTCTGGCGCGTTGACATCTGGGCGAGGTCAGTTGCGATATTTCACCGGCGGAACTTTGCCAGAGTGCCAGCCCACCAACGCGTATATTTGTTGAATACCTTGGCCTCATCAGAAGCAAAAGCGGCTGCTTTGCTGTGTTCGGCGCGGTTGGGATAGGGGACGATGACGCTGGCTATGCCAAAAGTGTTTGATTTGCCCATAATCGCCATCGACCATGGCAACAGCATATCACCCGCATGAGCGCCGACAATGGTTGCGCCAACCACCTTGCCGCCTTTTTTGACGATTTTGACAAAACCATCGGTTGAAAGCTCGGTAATCGCGCGGTCATTATGGGAAAAATCTTCGCGCCAAACGGTGATTTTGTCGCCATATTTTTCGCGTGCATCTTTTTCGGTCAGGCCAACCTGCGCCAATTCAGGGTCAACATAGGTGACCCATGGCAGCGCTTTGTAATTCACTTTGCTGGGCAGGCCCAGGCCGACCTCCAGAACGATGTTGGACCCTTCATAGCCCGATGTATGGGTGAAGCGCGGCCCTGCGCGGCAATCGCCAATGGCAAAAATATGCTTTTGGCTGGTGCGGCGGCGATCATCCACCAACACGCCGCCTTTATCATAATCGACGCCGGCTTTTTCCAGACCCAGCCCGTCAAAATTCACTTCGCGGCCAGTGGCGATCAGCAAATGGCTGCCGGAAATGTCTTCGCCTGTATCTGTGGTGACTATCACAGCATCACCATCTTTGCGCACGGCCTTGGCGCGGGCATTTTCATTGATGACAATGCCTTCACCGCGCAATGTGTTGATCACAATCTCTGCTGCGTCATCATCATCTTTGGGGAAAGGCCGGCCGACAGTGGCCACAGTGACCTGACTGCCCAAGCGGCGGAAGCTTTGCGCCATCTCCATGCCAATAGGGCCGCCGCCCAGCACGATCAAATGCTCGGGCAATTCGGTCAGATCCCAGATATTCTCATTGGTCATATAGGGCACATCATCAATGCCATCTATCGGCGGAACAAAGGCGCGGCTGCCCGTGGCGATAACGATGCGCGGCGCGCTAATCTCTTTACTACTGCCATCATTTAGCGTGACAGTCAGTGTTTTTGGGCCGGTAAAGCTGGCGCTACCGCGGATGACATCAACGCCCATTTCTTCAAACCGCTCTTGGCTGTCTTCCGGCGCGATGGTGGCAATGGCGGCATGAATATGGTCGTGCACAGCTTTGAAATCGACCTTGGGTTCAACATTCTCAATGCCGAATTTCTTGGCCGTGCGCATATCATGGGCGCGGTGCGCAGCCGCAATAATCGCTTTGGAGGGGACGCAGCCAGTGTTCAAACAATCGCCGCCCATTTCCCCGCGCTCGACCAAGGCCGCATTTAAGCCCAGCATAGCGCAGCCGCCAGCTGCAGTGAGTCCTGCTGAGCCAGCGCCCAGAACGATAATATCATGTGTGTGTATCATGTCTGCGTTTTCGTTCCTGTCGCGTTACGGGTTACTTTGTGCACAAAAAATTATGCTTGTTCGCAATGGCCTATGCCAGCATGTACAAGATTATATCCGTTTTCTTCGAATCAATCGTGCAGGGTTTTATACATGAATATCGAAAATAGCCGCGAATATTATGGGCAAGTGCTTGGTGGGTCTTCTGATTTGAAAACCGATGCCTGTGTGACGTCAGAGCGTCCGCCACAGGCCGTTATCACTGCATTATCCAATGTGCATGATGAGGTGAAATCACGCTATTATGGTTGCGGCCTGATCGCGCCGCAAGCGGTTGAGGGCGCACGCATTCTTGATCTGGGATCCGGCTCTGGTCAGGATGCCTATATTCTGGCGCAGCTGGTGGGTGAGGATGGACAAGTTGTTGGCGTTGACACCACGCCGGAGCAACTGGCCGTCGCCAATGCGCATCATGAATGGCATGCTGAACGCTTTGGCTATGCCAAGCCCAACACATTGTTTATTGAGGGCGATATTGAAAAGCTGGACCAGCTTGATCTGGAGCCGGGCAGCTTTGATGTTATCGTTTCCAATTGTGTGATCAATTTGGTGGCCGACAAAGCAAAGGTTTTTGCCGATGCCTATCGTCTGCTGAAAAATGGCGGTGAGATGTATTTCTCTGATGTTTATTCTGATCGGCGTGTGCCAGCGGAATTGCTGCAAGACCCTGTTTTGCACGGCGAATGCCTGTCTGGCGCGCTCTATTGGGGCGATTTTACCAAACTTGCGAAACAGGCCGGCTTTGACGATCCGCGCTTGGTGAAGGACCGGCCCTTGGGCATTGGTGATCCTGCGGTTCAGGCAAAGCTGGAAGGGATTGATTTCTTTTCTGCCACCTATCGACTGTTCAAACTGGAAGGTCTGGAGCCGGAATGCGAAGATTATGGTCAGGCCGTGGTCTATAAAGGCAGTGTTGAAGGCGAAGAGAGGGTGTTCACACTCGACAAGCACCATATGATTGAGCGCGGCAAGGTCTTTCCTGTCTGTGGCAATAGCTGGAAGATGCTGGCCGATACGCGCTTCGCGGAGCATTTTGATTTTATCGGTGACTTTTCCACCCATTATGGCGTGTTTGAAGGTTGCGGCGGTGGATTGCCCTTTGATGCTGTTGCCGAGGGCGGCGAAGCTGCTCCGGCCAGTTGCTGCTGATCACCCTTTATAAGGCAATCACATGCGCATTTTGCTAAGCGGTGCAACGGGTCTTGTCGGCGGCGCTCTGGCAGGGCGCTTGCTGGATGACGGGCATCAGCTCCATGCGCTGATCCGCGGCTTTGGCAGGCAGGTGCTTGATCTGCAGGGGCGCGATAGATATGCCGATATTGCGCCGCTACAGGGCGATATAAGGTTGCCTTTATGGGGCATGGACACTTTACCAGATGCGATTGATCTGGTCATTCATTGTGCCGCGACCACTGATTTTTCTGCATCTGCCGATGTTTATGCCAGCGTGAATATTGGCGGTGCAGAAGGCGCAATTGCGCTGGCCCATCAATATGAGGCGCCGCTGTTGCATGTATCGACCGCTTATGTTTGCGGACAGGCTGATGGTCCCGTGGCAGAGGAGGCTGCCCATCTGTCGCGCACTTTCACCAATGGTTATGAGCGATCCAAGGCAGAGGCGGAGCTGCGTGTTATGGCGGCTATGGATAACGGTCTGGTTGCAGCGATTGCGCGGCCCAGCATCATCGCAGGGCAGTTGCACAATGGCTCTATTCCGCGTCAGGATGATTTCTATAATCTCTTCCGCCTCTTTGGTTCGCCATTATTGGGGCAGGTGCCGGCAATAGATGGCGCAGCATTTGCTTTGGTGCCGATCTGCCATGTGGTGGAAGGGCTGAGCGCTATGGCGGAAAATATCGAAAATTTTGCTGGAGATGCCGTGCATCTGGTGGCGGCAAAGCCTTATCCACTAACCGATATGCTGACGTTGGTTGCAGAATATCCTGCAGCATCGCCTGCGCAAATCGTTCATCCAGATGATTATAACCTCGCTGCATTGGACCGGCGACAAGCCATGGTGCACCGTAAAGTTGGAGCGCAGTTTTTTGATTATTTCCTGCGTGTACCAGCATTTGCTAGCGATACTTTGCGCAAAAAGGCGGGCATTGCAGCGCCAGAAATTGACCGCGCTGCGCTACGCCGCATGGTGGATTATTGCCACGAAACCGGCTTTCTGGATTGGCGTTGATGGTTTTGCTCAACCGTCTGGCAGGTATTGGCCTGATTATATTGGGAGTGATAACAGCTCTCTATCCAGAGATATTCACTCTGTTTTACCGAGTGGGGCTTGATGACCCGACAGCACGAACCGTTATCGCTGCGATTATTGGCGGCGGTGAAATCGGGATCGGCATTGCGCTATTGATTAGTTTTGAACGATCAGCGGAAAACCATATTGTCGAAGCCCGGACCAAAATTCGCATCAATGCGCTTATGATCGGCGGAATAGTGGCTGTCAGACTGTTTTGGACACTGGCGTACGCCAACTATAATTTTGTTGTCATAATAGAGATTATTGTCGAATTATTGCTGCTGATTACCTTGACATGGGCTTGGCGGCGTTGGGCCTTATAATCATGGCTTAACGGATATCAGGATAGATATCTTTCAGCCTTTCCCTTGCGCCAAAAGTCCACATAATGCCGATTTTCAGATAGAGATAATTGGCCTTTAGCGCCCCCCATTCGGCGATACGGCGGTCAGAAGTGATGACCGGTTTCAAGGTCAGTTTCACCTTACCGCGCTGAGCCAGCCTGATGCACAGATCGGCCTCTTCCATGATCGTGGCCTCTGCCGGAATGCCGCCAACCGCCAGATAATCTCCGCGGCGAAAGAACATGGCATGGTCGCCGAAAAGCAGTCGCACGCCCTTAAAGAACAGTCGCGGATGAGTGACGATGGGATACCATGTCTTGATAAAATTATGGGCGGTGGTGAACCAGCGTAATTTGGTGCCCCGAATGATAGGGCAAAAACTGGCCAGCGCGATTTTCTTGTCTGCCAAGGTGGCGCACACATGCGTGATGGCATCTGTTGGCAGCAGGCTGTCAGCATGCAAAACCAGCACATAATCGCCCTTTGCCTGTGCGACACCATGGTTGATCTGCGGTCCGCGGCCTTTTTCCGGCGCCACAATCGCGCGGAAACCAGCGGCTTTTGCCAAGGCGATTGTCGTGTCTGTGCTGCCTCCATCGACCAGCAATATCTCATCGGGCTGCGGGTCCAACGCAGCGATATTGGCAATGGTTGCTGGCAAGGCTTGCTCTTCCTGAAAAGCAGGGATCAGCAAGGTGATTTTTGGAGTGAGTGAGGTGTTGGTCACGGTGCGGCAAATTCTTTAAGCTGTGGCCATCGCTCCAGATCCTCTGGCCGGTCGCAATCGGAAAGTGTTGGCAAGATATAAGGCGTGATGCCCGCTTGCTTCAGCCTGTCCAATGTTGTCTGCAGAACCTTGTCCGTGCTCCATGCCATATCGGTAAATAGGGAGGGCAGGGGCTTCTGCATACCGATCAGATAATAGCCGCCATCTTCAGCAGGGCCAATAACAACCCGATTTTCCGCCAGAGCGGATATCGCCTCATCCAATATTTCGGCGGAAAGATCAGGCGTATCTGCGCCAAAAAATATTTGCGGACCATCAATTTGTGCGGCCAATAACCGCGCTGTCAGATCCCCCTCTGGCTGTATCGCCAGATCAGGCTTATCGCCTAACCATTCCCGAAAAGCGGCTATATCTGCGCCGGTATAATGCACGGTCACATTGTGCCCGCTCTCCAGCAGCAAGACACAGGTCCGCCCTGCCAAATGGCGATGCAGATTGGCCGCCCCTTTCGCGCCTAGCGCGGGGATAAGGCGCGTCTTGGCAAAACCGGGCACAGGATATTTCGCAAACAGGCTGAGAAGAATAGCAGTCATGGCGATCAGCAATAAGGCAATTCATTAGCGAAACAAGGGTTGCATTGCATTGCATGGGCCATCATGGTCCGCGTCCAAACAGGCTATAAAGAGGTGATATGATGGCCGACATCATTCTCTACGACTATATTCGCTCGACCGCTGCCTATCGCGTGCGTCTGGCGTTGAATGTGAAGAATATTCCCTATCGTTCACTATCCATCAACCTGTTGGAAGGTGAGCAAGGCGGCGCGGCGTATAAAGAGCGTAACCCGCAAGCATTGGTGCCGATGCTCAGCATAGATGGGAACGAACTGACACAGTCATTGGCGATTATTGACTATCTGGATAGTCACACCCCTGCGCCTGCCATGCTGCCCAAAGACCCGGTAAAGCGGGCCAAGGTGCTGGCTCAGGCAATGGGTATCATCTCTGAAATCCACCCGATAAACAATTTGCGCGTCTGGCAATATCTTAAAGACCCGTTTGGCCATTCGCAGGATGATGTTGTGCAATGGATGCACCACTGGATGAATTTGGGTTATCAGGCGCTGGAAAAAACGGCACCGGACCAAGGCATATTTGGTGGTGATACGCCCAATTTGGTTGACATATGCCTGACTGCACAAATGTATAATGCAGAGCGTTTTGACCTGCCAATGGATGATTTCCCCAAATTGTCACGCATTCATAAAGAACTGGGCGCATTGCCTGCTTTTGTGGCGGCCTATCCTGACAATGTAATTTTTGAGTGAGACCAATGAAAAAAACTTTGCTTTTGGCTGGCATAGCCTGGGCTGCGACATATCCCCAAATAGCGGCAGCGCAAACACAAGATCAGGAGGCGGAGCCTGATCTCTGCCAATTGGTTGATTGTTCTGTTCAGGATGATAATCGGCGCGGTGATGTTCCTGAGGCGATTACGCCTGTCACCATTGATGATATTGTGGTCATTGGTGCGCCATTGGATAATCCGATTGGCGACCGCGCTTATGCCATCAGCAATATTGGCAGTTTTGCGATTGATAATGAGGCCAGTGGCCGCATTGAAAATGCTCTGCGCAATTTGCCGGGCTTTCAGCAGTTCCGTCGTTCTGATTCCCGATCTGCCAACCCGACCAGCCAAGGCGTAACTCTGCGCGGATTGGGCGGCAATGCCAGCAGCCGCGCGCTTCTAACACTGGATGGCGTGCCGCAGGCCGACCCCTTTGGCGGCTGGGTCAGCTTTCCCGGCTTTGATGCTCTGGCGATTGATAATATTCGCGTGCGGCGCGGCGGCGGTACGGGCAGCGCAGGGCCGGGTGCTTTGGCGGGGACGATTGACCTGACCACACGCGGGATTTCTGGTGGCAGCCGTTATGACGCAGCATTGGCTTATGGCAGTCGCAACAGCGTTGAAGGCAATGTCGAGATTGCGCAGCAATTGGGTGAGGGCGGCCTTATCTTCTCTGGTCAATATGCGCGCGGTGATGGCTTTATTCCTGTGATTGAAAGCCAACGCGGCAGTGTTGACCGGGGCGCGGAATATGAACAATTTGGCTTTGGTCTGCGCTTTGTAGCGCCAATCAACGCTGATACCGAGGTGCAGACCAGTTTCCGCGGCTTTATTGACCGGCGAGAGCGCGGCTTTGCCTTTAGCGAAAACAGCAATGGCGGTGTTGATGCCAGTGTGCGCATTGTTTCTAAAGGCGAGTGGCAATATTCGGCGCTTGCCTATCTGCAATTGCGGGAATTTGAGACAAGTTTTGGCGCTGTTGCTGCTGACCGGAATTCTGTGCGTCAGGTGCTGGACCAGTTTGATGTGCCATCAACAGGCCTTGGCGCGCATGTGGAGCTGCGCCCTCCGGTTGGGGATAATGCCGAGCTGCGTATTGGCGGTGACTGGCGGCGCACCATTGGAGAGACAAATGAACAGTTCTTCTTTCAAAATGCCATTCCCCAGCGCGGGCGTATTGCGGGCGGGCAGACCGATACGGTTGGCGCTTATGTTGAGGGCAGTTGGCAAGTCACACCCGATTTTCTGCTGACCGGCGGCGGACGGTTGGATTATTGGTCTATTAGCGATGGATTGCGCCGTGAATTTGAACTGATTTCTCCGGTTCCAGGTGCTTTGCGCAGTCTTGATATTTTCCCTGATCGTGATGGCACTGAAGCAACGGGCCGTGTCGGCTTTGCTTATAATGCGGCCAGCCTGTTGACACTGCGCGGTGCGGCTTATTTGGGCTGGCGCTTGCCGACGCTCAACGAATTATATCGCCCTTTCCGGGTTGGCGCAGATGCGACAGCAGCCAATGAAAATCTGACACCAGAACGTGTGCGCGGGGTAGAGCTGGGCTTCGATTGGGAGATAGCGACCTTATCGCTCAGCGGTACGGCGTTTTACAATGTGCTGGATAATGCCATTGCCAATGTCACGCTGGACCAAGGGCCGGGCCTGTTCCCCGGTGTCGGCTTTGTGTCAGGCGCAGGGGTGTTTCGCCAGCGTCAGAATCTTGATGAGATTGAATCGCTGGGCGTTGAACTGGATGCCGTATTTGATGTTGGCAATTTCTCGTTCGGGGCCAGCTATGCCTATGTCGATGCAGAGGTTGTTGGCACCGCAGCGCAAGCGGCGATTGATGGTCTGCGCCCCGCACAAGTGCCGCGTCATTTTGCCAATGGTTCTATCGGCTGGTATCCATCAGGCGGCAATAGCGGTGTCACCACAACGCTGCGTTATGTTGGCGGCCAGTTTGAGGATGATGGCAATACCCGCTTGCTGCGTGATGCATTCAGCATTGATGCGCGCGGCGTGTATGAAATTAACGATGATCTTTCTATCGAAGCGCGGGTTGAAAATCTGTTCGATGAGGAAATTCTGGCAGGCATTAGTGGCGGCGGTGTCATTGAAAGAGCAAGGCCGCAAACATTCTGGATTGGTTTTCGTATCGCTTTAGATTGAGTCCGCTGATCTTTTGGCATAATCAGATATTGAAATGACCAAGAGAAGCACAAAACCCTTGGCAGATTTTCTGCCTTATCAATTATCCATTACCGCCAATGCGGTCAGCAATTTGATCGCACGCGAATATGAAAGCCGTTTTGGTTTAAAGATATTTGAATGGCGGATCATGGCAGTTTTGGGTGATGTCGGGCAAGCGACACAAAGCGCTTTGGTTGATTTCACCTTAATGGATAAGGTTGCAGTAAACCGTGCGTGCAAAGTGCTGGCGGACCGGCAATTGATAGAAAGGCGCCCCCATGGCAGCGACCGACGTTCGCACCAGCTTCAACTGACCAGTGCCGGTAATGAACTTCATGATGAAATTATGCCCTTGGCGGTTGAGATTGAAAAACGCCTATTGGGTGAGGTGACAGCAGAAGAACTGGAAATGCTGACCACGACATTGCTGCGTCTGCGTGATGCCAGCAAAGAGCTGATTGACGCAAATTAAGCAGGCGTAACTGCTGGGCTGTGCTGCACACTGCCAGATAATTTACGGGCCAGATCCTGATTGATACGGGCTCTTAGCGCATTATCAATATCAGGCCATTTCTGGCATAATGTATTGAGCATCGCCTTATCCCATGTCAGAATTTCTATATTCTCACGGGCAATCACATCCGCTGTTGCTGGGCCGTTTAGCAGCCAAGCAATCTCTCCCATGAAATTGGATGGGTGCAGCAGAAATATCTCACCATTTTTGATGATTTGCGCCTCACCAGATACGATATAATGCAATTTGTCGGTTGCCTCTCCGCCGCGCAAAATCATGTGTCCTTCTTCGGGATGCACCGTCTCTGCAATCTTCAATAAGCGGCGAAATTGTCCTGGGGAGAAGTTGGCGAAGTCCCGATAGAGGTTTTTGTCCTTCTCGGTCATTTGCCATGTCGTCCGTTCCAGCGCGATGCGTGCCATGACGACGATATTGGCAACAGTCATTAAAACGGTCGATGCAATGGCGAACCACAGGGTTACTTCCGGTACGGTGAGATAATAGACAATGTAGAAGATATTGCCCAGCAAAGTGAGGGCTCTCAGGCTCAATTCACCGCGCAAAGCAAAGGCGATGATGTAACAAACAGCGCCAATATTTATCAGCATTGTCCCGTCAAACCACGTCATAACCGTCTTCTTCCCCCAAATATGACGCGCCCTGCGCCATCTATAGCGCAAGCGTAAGGCTGGTCAAAGACGGCAACATCATCTTTTGCTTTTGCCATTGCAATTTTCGTAAAAATACATATAGTTTCAAAAGATACTATATTGTCTCACATATTCGGAGTCCGCCTTATGAATGCCCCGACCACCGCCAAAGCTGGCGAGAACGCTACAGAATTTGCCAATCCCGCTGGACTTGATGGCTTTGAATTTGTCGAATTTTGCGCCCCTGAAAGAGGCCAGTTAGAGCCGGTATTTACGGCAATGGGCTTCACCCATATTGCATCACATCGCAGCAAGCAGGTTGATCTTTGGCGGCAGGGCGGCATCAATTTGATCGCCAATTACGAGCCGCGCTCTGCTGCTTGGTTTTTTGCGCGTGAACATGGGCCGAGCGCGTGCGGCATGGCGTTTCGCGTAAAGGACGCACGAGCAGCCTATGACCATTTGATTGCACAGGGTGCCGAGCCAGTGACGGTGGAAACCGGGCCGATGGAATTGCGATTGCCTGCCATTCGCGGTATTGGCGGCGCCATATTATATTTGGTTGATAAATATGAGGGCAAGACAGGCGAAGATGACCTGACCATCTATGATATTGATTTTGAATATCTGCCCGGTGTTGAACGACGCCCAGAAGGTGCCGGTTTTGAGCTGATCGACCATTTGACGCACAATGTTTATACAGGGCGCATGGCCTATTGGGCCGATTATTATGAGAAGCTGTTTAACTTCCGCGAAATCCGCTTTTTCGATATTAAAGGCGAATATACTGGCCTTACATCCAAAGCGCTGACTGCGCCTGATGGTAAGATCAAGATCCCGCTTAATGAAGAGGGAGAGGGCGGCAAAGGCCAGATTGAGGAGTTTTTGCGCGAATTTAACGGTGAGGGCATTCAGCACATTGCTTTGATTTGCGATGATTTGATTGGCTGTTGGGACCGTCTGAAGAAATTGGGCGTGCCATTTATGACCGCACCTCCGGCCACCTATTATTCCATGCTGGATGAGCGCTTGCCTGGCCATGGCGAAAATGCGGATGAGCTGAAAATGCGTGGCATCTTGCTGGACGGCACAACCGAAGGCGGAAAGCCGCGCCTATTGCTCCAGATTTTTGCTGAAGCACAGGTTGGCCCCGTTTTCTTTGAATTCATTCAACGCAAAGGTGATGACGGTTTTGGCGAAGGCAATTTCAAAGCCTTGTTTGAAAGCATCGAACGTGACCAAGTTGCGCGCGGTGTTTTGGACGCTGGATAAGCCATAGAGGCGTAAGACTATCAACACGTATCCGTAGGGCTGAGCCTGTCGAAGTCCGTCTCGCATTATGAGAAACGCCCTTCGACCAGCTTAGGACTAACGCTTTATTGGGACCAACAGGAGTATATAATGACCACCACAGCCCCCAATATCTCCCGTATTCACCATGTCGCCTATCGCTGCCGTGACGCGAAGGAAACCGTTGAATTTTATGAACGCGTGCTGGGCATGAAATATACCAACGCCTTTGCAGAGGACCATGTGCCCTCAACTGGCGCATATGACCCCTATATGCATATTTTTCTTGATTGTGGCGGCGGCAATGTGATTGCCTTTTTTGAGCTGCCCAATCAGCCGGACATGGGCAAAGACCCCAACACACCGGCCTGGGTGCAACATATTGCTTTTGAAGTGGCCGATCTGGATGCTTTGCTGGCCGCGAAAGCGCATATTGAAGCGCAGGGTATTGATGTGCTTGGCCCCACATATCACGGTATTTTCCGCTCTATCTATTTCTTTGACCCCAATGGTCACCGTTTGGAGCTGGCATGCAATATCGGCACGCAGGAACAGCATGACGAGTTGCTCCGTGTAGCGCCTGCTATGCTGGAAGAATGGAGCAAGACCAAAACCGCGCCTGCGCATGCCCAGTGGCTGCATGTCGACCCGGATGCCCCGAAACCGGAATAATAGAGCCATCATACACCATTAGGGCTGTATGTGTTGAAGCCCGTTTACCCGTGACGTAAGACGCCCTTCGACAAGCGCAAGTCTAGCGCTATAGTGGCTGTAAAAGTCTTAATAGGTAAGGAACCCCAAAGATGAAACTCGCTTCCCTAGAATCTGGCCTAGAATCTGGCCGTGACGGCCGCTTGGTTGTCGTATCCAATGATTTGGCTTGGTACGCCGATGCATCGCATATTTGCCCGACATTGCAGGCTGCACTGGACGATTGGGATAATATCGCTCCGCAATTGGAAGTATTGGCGCGTGATCTGGAGCATGAAACCATCCCCATGCAGCGTTTTCATGAACACCAAGCGGTCGCACCTTTGCCACGCGCTTTTCAATGGGCCGACGGTTCTGCTTATGTGAACCATGTGGAGCTGGTGCGCAAAGCACGCGGCGCGGAAATGCCGGAAACATTCTGGACCGACCCTTTAATGTATCAGGGTGGCTCTGATGATATGCGCGGCGCGCGGTCCGATATCATATTGGCGGATGAGGCTTGGGGCTGCGATATGGAGGCAGAGATTATTGTGGTCACAGGCGATGTGCCGCAAGGTGTTACTGCTGATGAAGCCCGTGGCTATGTGCGTCTGGTTGGCTTGGTGAATGATGTGTCTTTGCGCAATCTTATTCCTGGTGAATTGGCCAAGGGCTTCGGCTTTGTGCAATCCAAACCGGCCAGTGCCTTTTCCCCCGTTTTTGTAACGCCAGATGCGCTGGGTGATTTCTGGCAGGATGGCAAATTGCACCGTACATTAGAGGTTGATCTAAATGGCGCACCTTTTGGCCGCGCGGTTGCCTCTGATGATTGCACTTTTGATTTTGGCGTACTGATCGCGCATCTGGCCAAAACGCGCAATATTGGCGCTGGTTCGATTATCGGCTCCGGCACAGTATCCAACCGCGATAGCGATGGTGGCCCTGGCAAGCCTGTGAGTGAGGGCGGGCTGGGTTATAGCTGCATCGCTGAAGTGCGGATGGTCGAGAAAATCCAGACCGGCGATTTTAAGACCGGTTTTCTGAAATATGATGATGTGGTCAGAATTGATGCGAAGGACGATAATGGCCATAGTATTTTTGGCGCTATTGAACAGACCGTAAAGCCACTGCCAACGCAATAAGTTCTTAAGGCTGGCGTTTCGCGCTGAGTGAGTATGAAGAAGGGCGCAATGTTTGCACATTGCGCCCTTTTTGGTGCCGGATCACAAGCCCCCACGGACCCGGTGACCAAATTGTATATCAGCCCAATGCGTCGGTGATCGAACAGGCCGCAGGGCCCAGAATAACGATGAACAACACTGGCAGAATGAACATAATCAGCGGAATGGTCATAATCGCTGGCAAACGTGCGGCTTTTTCCTCGGCACGCATCATCCGTTCATTACGGAATTCAGCAGACAGAACACGTAGGGCAGAGGCCAATGGCGTACCATATTTCTCTGTCTGCACCATGGTGGTCACAACGCCTTTAATCGCTTCCAGATCGACACGATAGGCCAGATTTTCAAAGGCCTGACGACGTTCGGTAAGGAAGCTCAGCTCAATTGATGTCAGCGCAAATTCGTCGCCCAGTTCAGGGTAAGCGCGGCCCAATTCTTTGGCGACGCGGTTAAAGGCTGAGTCGACCGTCAAACCAGCCTCTGCGCAGATAACCAACAGATCAAGTGCATCAGGTAAGCCTTTGCGGATGGCATCGGTTCTTTTGGAGATTTTGTTCTGAACGAACAAATCCGGTCCTTTATAGCCCAAAAGCGTAGCGACGGCGAAACCGCCAAAGCGTTTAAAGGGCGTCAGGTCGGGCCATAATTCAATGCCGTAGATCAACAGGGCAGCGGTGCCACCAAGCACGATAGGCAAGATCAAGCGACCAAAGATAATAGCAACAGCAGCATCTTTTGACCGGATACCGGCCTGTGCCAGCTTTTGCTGTGCCATTTTCAGCTGTTCGTCCTGCAAGACGCTGAGCGAAGACAGGAATGACCGCATTCTGTCCGTCGTCTCATTCTTTTGAATGAGCTTGGCGCGCTTTTTGGTCGAAGCTGTAATACCGGCCTTTAGCTGCTCACGGCGTTCGTTCAGCGATTTTACCCGCTTGGCCATGGGGTCGCGAACAGTGGTCGCTGCGTAAATGGCAATCATCACAGCAAAAGCAGCGACGGCGGCCAATAATGTGGCGACCCAAATGACGTCCACACCCAGCAAGGTCGGGCCAGCTTCTGCGCCAGCGGCAAATCCGGAATTGGCAAGAATAAGACTATTGATCATATTTCGAAACTCACCATTCTGGACATGATGAAGGCGCCGAGGCCAAGCCACACAAGGCCGCCAAGACCCGTCACCATCAGACGTTCTTCATAGAAGAAACCGCCAATATAGCTTGGGTTGATGTAATAGATCATAGCAAAGACGATGAAGGGCAATGAGCCAACAATATAAGCCGATGCCTTTGATTCCGACGACATGGCGCGAATTTTCAGCTTCATCTGTGCGCGTTTACGCAGCACATCGGACAGGTTGGCGAGTGTCTCGGCTAAGTTACCGCCTGTTTCACGCTGAATAGCCAGAGTAATGCAGAAAAAGTTGAACTCAGGTGTGTTCAGTTTCTTGGCGCTGCCTTCCAGAGCGTCTTCCATAGTACGGCCGATTTTGATGCGCTCGGTCACTTCTTTGAACTCTTCACCAACAGGGCCTGGAATCTCTTTCGCAACAACGCCCAGCGTTTCTGTTACCGGCAAACCGGAACGCAAGCCGCGGACCAGCAATTCGATGGCATCTGGAAAGTTGCTAGTAAATTTTGAGACACGTTTATTGATCAAAAAACCAATCACCATATGGGGTAGGCCAAAACCAATCGCCAAGCCTATAAGCAAGGCAAGCATAGGGCTGCCCAGTTGGAAAAAGACCAGCAATGCCAAGATAACGGCGATGGCAAGGCAGGTATAAAGATATTGTGATAACGTCCAACTCTTGCCAGTTTGTGCAAGACGATTGGCCAGAATCTCGACCTTTGTCATCTGACCTTCATTGTTGGTAAATTTGGGCTTGCGTGCAGCGACAGCTTTGCGCATCTGCGCTTCCACTTTTGCGTTGTCGCTATCGCTGTGCCGCAATTTTAGATCGCCCAGGCGCCGCGAACCCTCTTTTTCAATAGAAGGTCCGGAGAAGCCAAATATCAGCAGCACCAAAATCGCGGCAACACCGACAAAGAGCAATCCTATCTGCAATAATTCTGGCATTATAATCCCCTGGCCACAGTCAAAATACTGCGCAAGTCAGCTTATTTTTGGTCTTTTTTCGGCTTTGATGGCAATAGTGACGAGAATCCGCCAAATTTGCCCAGCAACGACTTTTTCGCGCCGCCGCCTTCTTCTTCACCGCCGTCATCTTCGGCTGCGCCCAAAATACGTTCGCCCAATGAGCTAATAATGCCTGATACCTTGCTGTTCTTACCTGCAACAACCAAGGCTTGGCCCAGTTTTGCAGCAGCAGCGGCGGCTTTATAATCTGCCGGAACGATAAAATCGATCTTGCGTTCAATAGATGATTCAAAATCAGATTTTGTTATTTCCAAAGCGCCCGGTTGAACCTTATTGGCCACCAGGATGACTTTGGAATGCGGCGCGTTTGATTTCAGCCAAGACAATATCCGTATTGCATCGCGTGCTGATGCCAGTGTCAATTCGGTCACCAGCACGGTCACATTTACATCACCAATGAGGTGCGGGAAATTGACCAGCATATTGCGCGGCAAATCGATCATCGTCGCTTCAAAAGATGCGCGAAACTCTTCCTGCAATTGGAAGAAAGCCGCACCATCGGTCATCAGTGGAGAGCTAATCGGTGCTTCCGCTGACAATATCGACAATTTCTCATTGGCTTTGATCATTGCCCGTTCGATGAACAGGCCATCAATCCGGCTTGGATTGTCGATAGCATCGGTGAGACCACGACCCGGCTCCAGATCCATCACCAAAGCGCCGGTTCCAAAGTGAACGTCGAGATCAAGCAGGGCAGTTGTGCGGTCTGCATTCTGGCTCATATACCAAGCGAGTGATGTTGCGACTGTACTGGCGCCAACACCGCCACGTGTGCCGATAACTGCAGTTGTAATATGCGGGCGTTCGACAACAGGCTCGTTTGATTTTGGCGCAAGGAAAATAGCCTGTGCCTGAGCAAAGGAATCGCGCAATTGATCGGCCGAAATTGGTTTCAGCAAATAATCATGCAGGCCGCTGGCCACGAGATCGCGATATAGGCGAACATCGTTGACCTGACCCATAGCAATCACAACAGTGCCTGGTTCGCAGACTTCTGCAAGGCCATTAATGTCGTTGAGCGGATCGCCGGACTCCGACATATCGACCAGCAATATGTTGGGGCTGGCAGCAATGGACAGTGACTGGACTGCATTGCGCAGGCCGCCCTGATTACATTTCTCGGCAGCCCAGCCCATTTCTGTTGCTACTGTGCGAACGATGTCGAGCGTCGCATCATCACATATATAGGCGGAAAAGGCGTCGCGTGTGCCAGCTCCCGCTGGATTAAAAGGTGCGTTCATCTGTTTATCCTCCTATTAGTCGCCGCCGCCGCCGGCACCGCCGGTAGTGGTTGTACCGCGAAGGCCATTAGCGCCAGTTGGTGCGGCCTCTCTTTGTGTTCTGATGGCTTTGCTTGCAGTGTCGGCATCAGATGTTCCACTGCCATTACCACGTACCAGATCCTCTGGATCGGCAACCATTGCCGCGACATTGGAATTGAAAGCGCAGCCGAAATTGCTGCTTGTCGCATTGTTGAAATTGGTTTCGCTTACCGAAGACCAGTCAGGACAGCCCGGCACGCGCGCTGACGAACGGCTAACCACGACACGGACATTGCCCGAAGCGATATTGCCTACAGTGATAGGCGCGGTTTCAGAAACCAAGATGCCATGGCGCGATGCCGCGGCCTCAACCAATGCACGGACGCCGCGATTGGTGCTTGGGTCTTCGATTGATACACGGTCCCCATAGCTGAGGTCCATAGCATCAAACCATTCAGCAAGACGTTGCTGCTCAACGACCGGCAATGTGCCGCCACGTGTTTGCAGATCCAGAACCACATTGGTCCGGCTCACAACGGGCTGGTGGACCGAGTTCAAAGTGCGGTTGCTTGCTGTATTGCTGGTGCAGGCTGCTGCAGACAGGGCCAATCCGGCAATCAGGACCGATGAAATGGTTTTGTTCGTTTTCATTTTCATTGTCGTGATCCTTTATTCGAAAGTGAAGCCAGGGCCTGCAGAGGAATTGCTTTCCTTACGTGCCAGTTTCTTTTCGGTTTTTTTCTTCTCGGGGGCCGGTGCAGCAGGTGGCTGTGTCAGGCTTCCCAATTCTGGTGCGCTGGAGTTTCCGCCTTGCCCTTCAACAGAAGGTTTCGGACGATCCCCGCCGCTAATTCCGTCAGTTTCCTGATTGAGCAGCAAGCGTTGAATATCACTGGCATTCTGGAAAGCATCGGTTGGCAGTTTGATGTCATTGCCGTTGACTGGCTTGACCAGATATGGCGTGACGATGATGACCAACTCGGTTTCACCGCGCTGGAATGAGTTCGATTTGAACAAATTGCCCAAAATCGGAACATCGCCCAAACCAGGAGCTTTACTGACCGAGTTTTGCACATTGTTGCTGAGCAAACCAGCGATCATGAAGCTTTGACCCGAACCCAGTTCAACGGTTGTTTCTGCCCGGCGGATTGTCAGGCCGGGAATAGTAAATCCGTTGAGAGACACTGACCCCGATGCGGAAAGTTCGGAAACTTCTGGACGAACGCGCAGTGAAATACGGCCACTGTCCAAAACAGTCGGCGTATAGGCCAGGCTGACACCAAAGTTGCGAAACTCGACAGTGGTTGTGCCCAATCCTTGTGAAATCGGTATTGGGAATTCACCACCAGCCAAAAACTCTGCTGTTTCACCGGACAATGCCGTCAAATTGGGTTGAGACAATGTGGTAACCAGACCCGTTGTTTCGGCAAGGTCAAATGCACTTGCAATGTCCACACCAAATAAACGACCAAGACCTGCCAAAGTGGTGCCACCGCCAATGCCGTTGACAACAGTTGTACCGTCAGCTCCAGACGTAACGCCAACGCCTACTGCTCCACCAGGAGAGAATTGTGATGCTGGACCGCGGCCGGTTGTTACGCCGAACTGGAAGCCGCCTGTTGCATCTGCTGATTGCAAGTTTGCGCCGATATTTTTCATTAGCGAGCGGCTGACTTCGGCGATACGGACCTGCAAATTGACTTGCAGAGGGGTCGCTGTTTTCAAACGACTGATAACCTGTGTCTCATCGCCGACAAATGCTTGAACCAGACGCTCAGCCTCAGCAATATCGGTTGGCGAACTGACGGTGCCGGTCAACAAAACCAAGCCATTGACAGTGGCAACGCTGATTTTCGCTTTCGGCATGGCTAATGTCAGCATTTGATCGATAGAATCGATGTTGGAGCCAACGCGGATAGTCGCTGAGTAAACGACACGGCCTGCTGCGTTGCTGGCGTATAAGGTGGTTTCCCCGCCAGATTTGCCAAAGACATAAAGCTGACGTGAGTTTTTGACCTGAACATCGGCAATCTGGTCATTGGCAATGAACAGATCGGTAATGCTGCCGGGAAGGCTGATCAATTGTCCGCGGCCAATGGAAAGAACGATTTCGCTATTGGCTTTGGTGGTGGTTTGCGCCTGTGCCGGTGCGTATAGTGCGCCTGCAGAAGCCCCCATCAATGCGACCGAGGCCGCGAGATAGCTACCCGCCGTAGCTTTGGTGAAGCGTTTGGTGAAAGACATGTTAGTTACCTCCAACGGTTACAGTGGTCACAGCTTTGCCCCGTGATACACGGACCGTGGGTTTTGGTTTTGGTGGTGGACCCGCAGCTGGAATGCTGGAGCTAGGTGCTGTTGAGCCGCCTCCGCGAGTTGGTTTTGCGGAAGGTAGGTTACGGCGCTGAAAGCGTGATACGTCGCCGCCGGTTACGAATGTTGCATCGGTGTCAACAGGGCGCACCGCCACTTTGCGAAGAAACTTCTCTTCTTCTTCAGGATCGGCACCATCGGGCAGGTCAAGCTCACCCGCTGCAATAGCGCGTTCCAGCTCGGCTTCATTGTCTGCAATGGAGCGCAGTGACAGGCTCAAAACGCCGATTGTCTGCGCCACAGCGATTTTCTCGCCGATCTTGGGCGTTACTTCAACTGTAACCGTGTTGAACTTGCTCACCACCTGATTGCCTTCAGAGTCTTGCGAGTTTGTCCGTTGACCAGTTGCAAGCACGCGAAGGTTGCGGATGATTGTTTCAGACGCTTTCAGGTCTGGACCATCTTCACCCTTAACAGATTGGGTAAGTACCAGGTCGATGCGGTCTCCCGGAAAAACAAAGCCGGCAACGCCTGTACGCTCTGACACAGGAACAGTAACGGCCCGCATTCCTGCGCCAAGTGCAGCAGCGAGGAAGCCGCGATCACCCGGTTTCACCAGAGAACCCTGGGTGACAGGCTGGCCAGCAGTAATAGGGTTGCGAACAACTGTACCTAAAAGAGCTTCACCATTGGTCGTTTCCTCAAGGAAATATGCCTGTTGGATCAATTCTTTCGGCCATGGCTGAAAGCTGAAAGCATCAGGGGTGATGATCGTCCCAACCGGCAATGCCCGGTTTGCGACGAGAACACGGTCCCCCTCTTCAACGTCGACCTCTGCTACATTTGCAACAGCCTGAGGAGCCGATGCACCTACAAAAAGACTACGTGCAAGAAATGCCGTTCCTAACGCTATAACCAGCGCACCAACGAGCAAAATAATTTTCTTCTTGTCCATAATGTAACTGCCTCCATGCAGCCCCGTTAAATGTGTGTGTGTGCCTTAATCATGTAAATTGGTTAAAATATCGTTCGCCAATTATCCAAAAACCGGCAAAAGCGATTGCCAGACCATATGGAATCTCCAGTTTTGCAGAAGATTTGCGGATTTTGTGTATGGTCGCCATAACCAGTGTAAGAGCGCCGCCTGCCAGTGACATGACCACCACAAGTTTCAGAATTTCAGGGAATGGAAACCAAAGCGCCAATGCGCTCAACAGTTTGACATCACCGCCGCCCATTGCGCCAATGGCGAACATTGCCGTAAATATAACAAAAACACCGCCAGCGACGGCCAACTGCCAGCCAATGTCCGGCCAAAGATTATAGCCGCTCGACCACCAGAAAATGGGCGCGGCCAATGCGATTCCGGCGTTGAGCCAATCTTCGATCTCGCGTCGTTTAGCGTCGGTATAGCAGGCGTGAATCAGGGCAATTGCCAAGGCCGCCAGCAGTCCGTATGAGATTTGCAACTCTGTCATGGAAGACGGTCTTAATCTCCATGACTTACCAAATAGTAACCATGCAAATTTTTGTTTTGCGTTGCATTTGTTTTGAAATGGTATTTTGCTGGCGCGTAACTTTGAAGGGGCCGAATATGACCGATAATGTAGCTGGTTTTGATCGCCGGTCATTGCCCAAGGGCGCGCAAGAGCAATATTGGCAAGCTCAGGATGGATGGAAGATTCGCCGCATGGATTGGCCGAATGAGTCCAAAGATTCGCGCGGCTCTATGTTGTTCATGCCTGGGCGCGGGGATATTTATGAAAAATATCTAGAAACGCTGAACCATCTGCATGGGCATGGATGGAATATCACGGCATGTGATTGGCGCGGACAGGGTGCCTCTGGTCGCATGGCTGACAGTCAATATGTTGGGCATATTGATGATTTTTCGACCTGGATTGGCGATATTGGTTTCTTCTGGAGCAAATGGATCAAAGAAACACCAGGGCCGCATGTCATTATGGCGCACTCAATGGGGGGGCATTTGGTCGCGCGCGCACTTGTCGACGGAGCGATCACACCTGATGCCTGTATTTTGAGCGCGCCTATGCTGGGCATGTCCGGCCCGCCATTGCCACTGGCTGTCAGCCATTTGTTCGCACGTATTATGTGCAAAATTGGTAATCCTGCCAGACCTGCATGGAAGGTTAGTGAAAAGCCGGGCACGCCGATACGCGAGCGGCAGTCACTTTTGACCCATCATCAGGCCCGTTATGATGATGAAGCGGCATGGTGGGCAAAGCGGCCCGAACTGGTGCTGGGGCCTGCTAGTTGGCAATGGGTGGAACGCGCTTATGCATCGGTTCGTCATATTCATGCGCCGGGCCAGTGGGAGAAAGTTACTACGCCTATACTGATTCTTGCGGCCAGTGAGGATAAGCTGGTTAGCCATGATGCGATTGTCGAGGCATCTGCGCGCCTGCCAAATGCCAAATTGGTAACCTATGGCGAAGAATGCGCGCATGAATTGTTGCGCGAAGTGGACGCTGTGCGCGATCTGGCTTTGGCGGAGATTGATCTCTTCCTAGAACAATCATTGGCGACGGCGCGCAGCCGCGATTCACTATCGGCGTAAATAATATTGCAATGACTGGTTTTGACGCGATCATTATTGGCGGCGGAATGGCTGGTGCCAGTCTAGCCTATCACTTGGCTGAAACGATGTCTGTGTGCATTTTTGAGCAGGAATCGGTTGCGGGCTATCACGCAACGGGCCGCTCTGCCGCTTTTTGGAATGAAAGCTATGGCGGTTCACTGATCCAGCCATTGACCAGCCTGTCCGGCCCGATGCTCAAAAACCCGCCTGCTGAATTTTCTGCTCACGGGTTTTTGCGTCCACGCGGCGCCTTGACGATTGGCAGTGATGCGCAACGTAAGGCCATGCAGGATGAGCAGGTATTTTTTGCGGCCCGCAATGTCGATATGCAGACACTTTCTCGCGAATCAATGATGCAATATCTGCCGGGCGTTAAACCGAAATATAGCATCGCCAATTATGAACCTGAATGCAGCGATATAGATGTTGCTGCCCTACATAATGCCTATTTGACCGGCGCAAAAAAACGGGGTGCGGTGCTAAGGCTTGGCTGCGGTCTGGAAAGCGCTGTGCGCCATAACGGCCAGTGGCAAGTGCGATGCGGCGGAGAGCGTTTTTCTGCACCTTTGATCGTCAATGCATCCGGTGCCTGGGCTGACAGGGTTGCTAGATGTTGCGGTATAGAACCTTTGGGCATTACGCCGCTGCGCCGTACGGTTGTGCAACTGCGTGTTACACCGCCGGTTGCTGATGATATGCCGCTCATCATTGATGCGTTGGGCAATTTCTATTTCAAGCCGGAATCTGGACGTTTATGGCTTAGCCCGCATGATGAAACGCCGAGTGAACCATGTGATGCCGCGCCAGAGGAATGGGATGTCGCGCTGGCAATTGAGCGTCTGCAAGAGGTTGTGGACTGGTCAATAGACGCGGTTGAACATCGCTGGGCGGGGCTGCGCAGCTTCGCGCCAGACCGTGTACCCGTATATGGTTTTGATGCCGCGCAAACAGGCTTTTACTGGTTTGCAGGGCAGGGCGGCTATGGCATCCAGACGGCACCGGCTGCAGCGCAATTGGCGGCCCATCACATCACTGGCAATGCTTTGCCATATGGCTTTTCAGATTTTGATGATGCGCCCTACAGAGCCTCGCGATTTCTAAATCGGGAATAAAATGTATCGAAACATCGATTCAGTGTAAAATCAGTTTTCATGCCACTGGTCAAGCCGTGTTTGAATTGGTAGCATAAGCGCAGTTTCAACCTATAGGAGCAGCCAAATGGCTCATCACTTTGAGATTTATAAAGACAAAAGCGGCGAATTTCGTGTGCGTTTCAAATATAACAGCGAAGTTATGTTCTCTACCCAAGGCTATTCCAGCAAGTCTAGCGCACAGAACGCCATTGATTCTATTAAGAAAAACGGCCCTGGCGCACCTGTAGAAGATAATAGCTAATCAAGCTGACGCTACCATGACTGTAGCGTAAAAGGCGTGAGCGGCGGGCCAGTTCTTTTGCCTTGGTCCTGCCGGCTCATCCGCTTTAACAAATGGCTTTTGGGGTGCAGGAGCTGCTAGCCTCTGCCCACTGCCAAGGCGGCGTCGCTGGCCAAAGTGTCGGCGCGCTCATTATATTCATCACCGGCATGACCTTTCACCCAATGCCATGTGACATCATGCCGCTGTGTCGCGGCCAGCAATTCCTGCCATAGATCAGCATTTTTTACCGGCTTTTTGGCCGCAGTGCGCCATCCATTACGCTGCCAGCCATGGATCCATTTTGTAATGCCATCACGAACATAAACGCTGTCTGTTGTCAGAGTGACATGGCAAGGCCGTTTTAAGGCATTGAGTGCTTCAATGGCGGCTTTTAATTCCATCCGGTTATTCGTGGTGTCTGGCTCGCCGCCGGACAGGTCTTTTTCTTTATCGCCATAGCGAATGACCGCACCCCATCCCCCGGGGCCAGGATTGCCTTTGCAAGCGCCATCAGTTGCAATGTGGACCGTCTTTTTATCATCCATGGTTAAAGGCCTTTGCAAAAAGGGCGTGATTTGGCTCTTGCCCATAAAATTCCAGCCTATGCCAATAGGCCATGGGGTCTTTGCGCGTCACCATCGCATCGGGGGCAGTATGCAGCCAGTCATAAGCGCGGCTGAGGAAGAAGCGCAGACTTGCCCCTCGGCACAATATGGGCAGAGCGGAAATTTCTTGTGGCTCCAACGTGATTACCGAGCCATATCCGCTAAGCAATTGCTGCGATATATCTGCATCAAAATTCAAACCATCATCGCCAAAACACCATGCACTGTGCATCACGGCCAGATCATAGGCGCGAATGTCCGTGCACGCGAAATAGACATCGATAATGGCGGAAACCTCGCTCCCTTGCACCATGACATTGTCGGGGAAAAGGTCAGCATGGATTGTTGATTGCGGCAGGTCGCTTGGCCAGTGGTGCAAAATATCGCTTAAAACAGGCGTCAGTTCGATAGGCTTTTCTGGCGTGATATTGTGCAGTTTGGGCGCGCATATATCGGCAAGACGCTGCCACTCATCTGGCCCCATGCTGTTGCTGCGCGTCATGGAGAAGCCGCGCATAGCCTGATGAAACTGACCAAGAGCTACCCCGCCTTTATAGGCCAGGTCAGCATTTGGTTTTCCAATAGTATTGCCCGCCATAAATTCGATCAAACATGCCGGTTTGCCGCACAGCTGTTTGATGCTGATATTGCTGCGATCAGAAACCGTTCCCGGCATAGCGACGCCTTGCGCAGCGGCATGATCCATCAAGGCCACAAAAAAGGGCAGATCAGTCTTTGCCACCCGCTTTTCATACAGGGTCAGAATATAGGGGCCGCTCGTAGTTTCGACGCGGTAATTGCTGTTTTCCACGCCTTGCGCAATGCCGGAGAAGTTTATCAATTCTCCAACATCATAATCCTTCAGGAACTGTGCGAGCTGTTCCTGGCCGATTTGCGTATATACAGCCATGATATGAGCGCCTGATCAGGCGGCGTTGGTTTCCAGACCGCGGGGCAATTTGAAGACAATCTTCTCATCAACCGTCCGCACTTTGCGTTCTGTGACTTCAAAACGCTCTGCCAGTGCGTCAATAACTTCGCGTACCAGCTCTTCCGGAGCAGATGCGCCAGCGGTCAGCCCCAAGGTCGAGACTTGGTCAAGCCAGCGAAAATCAATATCATGTGCGCGCTGGATCAGCATGGAGGGCGTGCCCTCACGCTCTGCTACTTCCACCAAACGCAGGGAGTTTGAACTGTTGGGTGCGCCAATAACGAACATCGCCTGTGCATCGCTGGCAATGGCTTTGACCGCTGCTTGACGGTTGGAGGTAGCATAGCAAATATCTTCAGCCTTGGGCCCGACGATTTTGGGGAAACGCTTCTGTAAGGCGGTGATAATCTCCGCCGTATCATCCACAGACAATGTTGTTTGGGTAAGGTAAGCCAGACAATCTTCATCTTTAACCTTCAGATTTGCGACATCCTCTACGGTCTCAACCAATGTCATATCGCCTTCGGGGACTTGACCAAATGTGCCGATAACTTCTGGGTGCCCTTCATGGCCAACAAAAATAATATGGCGGCCTGCCTCAACCTGACGCTCGGCCTGTCTGTGCACCTTGGAAACCAAGGGGCAGGTCGCATCAAGATAGTTTAGTCCGCGCATTTCCGCTTTAGCGGGCACGGATTTCGGAACGCCATGCGCGGAAAATACAACGGGCACATTGTCAGGAACTTCGTCCAGTTCTTCAACAAAGATCGCACCTTTTTCTTTTAAATTATCAACAACATAACGGTTATGCACAATCTCATGACGAACATAGACAGGAGCACCATATTTTTGCAGTGCGACCTCGACAATCTCGATAGCGCGGTCGACGCCGGCACAAAAACCACGCGGTGATGCGATAACAATTTCCAGGGCTTTTTTGGTCATTTTGGCTGGTCCTGATTGGTAAAGGGCATTTGTGTCTAATGGGCTTATCGCCGATACTATGTCGTCAATTATGTCGCACTTTGGCGTGCTGTTCGGCGACTGTTCATGCAATCACCTGCAACATATGTAAAGATTTTATCGGCCGAGTGAAAGCCTGTATTCATGGTAAGATTGAAATCCATGACTTGCAGCGTCCAATGCAATATTGCATAGCACGTGCCAAGAGATAAAGCCTTGCTTTTCGCCCCTTGAAATGGGCTGAAATAAAGATGTTTT
Organism: Parasphingorhabdus sp. DH2-15; assembly: GCF_051668705.1. GTDB lineage: Bacteria > Pseudomonadota > Alphaproteobacteria > Sphingomonadales > Sphingomonadaceae > Alterisphingorhabdus. Next base: position 2,061,305 of record NZ_CP196351.1, on the reverse strand, counting down.
GGGGATTATTATGCGTTTGAAATTGGGGAATATGGGTATTGCGGCAATGGCCGCCATGGTGCTCAGCGGCTGTGCAGGTGATGACCAGCTGGTTGTTGCTGGTGGCCTTGGCGTGACATCAACATTGTCCACCTGTCCGGAAGTCGCCATCCCGAACTATGCCGGTGATATTACCCTGTTCGACCCAGTCAACAGCCGTGATGCCAGTGCGATTGATGTTGTGGCGCAAGTGACCAATTTGCGATCAACATGCAATGAGGGCGATGAAAAGCTATATTCCGAAGCGACTTTTGACGTCATTGCCCGGCGCAGCTTTGCAGAAGGCGCAAGAACTGTTGAATTGCCCTATTTCTCGACCGTTGTACGCGGTGGCAGTGCGGTGATTGCAAAGCGGGTCGGCACCGTGACTTTGACATTCCCTGATGGCGAATATCGTGCTCAGGCAAGTGCCAAGGCGGCAAGCTATGTTGATCGCGCTAATGCAACTTTGCCGGATGATGTGCTGCAACGCATTACAGCCAAACGCAAAAGTGGCGATGCGTCCGCTGCGATTGATCCCTTGGCTGACCCGACGGTCCGTGCAGCGCTGAACCGTGCCCGATTTGAATTGCTGATTGGGTTTCAGCTTACTCAGGACCAACTGCAATATAACGCCACGCGATAAGGGTTTGCGCATATAATAAAGTGCCGAGCAGCCCTTCGCAGAATTGGCTCTGGAGGTCTATTGTGCTGAATTGGGCCGTGTCATTGCTGATACTTGAAGCCTGTTATCACGATGGGCTAAAGCAATCTCGAACGTGACGTCTTGACCATATTGCCGGCCTGAATAACCCTTATGAACAGTCTGGGCGAATATCCATATAAGACTGACCAGATTTATAGTGAAAGAATAGCCGCAAATGCCCTTATTTACCCGCTTTGCCGATCATATACATGCTGCCTTGGATGCCTTGGTTGCACAGCAAGTGCTGCCTGCTGATGCGCCGCGCAAAGCCGTTACTGTTGAGCCGCCGCGCGATGCCAGCCATGGTGACCTTGCGACCAATGCTGCCATGGTGCTGGCCAAAGCAGCAGGGACCAAGCCGCGCGATTTTGCTGAACTATTAGCGGGCGAGCTGCGCAAAATTGATGAAGTTGTGTCTGTTGAGATTGCAGGGCCGGGTTTTATCAATTTGCGATTGACCAGCGGGGCATGGACAGCAGAGCTGCATGATATAGCGCAAGCGGGCGCTGATTATGGGCGGCCGGCCAATCCCGATACGTCCATCGTGAATGTTGAATATGTTTCGGCCAACCCCACTGGCCCCATGCATATGGGCCATTGCCGCGGTGCGGTGGTGGGTGATGCGCTGGCCAATTTGCTGGACTTTGTGGGTCACAAGGTGATCCGCGAATATTATGTTAACGATGCAGGCGGGCAGGTCGATGTGCTCGCGCACTCGGTATATCTGCGTTATCTTGAAGCGCTTGGCCGCGACATTGGGGAGATACCTTCCGGCCTTTATCCCGGTGATTATCTGGTGCCGGTCGGGCAGGCATTGGCGCAGGAGTATCAGAACCGTTTTGCTGATAAGGATGAGCAGGAATGGCTCACTATATTCCGCGAAAAGGCCGTTGCAGCCATGCTTGACATGATCCGTGCGGACCTTGCCTTGCTGGGCATTGAACATGATGTCTTTGCCTCTGAAGCCGCATTGCAAGCGGCAGGAAAGCCAGCTGAAGCCGAAGCGTTTTTGCGGGGTAAGGATCTGGTTTTTGACGGGCTTTTGGAAGCGCCCAAGGGCAAGACATTGGAAGATTGGGAAGCGGTTGAACTTCCTTTATTCCGCTCCACAAAATTTGGTGACGATCAGGATCGGCCTATCCGTAAATCGGATGGCAAATGGACCTATTTTGGCGCAGATATGGCCTATCATTACCAAAAGGCGCAAAAAGCCGATGCTCTGATTGATATTTGGGGCGCTGACCATGCCGGAACCGTCAAGCGGATAAAGGCCGCAGTTGCTGCCTTGACCGATGGTGACACGCCATTTGATGTCAAGCTGGTGCAAATGGTACGGTTGTTGCGCGATGGCGAACCGGTAAAAATGTCGAAACGTTCCGGCGATTTTGTCACTCTGGCCGATGTGGTCAAAGAAGTTGGCAAAGATGTAGTGCGCTTCACCATGCTGACGCGCAAAGCAGATGCACAGATGGACTTTGACTTTGCCAAGGTGGTGGAAGCGTCAAAAGACAATCCGGTCTTCTATGTGCAATATGCCCATGCGCGGATATCGTCCACGCTGCGTAAGGCCAAAGATGAAGGGCTTGCAGCCTCTGATGCGCATTTGGATCAACTGACACAGGGCGATGTTGAGCTTATCCAGCTGGCAGCACAATTTCCGCGAATCGTTGAAGGCGCGGCACAAGCGCGCGAACCGCACCGCATTGCCTTTTATCTTTACGATCTGGCCGCAGCCTATCATGCATTCTGGAATTTGGGCAAAGATCAGCCTGATATGCGCGTTTTGCGCACAGATGCGCCGATATTGTCTGGTGCAAGGCTTTTCATGAGCGAAAATATCGGGCAAATATTACGTAATGGCCTGAGCATCATGGGTGTTGAAGCGGCCGACCGTATGTAAAACTGTCTGGGTGAGGTGACAGCTGCCCGCGCTATTGGGGCGGCGCTATTGGACTGGCGGTTTTTGGGGAGATAGTGAAATGAGCGACGAGAACACATTTGAAGACGCGGAAGATCAACTGATCGCTGATGATGAAGAGCGTCTGCCCTGGCTCGAATCCGCTGATGATTATGATAGTGGCTCCAGCTCTGCCATGAAGGTGCTGGGCCTGTTGCTATTGGGCGTTGTGTTCTTGGGCCTTGTCGTTGCCATGGTGTATTTTCTTCAAAATCGTAATGCCCAAACCGCCTCCAGCGGCGGCGGTCAGCTGATCGAAGCACCGGAAGGCGATTATAAAGTCGCGCCAAAAGATGCTGGCGGTAAGGAATTTCAAGGTACTGGCGATGCCAGCCCTGCGGCAGCCGAAGGTGAAGAACGTGTCACAGCTTTGGCTGGAGCGGATAAAGTCACGACATCGGGCGGCGTTCTGGTGCAGTTGGGTGCTTATAGCAATGAAGCGAAAGCCAATAGCGGCTGGAATACTTTGTCGGGCCGCTATGATTATATCGCCAAATTGCCGAAAAAGATTGCTGCCGCAAAGGTTGAGGCTGGAACGGTTTATCGTTTGAGTGCTGTCGCGCCTGATCTTGCCACCGCCAATTCAGTATGCGGCCGATTAAAGACTGCTGGACAATCCTGTATTGTTGTCCGCTAATAAGATGCTGGTGCAGGATAATCGGGAGTGGATGCGATGAAGCCTGTCATATTTGGGATGTCAGGCCTTGTCCTTACGGATGATGAAAGTGCATTTTTCCGTGAGGTCCGGCCCACTGGCTATATTATCTTTGGCCGTAATATTGAAAGCAAGACGCAATTGCGAGCCTTGACTGATAGCCTGCGCGATTTGCACGGTGATGATAAATTGCTGGTGATGATCGATCAGGAAGGCGGGCGCGTTGCGCGGATGAAAGCGCCTATCTGGCCAGAATATCCCGCGCCGGGCGCATTTGATGCGCTTTATGCAAAAGCACCGATTAGCGCTATTGAAGCTGTACGCGCCAATTATGCCGCTTTGGCTAGTGACTTGGCGGCAATGGGCATCAATGTGGATTGCGCGCCGATGATTGATGTGCGCCAGCCAGGCAGCAATGACGCAGTTATCGGTGATCGCGCCTTTGGGGAAGAACCTTCACGCGTTGCCGCTTTAGGGCGCGGCGCTCTGGACGGGTTGAAAGATGGCGGCGTATTGGGCGTTATCAAACATATGCCGGGCCATGGCAGGGCATTGGTGGATAGCCATCATAATCTGCCTGTGGTTGATGCTGATGAGGATGCGCTGGCCATTGATCTTGAGCCATTTCAGCGGCTTAGCTCTGCGGAAATGGGGATGACTGGTCATATTGTCTTTCCGGCTTGGGATAGCGTCAATCCAGTAACATTATCGCCGCATATTATTCAGCATATCATTCGGGACAAGATTGGTTTTGATGGCCTTTTGTTCACAGATGATCTGGATATGAAGGCTTTGTCCGGCTCTGTGCCGGATCGTGCAGTGGCATCTATTGCCGCAGGGTGTGACATAGCGCTCAACTGCTGGGGCAAAATGCCCGATATGCAAGAAATGGCGGAGAGATTGCCCGATATAAGTGAAGCTGCGCAAGTCCGGCTGGACCGGGTGCGTCAGGCTTTGCCGCAACCAGATTCAATACTGGCTGAACAGCAGAGCGCATGGGCCGCAAAACGTGATAGCCTGATGGCTTTGGTATAAAGCGCGGAAGGGCTAGGGCATGGCGAGTGAGGATCATGATGATGATATGATCGACCTGCCCGAATGGGAGTCGCCGGTGCGCACCGATATATCGGCAGAGGGCGATGAGCTTAGCCTGCAATTGGATATTGAGGGCTGGGAAGGGCCGCTCGATCTCTTGCTCAGCCTGGCACGTACGCAAAAAGTCGATCTGCGCGAAATTTCTATCCTTGAGCTGGTCAGGCAATATCTGGCCTTTATTGCTGATGCGGAACAATTGAAAGTTGAGTTGGCGGCGGATTATCTGGTGATGGCGGCGTGGCTGACCTATTTGAAGTCTGCTTTGCTGCTGCCCAAAGACCCAGAGGTTGACCCTTCGCCGGAAGAGTTGGCGCTGCGTTTACAGCTACGGTTGCAGCGATTACAAGCCATGCGCGAATCGGGTGCGCGATTGATGGCGCGCGACCGTGTTGGCCGTGATGTGTTTGTGCGCGGCGCCCCTGAAGGTTTGCGCACATTGACCCAAACGCGCTGGACCAGCAATATTTACGACATCATGCAGGGCTATGCTGCGGTAAAAATGCGAACAGCGCCCGCGGTGCATATTGTCGCATCGCGCGAAGTTATGACGCTGGAGGATGCATTGGCGCGGGTCTCCAATATGGTTGGCGCGGCTTTGGATTGGACACGGCTGGAAGATTTCCTGCCCGAAGGTGTATCAGGGCGTTTGCGCCGCTCAGCCATTGCATCAAGTTTTGTTGCGGCATTGGAATTGGCACGCGGCGGGGCCGTAGATTTGCGGCAGGAAGAAGCATTTGCGCCGCTTGAGATAAGGTCGGCATCATGAGTGAAAACCCGCCCAATGAAGAGCAATTGCGCGCGATAGAAGCGATCATCTTCGCTAGCGAGGAACCCCTGACACCGCGTCAGATAGGCGAATATCTGGGGCAGGATTGCGATATTCAGGCCGGATTAGTGACTTTGGCAGAGCATTATCAGGGGCGGGGTGTGGAGCTGGTCGTCGCTGGCGGCAGATGGCATTTCCAAACCGCATCTGACATGTCGCATATGCTGCGCAAAGAGCGAGAGGCAGCGCGCAAATTATCCCGCGCTGCGACCGAAACACTGGCCATAATTGCTTATCATGAGCCTGTTAGCAGGGCAGAAATTGAAGCGATACGCGGCGTGCAGACCAGCAAGGGCACATTGGACGTGCTTATGGAAACCGATTGGATTCGCCCTGCTGGTCGCCGCGAAACGCCTGGTCGGCCTTTATTATACGCCACCACAAAGGATTTTCTCACCCATTTCGGCCTGAAAACGCGCCGCGATCTGCCCGGCATTGCTGATCTTCGTGCTGCTGGTCTGCTCGATCCGGTCGAGTCTGCTTTTGATGAAGCGATGGGGCAACAGACTGATAATGAAGAACAAGCCGAAGGTGATGGCGACCCAGCAAGACAAAGCCAGACTAGCCATGAAGCAGGTGAAGGCGAGGATATATCTTCGCCAACAGATGTGCCGCTAAATGTGCCGGTTCAGGGCGATGATGACAATAAGGTAGCGATTACGCACGAAAGTCCCTAATATAGGAATATAAGGCGCTGATCTGCGCAAAGGAGACAATATATGTTCAGTAATATCGGTATTGGTGGCCTGCTGATTATCGCCGCGCTTGTGCTCGTATTATTCGGTCGCGGAAAAATTTCCGAGATTATGGGTGATGTCGGCAAGGGCATTAACAGCTTTAAAAAGGGCATTGGTGATGACGACAATGCCGGCGGTTCATCATCTGCACCCCAACAAATTGAGGGTAAGAGCAGCGTTGGTAGCGACAATGTCACCAACAAGACGCACGATAACGCCTGAACAAGCGGCGCATTTGTCCTTTGACGGGCTTTAGGTCCAAAGGTCTGACAATATGTTATTCGATATAGGCGCGACCGAGCTATTGGCGATTGTGATTATCGCCATTGTTGTTATCGGCCCGAAAGAGCTGCCCATGGCGATGCGCACTGTTGGGCGCTGGGTCAGTCAGGCGCGGCGTCTTGTCGGTCAATTCCGCACCAGCCTTGATTCCATCGCGCATGAAGCGGAAATGGAAGCGCTGGAGAAAAAATGGGCTGAGCAAAATGCGCAGATTATGAAAGAGCATGGCGGCGGGCCTGCCATGTTGCCCATGGATGGAACGGCAGCGCATGCTGCACCGCAAAATATATCTGACAATGAGCAAATTACTGATGGTTCTGATGTGGATCAGAGCGTCTCTGGGGATGATAAGCCAGCTTCGACCAATGATAAGGACGCCGGATAAGCGCCATGGCGGACCCTAATTCATCGGCCGAACCCAATCTGGAGGAAAGCAAGATGCCGTTGCTCGATCATCTGGTTGAGCTGCGCCGCAGATTGATGTGGGCCATTCTCGCCTTTGCCATCGCTTTTGGTGTCTGCCTGTATTTTGCAAAGCCGATTTTCGGGTTTTTGGTGCAGCCACTAACCATTGCATTTGAAGGTGAAGACCCGCGGCTAATCTATACGAAATTATATGAAGTTCTTTTCGTCGAACTGAAAATCGCGATGTTTGCCGGCTTTTTCCTCGCCTTTCCAGTGATTGCAAACCAGATATGGCTGTTTGTTGCTCCTGGTCTTTACGGCAATGAAAGACGTGCATTTCTGCCATTTTTAATAGCTACACCGCTTCTGTTTACGGCAGGTGCTGCTCTGGCCTATTATATAGTCATGCCGCTCATGTTCGGCTTTTTGCTGGATTTTGAAGGCGCGCGCGGCGGATTAGAGGTTGAGGCTCTACCCAATGCTGATGCCTATCTGTCCTTTGTAATGCAGATCATATTAGCCTTTGGGATTGCATTCCTGTTGCCGGTATTATTGCTTCTGCTGAACAAAACAGGTCTGGTGCAACGACAACAGTTGGTGCGTATGCGGCGCTATATGATAGTCGGGGCCTTTATTTTTGCGGCTGTTTTGACACCGCCTGACATCGTTTCTCAGCTTTTGCTAGGCATCCCGCTAATATTGTTATTTGAAGGGTCATTGCTGATCATGCTCTTCACAGAGAAGCGTGACAAGCGTTCCGCCGAGGCAAGTGCAGCACCTGGCGGCGAGTAAACGCTTCAATATTTATCGGCTTTACTGAGTGACGATCCCGTTATTTGTCGGCTTAGATGGAATCAAAAAGCGTTCGGTGTGTCGAGAAGGGGGGGAGGATGACACATCCGAACGCTTAATCAACGAGATTATAATAGAGGGGGTATAATATCTAATCTCCCTCAATAAACTATCAGGGAATAAGATGGTTCCCACAGCCTCAAAATTTTTGTAATTTTTTAAGAGCAGAACAGGCAACATTTTGAGCGATGGTCAGGCAGATATAATATGCTTTGTGCAGCGCATATGCCAGCCACCACACAGCATATTATATCTGCGCAGCGCATAAAAAAACGGGGCCAATAAATGACCCCGTTTTAAATTCTTTAGATGTCAATCAGCTCATGGGCTGGTTGGTGTATCATCATCCTGATCAGCAGCGATAACAATACCACCGATAATAGCAGCAGCTGCCAAAATAGCAACAATAATACCGGTGCCACCTTCTAACTCACTCTGTGCTGCTTTTTTCTCATTTTCACGAGAAACTTCAGCTGAAGTTTGGTTCGAGGTGGCTTGCGCCAGAACAGGCGTAGTGGTCATTGCAAGTGCTGCAGCAGCGATTGCGATTGAACGGAACTTCATTTCTAATCTCCTTGGGACTTTCGTAATCTCTCTAAACGGTTTTTATCTTGGTCACAACCCTGAAAATGTATAATTTTGTGACGTTTCCATTACAAAATCTGATAAATATACCATATTTTTGCACACACAACAGCACGGGTTCAGTAAATGAACCCATTTTGAGGTCTTTAGACGTCAGTCAGCTTATGGGCTGGTTGGTGCGTCGTCATCACCTTCTACTTCTTCTTCTTCTTCTTCTTCCTCGTCGTCACCATCAGCAATGATAACGATGCCAGTTACAACGGCAGCAGCAGCCAGAAGCGCTGCAATAATGCCAGTACTTCCTTCTAACTCACTTTTGAGTTTTTCTTCGTTTTCACGAGAAACCTCAGCTGAAGTTGCATTCGCATTGATTTCTGCAAGAACAGGTGTAGTAGACATTGCAAGTGCTGCAATAGCAATCGCGATGGAACTGAGCTTCATTTTTAATCCCCTTGATGGCTCTATTAAAGTTTAGACAGTATTGAAGGTCTAGGTAATATCGTTGTAATCAGTCTTTTGTAAAAGTATAAACCTTTGGAGGTTACATTGCGGATTTGATTAAATGGTTTTGCTTATCGGCAATATGATCGAAATCACCTCTAACGCAGTTCACTCTCTTACTTAATATGCTGTTCTATTGTGCATAGCAACATAACTCTTAGCGCAAAATAGCTTACCAAAGGGTTTATGGCAGATATCCTACGTTACGAGCATGAAATAAATGCAAATTTTTCCGTCATAAACCGTGACTTGTGTCACTCTTGCCACACTTTTTTGCCGCCAACCCATGTTTCTTTCGGGGTAATACTTCTTATGTTTGTCGGAGAAGCGAGCATAATATCTGTGTCCAAAACCACAAAATCAGCACGATTGCCGGGCATGAGGGAGCCAAATCGCCCTTCTGCAAAGCCAGCATAGGCAGCATTGGTCGTGAAGCCGGCCAGAACCGATTCGCGTGAAAGCCTTTCTTTCGGCAGCCAGCCGCCAAAAGGTTCGCCATTTTCGTCTTCGCGAGTCATCGCTGCGGCCATAGCGATAAAGGGGTTGGCTGATTCGACAGGAGCATCCGAACCAAAGGCCAATAATGCACCGGCTTTTTCTAAAGATGCCCATGCATATGCGCCGTCCAAACGGTCTGGCCCAAGGCGCTGCTCTGCCATGAGTCTGTCCGATGTCTGGTGAACTGGCTGCACCGACGCGATTGCGCCCAGTTTGGGAAAGCGCGCTATGTCTTGAGGGTCCAGTATCTGCGCATGTTCAATACGCCAACGCTTGTCATTGCTGAACACATCTTTGAGTTCTTCCATCGCATCCAGCACCTGTTTATTGGCGCGATCCCCAATGGCGTGGATCGCCAGTTGAAAACCGTCCATGCTGGCGCGGCTCATCAGATTAAGCAGCTGCGTATCGTTGAGAAAGGGCAAGCCTGTCTGCCCGGGCGCATCAGCATAATCGCTTTTCAACCAAGCGCCGCGAGAACCCAATGCGCCGTCAAGATAGAGTTTCACGCCGTTCAAGCGTAACCTGTCATCATATAGCCACGGGCTAGGACCAGGCCCGCCAATAGCAATCATATTCTCAATACCAGCGGCATAGGACATGATGCGAATATTCAGGCGGCCTGCATCACCAGCGCGGCGAAAGCTCTGCCAATCCTCTATGCTGGTGCCCATATCGGCAATGGCCGTGATCCCTTGGGCCAGCAATATAGATTGCGTTTCGAGCAGCGCCTGATCGCGGTCAATCGGACGAGCAGGGGGGATGGACGGCGTAATCAATTCCTCAGCAGCGTCCACAAAGATACCGCTTGGCACGCCGCCGATTTTCTCAATACGGCCCCCTTCAGGACTTTTGCTTTTGGCCGTAATCCCTGCAATTTCCATTGCCTTGCTATTGGCCCAGCCAGCATGACCATCGACCCGGCCAAGATAAACCGGCCTGTCAGAGACGATAATGTCAAGCTCTTGCGCCGTTGGAAATCTGCCCAAACCCCATTTTTCCTGATTCCACCCGCGCCCGATAAGCCATGGCAGATCGGGGTTGGCAGCAGCATATTCAGTCAGTGCCTGCTGCGCTTCAGCCAAGGATTTTGTGGCGCTAAGGTCGAGTGAAAGTGCCTGAAAACCGATATTCATAACATGGCCATGGGCATCAATAAGGCCGGGAATGACAGTCTGACCTTTGCCATCGACGATATATTGCAGGTCTTGCGGCCGGTCATCCTTGCGGTTCAGCAATTGCGCCACCTTGCCATCACGATCAATGACAATGCCGGTAAAGCGCACCACTTCGCCTTCCTGATCCAATGTGATGCCGTTGATATTGTCAATCAGTGTTTGCGCATGGGATATTGCGGGCAGCACCAGCCCCGCCGCAAATATCGTGGCGACGAGATAGCGGAAAAAGCGTGCAATAAAGTGCATCATGACTTCCTTTTTAAGCGTGTGATCAGCGCCGATGTATCAAAGCGTCCACCGCCCGATTGTTGAACCTCTGCATAGAATTGATCGACCAAAGCGGCAACGGGAACGCTAGCGCCGATATTGCGGCTTTCATCAATGGCAAGGCCCAGATCCTTGCGCATCCAATCAATCGCAAACCCAAAATCAAAACTGTTATCAGCCATGGTTTTCCAGCGATTATCCATCTGCCAGCTTTGCGCAGCACCGCCGGAAATGGCATCAAAAACCAAATCTGTATCCAAATTGCTGGCTTCAGCAAAGCGCAGTGCCTCTGATAGCCCGCCCAATATGCCTGCGATGCAAATCTGGTTCACCATTTTGGTGGTCTGCCCTGCACCTGGCCCACCAATATGCACAATCCTTGCTGCATAGCTTTGCATGATCGTCTCGGCGCGGGCAAAAGCGTCCTTGCTGCCACCGCACATAATCGCCAATTGGCCATTTTCTGCGCCAGCCTGACCGCCCGATACAGGTGCATCTACGCACATTATGCCGCGTGGTCCGCTTTCCACTGCGATCTGACGTGCCAATGTTGCAGAGACCGTGGTGTGATCGATGAACAAGCCGCCTTTGGCCATGGTCGAAAATATCCCCTGACTGCCCAGAATGACGGCAGAAAGGTCATCATCATTGCCGACACATGAAATTGCGACGTCGCTGCCTCTGGCTGCTTCAGCAGGGCTATCGAAAACTTTGGCGCTTCCCCCTTTTTCTGTGATCTGCTTGGCTGTTGCCTCGGCTTTTGCACGGGTGCGATTATAGAGGTGTAGGCTATGGCCGGCATCGGCAAGGTGCCGCGCCATTGGCCCGCCCATAACACCGGTTCCAATAAAAGTGATCGCAGCCATATTTTATATCCTCGGTAATCTGTGTCTTGGATGATCGGATGGCAGCCAATTGGCTCAGCTTCCTTATCAAACCACAGTCTTTAGCAAATAAGCAAAATATCAGATGCTGCATTGCGGGTCTGCTCATGGTCCGTCAAGACTATGATCGTCAATTGCCGCATCAAATGTCGTGCTGCAAAAGCAAATTCATCTTGTAATCCCGTTACGGCAAGTTAGGGGAATTGCATGATCAATAGCTTGTCCAACATGCCTTCGTCTGATGATCTTGCTGATCATTGGCTTACCCTGTCCGAAATCAAAGTGGCCCAAGAGCGTATTCATGGCGCGGTCGTGCGTACACCTATTCTGCACAGCAGGACATTATCAGCGATTACAGGCGCAGAAATTTATCTCAAATTTGAGAATCTACAATTTACAGCCGCTTATAAAGAGCGCGGTGCGCTGAACTTTCTGCTGCAAATGCCGGAAGAATTGCGCAAAGAGGGGGTTATCGCGGCATCAGCGGGCAATCACTCGCAAGGTCTTTCCTATCATGGCACACGGCTTGGTGTGCCCGTGACGATAGTCATGCCGATAGGCACACCTTCGGTGAAGATAGAGCATACAAAAGCCAATGGCGGCAATGTCATTCTGCACGGTGAAAAGTTCGATGATGCTTATGATTATGCGCGCCAGTTGGAGAAAGAACGCTCACTCACCTTTGTCCACCCTTTCGATCATCCATGGATTGCTGCCGGGCAAGGCACGGTGGCACTGGAAATGCTGGAAGATGTGCCTGATCTTGAGCATCTGGTCATCCCCATTGGCGGCGGCGGTCTGTTCACGGGCATGGGCACTGCGGCAAAAGCGCTTAACCCTGACATCAAATTGACCGGTGTCGAGGCGGAGCTTTATCCATCCATGTATGCGCGGCTGAAAGGCGAGGATTTGCCATGTGGCGGTGACACTTTGGCCGAAGGTATCGCTGTTAAAAATCCGGGTGAATATACTGCGCGGCATATTGAAGGTCTGGCTGACAATATGCTTCTCATTGATGAGGCTGCACTGGAAAAATCGGTCAGCCTGTTGCTGCAAATTGAAAAGTCTGTGATTGAAGGCGCCGGCGCTGCCGGTCTGGCGGCAATTCTGGTCAATCCAGAGCTGTTTAAAGGCCAAAAGGTTGGCGTTGTTCTGTGCGGCGGCAATATTGATACGCGCTTGCTAGCCAATGTGCTGCTGCGCGATCTAGCGCGTTCGGGACGCCTTGCGAGATTACGGCTCAGTCTGCGCGATCAGCCTGGATCATTGTTCCGTGCAATGCGGATATTTGACCAGCATCAGGTCAATATTATTGAAATTTACCATCAGCGCATTTTCACCAAATTGCCGGCAAAAGGTCTTTATACCGATATCGAATGTGAGGCGCGCGATTCCGATCAGTTGGACGCATTATTGGCGGCGCTGCGTTCCGCAGAATATGAGGTAACGCGCATCGAATTGGGGTAATTATGGCCCAATAATCGATATTTTTGCGCAAAATGCATATTTTCTTGGTTAAACCGTTTGAGGGGCAGCCGTGCTTACGTCATAGAAGTGACATAGCGAATCTGGCATTATGCTGGATGCATCGATGCTTTGAACCTGAAAGGCCCGTTTGACAGTGAGTGCGCCATCACGCTTCCCCAGATTTTTTGTGACGCACCCTTCGCCTTGCCCCTATCTGCCTGGCAAAACTGAACGTAAGGTCTTTACCGAGCTTAATGGCGGCCATGCTGATGAGTTGAATGACGCATTGTCACGCATCGGTTTTCGACGCAGCCAAAATGTCGCTTACCGGCCCAGTTGCAGTGATTGCCATGCATGTGTTTCCGTTCGCGTTAATGCAGCAGAGTTCAAACCCAGCGCAACCCAGCGCAAAATCATTCGCCGCAATAGCGACCTTGTGGTTAAAAAATGCCGTCCATGGGCAACGGATGAGCAATATGAGCTGCTAAAAAGCTATCTGTCTGTGCGCCACCCTGATGGCGGCATGATCGAGATGGATGAAGGCGACTATGCCGATATGGTGGAGCAATCGCCAGTGCGCAGTAATGTTGTTGAATATCGCGAACCTGATTGCAATGGCGATGGTGGGCGCTTGGTCGGCGCATGTCTGACCGATATACAAAATGACGGTTTATCCATGGTGTACAGCTTTTTTGATCCGCAGCATCCATGGCGTCAAGGGTTGGGCAATTACGTCATCATGGACCATATTTTGCGGGCTGCACAAAGCGACCTGCCTTATGTCTATCTGGGCTATTGGGTCGATGGGTCAGCGCGCATGGCGTATAAAACGCGCTATCGGCCATTGGAAAAGCTGGGGCCAAATGGCTGGGTCGCTTTTGATAGCGAATAGGCATGAAGGCTGCATTGGTGCTGTAACGGCGGAAAGTGCGGTCAAGAGTGGCTGAAAACAGGTAAAATTCTGTCGATATTCAGTGATGGTCTTTGCTTAACGGTGAAGGGCATGATAGCCCATTGCTATATTTAGAAAAATCCATGAATTTTCTTGTTTGGGCACCGGCTTGTCGCATTTCCATAGTATCCAACGCTTCGCTGGCTTGCGAAAAAGCTGCTATGCATCGCTTGCAACGCTATTATTCTGTGCAGGCGCCGCAAAGGCGCAGGATGATGGTGTTGATAGTCAAGACACTGTCGAAGCACCTAGCCAAGAAACGGTTATACCTAGCGAGACAAATTTACCGCCCGAGATAGATTTGGATGCGCCTTTAACAAATATGGATGATTTCGGCGTTGATTGGCCGGAATTTGATACGCCGATTAACGGCCTTGCCGATAATGAGGAGATTGCCGAAAGCGATGTGCCTGATGATGCATCCGGTGATTCTTCTGAAGATGGCAATGATGGGGCGGCAATATTGGCGGATCAGGATGCGCTGGGCCCTTCTACACGGGAGCCTTTGCAAGGCATATCTGCGCAAGCAGCTAATAGCGGATTGGTCGATGGACCATTGCCAAGTAAAATCACTGACTATGACGTGGATGTGGCATTTAGCGATGCACTAATATCCAGCCGTGACCGCAGTGATTTATTGCAGCGGTTTAATGCGCTCTCTTCGCTGGAAACATTGAATGATGATGATAGCAATATTGCGCAGATCACGCGGCGCGCCAATCTTGACCGCGCCTTGTTGCTGCGTTTGCTGCGCATTTACGGCCATTATGATGGCATAGTGGAACCGTTATTTGCTGCATCTTCTGCTGTTGCCGATGCACAAAATGATGCCGCTGATAATAATGTGCAAATCAGTGATGACATATTGGTCAACTTTTTGGTGACAGCCGGACCATTATACAGATTTGGCGACATCAATCTGGGCAATTTGCGCGATGCGGGGGATGATTATCCCTATTTCATCAGAACATTCGGCTTGGCCAGTGGTGATGTCGCTAATAGCGATGACATCGTCGCGGGAGAAGAGCGCTTGGCGCAGGCGCTGGCAGAAAATGGCTATGCCTTTGCCAATCTTGCCCCGGCCGAACTGGTCATAGACCATCAGGCACTGTCCGCTGATTTGTCACTCGAAATTACGCCGGGTGAAAAATACCGTTTTGGCAATATCAATGTTGGTGATGACCCGCTGTTAAGTGCGCGCCATTTGCTGCGTATTGCTCGCTTTGACACGGGTGATATTTTCCGCGCCTCACGTGTGGAAGATTTGCGCCGCGCCATTTTGGCGACTGGGTTGGTGTCCTCTGTCTCCATCACGGCTGTGCCTGCCGAGGATAAGGAGATTGATCCTGAAAGCGAGCCAAAGCGATTGGGCGTGGCTGGTGGGGATACTCCGGCCAAAGCAACCGAAATTGTTGATCTGAATGTCGATATCGCGCCAGCGCCCCTACGGACTATTGCTGGTGAACTGGGCTTTGGCACTGGTGAGGGTTTCCGTATCGCGGCAAGCTGGGAACATCGCAATTTCTTCCCGCCCGAAGGTCTGGTGCGGGTGCGCGGGGTTGTGGGTACGCAGGAACAGCTATTGGGCGCGACCTATCAGCGCAACAATTTCCGCCAGCGTGATACGGTGCTGAACGTCAACGCGCTGATTGCCAATGTTCAGCGTGATGCGTTTGACGCGCGAACCCTATCTTTATCGGCCAATATTCAACGGCAAACCAATTTGATCTTCCAGAAGAAATGGACATGGTCAGCCGGTGTTGAATTTGTGCTGACCGATGAAAGCGATATTGCCGGACCAAATGATACCGGGCGAGAGACATTCGGTATCGCCGCTTTGCCGGCATCATTGGCTTATGATGGCAGTGATGATTTGCTCGATCCGTCAAAGGGTTTCCGTGTCGCGATACTTGTCTCACCAGAGGTGTCGCTCATAACCGGTAATGTCGGTTATTTCCGCAGCCAGTTTGACGCCAGCTTCTATCAACCGTTTAGCGATGATATCATTCTTGCAGGGCGTACTCGCTTGGCGAGTATTACAGGGGCTAGCACCTTTGCTATTGCGCCATCACGGCGTTTTTATTCCGGCGGTGGTGGCTCGGTAAGGGGTTTTGGCTTTCAGGATGTCGGCCCTATAGATATAAATGGCGATCCGGTTGGCGGGCGCAGTCTGGCCGAGTTTTCGCTGGAAGCAAGGGTGCGTTTTGGCGAATTTGGCGTTGTCCCCTTTATTGATGCCGGCAATGTTTATGATAGCAGTTTCCCCACATTTCGCCGGTTACGCTATGGCGCAGGGATAGGCCTGCGCTATTATAGCAGCTTCGGCCCTTTGCGGCTTGATATTGGTACACCCATAAACCCTGGGCCAAATGATGCGGCTATCGGCGTTTATGTCTCACTTGGGCAGGCATTTTGATGACGGAAACTGCGCAAACTGACCAGATAGACGAGGCAGATGCCAAAGTCGCTTCCGGCAAGCGGGCATGGACATTGTGGCGCGTCACCAAGATCGCGGCGATCTGCCTCACTGTTCTGGCCGTGATAATCCTCATATTGGGGCTGTTATTGGATACCGCGCCGGGCCGCCGCTTTCTGGCGCAGCAGATTTCCGCTCTGGAATTTGAAAATGGTCTGGACATTGATGTTGGTGCGATTGACGGGTCCATTTATGGCGAAGCGATTGTCCGTGATGTGCGCTTGTCTGACCCCAAGAAAACCTTCCTGACCTTAGAGGAAGCCCGGCTGGATTGGCGGCCTTTGTCATGGTTGCAAAATCTGCTCGACATTCGTGCGCTCGCGCTGCGCAATGGCACATTGCTGGCACTGCCGGAATTGCTGGAAACAGACACCACGGCGCCGATTTTGCCAGACTTTGATATTCGTCTGGACAGTTTGACGAGTGAGAATTTTACCATCCACCCCGATATTGCGGGTGAGGAGCGTATTCTCGCGCTCACGGCAAAGGTCGATATTCGCGGCGGCAGGGTGTTGCTGGACATTAATACTGCAATCCAAGCGGGTGAAGATCGGTTGATCGCCAAGGTCGATATCTCCCCTGATGCGGATATATTCGATCTTGATCTGGACGTTAATGCGCCTGTTGATGGCGTGCTGGCGCGTATGGCCGGCTTGCAAAGAGGGTTGCAGATTAGAGCAAAAGGTGATGGCAGCTACAGCAATTGGCAGGGCGTGTTGCAAGCCAAGGATGAACAGCAATTGCTGGCCGATCTTGCGTTAAAGGCACAGGCTGGCACCTATGCTGTGCAGGGCGATATTTTCCCCGCCAGTTTTGTGGATGGGGAATTGGCTACTCTCATTGGTGAAACTATCAACATTGATGGCGAAGCGGTGATGACCGACCGCGTGCTGGATGGCCGGTTACGGATCAATTTGGCTGCGCTTTCATTGGAATGTCAGGGTGCGGTCGATCTGGCCAATAATCTGTTTAACGATCTTGCTGTTACGGCAACGGCGCGGCAGGGCGATTTGGATATATTTGGCATCAGCACCAAAGCTCTGGTCGCAAAAATGCTGTTCAATGGCAGTTTTGATGATTGGCGCAGCCCGCTTGATATCAGCATGAACAGCGTTGCTTTTGACGATTTCCGCGCTGAGAAGCTGATCGCCAAAGCCGATATTGCCAGTAATAAGGGCCGTATTAGCGGTGAATTGGACATGTCTGCGGCGCGCCTGATAACCGGCATAAAAGAGGCAGATGCATTGCTGGGCCCGCCCAGAATATCTGGCGATTTTGCTTTTGAGGACAATATCTTAACTTCTAAAGCCATGACGATAGATGCGGGCAAATTGCGGGGGCAATTGGGCTTGGTCGGGCGGGTTCAGGCCAATGATTATCGTGTCGATGGGCAGATCAACCTGAATGATTATGTCATTGAAAATGTGGCCACGGCCGATATTGCCGCCGATATACAGCTGGCATTTGGTAAGGCATTGTCAGCGCAGGCCATAATCAATGGCAAAACGCGCAATGTGGTCAATCAAACCATAGCCCAATATCTTGGAGAGAATATCGGTTTCTCTGGCCAGATAGATTATGCGGATCGCCAGCCCATCATTTTTCGTAACGTTGAGATCGCCTCTGCGAAATTGGCATTGCTCGGCGGCGGGCGTCTGGAGACTGATGGTAATGCCGTTATTCGCGCCGCTGGCCGACATAGCGATTATGGTGCATTTGATGTGAATGCGGAAGGGCAAGGCTCGCTCGCCCAGGCAACTATCGTGCTAGACAGCCCATTGCCCGCTCTGGGGTTGAGCAATGTTGAACTGGCGGTCGCCGCGGCGGAACAGGGCTTTACTATCACTGCAAAAGGCGGTTCACTGGCCGGACCATTTGATGCTTTGACCAATATCATGGCGCTTGCTGATGGCCGAACACAAATTGCTGTGCGTGAGTTGAATATCAGCAACTCATTGATTACTGGTGATATTTTCACTGGCGATAGCGGCACAAATGGCGAGTTTCTGCTGAGCGGTGGCGGTGTGAATGGCAATATCCGCCTGAGCAGCCAGCAGGAAACCATCATTGTTACCAGTGATATAAAATTGGCCAATGCGCGCTTTGCCGGTGAGACACCGACGCTTATTCGTCAAGGCACGATTAACCTTACAGCATTATTTGGTAACGACCTGCCCAAAATTGATGCGGCTATCACAGCTCAAGGTATTTCGCGCGGCAATCTGTTCATTGGCCGTATTGCGGCAAAGGCTGATCTGCCCGGCTGTCTGTCATCCGGCAATATCAGCGACAGAGCCTGTGTCGGCAATGTTACTGCATCTTTGGCGGGGCGGCGTGGCAGCCGTTTCTCTTTGCAAACACGCTCTCGTATCGAAAGAAACCGCATCGCAGTTGATGTGGACGGGGCTTATGGCCTGCGGGCAATTGGTACATCGCGCTCTGCGATCATCAACAAAACCGCAAATGGCTGGCGACTGGCCAAGACACGCCTGACTGTAGGGCGCGGCTCAATGGGCGTCTCAGGGCTGTTCGGCATGGATCGTCAGAGCGTAAATCTGGACATGCAGGCGCTGCCTTTGGCTGTGCTGGATGTTGGGTTTAGTGAATTGGGTTTGAGTGGCACGGCCTCTGGTCAGCTCAACCTTAATTTCCGCAATGGGCAAAACCCCAGAGGCGAGGCCAAATTGCGCCTTAACCGGCTGGCGCGGTCAACCATTGCCTTGACATCACGGCCCGTTGATCTGGCAATGAATGCGCAGCTAAATGATGACAATCTGGCAGTGCGCACGATCATTCGCGATAAAAACCAGGAGCTGGGCAGGGCGCAGATGCGGCTGGCCAACATACCGGCCAATACAGATTTTGCTGAAGGACTGGCACGTGCCGATTTGCTGGGCGAGATTAAATATTCCGGTCCGGTTGATGCTTTATGGCGTCTGACCGGTATTGATGTTTTGGATATGACGGGCAATGTTGATGTCCGCGCTCAGGCCAGCGGCACTTTGGATAATCCGTTAGTGCAGGGGAAATTGGCGACACAAAATGCACGGGTCGAAAGCGTGCTATCTGGCACAATCATTGAAAAGATCGCGGTTAATGGCCGTTTCGCGGGGGACAAGTTCACACTTACCAGCTTGAAAGGGAAGACTCCTAATGGCGGGGATGTGTTGGGCAGCGGCACATTGCGGTTTGGCGGCAAGCAATTTGCCACGCTTGATCTCGCCTTTGATGTGCGCAACGCCAATCTGCTGGTGCGTGATGATTTCGCGGCAACAGTGACGGGCCGTATCACAGCCAAATCTGAAGGTGATCGCAGCGGCGTTTTGGGCGGCGATGTTATCATCAATCAGGGGCGGTTCAATCTGGGCAAGGCAGAGGTTATTACTGAGCTGCCCGATATCGCCTATCGAGAGATTAACCGCAGGCCCGATGAAGCACCGCCCTTCATTCCGCCGACACCATGGCGGTTTGCGATAAAGGCGCGGGCAAATAACCGTATAGCAGTGCGCGGGCTGGGCATAGATAGCGAATGGCGCGCCGATATTGCGATTAACGGGCCGACCATCACACCGCGCATCAGTGGTACAGCCAATCTGATACGCGGTGAATATGAATTTGCTGGGCGTGACTTTGATCTGGAACGCGGCCTTATCCGTTTTCAGGAAACCTTCCCTGCTGATCCGCTGCTCGACATTGTGGCAACGGCAAACCTGTCTGGCATTGATGCGGATATTCGTGTCGGGGGAACGGGATTACGGCCTGAGATAACCTTTACCAGCATACCGCAATTGCCTGAAGATGAGCTGTTGGCACGGCTGCTGTTCGGCTCATCGGTCACAGATATTTCTGCGCCAGAGGCTGTGCAACTAGCGGCGGCGCTGACCTCTTTGCGCAGCGGTGGCGGGCTTGACCCGATCAACGCTCTGCGCGGAGCTATCGGCCTTGACCGATTGCGGATTATCGCGGCCGATCCGTCCATTGGGCAGGGCATCAGCATTGGCGCAGGCAAATATATAACGCGCAATATCTATGTAGAGGTGATTACCGATGGTCAGGGCTATTCCGCCACACAGGCAGAATTCCAGATAACGCGCTGGCTCTCCATATTATCGACCGTGTCCACCATCGGGCGGCAAAGCGTGAACGCCAGAATTTCGCGCGATTATTAGGCCATTATGTTGGTGTTTACACTTTAGCGGCAATTATCAGCTTTCAATTTTGGGTAACTAACATTAGTGTAAGCAATATGAGCCGATTACATGACCATATTATATCCGTCTCCCCGTCAGACATTGATTTTATGGGGCATGTAAACAATGCAAATTATCTGCATTGGGTTCAGGATGCAGTGATTGCGCATTGGGAGCGCATCGCTCCGCCAGCCGCTGTTGCAGAGCATCTCTGGGTGGCGCTAAAGCACGAGATTACATACCGCAAGCCAGCCTTTATTGATGATGAAGTGATTGCCACTGTCATCCTTGAAAAAGTGCATGGAGCACGCGCATTTTATGACACTGTCATCAGACGCGGGGAGGAAGTTCTGGCAGAAGTTAAGTCAAGCTGGTGCTGCGTTGATGCCAAAACATTGCGCCCGGCACGATTGACCAAAGATGTGATTACCCGCTTTTTGCCTATCAGTGACGATTAATTGCTGTCATCTGCTTTATTGGCTTCAACATCCATCACTTCAGATACCCAATCTCGGTCGGCTTTCTTGATACCCTCGAGCAATTCTTTTGCTTTTTCATCGCCTGCTGCAATGGCCTTTGCGTACCAAGAACGCGCCTTATCAAGGTCTTTGATAAAACCTATGCCTTCCTCATAATTGATACCCAGATAGCGCATCGCGATCTGGTCGCCCAGTTCTGCCGCCTCAAGATATAAGGCATTGGCCTTTACAGTATCTTTGCTGCCTAAATGGCCCTCTTCATAGGCGAGCCCCATAGTGCGCATCGCAAAAGGTTCTTTCAGCGCAATGGCCTGATCAAACAGCTTTTGCGCGCGCGCTATATCGCGGGGAAGACCCTCTGCTGAGGCCAGCATATATGCCAAATTCGCCATCGCATAAGCATCATTAGCCGCAACACCTTTTTCAAACCAGAATGCGGCCTGTTGGGTGTCTTTTTCTACACCTCTACCATTGCGATACAATTGCGCCAGATTGTTGAGAGCATCGATTTGCCCCAATTCTGCTGCCATTTTGTACCAGAAAAATGCAAGTTCTGCATTTTCAACAACGCCGGTCGCAAAATCATGCGACACACCCAAATGAAACATAGCATCGCTATTGCCAGCGGCGGCCGCGCGGGTGAGTAGCCCTAAGCCAGTGGTATAGTCTTGCTCTAACTTATCGCCAGTAATGTAGAGAACACCCAGCTCCCGCATGGCAGAGTCTGAACCCATTGCGATGGCTTTTTTGAACCAGTTTTCAGCCTCTTCGACATTTTTCTCAAAGCCAATACCGTAAAGATAATTCAGACCAATAAAATATGTCGCTCTGCTGCTGCCCTTTTCATGTGCGCGCATATAATAGTCATTTGCGATGTCTTCGTCTTTCTCGCCAATCTCACCCAATTCATACATTAGGCCCAATTCGGTGAAAGCATTAGGAGCATCACCTTCGCTGGCAATTTGCAGTACGCGAAAGGCTTCCGGGAAATCTTTTTCCGTGCCAAGGCCGCGGCGCAGCATATAGCCATAGATGTAATTACCATTGCTATCCCCGGCTTGCCCCAGGGTTTTATAGATTGCGAGCGCGCTTTCATAATCGCCCTTGTCATAGGCTGTGTCGGCCTGCTCAGTGAGTTTTTTGATCGTCTCTGCACTCATTGCTGATGCGGACGATTCCTCATCTGCAACGGGCTGTGCATCTGTCTGCGCGGCCGCCGGTGTTGTAATCAGCGCTAGAGCAAATGCTAGACTGCCATATATGCTGCTATAATTGGTCATTATCTCACCCCCATTATGATGACACTGCCATTGCTATGGGCCAAAGATAACTATGCAAGCATTTTCTTAAAATGGGTGGTTCTCAAACATGATTATTTGCCTATCCTGCGCTAAGACATGCAATTCATTGTGTTTTCGTAACTATAAGGCGCCCCTATGACCGATATATTATATGCTGCTCCCTTGTCCCTCTATTCGGGAAAGGCACGCGCCTATATGGATTGGAAGGGGATTGATTATCGCGAAGAATTGTCACGTCCTGAGGTGTATCGCGATGTCATAATTCCCGCTATTGGCCGCCCTGTCATTCCTGTTTTGCAACTGGCTGATGGGGCAATCGTGCAGGATACGACAAAGATTATCGACCATTATGAGCGTGGCAGTGATGGGCCGTCGGTATATCCGCAAACACCGGTGCAGCATCTTGTAGCATTGTTGTTTGAGAGTTTTGGCGATGAATGGCTGACCATAGCGGCGATGCACTATCGCTGGAACTATAATGAGCAATGGGTCTATTCCGAATTTGGCAAGGTAGCTGCGCCTGAAAGCACGGCTGAAGAGCAATTTGCCATCGGGCAAGAACGCGGCAAGGCATTTAAGGGCTTTTGCCCGTTATTGGGGATAAATGAGGCCAGCATACCAGCGATTGAGGCCAGCTATGAAGCGTTACTGGCTGAGCTGAATGCACATTTTGCTGAGCATGATTATCTGTTGGGAACGCGCCCCTGCATTGGCGATTATGGCCTGATAGGCCCGCTATATGCCCATTTATACAGAGACCCAGCATCGGGCGAGATTATGAAGCGTCTGGCGCCCAAAGTGGCAGAGTGGGTTGAGCGGATGGTCAATGTCGCAGCGCCCTTGTCAGGCACCTTCCTGCCGGATGATAATGTGCCAGAGACATTATTGCCGATCTTACGCCGTATGATGGCCGAGCATCTGCCATGGCTGCAAAATATCTCTGATATGCTGGCCGATTGGGCTGCCGACAATGCCGATAGCGAATTGCCCAGAGCTGTTGGTTTTGCGCCCTTCACCATGGAAGGGGTGACAGCAGCCCGCGCGGCGAGTGTGTTTTCCTTATGGATGCATCAGCGGTGCCATGATTTTTATCACAGTCTGGATGGCGACGCGAAAAGCGCGGCTGACGATCTGCTGAACCGGGTCAATGGCGGCGTATTTCAGCAATTTGCCCTGCCTGTTCGGCTGGACTTTTCCAACCATCAACTCACCATTGCCAAATGATTGTCTAGCTGCTGAGCAAACCAAGGGCGAGCAAAGCAAACAGAAATATCATTGATGCGATGATGATGAAGACCAGCAGAACCCAGAGCCGGACAATCGCGCTAAACCGCGACAGGCTATAGGCATGGCGTAGCTGTCGATAGATATGAAAGGGCGCGTAAAGCGTGGAAAAGACGATAACCAATCCGGGTAATATGTTAAATTTAACAGCCAATGCGCATATGATGAACATCATAGACATAAAGGCCAGCGAATAGGTCGTAAATACCGCATGGTCATAGAATCTATGACCCCTTTTGCCGATCGTCACTAGCCAGATAAATGGTATGGATATGGGGATCAGCAGCCAGGCAAATTTATAGCCATTGGATTGCAATTTATAGAGCAGCAGATCAGGGTTGCTGTTCGCCTTTTGCAAGGCATTATTGGCCCATTTGTCGAACCAGGCCGTGCCTGTATCAACGCTATTTTCTGCACCAATAACGACTGGTCCAGACGTTTCTTCGGCTATTTCCGGGTAGCTTATAATATTGCCAGTCGCAAAATTTATGCCGTTCATAGTGGTTTTGGCGATTTTCAGTTGCGAGTTGAGGTTTTTTGCCTGTTCGCTATCTGGTTCTGCCTCGGCAAGCTGTGCTTCTAATTTGGCAATATTGGCTGCTAGTTCATCCCTCATTTTCTCTGTATCATTAGAACCGCCTGTAGCTGTCGCTATATCTTCAGACGCACGTGAAAAGTCAGGAGAGCCAACATAAGAGAAGACAGCGAACATCATGAAGATCGCGAACAGGAAGATTGCCATAGGCGAAATGAATTTCGCGCGCTCGCCATGGATATAACGGCGGGTCAGTTTGCCGGGCTGCCATGCCAGTAAAGGCAATGTGTTCCAGAATTTGCCATCGAAATGCAGGACGCCGTGTAAGATATCGTGCCAAAACGCACTAAAGGACCGGTGGATATGGACGGATTGGCCACACATATGGCAATGGCTACCCATAAGTGCGGTGTCGCAATTCAGGCAATTGCCGCCATGCACCTGCTGATTGGCAGACCCATCATTGGCATTTTCTACTGCGCGCGCCACCAAAGCGGCTTCAGCCAGCGACCCGGCGGCCTCTATCTCAGTTGACATCTGCTCTTCCCTATCGCTTGCCCGTTATGAGCCTAGCAAAAACTGGCACAGATGGCCAAGTCAAGAATTGCATAAATACAGGACGCAGCCTATTTCAGAGGAATGGACAGTTTTGACCCCCGAACATATCGCGATGCTCTTGGTCAGTTTGCTACTGGCGTTACCATCATTACAGCGCGTGATGCTGATAATAACCCTGTAGGCGTAACGGCAAACAGCTTTAACTCGGTATCGCTGGACCCGCCGCTTATACTCTGGTCGCTCAGCAAATCGTCACGGTCTATGCCAGCATTTGAACAGGCCGCAGATTTTAATGTGCATATATTGGCGAGCGATCAGGACGCGCTGTCCAACCGTTTCGCATCGCGCAGCGCTGATAAATTTGCTGGGTTGGATATTGGCGATGCTGGGCCACCATTGTTGGAAGGCTGTACGGCACGATTACGCTGCAAAACGCGCTATAATTATGAAGGCGGTGACCATATCATTTTTGTCGGTGAAGTTGTCGGCTATGAACATGATGAGAAACCGCCCTTATTGTTTCACAATGGTGATTATGCCGATAAAAAGCGGCGCATTGCAAAGCCGGATGCTGGCGTAACCTCTGCGCCCGTCATTGGTAAGGCCGATAATGTGGTGACCTATTCTTCTAGCGACCGCATTGCGACGATCACTTTGAACAGCCCTGACACGCGCAATGCGTTGGCAGAAAATGTTATCGCCGCATTGGTTGATGCCTTGCAAAGAGCGGATAACGACCCCGATATTTCCTGTGTTATATTGACAGGCGCAGGGGCGAGCTTTTGCTCGGGCGGAAATATCAAGCAGATCAAAGCGTTGACGGCGGATCAAGGGATGAGCCCGCTTGAGCTGGAAAATTGGTACCGCACCCATATTCAACGTATTCCCAACATCATGGATGCAATGTCGGTTCCGGTTATTGCGGCGGTTAATGGCCATGCCATTGGCGCAGGTTGTGACCTTGCCTGTATGTGCGATATCCGTATCGCAGCGAATGATGCGACCTTTGCAGAGAGCTTTCTGCGTGTCGGGATTATTCCGGGCGATGGCGGGGCATGGCTGTTGCCCAGAATTGTCGGCATGGCGCGGGCCAGCCAGATGCTGCTTACTGGTGAGTTTATAGACGCAGTCAAGGCGCAGGATTATGGTCTTGTTTCCGAGACACTGGAACCTGCCGAACTTTTGGAGCGCGCCATGGAGTTGGCACAGCAGATTGTCCAATATCCGCCAATAGCCATTCGCAAATCCAAACGATTGCTCAAAGATGCGCGTGATGTAACACTGAAAGAACATCTTGATCAGGCTGCTATATGGCAGGGCGTGTTGCAGCAGATGGATGACCACAGAGAGGCGGTTGACGCGATATTGGAGAAAAGGCCGCCAAACTTTCAAGGCAAATAGCATTACCATGGCGTAACAAGCGCATCCATATAGTAACAATCGAAATCATCCATTTGATGAAAAAATGGACCTTAAGCCTGCATAATTTGCAACAATTGGGGATATTACACGCTGTGCCATAGTAGTTCCGGCTAATAAATGATGGTTATGTTGTGATTATCCTACAACAATATTTCAGATACGAATAAAAATTGCTAATTTAGGGTTAATGATTTTGCAAATATGACCGTGATGATGATATAAAATTCTCATCATAACACAGGGGCGTGGTCATGGACGGAATGCAAAGTGGGAAAGTCGAGCTTGAGAACTGGTCCGCTGCTGAAGATGGCGAGCCCAAGGCCGCACTTGATAAGCTAGCCCAATCCGCCGAGCAACGGCTGAAAATAGCGCCAGAACTTTTTCAGATGAAAGAGCTGGACTGTCTATACAGCCCAGAACAAAGCACCTTATGGACATTCATGAAGCCTAAAGGGCGCCCGAGCTTTACCGCATCGCTGCTGCACGATTTCAAACGCTGGCAAAGAGGCATAGAAAGCAGCTTTGGACCAGATAAATTGCCGCTTGATTTTCTGGTCTTGGGCTCACGGTTTCCTGGCGTCTTCTGCTATGGCGGGGACTTGGATTTCTTTGTTGATTGCATCCACGATAATGACCGCGATGCTTTGGTCGATTATGGCTGGCAATGTGTGCAGATTCTGCACCGTAACTTCCTCTCGCTAGACCTTCCCATGATGACAATTGGTCTGGTTGAAGGCGACGCGCTGGGCGGCGGATTTGAAGCATTATTGTCGTTTGACATAATTGCCGCAGAGCGCGGCGCCAAATTCGGTTTACCGGAGAGTATGTTTGGCCTCTTCCCCGGAATGGGTGCGCACAGCTTCCTTTCACGCAAAATTGGCACTGCCATGGCGGAACGCATGATAATGGGCGGCGAAACGTATACGGCTGAACAGCTATATGATATGGGTCTGGTCCATGCTTTGTTTGACAAAGGCGAGGGTAAGGCAGCGGTTGACAAAATTATCAAGCGTGAGCGCCGCCGCTTTCACGGTTTGCTCGGCGGCACCAAAGCCATGGCAAGAGCGTCAGATATTACTCTGCAGGAACTCGAAGATATTGTAGAAATATGGGCCGATTCCGCGCTGCGCTTGAGCGAGCATAATATCAGATTGATGCAGCGACTGGTTGCAGCGCAAACCAAATTGATTTCCAAGAACGCTGCGGAATATGCGCCTATTCAATTAAACGCGACGGACAATGGCTCTGAAAATAGGGGATCACCTGACGTTACCAAACGACGGGCCTGATCTGCTGGCATAGCTTTGCTGTACAAAAAGCCCTGACCTTGGGTGCAGCCGGCTGCGGCAACTGATGCGGCATGGCTAGGTGTTTCAATACCTTCTGCAACAATCTCCATTTCCAGCGTTTTGGCCAATTCTGCCACTGCGCGGATAATGGCATCAGACTTTGAGCCAGCACTTGGCCCGCTAACAAAAGATTGATCGACCTTGATCTTACTGAAATTATAGCTTTGCAAATAGGATAGTGAAGAATAGCCGGTTCCGAAATCATCAAGAGCCAGTTTAATGCCTTCAACCTGTAAAGTGTCTATAAAGTGGGTGATGGTGTCGTCTTCGTCTATGAAGACTGTTTCCGTAATCTCCAGCTCCAGCCGCTGCGGGCTGATGCCAGCGTCTTTAATGGCTCGCAAAATGCCCAATGATGCGCCAGGCGCTTTCATCTGGACGGGCGATACATTTACACAGACCGAGATATGTTCAGGCCATTGCGCCGCTGCTTCACAGGCGCGTGCTGTGATCCAGTTGCCAAGCGTAATTATCAACCCTGTATCCTCTGCGATCGGAATGAAATCTGATGGTGATAAATCGCCTTTGGTCGGATGCTTCCAGCGTACCAATGCTTCAAAAGCACGTACTTCATTGGTCGCAAGGTCAACAATAGGTTGATAATGAACTTCCAATTGGTCTTCGTTAATGGCCTCGCGCAATTCGCTTTCTATCTCGCGTCGGAACATCAAATCACGGTTCATAGCATTGGCAAAGAAGCTATATTGGTTCCGGCCATTCACCTTGCTGTGATAAAGTGCAAGGTCGGCATTTTGCATGATGGTATCAATATCATTGCCATTATCCGGCATGACCGCGATACCAATAGAAACGCTGATCGACAATCTGTGCCCATCCAAACGTATGGGGCGTGTCAGCTCTTTCAAGATATTCTGCGCAATGGCTTCCATTTCGCGGCGATCTTTATCTTGGGTCACAACCACAAATTCATCGCCACCAAAGCGCGCAACAATGTCATCTTTGCACAGAGTGCGTAAACGTTTCGCAGTCTCAACCAGCAGACGGTCGCCAACAGGGTGGCCCAGCGTATCATTCACTTCTTTAAACCGGTCAAGGTCGAGCCAGAAGACACCGATATTGTTCCTATTATCCTTTTGCGCGAACATTTTGATCAAATGGCCGTTCAGCCCGGCGCGGTTCAAAAGGCCGGTAACAATATCTGTGCGGGCATAGCTGCGCATTTTTTCAGCCAGCTTTGCATTTTGTTCGGCGGCATCAAAGCTGTCGCGGATAATGGCAAAAGTGTTGATGGTTATGCCGACCAGCGCAACGATGAACAATGTGATACAGATGGAAAGCACAATATAGCTTGGCGAACCTTCAAGGACCAAACATATGGCAAGCGGCATTGTTGTTAAAACGGTTTGGCCAATGGCGATAACAGGACGGCCAGCATTGCGGCCGGAGATGCCAGCAGCATAGCCAATGGCATTGGCTGCGGCGAGAACGTGCAGGTTGATATCAGAAGCGTATAACACGGTAAGGCCAGCAACTGAGCCCAAAGAGAGAGCATATGCCCATGCTCCTGATTCATAAATCAGTTCAAGATTGCGAGAGCCTCTATTGCGAATTTTGGAATCGAAAACATAGGCTGTTACGATGCGAAATATAACCACAGCCGACAAAATGCATGTACCGATGTGTATTGCGATACTATTGGCAGAATAAGCAATGAAAATGCACGCCAAAGCCCCGCACAGCGCGCCCAATGTCAAAGATAGGGGCGATGTGTATAATGTGGATATCAAGGCATGCCGTACCCGATCGTTTAGCGGGTCGGATCCAAAAACTCCATTAAGCCGTGATGCTTTGCTGCTAATATCGCACTCCTTCTTGAGATCGGTATCTCATAGATATCTGTGCTTTTGGTTAACGGCACCTTCACCACACCTTTAATTTTTTTAAAAGGCTTTTTAATCCCGCTTTTTGTGCTCAGACGTCTTATTCCCCGTCAATCCGCAACATATGCCATATTAAGCAAATTCTTGCGTTACAGATGTGCGCTTGCCCCCATGTTCCTCATGAAGATTAACGAGCTTATGATCCAGCTGATGCGATATAGCCATCCACCATTTGTGACCAAGAGAGTCATCGGCCCAAAAGCAGCGTTCGGCATTGTTTAAGGCATGTTCAGCGCTGTTCAGACCATGCTCTGCAAACAGTCTTATGGCAGCTAATATAATGGCATTGTCCAGCACATTGTGTACATAATCGGTTTGCGACTGTGTATCGGGCTGATTGTCATTTGCGGCTTCATAATGGCACATAGTTTGAGCAGCGAGCGCGTTATTATTACTGCGAATAAGGCAGGGTGCAATACGACTCTTATGTGCTGAATATGGCTTTTCCATACGCCCGAATTATACAAAAAAGGATAAGGTGGTCTTGCGTATAGTGGTTAAATCAAAGCACAGTTTCGTTAACCATGACGTGAATACAGGCCATATTTTGACGGGCTAGAGGCCTAGTTGGGCTGGCTTATCCATTGTCCAGATTCGCGATATTGCGGGAGAACATCGCCTGAATTTGCAGCTTTACCAATCGCATCATTACGTACTGGCGGCTGCGCATTCGGGGCTGACTTACGGGCAGATACTGCCGACGCATTGCTTTCGGCCTTTGGCGCTGTGTTTTGTGCTTGCTTGCTAAGCGCCATTGCATCTTCATAGGATTTGGCCAGCGCGACCGGGTCTGCAGTCTTGGCTTTGCCAGCAGCCACTTTACGTGGATAGGGGCCGGGCAGGGGTTCACTGCCGCTATATCTTTGCGAGAATGCGCTCTTTTTGCCTGCTGCACCGCGCCATTTATAGAAGCGGTGATTGCCGATAGTGCCTAGGAAATTTAGGCTAGGGGCCCAATAGGGGCGAATGTCACTGGTGTGATAATGGGTCGCCAGACCGGCGGGTATGGAAACCTCTCCTGCCAACATTGCGGTCGCAACTTTGCGCGCGCGTTTCCAATAAAAGCCATTGGGTTTACGGCGTAATGACCCGTCACAGGTAAAGCTGAATTGACAACCGGTCGAACGTTCGGAGCCCTGATAAACTACGCCGCACACCGATTTGGGGTAGCTGGGGTGGGCAACGCGGTTAAGGATCACCTGTGCAACGGCCCGTTGTCCGGCATCAGGCTCTAGAGCCGCTTCATAATAAATGGCAGTGGTCAGGCATTGCTGCGCCCGATATTGGCTGTTTGTTAGCCCCGTCAGGCGGAATTTGCTGGCACTTGCGCCAGTACCAAATTGTGCAGCTCCTAATGGAGCTTGCGCATTGATATCCGCTGTTAAAGAGGGTGAGCCTTGTCCGCCGTTTGCATCAATGCCGGCCTGCTGCACTGCAGGGTCAATCCAATCGCCATTGCTTTCATCCAAGAAATAAAAGGCGGAGCCAGGGAAATTGTCCTGGCTGCGTTCGGACCATAATTCGCGGGTATCGCTATATTGCACCATCTCTGGCTTGATATAACTGTTCTGCGCGATAGCGATTTGCATCACTGAAAAGGTGGAGACTGCAAATAGCGAAAGAGTGAGCAATTTCTCCCGCAAAGACAAAAGGCTGATTATAGATGGACGCTGTGTTTTTTTACGTGGCTGTGGGCGCGCTTCGCGCACCGGCATCGCGCTGCGATCCGGTAAATATATAATATTTTTTGCGCGCCGAAATTTCAACTTTGTCGAGCCCCAATAGCGTAACATGCCCCAGAATCGGGATAAGTTAACGGTTTTTAATCTATAGGAGAGCATGCGATGTTTGGATAGGATCGTTACGGCTTCGTCCCGGCATGAGACAGCGAGGGACAGAAGTATTAGTATTTGAAAATGCGGTTATTCAATACTTTAACTAAGATATATATGGCCTTGTAAACTCATCTATCAAAACTGTAACCACGCTCATGGTAAAGCCGTTGCTGTGGCCAGATCTGCCTCTCTGCGTTTAATAAGGCGCAGCGCCAAAATATAACCCAAAATGCCAAAGACCACCCCGCCCAATGCAGGCGCGGCGACAACCCCAGCTGGGCCTGCATAGATCGCGCCAAAATAGACAAAGGGCAATATGCCAATGGTGTTGCGCCCCCAGTTCAGCCAGGTTGACCAGTTGGCGCGGTCAAGATTGTTAAACGCTGCGTTGGAAATATACAAAATGCCGTTGAACAAGAATAAAGGAACCACAACAATCGCAAAGACTTCCAGCAAGTAGACGCCCTCTTCACCAAGACCAAATTGCGCACCGACTATGGGCACCAAAATGTACAGAACAGGCCAGATCAACAAGGTGTAACCAACGGCAAATGCAATGGCACAATTTATCGTGCTGCGGACCCGGCCCATGTCGCCAGCACCGAAATTCTGCCCGACAATTGGCCCGATTGCACCGGATAGCGAGAACAGCAAACAAAAGGCAACGGGGACAATGCGCCCGATAACGGAATAGCTGGCAATCACGTCGTCGCTATAGGTAGAGAGATAGCTAAAGGTAATGAATCCGCCGACAGGTGTGGCCAAATTGGTCAAAATCGCCGGGCCCATAATGCGCCGAATGGCGGGGAAGTTATTGGCAAATTCATGCCTATGGAAAGTGCCGAAACCGCCATAAATCTTCAGTACGGGCCAGAGACCAAATGCCGCCATGGCAAATATTGACAACACAGTTGCATAAGCCGCCCCTGTAAAGCCCAGACCAAATCCGAAGATGAGCAGAGGATCAAATATAGCGTTGGTAATGGCCATGGCCAATGTCGTGTTCATCGCGCGCCGTGCATCGCCATAGGCCCGCAAAAAGCCTGATGCGATCATGCCGCAAACTGTCACGGGGCCAAAGGGGGCGACGATGCGGATATATTGGATGGCGGCATCTTTCGCGCCGCCCTCTGCGCCTATCAGATCCATAAATTGCGGCGCGAATAGCCAGAATATTATCGCCACGGGTGCTGATAGCGATATGCCCAACGCCATGACATGGGTGAGCAGCGCATTGGCATGTTCCGCCTTTCCCTGACCGACCATACGCGATGCTAGGGCGCTGATGGCGATCATCAAACCAATGTTGAGCGCTGAATTGAAAAACAGCAATGTTGCGGCAAAGCCCATTGCGGCAGTGAGGGCAGGGTCACCCAATAAGGAGATGAAATACAGGTCAAGCAGATCGACCGAGAACATCGTCACCAATCCAAGCGATGATGTTAATGTCATCACCGCAACATGGCGCATTAAATTGCCACTGAGAAACTTGCCTTTTTGGGGAGACGCGCTTGGAGCCTTGGGCTTGGCGCTGTCTGGGCTGGATTGGGGAATAGGACGCTCTTTTGTTATGATGTGCGGGCTTGATAGGGTTTGCCGGTTGGCAACCCTTTGGCGGATATGGGGATAGCGATCAAGCCTTGCCAGAGGACATATGCCGATTTATAGGCGGCATCAGGAAACAGGTCATTCTGTAATGGAGTGATAATTGGGAATATCGGAAGATCATGGCGCAACCGCGCTGCATCATGCCGGAGCTGCCCCCGCAACTGTGACCGGAGAGCGAATGCGCCTTAATGCCACTGGTTTACAACCGGGAAGGCGGCACATCTGCATTGACCCGGGAGCCAGGAGACCAGCCTGTTATCCGTCGTCCTATCCGCTGGACGGGGTGTGCCAGGGGAACGGAGGGAAAGCTGCGCTTTTCCACGTGACGACACGTGCGTGAACGTCATGGGAAAAGGAGTAAAGCCATGCGACAATATATAAGAAATACACTGCTAATGAGCAGTGCTGTTGGTACGTGTTTGTGGTCAGTATCCGCCGCTGCGCAGGATATATCTGCAAACAATGATGATCAATTCGAGGCTGACAATCGTATAGTGATAGCAGATCGTGTGCATGATGAGTTTATTACCGTATTGGGCAGCGCACTCTCTGATCGTACCAGCAATAGCAATCGTGCTCTCACCATTATCGGCGCAGATGAAATCGATCAGATACAAACGCCGGATATCACGCAGATTCTGGAGCGCGCACCAGGCGTAACCACCACGCGCAATGGCCCGATTGGCGGCTTTACATCAGTGCGCGTGCGGGGCAGCACGTCGGATCAGGTGTTGGTGTTGATTGATGGCATAAGGCTCAATGACCCGTCTGCGCCGGGCGCAGGCTTTGATTTTGCCAATGTGCAGACTGGCAATATCACCAAGGTAGAGATATTGCGCGGCGCCAATTCTATCATCTGGGGCAGCAATGCCATTGGCGGCGTCATTGCATTGGACACCAGAGGATCACGCGGCACAGCATCACTCACAGGTGAGGGTGGTTCTTTCGGCACGGTCAACCTCTCCGGCAGCGTAAGGCCTGACATTGCGGATGGGCTGGATGTGAATATCTCCGGTGGTTATTTTGATAATGACGGCTTTTCCAGCTTTGCCGATGGCACAGAGAATGACGGTTTCCGCCAAAGCTACATTAATGGCCATGCGGGATATAGTCTGACCAGCGGAATATATCTGTTCGCACAGGGCCGTTTTGCGACAAGTCGGTTGGACATTGATGGATTTCCCGCCCCTGCCTTTGCCTTTGCCGATACCGATGAGTTTCAGGAAACGCAGCAATTCTCCGCATCTGCGGGCGTGGAATATTCTGGTGATAATTTGGAGCTGCGCGCGCTCTATTCCATTGCCGATATTGACCGCGATAATTTTAATCCGGCCTTTGGCGATGATGTCAGCTTTTTTGCGGAAGGACGTAATGAGCGGATAGAGCTGCGCGGTGAGCTGCAGCCAGTGAACAATGTCACTGTGTTTTTCGGGCTGGAAAATGAGGAAACGCGCTTTGAAACCGGCCCCTTTGGCACGGCGGCGGAAAGCGGTATTGATAGCGCTTATGGCCTGCTGCGCTATAATGATGATGTAGTGAATATTTCCGCTGGCTTGCGCGTTGACGATCATGAGCAATTTGGCAGCCAAGTGACCTTTGGCGCTGATGCCAGCATTGCGCTGGATGTTGGTTGGAAGCTGGTCGGCGCCTATCAGGAAGGTTTTCGTGCGCCCAGCCTGTTCCAGCTGTTGTCAGACTTTGGCAACACCAATTTGCAGCCGGAAACCAGCCAGAGTTTTGAAGTTGGCATTCAATATAATGACCGCAATAGCGTCTACCCCATTGGCGGATCGGTCACGCTGTTCACGCGCGATACGGACAATCAGATCGATTTTATTTCATGCTTTGGGGTGACTGACGCTATTTGCGATAATCGCCCGTTTGGCACATTCGACAATATCCTGTCGACACGCGCGCAAGGGGTGGAGGCAGACCTGTCCGTCCAGCCGATAGATACATTTATCGCGCGTATTGCCTATAGCTATATCGACACAGAAAACCGCAGCGCAGGCAGCGCCAATGTCGGCAATGTCCTTGCGCGGCAGCCTGATAATGTGCTGACCCTTTCTGCCGATTGGACGCCAGAACTAGCCGGAAAGCCCGTGAATCTGGGCGGCGATGTGCGGCTGGTGAGTGACAGCTTTGACAATGCGGCCAATTCGGTGCGTCTTGATGGTTTTGCGGTGGTGCGTCTGCGTGCCAGCTATGACATCACAGACAATATCCAGCTTTATGGCCGCGTGGAAAATCTGTTCGACGCGCAATATCAAACCGTATCAGGCTTTGGCACACCGGGCATGTCGGCCTTTGGCGGTGTGCGCGTAACATTATAACGGTTTTGCCTCCGCTGATCGCATTGTTATCAACGCGGTGCGGTCAGCGGAGGACCAAACAAAAAGTAGAAAAGCAACAGGCAATTGAGTTTGCAGCAAAAACTGGCTAGGCCTCATAATAAGAGATGAAGGGATGATATGATGAACGGCGAAATGATGAAAAGCAAAGAGATGATCTGGCCTGCCTCGCTTGGCATCAGCACCATTTTGGGCTGTGTGCTTTTGGCGTGTATCTTCCCCTTTGCCGCTTTTGCCACCTTGGCGGCGCTGACCATGAAACCGCGCAATGCCATGCTGTTGCTCGTCGGTGTGTGGGGCATTAATCAGGCGATCGGATTTTTCATTCTATCCTTCCCATGGGATGCACAGGCGCTTGGCCATGGCATCGCCATTTTGGCCGCTATGATGCTGGCCTATGCCGCGGCGACCAGCGTGCTGCGCTTTACCAAAAGCAAAAGCGCGCCGATGATGCTGTCCGTGCCATTGGCTCTGGCCGCAGCCTTTGCCATACAACAGCTTGCCCTGCGCGCTTATGCCGGTTTTGGCGGCGGTGCAGAAAATTTCTCTGCAGAGATTATCACCGCCGTTGGCGTGGAAAATCTCTTCTGGTTCGCCGGTCTGCTCGCCCTGCGCTTTGTCATAGCGCAGGGATTGGGTGATAAGAGGCCAATTGCCGCTTAATCGCTAATTATCCAATAGGAACGGATAAAATCCGCGTTTCGGTATCGGCACTTGGGGGTTGCGCATTGGTGTTTGGGCTAGCCGTGACTGGTGGGTTGGCCGCTGGCATAGGACCTTGTGGCATTGCATCTGCCGCATCACCATTACCATCACCATTGTTAGGGTTTTTGTCACCCATCACTCTTGCTGGGCGTTCAAATTCAAGATTGCGCCTTATCCTCTCTGCCCTATCGCTCACTGTTGTGCTGATTAATTGTCGCATGCCTGTAAAAGAACATTGACTTGCATAGCGTTGAATAATGGCTCGCGCTGCAGGGTAGCTGTGGGGGAAATATTCCTTCATCTGCTCGGGCGTACCTACAAAAAATGGTTTGCGATATTGGTCTTGTGCGGCATCAAGTAATTCGCGTACGGCCCCTAAATCAGGCGCAACCAGATAGGCAGCGTCAAAGGCCTGAATCCCATCACCAATGAGACCAAAGCCGGAATTTGTAATGCCCTGTGCGGTACCGCCAGCGCCGGAAAGGCTTAAAACAGCACCAACCAGTGTATCTACTCCGGTATTGAGATCTTGAGCAAATTGCCGGTTTTGCGTTGCCGCTGTCGCTGTTGTGAAAAAGCGATTGCAATATAAATCTGTTAGCCCGAAACCAGCGGCCAGATAGGTTTGCATTTCCAGCAAACGGCGCTGATTTTCTTCATTGTAAAAGCCATCATCGAAATCGGGTCTTTGATAAGCCTTATATGTGACACATATGTCTTTTGTGTTTTCGCCTTTTTTTAGAAATTCTTCTTGTCCATTCGAAAGATCAAGGCCGTCTCCCAATTTTGATTTAAATCTTTTCAAACCGCTTCCGTCAAAACACAGTCTGTTATTGGCGGTTATTGATTGCTGTAGTTTTTCTAGATTAACGCGCTCATTCGGAGGACTGGATGTATCTTCTTCACTTTTCTGACTTTCCTCATCCTTTTTGTTTTTTTTGTCTTTTTTCTTTAACGCTTTAACTTCGTCTGAAAGCTCTGTTAAACTTGCATTCTGCTTACCGTTTGTCTCTTTTATGATATCTATATCTGCACCTTGCTTTTGTAATTGGCTACGCAAATTTAATGCCTCAGCAGTTTTTAACGGTGTTGCATCTTCATCTACAACAGAGGTATTTTGCTTAAATGCGGATCGTAGTACATTGATATAAGCAATCTCATCCAATCTGCTCGGCGCAGGTTTTGCAGCAATCTTTGGTCGGTCAAAACCATCAATTGCGCTACATCCTGAAAGAATATAGCCGCTGGCGACGCAGCACAATAATAGTGGCTTCCTCATCTTAGTCCCTCCATTTGATATTCATGTCCCATCCCTCGGGTTCGCTTCATGGCGTTAGCTGTTGCGATGTTGCCATGCCTGTGACATGCATCACGCTTTGCCTCGCCGTGGTTTGACGCTGTGCATTGCGCGCTGAACATAAATAGAACATTGCGAAATTCGCCTTGGCTGCTATGGCCATCTTGCTGAGTGCTTGCCGTTTGTGATTGAATTCCGGCGACTGCTCTCCACATAGGCCTTGAAGGGCAAAATAGGGGATGATCGGCAGCAGTATTTTGCGACTGTATGCGGTTCATAAACTCCGGATTTGGGTGTGATTGACGATGCTGACCAAAATTTCTGTGCGCGGGGCGCGTGAGCATAATCTTAAAGGCGTGGATATTGATCTGCCGCGCGATAAGCTGATCGTTATCACGGGCCTGTCGGGCAGTGGCAAATCATCGCTGGCCTTTGATACTATTTATGCAGAGGGTCAGCGGCGTTATGTTGAGAGCCTGTCCGCTTATGCGCGGCAGTTTCTGGAGATGATGCAAAAGCCCGATGTTGAGCATATTGAGGGGCTGTCCCCCGCCATCAGCATTGAGCAGAAAACCACTAGCCGCAATCCGCGCTCTACCGTCGCTACGGTGACAGAGATTTATGACTATATGCGGCTGTTATGGGCGCGTGTGGGTGTGCCCTATTCCCCTGCAACAGGCGAGCCAATTGCCGCGCAGACGGTCAGCCAGATGGTCGACCGCGTATTGGCACTGCCGGAAAAGACGCGTTTTTATCTGCTCGCTCCCGTGGTGCGCGGGCGCAAGGGTGAGTATCGCAAAGAGCTGGCCGAGTGGCAAAAGGCCGGCTTTACCCGGGTGCGTATTGATGGCGAATTTTACGCGATTGAGGACGCGCCAAAGCTCGACAAAAAGCTGAAGCACGACATTGAAGTGGTGGTTGACCGGCTGGCGGTGAAATCCGGCATGGACACCAGATTGGCCGACAGCTTTGAAACCGCGCTGAAACTGGCCGATGGCTTGACCTATGTTGATCTGGCGGATGGCACAGTTGCGGAGGCTTTGGCGAAGGCAGAAAGTACCGCTAGTCCTGAGCCTGACGAAGGACGCTTGTCCGCATCAGAGAAACAGGCTTCGACAAGCTCAGCCCTAACGGGGTCTTTGGAGCGGGATGGCGGCGCGATGAAGGGCGCTGGCATACCGGCCAATCGCATCATCTTTAGTGAGAAATTTGCCTGCCCCGTCTCAGGCTTCACCATTGAAGAGATTGAGCCGCGCCTCTTTTCCTTCAACGCGCCGCAGGGGGCGTGCCCGGCCTGTGATGGTTTGGGGGAGAAGCAATATTTTGATGATGAGCTGGTGGTGCCCAATCCGGAGCTGAGCCTGAAAAAAGGGGCGGTGGCGCCATGGGCCAAGTCCAACCCGCCTAGCCCTTATTATATGCAGGTGTTGGGCAGTCTGGCCAAGCATTTTGAATTTGACCTGACCACGCCATGGCGCGATCTGGACGAGACGCATCAGGATGTGATCCTGCACGGCACGGGCGGCCTGCCCGTCACGCTGACATTTAAGGATGGCCGCAAAAGCTATCAGGTGAAAAAGCCGTTTGAGGGTGTGATCGGCAATTTGAACCGCCGCATGCTGCAAACCGATAGCGCGTGGATGCGCGAGGAGCTGGCCAAATATCAAACCGCGCAGCCGTGCGAAGTGTGCGATGGTGCCCGTCTGAAGCCAGAGGCGCGCGCGGTCAAGATTGCGGACGAGGATATCTCCATCTCCACCCGCCGCAGCGTGGGCGATGCGCTGGCCTTTTTCGAAGGGATAGAGGCACATCTGACCGAACAGCAGCAGCAAATTGCCAAAGCGATTTTGAAAGAGATTGTTGAGCGGCTGGGCTTTTTGAACAATGTCGGGCTGGATTACCTTAACCTTGACCGTAAATCGGGCACGCTTTCGGGCGGGGAGAGCCAGCGTATCCGTCTCGCCAGCCAGATTGGCAGCGGCCTCTCCGGTGTGCTCTACGTGCTGGATGAGCCAAGCATTGGCCTACACCAGAAAGATAATGACCGGCTGCTCGTTACGCTGAAAAGGCTGCGCGATCTGGGCAATACAGTGATTGTGGTGGAGCATGATGAAGATGCCATCCGCCAGGCCGATTATGTTGTCGATCTGGGGCCGGGCGCAGGCGTGCGCGGCGGTGAAGTGGTGGCAGAGGGCACGCTGAAACAGATCCTCAAATCCAAACGCTCGCTCACCGCGGATTATCTCACTGGCCGTAAAGAAATCGCGGTGCCCCAGCAGCGGCGCAAGGGTAATGGCAAGAAGCTGACTGTGCACGGCGCGCGCGCCAACAATCTGCAAAATGTCACAGCCTCTGTGCCGCTGGGCACCTTTACTTGCGTTACCGGCGTATCGGGCAGCGGCAAATCCAGCTTCACCATTGATACGCTTTATGCCGGCGCGGCGCGTTCGCTGAATGGCGCGCGGATTATCGCGGGCAAGCATGACCGGATTGCCGGGCTGGAGCATTGCGACAAGGTGATTGATATCGACCAATCGCCCATTGGCCGCACCCCGCGCAGCAACCCCGCCACCTATACCGGTGCCTTCACCAATATTCGCGACTGGTTTGCCGGCCTGCCCGAAGCATTGGCGCGCGGTTATAAGCCCGGCCGGTTCAGCTTTAATGTCAAAGGCGGCCGGTGTGAGGCATGCAGCGGCGATGGCCTCATCAAGATTGAAATGCACTTCCTGCCCGATGTTTATGTGACATGTGAGGAATGCGGCGGCAAACGCTATAACCGCGAAACGCTGGAGGTGAAATTCAAAGGCCATAGTATCGCCGATGTGTTGGACATGACGGTGGAGGATGCGGTCAGCTTCTTCAAAGCCGTGCCGCCCATTCGTGACAAGATGGCGATGCTGTATGAGGTGGGCCTTGGCTATGTGAAGGTCGGCCAGCAAGCCACCACCCTATCGGGCGGCGAGGCGCAGCGCGTGAAACTGGCCAAGGAGCTGAGCAAGCGCTCCACGGGCAAGACGCTCTATATCTTGGATGAACCCACCACCGGCCTGCATTTTGAAGATGTGCGCAAATTGCTGGAGGTGCTGCACCGTCTGGTTGATCAGGGCAATAGCGTGATCGTTATTGAGCATAATCTGGACGTCATCAAAACCGCCGACTGGATTATCGATCTGGGGCCGGAAGGCGGTGTAAAAGGCGGCGAAATTGTTGCGGAGGGGACGCCGGAGCAAGTCGCCAAAAATGAGCGCAGCTTTACGGGGCATTATTTGAGAGGTATGCTCGCAAAATGAGCCAAGCCCCAATAACCGTTGTTTCATTGTTTTCCGGGGCTATGGGCCTTGATGCTGGCCTACAGAATGTAGGTCAGTTTCAACTTCTAGCTGCCGTAGAAAAGGAGAAGGCATTCTGCGATACAATTCATAAGAACAGAGATTTGGGTAACCTCCCAAAAAGCATGAAGATTTACCAGCAAGACTTGGCTGAGTTTGATGCTGAAACTCTGCTACAGGACTTACAACTGAAACCTGGTGAACTAGATTTGTTGGTAGGTGGGCCACCTTGTCAATCGTTTAGCACGGCTGGACGCAGAGGATCAGTTCAAGATCCACGAGGAACCTTGATTTGGGATTTTCTTAGATTTGTTGAGGTGATGCAGCCAAAGTATTTTTTGATGGAAAACGTGCGAGGACTGCTGTCTGCTGCTATTAACCATCGTCCAATTGCGCTTCGGCCAGATAGGGGGGAGAGCCTCTCAGAGCAGATGAACAAGCTGGCTCAGTTGTACAGCAATTTGCGAGCGATCTTAGAGAAATCGATCCTAGCTATCGTTTAGATTGTTTTGAAGTAAACGCAGTGAATTATGGGGCACCGCAATTGCGTGAGCGCGTTCTTTTTATAGGGAATCGTTTTAATCGAGAGCTTGAGTTTCCTAGTCCAACACATGGTTCAGTTGAGTCTCTGACTGTCGATTTGTTCAATGATAATCATTTGGAACCTTGGGTAACACTTCGTGATGCTATTGGAAGCATGAATGACCCCGGTGAAGAGATTATGGACTTTTCCCCACGCAAAAAAAAGTTCCTTAGTCTCGTAGCTGAGGGTTCAAACTGGCGGATTTTACCTGAAGAGCTGCAAAAGGAATCTATGGGCAAAGCCTATTTTGCTAAGGGCGGTAGGTCAGGGTGGTGGCGTCGGCTCTCATTCGACTTGCCATGCCCTACACTTGTTACAATGCCTAATCATGCAAGTACTTCATTGTGCCATCCTGTGGAAGTTCGTGCTCTAACTGTAAAGGAGTACGCTGCTATACAGGGGTTTCCGAGTGATTGGGCATTTAAAGGGACTACCAGTCAGAAATACGCGCAAATTGGAAATGCAGTTCCGGTAAGGTTAGGAGAGGTTGCTGGCACAGTTATTGCCGAAGAGTGCGCCACAATAGCAAACTTAAGTACCCCAGTCACATCCGGCGCTATAAAACCTTTCAGAAAAATATACATTCAATCACATGTTAGAACGCGAAAATGGTTTGATGGAAATTCTGCTAAAATTTGGAAGGATGGAAGTCGAGATGATAATCCGTCTTATGGTAGCGCGAAAACACAAAGAAGGGTTTCGAGGGTAGAATAAAAATGGCGCAAAGACATCCTGATCTTCCAAAGCGGGTTTCGGCAACGCTTTTGGACAAGGCTACGATATTTCAGCAACTTGCTGAAATAGATAGAGATGGGGAAGCCAGAACCCGCGTGCTTGAAATGGAAAATAGTTTCCGCAACAAAATTGATAACCATCTCGATGCTCTTCCGACAAAGGACGCTGCTTTTTCAAAGTTCAATACCAGCCCGTTTGTATTGATGTTTTATTCTCGCCAGAATGGCTATGCAGGTATTGAACAAATTGAGAAAGATATCGTCCCTGCGAAAGTTTTCTCATCTATGGAAACTTCTGCGGGGCGAATGGTCGAAGAAGTAGTTCTTCCAGTTTATGGCTGGGAAATTGTACCATCTGTGATGCACTCGGCAGAGTCTTTGCTTGACGGAAAGAAATGTGATCCAGACGAGTATTACGCCGTTACCCTTAAGAGCGGGCCGCGATGTCTTAATGACGAAATGGCTCAAAACATAGGCCAAGACATTGTTAAAAATGCGAAGGCTTGGGCAGATGCTCATGGTACTAATAGCGTAGAGTTTACCTATGGTGTGCTTTATGGAACCAAAAAGCTATCAAACAAGAAAGACTGGCACGTTCTTCGAAATGCTGCGGAGGCAGTAGATGCTGATGGACATATCTTGGTTCCACACAAGGATAACTGGAGCCTCCGCTATGTCAAAGATGGAATAGAAGTCGAAGCAACGGTACGCATAGGTCTCGATTGGTGGGAGTATCTTGGAAACAGAAATACATGGATTGAAGTTTGTATTGCCTTAATCAGAGCTTGTGTGGTTGTACGAGAATCCCCTCACCCTGACCGTAGGTTCGTTATTTCCGACATGGCTGACATCGTTGACCATTCATTTCTGGACAAGAACTACAACGTAGGAATTTTGCAGAGAAGTCAATTTGAGTGGTTGCTGTTTTTAGCTCGTCATTTTTGTGATGACTTCGGCAAGATAGCCTGATGTTTTCGACAATAAGAACCATAAGAAATAACTAAGTAATTTGAGTAATTTTTTGTTTGTACGGATACGAATTGTACCATAGTCTGAGTTGCTTATGCATATCTTACATCCCCAACCCCCTATATTCTAACCCCAGCTCTTTCATACTGTTGATCCGGTGCTACGATTTTCTGTTTTTGGGGTCAAAACTATTACCCTGCGCTCTCAACACGCGGTGTTGTGCTTACCCATTGTTTTCAGGTGTGATAGCGATGTTAGATAGTCTTAGTGTAGCTATGCATCATCAATAGCAAGTCGTTACGATATCACCCTTTTAGGCCTAATAACGCCGTCCCTTTTCCTCCGGCTTCCCGGTTCTCACTACCCCCTGTCCTACACACCCCATAATCCGGTAAACTGTTTGCTTGTCCAATCGCCAAGTGAGACTGTTTATGCCCCGTTCAAAGCCCCATCTGTCTGATCCTGCTGCATCATCGTCTGATGGGGCGGGGCGGTCTGGTTTTTCTCAGTCTATGGACTTGCTGGAGATATTGGGGGCGGTGCGGGCTGTGGTGGATGCGGATGTGCGCGCTGCCTCTGCGCCCATCTTGCTGGATGGTGTGCCGCCCTTGGGGAGTGATGAAAGTGCGGCTTTGGCAGTGCCTGCCAGTGAAGCGAGCGCGAGCGGGAATAGCGCACTGCCCCCAGC
This sequence comes from Parasphingorhabdus sp. DH2-15, assembly GCF_051668705.1. Classification (GTDB taxonomy): domain Bacteria; phylum Pseudomonadota; class Alphaproteobacteria; order Sphingomonadales; family Sphingomonadaceae; genus Alterisphingorhabdus. The sequence continues at coordinate 2,017,843 of NZ_CP196351.1, read as the reverse complement.
GCCAAAAGCACCGCTAACATCACCACCGCCCTCAACCGGCTTGGGGTCGCAATTGCCCCCGGCAATTCCTGAAGCATCCGGGGAATGCTTCACCCCGCGCCCCTCTGAAGACAAGGGGGCTAGCGCAACCATCAAGGAAAGCCCGGAATCGGACCATCAGGTCCGCAAGGCTGACCAGCCGCCGGCCGAAAGGCCGCCCTCTCGGAGGCGTTCGCGCAGCGAACACGCCGTGAGAGAAGAAGACCCCATGAGAGAAAAGACACTCCCCCAAAAACGGCCGCGTGGCAGCATGTCACCCGCGACGAAGCGCACCTTTTTGCAGGCTTTATCGCGTACCGGCAATGTGCGTGGCTCTGCCTATTATGCGCAGATCAGCCATGAAGCGGCCTATCAGGCGCGGCGGCGCGATGCGGCCTTTGCCTGTGCTTGGGATGGGGCGCTGGTCATAGCGCGCGATATGGCGCAGGATGAGCTGGCCGATAAAGCGATGAACGGCATTACCGAGGATATTGTCTATCATGGTGAGGTAACCGCCAGCCGCACGCGCTTTGATGGGCGGCTGTTGCTGGCGCTGTTGGCGCGGCTGGACAAACATGCGGCGGACAATCCGGCGGCGATGCGCGGCGCGGCGCGTTTTGATGCCTTGCTGGAGCGGATTGGCGCTGGTCAAGATGCCGATGACCTGATCGCCACACCAACCCCGGCGGAGGAGCCATGGCGCTATGGCGAGGGCGGAGCAGCAGGCGCAGTGGGCGTGGCTGATCCGGCGCTGGCGGATTGGCTGGCGGCGCAGCAAGAGGGTGGTTAGGGGCGGTTTGGGGCAGATAGGGCTGGGCGGGCCTCTATCCGCAATGCAGCTTTTTGCTTTTAGACAGTGTCAACAGTGTCAACTTTATCGCATATCATGGCGCGCCAAAGATACGGTTGAGGGATATAATTTCCCATCGATATTATTACCTGTTCACGGCGTGTGGCCAATTAAAATGCTTATATACTCATCTCAGAAATGAGAGTTCTCTCGACATATCGTCTTTGGTTGCCAGGTTGATATGCTGAAACAAATAGAGAGTATCATAGATATGACCAAAATTATGTGCCCAGCTTGCAGTACTAATATTTCTATCGATATGGGTCGTTATGTGTCGGGTAGGGCATATGATTGCCCGAACCCGAATTGTGATGTTATACTTCAGCATAGGATGGAGGGGGTGAAGAAGCCATATGAAGAGCTTACGGAGCTCAAAATACCAAGCGAGGGCGATTGATCTTGAGCATTGATGCGGTTTCTTACATCGTGCCGATAATGATAACGTTATAAGGCGGCGGCTTTAGCCGTTATTGTTCATCACCATCCGGCCTTTGGTGCCTTTGCCGTCGGGCTTCAGAGTGATGGTGAAGTTATCGCCATCTTTATCCGTTGCGGTGATGACATTGCCTTTGCGCTTCGCCGTGCCGCCCTTTTTGGTGATATGGTTCATGGTCCATTTGGCCACTGTGTCCGGGTCTGCCGGGGCGCTATAATCTATGCGCACATTGCCGATGGTCTCTCCATCAACCGTATTGGTGTTGACCGAGACATTGGTGACTTGAGAGCCGGGGTAGAGGCCGTCACTGCTGCCATCGGCTTTGGCGTCGGTCGTCCATTCATTGATGGGGACATCAATATCGAGGTTAAAGCCGTCCGAATTAAACGACATGGAGACGCTTTCATCACCATTGGAGGAGCTGGTCGAGGATGAAGATGAAGACGAGGAGGAGTTGCCATCTTTCGACTTGGTGATGACGACGGTTTTGCGGGTTTCGCCGTCCTGTGTATCGTTGGTCGTCAGGACAATCTCGTTATCGTCCTCAGTCTCCACCTTTTTGCAGGCACCCAAGGCCAGGGTGAGGGACAATGCACCAATTGCGAGGGTTTTTGCGGAGAAAGAGGTCATTATCACTGTGCCTTTGCTGTTTTACTTATGCAATACACTAGCCATGAAGTGCGTGCACGTCAAGTGTGATGATAGATGGCGGGGATAGATGATGACGGGTAAGCATGGGCAGCAGCGGCGCAGAAAGGAGAGGTGAGAGAGCCGGATTGGGCAAAGGGCGCGCAAATTTGGGCAAAGGGCACGCAAACGGGAGCCGATCCCGAAAGACCGGCTCCCACTGCGCCAATATCGCTTCATGATGCTTTGGAAAGCATGGCTTCCCTTGGTCATCCTGTCGGTTCATTTTCCCGGCTGCTTGTCCGGTTGCCCGGTCATGCTGCTGCGAAACTGTCCCGCCTGTGCTGTCATCACTCCAAAGCTTTGCGGCTCGGTTGCTCTGACAGCTATGTCGCTCGTTCGGCGTCCGATGACCCGTAACGGCGGTTCAATATTGCTATATTCCCGCCGCTCGGATGCATCTGATAGTGCGGATATTGATGTTTCGGCTTTCCCTTTGTTCGATCTCTCGTTCATCGGTTCCACGGTTGAAACGGCAATCTTCGCTCTATCCATAAGCCGGTTTACTCGTCTTCGGTCGAAACCAAGGGCTTTCATCCTGCCTATCATCATCAGCTCAGCATCTGTTCCAGACCAGTCTTTGTGTTTCCATCGTGAATGTAGCCATTCCCAATTTGCGTTTCTGTACCGCTCTTTCTTAAAGCGCAATCAGGTTGCCCCGATCACTCTTCGCTGCTCCTTCAAAAGACGGCAATTACATGCTTTCTCTTGTTGTTGCTGCCAGTTGCTGTTGCCTTCTGACCATTCAAAGCTGTCACGATGGGCGGGGTTCGGCAATCAAATTCGCGTGACTTATCCACATGGCCTAGCTGTTAATAGTGGACAAGACTGTGGATAGTAACATGTGCAAAGCCGCGCTAATCCAAGCAAGGTTGAACACGAAATGATCTTTCAAGGAAAGAACTATGCTTTGATAAGAAACAGCATCAAAACGACTCGCTACAGCCCTCTACAGCAGGCCGAGTCACTGTAAGACGCACCAAATAGCCACGGCACTGTCAAAAGGCAATGCGCTATTGCAGATAGTCAGTGCTATTGGTTGCGTCTGTTCTTCAACAGCTTGAGCCGCAGGGCGTTGAGCTTGATGAAACCGGCTGCGTCCTGCTGGTCATAGGCGCCGGCATCATCTTCAAAGGTCACTACGTCCTGGCTATAGAGGTTGTACCGGACATCGGCCTTACGACCGACCAAAGTGGCGCTGCCTTTGTACAGCTTGATCCGCACGGTGCCAGTGACATGGCGTTGGCTGTGGTCAATCGCGGCTTGCAGCATCTCACGCTCTGGCGAGAACCAGAAGCCGTTATAGATGATCTCTGCATAGCGCGGGGCCAGCTCGTCCTTCAAATGCGCTGCGCCGCGATCAAGAGTGATCTGTTCAATGCCGCGATGGGCGATATAATAGATGGTGCCGCCCGGTGTCTCATACATGCCGCGCGATTTAATGCCGACAAAGCGGTTTTCAACCAGGTCAAGGCGGCCAATGCCATGTTCACGGCCATAATCGTTCAGCTTGGCCAGCAGGGTGGCCGGCGACATGGCTTCACCATTGATGGCGACCGCATCACCGCGTTCGAAATCCACGGTGATATATTCGGGCGTATCGGGCGCATCTTCCGGGTTGTTGGTGCGCGAATAGACATAATCGGGCGTCTCTTCCCACGGGTCTTCCAGCACCTTGCCCTCAGACGATGTGTGCAGGATGTTGGCATCGGTGGAGAAGGGCGCTTCGCCGCGCTTGTCCTTGGGCACGCTGATCTGGTGTGCCTCGGCAAATTCAATAAGTCTGGTACGGCTCGTCAGATCCCATTCGCGCCATGGGGCGATGACCTTCACATCAGGGTTGAGGGCATAATAGCCGAGTTCGAAACGCACCTGATCATTGCCCTTGCCCGTTGCGCCGTGCGAAACGGCATCGGCGCCAAGCTCGCGTGCTATCTCTATTTGCCGCTTGGATATGAGAGGCCGTGCAATGGAGGTGCCGAGCAGATAATGCCCTTCATACAGAGCATTGGCCCGCATCATGGGGAAGACATAATCGCCGACAAACTCCTCACGCAGATCTTCGATAAAGATATGCTTGTCGGGAATGCCCATCGCCTGTGCCTTGCGGCGTGCAGGCTCCAGCTCCTCACCCTGACCCAGATCGGCCGTAAAGGTTATGACTTCGCACCCATATTCCTGTTGCAGCCATTTCAGGATCACACTGGTGTCCAGCCCGCCAGAATAGGCAAGGACAACTTTGCTGGGCTTAGAAGGTTCGGTCATGACAGGTTCCTGATGCATCAAATATATGGTGTTTCATAGTGCGCCTAACAGGGTGTAATGTTATGCGCAATATGGTAAAATGCGCGAACCGAAAGAGAGGGATTATGGCGCAGGCACGAAACAAAACACAGGAAAATGATGGCGATGTTGCTGCATTCATTGCGTCGGTTGAGCATCAGGGGCGGCGCGAAGATGCGGTTATATTGTTAGAGCTATTTGAAAAGATCACAAACACAAAACCCAAAATGTGGGGCGATTCTATTATCGGCTTTGGGCGCTATCATTATAAATATGATAGCGGCCGTGAAGGCGATATGTGCCGCACAGGCTTCAGCCCGCGCAAGGCCAATTTAAGCATCTATATTATGGGGCCCTATGGTGATGATGAAACACGTGCGCGCCGCGATGCGCTGCTTGCCCAATTGGGCAAGCACAAAATGGCGAAAGCGTGTCTGTACATTACCCGATTGAAAAACGTGGATATGGATGTTTTAGAACAGCTTATTCAGGACAATTGGGACTATATGAACCGCGCTTACCCACAATAGGCGGATGGTGCGGTGGAGCGGCTCTTTCAGCTGGCGGCTTTTTTGCGATATTTCTTCTCTGTCGCGGCGATGTAATCGCGTGTGATCGGCAGAGCGTCACGCCGGCGGGTCAGCTGTATCTGCGCATTCATATGGCCATCATGGAAGAACGCATTGGCCGCGGCGGCCAGATAGAACATCCACATGCGATAGAAGCGCGCATCATAAATGGCTTCAATCTCGATGCGCTTTTCACGGCAGCTATTATACCAGTGCACCAAAGTATGGCCGTAATGAACGCGCAAAATCTCAATATCAGTCGCCCAAAGCCAAGACTTCTCAACATGCGGCAGAATCTCAGAAAGCGCAGGAGCATAGCCACCAGGGAAGATATATTTCTGCGTCCATGGGTCGGTTACACCGGGCCCATCAGCACGGGCAATGGTGTGCACAAGCGCGACACCATCGGGTTTTAGACGATCGCGCACAGTATCAAAATATGCTTGAAAATTGGGCCGCCCGACATGCTCAAACATGCCCACAGACACGATCCGGTCAAATGTCTCTTGAACATGACGGTAATCAATCAGCTCAAAGCGGACATGATCGCTTACTCCGGCATCCGCGGCTCTTTGCCGCGCTACTTTCAACTGTTCTTCGGATAAAGTAACGCCAGTAACATCCGCGCCAGACACTTTGTGAATGAACATCGCCATGCCGCCCCAGCCGCAACCGATATCCAGCACCTTGTGGCCGGGTTTAAGGTCGAGTTTAGCAGCAATATGCGCCATTTTGTCTGTCTGCGCTTGTGACAAAGAATTGGCTTCATCAGTGAAATAGGCGCAGCTATATTGCCGGTCTGCATCCAGAAACAGGTCATAAAGCCGGTCATTAAGATCATAATGATGCGCAACATTTTTGCGGCTGCGTACCGCATCATTCACCTGTTGAATCTTTGATAATATGCGCTGAGACTTCCACAGGCCAACACGTGTGGTGTTGTCATAATCCCACCGCATGTTGAACGCTATCAGCTCTAACAGAGCCATGATATTATCATCTTCTATGGTCAGGCCGCCATCCATAAAAGCCTCACCAGCGCCAAGTGCAGGGTTACGGCTTATCCTGTTGGCGGTTGCCTTGTCTTTGATGGCAATATTGACTGGGCCATATCTCTCATGCGCAGAACCATAGCTGGTAACATTGCCATTTGGCGCTGTCACGTTGAGCTGCCCTTGAGTAATAATCTTGCTCAAGAAATTATCTAATAACCACATTGTCTTTTGCGTCCCTAAAAGATCAGTCTCACCCAATCCCCATTTCATGCATGCTAGTCAACTAAGATATGTGCGCAAGCCTAAATGCCGCCATACCATTCATAATCCGCCACATCCTCCCAATAACCCCCTTTGCCGCCATAAATGCCTGTCAGGCTGTCAACAGCCTCTATCCGCACCAGATATTTGGCATGTTTATAGCCCAATTGCCGTTCTACTCTCAGGCGCAGGGGGGCACCATTGCCAATTGGCAGTGGCTCATCATTTAAATTCCACGCAATAATAGTCTGTGGATGAAATGCGTCGATAAGATCAATGCTCTCATAATAGGGAATACCGCCAAGAGTATCCGCACAATGGAAGACCAGATATCGCGCCGACTTTTGGAGCTTTGCAATATTTAATAGGTGCGACAGACGAACACCTGTCCATTTGCCGATCGCGCTCCAACCTTCGACGCAATCATGGCGCGTAATTTGCGTTTGTGCTGGCATTGCGCGAACCTGTTCCAGTGTAAGGTTCTGAGGATTGTCGACCAGACCGTCTATAAATAATGGCCAGCCGGCAAAGCCCCGCTCGGCAATTTTGGCATAGGCTGGCAGGCTGGGGTAGCGTGTGCCATTGGCTGGGAAGATATCAGAGATTTTATCCTCGCCAAATTCTGCGGCCAAAGCATTGCGACTGGCAAGCGATCGCTGCACAGTGAAGTTAGCATCCTCGCCTTTGCTCAAAAGGCCGCGAAAACTGGCATTGCTAGATAGCTGATCGCATCCTGATAATAATGCACCGGCACCTATGGCAGCGCCGCCCAGCAATTTACGGCGGGAGATGCGTGATATCTCTCTGCGGCGGTTCATGATTTACCCTCTGCAGATAGTCTTTTCTGTCCGATCGTCATGGCCTTTACCAACCATATTGGGCGACTGACCAGAACCAGCACGATATGCAGCACAGTGAAGGCCACCAATGCCGCTGCAATGATAAAATGCACTGAGCGCGCAGACTGACGCCCGCCAAATATCTCTGGCAGCCATGGCCAAGCGGCGTTCATCTGTGGGGACATGGCCAGCCCTGTGGCGATCATCAGTGGCAATGCGACAAAGATAATCAGAATATAGCTGAGCTTCTGCAATGGGTTATAAATTGCGCTGCCCTCGCTGTGCAGAAATTGCCCCTTGGCATGGGTTTTGACACTGCGCCACAATATAGCAGGTCGCCAATTGTCCCGCTGCATATGTAAATCGCGCTGAACATGGCGATTGATAAGGCTTGCCAGCATGAAACATGCCAGCCCGATACTGAAAATCCATGCGAAAAAGAGATGCCAGCGGCGCCCTGCGGCCAGATCATAATAGCCGGGAATAGTTGCCCATGACGGAAAGGCCCAATTTTGGATACAGCCCTGATCATCGCGCCAATGACCCATAAAACCGGTGGAGGGGATAATCGTCTCTCCAATGCGGATATAGGCATCATCCGGTCCACTGGCGACCGCAGCCCATGCGTGATCATGCACATTGCCGCTATCACCCCAATATAATCTGGGATGCGCATTAAATATGGTGAGACCGCTCATCAGCAAGGTGACAAGACACAGCAAGTTTAGCCAATGCCAGATACGGGTCAGCCAATTATGGCGGGCTGATGAATTTCCTGTGGGGGTATCTGTATCTGACATGTTTGGACCAATACTTGTCTTTTCGCTGTCCATATCCAGATAGTTACGAAGAATAGCAACGTAAATCCAGCGAGCGAGTGACCATATGACCAATTATCATTTTTATCGCCCCATTGATGGCCATGGTCTTGCGCATAATCCGTTTAATGCAATTATTGCTCCGCGCCCTATTGGGTGGATCAGCACAGTTGATCGGGATGGCGTGGCAAATCTGGCGCCTTACAGTTTTTTCAATGCATTTAATTATGTTCCGCCAATCATTGGTTTTGCTAGCATTGGCGCGAAGGACAGCTTGCGCAATGCGCGTGAAATGGGGGAGTTTGTCTGGAACCTTGCCAGCTATGATTTGCGGTCACCCATGAATGAGAGCGCTGCGCCGGTTGATGCTGAAATTGACGAATTTGCGCGTGCTGAACTGGCCAAAACAGCATCACGGTGCGTAACCCCGCCGCGTGTTGCCGCGTCGCCAGTTAGTTTTGAGTGCAAGACCAGCCAGATTGTCCAGTTGCAAAATGCTGATGGTGATGAGGTGGACAGTTGGTTGGTCATGGGGGAAGTCGTCGGCGTACATATTGACAAAGCAATGCTGGAAAACGGTGTTTACCAGACGGCTCGCGCCAAGCCGATTATGCGAGGCGGCGGTCCAGCGGACTATTTCGTCGTTGAAGAGGCCAGCAAATTTGCGATGGATCGGCCTGAATAATTATTGCTCGGCCAAGGCTGCGGCTTCTCGATCAAGTTGAGCACGGCTTTTCTTTTCCGCAGCGGTTTTTAACTGGCCGCATGCTGCATCAATATCCCGACCACGCGGTGTGCGCACTGGCGCACTGATACCAGCTTCAAAAATGATGTTCGAAAAGCGCTTAATACGTTCCGGTGTCGAGCATTCATATATAGCGCCCTGCCAAGGGTTGAACGGGATCAAATTAACCTTGGCTGGAAGATCATAGCGCTTGATAAGACGCACCAGTTCATGCGCATCCTCATCACTGTCATTCTTATCTTTTAGCATCACATATTCAAAGGTGATGCGCCGTGCATTGCTGGCCCCAGGATAGGCGGCACAGGCTGCGAGCAGCTCTTCAAGCCCGTATTTCTTATTGATCGGAACAATCTCATCGCGCACAGCTTTGTTGGTGGCATGCAGGGATACCGCCAGATTTACGCCTATCTCTTCGCCTGCGCGTTCCATTAAGGGGACAACGCCGCTGGTCGATAAGGTAATCCGCCGACGAGAGAGGGAGAGTCCTTCCGGGTGCATGACAATCTTCATCGCGTCGCGCACATTGTCAAAATTATACAGCGGCTCACCCATGCCCATCAGCACGATATTGGTGAGAAGGCGCCCATCAGCGCGATAATCGCCGCTATCCTCCGCATCATCCAGGCCGTCCATGGCACCTTTGGGCCATTCGCCCAGCGCGTCACGGGCAAGCATGACTTGGCCCACAATTTCACCAGGGGTCAGGTTGCGCACCAAACGCATAGTGCCAGTATGGCAGAAAGTACAATTGAGCGTGCACCCAACCTGACTGGAAATGCACAAGGTGCCGCGATCAGCATCGGGAATGAACACCATTTCATAATCATGGCCATCTGCGGTTTGCAACAGCCATTTGCGCGTGCCATCTTCCGATATTTGCGCTTCAACAATCTCTGGCCGTCCGACGATAAACCTTTGCGCAAGCCAAGGGCGCATGGTCTTTGAAATGTCGGTCATATCGGCAAAATCACCAACACCGCGATGATATATCCAATGGAATACCTGTTTGGAACGCAGCTTAGCCTGTTTAGGGTCCAAGCCTGCTTCAGCAAATAAATCGCGAATATCCTCGCGCTTCAAGCCCATAAGCTCAACCCGCCCATCAGCGCGCGGTGTAACATTGTCCGGACGTGGAACGGGGACGGGGTCAATATGGCCGGGAATTTGCATTTGGCGCATATAGGGGAGGGGATAGAGAAAGGGAAGACGTTGGCGTGAAGCGATCAAACAATCTTAAAGGTTTACAGTCTGGCACAGGCCAGAGCCGCAGCATCCATTGCGGTGGCCACGCCGGGCAGAGTATATTTGTCAATGATGCGCCCGCCACCAGCAGACCGTGCGGTAACAGTCATAGTTCGCGATTGGCGCAGTGCGGCGACAATGGCTGCATCCATTTTCCGGTTTTGGCTCCACGCATCTTCACCCTTACCGGTTAATGTGAAGCGGCGGCGGCCAACCCGCAAAGTGATGTCAGCGTTTTTGATCATGTCGCGGCTGAGATGGATATGAAATTGCCCATAAAGCTGCTTTTTGGGCCAATATCCGATACTGGCATAGGCACGGTTGCGGTCTGGTCCGCTAATCTCTTCCGGCTTGGCAATCGCATAGCAGCGCGGCACATCGGGATCACGAAAAGCGGCCCAACTCTCAAACAGGCCCAGACTGTCCTTTGCCATTGCAGCTGGCACGGCCAAAGTGAATATCGCTATTACCAGCGCCAAGCGCAGCCCGGAGGTGGAGAAGATGTGTTTCGTCATGCCACTTGGCCGCCAATACCTTCGACAACCAATGTTTCTGCACCATTTTCAAAGCAAGTAACAGAGCCTTGCGGCAAACCCGGCGCTATTGGCGCGTTCAGGCGCGGCGTATCCGGCAAGCCCAACAAAGCACCGCGCAGCACGCGGCTGGAAATGCCGTGCATGATAACCAGCTTGTCGCCGTCATCTTGTGCATGATCGGCTGTCCAAGCGAGCACGCGTTCGCGGATGGAGGGATAGTTTTCACCATCTGGAGCAGGCATAAGCGCGCCGCTATCTGGATCAATAACATTGGCCATATCACCGCCTTGTGCCGCAATGACATCAGCATAATATTGCCCGCCCCAACTGCCCATGCCGATTTCCATCAATCGCGTGTCACGCTCTGCTTGATGCCAATCCAGCTCCAGATGTTCGGCGATAACCGCCAAAGTCTGCAAAGCCCGGCCCGTTTCGGACGCCCAGAGTGTCAAGGCCGGCTTCACGCCCAATAGATTGCGCAGCGCAGCGCCCATGGTATCGGCCTGCGCGAAGCCGCGACGGGTAAGCGGGGTATGGGTATGTTCACCCTGTAAGCGTTTGGCGGCATTATAAACAGTTTCGCCATGCCGCGCGATGAAAAGGCGGCCTTTAACAGATGGAATAATGGTCATATGTATAGTGTGCGTCAGATTGTGTTTATGAGCAATGCGAATTTAATCGCCGCCGCATCCACCGCATCCACTGCATCCGCCGCATCCACTACCGCCAACACCAGAACCGCCATCACCTCCACCTCGACCACCGCCGCCGCGCCCTGAGCCTCCCAGTAACATGAAAACCCCTAAAATAATCGCGATGCCAACAACAATGGCCATGGTAGGATCTTCGCTACTTTTTGGTTCGCTTTTGGCAATTGCGCCGCTCAGCATTACACATGCAGACAATATCGCTGCAGAACCAGCAATAGCGGCGATGCGTGATGGCCATTTGGGGATGACCCAGTTTTTAGCCGTATCAACACGGCGCAAATTCGTGGAAAATCTGGTGTCACTATCTGGCTAGATAATGTTTGGCGCAGGCTGCCCAAAAACCTGCTGATACATTTCCAAACTATGCTCATATTGTTCGCGATAGCGCACATCTTCAGTTTCACCGCCAATGGTCGGGCCATGGTGCAGGGGCTTCATTATGATGTCTTTACACAATATATCCCAGTAATGACGGCTATAACTTAGATGAAGATGCCATGCCTCATCCACAGCTACAGATGGAGTAACTGGAACTGAACCAGTGGCAGCGAGGTACAGGAAACGCCGATATTCCTGCATAACTTGCTGCGTGAATTGTGCCGACCAGCCATTTTCTCGCGCTAGCCTTTGTTCAAAAGTGAGGGCCGCACTAAGTGGCGAAATATTCATCGCCTCAAGCGCTAACCATAGCTGGTCCTTTTTGTACATTGGAACAAACCTCCCTATTCTATGGTGCCAATATAGGCTGAATGACCATTTAATGACATCTATTATCAACCGTCCCGAAGCATAAATAGGCTTTAACCTTGAAGCCAAAATGCGAATATGTATTCATAATGGAAATGTGAGATTATATTCTCAGAATTATAGGGGGAGGGCATTATGGCACAAAAAATTATTGGTATCGATGGAATGAGCATCGCTGACTTACATCAAGCAGTGGACGATGGTGGTCGGTTTGTTATTTATCAATATACAATTTCCATCATAATTATGACATTTAGACGATCGACAAATATACATTTTATTCCAACGTCCGGAAAACGCGTGGCCAAAGGAATCCCTCTGACCATTCTTTCAGCCATATTGGGTTGGTGGGGCATTCCCTGGGGACCGATTTATACAGTTGGCGTGATTATTGATAATTTGTCTGGCGGTAAAAATGTCACCAAAGAAGTTATGGCAAGCATAGACCAATCATCTGCGGGTGGCGATCAAGATTTTTGGACTGACAGCCAAAACCATCTTGGCACATAAGGCTAATCATCGCCTTTTGCGTGACATAAGGCAGAATCGCCGGTAATGGCGCATCCCATGGCTACAAACCCACCACTTTCCATCCCCGCGCCGCCCAAAGTGGGCATGGTATCTCTTGGCTGTCCCAAAGCCTTGGTTGATAGTGAACGGATTTTGACGCGTTTGCGGGCTGATGGTTATCATATGTCCGCTGACTATGCCGGCGCGGATGTTGTGCTGGTCAATACATGCGGCTTTCTGGACAGCGCCAAAGAGGAAAGTCTGGAAGCGATTGGCGAAGCGATGGCGGAAAATGGCCGGGTTATCGTCACTGGCTGTATGGGCAAAGAGGCCGAAGTTATTCGCGCACGCTTTCCTGATGTGCTGGCCATAACCGGGGCGGCACAATATGAAGATGTGGTTGGCGCTGTACATGAAGCAGCGCCCCCGGCACGCGGTGAATATATTGATCTTGTCCCGCAGCCAAAAGTTAAAGTGGCTGACCCTGATGCCGCCACGCAAAATGGCGGGCTGAAATTAACGCCGCGTCATTATAGCTATTTGAAAATTAGCGAAGGCTGCAATCACCGTTGCTCCTTTTGTATTATCCCGCAATTGCGCGGTGATCTGGTCAGCCGGCGGGTTGATGCAGTGCTGCGCGAGGCGGAAAAGCTGGTCGGGGCAGGGACTCGCGAATTGCTGGTCATCAGCCAGGATACATCGGCCTATGGTGTCGATACACGGCATAAAAGCTATGATTGGAAAGGCCGTGAAACCCGCAGTCATATGGTCGATCTGGCGCGTGAATTGGGTGGGCTGCAATCGGCGGATGGACAGCGCCCATGGGTGCGCATGCATTATGTTTATCCCTATCCGCATGTTGCACAGCTTATTCCGCTCATGGCCGAAGGACTGGTCACGCCCTATCTTGATATTCCGTTTCAACATGCCGCGCCATCGGTTTTGAAACGCATGAAACGCCCCGCCAATGAGGCGAAGGTGCTGGACCGGATCAAGGAATGGCGTGCCATCTGCCCGGATCTGACCATACGCTCAACCTTTGTTGTCGGCTTTCCAGGTGAAAGCGAAGCGGATTTTGAATATCTGCTGGAATGGCTGGAAGAGGCACAACTGGATCGTGTCGGCGGTTTTCGCTTTGAACCAGTAGAAGGCGCATCGGCCAATGATCTTGATGGCCATGTGCCCGAAGCGGTGAAAGAAGAACGTTTCCAACGGTTAATGGAAACCACTGCGCGTATCAGCAGCGCCAAATTGCAGGCCAAAATAGGCCGAACCTTGCCCGTTATCATTGATGACATTGGCGAGGCTGACGAAGACGGCAGTATTGGCGCCACTGGTCGTTCACAAGCTGATGCCCCTGAAATCGATGGCAATGTCTTCCTGCGCGATGTTTCTGGTGCATGTAATGTCGGTGATATTATCGATGTAGAAATAGAAGACGCCGACGCACATGATCTGTTCGGTGTGCCTCTTAGCGCTTAAACCATCTCACTCGATCCGTGCCCGGAAATGCAGAATGAATTCGGTTGAACTGCCGCCAGCATTCATATTGCCTTTGGGGTTGAAGCAAATATAGCGAACAGCAGGATCAAAGCCAGATTGCGGGGCGTAATTGCAATCGGCAAAACTGCTGGGCGGATTTACGGCATCGGAAAACCTTACATCGCGCGTAAAATCGAAGTCCAAGCCAGAGCCATTATCGATGATACCGATAGGGTTGTTGCCTGAAAAGTCATCACTGCCGCCAGCATCAATATCATCGTTCCAAAAGGCCAGTTTTGCAGGCATTCTGTCAACGATGAGCAAGCTGTCACTATCTGTTGGTCCGGTCCCCGTATTGCGCACCACGATGGCGTAAATCACTTCATTTTGTGGCAGGGCATAGCCAAATTGCGCCGTGGGTTGATAAACAATAGATGATTTTTCGACGGTAATAATCGCTCTTTCAACAATGATGGTTACTGTCGCAGTGTCGCTTAAACCTGAGGCATCGGTAATGCGATAGGTAAAGCTGTCCGTGCCAAAAAAACCATTATCCGGCGTATAGGTAAAGCTACCATCCGCAGCAAGAGTAAGGCTACCATTTTGTACATCGTTGACCGGACTTGTGGCTACTGTGATGGCAGAGTCTTCCGGATCATTATCCATGCCATTGCCATTATTTGTAATCACATTGGCGGTAATGGCCGTATTAAACGGTGTGCGGAAATCATCATTGAAAGCAATTGGGGGTAAATTGGGGAAGGGGGCTGTGCTGCATGACGTTCCATCATTATTACCTGAGGGAACGCCGGTTGCGACCAATTCGGCGCGTGGATTAGAGGTTAAAAAGTCAAATAGTTCATAAACATTGCCCGTTGTGTTTTTGAACAGCAAAACCCGTCCGGCACCGTCTGACCAAATGGCGCCTGTCGTGCCTTCATTGGGCAGGTCTGCTACATTGGCTGACGTGGTTGCCCCTGTCACGGGGTCGATTAAAGCCATTTGCGTGCGGCCGACCATTATTATGCGCGAGCCTATGCTTGTATCCACAAATGCCATATCGGCTGCGCCGCCAGGCCTGTTCTGACTCATGGTAACGGTGGATACGCTTTGCGTAGCCAGATTAATCACTTGTAATAGATTGTTATCTGTATTTACCCATAAATTATTATTATTATCCACGTCTCCTGAAAGAGAACTGAACGAAACGCTGAATAATGTCGTTAATATGCCATTAGCGTCAACACGGATGACATCAGTGTTGAACATGCCGTAAATCAAACCGTCTCTAACATTAAAGCCTATGGCGTTATAGTTACTATTATCAGGGCCAATATCGACATAGCTGGACAATAAAGGATCGAATATCCTAAGTTGGCCTGATTGCACTTGATAAACATCGCCAGTACATTGGAACGGCGTTGTTTGCGCATGTGCATTAGTAACTACAAATATGCTGGAAAGGCTACATATGCATAGGCATAGCCATCTCCAGAGCGATATATATTTTATTACAATTATCTTTTCCATGTCGAAATAAACGGATAAACCTACTCCAATTTTAATTTATTTTTCAAAGAATCTGTAATCGGCAAATTTCACCTATAACCTACAAATTTAAACGATTGATTAATTGACATTGCATCCACTCTTTTCCCAAGCCATAATGCAATTATTACACAATGCGGGATAATCGCAGCCATTGCGGAGAGCATATAATGAGCCACCATGAAAGCAGCAGTGTCGATGTTCTGATTATCGGCGCGGGAATATCCGGTATCGGTATGGCGGTGCATCTTCATCAAAAATGCCCTGAGCGCAGTTTTGCAATGCTGGAACAGCGCGATGATATTGGTGGCACTTGGAATCTCTTCCAATATCCCGGCATACGCTCTGACAGTGATATGCACACATTGGGCTTTGAGTTTGAACCTTGGACACATGAAAAGACGATTGCTGATGGTCCTGCCATCATGGAGTATCTGCACCGTATTTTTGATAAATATGCCTTGCGTGAAAAGGCGCATTTCAGCCAGAAAGTTATGTCGGCCCATTGGTCAAGTGAAGAGGCTTTATGGACCGTCAAGGCACAGCAAAAAGATGGCTCTGTTCGAGAATATAAAGCCAATTTCCTCTATATGGGGACAGGTTATTATGATTATGATGAAGGTTATAACCCCGTCTTTGAAGGCAGAGAAGAATTTACTGGCGACATCATTCACCCGCAATTCTGGCCCAAAGATTATGACCGCAGCGGAAAGAAGATAGTCGTTATTGGTTCGGGCGCTACGGCGGTAACTTTGGTGCCGTCAATGACGGATGCCGAGCATGTGACCATGCTACAGCGTACGCCGACCTGGTATGCTGTGCAGCCGCGCAAAGACCTTTTATCGACCGTTTTACGCGCCTATCTGCCCGAAGAATGGGCTTATGCCATTGTGCGAAAGCGCAACATCTGGCTGCAAAACTGGTTCTTTAACAGGGCACGGAATAAGCCGCAAAAGGTGGCGGCTATGTTGATGAAAAAAGTCAAAAAGGCGCTTGGGCGTGAGCCAGATGCCGAAACCTTTACACCGCCTTATAATCCTTGGGACCAAAGACTTTGTCTGGTGCCTGATGGCGATATGTTTGCAGCGATGAGAGAGGGTAAGGCCGATATTGTCACCGATCATATTGCGCGCTTTGATGCTAAGGGCATTCAGTTGAAATCGGGCAATTATCTTGAAGCAGACACTATTGTGACCGCGACGGGTCTGAAGCTGGCAATGGCTGGCAAGATTGAGTTCTTCGTTGATGAAGAGAAAATCGAATTTTCTGATCGCTTTTATTATAAAGGCTGCATGTTCTCCAACGTGCCAAATATGACGATCGTCTTCGGTTATCTCAACGCATCATGGACACTTAAAGTTGATATTGTGGCGCGTTATACATGCCGTATGCTTAACCATATGGAAGCAACCGGAACGCGGATTGTCATGCCATATATGCCTGATCCGGATGCGATTAAGGAGGAAGCGGAATTGTTTGAAGGGTTTTCCTCTGGCTATGTTCAGCGCTCCAAAGAGATTTTGCCGAAACAGGGTGAAGAAATGCCTTGGCGTTTAACACAAGACTATTTGTTCGAGCGCAAAGTGCTGTTGGAAGGCGAATTGGACGATGGCGCATTGGTATTTTCCAACCCTGATACAGCGTCTTTGGCGCAAAAAGATACAATTGCGGTTGCTGCTGAATAATTTGGCCTTTGCATAGAGCGCTTTAAATTCCTATTTCCCGATGCATGACAGATTTATCGCAATGCATCGCCATCGAACAAGGGCAAGCCGCCCATAATATCTTTCTGGTCACCATGGCCAGTTATGATGATTGGTTGAAAGAACAGCCAGAACGCTGGCGCAGCTTGCTCGCTGCTCAGAATTTTTCCGCAAAGGCTGGGCAGTTCGCCATCCTGCCAGAAGAAAAGGCCGATCAATGGTCGGTGGTTGCAGGCGTTGCTGATATCGATGCACTAACCCCATGGTGTTTGGCAAAGTTGGCCGAAGACTTGCCGGCTGGAACCTATCGCTTATCCGATGATGTAAAAGCAGGTGCCGCGATATTGGGCTGGTGTCTGGCCCAACACAGTTTTGACCGCTATCAAAGCACGCCTGAGAAAAAAGAAGCCCGCATCTTGCTCTCCAGCCAATGGCCAGAGGCTGAGGCTTTGGCGATAGAGGCACAGGCAACGGCTTTGGTGCGTGATCTTGTCAACACTCCGGCAGAAGATATGGGCCCCGAAGCGTTGGAAGGCCAAGCGCAAACTTTGGCGGAAAAATATGGCGCTGAATTGGAAGTGGTGCGCGGTGATGTACTTGAGCAGGGCTATCCGCTGATCCATGCTGTCGGCCGTGCTGCAAGCCGCCATCACGCGCCGCGTCTTATTGAACTGCATTGGGGCAATGAAGATCATCCTCGTTTGGCGATTATCGGCAAAGGTGTGTGCTTTGATAGTGGCGGCCTGGACGTTAAGAGCGCAACCGGTATGCGATTGATGAAAAAGGATATGGGCGGCGCAGCTCATGCCTTGGCGCTCGCATCTCTGGTTATGCGAAATAAACTGCCTGTCAGGCTGCATATGCTTATCCCAGCGGTCGAGAATGCGATTGCAGGCAATAGCTTCCGTCCGGGCGATATTATTAAGAGCCGCAAAGGCGATACTGTCGAAATTGGCAATACTGATGCAGAGGGCAGGTTGGTCTTGGCCGATGCCTTTACAAAGGCAGATGAAAGCGAACCTGATCTCATGATTGATTTTGCGACATTGACAGGCGCTGCGCGAATTGCGCTTGGTCCTGATTTACCAGCAATGTTTTGCAGCGATGATAAGATAGGACGCAATTTTGCCGATCTGTCGCAAGATGTTCATGATCCGGTCTGGCATATGCCGCTTTGGCAGCCTTATGAAGAGATGCTGAAAAGCCCGATTGCTGACACCAATAATATTGGTGGAGCCTTTGCCGGCAGTGTAACGGCGGCCTTATTCTTGAAGCGCTTTGCGCCGACTGAGGGTGACTGGTTTCATTTTGATACTTTTGCATGGCGACCAACGCCGCGCCCTGGTCAAGCTGCTGGTGGCGAAGCCTTGGGCCTGCGGGCGTCTTGGCACTATATAAAAGCGCGCTTTGGTTAATATTATTGGACCATTCTGCGCATCATTGATCTGGTCACAATAACTGTAAAACCTTTACACGAAAAAAGATACTATAGTGTAACCATCTTATAGCTTGCCGCGAACTCCTTAGTGGAGGTCGCAAAGGTGTATGATGAAGACTAGCAATGTAACGAAATGGATGAATGGTGTTGTCAATTATGTGAGAGCATCTGAGCCAGATCTTACAAACAGGCAATTGGCTGTTTTAATGATCGTGCTTTACGAAAGTGGTCCCCACACTGTGCGAGGCTTGGCGCAAGAATTGAATGTGTCCAAACCGGTTATCACCCGCGCTTTGGATAAATTGTCCACCCTTGGCTTTTTGCTGCGTCAGCCGGATGAAACTGATGGTCGCAACATATTCATCGTGCCAACTTCACATGGCGCTGAATTTCTCGAAAATCTTGAGACCTATTTCTCAGAGACAAAAAGCAAAGAGAATGCAGGGTTTATGATGAACGGAGCTTTGGCACCGGCCGAATAAGCCGATGCGGCTATTGCTAGAAAAATGCCTGTATGCCGGTTTGCGCGCGCCCTAATATAAGGGCGTGAACATCATGCGCGCCTTCATAAGTGTTTACCGTTTCCAGATTCACCATATGGCGCATCACCTGATACTCCTCTGATATACCATTGCCGCCATGCATATCACGCGCCATGCGCGCTATATCCAGCGCTTTGCCGCAATTATTGCGCTTAACGATGGAAATCATCTCTGGCGCAAAACGGCCTTCATCCATCAGCCGACCAACGCGCAAAGATGCTTGAAGACCAAGTGCAATATCGGTCTGCATATCGGCCAGTTTCTTCTGATATAATTGTGTCGCGGCCAAAGGACGGTCAAATTGCTTGCGATCCAACCCATATTGGCGTGCAGCGTGCCAGCAAAATTCTGCGGCGCCCATGCTGCCCCAACTGATGCCGTAACGGGCTCTGTTCAAACAGCTAAACGGACCTTTCAGGCCCTGCACCTCTGGCAATAGTTGCGCGTCACTCACCTCGACATCGTCCATCTGGATCATACCGGTTGTCGATGCGCGTAAGGACAATTTGCCGCCAATTTTGGGGGCGGAGAGCCCTTTCATGCCTTTTTCAAGAATGAAACCGCGAATGGCACCGCCATGTTCCTCGGATTTGGCCCAGATGACAAATATATCCGCAAAAGGCGCGTTAGAAATCCAGGTCTTGCTGCCTGACAGCAGATAGCCGCCATCTATTTTCTTCGCCGTGGTTTTCATACCCGCAGGGTCTGATCCAGCATCAGGTTCGGTTAAACCAAAACAGCCAATCAACGTGCCTGCGGTCAGGCCGGGCAGATATTTCTGCTTCTGTGCGTCGCTGCCAAAGGCATTAATTGGGTGAATGACCAAAGAGCTTTGCACCGACATCATGGAGCGATAGCCACTATCAACGCGCTCCACTTCGCGGGCAACCAGCCCATAAGCGACATAAGATGCCGCCGCGCCGCCATAATCTTCAGATAAAGTTACGCCAAGTAGGCCTGCTTCCCCCATCATTGGGAACAACTCAGGCGCGTCAATTTCTTCGCGAAAGGCGTCAATAACACGCGGCTGCAAAACATTTTGTGCAAAGCCCTGCGCACTGTCGCGGATGAGTCGTTCATCCTCGGTTAGCTGATCTTCTAGGAGGAAGGGATCATCCCAGGTGAAGGAAATAAATTGCTCTTTTGCCATGCACGCCATGTACGCCTGTTTTGGCAAAGGTTCAATGACCGGCTTTGCACCATGCCTTAATTTTATAGATAATGGCTAGGCTGTCCTTTCCGTGAAGGAGAGGGTGAAGACGGGCACAAATCTGCGGTCAAATTAGGATAGGTTCAGATTACCACCCAGTGACCAGAAAATGCGGGTTATCATAGCCGCGTCCCGCTTTCTGATATGCCAAAGGGGTTTTGCCATCTTCCAGCGTAACGCGTCCGCCAGCGGCTTCGACAATGGCCTGACCAGCAGAGGTGTCCCACTCCATCGTTCTTCCCATGCGCGGATAAAAGTCGGCTTTGCCCTCTGCCACCAGACAGAATTTCAATGATGATCCAGCAGAAATAATTTCCGCAGCATCATAATCATCCAATATGGCATCGGTCTCAGCTGTACGATGCGAACGTGATGCGATGGCGACCAGCTTGTCTGCGCGTGGCCGTGTGGAGAGTGTTTCACGCTCTGTAGGTATTGCCCAAATAGCATCATAGGGCAGCACGGCCTTCCATGGCGCAGCTTCTGGATGCGCGACATATAGGGTTCCATGTGCCGGAGCGTAAATGACGCCGCCCACCGTTTTGCCATGCGCGATAATGCCGATATTGACCGTAAAGTCCTTGCGCTTGCCCACAAATTCGCGGGTGCCATCAAGAGGATCGACACAAGCAAACACATTGCCTAAATCGGGTATGCGCCCTGCAGCAACCTCTTCTTCTGCCAAAACCGGCAAAGCAGGGCATAGCGCTTTCAGTTCCCGCAATATCAGCGCTTCGGCATCCTGATCCGCTTGCGTAACCGGGGAGGAATCTTCCTTCTCGCTTACTTCGCATTCGCCTAAGAAATAGGGCATGATAATCTGCCCGGCTTCAAAGGCAATCCGTGCCAAATGTTCGCTGGTCAATGCCGCGGCAGGGCCGGGAAGGGCTGAAATGTTGCTCTCGCTCATTACTGTGCGGCTCCATTGCCCAAAATGTGGTCAACAATCATTTCCGCAGCTTCGTCAGCGCTCATAGCGGTCGTATCTATATGAATTTCCGGATTTTCCGGTGCTTCATACGGGCTGTCTATGCCAGTGAAGTTTTGCAATTCACCTGATCGCGCCTTTTTATAGAGACCTTTGACATCGCGCTCTTCCGCAACAGAGAGCGGCGTATCGACATGAATCTCAAAAAACTCACCATCGGCCATAAGGTCGCGGGCAATTTTCCGTTCGGCACGGAAAGGCGAGATAAAGGCTGTTAGGACGATCAATCCGGCATCGGTCATCAATTTGGCGACTTCGCTGATCCGGCGGATATTCTCTACCCGGTCGGTATCCGTGAAGCCCAAATCTTTGTTCAGACCGTGACGCACATTGTCGCCATCAAGCAAGAAGCTGTGTTTACCTTCAGCATGCAGGCGTTTTTCCACCAAATTGGCAATGGTGGATTTGCCAGAGCCAGACAGGCCGGTAAACCATAGCAAACGCGGCCGTTGGTTCTTTTGTGCAGCATGTGCCTCACGCGTGATATCGACATTTTGCCAATGGACATTCTGGCTGCGGCGCAAGGCAAAATTTATCATGCCCGCTGCAACTGTGGCGTTGGTCAGCTTATCCACCAGAATGAAACCGCCCAGATCACGCCCGCCATTCATGCTATCATTATAAGGCTCAAAAGCGATACGCCGATCAGTGGTAATTTCTGCAACGCCGATGCTGTTCAGCTCCAGCGATTTGGCCGCCATCTGCTCCATGGTGTTAACATTGACCTGATATTTGGGCGTTGCCACAGTGGCGGAAACGGTTTGTGTTCCCAATTTCATAACATAGGCGCGGCCAGGTAGCAGCGGCGCTTCGTCCATCCACACAATAGATGTTTCAAACTGGTCAGCAGTGCCTGATGGATTGTCGGCAGCGGCGATAACATCACCATGCGAGCAATCGACCTCTTCATTGAATGTCAGCGTGACCGATTGGCCAGCAACAGCCTGATCCAAATCGCCATCAAAAGTGACAATACGGCCAATAGTGGCGGTCTTTCCTGATGGTAAAATGCGCACCTTATCGCCGGGTTTCACCGTGCCGCTGGCAATCTGTCCAGCAAAGCCGCGAAAATCCAGATTGGGGCGGTTTACCCATTGCACCGGCATACGAAATGCGCCTTGCTGACGGGCATCAACGCTGATCTCAACCGTTTCCAGATGTTCAATCAATGTCGGGCCATCATACCATGGCGTATCGCTGCTTTTGCTGGCGATATTGTCACCGGCCAATCCCGAAATAGGCACAGCCGTAAATTCTTCGATACCAATGCTGTTGGCAAAGGCGGTATAATCGGCAACGATCGCATCATATTGCGCCTGATCATAGCCGATAAGATCCATCTTATTGACCGCCAAAACAATATGCCGAATGCCCAACAAATGGGCCAGATAACTATGACGCCGCGTCTGGGTCAGCACGCCTTTGCGCGCATCAATCAGAATGACCGCCA
Source organism: Parasphingorhabdus sp. DH2-15 (assembly GCF_051668705.1). GTDB lineage: Bacteria > Pseudomonadota > Alphaproteobacteria > Sphingomonadales > Sphingomonadaceae > Alterisphingorhabdus. Next base: position 1,995,236 of record NZ_CP196351.1, on the reverse strand, counting down.
GATCAGCGGTGGACGCGCCTGTAGCCATGTTACGGGTATATTGCTCATGCCCCGGGGTATCCGCGACGATGAATTTGCGCTTTTCCGTCGCGAAAAAGCGATAGGCAACATCAATGGTGATGCCCTGTTCGCGTTCGGCGGCCAGACCATCAACCAGCAAGGCAAAGTCGATTGCGTCACCTTGAGTGCCTGAAACTTTGCTGTCATTTTCCAATGCGGCCAATTGATCTTCAAAGATCATCTTGCTGTCATAGAGCAAGCGGCCAATCAGTGTCGATTTGCCGTCATCCACGCTGCCGCAAGTGATGAAGCGCAGCATGCTCTTATGCTGGTGGGTGTCCAGATAGGCATCAATGTCATCAGCGACCAATGCTTCTGGGCGGTAAACTGTTGGCGTGTCGGTCATCAGAAATACCCCTCCTGCTTCTTCGCTTCCATAGATGCGCCTTGCCCCTTATCAATTGCGCGGCCCTGACGCTCCGAACTGGTGGCGAGCAACATTTCCTGAATAATGGCGGGCAGATCATCGGCCTCGCTTTCTGTTGCGCCGGTGAGCGGGTAACAGCCCAATGTGCGGAAGCGTACTGAACGCTCGACGGGGTGTTCGCCATCTTCCAAGCGGAAGCGGTCATCATCGATAACCAGCAATTGACCATCGCGCTCAACCGTTGGGCGGGGCGCAGAATAATAAAGTGGCACAATATCAATATTTTCGAGCAATATATATTGCCAGATGTCCAGCTCCGTCCAGTTGGAAAGTGGGAATATACGGATGCTCTCGCCCTTGTTTTTGCGGGCATTATATAGCTTCCAAAGCTCTGGGCGCTGGTTTTTAGGGTCCCAGCGGTGGCTGGCTGAGCGGAAGCTGAAAATACGTTCCTTGGCGCGGGCTTTTTCTTCATCACGGCGGCCGCCACCAAAGGCTGCATCAAAGCCATAACGGGTCAGTGCGGCTTTAAGCGGGTCAGTCAGCATGGTTTGTGAATAGAGAGAGGAGCCAGTGTCAAACGGGTTGATGCCCGCCGCTGCGCCATCATCATTATGCTCAACCAGCAATTCCAGATCATATTCTTTCGCTGTGCGGTCCCGATGGTCCAGCAACGCCTGAAAATCCCAACCCGATGCAATGTGCAAGAATGGAAAAGGCGGTGGGGCAGGGTAAAAGGCTTTACGAGCAATGTGCAGCATTACAGAGCTGTCTTTGCCTACAGAGTAAAGCATCACCGGTTTTTCGGTTTCTGCAACGACTTCACGCATGATGTGGATCGCTTCGGCCTCTAGCCGTTGTAAATGCGTCAGGGTGGTCATAATGAATCTGGAACCTTTTTTGGATGAGCGCGGCTTATTTGGTCGTCAGGCTTTTGCCAAGCAAGAAATCATTGCTTTGCATGATATGAGTTCTGATTTGCGGGTGGCTATTGTATAAGTTCGCCTTGTAAGCGCAGATGTTCGTGCATAAGAACACTTAATGCTTTTTGGAATATCTCCCGAATAAAAGGACTATATTGTGGCGATCATTGTACATCAATTTCCTTGTCTATCAGACAATTACGGTTTCCTCCTCCATGATGAGGCTAGCGGTGAGACTGTTGCGATTGATACACCTGATGCATCGGTTTATTTGGCTGAGGCTGCTGCAAAGGGTTGGACCATCACCCAGATTTGGAACACACATTGGCATCCAGACCATGCTGGCGGCAATCAGGCGATAAAAGATGCTTCTGGTTGCAATATAATCGCGCCGAAGGGTGAGGGTGACAAAATCGCCTGTTATGACCGCCAAATAGAAGCAGGCACAGAGTTCGACTTTGCTGGACATAAGGTGCATGTGATCGATGTGTCGGGCCATACAATGGGCCATATTGCTTTTCATATCCCTGATGCGGGAATCGCGTTTGTTGGTGATAGTATTTTCGCATTGGGCTGTGGCCGGATGTTTGAAGGCACGCCCGATATGATGTGGTCCACCATGCTGCGCTTAAGAGCCTTGCCCAACAATACCACATTATATTGCGCCCATGAATATAGTCAGGCCAATGCACGCTTTGCCGAACATATTGATAGCGGCAATGATGCACTCAAAAATTATGTGCAGTTTATTGATGAACAACGCGAACAGGGTAAGCCCACAGTTCCGACGGTCTTGGCACGCGAGTTGGACACAAACCCGTTCTTGCGCGCCGATGATAGTGTGCTTCAGGCAAAGATGGGGCATGAAGGCGATGCGGTTGCGACATTCGCCGCGATACGCTCTGCGAAAGACAATTTCTAACCTGTTGTGAACTGTTTGCCTGTTTCTGCTGATAGGTGAAATGTCTCTTAAGGACACGCAGAAATAGCTTGTCCGCATTTTTCTTATGAAGCAATGCCGCCTATCCTGTTCCATACAGAGACAAACGCTTTGTTAACCTTCTTTAACACTAGCCTAATTGGTAAAGATTTCCCTAATAAGAGGTTATGTCCTCTGTTCGATATACCCATGGCCAACATATTAGGGCCCCGCGATCTTTCGGCGAAAATAGGCTATTGCCGCGGTCCATGGGAACCTATGAAGGGGGGCATTCTTTCCGCGCCAGCCTGCCTATTTCAGCATTGGCGGTCAATATCGAACCGGAAATCACGTCGCATACGACAATTCAGGACGACATCAGAATGTTTGTCCTCAGCTTCCTGACATTCTTTATGGGCATAAGCCTGTTTATCTGGTGAACACTACCAGCGGTTAGGAGAATATGTCGGGTGTTGACGACTCGTCTTCACCGTTTCTGTCATATTCTTCACAAGCCTTGTGTAGCAGCCAACCAAGATAGGCAGCAACAAGGCACATAAAGGCGACAAGCAATAGCTGGTCTAGAGCAGAGAAGCCGAGCAGGCTCAACATAATAGCAAGCAGTGAACCGATAACCATACAGCCGGAGTTAACGACATTATTGGCCGCTATCGTTCTTGCGGTTCTGCTAATATCGACGGTCGTGGTCAAAAAGGCATAGAGCGGAACCACGAACATGCCGCCGGTTATGGCGACGCCGGCCAATGTAGTCAAAAGTAACCACGCGCCTTTATAGCTGATAAAGCTGCTAAAATCGTATAGCTGCGGCGCTGGCAAACCGTCCCATCGTGCGCATACAATATAAAGCGCCACGACAAAGCCTCCCATCATGATAACGCTTATTGGTGCATAACGCGCGGAAACTTTGCTTTTAAGTAAGCGATTGATGATAACAGAGCCAACCGCAATACCAATGGAAAAAACAGCAAGAAAAAGGCTGACTACACTGGGCGTGGCTGTAAGAAAGTTTTTCACCAATGGCACAAACTGAATGATCAGCACTGCGCCAATGGTCCAGAAAAAGCTAATAGCGATGATCGCCAAAAACAGTCGGCGGACGTGCATCGTATCGCGGATCAGGCGCCAAGACGATGTGAAAATATTGAAATCGATCTTCTCAAATGTCTTTTGCGCTGGTGCATCAGGCACAAAGCGGCCGGTAATCCACCCGATGATCGCGACTATAAGAACCATTGCTGCAGCCAGTTCTACTCCTTCGCCGCCACGGTTGATAATCACGCCGCCCAATATCGTGCCAGCTAAAATGGCAATATAAGTCCCCGCTTCAACCAAACCGGTTCCGGCCAGCACTTCATCTTTTTTCAGATGCTGCGGCAAGATGGCATATTTTATCGGACCAAAAAATGTCGATTGCAGGCCCAGCAGGAAGAGCGCGAGCAGCATGATGGGGATCGAGCCGAAATAAAGACCAACCGCACCGATAATGGCTATCCCAATCTCTGCTGTTTTGACATGACGGATGATTTTGGCTTTGTCATAATTATCGGCCAATTGACCAGCCAAAGCTGAACAGACGAAAAAGGGCAAAATAAAGATGCCGGATGCCAGCGCGTTAAATTGAAACTCCTGCGCGGGATCTTTCAAAATTCCATAGGTCACCAGAATTATCATGGAGAATTTGAACAAATTGTCGTTAAATGCTCCTAGCAATTGGGTTACAAATAAAGGCCAGAAACGCCTTTTGTTCAAGAGCGGTAGAGCAGATGACATGCGGCAGGTTGCGCCTTATAGTTGATAGAGGCTTAGGCAATATACAAAACATGGCAAAGCGCCAAGCGATGATTGCAATTTTGGCACAGCCGCTTATGGCATGGGGAGCGCTGCGGCTGAATGGTTGCCGGGCAAATGGATATCTATGCTGAACTTACCCAATCTTCTGACGCTATCGCGAATAGTCACAGTGCCGTTTCTTATCGCTTTGCTATGGTGGCCGGAGTGGCGGCTGGGTTATCTTCTGGGCTTTGGGCTTTATTGCCTGATGGGGATAACCGATTATTTTGATGGCTATTTAGCACGCGCGCAAGGTGCAGTGTCAAAATTGGGTGTATTTCTCGACCCCATTGCTGACAAGATTATGGTGGCTGCGGTCATTCTTATTCTGTGCGGTAAAGGTATGATTACCGATCAGCATCTTTTGGCAGCCATTGTGATTTTGTTGCGCGAGTTGACGGTGTCTGGCTTGCGAGAATTTCTTGCAGGATTGCAGGTTTCTGTTCCGGTGACTCAATTGGCCAAATGGAAGACAACCTTCCAGATGATTTCCCTCGGATCACTGATTCTGGCCGGCGGTTTGCCTGACTGGAATATCATGATTGCCTCAGCAGTTTATAACCTGCCATTATTGGTCGGGCTGATAAGTCTGTGGTTAGCGGCCATATTGACGTTAATAACCGGTTGGGATTATCTGCGGGTCGGCCTAAAGCATATGGACTGATAGTTCTGTTGAATGCTGTGGTTAGCCTCTGATCTTCTGTTCAGGCCGCGGCTTCCCAACCACGCTGTAAAATATCCGCCAACATATGAAATTCCTCTTTGCGCGGACTGTTCTTGCGCCATGCCAAACATATCTCCCGCGACCCCTGATCGGAATGCAATGGGCGAGTGATGATATTCGTCCCTGATAAAATGCCGCTTTTGATCGCCATGTCGGGCAACAATGTCATGCCCAGGCGATTATCGACCATTTGTACCAGGGTGTGCAGCGATGTACCGATCATGGTCGCACTGGCGCTGAGTTCGGGCCGGTTGCAGGCAGAGAGCACATGGTCTTTCAGACAATGTCCGTCTTCAAGCAATAGCAATTGCGTTTCATCCAGCCATGCCGGATCAATTTGGTCAGGCGGATCAATCGGATTGTCAGCAGGGAAGGCAACATGAAAGCTGTCACTAAACAATGTTGCATGTTCAACTTCTCCACAGGCAAAAGGCATAGCCAGCAATATGCAATCTGCCTGACCATGATGCAGGGATTCACAGGCTGCGCTGCTAATCTCTTCACGCAGATAGAGCTTTAATTCGGGCTTCTCGCGGCGCAATTGGGGAAGCAAATGGGGCAACAGAAATGGTGCGACTGTCGGAATGACGCTCATCCGCATTTCCCCCACCAAGGGCTGCCCAGATGCTTTGGCAAGCGCGCTCAGCTCTTCCGCTTCTCTGAGCAAAGTATAGGCTCTTTCGACAATGGCATCACCCAGCGGCGTAAAACGCACAACGCGCCGCGTCCGCTCAACCAGATTGCAATCCAGCAGAGTTTCCAGCTCGCGAAGGCCAGCAGAAAGTGTTGACTGCGTAACAAAACAGCTTTCTGCCGCTTTGCCGAAATGGCCATGCTCTTTCAGCGCAACCAGATATTGCAATTGCTTCAATGTCGGTAAAAAACTGCTCATTCTGGATTATCAGCCTGATTTTCGGGAGTGGGTTGTACATGCTGAGCAGCGTCAGGCTCGGCTTTTTCATGAGAGGCATTATCGCCACCATCTACAGATGGTTCACAATCATCTTTTGAGTGCGTGATTTCCAAACGCCCATCGCACACTGTAAAGGCGACACGTCCTTCCACCAGATCCAGCGCGTCTTTGCCAAATTGCTCGAATCGCCAACCTTCCAGCAGTTCCAGATTCTCCCGTTCGCCAGCCGCCAGCTTTTCCAGATCATCAGCCTTTGCAATTAAGCGTGATGCGACATCAATCTCGCGAGATCGTACTTTTAGCATCAGTTTCAGCAGATCAGTGACCAGCGCACCTTCTTTGCCCAGACCAGGGCCGCGTTTGTTGCGCGGTGGCATTTCGTCCGTGGGCAAAGCTTCTGCAGCCGCAAGTGTATCCATTAAGCGAGCGCCAATATCGTTACTTTTCCAATTGGTAGAAAGGCCGCGAATTTTGGGCAGGTCAGCCTGTTTTTTGGGTGGGTGTGCTGCGATGTCCGACAATGTTTCGTCTTTCGCTATGCGTCCGCGCGGCAGGTTTTTGTTTTGCGCTTCCTGTTCACGCCAAGCGGCCAGAGCTTTGAGCCGTCCCAAGACATGGGCATTGCGCCCTTGAGCGCGAATTTTGCGCCACATGAGATTGGGATCATTGGAATATTGCGCGACATTGCCGAGCTTTTCCATCTCATGGTTCAACCATGAACCGCGACCTGTATCGCGCAGTTTGTCGAGCATTTTGGGGAAAATTTCTGACAAATGGGTGACATCGCCAATAGCATAATCAATTTGGCGCTTGTCCAAAGGCCGCCGTGACCAATCGGTAAATCGCGCACCCTTATCGATGCGGATGCCCAGCCATTGCTCAACCAGATTGGCATATCCAATCTGTTCAGCCTGACCCAATGCCATGGCTGCAATTTGCGTATCAAAAAGCGGGAAGGGCGTTTTGCCGGTTAGGTTGAAGATAATCTCAAGGTCTTGCCCCCCTGCGTGAAAGACTTTCAACACATCATGATTGTCAGTCATCAGTTCCAGAAGCGGGGTCAGATCAATATCATCCGCCAAGGGGTCAATGGCGGCTGCAACCTCTCCATCTGAAATCTGCACGAGGCACAAAATCGGCCAATAGGTATTTTCCCGCATAAATTCGGTATCGACCGTGACAAAATCAGCATCACGAAATCGCTCACATAAAGCGGTAAGACTATCCGTATCACGGATCAGAGGGTGTATTTCCATAACAATCACCCTTAATGATGCGCAGGTGACTTGACAAATGATAGTGCGCACTGTGTTAGGCGCTAAACAAAACACGCAATTTGGCTGTCTAGGCCGCCTTGTTGCCCAAATAGCTTATTCCCGGGATGAATTTTATGCACAGCTATCGTACCCATGTTTGTTCTGAACTGCGCAAAGCGCATGTTGGAGAGACCGTCCGCCTGTCTGGATGGATACACCGCACACGTGACCATGGCGGCGTTCTGTTCGTCGATTTGCGCGATCATCATGGTATCACACAGATTGTGGCGGATACGGATAATCCCTGCTTTGCTCAGCTCGATAGTCTGCGTAGCGAAAGCGTTGTAACCGTGACTGGTGAAGTGCTGGCGCGTTCTGCTGACACTGTGAATGGCAATTTGCCAACTGGTGAGATTGAGGTGGTTGCCCGCGACGTTGTTGTGCAATCAGCCGCAGAAGAATTGCCGATGCCAGTGGCGGGTGAGCAGGAATATCCTGAAGATATCCGCCTGCGTTACCGCTTTCTCGATCTGCGGCGTGAGCGACTGCACAACAATGTCATGCTGCGTTCAGCGGTTATTACCTCGCTGCGCCAGCGTATGGTCGATCAAGGCTTTACCGAATTTCAGACACCCATATTGACCGCATCATCACCAGAGGGCGCGCGCGACTATCTGGTGCCAAGCCGTGTCCATCCCGGAAAATTCTATGCGCTGCCGCAAGCACCGCAAATGTTCAAACAGCTTCTGATGGTTGCCGGCTTTGATCGTTATTTCCAGATTGCGCCATGTTTCCGTGACGAAGATGCCCGTGCAGACCGTTCGCCCGGTGAATTTTACCAGCTCGATTTGGAAATGAGCTTTGTCACGCAGGAAGATGTGTTCAACGCGCTGGAACCTGTCTTGGCCGGTGTGTTCGAGGAATTTGCCAATGGCAAAACCGTTACACCATCAGGCGAATTTCCGCGCATTCCTTATAAAGAGGCAATGCTGAAATATGGCAGTGACAAGCCTGATCTGCGTAACCCGATTGAAATTGTCGATGTTACCCAGCACTTCAAAGGCTCTGGCTTTGGGTTGTTTGACAAAATTACCGCTGGCGGTGGCACTGTGCGCGCTATACCCGCTCCGGGTGCTGGCGCGAACAGCCGCAAATTCTTTGATGATATGAACAATTGGGCGCGCGGCGAAGGCTTTGCCGGTCTGGGCTATATCAATATTCGTGACGGCGTGCCGGGCGGTCCAATTGCCAAAAACCATGGCGAAGACGGCACTGCCAAATTGCTGGAAGAGCTGGGCCTAGGCGGCAATGATGGTGTGTTCTTTGCGGCGGGCAAAGAAAGCGAAGCGGCCAAATTGGCCGGTGCTGCGCGTACACGTATTGGTGAACAGCTAGAGCTGATTGAGCAGGGTTGCTTCAAATTCTGCTGGATCGTCGATTTCCCGATGTTCGAATATGACGAAGAGACCAAGAAAATTGATTTCAGCCACAATCCATTCTCTATGCCGCAAGGTGAGATGGATGCGCTGGAAAATTCTGATCCGCTGGATATTCTTGCATGGCAATATGATATTGTGTGTAACGGTGTGGAGCTGTCATCAGGCGCTATTCGTAACCACCGCCCTGAAATCATGTATAAGGCTTTTGAAATTGCCGGTTACAGTCAGGAAGATGTGGACCGCGAATTTGCTGGTATGATCAACGCCTTCAAATATGGCGCACCGCCGCATGGTGGCTCCGCGCCGGGTGTTGACCGTATGGTTATGCTGCTGGCTGATGAGCCCAATATCCGCGAAGTGGTGCTGTTCCCGATGAACCAGAAAGCGGAAGACCTGATGATGGGCGCGCCGGGCAATGTCGATATGAAGCAGCTGCGCGAGCTCAACATACGCATCGTTGAGCCGCCCAAACAGGGCTAACCTATCATTTATAGCCACTGCAGAGCATATTTGGGTCTGTAGTGGCTATTGCCATTGTCTAGCTAGCGGAATCGGCCTCATCTTCTGTCGCAGTCTCAGCGGGCGCTTCATCGCCATCAATGAACTGTGCAAAATATTCCAGACGCGCATTCCACTGGCTGTCGGCCAATTGGCGCTCACCCACACGGTCTATAGCTTCACGCAATTCATATTTCGTGCCGAAGCGCGATATCGCATCTTCATACAGCATCATGGCCTTTGCCAATTCACCCTTTTTTCTGCGCAAACGCCCAAGTTAAACTGTAATGAGATTTGCTGCAGGCCATTATCAGCCTGTTGTTGCCACATATCACATGCGGCCAACTCATCTTTTTTGGTCAGCTTCACTGCTGCTTTAAAGATTTTCTTATCCGCTTTTTCCATGCCTTTGCGGCTTTCCAAAATGCGCACATCATAGTCACGATGATATGGCGCCAATGCAAATCTTATGTCGGATGCGACTTTATTTGCCATGGATTGCAGAGCAGATTCTACACTGCCAAATTCTTCATCGCTATCGCAGACAACCTCATCCCTTGATCTGGAAAATTGCTTACGAAACGCTTCGCGGTCTGCCTCTGCCCGCGCAATAATGGCATTGCCAGTAAAACGGATTGTCCGTTTCAGGCATTCGACGGTCACTTTCTTGCGCGACACACAGTCATTATCGGCATCACGCTCAACACAGCGTTCGCGCGATTCCTGCACATTATATCTGTCAATCTGACTATAGGCAGCACCTGTCACAGTGGCGTCTGGTGTTAATTCAGAACGGTAGGGCTGGATGGTGAAATAAGATTCATCATAAACCTCCGCTCTTTCCAAGCGCTTTTCCAATGCAATTTGCATGCGCAAGCCCTCTTCGCCCTCAAACGGCTCAACCGCAATGCTATCCACTTCGTTAATGGCATAGTCTTCGGCTGGAAATAACCCTGATATTTTCAGCATTTCGGCATGTGCGATGGTTGAAGATGCCATCAAACAAAGACCAGCAGCCCCTATAATATATTTTTGCAAACGCATTATTTGCTCCCCAATTTCTGCTGTTTGTCAGGTCACCCTAAACAAGCAGCTTTACCCTTAGCCCAAGCACAGGCTAATTGCCCTTTAAAGATTTCGCAAGAATCGTTCCTATATCGAAATATCATCTGCCTATGCAGTGTTTTTGTTCGTCAAAATGGAAGAGCACCGCTTAGGCGCAGAAACATGGTTAAGCGCTTCGACTCAATGGCTATATTCTGGTAAATCGGCATCATGGCGATAGATCTTACAGATTATGAAAGCGGTTTGGCGCTTGATGATGTCACGGCTGTTGATGATTATGGCGATGCTCTTAAGGCAGCGCAAAAGCGCCTGGCGCGCGCGCATTTTGCCCATATTGTACATGGCAAGACGGCTATCATGGTTTTTGAAGGTTGGGACGCAGCCGGCAAGGGCGGCATTATCCGCCGCATGACCGCCGAGTGGGATCCACGCTATTTTGCAGTGCACCCTATAGGCGCCCCGACCAAAGAAGAGCTGGAGCGGCATTTCCTCTGGCGCTTCTGGCAGAAACTGCCCGGCAAGCGGGATATCGCCGTATTTGACCGCAGCTGGTATGGCCGCGTGCTGGTCGAACGAATTGAAGGCTATGCCAGCGAAATCGAATGGCGGCGCGGCTATGATGAGATTAACGAATTTGAATCGCAACAGGTTGATCGCGGCACGACGATGATCAAAATCTTCCTGCACGCCACACAAAAGTCGCAAGACAAACGTTTGGCAGACCGTCTTGATACGCCCAGCAAACGCTGGAAACTGACCGCAGAAGACTTTCGCAACCGAGAAAAGCGGGGCGAATATTGGGATGCCTATCATGATATGTTCAAAGAAACGGACACCAGATGGGCGCCATGGGCGGTGTTTGACGGCAACAACAAAAAACCCGCGCGTATAGCCGTACTCAACCACATCGCAGAGCAATTAGAAGCCAATGTGCCAGCAACCTTCCCCGAAGCAGATGCTGAGCTTATCCATTTGGCCGAAAAAGCCTTCGGATATGAGGTTGAGGATTGAGTTGTTTTCAGCGCTGCTATTCAGGCAGCCATTAGAACAGTGAATAACTGATCGCTATAATTTCCCATTCCTTGTCGCCGCTGGGCAGGCGGACTGTGCGTAGGTCGCCGGTTTTTGCGCCGCGCAATGCTCTGGCGAGCGGGGAGTTCCAGCCTATATGGCCTGTATCTGGTTGGGCTTCATCATCGCCGACCAAGGTAACGATGCGCTCTGCATCATCTTCGTCAGCCAGCGTTACAGTTGCGCCGAAATAGACTTTGCTTTTATCGGGGTGTGCAGCAGGGTCGATTGCGACCGCGGCCTTTATGCGGCGGGAGAGATGCCGCACTTCGCGATCAATCTCCCGCAAGCGTTTTTTGCCGTAAATATAATCGCCATTTTCGCTGCGATCACCATTGCCCGCGGCCCAGCTCACTATCTCAACAACCTTGGGCCGCTCACCATGGAAAAGCGCTTCATATCGTGCCTTCAGCGCCGCCAGACCGGCAGCGCTGATATAGTTGGGCTTATCCGCCATGCGGGGTGGGCCTTAGCCCGGTGTGTTTTTGCGCAGATAATGGCTGATGCGGTTCGGGCCGTTATAATTGGCGCGCTGCGGGTTCATCACATCATAGACTACGGCGTTTTCCAGCACACGCTGAACATAGTTTTTGGTCTCATAAATCGGAATTTTCTCAACCCATTGCAGAATGTCTATATCGCCAGTGCGCGGGTCGCCATTGCGGCGGATCCATTTGCGTACATTGCCCGGGCCAGCATTATAAGAGGCGACGGCAAGCGGATAATAGCCGCCCCACATATCCATTAAGCGGCTGAAATAGCTGGAGCCTAAGCGGATATTATAAAGCGGATCCTCGGTCAGCGAATTGAAGCTGTAGGACAGGCCAATCTTGCCGGCTTGCTCACGCGCGGTGGAGGGGAGTAGCTGCATCAGACCGCGTGCTTTGGCATGACTGACGGCGCGCTGGCTAAACTGACTTTCCTGCCGCGTGATAGCGTGGATGATCGTCCAATTATTCTGATAGCCATCAGGAACCGGCATTTGCGGGAAGGCGACCATCTGGAAACGATCAAAACCATCGGCACGGGCCGATTGACCAGCGATAACAGCCAGATCACGGCGGCCAATGCGGTTGGCCAATTCGCCCAACAGAGCGTAATCAGCTTCGTTTTCGGCTTCTGATGAAATAGCGCGGAAGAAACGGTTTTGAACGCGCCAATCGCTGGTGCGGCGCGTAATGCGCTCTGTCGCTACGACCAGTGAATTGCTGTTAAACCGTCCGCGTGTGGTGGCGTCTATGGTATCGGCGCTGCGCGTTTCGAACGGGCCAATGGCTTTGCCCAGCCGTTCTGCGGCCAATTGCCCATAGAAATAATCATCATATTCCGCGGCCAGCGCAAAATATTTCTGCGCTTGTGCAGCATCACCAGCAGCATCGGCCGATCGGCCAGCCCAATAAAAGCCTTTAGATCGTGACTGCGGTGTGCGGGCGCCCATGCCATAGCGTGCAAACATGCCAATGGCCTTTGCAGGCTGGCGCATCTCCCAAAGGGCCGTGGTGCCGGCAAGCCATGTCAGCGATGTATAATCATCGCGCACGCCCAGCGTTTCCATGCTGATATCGGTGCCTTCTGGAAAGGCATCATCAACTTTGGAGGCTATGTCATACGCCAATGTCCATTGGCTATCATTGGCGGCGGCACGCGCATTGACCAATAATGCTTCATACCATTCTTCAGGATCACCCGGATAATGCGCCAAAGGTGCCCGATTGGCCAGCAGGTTGCGCGCGGTAATGGAATTGCCGTTGTTACGCAGCCATAGTGCATAGCTGCCCATATATCCGGGATCTTGCCGCGCACTATCGGGCAGTGCGGCATGGTCAACGGCTTGCTGCTTTAACAAGCCAAGGCGCGCAGCAAAAATTGGCCGCAAATTATCCGATGTGAAAGTGAGCTGTCGCTCTGCGCCCAAAGACGCATTGGCCCATAGCAGCGCATCCATACGCGCATCATGGTCTTCAATGGTGAAATCATTGGAGAAAAGGCCGACAAGGCGCAGTTCGTCATTTTCCGTCATGGTGCCGCCACGCCATGCTTGTTTGGCAACGCGGCGAGCATCTTCAAACTGGCCAATGCTATGCAAGGCAATGGCATAGCGAGCGCGGCCAGTATTGGTTGTCGGCTCAAAGCGCTCGAAAAAGGCCAATACGCGTGAGGGTGAATAGCTGTTCAGATCAATAGCCTGTTCCGCATTGCGGCGGAAACGGCCTTCATCTGGCCAGCCAGGATAATTCACCAAAAAGCTGGCATATTCTTCAAAGGAATAACGATCAGAGCCGCGCAGGGTTTCCCATTTGTCCAGCGCGCCATCTATGGTGCCGCTGGTGCGATCCTGCAATAACTCGCGGGCTTGCGCCCATTCGCTGCCATCGCTGGATGATTGTGCAGCACAGGCTATAGGTGCCAGCAACAGGCCAGCCAAAGCCGATGTCGCGGCAAGGCGAGACATGAATTTGGGGCGTGACAAGATTTTTGATGAACGGATATGACGGGAATTACTGGACATTGATGTCATTCTGGGGAATCGCTCCTTAGCAACGCGTGAACAGCGCACTATAATTAAATAATAACCTGCACCTAGTGCATTTTTATCAGGAGTAAATCCATGTTCTCCGGCTCAATTCCGGCTCTGGCGACTCCCTTTTGCGACGGAACGTTTGCAGAGGGGCAATTTCGCGACTTTATCGACTGGCAAATTGCCCAGGGCAGCGCTGCGCTTGTTCCCTGCGGCACCACTGGTGAAGCAGCGACAATGTCGATTGAAGAGCATAATCATGTGGTCGCGGTCTGTGTTGAGCAAGCGGCGGGGCGTGTGCCAGTGATCGCAGGTTGCGGATCAAATGATACCAAGGTGGCACTGGCGCACATGCATGCGGCCAAAGCGGCCGGGGCAGATGCAGCGTTGGTTGTGCCGCCATATTATAACCGGCCAAACCAGATGGGCATATTGGCGCATTTTGAAACGTTAGCCACAGGCTGTGACCTGCCGATCATCGCCTATAATGTGCCTGCGCGCACGGTGACGGATATAAGCTGTAGCACCATGGCCCATATGGCGCAGCAAGGCTGGATTGCCGGCGTGAAAGACGCAACGGGCGAACTAGACCGTGTCAGCGATCACAGAGCGAATTGTGGTACGTCATTCTGCCAGCTATCGGGCAATGATGAGATTGCACTGGGCCATTATGCCATGGGAGGAGCTGGCTGCGTGTCGGTGAGCGCCAATGTTGCGCCGCGTTTGTGCGCAGACTTTCAATCTGCTTTGGCAAAAGGTGATATGGCCAGCGCGCTTGATCTGCATGATAAATTGTTTGCGCTGCATAAAGCGCTGTTTTCTGATGCTTCGCCCGGGCCAGTGAAATATGCATTGAGCAAAGTTCGCTCCGGGTTTTCTGCTGAATTGCGTTTGCCTATGACCCCGCCAAGTGCAGAAAGCTGCGCCGAGGTTGATGCTGCATTGGCTGCCGCTGGCCTTTAATGGGGATAATCTCTGGCGGATAGGTTAGGATAGGCAGGCTAAGGCTCTGCTTTACTGACCCATTGCCTTGCTGTGACCGGATAACTACCTATCATATGATAGGTGGAAAGATTTGGCGATATGAACAACAAAGAAAAAATCCTTGGCTTTGCGGAAGAATATATCCGCACCAAAGGGTATCACGGATTTAGCTTTCGCGATCTTGCCATGCGCACAGAGATAAAGAGCGCAAGCGTGCACTATCATTTTCCGACCAAAGAGGATTTGGTGGTTGCTTTGATTGATACATATAGCAAGCGCACCAGTCTTTTTCTGAAGAGCTACAACGGCCAGACTGAGGCAGATGCCGTGCGGCATTTGGCGAAAATCTTTGATATGTCGATCACGGAAGGTGGGCAAATGTGCCTATGCGGAATGTTGGCATCCGAAATTGATGGTCTGCCGGAAGAGTTAAAGCCAAAATTGGCGGCCTTTATGGACCTGATGATAGACTGGTTGCAGCCCCATATGACCAACCAGCAGCATAGCCGCGCCGAGGCAGTGGTTGCGACGCTTGAAGGCGCTTTGATTTTGGCGCGTGCAAAGGGCGATCCGGCGCTGGTGAAGCGAATGGCCAATGCATTTATTGACGCTGCTAATATAAGCACCTAATGGCCTGTCTGCTATGGCCCGTCCTAAACCCACCGCCTTTGAAAAAGTCAAAACCGTCGCCGAGAACCGGCGCGCGCGGTTTGACTATGCTATTGAGGAG
Source organism: Parasphingorhabdus sp. DH2-15 (assembly GCF_051668705.1). Taxonomy (GTDB): domain Bacteria; phylum Pseudomonadota; class Alphaproteobacteria; order Sphingomonadales; family Sphingomonadaceae; genus Alterisphingorhabdus. Next base: position 1,979,918 of record NZ_CP196351.1, on the reverse strand, counting down.
GTGTTTGAAGCTGGCATAGCATTACAGGGCACAGAGGTTAAATCCTTGCGCTTTGGTGAAGGGTCCATTGCTGAGAGCTATGCCGAAGTAAAAGACGGGCAGGTTTTTCTGGTCAATTCCAACATCCCGGAATTTAGCCATGGCAACCGTTTCAACCATGAGCCTAAGCGCCCGCGCAAATTGCTGCTGCATGCGCGTGAGATCAACAAAATGCATGGCGCCGTTAATCGCAAGGGTATGACATTGGTGCCCTTATCGATATTTTTTAACGGCAGAGGCCGAGCCAAAGTCGAGCTGGCATTGGCAAAAGGCAAAAAAGCGCCCGACAAACGTGCCACAATCAAAGAGCGTGATTGGAAACGGCAACAGGGACGCCTATTAAAAGAGAATGGGTAAAGATTCGATCTTTTCGGAAATGCAATGATTATGCGTATTGTCAATTGGCTGACCGCCAAGATGCCGACGCGCGAGGGCATGGAGCGCAACAAATATATGCGTCCTATTGCAGGGCGCGTATTGCGATCTGAATTGTGGCGTTTCACGCGCCGTTCGGTTCCGCGCGGTGTGGCCTTGGGTATGCTGGCGGCGTTCCTTATTCCTGTCGGACAGATATTCGTCGCGGCCTTTTTTGCACTGCCGGTGCGCGCCAATGTTCCGGTTGCTGCGCTGTCGACATTTATCACCAATCCGTTTACCTATCCTTTCTGGATTGTGGTCGCCAATCGTGTCGGTGATTTCGTGCTGCAAATCGATGCCATGACCTATGGTGAGCCGCTGAACACGCAGATGCGCAGCACTATGGGCGAGTGGATTAACTGGATTTTCCTTGAAACGGGCGTGACCGCTTTTGGCTTTGCTGTTCTGGCGATCATCTTTGCGTCTCTGGGTTATGTCGTTGCGTCATTTGGCTGGCGCTATTGGATCGGTAGAAAACGCAGACGCTCCCAATTGCGTAAGTCGACACATTCCGGCTAAGGATATTGTGAAGCATGATGCGGCCTTATTGGATGATACTCCCGCCCATCATTCTGCTTTGTGTGTTGATGCATGTTGAAAAGGACCAGCCTTGCCGAATATAGAGAATAATTGGCAACATGCCTTAGTATCTGGCTCTGACCACGATTCTAAACTGTCTTGGCCAGTGCTGCTGTCTGGGTTGGCGCTGATATGTTGCGTCTCTCTTGTCTATCTGGCGACCCGTGACCTTGCCATTACGTTGATATTGCTATCGGCTATGGTGTTTTTTGGCGGCTTTGCCTTGCTCTATATTCGCTCTGTCGCGACATCGGTTGATGCGGATATTATTGCCCCCGACTGGACTGTGACTGCTGCTGCTGCTGACCATCCAGAAATTTTGATTGCGATTACAGACCGTGCGGGGCGTCTGGTGTGTAGCAATCCACAATATTCCCAACTTAGCAATCAACCGCTTGCACCTGCAAATCTGCCACTCGATCAAGGGTCTTCGGAAATTTTGCTGGAGGCTGCGCGCACTGCTTGGCGCGATGGTGAGTCCGAGGCTGACGGTGTGCGTCACGCCAACCGGCAATATGAAGTCTATGTCAGCCGCGCAGGCCGGGGAGAAGATCATCTGCTATGGCGCATGCAGCCGGTTATGCAGTCCAGCCTTATCGATGATGCTCGCCAAATGCTTAGCGGTAAGCCCGGTCTGGCGGCTGGCCGCGCTGGGTTGATGATATGTGTTGTCGGGCCAGAGGGACGGATACGCGCGGCCAATAGCGGCTTTTCCAGGCGTGCCGCAGGCGATGCCGCTGCCAATGTCGTGGGCCGCGATCTGGGCAGTTTCTTGCGTACTGACGATAAAGAAAATCTGTATTTTGAGCGCGAAATAGGTGTGCGCCGTCCATTGCGGCTGGTCCATGTTCCGCTGTCCGACCCGCATGAGCCGCTACCAGAGGATATCTCGCAAGTGCCCGGCATGTTCCTATTGCTCGACCGTGGTGACCAAATGGTCGATCAGGGCAATGCGATGGAGCAGATAGAGATTATGCTATCGCTGCTGCCCATTGGTTTGGCGATGGTTGACCGTGATGGCCGCTTTCTGTTCGCCAATGCCAGCTTTACACGGGTTATCGGGCGCGAAGATAAGGATATTCCTTCTTATCCGGGCGATCTGGTTGTGCGCGAAGATAAATCGGTTCTGGCTGATACGATCAGGCGGTTCGCCGTTGGGCGTGCGCAGACTGGCGACCTTGCCATTCGCTTGAAAGACCTGCCGGATGATCCGGTATCGCTCAGCCTGTCGGGCATTCGCGGTCTTGGTGATGCTGCGGTCCTGCTGTCCTTGCGGGATAATAGCGAAGAAGCGAAGCTGAAACGACAGGTTGCACAGGCTACTAAGATGCAGGCTATTGGCCAGCTTGCAGGCGGGGTTGCGCATGATTTTAACAATGTGCTGACCGCGATTATCGGCCATTGCGACCTTATGCTGCTGCGCCACAGTCCGGGTGATAGCGATTATGATGATATTCAGCAGATTAAGAACAATTCCAGTCGCGCCGCGAGCCTGACCCGTCAATTGCTCGCCTTTTCCCGCCAGCAGACATTGCGACCACAAATCATTCAATTGCCGGATATTGTTTCGGAAGTATCGCATTTGCTTGCGCGGCTTATGGGTGAGGGCGTTAAGCTGGAAGTGCGTCATGACCGCAATTTGGGCGCCATCCGCGCAGACCCTGGGCAATTGGAACAGGTCATCGTCAATCTCGCGGTTAATGCCCGCGATGCAATGGACGGTAATGGTATTTTGTCGATTGAGACGAAAAACTTTAGCAGCGACGATATTCGGCAATCCAATCGCGATATTCTGCCGATTGCGGACTATTCTGCGATTATCGTGCGAGACACTGGGACCGGTATTCCGCCCGAATTGCAAGCCAAGATTTTTGAACCGTTCTTCACCACCAAAGATGTTGGCAAAGGCACTGGCCTTGGTCTTTCAACGGTTTACGGCATTATCAAACAATCCGGCGGCTATGTCTTTGTCGATTCTGAGCCGGGCGCTGGTACATCCTTCACTATCTATTTCCCGGTATTTGACGGCCCTATTGATAGCAGCAGCGAACCGGCAACGATCAAAGATGATCCGCCAGCACAGAATGATTGGGGCAGTGGTACGATCTTGCTGGTCGAGGATGAAGATATGGTGCGCGCCGTTGCTGAACGCGCTTTGTCACGCCAAGGCTATACTATCATTACCGCCAGCGATGGCGAAGACGGGCTGGAGCAATTTAATGCGCATAACGGCCTATCGGGTGGTATTGATCTGGTCATTAGCGATGTGGTCATGCCGGTTATGGATGGCCCCGCCATGGCAAAGGAAATTCGCGGATTGAACAGTGAGGTGCCGATCCTGTTCATGTCCGGCTATGCGGAAGAGCAATTGCGGCAATCCATTGATGTCGATCGAATGTTCTTTTTGCCAAAACCGTTTTCTGTCGCGCAGATATGTGAAATGACTGGCCGCGCTTTGGCGCAATATTCTCAGAATGGAACTTCATAATGGCGGCGAAAAAATTCCTGATTGTTGAAGATGAGCCAATGATCGCCATGCTGGTCGAAGACAGCCTTGAGGATATGGGCCATGGCGTTGCTGCCATATGCCATTCTGTGGATACAGCCTTATCTGCTTTGGCCGAACATCATGTTGATGCTGCCATTTTGGATATTCATCTGGGCCAGCAAACCAGTTGGCCAGTTGCGCACGCTCTGCAAGAGGCAAACATCCCCTTTATGGTCAGCAGCGGGAACGCCGATGTTGATTTTCCTAAAGGGGTGAGCGCGGTGAGCATATTGGCAAAACCTTTTACGCACAGTGCTTTGGAAGATGCTGTGGGCGCACTTATATCGTCCTGATTCAAATAATTTGTTCCACACTTGTTCTATAAGAACAAATGGTGTACGAATTGATCATTGATTGATTCGCAATTGGCATCTAGGTGGAAGGAACAGGCATATGGCCGGACAGTTAAAACTCGTGGAAGCGGAAAAACAGGCGAAAACTATGGATCGGCAAAAAGCACTGGATGCAGCATTAGCACAAATTGATCGCGCTTTTGGTAAAGGCTCGGCAATGAAGCTGGGTTCAAAAGAGGCAATGAATATTGAGGCTATTTCAACTGGCTCTTTGGGGCTGGATATTGCTTTGGGCATTGGCGGTTTGCCGCGTGGCCGCATCATTGAAATTTATGGCCCTGAAAGCTCTGGCAAAACCACATTGGCGCTCCACACTGTTGCTGAGGCACAAAAAGGTGGCGGCACAGCTGCATTTGTTGATGCGGAGCATGCGCTTGATCCGGCTTATGCCAAAAAACTGGGCGTCAATATTGATGATCTGATTGTCTCACAGCCGGATACAGGTGAGCAGGCACTGGAAATTGCTGATACATTGGTACGGTCAAATGCGGTTGATATATTGGTTATCGACTCTGTTGCTGCCTTGGTGCCACGCGCAGAAATTGAGGGTGAGATGGGCGATAGCCATGTCGGCCTTCAGGCACGTCTAATGAGCCAGTCGCTGCGTAAATTGACCGGATCCATATCCAAATCGCGTTGTATGGTTGTGTTCATCAACCAGCTGCGCATGAAAATTGGCGTGATGTACGGCAACCCTGAGACAACCACTGGCGGCAATGCATTGAAATTCTATGCATCGGTGCGTCTGGATATTCGCCGGACTGGCCAGATTAAAGACCGTGATGATATTATCGGCAATGCGACACGTGTGAAAGTCGTGAAAAACAAAGTTGCGCCGCCATTCAAGCAAGTCGAATTTGATATCATGTATGGCGAGGGTATTTCCAAAGTCGGTGAAATTCTCGACCTGGGCGTCAAGGCAGGTATTGTTGAGAAATCGGGCAGCTGGTTCTCATATGATTCCGTGCGCATTGGTCAGGGTCGTGAGAATTCCAAAACCTTCTTGAAAGAAAATCCGGAAATGATGGCCAAACTTGAAAATGCCATTCGCGGCGAAGAAGATAAGGTTGCAGAGGAAATGATGACGGGGCCAGATCCCGATTGATTTAGTCCTCTAATTAATTGACTTATCAGCCTTTCTTATATTCCATCATTCTTTCATATTGCGGAGTTATTTTACTGCGATTGTAAGATAATTTGCTTGCCAATATTGGAAATTGGTATCAAAATCACCTCTTGGCAGTAATTTTTGCCATATTTGGAGGAGTTTTAAGGGGGAATATGATGAGAAGTACAATTATGGCCGGTACGGCCATGGCTCTGCTGTGCGCAGCGCCATTATATGCGCAGGTTGATGGGGATACTAGTGAGCAAGCTGTGGTGGCTGTTCCTGCACCACCACTTGCACCGGCAGTTCCAGTAGCCGCACCGCCAGCACCTCAACCAGCTGAAATGCTTGTTCTGAAAAAAGGTACACCGGTTAAGTTGATTGTCGCCAGCGAAGTCAACAGCAGTTCGCATCGTTCAGGCGATACATTTGCCTTGACCGTGGCCGAAGACGTAAGCGTCAACAATGTTGTGGTTATTCCTAAGGGTACACCGGCGACTGCTGAAATTACGTGGCGCACAGGCAAGGGCGCATTTGGCAAATCTGGCAAAATCGAATTCGCAATGCATTCGATTGATTATGATAGCTGGAAAATGCCAATTGGCGGCACATACCGCCAAGAAGGCGAGGGCAATACCGTAGCAACAGGTGTTGGCGTTCTGGCTATTGGTGTTTTTGCAGGTTTCATTACTGGTAAGCGTGCACGTCTGCCCATGGGACGAGAGTTGACCGCTGAAGTGGTTCAACCGGTTGAATTCACTGCGGACGGCAATGTGTCACCTGATTTTGATTCAGCAGCCGCAATGCAAGCCGCATTGGAATCAACACCGCTTGGCCAGTGCAAAATTGAAGCTGGAAAGATTGAAAAAACCAGCAAGCGCGAAAAAGCTATGAACAAATGCTATCAAAAGCGTCTTGATTAGAATTATGATTTTGCCCGAGTAACAATATTCGGGTGTAATGTATAAAAAGGGCTGATCATATTGACGGTCGGCCCTTTTATTTTGCCCGGCATTGCTGATTTCGTGCATCTTCCACTTGTCAGCAAATTATCGCTCGCCTAAATCACTGGCATGACAAGCTCCAACCATATCCGTCAGTCATTTTTGGACTTTTTCGCTGGGCAGAACCATACGCCCATAGCGTCCGCTCCCTTAATTCCTCAACAGGACCCGACATTGATGTTCGTCAATGCAGGAATGGTTCCGTTCAAGAATATTTTTACTGGGTTGGAGGCAGCGCCAGCACCGCGCGCAACATCGTCGCAAAAATGTGTACGCGCTGGCGGCAAGCATAATGATTTGGACAATGTTGGCTATACCGCGCGGCACCACACATTTTTCGAAATGCTGGGAAATTTCTCTTTCGGCGATTATTTTAAAGAAGAGGCTATTGTTCACGCGTGGGAATTGCTGACCAAAGTCTGGGAATTGCCAGCGGATAAGCTGACAGCGACAGTCTATCACGAAGACGATGAAGCCTTTGATCTGTGGCGCAAAATCTCCGGATTACCCGAGGAACGCATCATACGCATCGCAACCAATGATAATTTCTGGTCAATGGGTGATACAGGTCCATGCGGTCCGTGCAGTGAAATCTTTTATGATCATGGTGAGCATATAGCTGGTGGTCCTCCGGGCAGTCCGGATGAAGATGGCGATCGTTTTGTCGAAATCTGGAACCTTGTCTTCATGCAATATGAGCGGGATAGCTCTGGCGAGATGACACCATTGCCAAAGCCCAGCATTGATACCGGCATGGGCCTTGAGCGTATCGCTGCTGTTATGCAGGGTGTGCATAATAATTACGATACAGACACGTTCACACAGCTTATCTCGGCATCGGCCAATCTGGTTGGCGCGGCGCAGAACGATGAACAGTTGGCCAGTCACCGCGTCATTGCCGACCATTTGCGGGCCTGCTCCTTCCTAATGGCGGATGGCGTGCTGCCCGCCAATGAAGGGCGGGGCTATGTTTTGCGCCGGATCATGCGCCGCGCGATGCGCCATGCGCATTTATTGGGTGCAGCTGACCCTTTGATGCATCAATTGGTGCCGGTTCTGGTCGGTGAAATGGGTCAGGCTTTCCCTGAACTTGCCCGCGCGCAGCCGCTTATTAGCGAAACATTGCGCCGTGAAGAAGAAAAATTCCGTCAGACGCTCGACAAGGGTCTAAAACTTTTGGGCGAAGCAAGCGGCGATTTGCAGGAAGGTGACGAGCTAGACGGCACCATCGCTTTCAAACTCTATGACACCTATGGTTTCCCTTATGACCTGACCGAAGACGCTTTGCGTGCTGACGGCATATCGGTAGATAAAGCTGGGTTTGATGCCGCGATGGCGCAGCAAAAAGCAGCCGCACGCGCGGCTTGGAAGGGGTCGGGTGAAACCGCTTCAGAAGATATTTGGTTCGATATTGCCGATGAACATGGCAGCACCGAATTTACCGGATATACCGGATTAAAAGGTGATGGACAGGTTGTTGCCTTGGTCAGAGACGGGCAGCGCGTTGAGAAACTGTCCAAAGGTGAAACCGGCGTCATGATCGTCAATCAAACGCCATTTTATGCTGAATCCGGTGGTCAAGAAGGTGATCGCGGGGTCGTAACAGCCGATAATGGTTTTGCTGCCAAGGTTGACGATGTGGCAAAACCGCTTGGCCGTTTGCATGCCCATCAGCTTACCGTTGAGGCTGGCGCGATTGCGGTCAATGATACCGTCTCTCTAACGGTCGATGTTCTGCGCAGGGATGAACTGCGTGCCAACCATAGCGCAACCCATTTGCTGCACGCCGCGCTGCGCAATCATTTGGGCGCGCACGTAACGCAAAAGGGCAGCCTCGTTGCGCAGGATAAGCTGCGCTTTGACTTCTCACACCCGCAGGCAATGACCGCTGATGAAATAGACGCAGTGCAGGCCGAGGTGAATGTCCAGCTGCGTGGCAATGCAGATGTCACCACCCGTTTAATGTCGCCCGATGATGCGGTTGAAGCGGGCGCTTTGGCTTTATTCGGTGAGAAATATGGCGATGAAGTGCGGGTTCTTAGCATGGGTCTGGATGACGATGCGGATTATTCGGTAGAATTGTGCGGCGGCACCCATGTTCGCGCATTGGGTGATATTGGTCTGTTCCATATTATATCGGAAAGCGCGGTTTCTGGCGGTGTACGCCGTATCGAAGCGCTTACTGGCGAAGCTGCGCGGCAATATCTCGTGGACCGTGAGACCGGTCTGCAAACGGTCGCGTCCACTTTGCGCACTGGGCCTGATGAGGCGGTTGCGCGTGTTGCGGCCTTGGTGGAAGAGCGCAAGCAACTCACCGAAGAATTGGCGACCGCGAAAAAAGCGCTGGCATTGGCGGGTGACGGTGGCGGTGCTGCGCAGCCTGCAGAGGATGAGACCATCGGCAATGTGCGTTATCGTGGGCGGGTGATTTCTGGCCTGAACCCGAAAGATCTGCGCGGCCTGCTTGATGAAGCCAAACAGGAAATGGGCAGCGGCGTAGCGGCTATTGTCGCAGTTAATGATGGCCGCGCTGCGCTGGCCGTTGGCGTTACGCAGGATCTTACCGGCACAGTTGACGCAGTGGCGTTGGTCCGCGCTGGTGTAGAGGTTATGGGCGGTAAGGGCGGCGGCGGCCGACCCGATATGGCGCAAGGTGGCGGCCCTGATGGTGATAAAGCGGATGCTGCGCTTGATGCTGTTCGCCAGACCTTAGTCGCAAGCAATTGATATCATTACCAGTTGAAGCATTGCCAGATGCGGCCAAGCTATTGACTGGAAAAACCCCTCAAGCCGGTCTATTGAACCTGTAATGAGCGCAGCAACATATTTTGGTGCAACCCTATGGGTGATGGCGGGCGGCGCATTGGGCGCAGCAGGACGATTTCATATCGGGCAGATAATGACGCATTGGGCCGGGACTAGCTGGCCAGTGGCGACGCTGACAGTGAATATAGTGGGCGGTCTTGCCATGGGCATATTGGCGGGCTGGCTGCAATTTGCTGATGATGTTTCGCCAATGTGGCGGTTGTTTCTGGGCATTGGGTTGCTGGGCGGGTTTACAACCTTTTCCGCATTTTCGCTGGAAACGGCAAATATGCTGACAGAAGGGGCCTATTGGCAAGCAGCGGCTTATGCGTTGGTGTCGGTAACGCTCTCCACGGCGGCGATTTTCGCAGGCCTTATTTTAACAAGGCAATGGGCATGAGCGAAGACGATAAATCAGCAGACACAACAGGGCCGGATATCGGCGTTGATAAAACAGGCGCAGGTGATAGTGCAGGTGACGGGGGCGCATGGTCGCCGGACAGCCCGCAGGTACGCAGCTTTACGGTTAAGGCGGATGATAATGATATCCGCGTTGACCGCTGGTTCGCGCGGCATATGGCGCATATTGGCTTTGGCACCGTGTCACGCTGGGCGCGTACGGGGCAATTGCGTTTGGATGGCAAGCGGGTGAGCCATAGCGACCGGATAAGCACGGGGCAGGTGCTGCGTGTACCGCCGGATGATCGTGCAAAACCGTCAAAGACTATCCGCCGCAAAGAGCTGAATGATGAGGAAACCGCACTGGCCGAGGGCATGGTGATCCACCGTGATCGTGCCGCGCTCATACTCAACAAGCCACCGGGCCTTGCGACACAGGGCGGCAGCAAAACCTATAAACATGTCGATGGCTTGCTGGACGCCTATATTGAAGGTGATGAAGGCCCGCGGCCACGGCTTGTTCACCGGCTTGATAAAGATACTTCGGGCGTGTTGCTGGTGGCCCGATCACCGGGCAGCGCAGCCTTTTTCTCGCGCCATTTTTCTGGCCGTTCGGCGCGCAAAACCTATTGGGCGCTTGTCATGGGCTTGCCGGAAATTCGCGAGGGACAGATTGATCTGCCGCTGGCTAAACAGCCGGGCACAGGCGGTGAAAAGATGTTCGTTGATGAGGTGGAGGGCCAGAGCGCACGCACCCGTTACCGTGTGCTGGAACATGCTGGCGGGCGGGTCAGCTGGGTAGAGCTGTTCCCCTTGACCGGGCGCACGCACCAATTGCGTGTACATATGGCTGCGATTGGTCACCCGATATTGGGCGATATAAAATATGGTGGCAAAGATGCGCATCTGACCGGCAGCATCAGCCGCAAAATGCATCTGCATGCCCGCCATTTGCGCATAGACCATCCCGATGGCGGGAAGCTGGAGGTAAAGGCCGATCTGCCGCCGCATTTTGCTGATACTATGGACGGCCTTGGCTTTGATATGGAGATTGGCGACGCTTTCAATCCGGTCGATCATGCGCCTGAACCCACGCGTGAGGAGCAAAAGCGCAAGGCGCGTGCCCATGCCAAACAAATGCGCAAAGGCAGGCGCGGTGAACGCCGTGGGCGCGGCGTAGCAGATGATGGCAAGAAACCATCTGGCCCAGCGCGCGGCAGGGGGAAACCGAAAATTGGTGCAAAAACGGGGTCAAATAGCAAGAAACCCATGATGAAGAAGGGCGCATCTGGTAGTCGTTCTGGCCCAGCTGGCGGTCGCTCTGCTCCGGCACGTAACAAATCTGGAAAGCGAGGCTGAACCCTATGCATCCTAATAGCGATTTTCATTGGAATGACCGCGCAGCGCACGAAGCGATGATTGCACAAATCGGTTTTGGCATGATCTTCGCCACCACGCCCGATGGTCCGCGTGTCGCGCATGTGCCGCTGCTGTCCACTGGTGATGGTGCTATTCAGTTCCATCTGGCGCGGGGCAATGCGCTGACAAAGCATTTGGCTGGTATGGATGCGCTTTTCGTTATCAATGGCCCTGACGCCTATATTAGCCCGGACTGGTATGGCCTGAGCGAGGATGAACAAAAGCACCAAGTGCCGACTTGGAATTATGTCTCGCTAGAGCTGGAAGGCCGCGTACGGCAAATGAATCGTGATGGTCTGGTCGCTTTTCTGGATGAGGCTAGTGCACATCATGAAGAGCAGCTGGCCCCCAAAACACCATGGACGCGCGACAAAATGGATGAAAAGCGTTTTGACGGGTTGGTGAAGTCAATCGTTGGTTTCGAAATGGAGATAAAGGCTTGGCGTGCAACGGCCAAGCTGAACCAGAATAAACCCGCCGAGGCGCGTGAAAATGTTGCGGCTGCGCTGGACAAGGGTGGACGGCGCGCAATGGCACATATGATGCGCGAATTGGATAAAGAATAATGGCAGTGCAAGACCCTGTCCGCCTGGCCATTTTTGATTGTGATGGTACCATGGTCGATAGTCAGGCCAATATCTGCGGGGCTATGACGCGGGCCTTTGCTGCGCATGACTTACCCCCGCCTGACCACCACCGCGTGCGCCGCATCGTTGGCCTGTCGCTGGTAGAGGCCATGCGCAGCCTATCACCGGAGCTGGATATGGATACGCATATCGCGCTGGCCGAAAGCTACAAAACCGCGTTTCAGGCTTTGCGTGCAGAAGGCGCAGTGGCGGAACCCTTATATGATGGATTGCTGAGCGTGTTTGACCGGCTGCGTGCCGATGGGTGGCTGTTGGCAGTCGCAACCGGTAAATCAGATCGCGGCCTGCAATTGTGCGTCGCACATCATGGATTGCAGGATTATTTTGTCAGCCTGCAAACAGCAGACCGCCACCCCAGCAAGCCGCACCCCGCAATGGTCTATCAAGCGTTGGAAGACGCTATGACCGTGCCCGAATATGCAGTGGTGATTGGCGATACCAGCTTTGACATGGAAATGGCGATCAATGCCAATGTACGCGCTATTGGCGTGGACTGGGGCTATCACGATATGCAGGAATTGCTGGACTCTGGCGCGGAGAAAGTCGCCAAAAGCATGGATGAATTGTTTGACATTCTGCAAGCAGGGACCACCAAATGACCAGTGACCAGCATGACAAAATTGCTGTGCAACGCCATTTTTTGATCAGCCTGTCTCGCTTTGTCGGTATTGGCATACTGATGTTCGGTATCTATTTGCTCTATGGCAAACAGGATATTGCGCCGCCCATATGGGGATATGTGCCAGTCCTCATTGGTTTTCTGACATTCTTTTTCGCGCCGCCCATGCTGGCGAAGAGATGGAGCAGCAACGCCCTTCATAGCGATACAGGCGATAAGGGCGATGAAGGGACAATATTATGAGCGATGCGGTGAAAACGCCGACAGCTGAAGCAGACAGGAATCTGCCCAAGCGGTTTTATAAGATTGTTTCGGTTGAGCGTATTGCCGGCGGCTATGTCGTTACGCTGGATGGGCGGACCCTCAAAACGCCGGCGCGCGCCAATCTGACTTTGCCCAATGCAGCATTGGCCAAATTGGTGGCGCAGGAATGGGCCGACCAAGGCGAATTTATCCGTCCAGAGACAATGATTATTACCGGCTTTTGCAATGCCGCAATTGACCGCGTGGCCGCGCATCGTGATGCGCTGGAAAGTGAGGTCTGTGGTTATGCAGATACCGATACACTGTCATATCGCGATGCGGATGACAGCCCATTGACGCAGCGACAGCTGAACATGTGGGATCCGATATTGGAAGCGCTAGAAGATGCGCATGAAGTGCAATGGCTGCGCACCAGCGGCATTATGCCCGGAGCGCAGACAGCACCGGTTATGGCATTGGCGCAAAAAGATGTTGCCGTGCTAGACAAATTTGCGCTGACGGTATTTTCGCAGATAGTCGCCTTGCTGGGCTCCTATGCCCTCGCGCTGGCATTGCGTGATGGACATATTGATGCTGACCATTGCTGGGATGCAGCCTTTCTGGAGAGCGATTGGCAGGCCGAACAATGGGGCGAGGATGCACAAGCTAAGGCGCTAATGGCTGACCGACGCGCGCGTTTTGATGCGGCTTGGAGCATGCTACAAAACGTTATGTCATCATAAGATAAGATGCTTGAGATAACATGCTCGACTGGGCGGATATTAGTCCAGCGCAGCATAGAGCATGGTTTTGATCTCTCGGCGTACCGGATAGATATTTGATGGCATAAGCTGGGTCATGAAAATCATGATGACCTCTTCCACCGGATCAACAAAAAATGCGGTTGAGAACATGCCGCCCCAGTAAAAATCACCATTTGACCCCATGACTCCGGTTGCTGCGGAATCGATGGTGGTGGCAAAGCCCAAGCCAAAACCTGCGCCAGCATTTTCTGCTTCAGAGAACAGAGCTTTGCTATGCTGGGTTAAATCCCCGCCACCGGGCAGATGGTTTGCCGTCATCATCTCCAGCGTTTTGCGGCCAATGATCCGCGTACCATCCAAACTGCCTTTGCCCAGCAACATTCGGCAGAAGCGATAATAATCCGTCATCGTCGACATCAGCCCGCCGCCACCGGAAAAATATCCTGGCTCTTTGGCCCATGCTGTTGAAGCACCTGGGTCATAGGGTTTCATGCGCTGCTGTTGATCAAAAACATAGCTGTCCGTCACACGGTCGATCTTGGACATGGGCAATTGAAAATGCGTATCATCCATGCCTAGCGGCGCAAAAATATGGGTGCGAAAATAGTCTTCCAGCGATAGCCCTGAAATCCGCTCAACAATCGCGCCCAGAACATCTGTAGAGACAGAATAATTCCAGCTTGTTCCAGGATCAAATTGCAGCGGGATTTCACTCAACGCTTTGATAAACGCGTCCATGCTGCCGCCATCAAATCTTTCAAAACCACCCTTGCGATACGCAGCATCAATGGGGGTGCGCTCCTGAAACCCATAGGTCAGGCCGCTGGTGTGGCGCAGCAGGTCAATAATGCGCATTACCTGCGCCGTTGGCCGAGAGATAAAGGGTTGATCCCCGCCGCCCGACACAAATACACCAAGATTTTTAAATTCCGGCAAATAGTGATGCACCGGATCGGACAGAGCGACCTTTCCCTGTTCCACCAATTGCATGAAAGCGATGGAGGTAACCGGTTTGGTCATGCTGGCGAGCCGGAAGATATGATCTTTGCCTAGTTTTTGCCCCGGCCGTGCTTCGCCCTGCAATGAATGATGAGCAATATGTTCACCGCGCCCAATCAGTAATGCCGCATGGGGCAGGCAACCGGTATCGAGATATTTGCGCTGAATATGCGCAGCAATATTGGCTAGCCGCTCACTGTTGAAACCTGCTGCGGCTGGATCTGCTTCGGGCAGGCTCATGTTGCGGTTTTGCCGAAGGGTTGGCGTGTATAAGGGTGTGATGTGGACAGGCCACCATCAACAACCAGAGCATGGCCATTGACATAGCTTGACCGATCAGAAGCCAAAAACAAAGCAGCTTCTGCGATTTCATTAGGCTCGCCGCCGCGTTGTGCCGGGTTGAGATTGCCAACCATCTGTTCCTTGCCCTTGCGGCGCGCGGCCTCATAAAGAAAGCTGGTCATGCCAGTTTCGATCAGGCCGGGGCAGATGGCGTTACAGCGCACATTGCTGCCAGAAAGCTGTTGTGCTGCAATCTTCACCAAATTGATGACACCTGCCTTCGACGCCGTATAGGCAGGGCCGCCAGCACCGGAGCGCAGGCCCGCAACAGATGCAGTCGCAATGATGGAACCGCCACGATTGTCATTCGCTTCCGATGTTGCGACAATCGCCTTACCGCCATGTTTGACCGCCAGAAAAACGCCGATCAGATTGATCCGCAAAATCTTTTCCCATTCTTCCACGCTCTGTTCAAAAATACCTTCAAAGCCGCCAGAGATGCCCGCATTAGCGAAGAAAATATCTAATCCGCCATGGCTTTGCATAGTGGTATCGACCAGCGCCTTGATTGTCTCTTCATCAGCAGCATCGCCTTGATGCGCGGTGATGGAATCAGGCGCCATGGCCGCAGTTTCCTGCACCGCTTCTGTAATGTCACTGGCAATAACGCGCGCGCCTTGCTCTGCATAAAGCAAGGCACTGGCCCGGCCAATCCCGCTGCCCGCACCAGTAACAATGGCGGTTTTTCCTTTGAGGTCAGTCATATACAATCTCTTTTCTTTTGCAGTCACCCTGTGTTTAGCAGAGCATTTTTTGGTTTTGGCCATTCTGTGGGCCGTGCTTCGACAAGCTCAGCACTTACGGACGATGTAAGGATCACTGCTATCTGTCTTGCATCACTAATGCATTATTCAACTTGCCTTCTTTCAATGTCCGCTAGCCCTGAGCGTGTCGAAGGGCGTTTCTCTGTTTCATCTAAATCCCTGCCGTAATGGTGGTGCCGCCATCAATAATCATGGCTTGGCCGGTCATAAAATTGGATGCATCGCTGGCCAAAAAGACAGCAGCGCCGGCTATCTCGTTCGGCTCGCCAATGCGGCCCAAGGGTGTGGCCTTCTCCATATAGCTTAGCAATTTTGGGTTTTCCCAAAGAGCGCGGGCCATGTCGGTTTTGATGAGTCCGGGTGCGATGCAATTCACATTGATGCCCTGTTTGCCAAATTCGGTCGCATAGTTGCGGGCCAATTGCAGGTCAGCCGCTTTGGAAATATTATAGGCGCCCAAAGTGTCGGTGCCGACCATGCCGCCAATGGACGAGACAATGATGACCGAGCCTTTGCCTTTGGCCACCATATCCGGTGCGCACATCTGGATGAGCCAATGGTTGGAGAGGATATTATTGTCGAGGATTTTGCGGAAAACATCATCCTCTATCTCTGCCATAGGGCCATAATAGGGGTTGGACGCCGCATTGCAGACCAATATGTCGATAGGGCCAAAGGCCTTGCGGCTTTGCGCGACCAAATTGGCCAGCTCGTCTTTTGATGAGATATTAGCAGGCACTGAAATGGCCCGCGGGCTATCGCTATCGCTGGCAAATTCTGCGTTAATCGCATCGGCGACCTCTTGGCAGGCATCTGCTTTGCGGCTGGAGATAACGACATTTGCGCCATGGGCGGCGAGTTGTTCAGCGGTTGCTTTACCGATCCCGCGTGATGACCCGGTGATGATGGCTGTGCGGCCTGTCAGGTCATAAAGATTGGTGATGGCCATTATTCAATCCCCGCTTTTAAGGCAAATTGCCATCCACCTTCGACCAGCATCGGCACGCGCTCGGCCATGGTTTTGGCGTGTTTGCTTGACGCTGTTCCATCAATAACCCGCTTTTTAATGCCCTGCAAAATGGCTGCTATACGGAACATATTATAAGCAAAATACCAGTCCATATCGGGAATATCGGTAATGCCGGAGACTTCTGAATAGCGGGCGATGGATTCTTCGATATTGGGGATGCCCAATGCTTTCAGGTCAAGCCCGCCAATGCCTGCACGGCCCTCTGGCGGGGTGACCCAGCTCATCAGATAATAGGACAAATCAGCTATCGGGTCACCCAATGTGGACAGCTCCCAATCGAGCAGAGCGATCACATGGTTTTCGTTTTTATGAAAAATCATATTGTCGATGCGATAATCGCCATGAACAATAGCGTTGCCGCGCTGTTCCGGCACGGTTTGCGCCAGCCATTCCATCATCCGGTCCATCTTCTCAATCGTGCCGGTTTCAGACAGCCGGTATTGTTTGGTCCAACGGTCAATCTGCCGCGCACAATAATTGCCGGGCTTGCCATGACTGCCTAGACCAATAGCCTCTGCATCAAATGTGTGCAGCTGTGCCAATGTGTCGGTCATAGCGGTGTAGATAGCGTGGCGATCTTGCGGGGCATGTTCGGGCAGGGTGCCATTCCACAGGCTACGGCCATCGGCCATGCCCATGATGAAAAACATCGAACCGATAACGCTGTCATCTTCACACAGGCCATAAGGTTGCGGCACGGGAAAGCCATGCGGGTGCAGCGCCGCCATGACGCGAAATTCGCGGTCAACGGCATGGGCAGAGGGCAGCAATTTACCAAAAGGTTTGCGGCGCAGAACATAGGCTTTGCCGGGCGTGTCGATGCGATAGGTCGGGTTGGATTGGCCGCCTTTAAACTTGCTCAATGTAATCGGGCCAGAAAAGCCCTCAACATTATCGTCCATCCATTTGGTCAGGCTGGCTTCGTCAATCCGGTCGGCCTCTGGCACATCCATAGTGCCGGTCATGGTCGATTGCGCGTCTTGGGTCATATCATGCGGTTCCTCTCTTGCTGGGCAGCGCAATAATCAAATTTAATGCTATTGGTCAAAGGCGATAACAGTGCGCAACTGCTCGCCGCTGCGCAGATTATCTAATCCGTGATTAATCTGGTCAAAAGGCAGAATTTCATGCACCAGCGCATCTAGGTTAAGCGCGCCGGTCATGTAAAAATCCACCAGTCGTGGAATGGTGACAGGGAAGGGGGCAGAGCCCAATAAAGAACCCTGCAATTTGCGCCCCTGCAAAAAGCTCGGGCCGGGCAGGACAACCGGATCATCCGGCGGCACCATGCCCAATATCGTAGTCGTGCCGCCGCGCCGCGTAATGCCCCATGCCATGGCGACAGCGGAGGAGCGGCCCACTGCCTCAATAACCTTATGACAGCCGCCGCGCGTATCAGCGATAATGGTGTCTGTCAGACCTTCCTGCGCTAAATCATAAACATGGGTTGCGCCCAGTTTTTGAGCGAGAGCACGTTTGCTTTCCAGCGGATCAATGGCGATGATGCGGCCTGCACCAGCAATTTTTGCCGCATTAATGGCCGCCAGACCAATGCCGCCACAGCCGATTATCGCAACGCTTTCACCCGGTTCGACCTTACTGTCATAAAAGACAGAGCCGCACCCGGTTAGCACGGCGCAGCCTAGCAAGGCCGCCCGATCAAAGGGCATGTCGCGATTGATGGTGACGCAGCTGCTTTCATGCACCAGCATCATTTCAGCATAGGCAGACAGGTTGAGAAACTGATGCACCGGCGTGTGATCTGTACGCTGCAAACGCTGCGGCGCGTCTTCATCACGCTTGGTTTCCGGCTCCTGACAGAGCGTTATGTGACCCGTAACGCATTGCTCACAATGTCCGCAAAAGGCGGTCAACACGGTGACCACATGATCCCCGGCTTTCAGGCGGGTCACAGCATCACCAACCTTTTCGACAACACCCACGGCTTCATGCCCGGGCACGAAAGGAAAGGCATAGGGAAAGCCACCATCAATGAATTTCAAATCAGAATGGCATAACCCCACCGCTTTGGTGCGTATCAAGACCTCATGCGCCTTAGGGTTGTCGACAGCTATATCGGCAAATTCCAAAGGCGCTTTGGTTTGGGTGCAAAGAGCGGCTTTCATAACCGTTTAGCGTGTCGCGCCGACATCACCGGAGGAGATGCTTTGTGCTTCGGCATCGCGGTCACGATATTTGCCAAATTCGATGCGAGAGATAGAGCGTGCATGCACTTCATCAGGACCATCAGCCAAACGCAAAGTACGTTGGCCAGCATAGGCCGCAGCAAGGCCGAAATCTTCGGATACACCGCCGCCGCCATGTGCCTGAATCGCGTCGTCAAGGATCTGCAATGCCATATTGGGCGCTTGCACCTTGATCATGGCAATCTCTGCCATGGCAGCTTTGTTGCCGACTTTGTCCATCATATCAGCCGCTTTCAGGCAGAGCAGGCGCGTCATCTCAATATCGATACGCGCGCGTGCGATACGCTGTTCCCAGATGCTATGCTCTGCAATGCGCTTACCGAATGCAACACGGGTGTTGAGGCGCTTGACCATTTTCTTCAGCGCTTCTTCAGCAGTGCCGATGGTGCGCATACAATGGTGGATCCGACCGGGGCCGAGGCGACCCTGTGCAATCTCAAAACCGCGGCCTTCACCCAGCAGCATATTGCTTGCCGGAATGCGGACATTTTCCAGTTCGATTTCCATATGGCCATGCGGCGCGTCATCATAGCCGAAAACAGGCAAGTGACGCAGGATTTTAACGCCTGGCGCATCAAGCGGCATCAATACCATACTTTGCTGTTTATGGCGGCTCGCCTCAAAATCGGTTTTGCCCATAACAATGGCAATTTTGCAGCGTGGATCACCTGCGCCAGATGACCACCATTTGCGGCCATTGATGACATATTCATCACCTTCACGCTTAATCGATGTTTCGATATTGGTCGCATCAGAAGAGGCAACGCGCGGTTCCGTCATCAAAAATGCAGAGCGGATTTCCCCGTTCATCAATGGGCGCAGATATTCTTCTTTATGCTCCAGCGTGCCATAGCGATGGAACACTTCCATATTGCCGGTGTCTGGCGCGGAACAGTTAAATACCTCAGATGCCCAGCCGATACGGCCCATTTCTTCTGCACACAGGGCATATTCCAAATTGGTCAGGCCCGGGCCTTCAAATTCAAAACTGTCGTCAATATGCGTTAAGTTAGGGTTGGCAGGTGGCATGAACAGGTTCCAGATGCCCGCTGCCTTGGCGCGTTTTTTCTCTTCTTCAATAACTTGCAAGACTTTCCAGCGGTCGCCGCTGGCTTGCTCATTTTTATAATCGTCCATGCGCGGGCGAACATGCTGCTCAATAAAGTCGCGTACACGATCGCGCCAATATGTCTGACGTTCTGTAAGATCAAAATCCATTATTTGTGTCCTTTCGAATCCTCGTATTTTTACAATATCTCATTTGGCCGCAAGGGCCGCGAATACGTAAAGCGCCATATTGTGCGCTTATTTCTACTGGCTATCTTTATTCTCCAGTGGGATTTGGCGGAAGGCCCAGATTAATGCCAGCCCTATCACAGTTTTAATGGAAACATAGGCCAGCGTTAAATTGGTCACAATCTCTGTTGCGACCGATCCGCGCGCCGCGCCATCAGGCAACCCCACAAAAGATATAATCAACCCAGCGAGCAACAGGCCAAGCCCTCCGACAAGTTTTTGCGTAAAGAACATGCCAGCGGAAAATATACCCTCTGATTTACGGCCAGTGTGTTTTTCATAACCTTCTGCAATATCGGCCATCATTGACATGGCCAATATCATTGCCGCAATGCCAAAGCCTTTGGCAGACACGGCGAAGGTGAACAAGGTTGGCACAAGTATTGCGCTGCCATTAGCGGGGAAGAGGTCGGCCAGACGCAGCCAATAGGGTGCAACACCAATGGCCAGACTAATGGCCGCAAAATATGATGCCGCTTTGGGTTTGCCTATACGTTTGGATAGCGGTGTCACGGTTAGGAAGGCAAGGATAACGCCCACAAATAACAGTAAAGAATAGCCTAGAAATGCGAGTTCAGAAAGCTCCCAAACATGGCGGAAAAGATAGGTGGTTAGGGCGAATATCAATCCTTGATTGGTATAGGCCAACAGGCTGGCAATCAGGAGCAATTTAAACGGATGATAGCTGAAGGAACGGATGACCTCTTTCAATCCGTCGTTTTTTGGCGCTTCGCTCTGCCCGCGATGATAATTGCCAACGATACGTTTTTGCGTTGTGCGGGCGGAAATAAGAACGGCGACAATCATTACAAGTGCACCGGCAAGGGAATAGAGCTCATATCCTTGAGGATTCAGCTGTCCATCAGGGAAATCCGGTGTGGCAGCCAGAAAATAGCCATAGGAAACAGCCATTATGCTAAGGCCCGCGCCCCATCCAAACATGAAACGATAGCGCATGATATTGGTGCGCTCATGTGGGTCAGGGGTTAATTCAGGCAGCAATGCCAATGATGGCACTTCATAAGCCGATATGCTGAAGCGTACTAGCATAGCGGTGACCACAAGATAGACAAAGGTCAGCCCATCACTCATCGTCGGCGGGTTCCAAAGCAGCATCCAAAACAAGGCTATTGGGATTGCCGAGCCATATAGCCATGGGTGGCGTTTGCCGATTTTTGTGCGTGTATTGTCTGATAAATGGCCAACCAAAGGGTCTATAAACGCATCGACGACCAGTGCGGTTGCCAATGCAGCGGCAACCAGCAATCCATCCAGGCCAATGACTTGATTATAATAGAATAACAGGAAAACAGCGAAGCCATTATCCTTGATCCCATAAGCAGCTGAGCCAAAGCCATAGCCGAGCTTAGTTCTTACGGGAAGTATGGCCAATGCTGCTCTCCAAATCCGGCTTGTGCCGCCGGTTTTTGTTCGATTCTTATAAGCGTCACCATATGTTATGCGCGGTTTAGGTCAAGCGCTGTTCACTTGCCGCTACGGCACGCTGGCTGAAATGGCGTCGCCCCTATTTCCTTGTATTTGTGGGCTTGCGATAGCTAGGTCAATTGCGTATTTAATTACGCAATTAAAGACGCAACCCGTTATTGAGAGGATAAGGATCATGACAGATCTGGATAGTTTTCGCAGTGAGACCCGCGCATGGCTTGAGGCAAATTGCCCTGAAGAAATGCGCCAACCGATAAAGGGCGAAGACGACGTTTATTGGGGTGGCCGCAACGCAACCTTCAAAAGTGACGCGCAGAAATCATGGTTTGAGGCCTGTCTGGCCAAAGGCTATACCGTGCCAGAATGGCCAAAAGAATATGGCGGCGCAGGTCTTTCCCCGGCAGAGGGCAAAATATTGCGTCAAGAAATGGGGCGTATCAAAGCCCGCTCTCCATTGCAGAGCTTTGGCATTTGGATGCTTGGTCCCGCATTGCTGCACTTTGGTACCGAAGAGCAAAAGGTGCATTATCTGGGGCAAATTGCACGCGGTGAAATCCGCTGGTGCCAAGGTTATTCAGAGCCTGGCTCTGGTTCCGATCTGGTCAGCTTGCAAACATTTGGTGAAGATAAGGGCGACCATTGGGTTGTGAATGGCCAGAAAATCTGGACCAGCTATGCCGATAAATGCGACTGGATTTTCTGTCTGGTGCGGACCAACAAGGAAGACAAATATCGCGGTATTTCTTTCTTGCTGTTTGATATGGAAACACCGGGCGTTACCACTAAGCCTATCAAATTGATTTCAGGCAACTCACCATTTTGTGAGACATTTTTTGATAATGTCACCGTGCCTAAAGACCAGATTGTCGGCGAATTGAACCGCGGCTGGGATGTTGCAAAATATCTGCTGGGGCATGAGCGTGAAATGATCTCTGGCGGCGGCTTGGGCGATGGTTCTGCATCACTGGGCGGCAAGGTGAAGCCTGAAATTGGCAGCAATGCGCTGGGCCAGCTAGACGACCCGATGCTGCGCGCTGATCTGGCGCATTTTGATGTCGATGTGCTGGCGTTCAAAGCGATGGCAGAGAAATTTGTCGATGAAATGAAGGCGAAGAAAAGCCATCCTGCACAGCCCAATATGATGAAATATGCTGGCACAGAGCTGAACAAGCGCCGGCATGAGCTGGTTATGGCATCTGGCGGTTCGGACGCGCTGGAATGGGAAAGCGAAGGATCGCATCACGGCGCCAAACCGCGCACATGGCTGCGTACCAAGGCGAACAGCATTGAAGGTGGCACCAGCGAAGTGATGCTGAACGTCATTTCCAAACGTATTCTCGAACTTCCCGGCGCATAAGCCGAGACGACAATAATAATGACGACGGACGCCCATGCCATTGCATGGCGGTCTGTCGCTTCCAGCATATCGGAGAGATATTATGGCTATGTATTTGAATGATGACCAATCAGCATTGCAAGATAGCGTGCGTGATTTTGTGTCAACCGAAGCCCCTGTGTCCCATCTGCGCGGATTGCGTGATGCAAAGGATGAGGACGGGTTTAGCCGCAAGCTATGGCAGCAATTTGCCGAAATGGGATTTAACGGCATCTTGGTGAGCGAAGATGAGGATGGTCTGGGCATGGGCCATCTTGAAGCAGGTATTGTGCTTGAAGAAATTGGCCGCAACCTGACGCCATCACCTTTTTTAACGACATCGGTTGCTGGTGTTGCGGCCCTGAATGCCGGCGGCAAGCATTTGCGCGACAAATATATTCCGGGCATTTTGGCCGGTGAGACGATATTGGGTCTGGCCATTGAAGAAGGGCCAAAGCACCGTCCTGACAAAATCGCGATGGAAGCAACCCGTTCGGGCAATGGCTTTAAACTTAATGGCCGCAAATCCTTTGTCATTCATGGCGCATCTGCCGATGCCCTTATCGTTGCTGCGCGCACTGCGGGCAGCGCAGGTGATGAAGAGGGCGTGACTCTGTTCATGGTGGACCGTGATACGGCTGGTCTTTCGGCTGAATCTGCACGTCTTGTCGATAATGGGCAGGCCGCCGCTGTGACTTTTAACGGTGTCGAGGTTGATGCCGATGCAGTCATCGGTGAAGTCGATCAAGGACAGGCCGTGCTGACCGCATTGCTGCAAGCCGGACGCACGGGCGCTGCTGCTGAAATGGTGGGTGTTGGCGCTGGCGCTATGGATATGACGGTTGATTATCTGAAACAGCGTAAACAATTTGGCCAGATGATTGGCGAATTTCAGGCGCTGCAACACCGCGCTTCGCATCTTTATTCTGAAATGGAGATTGCGCGCGCTGCGGTTATGAAGGCGCAGCAATTGCTGGATGAAGGCAATGCGGGTGCAGATGTCATGGTATCCGTCGCCAAAGCCAAAGCAGGGCGCACAGCCAATTTGGCCGTGCGTGAAGGTGTGCAGATGCATGGCGGCATCGGCATGACCGATGAATATGATATCGGCTTTTATATGAAGCGTGACCGCGCATTGAGCGAATTTATGGGTGATGCCAATTATCACGCCAATCGCGTTGCCGAACTGAACGGTTATTAAACGGCTATGGCCCCTTGCCCTATTGGATGAGGGGCCAGTCAAGACCTGATCTACCGCGCCCAATTTAAGAGCGAGATATATCGCGAGTTAGCGGTTTTACTGGAGATATGAGCATGGACGTACAAAAACTTTTCTCGCTAGAAGGACGTATAGCGATTGTAACCGGCGGTTCGCGCGGCATTGGTAAGATGATTGCACAAGGCTATATTGCGGCTGGTGCGAAGGTATATATCACCGCGCGTAAAGCCGAAGTATGCGACGCAACAGCGGCTGAATTGGGCGACAATTGCATTTCCCTGCCAGGCGATCTGTCCAGCATCGAAGGCGCGCGCGCTTTTGCTGAACGCTTTGCAGAGCATGAAGATCGACTGGACATTTTGGTCAATAATGCAGGCGCTGCCTGGGGCGCAGAATTTCATGATTTCCCGGAAGTTGGTTGGGACAAGGTTATGGACCTGAACGTGAAATCACCTTTCTTTCTGACACAGGCATTGCATAAATCTTTGAAGGCTGCGGCAACCAAGACTGAGCCAGCCAAGGTTATCAATATCTCGTCCATTGATGGCATGCGGGTAAACCCATGGGAGACCTATAGCTATCAGGCATCCAAGGCGGCATTGATCCAGCTGACCAAGCGTATGGCGGTGCGGTTGTTGAACGATAATGTGATTGTCACCGGCATAGCCCCGGGCGCTTTCCCGTCAGAAATGAACAAAGCGGCCCGTGATGCAGAGGAATTGGTGGCGCGCACTATTCCGTCCAAACGTGTCGGCAAGACCGAAGATATGGCCGCGGCGGCAATCTATTTGGCCAGCCGTGCAGGCGATTATGTGGTGGGCACCACTATTCCCGTCGATGGCGGCATAGTGAACGCTTTTGCGCCAAGGTGGCTTGATCTTGAAGGGAATTAAGCGCGCAGCCTAAAAGTCGTTCACTTTTGGTAACAAAATGGCTTGCTCTTGCGAATAATTCAAAGGAACTTTCTGTTCCTCTTCGTAAAAGGAATCCAACATGACCAAAACCCGTTCTCTCATTGCTGTTGCACTTCTTTCATCATGCCTCGCGCTGCCAATGAGCGGCGGCGCATTTGCCATGCAAGAGCAGAACG
Source organism: Parasphingorhabdus sp. DH2-15 (assembly GCF_051668705.1). Lineage (GTDB taxonomy): Bacteria > Pseudomonadota > Alphaproteobacteria > Sphingomonadales > Sphingomonadaceae > Alterisphingorhabdus. The sequence goes on along the minus strand of NZ_CP196351.1, from coordinate 1,955,206 downwards.
ATGAGCAGCCACCGCTTGACGACTTTTCTGATGTCCAGCGCGAACTGGAAGGTCAAGCCAACGCGTCTGATGATGACGAAGCTGTGAATGAAGCGCCGGCCGAACAGGAAAGCGAAGCAGAGCCTGATGCAGATTCTATCGTCGCGCGTTCAGAGCAGGGTCTGGCACGTATAGCCAAGGTTATTGAACGGGTAGATGAAGACGCCACACGGGATGGCAATAATTGGCAATTGAGTATCGACGATACACAGATTCTGGTCATCACGGACGTTAATGCTGGCCGTATGCGGATTATGACCCCTATTTCTACCGTTGAGGACTTGCCTGAAGGTGCTTTGCTACGGTTATTGCAGGCCAATTTTGATAGCGCCCTTGATGCACGTTACGCCGTTGCGCAAGACTTGGTTTGGGGGACGTTCATTCACCCTTTACCGTCATTGACGGAGCGTGATTTTGCCTCTGGTTTATTACAGACAAAAACCGTTGCCGACACATTTGGCACCACCTTCTCCAGCGGCGCCATCACTTTTGGCGGCGGTGATAGCAACGCCATTATCAGTGATCAGCTTGAAGAGCTTTTGAAAGAGCTTGAGAAAGAAAATGCAATCTGATTAGAGGCTATAAAAGCGCTGCTTTTGGCGCTTTGAAAGAGATTTTACGCCTAAAAGATCGCAAATCTCGTGAAAATCGTGCATAATAGGTCAAGAAATGAGAGGATCTATTATGATTATACGCACCCTGATTACTGCTTCTTTGACCGCTACGGCGCTATCTGGCTTGGCTTTGCAACCTGTTGCGATCGCTGCGACTGCCCCGCTTGTGCAAGGGTTTTCGGTAAAGGGTGCGCTTGCAGGCGCGTCTGATTCCGCACTGGACAAATTGTCAGCACCTGGCGCTTTTTACGATGATAAAGCAGTGCGTGTATTGCTTCCCGGCCCGCTCAGAAAAGCGAGCAAAATCCTGCGCTTCACCAGCAATGCAGGACTGACCAAAGATATTACCAAAAATATCAATAAGGCAGCCGGACTGGCCGCCCAAGAGGCAAAACCGATATTCCGCTCGGCCATTGATGGCCTGACATTGCAGAGCGGTGTTGGCATTGCGACAGGCGGCAAGACCGCTGCAACAGATTATCTGCGCTCGACATCGGGCACAGAATTGCGCACCAAGATGCGCCCGCTTATCACGGCCGCGCTGACCGAAGTGGGCGTGTATGACCAAATGTCAAAATTGCAGTCATTGGGCCCTGTGGCGTCGCTTGCCGGCGGCGATATTAGTGCAGATGGGATAACCGATAGCGTGACCGATCAGGCAATGGACGGCATATTTAATTATATCGGCCGCGAAGAAGCCAATTTCCGCAAAAACCCGCTCGACAAAGGCAAAGGCGCTTTGGGCAAAATCTTCGGCGGTTAATGGGAAACATATGTGGCAGGGCGGTCTTTGGTCGCTCCGCCATTATGCGTTTTCAACAAAATGCTTTAATCTGGCGGAGTTAGATCCCGCACGAAATCAATCAATCCTGTTTGACGTGCACGGCGCATTCTCTCTGCGTGCAAAATCTCGCAGACCTTATCAAAACAAGCATCCACATCATCATTGATGACAACAAAATCATAACCATCCCAATGGCTGATTTCGCTTTTTGCTTTTGCCATACGCCGATTGATAACCTCTTCGCTATCGGTTCCGCGTTTGCGCAGACGTTCATTTAGCTGTTCTATGGACGGGGGCAAGATAAAGACTCTGACGACATCACCTTCTGCGCGCTGGTAAAGTTGCTGAGTGCCTTGCCAATCAATATCAAACAAAAAGTCCTTACCGTCTTTCAGGCCCTGTTTAATCGCAGATTTCGGGGTGCCATATTTATGGTCAAACACATGGGCCCATTCCAATAAGGCATTGTCATCAACAAGTGCCTGAAACTCGGCATCATCTATAAAATGATAGTCTACGCCATCAAGCTCTCCCTCACGCGGGGGGCGGGTTGTTACGGAAACAGACAGGCTGATATCCTCATCACTTTCCAATATCATACGGGCGATGGTTGATTTGCCTGCGCCCGATGGTGATGACAGGATGAAGAGCAAGCCGCGACGATGTAGCTCGTCCTGATTGATGGCGCTAAATAATGGGTTACTGGTCATAAGCCTATTGGCCGCAACCATATGGTGAGGTCAAGTCTTGCCCTGACCCTTTGCTAAAGATTTCGCATCGGGGGCGGCATCGCTGTTATCCGCTATCTGTGTATCAGGCGCATCTGTCTCTGCGCCATTAGCCTGTGCCGATTTTTCCTTACGGCTGTCATACCAGTTTTTTGCCAGAAACCCTGCTCCAAGCAAAAGAGCGCCCGGCATGGATTTGCGCGCTAGCTGTGTCGAGGCAAAGGCAATGACGGTGTTGCTCAAACCATTTTTGGCACCCTGTTTCTGAGCGGCTGAAATTACCAATCCAGAAACCAGGCTGTGCAGTAACGGGTCATTAAGAGCCGCCTTAGCCGCAGATAATAAGGGTTTGTCCTTTTTAGGGGCATCGCTCACTTCGGTCTTATTGTCAGCATTTGCAAGAGATTGCGGCCGAGACTTTTTCTCAGGCGGTGCCGATTTGGGGCTGGAAGATGTTGGTTTGCGTGCCAATGGCAGTGTCAGCCGTTACTTTTTGCGACCGAAATCCACCGTTACCACGTTGGAGTCGCCGCCGTTCTTGCCATCATCACTGCTTTGCGCTGGATGGTCGTTTTCGGCCTCTTCATGGGGTTCCGGTTCGCTCTCTGCCTCTGTAGCCTGAAATTGCAGGCCAAAATCCACCGCAGGGTCAACAAATGCCGTAACCGCCGCATAAGGAATGAACAGATCAGCCGGTATTTGGTTAAAACTTAGCCCAACAGAAAAATGCTCTTCCTCCACTTTAAGGTCCCAATATTTGTTTTGCAGGACGATGGTCATCTCGTCAGGAAAACGCTCCATCAAATGCTTGGGTATCGAAACACCGGGTGCATGGGTTTTGAACGTGATATAAAAATGATGCTCACCAGGCAGACCTTCCTGGCCAATAGTGCGCAGCACCCGGCCAATAACCGCGCGTAAAGCGTTCTGGACGATTTCGTCATAAGGAATCAGGCTATCGGGTGTATCATCGCTCATAATGTAAAAATGAACTCTAGTTGCGGCTGGGTCAAGAAGATTGCAGTCAATTGCCGATAATCTCTCTACAGGCTTGCGTCTTAATGCTCCGCAATTATAGGAGGCACTTATGAGAACAGCCACTATCAGCCGCACCACCAAGGAAACCGATATTCAGATTGCCGTCAATCTGGATGGGACAGGACAATATGATGTCAGCACTGGCATCGGCTTTCTGGACCATATGGTGGAGCAGTTTTCGCGCCATTCGCTAATTGATCTGACGTGTAAGATCAAAGGCGATTTGCATGTTGACCAGCATCACACCACGGAAGACAGCGCGCTGGCTATCGGGCAGGCTATAGCGGAGGCATTGGGCGATAAAGCGGGCATCGTGCGCTATGGCAGCGCTTATTCACCAATGGATGAGACATTGAGCCGCGTTGCCGTTGATATTTCCGGGCGTCCTTATCTGGTGTGGAAAGCCGCTTTCAGTCAGCCACGCCTTGGTGAGATGGATACCGAACTGATTGAACATTGGTTCCATTCGGTTGCGCAAACGGCGGGTCTGACTCTGCATATCGAATTGCTATATGGGCAGAATAACCACCATATTGCCGAGAGTATTTATAAGGGTTTTGCCCGCGCAATGCGTCAGGCAGTCGATATCGACCCGCGCAAAGGCAATGCCATACCCAGCACCAAGGGCGTGCTGTAGGGCTGCATATGGGCGAACGCATCGCTCTTATTGATTATGGCGCGGGCAATTTGCGCTCCGTCCACAATGCCTTACGGGCAGTGGGTGCGGCCCCTGATGTGACCGCTGATCCCAAAGCTGTGATGGCGGCTGACCGTATCATACTGCCCGGCGTTGGCGCATTTGCCGCATGTTATAATGGACTGGCCGCAATTGACGGCATGATCGCGGCGTTGGAACAGCGCGTACGTAGCGATGCCGTGCCTTTTTTGGGTATTTGTGTTGGTATGCAGCTATTGGCCGATACCGGAATTGAATATGGCACGCATAAGGGGCTGGGCTGGATTGGCGGCACGGTCGGCGCCATTGCGCCATCGCCTGATATCAAGGTGCCACATATGGGTTGGAATGATGTTGAGCCGGTTGCCGAGCATCCGGTGCTGGTGGCGGGTGAAGCCTATTTTCTGCATGGCTATCATTTTGCCGCGCGCGACAAAAGCGATGTTGCCGCGGTGACGGATCATGGCGGCGCTTTGACCGCGGCCATTGCCCGAGACAATATTATTGGCGTGCAATTTCACCCCGAAAAGAGCCAAAGCTATGGGCTTGATCTGCTGAGCCGCTTTCTTGAATGGAACCCGACATGATTGTTTTCCCCGCAATTGACTTAAAAGGCGGTGAGGTTGTCCGTCTGGCTGAAGGCGATATGGAGCGCGCCACCGTTTATGGTGATAACCCTGCTGCGCAGGCATTGCTGTTTGCCGAAGCAGGGGCAGAACATTTGCATGTGGTGGATCTGGATGGTGCCTTTGCCGGTGAAGCGCGCAATGCCGATGCGGTGAAAGCCATTATTGCTGCCTTTCCCGGCTATGTTCAACTGGGCGGGGGCATTCGTGATCGCAAGGCGGTGGAAGGATGGTTTGATCTGGGCGTTGCGCGCATTGTTATCGGTACGGCGGCATTGAAAGACCCGGAATTTGTCCGCGATATGGCACGCGCATTTGAAGGCGGCATTGTTGTCGCCGTTGACGCGCGAGACGGTTTTGTCGCGACTGAGGGCTGGGCTGATGTCTCGGATATCTCCGTGCATGATATGGCCCGCCGCTTTGAGGATGCGGGCGTTGCCTCTTTGCTGTTTACCGATGTGGGGCGCGATGGCTTGCTGAAAGGCTGTAATATTGATGCGACGGTGGAGCTTGCGCGGCGCTGTGATATTCCGGTCATTGCCAGTGGCGGGGTCAAAGGACTGGATGACATCCACTTGCTCTCACTCCACGCGAATGAGGGGATTGAGGGCGTTATCACTGGCCGTGCACTGTATGATGGACGGCTCGATCTCGCGACCGCGATAGCGATGGCAAACAGGTAAATGACCGTTCGCACGCGTATCATTCCCTGTCTTGATGTGGCCAATGGCCGTGTGGTCAAGGGTGTGAATTTTATAGATTTGGTCGATGCGGGTGATCCGGTTGAGCAGGCACAGGCCTATGATGCGGCTGGCGCGGATGAGCTGTGTTTTCTCGATATCACCGCTAGCCATGAAGCGCGTGATACGATTATTGATGTGGTTATGCGCACGGCGGAGGTTTGTTTCATGCCGCTGACCGTTGGCGGCGGTGTGCGCAGTGCAGATGATGCGCGCGCTTTGTTATTGGCCGGGGCGGACAAGGTGGCGGTGAACAGTGCAGCCGTATCTAACCCGCAAGTGATCGCTGATATTGCTAGCCGCTTTGGCAGCCAGTGCATCGTTGGCTCTATTGATGCGCGCGCACGGGCGGATGGCTCCGGCTGGGAAATCTTCACCCATGGCGGACGCAAGCCAACGGGCATTGATGCGATGGACCATGCCGAAACATTGGTGCGCAATGGTGCGGGCGAATTGCTGGTCACCAGTATGGACCGTGATGGCACCCGTATCGGTTATGATCTGGAACTGATCGACGCGATGGTGAAAAATTTTGATGTGCCAGTGATCGCCAGTGGCGGCGTCGGTAATTTGGACCATCTGGTTGAAGGTGCCGTCAAAGGCGGCGCGAGTGCGGTTTTGGCCGCGTCCATTTTCCATTTTGGGGAGGCCAGCATAGCTGAGGCCCATGCCGCACTTGCTGCTGCTGGCTGTGCAGTGCGTTCCCCTATAATATCACGTGCTGCATGAAGGGCCAACGCTATGAGCAATGACATTATCACCCAGTTGGAAGCGATTATAGCCGAGCGGCGCAGCGCTGATCCATCCTCCAGCTATGTCGCCAGCCTGACCAGTAAAGGCCGCCAGAAAATGGCGCAAAAGCTAGGCGAGGAGGCGGTAGAAGCTGTTATCGCGGCGACGGCTGATGATGCTGAGAATATGACCGGCGAAGCGGCTGATCTGGTGTTTCACTTGCTGGTTTTGCTGGCCGATATGGGCCTGGAGTGGCAGGATGTGCTGAATGAACTGGCGCGGCGTGAGGGCGTGTCCGGCTTGGAAGAAAAAGCCAGTCGTACCAGCAAGTAACAGCGCATAAGCAGGAGAGACTATATGGCGATTGATGCTACCCAGCCTTATGATGACAGCAATATTTTCGCGGCCATCCTGCGCGGGGAAATCCCTAATAAGACGGTATATGAAGATGAGTTTGCGCTCGCCTTTCATGATATCAATCCGCAGGCGCCGCTGCACATATTGGTCATTCCTAAAGGCGCTTATGTCAGCTGGGATGATTTTTCTGCGCGCGCCGATGCTGAAGAGATTGCCGGATTTGTGCGCGCCATTGGCCATGTTGCCCGCACGCATGATCTGGTTGCACCAGGCTATCGCTTATTGGCCAATATTGGCGCAAATGGTGGGCAGGAAGTGCCGCATCTGCATGTGCATCTGTTTGGTGGCAAGCGTATGGGGCCGATGCTGATGCAGCGTTAGGCGCGTGCCGCTGTGTTATTGCGGGGCATTGGGGCGCGTAAACAATATGCCGCGTTCGCTCCATGACACGGCCAATAAAGCGGCCAACCCGGCAAGCAAAAATCCAGTGACCATAGGCATCGCGGTGCCATTAAAAAACTGTCCGATCAGCGCCCCGACACCGGCCCCCAATAATGTGCGCACAAATGTCTGAAAAGATGAAGCAGAGCCAGCAACATTGCCAAAAGGCTGCATGGCGATGGAAGAGAAATTTGCGCCGGTAAAGCCCATCATGGCCATGTTCGTACTGGCCAGCAAAAGAAACAGCGGCATATTGCTCGGCGCAAAGCTGGCCGCAGCAATTTGCGCCAGTGAGAGCGCGATAAAGGCCAATAAAGCGCTGTGCGAAACGCGGCGTGCGCCAAATCTCTCAACAATGCGGGAATTAACGAAGCTGGAAATCGCCAAGCCTATGGCCACTGCCGCAAAGGCGATGGGAAAGATATCGACTGCATCAAACACATCTGCAAAAATCTGTTGGGAGCTGTTGAGGAAACCGAACAACGCCCCGAAGATCAATCCGCTGCCCAAAACATAGCCCGTTGCTGCGCGGTGGATGATAACCCGTCCCCATGTTTTGGTCAGAGCGCTAATAGCCATGGGTCTGACGCTGTCTGCATCCCGCGTTTCCGGCAGGCGTATCCAGCCCCACAGCATCACTATGCCGCCGGCAATCGCAAATGCCCCGAAAATCCAGCGCCACCCCGCCACATATAAGATGGCCTGGCCTATGCTGGGCGCGACAACCGGCATGGCCATGAAGACGATAAAGATCATCGACATGATTTTGGCCATTTCATCGCCAACAAACCGGTCACGCACAATAGAGGTGGTCAACACGCCAATGGCGGCAGTGCCAAAGCCCTGAGCAAAGCGCAGGGCCAAAAGCATCGGGAAGCTGGTCGATAAGGCGCATAGCAGTGCGAAAACGACATAAATACCGATACCAAGAAACAATATCGGGCGGCGGCCATAACGGTCTGATAAAGGGCCATAGACCAGCGAGCCAATGCCCATAGCGGCGAGATAGACCGAAATGACATATTGCCGGTCATTTGCCTGTGCCACATCAAAAGCCGCGCCGATGGCGGGAAAGGCAGGCAGCATGGCATCAATGGCCAGTGCATTAAGCGCCATCATTGCTGCCATCATTGCGACAAATTCGCGCGGGCCAGGGCCAGCACTTTTGGTTATATCTTTGTGCATGCCGGTTCCTATGGGGACAGATGGTAGCAATTGCCATTTATTTATACAGGGCATATCTGGTAATAATGGCAGGCTCGGTAAATGATCATGAATTGGCGAATGGTGGTGATGGTGAAGCCATTGAGGATGATGCCGCGCCCTCTGCTCGCAAGATTATCCATGTTGATATGGATGCCTTTTTTGCCAGTGTCGAACAGCGCGATCATCCTGAATTACGGGGTAAGCCTGTCGCTGTGGGCGGATCGTCAAAGCGCGGTGTGGTTGCTGCAGCCAGCTATGAGGCACGCAAATTCGGCGTAAAGTCCGCCATGCCTTCGGTCACTGCAGCGCGGCGCTGTCCCGATCTAATTTTCGTGAAACATCGCTTTGACGTGTACAAACAAGTGTCGGGCCAGATACGCGAGATTTTCCATCGCCATACAGATCTGGTTGAGCCATTATCATTGGACGAGGCTTATCTGGATGTCACGCAGGATAAACAGGGCATTGGTCTGGCAACAAGCATTGCGCAGATGATCCGCGATGATATTCGCGCAGAAACCGGTCTGACGGCCAGTGCGGGGGTATCGTATAACAAATTCATCGCCAAAATAGCCTCTGACCAGAATAAGCCTGATGGCATGTGCGTCATTCGCCCGGAACAGGGGCTGGATTTTGTGGCGGGGCTTGCGGTGCGCCGTTTCCATGGTGTCGGCCCGCGCACTGGTGAAAAGATGGCGGCGCTGGGCATTGCGACAGGGGCAGATATTCGCGCGCAATCGCTGGATTTTTTGCAAGAGCATTTCGGCAAATTTGCTGGCTATTTATACCACGCGGCGCGCGGTATTGATAACCGCCCGGTCAAACCGCATCGCCAGCGAAAATCCGTGGGCGGGGAGCGAACATACAACGAAGATATCCACCAGGCCGAAGCCTTGCACACCGCTTTGGATGAGATTGTCCGCATTGTCTGGGAACGGATAGAGCGCAATGAAGCGCAGGGCCGCACCGTCACGCTCAAAGCAAAATATAGCGATTTCCAACAGGTCACGCGGTCACGCTCGCTGGAAACCCTTGTGCAAGATCGCGCTGAATTTGCCGCTATTGGTCATGATCTGCTCGACCAATTGATCCCGGTACGCGCTGGCGTGCGCTTGCTGGGCCTGACACTGGCCTCATTGGTGGGTGATGACGATGGTGATGCGCCCGATAAACAGGCGGTGCAAAAACCCGTGCAACAGGATTTCGGGTTTTAGGCACCGCGGTCAGCGCATGGTTGAGAGGCGTGGTTCGACAAGCTCACCACTAGCGGTTTGCGTTTCGGGCATGTGACCAAATCCCGCCAGCCCTGAGCCTGTCGAAGGGCATGTCTCAGCCCGCCACTAATACACCAAATCAGCGCACCATAAAAAACTTGCGCATCAGGCATATGTTCCTATTATGTTCTCATGCCCGAATCGCAATATCCGCCTGCGCCTGATGCGCCGCCTATTGGCGACCCTGATTGCCCCATTGATTCCGGGGGCGGGGATAATCTTGATGATGTTCAGGCTGGTGATTTTGCGCGCTATGATTATGGCCTGCGCTATCTGTTTATCGATTTCAACGCCTATTTTGCCAGTGTTGAGCAGCATGATGACGCGTATATTTTTGGTAAGCCAGTGATCGTTATCCCCTTGGATTCCGCCCATACCAGCGCAATTGCGGTGAGTTATGAGGCCAAGGCTATGGGCATTAGGCGCGGCACATCTCTGGTTGAGGCGCGGTCTATCTGCCCTGATATTGCCGTTCGCGTGGCACGCCATGACCGATATGTGGAAATGCACCACCTATTGTTGGCGGAAATTGAAAATCACGTGCCAATTTTGCGGGTCTGTTCGATTGATGAATGTGTGTGCCGGTTAAACCCCGAAGAAATGGAACCTGCACCGGCCAAGGCTTTGGCACAGCGTATCAAGCAGGGGTTATATAGCAATGTCGGGCCTGCCATGCGCTGCTCTATCGGGCTGGCGCCGAGCACATTGCTGGCTAAGCTGGCAGGCGAACTGCATAAACCTGATGGCCTGACCGCAATTCAAAGTGGTGAATTGCCAATGGCTTTGGCGGATATTCCATTGGGAGATATTCCAGGCGTGGGCAATGGCGTGTCACGGCGGCTGGAACGTGCCGGCATAAGGCGGTTTGAACAGCTCTGGAATCTCGCACCAAAACAGGCACGCGCCATTTGGGGTTCGGTCGCTGGGGAGCGGTTTATTTATGCGCTAAAAGGCTATGATGTACCCGAGGGGCCACCGCCGAAAAAGGCGATGATTGGGCATAGTCGCCGCCTTTCCGGCCCGCATCGTCAGCGCGAAGGCGCGCGTATAGTGGGCCGGGCGTTATTGCTAAAAGCTGCAAGTCGATTGCGACATTATGGCCTTTATGCATCGTCGCTGAGCGTTAGTGTAAAGCTCTATCCCGAGGGACGAATAGGGCGTGAGGCACGGTTTCGGGCTTCGCGCAACAGTTGGCGATTTATGCAGGAGTTTCAATCGCTTTGGGATGATATTTCCCATATGCTCAATGCCATGGGAAAGTCACAATGCGCGTTCTCGCAAGTGTCGGTCCATCTGCACGGCCTGTCTGATCAACCACCAGAGGCTGATCTGTTCATTGATGAAGATGTCGATATTACTGACCATTTACAGGCGCGTTTATGGGGCCGTATTGATGGGTTGAACCGGCGCTATGGCATGAAGACGATTATGCCGGCATCGCAAATGGGGCTTGATCTTAATTATCTGGGGGTAAAAATAGCCTTTAGCCGCGTTCCGGAGGCAGCGGAATTTGCTGACCGGCCCGATGATGTCCGTGCGCGCTTGGCTGGGGCAAAGCATCATAGAGGTTTGCGCGAAAATGCGGGGCGCTCTCTCTATTAATGCGGCGCAGACTTACCAATGCGCCTGAATTTCTGCTCGGCCTGTTGCTTCAGCTATGCGTCGGCGAGAGGCTGCAGACACATTAGCTGGTAATTGATCCAAAGCTATAAATCGGGCCTCGATAATCTCTTTCCCATCAATAACCGGTTCGTCCCGCGTGGTTGCGGTAAAGACCGAAATTGTGTTTTTTGCGCCTTTGCTATCATCAAAATATTTGCCAAGAAAAACAATATCTTCGGCGCTGCACTGTACTTCTTCCTGTAACTCGCGAATGGCAGCTATATGCGCATCCTCATGGCGTCCAACACCGCCACCGGGCAGCATATAGAGATCACTGCGCCCATAGCTGTGTCTGATCAGAAGAACCTCGCCAGCTGGATTAAACACCACCAGCTTTGCGCCAAAGACGTTGGGTTTGAATATCCGCCAATAGAGCGAACGCCCGGTCTGGGCACAGCGATATGCGATATGGAAAAATGGGCTAAAAATATTTGCAGACATAAGCTCTGTTAGCAGTCTTGGGACCAATACAAAATGTTATAATGCTGACAGGGTTACGTATCAACCGTGATGATTTGGGCGCGTAATGATATTGACCTTATAGCTCTCAGTTTTTATGGGTTAGCGCCTTATTCACCGCTATTCCCAACTCGAGTAAGCCCAATACCGATATTCAACCATCAATGGACCCCCTTCACATTGGAGGATGCAATCTTCACAGGCAGCAGCCGTGAGAATGTTATGTCACTTGCGTATAATGCGGGTGATTTTCTGTTGGCGATTGATAGTGATGGTGTAATTCGTGATGTCAGCGGCCTAGCGGATTATATGGATTGGCTGAACAGTCTGCGTGATAAACCGATGGTAGAGACTGTGCTGCCAGATAGTCTTGAGAAAGTGGCTAATCTGAACGCTGTTTCACAAATCAAACCGCATCAGGAACGCCATATCAATCACTATGGCAAGGATGGTGCTTTTCCAGTCAGTTACCGCTTCATGGCGCTGGAAGACGATGATTGGTTGCTGGCCATTGGTAAGGATTTGCGAGAGCTTGCCGATCTGCAGCAACGCACATTGATGGCGCAGCAAGTTATCGAACGTGATTATATACATTTGCGTCAGACAGAATCCCGCTATCGCATATTGTTTCAATCCATTGCGTCGCCAACACTGATTATCAATGTGAAATCACGCATTATCGAACAGGCCAATACTGCATGTGAGAATGTTTTTGGCGTGGACGTCAGATCGCTTGCGAAAAAGGATTTTCTGGACCTGTTTGATACCCCGTCCCAACATGCTCTTTTGGGCTATTTTGGTGCCGTAACAGTTAGCGATTCAGTGCCGCCTATCGGTTTGATGTTGGCACCGTCTCGGGGGTATTCCGGCATGCAGGAAGTCCGGCTTGCCGCCAAAGTGTTCCGTCAGGAAAAAGACGCGTATTTTTTGGTGACATTGAGCAGCGACATGCGCGCAGAAAAGCCAAGGGCGGAAGGTAATTTGGTCGAAGCTATGGTCGAACAACTGCCAGATAGCTTCGTACTCACAGATGAAAATCTGAATATTTGCTACGCCAATCCAGAATTTGTGATGTTGCTCAACGCCTATTCGGCAGAGCAGTTAAACGGTATGACGCTTGAACAATTTGTCGGGCGTCCTGCCATTGACCTCAACCTGTTAAGGCGAGAGGTTGATGGTAATGGAAGTGTGCGCAATTTTGCGTCGATTGTTCATGATGTAAATGGTCAGATCGAACAGGTCGAAATCTCCGCTGCGGTTATTGAGGGGGAAAAACCCGTTTACGCCTTTTCCATGCGCAATGTCGGGCGGCGTGAGCGGGATCTGTCTCCTACCGTGCGGTCAGAATTGCAGTCAGTGGATCAGTTGACCGGTCTTGTCGGGCGCAAGTCGCTAAAGGAAATTGTCCGCGAGAGCACCGATCTTATTGAGAACATGTGCATACAGGCGGCATTGAAACACACTGCGGATAACCGCGCAAATGCAGCAGAGATATTGGGTGTAAGTCGCCAAAGCCTCTATTCAAAGATGCGGCTTTATGGTCTGGGTAATAAAGAAGAAGACCAAAGCGCCGATTAAGCCGCAAAATATCAACACATATTATAAGGCCCGTAACTTATGAAATTGGGTTGTTGCTATTATCCCGAACATTGGCCTGAAACCCTTTGGACTGGCGATGCCGCGCAAATGGCTGACTTAGGCCTGTCTCTGGTGCGGATCGGTGAATTTGCATGGAGCCGCATTGAGCCAGAGCCAGGCCGTTATGATTGGGCATGGTTGGACCGCGCGGTTGAGACTCTGCGTAATGCTGGTCTGCAGATTATTATGGGCACCCCCACGGCAACCCCGCCCAAATGGCTGGTCGATAGCATGCCCGATATGCTGGCAATTGATTTGGATGGCAAGCCGCGCAAATTTGGCTCTCGTCGCCATTATTGTTTTTCGCATAAGGGCTATCGCGCAGAATGTGCGCGTATCGTTGCGGCAATGGCGGAGCGTTATGGCGAACATCCGGCCATTGCAGCATGGCAAACAGACAATGAATATGGCTGTCACGACACCGTATTGAGCATATCCGATGCCGCGGCGGAGGGGTTTAGGCAGTGGCTAGCGGATCGCTATACGACTATTGCCGCATTAAACACGGCCTGGGGCAATGTCTTTTGGTCAATGGAATATCGCGATTTTGCCGAGATTGACCCGCCATTTCTGACCGTTACAGAAGCGCATCCCGCGCATGTGCTGGATTATCGGCGCTTTGCATCTGATGAAGTGGCGGCGTTTAATGCGCTGCAAGTGGATATTATCCGCAGTGCCTCTCCCGGGCGCGATGTGCTGCATAACTTCATGGGCTTCTATAATGATTTTGACCATCACAAGCTGAGCAAAGATCTCGATCTAGCGACATGGGACAGTTACCCGCTCGGCTTTTTGGAGCAATTCTGGTTCAGTGATGAGGAGAAAGCGGCCTATACGCGGCAAGGGCATCCTGACATTGCGGCCTATCACCATGATTTATATCGCGGCATGTGCAGCGGCGCAAATGCGCGCCGATGGGGCGTGATGGAGCAACAGCCCGGACCCGTAAATTGGGCCAAATGGAACCCGGCACCTCTGCCCGGCATGGTGCGTTTATGGAGCTGGGAAGCAGCAGCGCATGGCGCAGAATTCTGCTCTTATTTCCGTTGGCGGCAAGTGCCTTTTGCACAAGAACAAATGCATGCGGGTTTGCTGCGCCCTGATAGCCAGCCTGCACCGGGCTTTGACGAAGTGCAGCAAATAGCGCAGGAATTAGACAATATTGATCTGCGTGATAATGCTCAGGCGTCAGTCGCCCTCATTTTTAGCTATGATGCTGACTGGATGGTGCGCACACAGCCGCAAGGTGCTGATTTTCGTTATGACGAACTCACCTTCCGTTGGTACAGCGCATTGCGGCAATTGGGGCTGGATGTCGATATCGTCAGCACGCAAGCACCGCTGGATGGGTATAAGCTGATTGTTGCACCGACATTGCCGCATATGGATGCCCAATTGATCGAAAGGCTGAAAGAGCTGGACGCGACGATATTGTTCGGGCCGCGGACGGGCTCAAAAAGCGAAAACCTCTCCATTCCAGACCAGCATGGCCTGGCGTTTATGGACCTGCATGTTGAACGTGTGGAGAGTTTGCGCCCGGGCCTGAAAGAGGGATTGCCAAATAGCGATCTGACTGTTGAGCGCTGGATGGAGGATGCGGGCAACGGACTGGAAAGCAATTACACATTAGCGGATGGGCGCAATCTGCTGATCAGGCAGCTCAATTTTCATTATTGTGCCGGATGGCCCGATAACGACCTGTTGCGGGTAATTATGCGCGATATGGCAGTGATGGCGGGTCTAAAGGTCTATGACCTGCCGTCAGCTCTGCGCATCAGTCAGAGATCGGGCAAAATATTTGCATTCAACTATGGCACCGAGGCATTGGACCTCTCCGCAACATTCCCGCAATTAATGGGGACGGATTTGCTGATCGGCAACATTATATTGCCGCCAGCGGGGGTCGCGATATGGAAGGCTGAGCGAGACAGCTAATATTTGCCAGCAAATAGTTTTGTGCGCTTGTAAAGCGGTGCAATATCAGCAAAGAACGGCGCTCTAGGCGATGTCATCATCGCGATGAAACAGATAGGGTCACGCACAATATGCGCTATGCGATAATCGGGTCCGGCATGATGGGGCAAGAGCATATGCGCAATCTTGCGCTGCTGCCCAATGCCGAATTGGTGGCGATTGCCGATAGTGACGCCGGAATGCGCGATAAAGCCGCTGCGCTGGCTGCGCAGCTAGGGCAGGCAATCACTGTATTTGAAGATGGCGAAGCCATGCTGCAGGCGGAAATGCTGGACGCTGTGATTATCGCGGCGCCCAACCACACCCATTATGATATTGTCACCAAAGTCATGGCGTATGGCCCCGCCATATTGTTGGAAAAACCCATGTGCACAGTCGCAGAGGATGCGATTGCGCTGGAGCAACAGGTACGGGGTTATGCGCCTTTATTCTGGGTCGGCATGGAATATCGCTACATGCCGCCGGTTGCGCGCTTTATAGAACGGACACATCAAGGCCATGTAGGCGCGGCCAAAATGCTGATGATCCGGGAGCATCGCTTTCCTTTTTTGGAGAAAGTGGGCGATTGGAACCGCTTTAACCGCAATAGCGGCGGCACTTTTGTTGAGAAATGCTGCCACTTTTTTGATCTGATGCGCACCATTTTGCGTGATGAGCCAGTGCGCATATTCGCCAGTGGCGGCCAGGATGTGAACCATCTTGATGAGCGTTATGATGGCGAAACGCCCGATATATTGGATAATGGCTTTGTGCTGATTGATTTTGCTGGCGGTGCGCGGGCGGTGCTGGACCTGTGCATGTTTGCAGAAGGCGCTGAACAGCAGGAAGATATTTCGCTCATCGGTGATATGGCCAAGCTGGAAGTGCAAATTCCCTCGGCTAAGGTTACCTATTCGCCGCGATCGTGCAAAGCTGATGGCACTGGCCGGGCAGTCGAGCAGATCGATACGCCTGCCGATGCACTGGCGGCAGGGGATCATCATGGCGCAACCTATTTTCAATTGCGCGCCTTTCACGATGCGCTGGTCAATGGCGGCGCGGCTGTGGTTGACGCACTGGACGGGCTTAGGGCCGTGCAAATGGGTCTCGCGGCTCAGGAATCTATCGCTACCGGTTTGCCGGTGACGCTCAACTTTGCTGAAAAGGCATAAGGACAATTTATGCAGACTATTCCCCCTATTGGTTTCGGTTTCTGGAAAGTGGCACCGGAAGATTGCGCCGAAACGCTGAGCAATGCGCTGGACGCTGGCTATCGCCATTTCGATTTTGCCGCAGATTATGGCAATGAACATGCGCTTGGCCCTGCGCTCAGCGAAGCCATTGCCAGCGGCAAGGTGAAGCGTGAAGAATTGTGGATCACATCGAAATTGTGGAACACCTTTCATGCGCCGGAACATGTCGAACTGGCGTGCCGCAAAACATTGGGTGATTTGCAGCTCGATTATCTCGATCTGTATCTGATCCACTTTCCCATTGCGCTGGAATTTGTGCCGATTGAAACGCGCTATCCCCCCGAATGGCTTTACGATCCAGAGGCGGACAATGCGAAGATGCATCTGGCAAAAGTGCCCTTGCACGCGACATGGGGCGCAATGGAGCAATTGGTTGCCAAAGGCCTGACGCGCCAGATTGGCGTTTGCAATTATAATAGCGGCCTGTTGCACGATCTGATGCGCTATGCCGATATTTTACCGTCAATGCTGCAAATAGAGGCGCATCCTTATCTGACCAATGAGAAGCTGATACATTTGGCCAAAGATTATGGGCTGGCCGTAACGGCCTTTTCACCGCTTGGCGCGCCATCCTATGTTGAAATCGGCATGGCGGGTGAGGGTGATGGCGTGCTGGATGAAGCGGTTGTGAAAGCCGCCGCCGCTGCGCATGGTAAAACAGCAGCGCAGATTGTGCTGCGCTGGGGCATTCAGCGCGGCACGGCGGTTATTCCCAAAACTGTGAAGCCGCAGCGCATGGCAGAGAATATCGCGCTGAATGACTTTGCATTGAGCGATGATGAAATGGCGGCGATTAGCGGCCTTAACCAAAATCGCCGGTTTAATGATCCGGGCGTCTTTACAGAGGCAGCCTTTAACACTTTCCACCCGATTTATGATTGAGCAAAATAATGGCAGATAGCGAATTTCCGGCCATAATATTGGCCAGTGGCAGCACTGATCTTGCTGGCTATATTGCGGTCAATAAAGCGCAGATAGATGAACAGCTAGGCGCAGTTGGGGCCGTGCTGTTGCGCGGCTTTGCGGTGCCGGATGCCCCGGCATTTGATGCCGCCGTGCAAAGCTATGGCGCGGACAATTTTGCTTATGCAGAGTCGCTTTCCAATGCAGTGCGCGTCAATGTGACGCAGCGGGTGTTCACCGCGAATGAAGCGCCGCCGGAAACCAGCATCTATCTGCATCATGAAATGGCGCAGACGCCGATTTATCCGTCAAAATTGTTCTTTTATTGCGAAATCGCGCCCAGTGAAGGCGGCGCAACACCGATTTGCCGCTCCGATATATTGCTGGACCGGATGGCAATAGAAACACCAGAGCTGTTAGAGGCTTTTGCCACTAAGGGCGTGCGCTACACCAATGTCATGCCGGCCGATAATGACGCCGGTTCAGGGCAGGGGCGCAGCTGGAAAAGCACGCTGAATGCGGAGACCAAAGACGCTGCCGAGGCCCGACTTGCCAAGCTGGGCTATACGCATGAATGGCTGGATAATGGCAGCCTGCGCGCGACCACACCGGTTTTGCCCGCCGTGCGCCAATTGGCCGATGGTCGCCGGTCATTTTTTAACCAGCTGATTGCGGCGTTTCGCGGCTGGAGCGATAGCCGCAATACGGCCCATAAATCGGTCAGTTTTGGTGATGATATGCCGATCACGGGCGCGGATATGGAACCGGTCATCGCGCTATCCGATGCGCTGACCTATGATCTGCAATGGCAGGCTGGCGATGTGGCCTTGCTGGACAATTATCTGGTCATGCACGGGCGGCGACCCTTTGCTGGCAAAAGGCGCGTTCTGGCCTCCTTGGTGGCTTAACCACCTAAATCCGCTAGCCCTGAGCTTGTCGAAGGGTGTTTCTCCGCTCGCGCTGTCCAGCCATAAACCAGATCATCACATTACCGACCAACAGCGCGGCATTGCAGATATAGAATATAGCCCCGAACTCCCCACTGCGTGCTAGCCCTATGGGTGAGAAGAGCAGATAGAGCGCAACCATGCAGGAAAAGAGCGTTATCGCTAAGGGCCGCGCATAGGGCCAAGGCGTAAGGTCAACCTGTTCATTGCGGGTGAATGTCCATGCGGTTGCGCGCGGAGTCAGCACGCCGCACGCCAGCATGATGCCAACCTCTATCACGAACAGCACCGCATATTGGTGGATGAAATGCAGCGTTATCACATCATCATAAACAAAGCGCAGCAAGGCATAAGTGATGACATGAAATATAATCACCAGCTTGGCCGCCAGAGCAGGTACACGGGCAGTGAACAGCCCGACAATCACGATGACGATGGTGGGGATATTATAAAAGCCGGTAAATTTGCGGATCACTTGCCATAATCCATCGGGTGAGAAATAGAGCAAGGGCGCGATGCAAAAGGAGATAAGCGCGATGACAAGGCTGGCCAGCTTTGCAGTCCGCACCAGCGACTGTTCACTTGGCAGATTTTTGCACATCGGCGCATAGATATCGAGCGCGAACAGAGTGGCCGCGCTGTTGAGCAAAGAATTGAACGAACTAAACACCGCGCCCAACAGCACCGCGAGAAAAAAGCCGGCCATCCATATTGGCAAGACATCACGGATCAGCTGCGGGTAAGCCTGGTCAAAACTGGAGAGGCCCGGGCCATAAAGATGAAAGGCGATTACGCCCGGGATCATCATCATAAACGGCACCAGCAGTTTAAAAAAGCCAGAGAAAAGCACACCCTTTTGCCCTTCGGCCAGTGATGCCGCACCCAATGTGCGTTGAATGACATATTGATTGGTGCACCAATAGAATAAATTGGCGAAAATCATGCCGGTAAATAGCGTGCCAAAGGGGGTGGGGGCATCGCTTGCGCCAATGGCGTTCAGCTTGTCCGGATGATCGGTTAATAGCCTCTCCATGCCAGCGCCAAAATCACCACCGCCCAGCGCCATCAGGCCCAATACCGGCACCAGCACGCCGATGATCAGCAAGCCAATACCGTTTAATGTATCCGACACCGCAACGGCTTTCAGTCCGCCAAATATGGCATACAGCGAACCGATAAAACCGATGCCGATAATGGTGATGATGAGGGTCGGGAAATATTCCAACCCCAATGCACTGGGCAGATCAAAAAGCTGAATAACCGCAAGGGAGCCGGAATAGAGCACCGATGGTATGGTGATCAGCCCATAGCCCAACATGAAGAGCAGCACGGAGAGCCGGCGTACATCTTCGTCAAAGCGGCTGGCCAGAAATTCGGGTAGGGTGGTAAAAGCACCCGCCAGATAGCGCGGCAAAAAGATCAGCGCCATGGCAATGGTCGCCACAGCGGCTGTGACTTCCCATGCCATGCTTGTCATGTTGAAGCGATAGGCAGAGCCATTAAGGCCAATCAGCTGTTCAGCCGATAGGTTGGTGAGCAATAATGATCCGGCAATAAAAGTCGCGCCAAGGCCGCGGCCAGCGAGAAAATACCCGTCCTTACTGTCAACCTCACCACGCGTTTTGCGCCAACTTATATACGCGACAATCCCCATGAAAAACACGCAGGATAAAATGGTGAGAAGAGCATTGGCACCAGACATTAAGGCGGGTTAGCAGGTGGATATGGGGTTGAACAGTCTCTGTTACGACTATGCCGATAAGCCCCGTGATATGCCGATGATCCTCATTCGCGAGAAAGCGGGAAACTAGCGCGGGCCTATTCCTAATTCACACTGGATCTCCGCCTACGCGGGGATGACATTGGTTCAAGACCGACCTCTTAAAGCTGGCCTTAGCAGTAAATTTGCTATATGTGTATAGCAGAGGAGAATATTTATGCTTGCGATACGGCTGGATGAAGCATTGGAAAAACGGCTGGCAGCACTGGCAGAGAAGACCGGGCGTACCAAAACCTTTTATGCGCGAAAGGCGATAGAGGCGCATTTAGAGGAAATGGAAGACTATTTCCTTGCTGAGGAGCGGATGGCCGATTTCCGGCAAGATGATGCGGTTTCTCTAAACGATATAAAGGCTGATCTTGGCCTCTGAAACGCCCAGATGGATGATAGAGTTCACACCGCAAGCGGCGAAGGAATTAAAGAAGCTGGGCAAACCGGTTGCAGCACGCATTATCAAAGTGCTGGAAGAACGCATCGCCAAGTTGGATGATCCACGCGATTTGGGCAAACCACTGGTTGGTGATTGGTCAGGTTATTGGCGATGGCGCATAGGTGACTATCGTATTATCGCGAAAATCGAGGATGAGCGCGTCGTTATTGTGGTTGTCCGCATAGCGCACCGCAAAGGGGTTTATTGAGTGTTTTGGATAAAATATAGTTTCTAAACATCCAAATTCGCGACATTCAGCGCATTGTCTTGAATAAACTCGCGGCGGGGTTCGACGACATCGCCCATTAGGCGGGTGAAGATTTCGTCGGTCACATCGGCATCTTCCACACGCACTTGCAGGAGTGAACGATTTTCCGGGTCCAGCGTGGTTTCCCATAGCTGTTCGGCGTTCATCTCACCCAAGCCTTTATAGCGCTGCACGGCAAGGCCCTTGCGCCCTGCGGCCAGAACGGCCTCTAACAGGTCACTTGGCCTCGCAATCGCGGTGCCCGATGCCGCCAAATTGGGGTTGTCGCTATCATCATCACTTGCGCCCGATGCGCTGCTGGTTTTGACCAAGGTGCTGCCATCTTCGTAAATATCGGCGCGTTCACTGGCCAGCTTGTGCAATTTGCGTGCTTCGGCGCTGGTCAGGAATTTGGCATCAATAACATGATGGTCATCCACGCCGCGCCATGCACGGGTGAACAGATAGCCGCCCTCTTCCGACATGGTGCCACTCCAACGGCTATCCTCATCGCCAGCTTGCAGCCATTTGGCCGTGGCTTCAACAGCGGCCACGCGTCCGGCCTGATCCAGATCAGGGGCCAGCGCACCTTTCAGCGCCATGCCCTCAACAATATCCGCATTATAACGGCGAGGGGCATAGGCCATAAGCGCCTTCATCCGCCGCGCATGTTCGACCAGATCGGCCAGATCATTAGAGCCAATCTGTCCGCCACCTGTGGTATTTAGCAGCTTGTCTTGAAGCCCGGCATCAATCAGATAGGCATCCAGCGCGGGATCGTCTTTCAAATAGACTTCGGATTTGCCCTTGCTGACCTTATACAAAGGTGGCTGAGCGATATAGAGGTGACCATTGCGGATAATCTCGCCCATTTGCCGGTGGAAAAAAGTCAGCAGCAAGGTGCGGATATGTGCGCCGTCAACATCAGCATCGGTCATGATAACAATCTTGTGATAGCGCAGCTTCTCAATATTGAAATCGTCTCTTATGCCGGTGCCCATGGCCTGAATAAGCGTGCCCACCTCTTTGGAGGAGATGATGCGGTCAAACCGCGCGCGCTCAACATTTAATATCTTACCTTTTAGCGGCAAAATGGCCTGATACTGGCTGTCACGCCCCTGTTTGGCGGAACCGCCAGCGGAGTCACCCTCGACCAGGAACAGTTCTGATTTGGCCGGATCACGCTCACGGCAATCAGAGAGTTTGCCGGGCAGTGACGCAATATCCATCGCGCCTTTGCGGCGGGTCAGTTCGCGCGCCTTTTTCGCGGCTTCGCGTGCGGCTGCGGCTTCAATAATCTTTTGCACAATAGCTGCGGCGCTTTGCGGGTTTTCTTCCAGCCACTCGACCATTTTATCGGCCATCAGGCTTTCCAATGGTTGCCGCACTTCGGAAGAGACCAGCTTATCCTTGGTCTGAGATGAGAATTTGGGATCAGGCAGCTTGACCGAGACAATAGCGGTCAGCCCTTCGCGCATATCATCGCCGGTCAGCTTGACCTTTTCCTTCTTCATCAGGCCGGTGCGCTCTGCATAGCCATTGATGGTACGGGTCAATGCCGCGCGGAATGCCGCCAAATGGGTGCCGCCATCGCGCTGCGGAATATTGTTGGTGAAGCACAGCACATTTTCATAATAGCTGTCATTCCACTCCAGCGCGACATCAATGGTAACATCATCGCGCGTGCCGGAAATGGCGATTGGTTCTGGCACCAGAGCAACCTTGTTGCGGTCCAAAAAGCTGACAAAGGCGCCAATGCCACCCTCATAATAAAGGTCATGTTCTTTATGCTCTTCGGAGCGCTCATCGCGCAGGATGATGCGCACGCCAGAGTTCAAAAAGGCCAGTTCGCGATAGCGATGCTCCAGCTTGTCAAAATCAAATTCGGTGATCTTGAACGTTGCAGGCGAGGGTAGGAAGGTCACTTTTGTGCCCTTTTTATCGCCAGCCTTGCCAATGACTTTAAGCGGAGCTTCTGCATCGCCAAAGCGGAAGCGCATATAATGCTCTTCGCCATCGCGCCAGACATTCAGGTCCAGCCATTCGGACAGCGCATTGACCACTGATACGCCTACGCCGTGCAGACCGCCCGATACTTTATAGGCATTGTCGTCAGAAGTGTTTTCAAACTTACCGCCCGCGTGCAGCTGGGTCATAATGACCTCTGCAGCGGAAACACCCTCTTCTTTATGCATGCCAACGGGAATACCGCGGCCATTATCTTCGACAGAGACGCTACCATCAGCGTTCAGCGTGATAATCACATGGTCGCAATGCCCCGCCAATGCCTCATCAATCGCATTGTCGGATACTTCAAACACCATGTGGTGCAGGCCAGAGCCATCATCCGTATCGCCAATATACATGCCCGGACGCTTACGCACAGCATCCAACCCTTTGAGAACCTTGATTGAATCCGCACCATATTCATTGGTGTTAGGATTATCCATACTGTCCGGCGCAGAGGTCGGGGCATCAGGATTGTCAGGTGTGTCGGCAGTGGTGTTTTCAGGTGTTTCTATCATCTGATCTTCATAGCCTGTTTGTGACTAACTCCCAACAAAAAGCAGTGTTTTTCCACATCAACAGAGCGATATGATTTTGATTGTGCATTTTTGTTGTGATGGGAGCGACTTTGACCTGAAAAAGGTTATGAAATATCGGCAGATAATCACTTTATCTGCCCTATAATTTTGGATTTTTCACCGCAATATTGGCGGCGCTTCGGTCGCCAATTTTTGATCCGGTGCAAAGCATGAAATGGGGCAAGATGGTTGACTTGATTTTGGCCCTAGGCTTAATTGATGCGGGGTTTGAGGAGAATATTTCATGCTATTTCGTTTGTTTAAGTTACCGCCATTGGTGTATTTTATTGTGTCACCTTTGTTGCTGGCTGCCGGTATTTTTGTGGCATATGCTAGCTATACAACCGATATGGAACGTAAGGCCGCACTGTCGCATGCTGCGCCAGAAGAAGTCGGCATTGAAGCTATCGCGAGCGGCGAAACCAGCAATGATTATGACGAGGTAGTTGTCCGGGCGCAGGGCAATGTCGATTTTATGGTTGAAACGGTAAGAACAAAGCGCGGACGGGAACGCAGTCGCAAACTGTTCATGCCGCTTTATCCCGTTGATGCGACGGATTTCTCGGCTCCGGCAAAAGCAGTTATGGAGATTGATGGAATTGTCAGTGATGAGCAATTGTTGCAGCTTGTTGCGGACGAGGGGCAAGCTGGCATGGTTTTTGTGCTGAACGGTAGGTTAGAAGCAGGCGGAAATAGTGATGCATCACAAGCTATGGCTGGCAAGGCCGCCCTTGAACCGGCTTTTGTAACAGTCAACGTGTTCCCGAACGGGCGTGAAGCTGCGCTGCGGTCATCTGATAGTCATATGTTTGTGCTGATATTGGGGCTTGTTCTTGCCATGCTTGTTGCTGGCTATGGCTGGCTGCGCAAACGTAAGCTGGATAAAGACCAATTGGCCTATGAACAGCAATATGAAGAAACATAAAATATTGCGCGATATACAAATAGGGCGTCTCGATATGGGCAGCACCCTGAATCTGAAGATGTAATGCAAGGCTATGGAGCCCGTGTTACGAGGGAGTGAACAGGCATTATGCGTTGGACGACCATTTTCTTGCTTGCTGTGATTGCCTTTTTGGCAATTGCTTATTGGAATACCAGTCAGAGCCTAGAGCAGAGCGAGGCGCAGAACTTAGCGTTAGAGGCTGAACGAGCGCAACAAGAGGCAGGTGCTCAAGACAGACAAGAGCGAGCATCATCACGTGCGAATAACGATAGTGAGCGTATTTCTGCGCCCAACTCTGATGCGCAAAATATTGATGATGTGCCGGCCTATGATGAGAGCAGAAATGCGGCTGTGGTGGCACGGCAACAGGCGCAATTGCGCGCTGTGCATGACTATAATGCATCCCAGTCAAAAATTTGTGAGCCGGGTTCCAAAAGCTATAAACATATCTCTGACAGCATAGTGCGCTGCGGATGTGAATATACATCCTATCAACACAGCCGCGATGGCACGACTGTTTGTACTGGTGGGCGATATAAGAGCTATCAACATAGCCGCGACGGCAGTGATGTGGCTTGTGGTTGGCAATATGGCAGTTACCAACATAGCCGTGACGGACACAGGATTTGCGCAGGCGGAAAATATGGCAGCTATCAACATAGCCGTGATGGTACGCGGGTAGCGTGTGGCGGGCAGTATAAGGGTTCGCAAAAAAGCCGCGATGGATCAATGACGTGTTTTGGTGGCCGCTACCGTCGTTAAACCAGTCAAGGCCTCTTATTGCCTATCTAAATTATGCAATGGTGAGGGCAACAATGGCCGCAGTTGCTCCGCTGGCCAGATTGCCAGCTAGCCATGCCCGCCAGCCGAGAGAGACAATATCTGCCCGCCTTGCTGGTGCCAGTGATGAGAATGTTGCCAATTGCAGGCCTATGCTGGCCAAATTTGCAAAGCCGCACATAGCATAGGTCATAATAATCATGGAACGCGGGCTTAAGGCATCAGGGGCCAGCTGTGCCATTTGCTGATAGGCGATGAATTCATTCAAAATCGCCTTGCTGCCCATCAACTGGCCAGCGACCAAAGCATCCTGCCAAGGAACGCCAAAAAGCCAGACAATCGGCGCGAATATCCAACCAAAAATGCGACTGACACTCAGGGCCTGGCTATCAACATAGGGCAATTGGGCCAGTATAGCATCCGCTATAAAGATTAGAGCGAATACGACGATCAACATGGCCATCACGCTTAAGAACACTTTCAAACCATCTTCAACGCCTTGAACAACGGCATCGAGGCTTGATTCATAGCGGATGGATTGCGCGGCTTCTGTCTCTATTTCGGGTTGGCTCTGTGTCGCATCAGGGGGAACCATGATCCGCGCAAATAACAAGGCTGCGGGTAGGGAGATCAGTGAGGCTGTTATGATATGGCCAGCGGCCTGTGGAACCAGATCATCAATCACACTGGCGTAAAGCACCAGAACTGCGCCGGAAACCGTTGCCATTCCGGCTGTCATAACCATGAAAAGGTCAGAGCGCGGCATGGAGGCGATATATGCACGGATCACCAACGGGCTTTCCACGACACCCAAAAAGAAGTTGGCCGCTGTGCCAAGCCCGACTGTGCCGCTAACGCCAAGTGACCGGCGCAAAGCCCAACCCATGGCCTGAATGATGATCGGCAATATGCGCCAATGCCACAATAGGGCAGAGAGCGCTGCTGTGACCAGGATGATGGGCAAAATCTCAAACGCTATGATGAGTGTATTGGCATTGGTCTTGGTTTCAAATGGTAAAGGCGCGCCGCCCAGATAGCCGAACATATAGGATGACCCGGCTTTGCTCGCCTGTTCCAGTGTTGTGACCACCGAGCCAGCGCCGGCAAGAAACAGACGGGCAGGCTCAAAGCGGAGCAGAACGAGCGCAAGGACAAGATGGAGCGCAATCGCACCAGCCACCCAGCGCCATGGCAGGTTTTGGCGTTTCTCCGCGAACACCCATGCAATGGCAACCAAAACACAGATACCCAAAAGCGGCTGTAATAGGGTCATTCGCCCTTACTCACTGCGCTGTAGCCAACCTGTCCTGCTGTGCTTTTTCCAAAATAGGGCTCATCACATTTGTGAAAAAATGATCGCAGCCAATGCACATATTTTCACAGGTCTTGCCATTGGGCATTTGCGCCGAGCTATTGGCAATGAATGCGTCGCGGCTCATGCCATGGCTTTCGCCCATAGCGGACGGATCACCGCGATTTATCGCCTGCAAAGCCGGTAAGTCCTTTAGTGTATCGAGCATATCAACCAGTTTTTCCTGCGTCAGATCGCCCAATGGTGCTGCCGTTTTCAAACAGCATGGATAGACTTTGCCATCTGGTTCAATGGACACTTCTGAACCGCTTTCACCATGGTTCAGGAAATTCAATCCTCCCGACCATGCATTGCAGAAATTATCATCCATATCCGCTTTGGTCAGGCCATTTTCCCATGCCCGTCCGCGCGGCCATAATTTGCCAATCCATGCATCATCGGTTGCGCCGATAAGATTATACCAGGCCCTTGGTTTACCGCCGCTTAGCCGCACAGGCTCGCCTTCCGGCATCTCGGCCATACCGCGCTCGGTAAACATAGCGCGGAGTTTTTCGATTAACGGGATGCGCTTTTCGCCTTCATGGCCGACATGATAGTCATCCATACCAGCGGCTGAAATCAGCCAGGCGCCGCGCTCCAGCAATTCGTCGAGTATCTTGTCGGTCACCAGATCGCCGGTTGTCTGGACAATGATATGCGCGCGCTCACCATATTTGGCCTGTAGCCGTTCCATGATGGGGTATAATACACGCTCACGAACAGGATCGACCAGCACTTCGCCGCCAGCAAGGATGATACGGCCTTTGCCCATTTCACCATCCGCTTTGCGAAATTCCAACTTATCCGGCAGATTGTCGATGATCGCCTCAAAGGCCGTTTCTGCCTCCAGCACCTTATTCTCTAACGCATCGCGAACATAGGGGCGAAAGCGTGTGTCATAGCAATGCTTACACCGGCGATGGCATGCATGGTTAATCACCCAATAAATTGATTCCACTTATATTTCTCCGAAAGCTGGTGCGTGATGGCTTGCTAAACATGGGCGCATAAGGAATATTGCTATTCCTCGCTGAAAACATGATCGAACAATGATGATTGTTTTCCTTCCAAGCAAGAGCAAAACGCTGCTTCGCTAAGATAAAGGCCAAATGATGACGCCTGCTGACTATCTCGACAAACCATTCGGTCATTTGCATGATCTGGTTACCATGCACGCAAAAGACCGGCCCGAACGCATGGCTTTTGATGATGGCGAAGAGCGGCTTAACTGGGGTGAGGCGGAGCATTTAATTTACCGTATCGCCGCCCAGATGCAGGCCGATGGTCTTAAAAAAGGGCAGGCTGTATCTATTCTTGGTACAACGACGGCACGCTATGCTCTGGTATATATTGCAGCAATTGTGGCAGGTGGCTGCGCGGCTCCGCTGACGACCTCTGCAACGCCCAAACAGCTGGCCGCGATGATGGCCGATAGCGGTGCTGACCTTTTGTTCATCGATACTATCAAGCGGGCCGAATTGCTTGAAAGCGGCGTAACCTTGCCGCGGCTCAACCATGTCATGATGGACCAGGCAATGGATGATTGCCCTGCCTTATATGATTGGATGGCAGGAGACACAGACAATTATATTACCCCGGATATTGGCCCGGATGACCCTTATAATATCATCTATTCCAGCGGTACGACAGGCACGCCCAAAGGTATCGTCCATTCGCGTCTTATGCGCTGGCGACAGGCGCAGACCGGCGGGGGTTATGGTGAAGAAGGGCAAGTTACCTTGCTGTCGACACCGCTTTACTCAAACACCACTTTGGGGCTGTTCACCCCCACTATTGCTTTTGGTGGCAGCACGATATTGATGCGTAAATTTGATGTCGCGCGCTGGTGCGCACTATGTGAACAGCACCGTGCAACGCACACTATGCTGGTGCCAGTTCAATATCAGCGGCTTATGGATTTTGATTGTTTTGATGATTTCAACACATCGTCATTAATGCTGAAATATTGCACCAGCGCGCCTTTTACGGCCGAGTTAAAGACAGAAGTGTTAAAGCGTATGTCTGGCGGATTGGTGGAAATCTATTCGATGACTGAGGGCGGGGTTGTGTGCGTATTATTGGCGCATGACCATCCCGATAAATTGCACAGCGTAGGACAACCATGGGGAGGTAGTGAGGTTATTACTATCAATGACGCTGGCGAACGATTGCCTGCCGGCGAAATGGGTGAGCTTGTCGGGCGTTCCCCGACAATGATGTCTGGATACCAAAATCAGCCTGAGAAAACGCAGGAGGCGAGCTGGTATGATGAAGATGGCAATCGCTGGCAGCGTATGGGGGATATTGGTCAGGTTGATGCTGACAATTTTGTGACTCTGATGGGCCGGTCAAAAGATATGATTATTTCGGGCGGCTTTAATATCTATCCGCGCGACCTTGAAGAGGCGCTCATGGCGCATGAAGATGTTGTCGATGCTGCTGTTATCGGCGTGGAGTCGCGCGATTGGGGAGAGACGCCGATAGGCTTTGTGGTCAGCAAAGACGGCAATACGCTTAATTGCGACGAAATTCTATCTGCAACCAATGCCGAACTGGGCAAAACGCAGCGCCTTTCTGCCCTCCACCAACTAAAGGAATTGCCGCGTAGTCACATTGGCAAGGTTTTGAAGACGCAATTGCGACAGGAATATGCAGCGCAGAACAGCTAAAACAAAAAGGGGCGCCCGTTAGGACACCCCATGATTTTGCGATTCCCAGATATGATAATCTGGTAAGTCGATAATTTAAGCCGCAGCTTTGCGTGCCTTAAATTTACGGCGACCATGAGCAAAGCCAAGACCGGCAAGACCCAGACCGAACAGGCCAAGCATACCTGGCGCAGGAACTGGTGTAGATGGTGACTGAGAAAAACCACCGATGAAAGAGATATAATCGCCACCAATTACAGGGTTGCCCCAGCTGGTCCAGAGATTTGTACGTGTTGGGTCACCGCGCTGACCAAAAATCAGAAATTGCTGACGGTTAGCGTTAGGGGCTGCTGATATAGAGCCAAATTGGCGGGTGCCGCTGACACTATCCAGAGCAAAACGGCCAGTGGGTGCTGCGCCGCCGGTAAAGCCAGAAAAATCGCCCGTAAAGGTTGCGTTGATGTTGCGGCCAACCAATGAGCCACGGTTATTATGCGTATCAACGGTCAAAATATCGCCATTGGTTTGCGTGTAGGTAAACAAATCGGCAGATGCTGGCGTAGCGATGGCTACGGTAGATGCAGCGGCTGCGAGTGTGATTGCAATTTTTTTCATAAGAGTCTCGTCCCTGTTTCTTCTATTCCGAATGATAAACATGTTACTGTAAGCAGTACGTCAATCATTGCTGTGAGAAAGTAAGCAAACCTCATGCCAGTTTGAAATTTCTGTTATAATTTAGTGGTTTAAAAATTAACCAAAAAAATTAGCCATGTCGAATTGTATAAAATTCCGACATTTTTCATGGCCTTGCGACTGTGGGAAATGTCGCTATAATTTTTATAATAATCGGTTTCTTTTCATCAATGCGCGCATTGACCTTATTTTACGTGAAACCTTACCAAAATTTATATGCTATAAAGCATTTGGCGCTAAGAGGTGTATATGAGATATTTGATAAATATGAAAAAGCCTAAATTGTTATTGCTATCTGCCGCAATGGCTATGGCTCTGTCGGCCTGTGACACCGCAGCAAGTGACCCGATGCAGGCCGCAGAACAGGCTTTTGAAGAAAATCGGTTTCGGGATGCTCGTATTCATTTGTTGGAATCTCTTAAGCAATCGCCCAATGCGCCTGAAGCCAATCTATTATATGCTGAAATATTGATAAATTTGGGTGATTATCTTGGTGCGCAAACAGCGCTCGCCAAAATCCCTGAAACATCGAATGCATTTTTGCAGTCACAGATTTTAAGAAGCAAAGCACTAACACTTGATGGCAAATCTGAAGAAGCCCTGACCTTTATTGCTGGCATTGACGTTGAAGGTCTTAGTGCTGAACAAAAATCCCTTCTTTCTTGGTCAAAAAGTTTCTCTTTGCTTAATCTGGCGCGTGTCGAGGAAGCTATAGCCACATGGGATGCCGCCTTGGCTCTGGACCCCAAAAATATTGATCTTTTGACACTAAAGGCCAGATATTATTTTGAAAGCAGTGACCTTGAACAGGCCAAATCTGTTTTGGGCAAAGCTCTTGAGAGTGACCCCAAATCCTATGAGGCTTTGCAACTTTCTGGCAGGATCGCGATGTTGGATAATGATCTTGCCGCTGCAAAAACAACATTTGAAACGATTAGAGAAAATTATCCTGACGCTATACCACCAATATTTGCTTTAGCGTCTATTGCCTATGATGAAGGTGATTATGAGCAGAGCCGTAAATATATAGATCAGCTATTGGCGATTGGCCCAGATGATGGAAGAGCAATCCTGCTGCTGGCCAGGCTGGAGTTTGCTGAAGGCAACATAGATAAGACGCTTGGGCTGTTACAAAAAGTGGATAGTTTTTCTGCTGAACTTCCCTTGGCGCTTTTGTTAAAGGGCAAAACGGCGTTGGCCAGGAATAATTATGAACTTGCCGAGGAAAGCCTTACAAAATTTTTGGCTTCAGAACCGAATGATGAAGAGGGTTTGATCGCCTTAGCGAAGACTTTTGAAGCAACGAATCGTCAGGCAGAAGCTATGCGTTTGTTGGAACCGGTTATTCGCAACGCGCAAGCTTCTGAAGAAGCCTTGACCTATGTAGCCAAACTGAGTGCCAAAACTGGCGATCAACGTTCTGCCAGTCTGGCCAACCGTGCAAAAATTGCCGGTAAGGGTGATATCAGTGCAGAAATGATAAAAGCAGAAGAAGCCATTAAACGCGGCGAATGGGCGGCGGCTGGGACGGTTTATGCTAATTTGCGTGCAAATGGGCATGGCACCAACCCACTTGTTCTTAACAACAGCGCGATGGTCGCATTGCAGGGCGGGGACGTTGCCAATGCCGAGGCTTTTGCCAGACAGGCACTTGCTGTTGCCCCGCAAGACCCAATGATTTTGGATACTTTGGGGTGGATATTGCTGTCTAAAGGTACCGCTAATCAGGAAGCCTTTCAGCTTATCCAATCGGCTGCAAAGTTATTGCCTAATCATCGCGGGATCAAATCGCATCTTGCTCGAGCTTACCGGGTTAATGGTGATGTTCGTGCAGCAGAACGATTAGAGGCTGAACTGAGAGGCTGATAACTCAGGAATGGAAGATGTTTTTGGGTATTCTCGCTAAGTATATGCCCAAATATCGTCGGAAAATTTTACAGTAAACAAATAGCTCGAAGCAGCGTTAACCAATCAAACATTGGTTTCCTCTATAATTTATAACTTTGGCACGGTTTCTGCCTGAACGTTTCTATATCGAAACAAAATGCCAAGTTAGAATTTAAGGATTAACCCCGATGTTAAAAACACTTGCCAAAATCGTCCTTGCAGCCGCCGCAACTATGGTTGTGCCGCAAATGGCGTCGGCTGATATTATTGAATTTGATGTAACAAGCTATAATCAAGGCAGCAGCTGTGCGCATGGCCTTTATGTTGGTTCTATCAGAAACAATTGTCAGCGCCGTTTTGATCTGCAGGATGGCAGCTTGTTTGCAATTGA
This sequence comes from Parasphingorhabdus sp. DH2-15, assembly GCF_051668705.1. Lineage (GTDB taxonomy): Bacteria > Pseudomonadota > Alphaproteobacteria > Sphingomonadales > Sphingomonadaceae > Alterisphingorhabdus. The sequence goes on along the minus strand of NZ_CP196351.1, from coordinate 1,923,398 downwards.
TACCGCGCAGCAAACGGCAACATTCACAGGCAGCGCCATTAACAGCAAGGGTACGGTCGCCAATATCGACCTGAATTTCACAGACTTTCTGGAAACAACTTCAGGCTCTGGCCTGGCATTTAAAAACGGTTCGGGTGTAGGTTATAATCCGGTTACGGATACGCCGGATATCGACTTCTTTTCCGGTGGTTTCGGCACCATTGATATTGGCGGAACTGTTTTCACCCTTAATCAAGCTGACCCGTTCCGTGGCAACACTTTGTTCCAGTTCGGCACTGGCGCCAATGACAAGACTTTGGATTTTGGCGGCTCTGCATGGCTCAATTTGTTGGACCCATATGGCCGTTCATTGGGCTATGTTGATATCAACTTTAATCTGGCGCGTCGCCCTGGCACACCAGTACCTGCTCCTGCAGGATTAGGGTTGATGGCTCTTGGTCTTGCAGCCTTAGGACTTGGGCTGCGGCGTCGTAAGCAAGCCAGTATTGGTTAATACCATCTCAGATATCGATCACTCGAATGTGTGATCGCATGCAGAATAAAGGCCAGGCACATATAGCGTGTCTGGCTTTTTGCTTTCTGGGTAAAGTTCAGTTTATATTTAGAAGTATTCCCTAGGTAAGGGCTATGAAAAAAGCGCGATATATCGGACTGGGCGGCGCATTGCCGGCATTGTTATTCCTTATGGGTTGCGGCTCTGTGGGCGGCGATCCTTTAGAAGCCGGGCGACAGGCTTTTGAAAGCAATGCCTATGGAGAGGCACGCATCCATTTGAAAAATGCATTGGAAGCCGATCCGCGTTCGTTTGAGGCCAATCTGCTATTTGCCAAAACTATGTTGGAATTGGGCGACGGACTGACCGCACAAACAGCGCTAGCAAAAGTAGAACCCTCACAATCATTTTCTGCGCATGAGTTGGCAAATTTGAAGGCTAAGGCACTTATTCTTCAGGATAAATCTAGTGAAGCGTTGAGTTTGCTGGAAAATGATATTGATAGCTGGAATGCGGTGTCATTCGCTTCTGCTGTGCGCGCATCTGTAGATATGGGCGATATCGCGAAAGCCCGATCCTATTTGCGTGACGGACTTGAGAGATTTCCTGAAGATGGAGAACTTCATGCACTTGATGCGATCATTTTGCTGGAGCAGGGCCGGATAACGCCAGCCAGAGCTATGGCCGCTAAGGCGATGGAAAAAGATGGCAAAAACCTGTCCGCATTATTGATCGCTGGCCAGATTGAACAGCTATCCGGTAATAAGAAAGCGGCGCAGGAATTCTTTGATAGAGCGCTTGCAGCATATCCGGATTCACGCATTCCATTGCTTAGCCTGGCTGGTGTACGTGCCGATGAAGGTGCATATGATGAGGCGCTTGCCTTGCTGGATCGCGCTGATAGCTTGTATAATCTTCAGGCCATTTCTGCCTATTTGCGTGCGCGCATATTCTTTGAAAAAGGTGATGTGCAATCGGCTTATAATCTGATGCAGGAGGCTGAAGACGGCCTTGCAGATCATCCGCCTTCGCTGCTTCTGGCGGGTGAAGTTGCCATGAAGCGCAAAAACTATAATCAGGCTAGCGAGAAGATGACGCGCTTTCTGGGCTTTATGCCCGGGCATGTGAAAGGCACATTGTTGCTGACCGATGCCCTTGACCAACAGGGTGACAGTGCGGCAGCGGCTAAGGCATTGGACACCATTACCGGACGTGCAGATATTGACCCTGCGGTGCTTAATTATGCAGCGGCGATTTATACCAAAGCAGGGCAAGCAGACAGCGCCGAGATGATGGCAAAGCGCGGTAATGTTCCGCAAAATCAAAAACTTGGTGAACTTGCTGCGGAGGCAGGGAAAATGCTTTCTTCTGGCGAACCTGCAAAGGCTCTATCGCTCTACGACAAAGCTGTCGCAGGCGGACTGGGCAATAATGCGTTGATCCGCAACAATATGGCCTATGCAGCATTGCAGCTCGGGCAAAATGGCAAGGCGTTGGAAAATGCCCGTCTTGCTTATTCTTTGACCCCAGATGATCCGTCTGTGCGCGATACGCTGGGCTGGGTTCTGCTGAAAACTGGCGGCAGCCGGAGTGAAGCGGTGAAACATCTGCAATTTGCTGTTGGACAGCGTCAGACCAATATCGAAATGCGCTGGCATTTGGCGCAGGCGTTAATTGCGTCTGGACGTAAGGCAGCTGCCAAACCGCATATCGATTTTATCATGCCTTTTGCAACGGGCGGCCAGCGTGCGGAATTGGAAAAAATTGCGGCAGCGCTATAGATTATATTCTGGTAAACTGCTGACAGTGCGGAAAATGGCAGAACCAATTGGCTTTTCCGCAATCTATTTGAAAAAACGATAGCAAATCAGGCTGCACTTGCTGGACTTGGTGGCGGGGCCAAACTATTCACTGGCCATGCAGACACAAACCAGCGAATCCATCCTGATCATCGACTTTGGCAGCCAGGTCACTCAGCTTATTGCGCGCCGTGTGCGCGAAGCGGGTGTGTATAGCGAGATAGCCCCTTTCAATAGCGCATCCGAAGCCTTTGTGCGTATGAAACCAAAGGGAGTTATCCTGTCCGGCGGGCCGGCCTCTGTTACAGAGGATGATGCGCCGGATATTCCCGATGAAGTCTTGCAAAGCGGCGTGCCTGTTTTTGGCATTTGCTATGGCCAACAGGCACTCACCAAGAAATTGGGCGGCAATGTTGAGGGCGGAGAGAGCGGCGAATTTGGCCGTGCGTTTTTAGAGGTTTCCGACAATTGCGCGCTGTTTTCAGGTTTATGGAAACCCGGTGAGAAGCATCAGGTCTGGATGAGCCATGGCGACAAGGTCACGGCGCTGGCTCCGGGGTTTTCTGTTGTTGCAACATCGCAGGGCGCGCCTTTTGCGGTGATCGCCAATGAAGAAAAACGCTATTATGGCATGCAGTTCCATCCTGAGGTGGTGCATACACCCGATGGCGGCAAGCTGATTGCCAATTTCGTCCGGCATGTGTGCGGCTGTGCTGGCGACTGGACAATGGCAGAGTTTAAGAAAACCAAGATTGCCGAAATCCGCGAACAGGTTGGCGATGGCAAAGTGATTTGCGGTCTGTCCGGCGGCGTGGATAGCGCGGTGGCCGCTGTATTGATTCATGAAGCGATTGGCGATCAATTGACCTGTGTCTTTGTCGATCATGGCCTGATGCGCATGGGGGAAGCAGATCAGGTCGTCAGCATGTTCCGTGGCAGCTATAATATTCCGCTTGTCCATGTTGAAGCTGAACAACTGTTTCTCGGCGGGCTAAAAGGCGAAACGGACCCAGAGAAAAAGCGCAAATTTATCGGCAAGACCTTTATCGACGTGTTTGAAGATGAGGCCAAGAAAATTGGCGGTGCGGCGTTTTTAGCGCAGGGGACATTATACCCTGATGTCATTGAAAGCGTCTCCTTTACCGGCGGGCCAAGTGTCACGATCAAGAGCCACCACAATGTTGGCGGTCTGCCAGAGCGGATGAATATGCAATTGGTGGAGCCATTGCGCGAACTGTTCAAAGATGAAGTGCGTGATCTTGGCCGCGAATTGGGTCTGCCTGATATTTTCGTCGGGCGTCATCCCTTCCCCGGGCCGGGTCTGGCCATTCGTATTCCCGGTGAGGTGAGCAAAGACCGCTGTGATATATTGCGCAAAGCCGATGCCATTTATCTGGAAGAGATCCGTAATGCGGGGCTTTATGACGCTATCTGGCAGGCCTTTGCGGTTCTGTTGCCGGTTAAAACGGTTGGCGTAATGGGTGATGGCCGCACCTATGATAATGTTTGCGGGTTGCGCGCGGTGACAAGCACCGATGGCATGACAGCCGATGTTTACCCATTTGATGCCAGCTTCCTAACCCGCGTCGCCACGCGGATTGTTAATGAGGTTAAGGGCATTAACCGCGTAGTGTATGATTTCACCAGCAAACCTCCCGGCACTATTGAGTGGGAATAAATGCAGGATGGCACTTCCCGGCAATTCATGCATTATAGTCTTAGTAAATGATCGTTTTGGAGATGTATGATGGCGAAGTTCACCAATTTCATAGCGGCGATATTGGCTGTCGCCACAGTCACGGCATGTACGTCGGCAGAGGTGGACGCGCCGCCTGTCACTGAAGGGGCATGGACGGTTGATAGCGAAAACTCAAAACTTAGCTATGTCTCGGTCAAGGCCGGCGATGTTGCCGAAGCCAATGTTTTTGAAAGCGTCGAAGGCATGGTGGCCGCGGATGGCACTGCCCAGATAGATATTGATCTGGCCTCGGTGAACACGGGCGTGGACATTCGCAATGAACGGATGCGCGAGGTGTTTTTCAACGTTGCGGAAAACCCCATAGCGACAGTATCGGCCAAGCTGGACCCTGCTAATTTTGAAAAGCTGAGTGTTGGAGAGAGTGTTGGCTATGCGCTCGATGCAACGCTAACGCTCAAAGGGCTTGAAGCACCCGTGCGCACTGATGTGACCGTGACACGCATTGCCGATGATCGCATTCTGGTCGTCTCTGATGCACCCGCCATTATCAGCGCAGAGTCGTTGGATTTAACAGGCGGTTTGGCCCAATTGCAGGAACTGGCCGGTCTGCCATCAATTACACCTGTTGTGCCTGTGAGCTTTTCCATCGCCTTGTCACGCTAATGGGGCAGGAGTGCTTGACCGCGCGCAGATAATATATGCAGCTCCCTCTTGGTCCTGATCCGCGCACGGAGCAGATTGCGGCTTTGCATGCAGCGTTGATTGCGCATTTTGGCCGTGTCATTCGCCCTGCTGATAAACGCCGTGATCCGGTGTGGACACTGGTTCAGGGCGTTATTGGTGCGCGGACAAAGACCCAATATTCCAATGCGTCGACTGACAATATGCTGGCCCTGCATGGTTCTTGGGAAGCTGTGGCGGCGCTGTCTGAGGATGTGCTGACAGACTTGCTGAAAACCGCGACTTATCCGGCGCTAATGGCCCAGCGGCTAAAGGCATGTTTGCAGGCCATTATTGCCGAACGGGGCAGGGTGACGCTCGACCATTTGCACAATCTGCCGACTGACGAGGCCATGGCATGGCTTGAGACATTGCCCGGAGTGGCCCGTAAGGTCAGTGCGGGGGTTATGAATGCCAGCACGTTTAACCGCTCTGCCTTGGTAATTGATACCAATCATCGCCGGGTCATACAGCGCATGGGGCTGGTTCCGCCAAAGGCCGATACGCTGCGCGCTTATATGGTGCTTATGCCTTTGCTGCCGGATAAATGGTCGCCTGCTGATGTTGACGAACATCATTTGCTGGTCAAGCGCGTAGGGCAGCAATTTTGCCGACCAAAGCAATTGCATTGCAAGGATTGTCCGGCGCGTCATCTTTGCAAAACAGGCAGCTAAGCACTGCGCGGCTTGCAATGCGGCAGGCAATCCGACAGGAGATATCCGCGATGAACAGGAGAATGAGATGACCCCCACAGCCAGAATATTGTTGCTTGGCTCCGGCGAGCTGGGCCGCGAATTTGTGATCTCTGCAAAACGGCTGGGCTGTTATGTTATCGCCTGCGATGCCTATGCAGAGGCCCCTGCCATGCAGGTTGCAGACAGTGCAGAGATTTTCTCTATGCTGGATGGTGAGGCGCTGAAAGCGGTTATCGCAAAACATAAGCCGACACATATTGTGCCCGAGATAGAAGCCATCCGCACCGAAGTGCTGGCCGAGGTAGAGGCGCAGGGCTTTAACGTCATACCGTCGGCCAAAGCGGCGCAGCTTACCATGAATCGCGATGCTATCCGTGACCTTGCCGCGCAAGAGCTTGGGCTGGTGACATCGCAATATGGCTATGCAGAGAGCCGGGCAGAATTGGCCGAGGTGGCGCAGCGTATTGGCGCGCCATTGGTGGTGAAGCCGGTCATGTCATCTTCGGGCAAAGGGCAAAGCACAGTGCGTGACCTGACTGAAATTGACGCGGCCTGGGATTATGCGGCGAGCGGTATGCGCGGGGATAGAGTGCGGGTTATTGCCGAGCAATTTATTGATTTTGATTATGAGATTACATTGCTTACCGTTCGCGCGGCAGATGGTGTGCATTTTTGCCCGCCTATCGGCCATAGGCAAGAGCGCGGTGATTACCGCGAAAGCTGGCAGCCCGCTGCGATGTCGGCCCATGCGCTAAAGCAAGCGCAGGATATGGCCGCAAAGGTGGTGGAAGCGCTGGGCGGTGATGGGCGCGGTTATGGATTATTTGGTGTCGAATTTTTTGTGAAGGGCGATCAGGTTATCTTCTCCGAATTGTCGCCGCGCCCGCATGATACGGGGATGGTGACATTGGTTTCGCAAGAGCTGAATGAATTTGCATTACACGCGCGGGCGATATTGGGTTTGCCCATTCCACACATTGCAGTCAACGGCGCAGCGGCCAGTGCTGTTATCTTGGCTGATCGTGATGCAGAGGCATTTGCGATTCATGGACTAGATCACGCCTTGGCGACCAAGCGGCCTGATGATGCGCATCTGGATGTGCGCATTTTCGGTAAGCCGGCGACACGGCCCTATCGGCGCATGGGTGTGGCTTTGGCGCGGGTTTCTGATGGTGATGTTGATGCGGCGCGCGGCTTGGCCGTTGCGGCGGCTGAACAGATCAACATTGACTATTATGATGACGAAAGCGGCAAATAGCAGCGCAATTGTGGTTGTTGGGAAAGAAACCGCTTTTGATGCGTCTTGTATCTGTTAAAGGGCAGGCAAAGAATTATAACGGGGAATATCAGCATGACACCGACACTTTATGGTATCGCCAATTGCGATACGATCAAAAAGGCGCGCAAATGGCTTGAGCGCAACAACGTCAACTATGTCTTTCACGACTATAAAAAATCAGGCGTTACCAAAGATATGCTGACCGATTGGGCCTTGGAGCTGGGCGATTGGGAAGTTCTTTTGAACCGCCGCGGCACGACATTTAAAAACCTGCCCGATGTGGCCAAGGAAAATGTCACCGAAGAAATTGCTCTGTCATTGATGGTGGAGAATCCGTCCATGATTAAACGGCCTGTTCTGGTATGTGATGGCGGCGTAATGGTCGGCTTTAAAAGCACTGATTATGAGACGATATTGGCATAATTGCTTTTGAGATCAGGCCCTGACCTCTCAATAAGGGGATATTATCATGGCGGACTACAGCGACGTAAAAATCAGTGCCGAGCTAAATGGCCTGTTTGCGACCACGATCGTCTATTCCCGTTTTACCGCTTGCGAAGGCCTGATAGCCGATCTGAAATCAGCGATCCATAAACGCCGTGCAGAGCATTCCGGGCTGGCACGCTCCAATATTGGCGGCTGGCATTCGGATACAAAGATGCGTGAATGGGGCGGGGACGCCGCGCAATTTGTGGCGGATAAAGCCCTTGCTATGGCCAAAAAGGTGACCAGCCTGGACAATGGCGATGCAACAGCACTGGATTGGTCGCTTTATATGTGGGCCAATATATTGCCTAAGGGCGGCCTGAACAAAACGCATCTACATCCTGGGCAATTATGGGCGGCCGTATTTTATGTCGATCCCGGCGATACTGCTGATGATGCCGGCGGTGAATTGATATTGGAAGATCCGCGCTTTCCTATGACGCATATGCGGCTTAATTCCCTGCGTGTAATGGGTGCTGATGGAGTGCCGCAAAACGGTGAGACGCGTCTGCGTCCAAATGTTGGCGATCTGATCCTGTTCCCTGCATGGCTGCGCCACAGTGTAGAGCGGTATAATGGGACAAGGGAGCGGATATCCATAGCCATGAATATTGACGCAAAACCGCAATAGAAATGTTTTTATAACAGATAAGTGTCTCGCGGCTTGGCATTACGGCCATTGTTTGGCTAAGACAGTGCTTCAAAATATGGGAAAGGCATTTCATGGCATTGGCAGGTTCCGACGCGGGCGCAAATCCGGCAGCGAGTACAGAAAAATGGTCGTCGCGTTTCGCGTTCATCATGGCAGCGGTCGGCTCGGCTGTTGGATTGGGCAATCTCGTACGCTTTCCTGCTGAAGCAGGGTCAAATGGCGGCGGCGCCTTTGTCATATTCTATATCTTCTGTGTGGTGTTGATCGGTCTGCCGGTTTTATTGTCCGAAACATTGATCGGCCGCGCTGGACAATCATCGGCGATTGAAAGTGTGAAGTCTGTTGCACGCCGTTCGGGTGCTTCGCCTTTATGGTCTCTGGGTGCAGGCATCGGCATGGTCGGTGCCTTTTTGATATTATGCTATTATAGCGTGCTGGCTGGTTGGATCATCTATTTTGCTGGTCTTTTTGTCTCTGATTTGGGCAGCGCACTGTCAACAGGCGCGATAGCATCCGGCGCTTTTGCTGGGCAAGATCAAGAATCTGTGGCTGGTTTGCTTGGTGAGCTGCACGGCAATTCAACCATGATGATCGCCATGCATGCACTGTTCATGGCGGTAACCATTTTTGTCGTAGCGCGCGGAGTTCATGGCGGTATTGAGAAGGTGGCTATCTGGCTGATGCCGACATTCTTTATATTGTTCCTTGGTATCACAATATACAGCGTTGCAACGGGCGCTTTTGGCCCGACATTGAGTTTCCTTTTTTCCTTTGAACCGGCTCGCTTGCTCGACCCGAATGTTATGCTTTCTGCATTGGGGCAGGCGCTTTTTTCCCTTTCTCTGGGTTCTGCTTTGATGATTACCTATGGCGCTTATGCGTCACGGGATACGAATTTGGCTAAGACATCAGGCGTTATTGCTTCTGCGGATACATCGGTTGCGATCATTGCAGGTCTGGCCATTTTCCCGATTGTTTTTGCGGCTATGGCGCCTGATGTGCTGGCGGCAGTTCTCTCTGGCGAAGAATCCGTTCCTAATGGTCTTGGACTCATGTTCAGCACCCTGCCGGTTGCTTTTCAAACCATGCCCTTTGGCAGCTTGATAGGGCTATTGTTCTTCGTCATGGTGTTTTTCGCAGCATTGACAAGTTCAGTTGCATTGCTGGAAGCATCGGTTAGCTGGGCCGTTCATCGGTTCAAGGCAAGCCGCACCACTATTGCTGTTGTGTTTGGCGGTGTGATCTTTTTGATTGGCACATGGTCGTCTTTCTCCTTCAACAGCCAGGCAGAGCTTTATTTGCTCAATTTTGGTATCTTCGCCGAGCAAAATCCTTTTGGCATTATTGATGTCGTGACGGGCAAGATATTGTTGCCCGTATCGGCATTGTTGGTGGCGATCTTTGTTGGTTGGATTGCTGATAAGCGTTTGATCGATGAAGAAAATGGCATGAGCGGTGCGCCGCATATGATTTGGCGTTTCTTAATTGCGTGGCTCTGCCCGCTGGTCATAGGCGTCATATTGATAACTGGATTATTCCCGCAAATTCTCGGGTAAACCCGCAATGTTTGCGCGCAACATCTTTCTGTCCATATGGATGCTTTCATTAGCTATAATTATGTCTTCGGAGGTGCAGGCCATGCCACAACAAGACGGTGATGGTGCCAATCTAGGCAAAGACGTTCTGATCATCGCGCATCGCGGTGCCAGTGGGGAGCGGCCGGAACATACATTGGCCTCTTATGAGCGAGCCATTGATCAAGGCGCTGATTATGTTGAACCTGATCTGGTCTTTACCAAAGACGGCTTCTTGGTGGCGCGGCACGAAAATGCGATTACTGACACCACAGATGTTGCGGACCATCCGGAATTTGCTGATCGCAAAACCAGCAAAACCATTGATGGTCACGCGCTAACAGGCTGGTTCACAGAAGACTTCACGCTGGCGGAATTGCGGACCCTGCGCGCCCGTGAACGCTTGCCGGAGCTGCGCAGGAGCAGCGCCGACTTTGACGGTCTGTTTCAGATACCGACTTTTGATGAGATTATCGCTCTTGTCCGGGTCAAAGAGAATGAAACCGGGCGCACTATCGGCATCTATCCCGAAACAAAACATCCTAGCTATTTTGAAGCGATAGGCCTTAGTTTTGACGGACCATTGTTAAAAACATTGCACAATGCCGGTTATGTCAGCGCCGATGCCCCGATCTTTATCCAGAGCTTTGAGATTGATAATCTGCGCCGATTGAACAAGCTGACCGATATCAGGCTGATCCAGCTTATTCGTGTTGCGCCAAACCCTGCTGACCACCCCGAACTGGACTATAAAATGATGACCAACGCCAGCGGGCTAAAAGATATTGCGCAATATGCTGATGGTATTGGCGTGCAGAAAACACTGGTACTGCCACGCAGCGGTGATGATCGCTCAACCGCGCCATCGTCATTGGTTGCCGATGCGCATATGGTGGGGCTGGATGTGCATATCTGGACCTTGCGGCGCGAAAATATCTTCCTGCCCGCGGAATATCGCCAAGGCAGTGAACCCCAGACGATTGGCGATTTTTCAGGTGAGATAGCGGCATTTGTTGCCGCCGGTGTCGACGGTATTTTTACCGATAATACTAAGGACGTTGTCAGCGCGCTAAGGGACTGAGATGTCACATCAGGATTTGTCGATAGGGTAAAACCGGCGCACCGTCAGGGCGTAGAGCATAAAGCCCAATCCGCTTAAGATTGCGGCAAGAATGAAAGGTGCTCCCGGGAAGTAGACGCCTTCACCATCGGCAAATGTTTTGAACACTGATGTCATCACGATCGGCCCGAAAATTGATGTCAGGCTGATAATGCTGGCAATCGCACCCTGCAATTCACCTTGCGCGTCTTCATTGATACGTGATGACATCATCTGTTGCATTGCAGGGAAGGCAAAGCCTGTCGCCGCGCCAATAAAGATGCCCAATATCATCACCCAGCTAGCCCCGGCAAATGCAAATGTGAGATAGGCCGGGACGCCGAATAACAGGCTGAGCATAGCTGTTTTGCGGTCACCCATATATTTTATCAACACACCAGTCAGAACGCCTTGGACTGCAGCAAGCAAGACCCCGAACAGCGCTACGCTCCAGCCAATGTCTGACAGGCTCCAGTCAAATTTTTCTATTGTATAATATGACCAAACCGCAATTTGCGATTGTGCGCCCATTTGCAATAAAAAGATTACGCCCAGAAACCCTAAAACCAAAGGGGTTTTCGCCATTTGAAATAGCGAACCTAAAGGATTGGCACGGCTCAGCGTAAATGCCCGCCTTTTCGCTTCTGGCAGCGTTTCTTTCAGCATGAAAAAGCCTATTGAAGCGCCGCCCAATGCCATGACGCAGGCCATGATGAAGGGCAGGCGGATATTGATTTCACCCAAAAGGCCGCCAAGTGCCGGGCCTAATACAAAACCCATCGCGCCTGCTCCGCCCAACATGCCGAAATATCGACCGCGATTTTCTGGCGCTGTAATATCGGCAATACAGCTATTCACTGCTGCCCAGCTTGCGCCCATAATGCCTGAAATTATCCGCGCCAAGAAAAGCCAGATCAAATCTGGCGCCCATGCCATGATTGCATAATCGACGCCCAATAGCGCCAAAGTGATCAGCAACACTGGTCGCCGCCCAAATCTGTCGCTTAAACCACCGATAATCGGGGAAAACAGAAATTGCATAATGGCATATGATGATAACAGCCAACCGCCAATAATCGCCGCGCCCGCAACATTGCGCCCTGTCAATTCCGCGATCAGATCAGGCATTACGGGAATGACAAGGCCAATCCCCATCATGTCGATAAACACAATGAAAGCGATAAGTATAAGCAGGCTTTTGGATGGAGGAGCGGTATCACGACCAGCTTCACCACCAGCAATTGCTGTTGGCATGGGCATATTCCTGTTATGTGGAGGATTTGAATATCGTCGTGAGAACCTTAATTTGGCCAAAATAAACAAAATTGGCAATATCTAATATTGGTCCCTTATCTCTCCGCTCTGGCCAATCACAGTTTGGCGCGATAAAAGAGCGGCATGTCTACTACTTATAAACTCGACACATCCACCAGCCGGGCCAACCCGACACCGCAACCGATGAAAAGGCTTACCGTGCCAGCAATCCAGCGTCGCAAGGTGGAAGGCGTGTGCGCGCAACCTATTGTTATGCTGACAGCATATACAGCGCGTACTGCGCAATTGCTTGATGCCCATTGTGATATGCTGTTGGTCGGGGACTCATTGGGGCAGGTCATTTATGGATTGCCATCCACTGTGCCGGTTACGCTGGACATGATGTGTGCCCATGGCGCGGCTGTCGTGCGCGGCAGCTATCATAGCGTTGTGGTGGTTGATATGCCCTTTGGCAGCTATGAAGCATCCCCTGAACAGGCATTTGCCAGCGCTTCACGGATTATGAAGGAAACCGGAGCCGCTGCGGTCAAACTTGAAGGCGGAGAGGCGATGGCACCCACTATTGCCTTTCTCTCAGCACGCGGCATTCCAGTTGTTGGCCATGTCGGCCTGACGCCGCAAGCTGTGAATGCCTTGGGCGGCTATGCCGCGCGCGGGCGGAGCGATGCCGAAGCGGACAAAATCGTCAATGATGCAAAAGCGCTTGATGAAGCAGGGGCCTTTGCCATTGTTATTGAGGGCGTGGTGGAGCCGATTGCCATAGCCGCCACAAAAGCTGTCACAGCGCCCACCATTGGTATCGGTGCGTCTGCGCAATGTGATGGGCAAGTCCTTGTCACGGAAGATATGCTGGGCATGTTTGAACGCACAGCGCGCTTTGTTAAGCGCTATGAGACATTGGCAGACACGATTGAAAAGGCGGCACAGCAATATGCAGCTGACGTGCGGGATCGTTCCTTCCCAGAGGCCGCGCAAACATATCAACCGAAAAGCTGATGGCAGTTTTGGTCTAAGCTAAAAGCTGCGCTTGGCCAATTTTAGCAGCCGCCGCCAATGGGTGCGGTTGCGATAATCCAGTTCGTTATCATTTGCGCGGGTCTGCAATATATCCAGCACATCATGGCCGTAGCGCAGTTGCAGGTTTTGAAGTTCGCGTTGGTCGCGCAGATTGCGTTCTTTATTCTCGAACAGTGTGAACATTTTACCCTCATAAATATTCTAATTTAACGAAAAAGCATCGCGACTCGATGCAAATTTCCTATGATAATCGTCGTTAGATTTGCCAACAAAGGCTGTCCGTATCACAACATTTATTACTTTTCCAGAGATGTAACTTTATGAAAATTCACATTGTTAGTGCAATTTGGTGTTTTCTGCTCGAGGCGCTATGAGCAGAGTTATTCATCTCATCATTTGGATCAATATATGACACATGCCTCTCATCAAGACGAACATGATAACGAGAATGAAGGCATGGCCAAAGGGCCTTTAAGCGGGGTCAAAATCATTGATATGTCGTCTGTCGTCATGGGTCCATTTGCGACATTGATTTTCGCCGATATGGGCGCAGAAGTGATTAAAGTGGAGTTCGATCAGGGCAAAGTGCCCGGCGATATGATGCGCTATGCGGGCTATTCTCCCGATGGAAAGCGCGGCCCGATATTTGCAGCTTTGAACCGCAACAAAAAAGCAGTGACCATCAATGCCGGTAGCGATGAAGGAAAGGCGCAGCTTACCGAATTGCTTTCAGGGGCAGATGTCTTTTTCCATAATGTGCGCATGGCGGGCATGCGGCGCCTTGGTTTTGACTATGAAGGCGTGCGTGCGATCAAGCCTGATATCGTTTACACGCATTGCGCGGGCTATGGTGCTGATGGGCCATATGCTGAATATCAGGCATATGATGATCTGGTTCAGGCGGCATCCGGCTTTGCGTCCCTCCACGCACAGCGCTCTGGCGGGGACCCTGAATATGCACCATCGTTAATTGCTGACAAAACGGTTGGATTATTTGCCACTTATGCCACTCTTGCGGCGCTTTTCCATCGTGAGCGAACAGGCGAGGGGCAATTTGTCTCTGTACCAATGCTGGAAAGTTTCACATTCTTCAACATGGTGGAAAATCTTTACGGAGCAACCTACGCAAATGGCGATGGCAAGATGGGGTATACCCGCTCAATAAACCCGCGCCGCAGACCTTACCCCACAAAGGACGGCTATATTGCCATTGTCCCTTATATCGATTCGCAATGGGAGAGATTTTTCGAGATTGGCGGACGCCCTGGAGTTTTTGAAGATCCGCGTTTTTCTACCTATGAAGCGCGGACCCAGAATACAGGGTTGTTATATGCGATTATTGAGGAAGTCGCGGCGACCAAGACAACCGATCAATGGGTTGAGATATTGGCGGAGGAAAATATTCCCGCAATGCGCTACAATGCTATGCAGGATGTCTTGCACGACCCACATCTTGCATCGGTCGATTTCTTTGCTGAATTAAACGATGAGGCGCTTGGCCAATATCGCGGCTTGCGTCATCCTGTGGGTTTTAGCAAAACTCCGGCATCTATCCGCAGCGCTCCGCCAGCACTGGGGCAGGACAATGACGAAATTTTGAAGAAAAGCCGGAATAGCGGAAACTCTGACTGATCATATTGCCAGTCAGAACCACGTTATATACGGCGGATCTTGCTGGCATCTTTTTTGTTATATTGGTCTTCAAAAGTGCGAATATACGTCGGCGAGTTCGCGTTTTGCGAGGCTGGCTTGGTAAAACGCACCTGATCGGGATCGATTGCATGATCGAACGCGATGCCAAAATGATTGCCCTCACGCCATGACACGCGGCCTTTAACAGTACCTATGTTGCGCAATTCAGCTTCAATTTGATCGCCAGGCTCGCAGAACACGCTGCTTTCAACCAGCATGCCGCCAGATGAAATATTGCGCACGCGGGCTTCAATTACCTTAGCCGTATTTTGGAAGGTAATTTGGGAGAGCATGAACAAAGAATTGCGAGGCGGCCTGCGCGCTGCTTCGCTTTCCACGTCACCATTACTACGTGTCCCATCCGAATGATCATTATTGTCAAATGCGTCCATATCGAAACTTCTCTCAAAATCTTTCACGCATATATGCTACAAAAATGTCGCCAATAGGTTAACGGCAGAACGAATTTTCTGGTTAAATTCACTCGCTGAAACACTAACCTTATATATGATGCGATAAACCCATATTGCCTTGCGACCCAAGTGAACAACTAACTGCAAAAGGTTAATTTTACATCTAGAGACACAGATTATATACGCCGAAAATTAGCAGCGGGAGATTTTTTGCTTAAGAAAGAAAGCGATTAATTGTCGCGTGAGACTTTTTCACGGCGTTCATGCGCTTCTTGCGCATCGACGGTCATAGTCGCAATAGGTCTTGCGATAAGCCGGCCTAAACCAATAGGTTCGCCAGTAACTTCACAATAGCCATATTCGCCTTCTTCAATCCTGCGAATAGCGGATTCGATTTTTGATATCAGCTTACGTTGACGATCGCGTGTGCGCAGCTCAATACCCCAGTCAGTCTCGCTGGATGCACGATCGTTAAGATCGGCCTCGCGTATCGGGCCATCTTGCAATTGCTGCAATGTGGCTTCCGCTGCCTGTAAGATGGTATCTTTCCACGCAACGAGAAGATCCCGAAAAAAGGCTATCTGCCTAGGGGACATATACTCTTCGTCATTATGGGGTGTGTAATCATCGGGCAAGGCCTTGCGCGCTTTGGCCAGCACATCGATGTCGTCCACGGCTATAGTCGTGACCATATCTACTCCAATATTCCCTTCGCCGCGCCTATAGCTACTCAAAATGGCTGAGACAAGCGCTGTTGCGACATAAGAACAAGATTCTGTATAAGATCATGGTGAAGGGCATTATCGACCCATAATTGTGGGCACTTCATCATTTTACATAGGCCAACAGAAGATATGGCTGCGATGCTCATGCATTTATGTTAAATAAGAATCATTAATTTCTGAAAAGGGGTTCTTAGGGAACTGCCAACGGGAAATGATTAATAATTGCGACAGCATAGTCTCATTACGGGACAAGTGCAGCTGAAGTGCCTAGGATTTGTTAGAATTGCAGCATAATTTGGATGGATTAGGGTTAACAGGATTGTCATTTACCTCCTGTTCTGTCTTTCTGACTATAGCAATGGCCTCTACCGATTATTGGTCAGTAGCGGAATTAGAAAGCGCGACACTGCGCATTGGAAGAAGAGAGTAGTCAACATGTCTGTTCGTATGGCTTTGGCAAAATTATGTGCCTGCACTTGTGGCGGAGCGATTATAGGCGGCGGCGCGGTGCAAATCGCGGATACATCCGCTAATGCTCAAGAGGTGGTTATTAAAAAGCCATCCAGAAGCTCAACCAAAAATGTTCGCACTCGTGTATTGAAACGTGGCAATGTTTCTCGCTCAACCAAGCGTATTCGTCGCCGAGTATCAAGCAGCAGTGGTCAACAGGCGAACAGTTGCTCACCAACAGTGGTGACTGTGGCCAGCCAAGCAGCGCCGGCAATTCCTTTGCCACCTCCTATTCTGCCGCCACCACCACCTTTGCCACCACAAGCAGCGCCAGTTGCTAGCTCATCTGCAGCGCCTGTAGTTCTTGGCGGCGGTCTTGGCTTTGGCGGTATAGGCGGCTTTGGCGGCGGCTTCTTCGGTGGCTTCTTTGGAGGCGGCGGCGGTGGAAGCGGCGGCGGTACGGTCGTTATTTCCTCGACTTCGTCCGGCGGTTCCTCATCTACGTCCACTGGTGGTCTCTCAAGCACAGGCGGTTCATCGTCCACATCTACAGGCGGTTTAACCAGCACAGGCGGTTCAACCTCAACCTCTACGGGGGGATTGACCAGCACTGGTGGTTCGACATCAACATCTACTGGCGGTGTTTCAACATCGACTTCAACAGGTGGTGTTTCGACGTCTACCGGCGGCGTATCTAGCTCGACCTCAACTGGCGGTGCCTCGACATCGACCTCAACAGGCGGCGTTTCAACGTCAACGGGTGGCGTCTCTACTTCGACTGGTGGTGTTTCAACATCTACAGGCGGTGTATCCACATCAACCGGTGGTGTGAGCAGCTCATCGAGCTCCTCCAGTTCATCCAGTTCGTCTTCTTCCACCAGTTCATCGTCCAGCTCTTCAAGCAGCGGCGGCGGTTCTACTGGTGGTGATACGTCAACTGGTGGCAATACCTCCTCAGGCGGTAATGCATCTTCTGGCGGTTCGTCCAGCAGCTCTTCCAGCTCGTCATCATCATCCAGCTCTTCGAGCAGTGGTGGTTCTACAGGCGGCAACACGTCTTCTGGCGGTAACACCTCAACAGGTGGAGCAAGCAGCTCATCGTCATCAAGTTCTTCGTCATCGTCTAGCTCTTCAAGCAGCGGCGGCTCAACCGGTGGTAACACATCATCTGGCGGCAATGCTTCAAGTGGTGGATCATCGAGCAGTTCATCTTCGTCCAGCTCGTCTTCATCCAGCTCTTCAAGCGGTGGTGCATCTTCTGGTGGAATAACGTCATCAGGCGGAAGCTCGTCTTCTTCCTCTTCATCATCCTCCAGCTCATCCAGCACGTCTTCAGGTGCAACATCATCTGGTGCAACCGGTGGTTCATCAAGCTTCGGTGCTAGCTCTTCTTCATCGAGCAGTTCGTCCAGCAGTTCCTCATCGTCATCAAGCTCTTTTGGTGGCAGCACAGGCTCAACTGGTAGCACTGGTTCAAGCGGCGGCTCCAGCAGCTCTAGCTCGTCATCATCATCCAGCTCTTCGAGCAGCGGCGGCTCAACAGGCGGAGCAAGTGGCGGCGTTGGCTCTACCGGAGGAACACCAGTCCCTGCACCGCCGATCATGTTGCTCTTCGGTGCAGCAGCTGCAGCCTTGGTAGCGCGCCGTCGTTACCTCGCCAAAAAAGGCGCTGATACGGATACAGAATACAGCATGGCTGCATAAGCACTGTAACTCTATGTGACGCAAAAGGCCGGGACCGATGGTTCCGGCCTTTTTGTTATGGGGGCTTTGCATCTGGGGGGCTGTAATCCCTGGCTATGGATGAAGTTTGAGGCTTGCACTCTGGCAGAGCAAATTGCATAGCATCGCCCATGCATGATATTAAAATTATCCGCGATGAGCCAGAAGCCTTTGATGCCGCCTTGGCATTACGAGGGCTGGAACCGCTCGCTAGCAAAATACAGGCGCTTGATGAAGATCAGCGCCGTCTGACCACCGAATTGCAAGCAATGCAGGCACGCCGCAACGAGGCATCCAAAGCCATTGGTATGGCTATGGGTAAGGGCGACAAAGCGCTGGCTGAAAGTTTGAAATCGGAAGTATCAGATATCAAAAATACCATGCCGCAGCTGGAAGAACAGCAGCGCGCAGCAGCGGAGCAATTGGCATTGGTCATGAATGCCTTGCCCAATTTGCCACTGCCGGAAATACCCCATGGTGAAGATGAAGATGATAATGTTGAGCTAAACCGCTGGGGCACGCCGCGCACATTTGATTTTGCGCCAAAAGATCACAGCGAATTGGGGCCAGCATTGGGCATGGATTTTGAGACTGGCGCCAAGATATCCGGTGCGCGTTTCACCTTTTTGCGCGCAGGCATGGCCCGGCTGCAACGTGCTATTGGCCAGTTCATGCTGGACAAGCAAACGGTTGAGAACGGCTATACCGAATGTGCACCGCCCTTATTGGTGCGCGATCATGCAGCATTTGGCACTGGGCAATTGCCCAAATTTGCTGAAGACCTGTTCCGCACAACGGATGGCCGCTGTCTGATTTCCACTTCGGAAATCAGCCTTGCCAATTCTGTGCGAGAGCAAATTCTGGAAAGCCAGCAATTGCCCATCCGCATTACTGCTTTGACCCCGTGTTTCCGTTCAGAAGCAGGCTCTGCCGGACGTGATACCAAAGGCTATATCCGCCAGCATCAATTTGAAAAGGTGGAGATGATTACTATCGCGCGCCCAGATCAGGATGATGAAGAATTTCAGCATATGCATGCGTCAGCAGAATCGGTGTTGCAAGCGCTGGAGCTTCCCTATCGCAATATGATGCTGTGCACGGGTGACATGGGCGCATCTGTACGCAAGACTATCGATCTGGAGGTTTGGCTGCCTGGGCAGGAAACCTATCGCGAAATCAGCAGTGTCTCGACCTGTGGTACCTATCAGGCACGCCGCATGAACACGCGTTATCGCCCTGAAAGTGATAAAGATGGCGCGAAAAAACCAACCGAATTTGTCCATACGTTGAATGGCTCGGGTCTTGCCGTTGGTCGCACCTTGGTGGCGGTGGTGGAAAATTACCAAAATGCCGATGGCAGCGTGACCATACCGGATGCGCTGTTGCCCTATATGGGCGGGATGGCTAAGTTGATGCCGGCGCAATAATGCGTATTCTGCTGACCAATGATGATGGCGTTAACGCACCGGGCTTTGCCGCTTTGCGGCAGATTGCTGCGAAGTTTTCTGACGATATCTGGACATGCGGGCCGACCGAAGAGCGATCTGGCGCAGGGCACTCACTGACATTGTCGCGGCCACTACGCATTTATCGCTATGATGATCGCAACTTTGCGGTTGATGGCACGCCAACCGACTCAGTGCTGATGGCGATCGCAAAACTGATGAAGGATAACCCGCCTGATCTGATATTATCTGGGGTTAATCGCGGCGCAAATCTGGCTGAAGATGTGAGCTATTCCGGCACAGTATCGGCAGCCAAAGAGGGCACCTTGGCCGGTATTCCTGCAATTGCGCTCAGCCAATGCTATTCCAAAGAAAGCGCAGGCAATGGTGTGTCTTTTGATACCGCATTGCAATGGAGCGAGCGGACTTTAACGCCGCTGATCGCTCTAATGCGTGATAAGGCTTTGGGGCAGGGCACGCTGCTTAATATCAATTTTCCCGCCTGTTCAGCTGATGAGGTGGCGGGCATCCGCACTGTCGCACTGGGCAGTCATGACTATGGACGGGTGAAAATTCTGACCAATAAAGATCCACGCGGTTTTGAGTATCACTGGTTCGGGCTGGCCCCAACCGATGCAACACCGGCCCATAGTAGCGATCTGGAAGCCGTGCGTGAAAACATGGTTAGTGTGACACCGCTGCATCTGGATATGACTCATCATGAGTCGTTGACGCGCTTGGGGCAGATATTTCCGCAAAAATAATAGTGAATATGGTAAAATGGCCTGCTCTTTTGAATATAGAGATGGATTGCCGACAAAGACTTGGTACATAGCAAATATGCAGGGTAACAAAGTCTTTAACAAGATTGAGAAACAGCCAGCCGGTATTTTTTACCGGCTGCAAATGGTTGTTATGCTCTTGGCAGCTTTCTCTCTCGCAGGATGTATTCCGCAAGGTGCATCACCGCAATCTGGTTCTGCGCGTGCTTCCAACACATCTGGCGATCCAGTTCTGGCCACGGATATAGACGCGCTTTTGCGGCAAGATGCGCCATGGGAGGCAAGGCAGGTTAAACGCAATGCGTTCACCGTTAGTCAGAGCTCCTATATCGTCAAACCGGGTGATACATTGCGCGGCATCGGCAACACAACCGGCGCTGGTTCAGAGGCTTTGGCAAAGGCCAACAATATTGAACCGCCCTTTACGATTTTTCCGGGGCAAAAACTCACAGTGCCCATTGGCCGCTATCATGCCGTCAGCACTGGTGAAACGGGTATTGCCATTGCGCGGGCTTATGGCGTGAAATGGGGTGATATTGTGGCGCTAAATGGGTTGGAAGAACCCTATATTTTGCGCATTGGGCAGCGTTTGCAATTGCCGAATACTATCACGACCTCAACAAACCCAGCAGGCACGGAAAGTTTGGAAAAGCGCGCTGCCGCTTTTTCGTTGGAAATTGACGATATTGTTACGGGCGCTCAGCCAGCTTTGGCAGAAAATAGCAATCCTTCTGCCGGAAATACTGTTCCGACACGTGCAGGGCTTGCTGTACCGATTGATGTTCCAGACGGCTTTTCGGGTAAATTCATATGGCCGGCTAATGGCCCTTTATTGTCGAGCTTTGGCAGTAAGGGGAGCGGCAAGGTTAATGATGGTATCGCTATTGCTGCCGGTGCGGGAACGCAATTTGTTGCCGCTGGTGATGGTGTTGTTGCTTATACGGGCATGGCCATTCCTTCGCTTGGCAATTTGATATTGGTTGATCATGGTGGCGGCTGGGTTACGGCTTATGGTCATGCTGACCAGATTGTTGTTGTGCGTGGACAAAAAGTCCGGGCTGGGCAGCGCCTTGGCGAAGTTGGTCGAACGGGACTTGTTGATAGACCGCAGCTGCATTTTGAGGTACGGCAAAACCGAAAACCGATTGATCCGGTGAAGAGGTTACCCGCTCGATGAGCTCAGGACGTCGCTATGGCCAGTTTGAGACACTCACCCGCCGGTCCGGTATGCCGGTCTGGCTGGCTATTACTTGGCGTGTGGCTTTTGTTGTCGGGTTGATCGGTATCGCTATCGCGGTTCATTGGTTTGATCGCGCTGGCCTGCGTGACGATTATGATGGTGATGTCAGTTTTCTGGACGTTATTTACTTCACAATGATATCCATCACCACAACTGGCTATGGCGATATTGCCCCGGTTACGGAGCGGGCGCGGCTATTTGATGCGTTGGTGGTTACGCCTATTCGTGTCTTTGTGGTTCTCATTTTCGTGGGCACTGCTTATAATTTCGTCTTCAAACGCACATGGGATGTCTGGCGCATGAGAATTATTCAGGGAAATCTGCACAACCACATCATTGTGGCAGGGTTTGGCACCAGCGGCCGTGAAGCGGTTGACGAGCTGATCGCGCGCGGCACTAAGCCGGAAGAAATTGTGGTCGTCGATACCAATGAGGAAGAGTTGACGGCGGCTGAACAATTGGGCTGCGCCGTGCTGTGCGGCGATGCAACCCGCGACACTGTGTTGCTGGACGTTAAAATATCCAGAGCCCAGGCCATGATTGTGTCTGCAGGACGCGATGACACCAGTATTTTGATTGTTTTGACCGCGCGGCATCTGGCGCATCATGTGCCGATCAGCGTGTGTGTGCGGGCAGAGGATAATGAATTGCTGGCGCGTCAAGCCGGTGCGTCTACGGTTATCAACCCGATCAGTTTTGCAGGTCTTTTGCTGGCGGGTTCTTGCCATGGCCCCAATATCTCTGATTATTTATCCGACCTCGCGTCAATTCATGGGCGCGTCAAACTGGCGCAGCGTGATGTTACGCAGGAAGAATTGGGCTGCAGCTTGGCAGACATCACTTCTGGCGGTCTGGGTGTTCGCGTTTACCGTGATGGCAAAGCGTTTGGCTTTTGGGAAGATGAAAGCCAGTCATTGCAGGCGGGTGATACGATCGTCGAGATCATGCCCGGAAACGGCTAGCAGGGCCATAATCACCCTGCATAACTTATATTATTGGCCAGTCGAAAATGCGGCATGGACACAGCCCATCGCGATATAAAATAATATCCAATAACCTGCATCAATGAAAAACAGTTTGCGACTTTTTTGGGAGAACAGATAGTTTGTCCCGATGGCTGGTACGATAAACCCCAAAGCAACGCCCGTAGAGATAAGCACTATGGTGCCAAACCCGAAAGACTGGCCATAGCTGGTCAGCAGATGGTCAAACATGAAGGAAGCGAGCAGACTGAACAGAAAAGCGGTGCCATATATCTGCCCCATATTTCCGCCCTGAATATCTTCCTCGGTCAGGCCAACAGCGCCCATCCATTGCTTGCCCATTATTGGCCCGTACCAGATGCCTCCGACGATGAAACCGCTAATCGCTGCCAAGATAATGGCCAGCCAGTTGATAGCCAAAAAGTCCATAATATCCTCCCCGATATTCTATTTTTGCCGACGCTAATCGCATTTCAAGATCGCATCAATAGCCTGTTGCACGGGTGCGTATTTGGTCGACAGGGCAAGATCGACCGAAAACTAGCGTCTTTTCCACAAATTACAGCATGTTCGCGGCTTTGGAGTGGGTGTGTCTCTTGCCCCGCTCTTTGATATTGTTCATGAAGGTTAAAGCTTTAACGGCGGACTTACGATCGCCGTATCCACGCAAATCACAATGGGCCTGATAAGGCCCTGTCGAGGAATACCAGATGAAAGTAACTTTGGAACGCGGTGTGTTGCTCAGAAGCCTTGGGCATGTTCAATCCGTGGTTGAGCGTCGCAATACGATCCCTATACTTTCTAACGTATTGATAGAGGCAGGCGCTGATGGCAGCGTTCGCTTGATGGCTACCGATCTGGACCTTCAGGTCGTAGACACGATACAGGCCAGCACGGTTGAGACGCCTGGCTCCATTACCGTCTCGGCGCATACATTGTTTGAGATTATTCGTAAGCTGGCCGATGGCAGTCAGGTTTCTCTTGATGCTTCTGATGGCAAAATGCTGGTCAAATCATCACGCAGCCGTTTCAGCCTGCCAACTTTGCCGCGCGATGACTTTCCCGTTATTGCTGAGGGTGATCTGCCGACCAGTTTTGAGCTGGCAGCGAGCGAACTGATTGCCATGATCGAAAAAACCAGCTTCGCAATCTCTACAGAAGAAACCCGCTATTATCTTAACGGCATATTCCTGCATGTTGTCGAGGATGAACAGCCTGCGCTTAGGGCCGCCGCAACAGATGGCCATAGACTTGCTCGCTATACTTTGGATCGTCCTGATGGCGCTGACAAAATGCCTGATGTCATCATTCCGCGCAAATGTGTCAGCGAGCTGAAAAAGCTGTTGGATGAGCATAGCGCAGCAAAAGTTTTGGTTGAGCTATCAGCCAGCAAGATACGCTTCACTTTGCAGACCAGCATTTTAACATCGAAACTGATTGATGGCACTTTCCCCGATTATACGCGGGTTATTCCGACTGGTAATGACAAGATATTGAAGGTTGACCCGTCAACCTTCCGTGAGAGTGTTGACCGTGTTGCGACAATCGCATCTGAAAAAACACGTGCCGTGAAAATGGCGCTTGATAAAGATAAGGTCACTCTGTCTGTCACATCGCCAGATAATGGCACGGCTGCTGAAGAGTTGAGCGGTGAATATGCCGATGATCCGTTGGAAATTGGTTTTAACGCCAAATATCTCACCGACATTCTCAACCAGATTGATACGGATAGTGTTGATGTGCATCTTGCTGATGCCAGTGCGCCCACGCTGATTAAGGAAAATGACAGTGCACCAGCGCTTTATGTGCTGATGCCGATGCGTGTTTAACATCATATGATTGCACGTATCTGGCGAGGCTGGACTGCTCCGGATAAGGCGGATGCTTATGAAACGGCATTGCGTGAAACCATCATTCCTTCCATCGAAGCACGGGGAATTTCCGGCTTATTAAGCATCGACATTCTGCGGCGCGTTGATGGTAATGCAGATTTAGATGAGGTTGAGTTCTCGACGATATTCTGGTTCGCGAGTGAATCTGATATTGTAGGCTTTGTGGGCGATGACATGACCATTGCCAACATCCCCGATATTGCGCGCAAGCTATTGTCCCGCTGGGATGAACGCGCCGTGCACTATACGGTGCAGGACCAGCGTTCTCAACGCTAACATCGATATATCGTTAACGCATTTGCAACCACGCGGGTTGGGGAATTTGTAAAACCCTGTGCCTAGAGCTTTCCTATGGCCGGTTATCCGGCGGGTGAAGGAAAGCGGAAGAAATGGGTTTTCAAGCAAATATATTGGCGCAACGTTTTGGCAAAGTCTTGGCATGTCTGCTGGTCATTTCACAAGTTGCACCTGTTATGGCGGAGAGCAGTCAGCCATCCGGTAATTTGGTCATGTCTGATGATGTGGTTGAATATTATATTGATGCACCGACCCAAATTCCAGCCGTAAAAGCCGTTAAGCCACGCTTGGAACCGATAGTCGAAGCAGCTCCCGTACAGCCAACTTTAGCACCGCTGGAATATGCAGGCCAGTTCCGGTTGGTATCGGATGATGTGGTTGAGTTTTCTGGGGAAGTCGATTCCGCCAGCCCAGCAAATTTTGCCCGTATGCTGAAGCACAATCCGGGGATTACAACGTTGCAATTGCATGATGTTGCAGGGACCGTTGATGATATGGCGAATTTTCGGCTGGCCAGAATGATCCGCAATGCAGGGCTGACCGTCTATGTACCATCATATGGATCGGTTCGTTCTGGTGGCATAGAGCTATTTGCTGCTGGTGCTTATCGCGTAGCGGAGCCGGGCGCAGAGTTTCTGGTGCATAGCTGGCAAGACGATGCTGGCTATGAGGCTGGCGATTATCCGTTGTCTGACCCAATCCATCAGGAATATCTGCGTTTCTATCGTGAAATGGGCCTTGCCGATGAAGATGCTACCGGCTTTTACCTTCTCACCAACAGCGCATCATTTGATGATGCGTTGCAATTATCCTTGAACGATTTGGAGCGTTACGGCCTAATTGGCTGATAGCACTATTCCGCAGCTAATCGTGTTGCCATAGATTGTGGCCCTCTGATCAAACCGCCCGGGCGGGCCTGTGTTACCTTGCCGCGTTCAAATGTGACTTGGCCAGACTTGATTGTATAATCGTAACCATCAGCGGTTTGCAGCAACCTTTTACCGCCAGCAGGCAGATCAAACGCCAGCCATGGTTTGTGCAAACGGATCGCACCAAGATCAATGATATTGATGTCCGCCAGATAGCCAGGTTTCAATACGCCGCGATCTTCCAGACCATAGAGTTTTGCCGTATCTGCAGTTTGCCGTTTGATGGCATGTTCCAAAGTGACGCGACCGGCTTCGCGGTTTTTCACCCAATGCTCCAGAAAGAAAGTTGTGGCAGCGGCATCGCAAATCGTTCCGCAATGCGCCCCGCCATCGGAGAGAGAGTTCACTGTATCGTCACGATGGAAAAGAGGATGAAGAAAGTCCAGATTACCATCCGCATAGTTGAGGATAGGGTAATAGATCATGCCTTTGCCGTCATCGCGCATCAACATGTCATAAGCAAATTCGGGTGCGGCCATGCCTGCAATTTCGGCACGCGCTGCTAGAGACTCTGCGGCTGTGGGTTCATAATTGAAATCATCATCCATTTCATATTGCACCATCCAACCATTGGCGATGATCATCATCAGCGGCAGCAAATCACCAGCATCATCAGGATAGACAGACTCTTCTGCAATCAGCTTTGTCTTAAATTCTGGGTCTTTCAGCCGCGCATATTGCTGGGACCAATCTAGCTCTTTAATCTCTTCCCAGCTGGGTTTGAACAAAAAGGGATGTACCGTTCCGCGCCAGCACATGATGATGCCGTTACCGCGCAATGCGATTTGTGCGACGATATTGGCGCCTTTCGCATTTTCTTCCGCTGTCCGCTGTATCTGCTCGTCGAGCGGCATTTCCTTCGCAATAGATTGTAGCGCGGCAAATGTTACCGGCAGACCGGTTTCACGGCTTAGACTGCCCATCCAGCCAAATTCATCCCATTCATATTTCAAGTCAGATGCCATTTCGAACACACCATGGCCAACACGGCCCATGGCCCTGCCAATGCCGATAAGTTCTTCTTTGGTGGCGGTTGTACCGGGCACAAGTTCACCATCAATTGAGCGATGCAGTACAGTGCGCGATGTGGAAAAGCCTAATGCCCCTGCACGCAGGCCTTCTTCAACAATCGCCGACATCTGATCAATATCATCCTGTGTAGGCACAGCGCCGGGCTGCTCACGGTCACCCAGTACATAAGCGCGAATGGCGCCATGCGGCACATGCGTAGCAACATCTATGGTGCGCGGCATTTGGTCCAAGGCATCAAGATATTCGGGAAAAGTTTCCCAATTCCAAGACATTCCTTCGGCCAAAGCAGTGCCGGGAATATCCTCAACACCTTCCATCAGGCCGATCAACCAGTCATGCTTATCTGGTTTGGCAGGTGCAAAACCAACACCGCAATTGCCCATCACAACAGTTGTAACCCCGTGCCAGCTGGACGGTGCCATCTCATCATCCCATGTTGCCTGACCATCATAATGGGTGTGGATGTCAACAAAGCCGGGCGTAACGATTTTGCCGTCTGCATTTATGCTTTGGTGGGCAGGGCCGCTTATTTCGCCAATGGCTGTAATGCTATCTCCGTCAATAGCGATATCCGCCACATAAGCTGCGCCGCCCGTCCCATCGACAATCTTGCCGCCCCTAATGATGAGGTCATGCATGTTTCTCTCCTATTATTTTTCAGGAGGATATCAGAACTTTGCAATCGGTCAAATCAGCAGCGAGTTTGCGTCAGCGATAATGGCCGGATCTATTAACCTTTGCGGGCTGCGATCATTTCTTCGGCATTGGTGATTTTTTCGCGCGGGGCGCCTTGACGGGCATGTTCTACCTCCAGCTTGTCGATATTTTTCCAGTCGCGAAATGTCACAATCTCAACCTTGCGATTTGCCATCAGGCTGTTCAGGCCTGCGCGTCCTGTTTTGCGAGAAGTGCCGATATTGTCTTCTATCATCCGCTCGACAATGGCAAAACCATCAGGCCGGTTGGTGCCAATGGTGCCGCTTGGTCCGCGCCGTGCCCAGCCTACGCAATATAGGCCGGGCAAAATGCGTCCGTCATTGCTGGCAAACCGTCCGCGACCATGTTCATAGGGGACATTATCAATGGGCGGTGTGCGATAGCCAATGCAGCTGATCGCGAGATCACAGGGTATGTCATAGGTTTCGCCAGTGCCAATGCTGCGTAAGTCGCTATCCAATTTGGTGCGTTCTATTGTCAGGCTCTCAACTTTGCCATCGCCGCCAAATTTCACAGGGCTAGCATAAAAATCGAATGCTATCCGCACAGGCTTATGGCTGTCTTGGGTAGCAGCTATTTGTGCAAAATTGCGCAAATGGGTGACCGATTTTCTGATGCCAGGTTCCAACATGGAATCCAAAATCGGTTCAGGAAGATCATCAGGGTCAACAATGGGTATTGCCCGTTCAAGATGCCCCAGTTCGGCAAGCTCCTTCGGCGTCATGGCGATTTGGTGCGGACCACGCCGACCCAATAGCGTTATGCTTTCGACACTGCTGTCGGTCAGGGCCAATAAAGCATTTTCGGTTATATCGCTGGTGGCAAATTCTTCGCGTGTTTTGGCCAAAATTCTGGCAACATCCAGCGCGACATTGCCATTGCCTATTATGGCCACATGTTTGCCGGATAGAGGAGGGGCCAAATTGGCAAAGTCGGGATGGCCATTATACCAGCCAACAAAGGCAGCACTGCCAATCACACCCGATAAATCGCTATTGGGAATATCGAGCGGACGGTCATTGGGTGCACCGGTGGCCAGAACCACAGCATCATAAAGCTGTTGCAGCTCTTCTACGGAAATATCTTTGCCGACAGAGATATTGCCGCAAAAATGGACATTGTCATTCAACGCTGTCGTTTCAAAGCGCCGTGCCACATTTTTGATGGCTTGGTGGTCAGGGGCGACACCAAAGCGGATAAGTCCATATGGTACGGGCAATCGATCAATGATGTCGATTGTCACATCATCGCCAAATGCCTTGATCGCCGCTTCGGCTGTATAATAGCCAGCCGGTCCGGAGCCAATAATCGCAATGTGCCGCATGATAGCCTCCTCAATATCCTTCTGTGAGGATGAATTGCATGAAAGCTATCACCAGTTGTGAAAAAGGAAAGTGCAGAATGACTCAAGCCCATGATTCACAATATTTTTGCGCAATGCCTCGGTGGATATAACAAGGCTATTGCGGTGCTAGTCCTGATCAAGATGCTCACGGATAAGCGCCAGCGATTCCTCAACATGGCTGAGCATGAACAAGTGTCCACCATCTTCAATCACTTCCAAACGGCTGTTCGGGATTAGCCGGTTTAGGATTTGGCCATTGATCGGCACGACAATCTGGTCATCGCCGCCCATCATGATCAGGGTTTCCTTATTCATAAAGGGCAGGAACGGTGCGCTGGTCCAGCCCATCATGGCGAGCAGCTGGTAAAAATAGCCAGTCTTTGATGGCGGTGTGACGCGGGCGACATGACCTTCGGAACCATTGGTTGCACCGCCATAGAGCGTTTTGAAATGCTTGGTCATATAATCAGGGTCAATATAACGGCGTGGATCGGCCATTTTGCTGAGCGCGGAAATATTACCGGGCACCATAAACATGCCTGCGGTTGTGGCCGCCAGAATGAGCCGGTTGACGCGATCAGAATGCTGCATGGTAAAATGCTGCGCCATCGCGCCGCCCCAGCTTACGCCCATGACATCCACTTGGTCGATGCCAAAACGCTCCAGTAATTGGTCGCTAATCCATGACATGATGAATGCGTTATAAGGCACAACGGGGTCCGGTGACCCACCAACACCGGGCATATCAAACATGATGAAGGGCCGTTCCTCCAGCATCTCTGCAAAAGGCGCCACGGCTTCCATATTGGCACCAATGCCATTGAAGAAAAGCAAGGGCAGGTTTTCTGATGGTTCATCCATCCGCCACCGCGTAACCCTAAGATCGCGGCCGCCGACATTTTCCATCGTAATCTGCGCATCTTTCAGCGCGCTGTCACTTTTGGCCATAAAGGCTCCTTTCAGAACGACCGTGCCGTTCTCTTTCAATCTATATACTGATTGTTCGCATAGGAAGCCGTTTCGGTTACGAACCGAAAGGAGCAACCTTAATGCATCAGCAGTTTAATCCAGCACGTAAAGGCCAGGGGCGCTTTCCATTGGTGGGTGTTTCTTGCTGCCTAGAGAAGCCGCTGCCGGGATCTTGTCACCAGCGCGCAATTGCAGCCATTCCATCCAATATGGCCACCAGCTGCCCTTAACCTCTTCAGTGCCAGACAGCCATTTATCGACATCTGCTGGCGGCTTTTTCTGTTTGTCAGGCGTATTGCCTTTCAGTTTGAAATATTTGGCCTTCGGGTTCGTAGGCGGGTTCAAAATGGCCTGCATATGGCCGGATTGCGACAATATAAATTCTATGTTTTTTGATCCGAACAATTGGGTCGAACGATAGCATGCACGCCATGGGGTAATGTGATCAGTAACACCGCCGAGAATGAACATATCATTTTTGATTTTCGAAATATCGACATCATGGTCAACCATGTTGAGTTCACCATGATTGACAAAGGCAAGGGTTTCGAAAATGGTCAGAAAGTCGCCCATCAGGCTGGCCGACAAGTTGGTGGCATCAGCATTCCAGAATAATACATCAAATGCTGGCGGGTCATCGCCCATAAGATAATTGTTGATGACATAGTTCCAAATCAGATCATTTGGCCGCAACCATGCAAAGCCGCGCGCCAGTGAGTTGCCAGGAATAACATCCTGTTTCGCCGCACGCTGCTTGGCCAGTTGCAGGCTGTTCTTGCTCATCAGCGACCCTGCTTCCAAGTCATTCTGCTTAGGATGAAGGACA
Organism: Parasphingorhabdus sp. DH2-15; assembly: GCF_051668705.1. GTDB lineage: Bacteria > Pseudomonadota > Alphaproteobacteria > Sphingomonadales > Sphingomonadaceae > Alterisphingorhabdus. The sequence continues at coordinate 1,893,151 of NZ_CP196351.1, read as the reverse complement.
CAGACCATCAGCGTGACAGCGTTGACGCGCTCATCTTCTTCCGCCGCCAATTTGGAAAGCAGCATCGCCAATGTCTGACCACCCGAGCAGCCGCCAGAAACATTGACCTTATCAGAGCCGGTTATCTCACAAATTGCGTCCAGCGCCTCGCGGCAGGAAGCGATATATTCCGCCATACCCCAATGGCCATGCTCTTTTTGTGGGTTTAACCAGCTGATGACAAAAGTCTGAATGCCGTTATCAACCTGCCACTTCACCACCGACTTTTCGGGGCTAAGGTCGTTAATATACATTTTGTTGATTTGCGGCGGAATGGTCAATTGCGGAATGGCATAGACCTCATCGGTGGTGGGCGCATATTGAATGAGCTCCATCATTTCATTGCGATAAACCACATTGCCTTTTGAAGTTGCAACATTCTCGCCCAGCTTGAAGGGCTTTTTGTCGACCTGACTGACCATGCCGTCATTATAAACCATGTCATTATAGGCGTTTTTCAAGCCTTTGACCAAAGACAGGCCGCCGCTATCTATCATCCGCTTTTGCGCTGTTGGGTTGCCCGCAAGAGTATTTGTCGGCGCAAGGGCATCAATAATGATGGTGCTGATAAAATTGGCACGGTCTTTTTCAATATCGTCCAATTCCAATTCTTCGACCCAGCTTTTCATGCCTTTCTGGATAGCGAGATAATATTGCGCACTGGCTTTCATAAAGGGATTAAAGTGCCATGCCGGATCCATAAATCTTTTGTCTTTGGGGTTGGGGGCAAGGTCGGATTTGCCCGTCATGATTTTGATGACATCTTCAGAAAATGCCTGCGTATGACGCATTGTGCGGGCTGGATCAGAGGCTGTTTCTCTCAACAGAACGCCAATAGCGCCCACAAAATCCTCTTGCGCCAGCCCCATCATGGGGCCAAGAGCTGTCGTCGATTGCACAGCTTCATCGATCAAGGTACGCGGCCCGCTGTTCGTTTCTTCGCTCATCTATGCCTTCTCCAGATTATATCATCATTTATATTATTGCGCTTTTATTTGTTGAATGGCAACCGGACTAATACCCAGACCGTCCCCGTCTTCTCCTGCTGCAATGCGCCGTGTGACCTTGCCGCTATCAAAGGCGATTTCGGCAATGCTGTTGGTGCCGGTTTCTGCAAGATAAAGATATTTTCCATCAGGCGAAAATACCAAAGTTACCTGAAAAGCGTCCTCGCTACCACTAACGCTAATGGTACGGATCACTTTCTTGCTTGCAGTATCTATGACGCTAATGGCGCCATCGCGCAGATCAGACGTGACAGCATGACGGCCATCAGGGCTGATCGCGATACGAATGGGAAAGCGGCCGGTTTTGATATTCGCCTTTTGCTCCAGCGTATCGGTATCGAAAACAAAGACTTCATCACTGCCGCGTGCGGCCACCCATAATTCCTTGCCATCGGGCGTTAGTGCAATTCCTTCCGGCTCGATACCGGCATCAAGGTCACGTATTTTCTTGCCCAAAGCTGTATCCAAAACGCTGACATTTTTTGATTGCAGGTTGGACACATAGGCGCGGCTGCCATCGGCATTGACGGCCAGCATATGGCTGCCTTTATTGCCAGTTGGAATTGCGGTGACAATTGGCGCAATAGCAGGGCAAACCTGCTGAGGGGGGCAATAAATGTAGGAAATTATACTCAGCGTATCGCTGCCTTCCGTCGTGGCCATGATCCGGCCATCGGCCAGCCAGACTAAGCCGTGCGGTCTTTTGTTGGGGGATAAATCGATGCGCTGAGCCAGTGATGCACTTTCAATATCAAAAATATCAATGGTGGTGCCGCCATAGGCTACGACCGCGGCAAGGGTTCCATCAGGGGAAATGGCGACCTCGTGCGGCATGCTCTTGGTCGCGACGCGTGCCGCTTCCTCTCCCGTAGCAAGATTGATGAAACTGACAGTATCTTCGCCTTTATTGCCTATAATCAGCGTGCCGGACGGTGCTGATGGCGCAGCTATAGTGTTTTTTTGAGGGTCTGCTGAGGCTGTACAGCCAGATAATATGACACATGCAAAGCTGCTCAAAATTGCCAATAGGATATTACGGGTCATTCTTCCCCCTTGGGTTTGCTACCAGGCTCAACGATTTGGCATGGCAAAGCCAATTCCTGCAAAGCGTAACCCGCTTATCTGTTTTGAACAATGATAAACAGGCAGCTTCGTACAGCTAGGGGAGGTGGTAGCGATTATTTATCAAATATCCTTACGCCATGGGTGACCCTATCGGCCATCGCCATAGTGGTCAGCTGCGCATTTACTCTTATGCTGCTGGGCATAACACTGGCATCAGTGACAAACACATTGGTTGTGCCATAAACCTTTTGATCAAGGTCAACCACGCCTTTGGCCGGGTTTTGATTGATTGCATTCCCCCCATGTGGGTGGCTGGAAGAGATAACAACATCATCTGCTTCAGTAATGGCATCGGCAAAAAATGTATCAATTTTCTCCCAATCCATACCTTTCCAAAGAGTCTGGCCGCGCAATAAGGCGGGGTAAACTTCCATTGCCCCGGCCGCGAAATGGACTTTACTCAAAGTTCCTAGCGCTCGTCGTAACGTCCAAAGAGCCTCGTCATCCAAGCTGAGATCAAGTTTGCCTTTTTTAAGACGGCCAAGACGATCAGCGGGAAACAACACGCCAGCAGATGCCAGTCGGTTATAATTTCTCATCCGCTGAAAATGTTCGTCAAACCATCCTGGCACCAGTGTAGACATGCTCATTGGCGGCTGGAAATGGCTTTCAATCAAAAAATCGGCACGGTCGACATAGGTCGCCATTTGGTCTTCATCCCATGCACGTTGTTCGCTGCCCATCAAAGCGGGTACGGGGCAGGCAATATTCAACGAAATGCCTTCACCAGTTCCTTCTATACCGCTGGCATCCAATATGTTGGACGATGCTATAGTACCAGCCGCAACCACAATGCCTTTGCTGGCAGAGATCGTCTTTTTGGTGCCATCGCGAAATAATATTTCCACACCACGGGCAGTACGTTCGCCTGCGATATTGCGTTCACCCCATAGGATTTGCTCGACCTGCGCCTCTGGCAATATGCGTGCAGGTTGCTCATTGTCACCAGCCACCGCATCAGCGAGCCATGTCTCAGGAGGTGCATTTTTGCGGCCATATGGGCAGCCTGTGTTGCAATATCCTGCCGAAACACATGCTCGATCTGAGCCATATTCGCCCCAATTTTTACTGAACCATCTTAGCGGTGCTTCATGGTCGAGTGGGTTATCTGATTTCTGCTTATATGCGTTCCATCCACGGATAAGGTGGTTGCCATTTCTTACACCAAGGCGCGGCGCAATAGGGGCAATGCCCAAGCGTTTCTCAATATATTCATAGCTTTTTGTGAGAGCAGCAGGACTAACCGGTGCACCCAAACGGGACCATGTTGCTAATACATCTTCGGCTTTTTGGTGGATAAGTCCATCCTGTTTCACCCGTAGAGCGATGCCATTGTTTATGACCGGTGATCCGCCAACAACCTGCCCCTGAAAGACGATAATATCCCTGTTGCGGGTCGTCTGGATCGCGCCATCACGATAGAGATTGGACGACATGATTTTTTCATGCGTGGTTATTTTGCTGCAAGGGAAATGCGCTCCCGCTTCCACAATCAGGCATTTATACCCACTAGCGGCCAAATTTGCTGCAGCCACACCACCGCCTGCGCCGGAACCGATGATGATGACTTCAACATCATCGGCGATGGTATTGCGGTCAACAAAAGCGGAATCGGGTAGGTCGGCTTTCACCTGTTCCCCAACTTCTGGGTCTTCGGGGGCTCCGGCACGGTTGCCGCGCAATGTGGGCAGGGTATAGCCTATGCTATTCAACACTGGGTTGCTGGCATTATCCGCTTCTGAGCCTTCAACACCGCCTAGCCAATGGCCATAATAGCCGGCATAGATAATACCTCTTATACGGGCAAAGTCCTGAAACAGATCGATGCGGCGATTTTGCAGCTTCTTTTCAAACGCTCTTCTGCGTTGGACAGCAGTGGCATAATGAAATGCAGGGCCACCAAGTGCCAACCAGATAACATAGAGCGATAGGCCGGTTTCTCGGGCTTTTCCGCCATGCATTTCGGAAAACATGAGCTCTAAATTATCAACGACCTGATCCGCGCTAATAACCATTTCAGTGCCGTCAAACAGTGTTTCGGTAAATTTCTTCCAAATCGCCCTTTGCAGACGGTTAAATATTTTTTCCATATCGGCGTTCCCTCATACCAATATCGTTACGCTACCATCAAAAAGCAGACCGGCAAAGTGGCCCGAATATTCTTCTCCCCAAAATGAAAAGGGCGCACCTATGAGGATGCGCCCTTTTCTAATTCATATTGCCTCGACAAAGGCCGTCATATTGCCGGGTTTCTATCAATAGGTTACCCGTGCACCAAGATAGAAGAATGTACCGATAGGGCTCACCGGAAAAGCCTGTTGGGTTACAAATGGCTGACGGTCAAAAATATTGTTTACGCCGCCATAAAACTCAAACTTATCGTTCAAGTCATAACCAAAAGCGATGTCGTGAATGAAGCTATCGCTGGCAAAACCGTTTTCAAAACTGAACTGATCAGCACCGGTATTCCCTGTATCTTCGACTTCAACCGCAGCCAAACCTTGCGCATCGCGATAGGTTGTTTGCCATGTGACGCTCAGATCGTTCCATGTCCATGTTAGCGCAGCATTACCTGCCCATTCAGGACGACGCAATTCGCGCAATTCAGGATCAACCAGATTTGGGTCTGCTGGATCGAAGAAGAAATCCAGTTTATCAACCCATGTGCCGTTGACACGGGCATTAAAGCCATGGTCCCCAAGGTTAAAGCTATAATTGGCCGAAAATTCGATGCCGGCCGTTTCCTGACGCGCAAAGTTTACTGCTGTTTGACTGATAAAGGTGAAACCGCCAGTTGCCGGGTTCCTCTGAACAAGCGGGCAGAATTGGTTGTTGATGGATGAGCTGTCAACGCAATTGTCGACAATATCTTGAGCACTGATTGTCGAAATCGCATCTTCAATCTCAATATTGTAATAATCAACACTCAGTGTGAAGCCAGGCAGGAAGCTCGGCGTGATCTGCGTACCGATTGTCCATGTTGTTGCCGTCTCAACATCAAGGTCTGGATTGCCTGAAACCGAACCGGAGAAACGAGCAGTCAGTGGATCGACAAAGGCGAAATCACCATTAGCGTCTACAGGCGGTGTAAAGCCGATTTGTGCAAAGAATGCTTCACAATTGGCTTGGCGCAATGCTGGATCAGTCGCCGTCTGAATACTGGCAACTTCACATGGATCAATCGGGCGGAAAAATGCCCCTTGCGCCGGATTGAAAAGCTCGTTGATATTAGGCGCACGGACAGCTCTTGCATATGTGCCACGGAACAAGATATCTTCAACCGGTTTATAGAGACCATTGACGTTCCATGTGAATGCATTGCCCGCAGTAGAGTAAGATGCAAAGCGGGCAGCCCCGCTCAATTCCAGAACCTCTGCTCCTGCAACGTCTCGTAAGATTGGCAAACTTATTTCGCCGAAAAATTCAAACACATCAAACTGGCCACCTGCATTTGAAATCTGCGTGGCGGGGTCGAAAACGAGAGAGTTTTGGATCGACACAGGTGGGTTATCAGCAGTGCCAATTAATGGGTTGGCTAACGTGCTGATCAGCTGTCCCTGATTAATTTGTGCGGTTGATACAGGTGCAACACCTAGTACCAGTGGGTCAAATCTTGATGTGCTGGTCTCTTCACGAAATTCGACACCAAGAACGTAATCAACCGCGCCACCTGGCAGATTCAAAAACTTACCAGTATCACCAATTAGCAAGGCATTGATGACAAACTGTTCCAGCTCAAAACGGTTAACTGTCGTGGTTGTAATAAAGTCAATCGCCGCTTGGCTGATAGCGCCAACGCCGCCCAAAATGTTCGCTGGAGCGCATTGTCCATCGCCCGGATTGAACGTGAAAAAGCCTTGCTCTGCTGCAGGAATATTGAATGGGGTAGTTGCTGGCGGTGTAGCATCTATATCAGAGCGGCAAATTGGCTGACCTGTTAGCGGGTCTGTAGTGACATCAATTGCTGCAAAGAAGCGATCGGTTATAACACTGTTCGCGTTGAAATTAGTCTGTTGGAAATTGCCATAGTTAAATGACACTTCGTACTTTGTGTTCTCGTTGATATCACCACGTAAACCACCAACAAGACGATATGTCTCAAACTCGTTGCGATCACGATTTGGGCCAAGGTCAGCCGGATCACGCGTGATGTAAAAACCCTCATCAACACCATTGCCAAAAAACAATGGTTCGACGAATTGTTGTAAATCAGGCGTAATGAAAGGGTTGTCAGAGCGGATTGTCAGCAAATCATAAAATGTATTGGGCTGACTTTGCGACTCTGCATTGCTGGAAACATATTTTCCTTCGAAGAAAAACTCTGCCGCTTCGGAAAATTCATAGCGGAAATTGGCATTTACGGACCAACGCTCAGTTTCTGGAATCAATGAGTTGCTGTCGAAGTTATTGGGAATGCCATCGCCACCGAACTGATTGAAAGTGCCAGTAATCAGGCCGTCTTGAAAGACCGAGAGGCCGCCATTAGCACCGATAACAGCGCAACCACCAGCTAGACCGAATGCACCAGGATTAAACGTACTGTTAAAGCCAACAAATGATTCCAGACAATCAGGAATGCCATTGCCGTTAATATCTGGGCCATCACTGGGGCCAATATTACCGGGAGCAATCACACCGCCAGCGGAAGATAATGAAAAACGTGGGTCCGTAGCAATGAAACGACGTGGTGAGTTAATGGCACGATCAATCAATGCTTGTTCTGCAGCTGTCGGTGTGAAACCTGTTGCTGTGGTTGGGATAAGAGAACCGATTTGGCTGCCTGCGAAATTTGGCGTATCTGCGCCAATGTCACCAGCCTGAAAACGCAGGGCTGGGTTCGCTTGGTCATCGAAAATGCCATTGTTGCGAGAGAATGAGCGTTCGCCAAATTGCAATTCATCTACACGCGCATATTCTGCTGAGATAACAAAGTTACCGCGTCCATCTGCGAAGTTTGTGCCCCAGGTTAGATCGCCATTGATCCGCCAGCCATCACCGCGCGAGGAAATGCCGGTTTGAATATTGCCAGCGATACCTTCAAAATCATCTTTCAGCTTGAAGTTTACAACACCAGAAACAGCGTCAGCACCGTAAACGGCTGATGCGCCGCCAGTGATTGTTTCAACACTTTCAATCAATGCTGTAGGGATTGAGTTGACGTCAACAATCTGTGAGCCAGCAACGCCAGAAACGTGACGGCGACCGTTAACCAGCACCAATGTCCGCACTGACCCGAGTCCGCGAAGGTTCAAAGTCGACTGACCAATGCTGCCAGCGCCGCCTTGAATGGAGTCTTCGACAGAGCCTGATACTGACAATGCTGGAATATCACGCAGAACGTCACCAATGTCAGAGCCGCCAGAACGTTGGATCTGTTCGCCGGTTACTGTCAAAACAGGAGCGGGCGAACCAAGATTTGGGTCACGTGCAATGCGTGAACCCGTCACAACAATTGCATCTTCCAGCGCTTCATCTTCCTCATCAGGCGTGACGTCTTGAGCGTGCGCTGTACCAGCCATCAGCATGGCTGACATTGCGAGCACTGAACTGCCAATAAGCGAAGATGCTTTTTGCAGGTGCGAACCAGATCTCATTTTCTTCATTAGATTTCCCCTTACCCTGAAATTTGGCAAACAATGCCATTCCCAGTATGTATTTTGTGAAATGTTGCGAAATATAACAAGCACAATTAATGTCGAAAGTTACTTTGCTTCGCAGGTGCAGCAAATTTGCCACATTAGTGCAATATTGTTGCTTATTGGCTTTTCCGACATATTGTTCCGCTTTGCGGCTGACAGCTATGGCACTTGCTGTTAAGGGCTTTCATCACCAGATTTCGGTGGCATAGCCACCCGCAGATCACAGGCAGTACATGACAGAACAATCCAAAATACGTAATTTTTCCATCATCGCGCATATTGACCATGGCAAGTCGACTTTGGCAGACCGGTTGATTCAGCATACCGGCGGGCTGACCGACCGTGAGATGAGCGAGCAAGTGCTTGACAATATGGATATTGAGAAAGAGCGCGGCATCACCATCAAGGCGCAAACCGTGCGCTTAAACTATACGGCAAAAGATGGTGAGACGTACGAGCTGTCTTTGATGGACACGCCGGGCCATGTTGATTTTGCCTATGAGGTATCGCGCTCTCTCGCCGCGTGTGAAGGCGCGTTGCTGATCGTTGATGCCGCGCAGGGCGTTGAGGCGCAGACCTTGGCCAATGTCTATCAGTCCATCGAATATGATCATGAGATATTGCCGGTGATCAACAAAATTGATTTGCCTGCCGCTGACCCAGACAAGGTAAAGGCGGAGATTGAGGATATTATCGGTCTGCCAGCCGATGACGCGGTGTTGGCCAGCGCTAAGGCTGGCATCGGCATAGAAGATATTTTGGAGCAGATCGTCACCAAAATCCCGCCCCCGGGCGGTGACCGCGATGCCCCGCTTAAAGCCATGTTGGTCGATAGCTGGTATGACCCGTATTTGGGCGTGGTGATATTGGTGCGGGTTATTGATGGCGTGCTGAAAAAGGGTCAGCGCGTGAAATTCATGCAAGCGGGCACAGAGCATTTGGTTGATCGTGTGGGCTGTATGCGCCCCAAAATTGAGCAGCTTTTAGAGCTTGGTCCCGGCGAAGTGGGCTTTATCACAGCGCAGATCAAAGAAGTGGCGCAAACTGCGGTTGGTGACACCATCACCACAGTGAAAAACCCTGCCTTAAAACCCGTGCCGGGCTTTAAAGAAGTGCAGCCCGTTGTCTTTTGCGGGCTTTTCCCGGTTGATGCCGCTGATTTTGAGAAACTGCGCGAAAGCATTTCCAAATTGCGGTTAAATGATGCCAGCTTCTCTTTCGAGATGGAAACCAGCGCGGCCTTGGGGCAGGGCTTCCGCTGCGGCTTTTTGGGCTTGCTCCATCTGGAAATTATTCAGGAGCGCCTAACCCGCGAATATGATCTCGATCTTATTACGACGGCGCCTTCTGTGGTGTACCGCATTGTGCAGACTGATGGCACAGAATTGTTCTTGCATAATCCGGCCGATATGCCCGAAGCGGTGAAGATTGCGGAAATTGAAGAACCATGGATTAACGCAGTGATTTACTGTCCTGATGAATATCTGGGCAGCATTTTGAAATTGTGTCAGGATAGGCGCGGCATTCAGAAGAATTTGACCTATGTTGGCGAGCGCGCGCAAGTCACCTATGAATTGCCGCTCAACGAAGTGGTGTTTGATTTTTATGACCGTTTGAAAAGCATTAGCCGCGGCTATGCCAGCTTTGATTATGAACAAATTGGCCTGCGTACTGGCCATTTGGTGAAAATGAATGTGCTGGTGAACAGTGAGCCAGTTGACGCGCTCAGCATGATCGTCCACCGCGACGCCGCAGAAGGGCGTGGCCGGCATATGTGCGAACGGCTAAAAGACCTAATCCCCCGCCATCTGTTCAAAATTCCAGTGCAAGCAGCCATAGGCGGCAAAGTCGTGGCGCGTGAAACCATCAGCGCGATGCGCAAAGATGTGACCGCCAAATGCTATGGCGGCGATATAAGCCGCAAGAAAAAACTGCTGGAAAAGCAGAAAAAAGGCAAAGCCAAAATGCGCGAATACGGCAATGTCGCCATCCCACAAGAAGCGTTTATCGCCGCACTAAAAATGGGAGAGGAGTAGCCAAAGTTACTCTGCATCTATTTTTAGCACCAAAAAACCTCATCCGAAATGGAGCAGCATTTCTGATTTCGTTTTCCTGATGGTCTAACCTAGCATTCTTCATGACATTGGAGGATGATATATGCAGATTATTTGTCTTGCTGATGACCCGGGGTCTGCGGCGTTTTGGGTGTCTGAATTGCCGCGTGACGTTTCGCTGATGCAATGTGCTTTGCCGCGCCGCCGGTTTGATCAAGATTATTTTGCGCCGCATGAGCAAACAGCCGATATATTAGCGGATTCTAAACTGGGTCAGGCTGCTGAACTGGCGGTATTATCCATGCACAATGCCTGTTTGGGGCAATGGCTGGCGGCTATGCATGATTGTCCAAATAACTGCCCCAAAATCGCTATTGCCGACGTTTCTGCAGAATATCAGAAAACATTATTGGCGGCGGGGCTGGATGCCATTTTGCCTTTGGCTATGCCAGGCGATGTTTTGGCCGCGCAAATTGTCGCTTTTGTGAGACTGCAGCGGAAATACCATCCGGTTGTCAGCTATGGACCCGTACAATTTTATAACAATCATAAGCGGGCATTGGTCGACAAAATCGATTTGCATTTAACCGCGCGAGAATTTGATATTCTGCATTTCATTGCCCGCGCCAATGGCCGTCCGGTGGGGCCTTCCGAATTGCTGCATCGCATCTTTGGGCTAACGTTCGATCCGGGTACCAATATTGCCGCTGTGCATATTTACCGATTGCGCAAAAAACTTGCTGATCTGGGCTTTGCACATGTGTTGCAAACGGTGCAGGGAAGGGGCTATCGTATGGTGCATATAGGATAATGCAAAAGGATGGTGACCATGGGACAGGTGCAATTTTATTTCGATCTGTCGAGCCCATGGACCTGTCTGGCCTTTCACAATATTGCACCGATCATAAAGCGCACTGGCGCTGAGATAAGATGGACGCCCTTTCTGGTGGGCGGCGTATTTAATGCGGTTAACAAAAGCGTTTATGAGGGGCGAGAGGATCTTGGCAGCCCAAAAATGCGTTTCTTTTTTAAAAGCCTAAAAGAATGGGCGGAGTGGAGCGGCGTGCCGATGAACTTTCCGTCGCCGCATCATCCTGTTAAGTCGGTCTATGCTATGCGCTGTTGCTGCGCTTTGCAGGATGACCAATCAGCCCTGCACCGCTTTGCCAGCGCGAGTTTTGCTGCTTATTTCACTGATCAGCGCAATCTGGATGACCCACAAACACTCGCCGCGATCGCGAATGAGGCTGGGCTTGATGGGGCGGCTCTGTTGGAACAGGCTGGCAGTGATGCGGTTAAAGCGGCGCTGCGCAACAATACGCAAGAGGTGATTGATCGCGGCGGTTTTGGTTCGCCAACGATGTTTGTCAGCCATGATGGCGATGACCATGACAGCGACAAAATGTTTTTTGGCAATGATCAATTGCCGCTGGTCGAACGAGCGATTATGCAAGGCGAAAGTTAAAGATATAAGGGATGCCTGAATATGACAGAACGCGTAACCATTTCCGTTTCGGACCATATTGCCGATGTGCGGTTTAACCGTCCGGACAAGCTGAACGCGCTCGACAAGGCCCAGTTGGAGGGTATTGCCGAAGCCGGCGAAAAACTCTCTCAAATGGAGGGTATTCGCGCGATCGTCTTGTCGGGCGAAGGCAAGGGCTTTTGCGCCGGATTGGATATGAGCAGCTTTACCGATAGTGCGACCACATCAAAGCTGACCGAACGTACCCATGGCAATGCCAATCTCTATCAGCATGTGGTGCTGCAATGGCGCAAATTGGCGCCGCCTGTTATTGCTGCCGTGCATGGCGCCTGTATTGGCGGCGGGCTGCAATTTGCCAGCGCGGCAGATATACGTATTGTTGCGCCCGATGCCAAAATGTCGATCATGGAAATGCGCTGGGGCCTGATCCCCGATATGGGCAGCTTTTCGACCTGGCGCAGTTTTGTGCGTGATGATGTTCTGCGTGAGTTGACCTATACCAATCGCATTTTCTCTGGTGAGGAAGCCAAAGAGTTAGGCTTTGCGACGCATCTGTCTGCAACCCCGCATGACGATGCCATGGCATTGGCAACGGAAATTGCCAGCCGCAACCCAGACGCCATTCAGGCAAGCAAGCGGGTTATCAATGCATTGCCTGATCTGGATGAAGATGCGATTTTGATGATGGAATCCGAAGAGCAGGACAAGATCGGCCGTACCCCTAATCAGATTGAGGCGGTCATGGCTTTTATGCAAAAACGCGCGGCAAATTTTGTCGATTGAACAGCATATGACCGATGGCAAAATCTATATCTCGGCCAATGCACTGCTGAGCGATAGCTATCGGCTGGGGCAGTTAATCTTAGACAGCGACTTCGCGCCGACGCATCTGGTTGGTATCTGGCGGGGCGGGGCGCCTGTTGGCATCGCTGTGCAGGAATTGCTGGAATATCATGGGCAGGAAAGCGACCATATTGCGATCCGCACATCATCCTATATGGGCATTGATAAGAAACGGGCCGGAGTGCGCGTTTATGCATTGGGCTATCTGATTGATACGCTGGGGCCAGATGATCGCTTGCTGCTGATTGATGATGTATTTGATACGGGGCGCAGTATAGAAGCGTTAATCAATGAATTGTCACAGCGTTGCCGTTATAATATGCCCAAGGAAACGCGCATCGCGACTATCTATTACAAGCCATCGCGCAATCAGACCCATATTGTGCCTGACTATTATGTGCATGAGACGGAGCAATGGCTGATCTTCCCGCATGAACTGATCGGCCTGAGCGAAGAAGAGATTGCGGCGAACAAGGCCGATGCCGATATTATCCTGAAAGCCAAAATATGACCGGACTTGCCACCGCCGCTGAGCGCAGCGCCTTTATTGATAAGCTGCCCAAGGCAGAGCTGCATTTGCATATTGAAGGGTCTTTGGAGCCGGAGCTGATGTTCGCGCTGGCGCAGCGCAATGGCGTTCAAATTCCCTTTGCCTCGGTTGAGGAAGTGCAGGCAGCGTATAATTTCTCTAACCTACAGGATTTTCTGGATATTTATTATCAGGGCATGGCTGTGCTGATCGAGGAGCAGGATTTTTATGACCTGACCATGGCCTATTTGCAGCGGGCCAAGGCAGATAATGTGCGCCATGTTGAGATATTCTTTGACCCGCAAGGCCATACAGAGCGCGGCGTGGCCTTTGCTACTGTGATAAATGGCATCAGCCGCGCACTGGCCGCTGGTGAGCGCGATTTGGGGATCAGCTACAGGCTGATAATGTGCTTTTTGCGGCATTTAAGCGAAGAGAACGCGCTGGCCACGCTGGCTGAAGCGAAACCCTTTTTAGAGCGTATCCATGGGGTAGGGCTAGATTCCTCTGAGCTAGGCCATCCACCAGGTAAATTTACCAATGTTTTCGCTCAGGCGCGTGATCTGGGCTTAAAGCTGGTTGCACATGCAGGGGAGGAGGGGCCGCCCGAATATGTGTATGAGGCGCTGGATATTCTGAAAATTGACCGTATCGACCATGGTAACCGCGCTTTGGAAGATACCGCATTGGTTAAGCGGCTGGTGGACAACGGCATGTGCTTGACCGTCTGCCCCTTATCAAATCTGAAGCTGTGCGTGGTTGATGATATTCATGATCATCCGCTCAAGAGAATGCTGGATCACGGGCTAAAGGCGACTGTCAATGCCGATGACCCCAGCTATTTTGGTGGCTATGTGAATGATAATTATCGCGCCGTTGCGGAGGCATTGGATTTAAGCAAGGATGAGCTGATTTTACTGGCGCAGAACAGTTTTATTGGCTCATTTTTGGAAGATTCAGACAAACAACGGCATTTGGCGGCTGTGGATGCTTATGCGGGTTAGGGGTGTCGTTGTTTTGTGAGACTGTTATCCTGAACTTGTTTCAGGATGACGCACGGCCCCTCCAAACTAACTCCGTTTCACCATCAATGTCGCATATTCATCGCGCAGCGCATCGGGGATGGAGACTGTGCCGTCTTTATCTGTCAGCACCAATGTGGTGATGCAGGTCGCTACACAGCCATTGGACTGGAATGCGGCCGAAGCAATGTCCCAGCTGGAGCGTCCAACACGGCTAATGCCGCTGGCGATAACCACATGTTCAGGGAAATGCGCTTCTGCGACATAATTGATGGCAACAGAAGCGATAAGCCAACGCTGGCCCGGTTGGCGGCGCTCTGATTTCAGCGAATGGTTAAACATGCCGCGGCCATGTTCAAATAGGCCGGCCATGGAGACATTGTTGATATGGCCCAGCAAATCCAGGTCAGCAAAGCGCGTCTCTGCGCTATGAGAGAAGGGATAATTTGCACGGTCAAGCTGCCAATTTTCGGCTTTGGGCATTGTTATAGGGCTTTCTCAAACGGGAAATGCCCCGCCAAATGGCAGGGCATTTCCTATTGTTGTTCACATTGTCGGTATTACAGCGAGCGGCCGATCAGCTCTTTCATAATCTCGTTCGTGCCGCCAAAGATACGGGTCACACGGGCTGCGCGCCATGCTTTGGCGATAGGATATTCATTCATATACCCCGCGCCGCCATGCAGCTGCAAACAGGCATCCATAATTTCCCATTGCAGATCGGTGTGCCACAATTTGGCGGCGGCGCCTTCTTCATTGGTCAGTTTTTTCTCATAATGGCGGTTCATGGCCCAATCGAGATGCGCCCAGCCAACCTGTAATTTGGTTTTTAGATCAGCCAGAACGAAGCGGGTATTTTGGAAATTGAAGACCGGTTTGCCAAAGGCTTTGCGCTCTTTCACAAATTCCACCGTCAGGTCGAACGCTTTTTGCGCCGATGCTTGTGCTGAAACAGCAATAGAAAGGCGCTCCTGCGGCAATTCGCTCATCAGATAGATAAAGCCATGGCCTTCTTCACCCAAACAGTTGGTCATGGGGACGCGCACATCATTGAAGAACAATTCTGATGTATCAGCGGCGTCCATGCCGATTTTATCAAGGTTGCGGCCACGTTCAAAACCTTCACGGTCCGCTTCCACCAATATGATGGAGATGCCCTGCCATGCTTTTTCTGCATCAGGGTTGGTCTTTGCGCAAACCAGAACCAGATCAGCATTTTGGCCATTGGTGATATAGGTCTTGCTGCCATTCAGCACATAATGGTTGCCGTCTTTCTTGGCTGTGGTCTGCATGCTTTGCAGATCGGAGCCAATGCCCGGCTCTGTCATCGCAATGGCGGTAATAGTCTCACCAGAAACAAGGCGCGGCAGCCATTTCTGTTTTTGCTCTTCGCTGCCATATTGCACCAGATAGTTGACCACAATGTCAGATTGCAAAGAGAAGCCGAGCGGCGAGCCGCCATAATAGGCCGCTTCTTCATTGACGATGGAGTTATAGCCAAAATCAAGACCCAGACCGCCATATTCTTCTGGAACAGTAGGGCAGAGCATGCCCAGTTCACCAGCTTTGGGCCATAATTCTTTCGGGACAATCTTATCCTCGTCCCATTTGTCGGCATTGGGCGCGACTTCCTCTTTCATGAAACGGCGAACGGTTTCGCGAAAGGCATCATGATCTTCATTATATGCGGTACGTGGAATGGTATCGAGAGACATTTAAGGCTTCCTCTTTTGTGTGTAGGCAACCTTTTGCGTCAGCTTTACGTTTGCGTCAACCGCAAATTTAATTGCGCGATTAATATGCCATTGCGATGACCATCTTGGTCAAAAGTTCATTGTTCAAAAGTTATACCTCTTTACAAATACTTGACGCCACGATACGCATCATAAATTATTGTAATATAAGGGTCATATTATGAACATGAAAGACGAATTACAGCAAAAGCAAAATGATCAATCAGGCGCTGGCAAGTTATGGAGTAAGCCAGAGTTGAAGGTTTTGCAGGCTTCCTCGGAAGATATTATGTCTAGCGGCGGGGTTGGACTCGACTTTTCATCGCCTAGCAGTTAGAATTCTTAATTCTACGGGTCATATTAACGGTAAATCATTTATCCATTCTCTAGGGAAGCATGTCCCGCTAGCTGTATGTTAAATAGCCAGCGGGTTTGTTTGGCTTTATGCTTGTCATCTTAGCCTGCATATCGGGGTTTTGGGTTGGCTCTTGCCTTATCATCACGGTCCGCTTCTACCAATTGGTCAGAAATTATATCTCTTTACAAATACTTGACGCCACGATACGCATGATAAATTATTGTAACATAAAGGGTCGTATTATGAATATGAAAGATGGGTCGCAGCAAAAGCAAAATGATGAATCAAGCGCTGGCAAGTTATGGAGTAAGCCAGAGTTGAAGGTCTTGCAGGCTTGCTCGGAAGATATTAAGTTTGGCACAGGGGCAATGTCCGACGCTTTCTTTGCGAGTAGCACCAGTTAGAATTCTCGGTTCTGCGGGTTATATTAACGGTAAATCATTTATCCATTCTCTAGGGAAGCATGTCCTGCTAGCTATATGTTAAATAGCCAGCGGGTTTGTTTGGCTTTATGCTTGTCATCTTAGCCTGCATATCGGGGTTTTGGGTTGGCTCTTGCCTTATCATCACGGTCCGCTTCTACCAATTGGTCAGAAATTATATCTCTTTACAAATACTTGACGCCACGATACGCATGATAAATTATTGTAACATAAAGGGTCATATTATGAACATGAAAGACGAATTACAGCAAAAGCAAAATGATGAATCAAGCGCTGGCAAGTTATGGAGTAAGCCAGAGTTGAAGGTTTTGCAGGCTTCCTCGAAAGATATTAAGATTGGCGGCGGTGCTTTAACCGACTTTGGCTCGATTACCAGCTAGAATTCTCAATTCTACGGGTCATATTAACGGTAAATCATTTATCCATTCTCTAGGGAAGCATGTCCTGCTAGCTATATGTTAAATAGCCAGCGGGTTTGTTTGGCTTTATGCTTGTCATCTTAGCCTGCATATCGGGGTTTTGGGTTGGCTCTTGCCTTATCATCACGGTCGTTGGGTGTCAGTGATGTGTAACATTGTTGTTTCGCATAAATTTGCTGATTATCTTGTATCCTTGACCTTTTGGCGAATCCTAGCTAATGGCGCCATTCCTTTGACATATGACATTACCATTTTGACAAAGGGTAATTAGGCAAACACCGGCAAATGGTGCGGATGGGATCACGGCGGAGCCGCTCATCGGATCGATAAGATCAACGTATCGCGGGCCGGAGTAACCATAATCGCATAACCAAGGTGAAGCATTTATGCCAACGATTAACCAGCTGGTCCGCAAGGGCCGGACGCCACAAAAGGCGAAATCAAAAGTGCCGGCCATGGAACAGAACCCGCAAAAGCGCGGTGTTTGTACCCGGGTCTACACAACAACTCCTAAAAAGCCGAACTCGGCTTTGCGTAAAGTTGCCAAGGTTCGCCTGACCAACAGCCGCGAAGTCATCAGCTATATTCCAGGCGAAGGCCATAACCTGCAGGAGCACAGTGTTGTGCTTATCCGCGGCGGCCGTGTTCGCGATTTGCCGGGTGTACGTTATCACGTACTGCGCGGTGTTCTGGATACGCAAGGCGTTAAGGACCGTAAGCAATCGCGTTCCAAATATGGCGCGAAACGGCCTAAATAATCCCGGTTTTTTGGAGTAATTTGATATGTCACGTCGTCGTAGACCCGAAAAACGGGTAATTCTTCCTGATCCAAAATTTGGTGATCAGGTTCTATCGAAATTTATGAACAACCTGATGCTTGACGGTAAAAAATCTGTCGCAGAACGGATTGTTTATGGTGCATTGGATACTGTCGAGACAAAAGCAAAAACCGATCCGGTTCAGCTTTTCCACGATGCTTTGAACAATGTGAAGCCAGGTATTGAGGTGCGTTCACGCCGCGTTGGCGGTGCTACTTATCAAGTGCCGGTTGAAGTCCGTCCAGAGCGCGCGCAAGCATTGGCCATTCGTTGGTTGATCTCTGCTGCGCGTGGCCGCGGTGAAACAACTATGTCTGCGCGTTTGTCAGCTGAATTGATGGATGCTGCAAATAACCGCGGCAATGCCGTGAAGAAACGTGAAGATACCCACCGTATGGCAGAAGCGAACCGCGCCTTCTCGCACTATCGCTGGTAACATACAGATCGCTACGCTGGGCTAAGTCGGGCGGAGCTTATAAATTAAAATGCAAAGGGGCTGGTCATCGCTGGTCCCTTTGCGTATATCGCCCACGAAATTTGGTCCGTTTGTTGGATTGATTTTAAGGCATCACATTCTGAGCCCCTTTTTGGAGTATTGATCATGGCACGTAGCCATCCATTAGACAGATATCGTAATATCGGCATTATGGCCCATATCGACGCCGGTAAAACGACGACGACCGAGCGTATTCTTTATTACACCGGTAAATCATACAAGATCGGCGAAGTGCATGACGGCGCTGCGACGATGGATTGGATGGAGCAGGAGCAAGAGCGCGGCATCACCATTACATCGGCTGCCACGACATGTTTCTGGAATGCTGAGGATCGCAAAGGCCCTGAGCACCGGATCAACATTATTGATACGCCTGGCCACGTTGACTTCACTATTGAAGTTGAGCGTTCGCTGCGTGTGCTTGATGGTGCGGTAGCATGTTTTGATGGCGTTGCTGGCGTTGAACCGCAATCGGAAACGGTGTGGCGCCAGGCTGACAAGTATAAAGTTCCACGTATGTGCTTCATCAATAAGCTGGACCGTACCGGCGCAGATTTCAAATTCTGCGTACAGTCGATCATTGATCGTCTGGGTGCGACGCCTGCTGTTTTGTATTTGCCCATCGGTCTGGAAGCGGATCTGGTTGGTCTTGTCGATCTGGTCAATGAGCGTTCGATCGTTTGGAAAGATGAAAGCCTTGGCGCTGAATTCGAATATGGTGAAATTCCTGCAGATATGGCTGATGAAGCCGCTGAATATCGCGAAAAACTGATTGAGCTTGCGGTTGAGCAAGATGATGATGTGATGGAAGCATATCTTGAGGGCAATATGCCTGATGCGGCCACACTCAAATCATTGATCCGCAAGGGTACGCTGAATCAAAGTTTTGTTCCGGTATGTTGCGGCAGCGCCTTTAAAAACAAAGGGGTTCAGCCTTTGCTCGACGCTGTTGTTGACTATATGCCTAGCCCGCTGGATGTTCCGGCTATTGATGGCGTTCTGTTGGACGGTGAGACAAAAGAAACACGTCCTTCCAGCGATGATGAGCCCTTCTCTGCGCTGGCATTTAAGGTGATGAACGATCCATTTGTTGGTTCTTTGACTTTCGCCCGTATCTATTCGGGCAAGCTGGAAAAGGGCACATTGCTCAATTCTGTGAAAGATAAGAAAGAGAAGATTGGCCGTATTTTGGAAATGCACTCCAATGACCGTAAGGACATTGAAGAGGCATTTGCTGGCGATATTGTTGCTTTGGCTGGCATGAAAACCACGACCACGGGTGACACATTGTGCGATACAGCCAAACCCATCATTCTTGAGCGTATGGAATTCCCGGATCCGGTTATCGAATTGTCGGTTGAGCCGAAAACAAAGGCTGACCAAGAGAAAATGGGCGTCGCCCTTAATCGCCTGGCTGCTGAAGATCCATCATTCCGTGTGACCACAGATCATGAATCTGGTCAGACGATCATTAAGGGTATGGGTGAACTTCACCTCGACATCTTGGTTGATCGTATGAAGCGCGAATTCAAAGTGGAGGCCAATGTTGGTGCGCCGCAGGTGGCCTATCGTGAATCACTCGGTAAAGCTGTTGACCTTGATTACACGCACAAAAAGCAATCGGGCGGTTCAGGTCAGTTTGCGCGCGTTAAATTCGAAGTTACTCCAGGTGAGCGCGGTCAGGGCATTAACTTCACTGACGAAGTTAAAGGCGGTAATATACCGAAAGAATATATGCCGGCCCTTGAAAAAGGTATGCGCGAAAGTGCAGAGACTGGTTCGCTTATCGGCTTCCCGATCATCGACTTTGACATTCGTGTCTATGATGGTGCGTATCACGATGTTGACTCCTCGGCCTTGGCCTTTGAGATCGCTGGCCGTGCTGCGATGCGTGAAGCTGCTCAGAAGTCCGGAATTCAGTTGCTTGAGCCTGTTATGAAGGTTGAAGTTACGACGCCGGAAGATTATCTGGGTGATGTTATCGGTGACTTGAACAGTCGTCGTGGACAAATTCAGGGCACAGACACACGCGGTAATGCGCAGATTGTCGATGCCATGGTGCCATTGGCAAATATGTTTGGCTATGTGAACGAGCTGCGTTCATTCACACAAGGCCGCGCTCAATACTCGATGCAGTTCTCGCATTATGAGCCGGTGCCAAACAATGTCGCTGACGAATTGAAGGAAAAAATGGCCTAATAGCCATTAGCAAGATCAAGGCGCTCTGCACTTATTTCGCATAACCAGCACGTCCTTTTGGGCATAGTTATGAGAAAGGGTGTTGACAGATACAGATAGTCTCGCCAAAGCGCCCCGCAGACTGTCGTAAGATAGATTAATTGAAGGTAGGAAATTATGGCTAAAGCAAAGTTTGAGCGGAACAAGCCGCACTGTAACATTGGTACCATTGGACATGTTGACCATGGTAAAACAACTCTGACCGCAGCGATCACGAAAGTTCTCGCTGAATCCAGCGGTGGTGAAGCCGTTGATTTCGCTAACATCGATAAAGCGCCTGAAGAGCGTGAGCGTGGCATCACCATTTCAACGGCTCACGTTGAGTATGAGACCGAAGCACGTCACTATGCGCACGTTGATTGCCCAGGACACGCTGACTATGTGAAAAACATGATCACCGGTGCTGCGCAAATGGATGGCGCTATCCTGGTTGTTAACGCAGCTGATGGCCCAATGCCACAAACTCGTGAGCACATCCTGCTTGCGCGTCAGGTTGGCGTTCCTGCACTGGTTGTCTTCATGAACAAAGTTGACCAAGTCGACGATGAAGAACTGCTTGAGTTGGTTGAGCTGGAAATTCGTGAACTGCTCAGTGAATATGACTTCCCGGGTGATGATATTCCTGTGGTATCTGGTTCAGCTTTGGCTGCTCTGGAAGGCCGTGACGACAATATCGGTAAAGAGAAAATTCTTGAACTGATGGCTGCCGTTGATGAGTCTATCCCACAGCCTGATCGTCCAGTTGACAAAGACTTCCTGATGCCAGTTGAGGACGTGTTCTCAATCTCTGGTCGTGGTACAGTTGTTACCGGCCGTGTTGAAACCGGTATCGTCAATGTTGGCGACGAAGTTGAAATCGTTGGTATCAAAGACACAACCAAAACAACCGTTACTGGTGTTGAAATGTTCCGTAAGCTGCTCGACTCGGGTGAAGCTGGCGATAACATTGGCGCGCTGATCCGCGGTGTTGGTCGTGAAGAAGTTGAGCGTGGTCAGGTTCTTTGTAAGCCTGGTTCTGTTACGCCGCACACGGAGTTTGATGCAGAAGTTTATGTTCTGTCAAAAGACGAAGGTGGACGTCACACACCATTTTTCGCCAACTATCGTCCACAGTTCTACTTCCGTACAACTGACGTGACCGGCGAAGTTATTCTGCCAGAAGGTACCGAGATGGTAATGCCTGGTGATAACGTAACAATCGGTGTTAAACTGATCGCTCCTATCGCAATGGACTCAGGTCTGCGCTTCGCTATTCGTGAAGGTGGCCGGACTGTTGGTTCAGGGGTTGTCAGCAACATCAAAGCCTAATATAGGCTCGTCTCCGCTGTGATGATTTGATTCGCAGCAACAATATTCGCAGGCCGCCCTGTTACCCCGGGCACATAATCGGGGATTATGGGGCGGCTTGTTTTTGGCTCTTTTACATTCGCTTCGGCGACATCGGTAGTTGGATTTATGGAAACGCAGAATATTCGCATTCGCCTGAAGGCTTTTGACCATCGGGTACTCGACCAGGCAACTGGTGACATTGCAGATACGGCACGCCGTACTGGAGCTCTTATTCGCGGTCCTATTCCTCTACCAACGCGTATTGAGAAATTTACCGTGAACCGCGGTCCGCACATTGACAAAAAATCGCGCGAGCAGTTTGAAGTTCGCACTTATAAGCGGTTGCTGGATATCGTGCAGCCTACACCACAGACTGTTGATGCTTTGATGAAGCTCGATCTGGCTGCTGGTGTAAATGTTGAGATTAAGCTGGCCTAACAGCTTTGCTTGCCCTATAGGCGAGCATGAAATTGGGATACCGCCGGGTTTCTGCCCTTTTTGCAGAAATTATCCGGGTCTGAGTCCCCCGTCTTGCTTTGCATTTACTGCGAGGTTCTTGGCCCGGACGGGGCGCTCATTAAAATCTAGGGTCATATCGCCGCTGGTGCATTTGCATTGGTAATATTGTCACGCCCACCGGAAGACCGGCGGGCCTCTGTTAGGAGAATGGTCATGCGCACTGGTGTGATCGCTAAAAAAGTCGGGATGACACGGCTGTTTCAGGATGACGGGCGGCATGTGCCGGTAACCGTTCTATCGCTGGAAGGTTGTCAGGTTGTTTCGGTCAAAGATTCAGACCGTGACGGTTATGTCGCGGTGCAATTGGGTGCTGGTACAGCCAAGCCCAAAAACGTTAAAAAGCCACAGCGTGAGCATTTTGCGAAAGCCGAAGTTGCTGCGAAGCAATTAATGGCTGAATTTCGTGTTGCTGATGATGCAATCCTTGATGTGGGTGCGCAGCTTTCTGCGGATCACTATGTTGCTGGTCAAATGGTAGACATTACTGGCCACACACAGGGTAAGGGCTTTGCTGGCGCTATGAAGCGTTGGGGTTTTGGTGGTCTGCGTGCGACGCACGGTGTGTCACTATCTCACCGTTCGCATGGTTCGACAGGTAACCGTCAGGATCCAGGTAAAGTTTTCAAAAACAAGAAAATGGCCGGCCATATGGGTAACCGTCAACGGACCCAGCAAAATCTTGAGGTTGTTCGCACTGATGAAGCGCGTGGCCTGATTTTCGTTAAAGGTTCTGTGCCTGGTTCAAAGGGTGGTTGGCTGATGGTCAATGACGCTGTGAAAATTTCGCGTCCTGATGATGCGCCATATCCAGCGGGCATCATTAAAGCAGCGGCGCCTGTCGATGCTCCGGCTGATACACCTGCAAAAGAAACGCCAGCAGTTGAAACTGCTGAAGGGCAGGAGGGCTAAGTCATGAAATTGAAAGTCAAAGCTCTTGAAGGCAAGGCGCCAAGCGGTGCTAAAGCTGATATAGAATTGAATGAAGCTGTGTTTGGCGTAGAGCCACGTGCTGATATTCTGCACCGTGTTGTTACATGGCAGCTTGAAAATCGTCGTGGAACAGCGCGTGCGGCACGTGAGCGTTCCGATGTGGCGCGTACCGGTAAGAAGTTTGGTCGCCAAAAAGGTGGCGGTACTGCTCGTCATGGTGATCGCCGTGCACCTATCTTTATTGGTGGTGGTAAAGCACATGGTCCGCGCAAGCGTGACTTTGAGCAATCACTGAACAAAAAGATCCGTGCGCTGGGCCTGAAAATGGCGCTTTCTGATAAAGCGAAAAACGACAATCTGGTTGTTGTTGATAGCTTTGATCTGAAAGAGGCGAAAACACAGGCTCTTAAGGGTCAGCTTGATAAGCTGGGTCTTGGCAAAACTGCTCTTTTCGTTGACGGTGATGCGGTTGCGGACGGTTTCAAAAAGGCGTCGTCCAATCTGGTTGGTGTTAATGCAATGCCAGCAGCTGGTGCCAATGTTTACGACATTATGAAACACGACACGCTGGTGCTAACGCGCTCGGCGGTTGAAAAACTGGAGGCGCGTTTCAATGGCTAAGAAGCAAGAAATCGATCCGCGTCATTATGACGTGATTGTTGCTCCTCACATTACTGAGAAGGCAACATTGCTCAGCGAAAACAATGCTGTTGTTTTCAAAGTAGCGAACACGGCCAGCAAGCCTGACATCAAAGCCGCTGTTGAAGCAGTTTATGGCGTTAAGGTCGCGAAAGTGAACACGCTGGTACAAAAAGGCAAAGCCAAGAAATGGCGCGGACGTCCTTATCGTCGTTCCGACATTAAAAAAGCGGTTGTCACGCTGGCTGAAGGCCAGAACATAGACATTACCACAACCGTTAATTGAGGACTGGAAAGAGACTATGGCATTAAAATCCTATAATCCTACCAGTCCCGGCCGTCGTGGCCTTGTACTGGTTGACAAAACCGACCTTTGGAAAGGTGCTCCGGTTAAAACGCTTGTTGAGGGCAAGCGCAAGACTGGTGGACGCAATAACAAAGGCCATGTGACATCACGCGGTATCGCTGGTGGCCATAAGCAGAAATATCGTAAGGTCGACTTTAAGCGTCGCAAATTTGATGTTGCTGGTACTGTTGAGCGTTTGGAATATGATCCTAACCGTTCAGCTTTTATCGCGCTCATCAAATATGAAGATGGCGAATTGGCCTACATTCTGGCTCCGCAGCGTCTTGCTGAAGGTGAGACGGTTGTTTCTGGTGAGAAAGTTGACGTGAAGCCTGGTAACGCCATGTTGCTGAGCCAAATGCCGATTGGTACCATCATCCACAATATTGAGATGAAGCCAGGCAAGGGTGGTCAAATCGCTCGCGCCGCTGGTACATATGCTCAGTTGGTTGGTCGTGACCGCGGTATGGTTATTGTTCGTCTCAACTCAGGTGAGCAGCGTTATATTCGCGGTGATTGCATGGGTACTGTTGGTGCGGTGTCAAACCCTGACAACAGCAACCAGACCTTTGCAAAAGCTGGTCGTACCCGTTGGAAAGGCCGTCGCCCACTGACACGTGGTGTTGCTAAAAACCCTGTCGATCACCCTCATGGTGGTGGTGAAGGCCGTACATCGGGTGGTCGTCATCCAGTTACGCCATGGGGTAAGCCGACCAAAGGTGCACGTACTCGTAATAACAAGCGTACCGATAATATGATTATCCGGTCACGCCACGCGAAGAAGAAGAGGTAAGTCATGGCACGTTCCGTCTGGAAAGGACCATTTGTCGAGCTCAGCCTTTTGAAAAAGGCCGAGGAAGCGCAAGAGGCCGGTGGTCGTACACCGATCAAAACTTGGTCGCGTCGGTCAACTGTTTTGCCACAGTTTATCGGGCTTACCTTCAATGTTTATAATGGTCACAAATTCGTTCCTGTTTCAGTGAGCGAAGACATGGTCGGCCACAAGCTGGGTGAATTTGCGCCGACGCGCACATATTACGGCCATGCTGCAGACAAAAAGGGCAAGAAATAATGGGCAAGCAATCCGCACCACGCCGGGTTGGCGAGCGCGAGGCGCTGGCTGTAGGCACCACTATTCGCGGCTCTGCGCAGAAACTTAATCTGGTTGCACAGCTTATCCGCGGCAAAAAGGTTGAAGATGCGCTGAACGTGCTGAGCTTTTCCAAAAAGGGAATGGCTGTTGAAGCGCGCAAGGTTCTGGCTTCTGCCATTGCTAACGCAGAGAATAATCACAATCTGGATGTCGATAGTTTGATCGTATCGGAAGCCAGTGTTGGTAAAGCTATCACCATGAAGCGCTTTACCACGCGTGCTCGTGGTCGTTCTAGCCGCATTTTGAAACCATTCAGTCGTTTGCGCATCGTTGTGCGCGAGCATGATGAAGAGGAGGCGTAAGCCATGGGTCAGAAGAGTAATCCGATAGGCCTGCGCCTGCAGATTAACCGGACATGGGATAGTCGCTGGTATGCAGAGGGCAATGAATATGCCGGCCTGCTGAACGAAGATATTAAAATCCGTAAGTTCATCATGAAAACACTGCCACAGGCAGCGATTTCTAAAGTTGTGATCGAGCGTCCGGCCAAATTGTGCCGCGTTTCTGTCTATGCTGCACGTCCTGGTGTTATCATCGGTAAAAAAGGTGCTGACATTGAGAAGCTGCGCAAGAAACTGGAATCAATGACCAGCAGTGAAGTTAAGCTGAACATTGTGGAAATCCGTAAGCCTGAAGTTGATGCCAAATTGGTAGCGCAAGGCATTGCTGATCAGCTGATCCGCCGTGTTGCTTTCCGTCGTGCCATGAAGCGCGCTGTGCAATCTGCTCTGCGTCTTGGTGCTGAAGGCATTAAAATTACCTGCGGCGGCCGTTTGGGCGGTGCAGAAATTGCCCGGGTTGAGTGGTATCGTGAAGGCCGTGTTCCATTGCACACATTGCGTGCCAATGTTGACTATGCCGAGCATGAAGCGCTGACTGCTTACGGCATTATCGGTATCAAAGTGTGGATCTTCAAAGGTGAGATTTTGGGTCATGACCCAATGGCTCAAGACCGTTTGATGATGGAAGCACAAACATCGGGCGTTCGTCCAGCACGCTGATGCGGGCCGGATCAACATTAGTAGGATAGAGCATCATGCTGCAACCGAAGAAAACAAAATATCGCAAGGCCTTTAAGGGCCGGATCAGTGGCAATGCCCCTGGTGGCACGACATTGAATTTTGGTTCATATGGCCTGAAGGCCCTTGAGCCAGAGCGTATTACCTCACGTCAGATTGAGGCTGCGCGTCGTGCGATTACACGTCACATCCGTCGTCAAGGACGTTTGTGGATCCGTGTATTCCCTGATGTGCCGGTTTCGAAAAAACCTGCAGAAGTACGTCAGGGTAAAGGTAAGGGTTCTGTTGAATATTGGGCGGCCAAAGTGAAGCCGGGCCGTATTCTTTTCGAACTGGACGGTGTGCCTGGTCCATTGGCTGCTGTCGCTTTTGAACGTGCGGCAATGAAATTGCCGATCAAAACCAAGGTCGTGGCCCGCTTAGGCGACACGTCGCACCTGGAGGGTTAAGAGATGAGCCAAGTTGAAGATCTGCGCACCAAGACTGATGATGAATTGTCGGACGAGCTGGGCCAATTGAAAAAAGAGGCGTTTAACCTGCGTTTTCAAGCCGCGACCAACCAGTTGGAAAAGCCATCGCGTATGCGTGAAGTGCGCCGCACGATCGCACAGATAAAAACACTGCAAGGCGAGCGTTCACGCGCTGCCGCAGCGCAGGCATAAGGAAGCTACGCAATGCCAAAACGTGTACTCACAGGAACAGTGGTTTCTGATAAAACCGACAAGACCGTCGTGGTCAGTGTCGAGCGTAAGGTGAAACACCCTCTTTACGGAAAGATTATCCGTCGCTCGAAAAAATATCATGCCCATGATGAAGAGAACAGCTTCAAAGCGGGTGAAGTGGTCCGTATTGAAGAAACACGCCCGATTTCGAAATTGAAAACGTGGAAAGTACTCGATCGGATTGGTGGTACTGCCGAAGTTGATGTGCAGGACACAGCATCCGAAGTTGAAGCGGGTTAAGTTATTTTGAGCGGAACTGCTGGAGATATTCCAGTAAGCCAGGAAAGAAGGAACCGGATCTATGATCCAGATGCAATCAAATCTTGAGGTCGCTGATAACAGCGGTGCAAAGCGCGTTCAGTGCATCAAGGTGCTGGGCGGCTCTAAGCGTCGTTTTGCCAGCGTTGGCGACATTATTGTGGTGTCTGTCAAAGAAGCCGCGCCGCGCGGTCGTGTTAAAAAGGGTGATGTTCACCGTGCTGTTATCGTTCGTACTGCGAAAGATGTGCGCCGCGCGGATGGTACCGTTATCCGTTTTGACAGTAACGCAGCTGTGTTGGTCAACAAAAGCGATGAGCCAATCGGCACACGTATTTTTGGCCCCGTGGTTCGCGAATTGCGCGCCAAAAAGCATATGAAAATTATCAGCCTTGCTCCGGAGGTGCTCTAACCATGGGAATGGCGAAGATCAAAAAGGGTGACGAGGTCGTCGTCCTGTCCGGTAAGGACAAAGGTAAGACCGGCAATGTCACGCAAGTGATGCCGAAGGATGGCAAAGTGATTGTGTCTGGCGTCAATATGATTGCTCGTCACCGCAAGCCAACCCAGCAAAACCCACAAGGCGGCATTGACCGTTATGAAGCGCCAATGGCGATTTCAAAAGTGGCTGTTGCTGATCCTAAAGACGGCAAAGCAACCCGTGTTCGTATCGAAGAAAAAGACGGTAAGAAAGTCCGGGTAGCAGTGAAATCCGGGGAGGTTATCGATGGCTGAAGCTAAGTATACGCCGCGTATGCGCACCCGTTATGACGACGTCGTCGTTAAGGGCATGCAAGAGAAATTTGGTTACAAAAACCACATGGAAATCCCACGCATCGAAAAGATCGTGATTAACATGGGTGTTGGCGAAGCGAGTCAGGACAAGAAAAAAGTAGCGACAGCTGCGGCCGAGATGGAAAAAATCGCTGGTCAAAAGCCTGTCATTACCAAAGCCAAAAAGTCCATCGCCAGCTTTAAGCTGCGTGAAGGTATGCCGATTGGTTGTAAAGTCACACTGCGCAAAGAGCGTATGTATGAATTTCTTGACCGTTTTGTGACCATCGCAATGCCTCGCATTCGTGACTTTCGTGGTTTGAACCCGAAAAGCTTTGATGGCCGCGGCAATTATGCAATGGGCTTGAAAGAGCAAATCGTATTTCCCGAAATCAGCTATGACTCCATCGATACGGTGCGTGGCATGGATGTGATTGTTACCACCACCGCGAAGACGGATGAAGAGGCGCTTGAATTGTTGCGCTTGTTCGGTTTCCCGTTCCCGCAGGAAGAAGAGCAGCAAGCCGCATAAGCGGACCTGTTGCATCATCTGAAATTTTTTGAAGGAAGGTGAACTTAAGTCATGGCGAAACTGAGTTCGATTAACAAAAACGAAAAGCGCAAGAAGCTGGTAAAGAAATATGCCGGCCAATATGCGAAATATAAAGCGATTGCTGCGGATACGTCATTGGACGAATCTGAGCGTTTGATCGCGCGTCTGAAAATGGCGGAAATTCCCCGTAACGGCAACCCGACACGTGTTCGCAATCGCTGCAACACCACTGGTCGCCCACGTGGATATTATCGCAAATTCGGCCTGTGCCGTATCGAGCTGCGTAATCTGGCCAACCGTGGCCTGATTCCCGGTGTAACAAAGTCAAGCTGGTAAGGATTAGAACATGGCTATGACCGATCCTTTGGGTGATATGCTCACCCGTATCCGCAACGGCCAACAGGCCAAGAAAGACAGCGTTGTTTCGCCGTCTTCCAAATTGCGCGCACGTGTCCTCGATGTTCTGCAACGTGAAGGCTACATTCGTGGCTATAGCGAAGAAGAGCTAGGCCGCCATAAAGGCCTGCGGATTGAACTGAAATATTTTGAAGGCGAGCCTGCGATTAAATCGGTTGCGCGCGTCTCCAAGCCGGGCCGCCGTGTTTACAGTGGTTCACAAGAATTGCCGACCGTTCGTAACGGTTTGGGCATCACCATCGTCTCGACACCAAAGGGCGTGCTTTCAGATAATGAAGCGCGTGACCAGAATGTCGGCGGCGAGGTTCTCGCGGAGGTATTCTGATTATGTCACGTATTGGCAAAAAAGCAGTATCTATGCCCGCTGGAGTTAGCGCGAATATCGCTGACGGCGTTTTGGCAGTCAAAGGCCCTAAGGGTCAATTGACCATGCCAATGTCCGATGACATCTCTTATGAGATTGAAGGCGAAGGCGTGCTGGTAAAGCCGGCAAATGAAACAAAGCGTGCGCGCGCCTTTTGGGGTATGCAACGCACATTGGTGCAAAATCTGGTGACTGGCGTAACCGAAGGTTTTTCCAAAGTATTGGAAATTAACGGTGTTGGTTATCGTGCCAAAGTTCAGGGCAAAACGCTGAATATGCAGCTTGGTTATAGCCACGATGTAGACTTTGCGATCCCCGAAGGCATCGACATCAAAACGCCTGATCAGACCACCATTGAAATATCCGGTATGGATAAGCAGCAGGTTGGTCAGGTCGCGGCTGAGATCCGTCGCTGGCGTAAACCAGAGCCTTATAAAGGCAAAGGCATCAAATATCGCGGCGAGTATATCTTCCGCAAAGAAGGAAAGAAGAAGTAAGCCATGGCGAAACTTTCTTTATTCGAAAAACGCCGTCAGCGTGTCCGCACAATGCTTCGCAAGCAAGGTGGTGGCCGTGCGCGTTTGTCAGTTCATCGTACTGGCCGTCATATTTATGCGCAAATCATTGATGACGCTGCGGGTACAACATTGGCTTCTGCCTCTTCGCTTGAAAAAGGCGCAAAGAGCGCGGGTGCAACCTGTGAAGCGGCTGCGAAAGTTGGCAAAAGCATTGCTGCTGCTGCCAAGAAAGCAGGTGTCACAACGGTCGTGTTCGATCGTGGCGGTTTCTTATATCATGGTCGCGTCAAGGCGCTGGCTGATGCCGCACGTGAAGGCGGATTGGAGTTTTGATGATGGCAGATGAAGTAAACACAAGCGAAGCAGCCGCCAATCAGAGCGCTGAACAAGCTGCACCGGCAGCACCTACAGAGAATAAGCCTCGCGGTAATCGCGGTGGTGGTCGTGGCGGCAATGATCGCGGTGGCCGTGGTCGTCGCAACGATCGCAACAAGCGTGACGAAGACAAGGGTGATGACCTGATTGAAAAGCTGGTCCACATCAACCGTGTTTCTAAGACGGTTAAAGGTGGTAAGCGTTTCGGTTTCGCCGCTCTCGTTGTCGTTGGTGACGGAACAGGCCGTGTCGGTTTTGGTCATGGTAAGGCGCGCGAAGTGCCTGAAGCTATTACCAAAGCAACCGCTGCTGCTAAAAAGAAGATGATCCGCGTTCCTTTGAAAGAAGGCCGCACATTGCACCATGATGGTAATGGCCGTTTCGGTGCTGGCAAGGTGACCGTTCGTTCAGCGCCTCCAGGAACCGGCATCATCGCAGGTGGCCCAATGCGTGCTGTTTTCGAGAGCCTGGGCGTTGCCGATGTTGTTACCAAATCTGTTGGTACATCAAATCCTTACAACATGATCCGGGCCACTTTTGAGGCACTGGGTGAACAGACCAGCCCCAAATCGGTTGCACAGCGTCGTGGCAAGAAAGTCACTGATTTGTTGGGCCGTGGTGGTGCTAGCGAAGCAGAAGCGAAAGCCGATGCCGAAGCACTGGTCGAATAACAGTCTGGAGTAATTTGGCATGGCGAAAGCTGCTACAAAAACAGTGAAGATAAAGCAGATAGGGTCACCTATCCGCCGTCCAGCCTCACAGCGCAAAACGCTGATTGGTCTCGGACTGAACAAAATGCATAAGACGGTTGAGCTCGAAGATACCCCGGCAATTCGTGGTATGATCAAAAGCGTCAGCCACATGGTCGAAATCGTCGAATAAAGAGATAGAGAGGGCAGGTTATCCAACCTTTCCTCTTTATGTGCGACTAAAGCGAGAGCGAGTACACAATATGAAACTCAATGAAATCAAAGATAATGAAGGCGCACGCAAAGTCCGTCTTCGCGTTGGCCGCGGCATTGGTTCCGGCAAAGGCAAAACCGCTGGACGTGGCCAAAAGGGTCAAAAAAGTCGTTCCGGTGTAGCCATTAAAGGCTTTGAAGGCGGCCAAATGCCACTTCACATGCGTATGCCAAAACGTGGATTTAACAATCCGTTCGGCAAAGACTATGCTGAAGTAAATCTTGGCATGATCCAGAAAATGATCGACGCTGGCAAACTTGATGCCAAAGGCAAAATTGACCATGCGACTCTAAAAGCTGCTGGTCTGGCACGTGGCGGTAAAGACGGTGTACGTCTGCTGGCCAAAGGCGAGCTCACCACCAAGAAAGTTAGCTTTGTTGTTGCCGGCGCATCTAAAGGCGCACTTGCTGCTGTTGAAAAAGCAGGCGGTAGCGTTGAAGTTCTGGTAAAAAAAGCAAAAGCTGACGCGGAATAAGCCTTATGGCTTGTCATATCGGGCAGTTATGCCGATATGGTGTTTTGTAGTGATGTGAACGCGGCTCTATGCCATATTCATTTCAATAGAATGCATCATATCGGTGCCAACTGCACCGGTCGATAAAAGAGGTAATGTCCATGGCATCGCGTGCCGATAGTCCCGCTGCAAATTTCAGTCTTGCAAAGTTCTCGCAAGCGACAGAATTGCGCAACCGTATCTGGTTCACTCTTGGCGCTCTCGTCATTTTTCGTCTTCTCAGCTATGTACCATTGCCAGGAATTAACCCCTCGGCATTGGCCGAACTCGCTGAACAGACACAGGGCGGCGTTACCGATATTTTCAACGCTTTCTCTGGTGGCTCGCTTGAACGGATGAGCCTGATTGCACTGGGCGTTATGCCCTATATTACTGCGTCCATTGTCGTTCAACTCGGCGCGGCTTTGTCACCTACGCTTGCTGCCATCAAGAAAGAGGGCGAAAGCGGACGCAAGAAACTTAACCAATATACGCGCTATGGCACGGTTGGCCTGACGATGGTTCAGGGCTATTTTATTGCGCAAGGTCTAGAGACGTTCGCATCTTCTCAGGGCATTGCTGCCGTGGTGGAGCCGGGCCTGACATTCCGCATTGGTGCCGTGATCTCTCTGGTTGGCGGTACAATGTTCCTTATGTGGCTGGGTGAACAGATCACTAGCCGCGGTATCGGCAATGGTATCTCGCTTATCATTATGGCAGGCATTGTTTCGCAAATGCCGACATTTGTCTCGCAAATGTTTAGTCAGGGTCAAGAAGGCACAATTCCGGCATATCTGATTATCGGCATCATTGTGATGATTATCGGTCTGATTTTCTTCATTTGCTTCATGGAACGCGCTCAACGGCGCGTATTGATCCAATATCCCAAGCGCGCACAACAGCGTGGTGGTATGCAGGCAGAGCGCTCTCACTTGCCGCTTAAAATCAATACTGCAGGCGTTATTCCGCCAATTTTCGCATCATCATTGCTTTTGGCGCCGCTGACTGTTTCACAATTTGCTGGCAACAATGTCGATACCAGCAGCACATGGGGCACCATCCTGCAGTGGCTCAACCAAACATTGCAACATGGTGAGCCAGTTTACATGACGCTATATGCGATTGGCATTATCTTCTTCTGCTTCTTCTACACCGCAGTTGTGTTCAACCCTGAAGAAACGGCGGATAATCTGAAGCGCAATGGCGGCTTTATACCGGGCATCCGTCCGGGCAAAAATACTGCGACCTATTTGGACTATGTCCTGACGCGTATCACGGTTGTCGGTGCTGCGTATCTCGCCTTTGTGTGTGTATTACCAGAATATGTGATTGCTCAGACCGGCATTCCGCTTTTCTTCCTTGGCGGCACAAGTCTGCTGATCGTTGTGAATGTAACTGTGGATACTGTCACCCAAATACAGAGCCATTTGCTGGCGCATCAATATGGTGACCTTATCAAAAAGGCGAAGCTCAAAGGACGGATTCGGTAATCCTGACCGTTTGAACTGGCCCATAGTCGAATAGGGGTAGCATAGGTGAATATCATTCTGTTGGGGCCTCCGGGCGCAGGTAAGGGCACACAGGCACAATTTCTGGTTGAAGACCGAAATATGGTGCAATTGTCCACGGGTGATATGCTTCGCTCTGCAGTTAAAGAGGGCACACCGGTCGGCTTAAAGGCCAAAGCTGTAATGGATGCAGGGCAATTGGTCTCTGATGAGATTGTTTCTGCATTAATTGGTGACGCTTTGGATAAGCTGGATACTGATACCGGCGTTATTTTTGATGGCTATCCCAGAACAGCTGCGCAAGCAGAATCGCTTGATGAATTGCTGGCGACACGCAATCGTTCATTGCAGCATGTTATAGAGCTGGACGTTGATGTTGATGCATTGATTGAGCGGATCACTGGGCGTTTTACATGCGCTAATTGTGGTGAAGGCTATCACGACACATTCAAAACGCCGGCAAAAGACGGTGTTTGTGACAAATGCGATGGGACGGAATTTAAGCGTCGGCCCGATGATAATGCAGAGACAGTGCGTAAACGGATGGAAGAGTATCGCGGCAAAACTGCTCCGATTCTTCCCATTTATGACAAGCGCAACATAGTTACGCGTGTCGATGGCATGGCGGATATGGCTAGCGTTCGCGCTGAAGTTGCGAAGGTTCTCGACAGCTAGAGCGCATATGCATATTGTCTCGACGACCGAGTGGAGGACGATATGAATCGATTATATAGCATTGCAAGATTGTCAGTAATGGCATTGACGGGGACGGCAGTCTTTGCCGTGAGCCCTGCCAGCGCTGAGATTGCAAAGCAGGACGATAATGGCTTTTTCATCACGCATGAAGTTGATGTCACCACTAGCCCTGATGAAAGCTATGAGATGCTGCGTGCCCCAGCAAAATGGTGGTCTGCGCAGCATAGCTGGACAGGTGACGCGCAGAATTTCTACATGGATGCGCAAGCAACTGGATGCTTTTGCGAACTTATTCCCGCATCAAAAGAAGGCG
This sequence comes from Parasphingorhabdus sp. DH2-15, assembly GCF_051668705.1. Lineage (GTDB taxonomy): Bacteria > Pseudomonadota > Alphaproteobacteria > Sphingomonadales > Sphingomonadaceae > Alterisphingorhabdus. The sequence goes on along the minus strand of NZ_CP196351.1, from coordinate 1,859,013 downwards.
GGCCGCGCGGCAGTGTCGAGCATATGCGCATCGTTTATGCTGAACCTGGAAAAAGGCTACGTCTCACCGGCGGCCTTGGCCCCTTACAGGCTGAAGCTGTACAGGGCAGTTTGACAATCTCGCTCAAGCCCAATGCTAACGGTACGACCATTAGATTTGAATATGTCGTTGGCGGCTATATGCGTTTTCCTGTCGAGCAAATTGCGCCAGCAGTCGATACTGTCATTGGCGAACAGGTCAGCCGTTTGGGCGAGGTTTTGGGTGTCGCTGAAGAACCTTTGATCGGCGATGACGATGCAGATTTTAAAACACCTATTGTCGAAGAACCTGCGGGTCCGCCAGAAAGCGCCGAAGACGAGGGTGAGGATTAGTCAACCCGACACATCTAACGATATCTACAAAATAGAGAAAATTTCGCTATTTTTTTTGGCAAAAATAGCTAGATTTGCAATCTGTGCAGCGAGTCACACTTGGTCGCTAAACTTACATTATGGGTCGCGGCAAGGTACATGCTTTTGTACCATTATTCCTATTGGGGGAGAATATTATGGCCGTTACCGATCATGTTGATCTTGATACTTTTATCGAAGGCGTAAAACGCCGCAATCCAGGGCAGCCTGAATTTGTGCAGGCCGTGCATGAGGTTGCGCAAGATATCTATGAATTTATCGGTGATAAGGAGCAATATCACTCCGCACAGATTTTGCGCCGTATTGCAGAGCCTGACCGTGTTGTGTCTTTCCGTGTTTGTTGGGAAGATGATAACCATAATATCCGTGTTCAACGTGGTTGGCGAGTCCAGAACAACAATGCGATTGGGCCATATAAAGGCGGTATCCGTTTCCACCCCAGCGTCACCGAAAGTGTGTTGAAGTTTCTTGCCTTTGAACAGACCTTCAAAAACTCGCTGACCGGACTGCCTATGGGCGGCGGCAAAGGTGGCTCCAACTTCAACCCTAAAGGCAAGTCTGATGCAGAGGTTATGCGCTTCTGTCAGTCGTTCATGACCGAATTATACCGTCATATTGGACCAGATACGGATGTCCCTGCTGGTGATATTGGTGTGGGTGGCCGTGAAATTGGTTATATGTTTGGCCAATATAAACGCATTACCAATCGCTGGGAAGGCGTGCTGACAGGCAAGGGTATAGAATATGGCGGTTCGCAAATGCGACCTGAGGCCACGGGCTATGGCGCGGTCTATTTCCTGCAAAATATGCTGAAGCATCAAGACGATGCTGTAGATGGGAAAACCGCGATTATTTCCGGCTCTGGAAATGTTGCAACCCATGCCGCAGAGAAGATCACGCAACTGGGCGGCAAAGTGCTGACATTGTCAGACAGTGGCGGTTTCATTCATGACCCTGATGGCATTGATCAGGATAAGATTGACTGGATCAAGCACCTTAAAACCGTAAAGCGCGGCCGGATCAGCGAATATTGCGATGAGTTTTCCGGTGCCAGCTATCATGAAGGGGAACGCCCTTGGAGCGTCAAGGCTGATCTAGCATTGCCCTGTGCCACGCAAAATGAACTGGATGGCGACGAGGCCAAGGCCATGGTCGATAATGGCGTGATGGCTGTTTCAGAAGGCGCAAATATGCCAACCACTTTGGAAGGCGTAAAAGTCTTTCATGATGCGAAAATCATGTATGGCCCCGGCAAAGCAGCCAATGCAGGTGGCGTAGCTGTATCCGGTCTGGAAATGAGCCAAAATGCCGAACGGATTAGTTGGGATCAGGAACGGCTTGGCAATATGCTGACCGATCTGATGGAAGGCATTCATGAAAAGTGCGTCGAATATGGCAAGGCAGATGGCGGCTATGTTGATTATGTCAAAGGTGCCAATATTGCCGGCTTCAAAAAAGTCGCTGATGCGATGTTGGCCTATGGCGTTGTCTGATCCTATCGCTCCTGCTATACCCGTTTATTGTTATGATATGGTAGGGCAGGGCAAATGATCGCTCCATCGGCGCAGGTGCATGCGAAACCGGTAAAGCCGCGCAAAAGCAAAGCGGCCATAACGATTGGCTGGGCTGAATATATTGATCTGCCGGATCTGGGGCTGACAGGCATAAAGGCGAAAATTGACACTGGTGCAGCGACATCATCATTGCACGCGACACGGATCACGCCGTTTGAGAAGGATGGGCAGACATGGGTGGAATTCTGGTCGCGCGCACAAAAGGGTGAGCGGGCTAAGCGGTTCCGTGCGCCTTTGCACAGCCAGCGCAAAATCAAAAGTTCAAATGGCTTAAGTGAATCCCGCTATGTCATAGAAACCCAGATTATATTGGGTGAGACAAGCTGGCTTGGCTATATAACGCTTGCTAATCGCAGCAATATGGCGTTTCCCATGTTAATAGGTCGCCGCGCCCTGCGCAGAGGCTTTCTGGTAAATTGTGCGCGCCGCTATGTACTGGAGCGCAAAGTGGAGAGCGACCAATGAAAATTGCCATGTTAGCGCGTAACGCGAACCTTTATTCGCATAAAAGGCTGGTGGAAGCTGCGAAGGAGAGGGGCCACAGCCTCGATATTCTCAACACTTTGCGTTGTACTATGAGCATTACTTCGCATCGGCCCACCGTATTATATGAGGGTCAGACGCTGACGGGTTATGACGCGGTCATTCCGCGCATCGGTGCCTCGATCACACAATATGGTCTGGCCGTGCTGCGCCAATTTGAGATGATGGGCGTTTGGCCATTGAACGAGAGTGTGGCGATTGGCCGCAGCAGGGATAAATTGCGCTCCATGCAGATATTCGCCAAACATGGTCTGGGGCTGCCAGTCACCGCTTTTGCGCATGACCCGAAGCAGACCGAAGAGGTGATGAAAATCGTTGGCGGCGCGCCGGTTGTCATCAAATTGACCGAAGGTACGCAGGGTATTGGCGTGGTGCTGGGTGAAACCGATAAATCGGCGAAGTCAGTGATAGAGGCGTTTCGCGGCGTTAATGTGAATATCTTGGTGCAGGAATTTATCAAAGAGGCCGGATCAAGCGATCTACGTATCTTCGTTGTGGGCGGCAAAGTGGTTGCCTCCATGATGCGCACTGGCGCGCCAGATGATTTCCGTTCCAATCTGCACCGCGGCGGCAGCGCGAAATCGATTAAAATTACTCCTGAAGAGCGCTCAACAGCAGTGCGGGCGGCAAAAGTCATGGGGTTGAATGTTGCTGGTGTCGATTTGCTGCGGGCCAATCATGGACCAGTGATTATGGAGGTTAACTCCTCACCTGGCCTAGAAGGCATAGAAAATGCCACTGGTGTGAAAGTCGCAGACAAGATTATCGAATTTATCGAGAATAATTACCAGCCCGGCAAAACCAAAACGCGTGGCAAAGGCTAGGTCGATAGGGGGTTTAGCTAATAGCTTAGCCTCATAGATTAGAGCAGCTCATCCTCGTCGAGCATATGCTGTTCATATTGCGGTTGATCGGGGTCTAATGCCGATTGCATAATGGTTTGCACGCGCTCTTGCGCGGTTTCAGGCTGGTTGATTTCAGCGATATGGAACAATGCATCCCCCTGATTGACCACGGGCAGGGTAGCATGGCCGATGATAAGGCCATCATAAGGCGCGGTCAAAGCTTCAGGCTCTTCACCCAAAACATCTGTGACCAGCGCCAGCACATCGCCTGCGGCAACAAAATCACCTGATTTATAGAGCCTTTTGGTGATGCCGCCGCGCGGTGCGCGCAGCCAGTTTGTTTTTCTTGCATGGGCTGGCTTGGCCTGATTAGGCTCAACAATATCTTGCGGCAACATTTCTAAAGCGGCCAACACGCGCAATATGCCAGCAGCGCCAATTTGCACCGAGAAACGGTCAAAGCGTTTCGCTTCTCCGGTTTCTAACAGCAATATATCCACTTTACGCTGACTCGCTATTTCGCGCATGGAACCGGGCCGCAATGGTGATTCAATAATGGCGGGCGGCCCAAATGCCTCGGCCAAGCTCTTGAGTTTTTCTGACCCAGCTGCATGGCGAATTTGCGGCAAGTTATAACGATGCTCAGCAGCGGAATGGATATCGATGCCCATATCGCAGCGCTCTAAAACCTCAGTCAGAAATATATGCGCCAATTGACCAGCTAAAGAGAATTTTGGCCCACCCGGAAAAGACCGGTTTAAATCTCGCCGATCAGGCAGATAGCGACTGCGCGCCATAAAACCATAAATATTAACAGTGGGCGCAATGATGAGGGTGCCAGAGAGAATGTGCGGTTCAAGCAGCGGCATGATCTCACGAATAATCGCGGTGCCGATAATCTCATCACCATGGATGGCGGCGCTGATGAAAAATACCGGCCCGGGCTTTGCACCATGTATTATGCGCAAATTCAGAGAGGCTTCTATGCCAGATGCCAATGCGCTGACGGGTAGTGCAACATTACCGACACTGCCGGGGCTGATAATATGCCCTGCAATGGCGAAGTCTTGACCAGCGGCCATTAGCTATCGCGCTTATATTGAGAGAAGGGCACGCTTGAACCAGTGCTGGATTTTAGCTTTGGCCGGCTTGTCAAATCGCCCTCACTCATAATCAGGTCGCGCATCTCATCGCGTTTTTCATGAATTGACGCGATGATTGGGCCCATGGGGACTCCCACACGTTCCAGCACAGCTTCGGATAATTGCAATGAGCTTTCCAATGTCTCAGGCACAGCAAGCGTGGCACCTGCACGATAGAGATCAGAGGCATTGCCGGTATCTCGCGCACGCGCAATAATGGGCAAGTCAGGCAACCATCCGCGAACTTTACTGACCAATCGCGCAGACAATATGGGCTCGTCCATTGTGATGATCAGGGACTTTGCATGGCCCAGTCGCAACCGATCCACAATCTCTGCATGCGACACATCGCCATAAATGACATTAAAGCCGCGTCGCTGCGCACTGGCGACAGTGTCTATATCGGATTCCACTGCAACATACGCCTGACCGTGTTTTTGCAGCATCTCTGCAACCATCACGCCGACGCGGCCAAACCCGAAGATCACGCTGCGCTCTGCATCAGTTTCTTCAATCAAGCCAGTATCATAACCCGCCATTTCAACACGCCGTGCGGCAATGTGGCCAGCACGTGCCAGCAAGGGCGTTATGGTCAGACCAATGGCGGTCACAATCTGCCAAAATTGTGCCGTTGATGCATTGATGAGTTGTGCCTGTGCGGCCGCAGCCAACACGATCAATGTTGTTTCAGACGGGCTGGCCATCAGCATCCCTGCCTCAGCGGCGGTTCCTCGGGCAGCGCCGGCAAAGCGCAGAAGCGAACCGGTTACTAATGCTTTGACGATGACAACGCCGGTAACCGCCAGACTGAGCTCAAACCAGTTTGCCACAATAACGCGCAGATCAATGCTCATGCCAATAGTGATCAGAAAAACACCCAGCGCCAGCCCCTTAAACGGCGCGGTAATGACTTCCACTTCATCCTGATACTCGGTCTCTGCAATCAATAAGCCAGCAAGCAATGCCCCCACAATGGGTGAAAGCCCGACCGCAGCCGTAGCCAGGCTGGCGATAATGACGACCAATAGGCTGGCTGCCAGAAAGAGTTCCGGACTTTTTGTGCGCGCGGCTTGCGCGAAAAGGCGTGGCAGGGCGATGCGTCCGAAAACGAGCAAGACCGCTATCACCAACCCGCCTTGCCACAAAATGGTCGCTAGCCCGGATAGGCCATCAGATTCAGCATAGGGCGCCAATGCACCCAGCAGGAAGATGATGGGAATGATGGCAATGTCTTCAAACAGCAACATAGAAAGCGCTGCTTTACCGACAGGAGATGACGTTCCCGACATGGGCAGAACTAATGCCGTTGAAGACAGTGCAAGAGCAAGACCCAAACCAATTGCGCCGTCCCATCTTTGCCCATAGGCATAAAGTGCAAAGCCAATCAGTAAGGCGGATAGCAGCAATTCACCTGCGCCAACGCCGAAGACGAGCTTACGTAATGACCATAGACGTTTGAAAGACAGTTCCAGCCCAATGGTAAACAGCAATAATATGATGCCAAATTCAGCATAAGGGGCAATGCGTTCTGTATCGGAAATTGTGATATGGGAAAGCCACGGATAGTCTGTAGCCAAAGACCCAAGGCCTGCAGGCCCAACTAGGATACCAACAAGGATGAAACCGATAATAGGGGTTATTCTAAACCGCGCAAAAGCAGGTATAACCAATCCGGCAGCGCCAAGCACCACCAGAGCATCAGACATGCCTTCTATTTGAAAATCACCAGCCATAAATGTTCATTGCCGCAAAGCAGAACACAAGTCAGCAAAAATACAGTTGCATGGGTAACAAATTTGCAATCAGTTAAGGAATTGATGACGGAGCGGGGAGCATTGGCTCCCAGTCGCTCCGCTCAAAGCTGTGATTAAGACCAGCTCGCCATTTCTTTTTCAAGATTTTCCACAATCGCTTCAAAAAACTGACCTGTGGTTGACCAATTTTGCTCTGGACCGATGAGGATCGCCAAATCTTTGGTCATATTGCCGTTTTCTACAGTTTCGATGCAGACACGTTCCAATGTTTCGGCGAAGCGTACCACTTCCGGTGTTTCGTCAAACTTGCCGCGATACATCAGGCCGCGTGTCCATGCGAAAATCGACGCGATCGGGTTGGTTGATGTCGCTTTGCCTTGCTGGTGCATGCGATAGTGACGTGTCACTGTGCCGTGCGCTGCTTCGGCCTCAACTGTCTTGCCGTCGGGGGTCATCAACACGGATGTCATTAAGCCAAGAGAGCCAAAGCCCTGAGCCACGGTATCGGACTGTACATCGCCGTCATAGTTCTTACACGCCCAGACGAATTTGCCGCTCCACTTCATGGCGCTGGCGACCATGTCGTCAATCAAGCGGTGCTCATAAGTGATATTGGCTTCTTCAAACTTCGCTTTGAATTCGGTTTCGAAAACTTCTTCGAACAAATCTTTGAAGCGGCCGTCATAGGCTTTCATGATGGTGTTTTTGGTCGACAGATATACCGGCCAGCCACGATTAAGGCCGTAATTCATAGAAGCCCTTGCAAAATCACGGATGCTATCATCCAGATTGTACATCGCCATTGCAACACCGGGGCTAGGGAATTTGAACACTTCCAGATCAATGGACTCGCCATCTTCACCGTCAAACACCAGACGCAAAGTGCCGGGGCCAGGGATCAATGTATCGGTCGCACGATATTGGTCACCAAAGGCATGGCGACCAACAACAATCGGGTCTGTCCAGCCCGGAACCAAACGCGGTACATTATCAATCACGATAGGCTCACGGAACACAACGCCGCCAAGAATGTTGCGGATAGTGCCATTAGGTGACTTCCACATTTTCTTGAGGCCAAATTCCTCAACCCGTGCTTCATCAGGGGTGATAGTGGCACATTTAACGCCAACACCATGCTCTTTAATAGCATTTGCGCAATCTACGGTGATGCGATCATTTGTCTCGTCACGTTTTTCAACAGAAAGATCATAATATTTCAGATCGATATCGAGATAGGGCAGAATTAACCGTTCGCGGATCCATTCCCAGATGATGCGCGTCATTTCATCGCCGTCAATTTCGACGACCGGGTTTTTCACCTTGATTTTAGCCATGAATAATCTTTCCTGTTCATAAATTCGGGAGGATTCGTTTGTTGAAAACCTCTTAGCAAAGCCCGCACCTTAATCAACTGCTGCGCGAACATATTGATATAGTATCGATCACGCACGCGCACGGGGTAAATATCCCTGCGAACTTTATGGTGAGAAAGTGCAATGACTGTTGTAACCATATAAAACAGCTATTAGTAAGAATGCCATGGCAAATGAAATTCTTGATAATAGCGGCAAGGGTCTTGCGGAGTGGCGGTTTCCGTCAGTTCACCCTGAAGGCCGCAAGTTCGCGCTGATTGCAGGCGGTATTACGTTGGCATTTTTCCTATTGGGTTGGAGCCTTTTGGCATGGCCCATGGTGGGTATAACGGCGTGGGTGGCGGCGTTTTTCCGTGATCCGGAACGTGTGACCATTATGGACCCGCAATATATAACTGCGCCGGCGGATGGTTTGGTTACCTTGATACAGCAAGTGCCAGTGCCCCCCGAATTGGTGGGGCCAGATGCGCTTGGCGATGAGCCTATGACGCGAGTGTCCATTTTTATGAGTGTCTTTGACGTTCATATCAATCGCGCACCAATTGGCGGCACGGTCAAACGTGTTGTGTATATTCCAGGCAAATTTCTAAATGCTGACCTTGATAAGGCGAGCGAAGATAATGAGCGGCAACATATCCTCATAGAGCGTGATGATGGCGTTCGCATTGGTTTCACCCAAATCGCTGGGCTGGTGGCGCGGCGTATCGTTCCTTTCGTTAAGGACGGCGATGTGGTTGCTGCTGGTCAGCGAATCGGTCTTATACGTTTTGGCAGCCGCGTTGATGTCTATTTACCGGCAGGGACCATGCCGCGTATCGTCAAAGGACAAAGAATTGTGGCTGGTGAAACCGTGCTGGCGCAATTGACGATGACCCCGCAATTGGAAGGTGTGAAACATTGATGCGTGCGCCTCTTGGTCCTTGTTCTTATCAGGACCATGAGACAGATTGCCGCCACAAGCGGACATTCTTTTCTTTGCTTGAACGGCAATTTGGGCAATAAACATACGCCAATGGCAAAGAAACCTATCATGAGGGGGTATAGTCCGCGGCGCGGTGCACGCAGATTGCGGCTCTTACAGCGCAGACGCGGTCTGCCTATACGATCGGTCTTGCCGAATGCTGTTACAGTCATGGCGATGTGCTTTGGCCTGACGGGTATACGCTTCGCTTTTGAGGAAAATTGGCAAATGGCGATAGGCGCCATTGTTATTGCCGGCGTTCTTGACGGAATTGACGGGCGTATCGCGAGGCTGATGAAAGGCGAGAGTCGTTTCGGCGCTGAATTGGACTCATTATCTGATTGCATCGCCTTTGGCGTGGCGCCAGCCTTGGTCATCTATCTTTGGTCATTGAACAATATGGAAAAACTGGGCTGGGTTTTTGCACTGACCATTGCCGTTGGTTGCGCATTGCGCCTGGCCAGATTTAATGCCCAGATTGATGTTGATGAAGAACAGCCGCACAAATCTGCTGGCTTCTTAACAGGCATTCCGGCGCCTGCTGGAGCAGGCGTGGCCTTTGTGCCCTTTTATCTATGGTTTGTTACAGATAATCCGTTGTTCCGTGAGGTATGGATTGTTGCGCCATGGACTGCGTTAATTGCATTTTTGATGATTTCAAATGTAGCGACATTTAGCTGGACGTCGCTGCGGCTGCGCAGAAATATTCGGCTTGAGGCCATTGCCATCACTGCCTTGCTAGGCACTGCTATGATAACAACCCCGTGGTGGACGTTGATCTTTATCAGTGTGGTTTATCTCGCTCTAATTCCTGCTGGAATGGTGAGCTATGCAAAGGTTAAGCGGCGGCTTTCAGATTGATAAGCATATTCTCGCTGTGAACATTTGATGAAAGCCCATTAGATTGGCCATTATGGACAAGCGTCAATTTTGGCGTCTGGAAACGCTGAGGCCGGGTTGATACCTTGGGCTGTGCCCGTTGTTGCACTTTCACAACATGGTGCGCGATTGCGACTTTATAATTCATAACATTGTTCAAAGCGGATGTGCCATATTGCCGAACAGTAATGATGCCAAAAACTATGGCTGTGGCAAGCGATGCAACAAAAAAACCAGCGACCAAAAATATATTCATTTTTTTATCCTTCCGGCATTTATCACCGCTAATTCTCAATATGGCGGTAACGTCATGCACTTACCTGATAGTACGTATAAACATTGCAAATGGTTTCACTTACTACGAATTGATACCATGTGTTCCCACTGTGAACACTTTATGTACTTACAATGTTCTCATTGTCAATAAATTTCTTATGGGAGGATTCGCGTTAGAATGTGCCACACTTTGCAAGGGCTAAACATGAACTGAGTGGATAATAGGCAAAGGCGTGAAGAGCGTTCGGATAGAGACAGTCATGTTTTTTGATAAAAATACTGGATTTTGCTGAAAAGGGTGGTAAGAGCGCCGCATTCCACATGACGGACAACATATTCCGGTGCCCCTCTGGGTTACCTGTCTGTCAGAGGTATAACCGGAAGGAGAAATATTATGGCGGCACCTACCGTCACGATGCAGCAATTGATCGAGGTCGGAGCACATTTCGGCCACCAAACCCACCGTTGGAACCCACGTATGAAGCCGTATATCTTCGGCTCACGCAATGGCATCCACATTCTTGACCTGTCACAATCTGTTCCGCTCTTTGCGCGGGCTTTGGAATTTGTTTCAGCGACTGTTGAAGCTGGCGGCAAAGTTCTCTTTGTTGGTACCAAGCGTCAGGCGCAGGAGCCCATTGCAGAATGTGCTCGTTCATGCGGCCAGCACTTTGTCAATCATCGCTGGCTTGGCGGTATGTTGACCAACTGGAAAACCATTTCCAACTCTATCAAACGTCTAAAAACTCTTGAAGAGCAATTGGGCGGCGAAACATCTGGCCTGACCAAAAAAGAAGTTCTGCAACTGACACGTGAGCGTGATAAGCTGGAACTCTCTCTGGGCGGCATCCGCGATATGGGCGGTATTCCTGACGTAATGTTCGTGATCGACGCTAATAAAGAAGATTTGGCCATTAAAGAAGCCAATGTTCTGGGCATCCCAGTGGTTGCGATCCTTGATTCCAACACAGACCCTAGCAACATCGCATTCCCGGTACCGGGCAATGATGATGCCAGCCGTGCCGTGCGTTTCTATTGTGAAGCCATTGCATCTGCATCAACCAAAGGCGGTGCATCTGCAGCAGCGCAAAGCGGTGCGGATTTAGGAGCAGCGGCTGAGCCACAGGCAGAAGCTATTTTGGAAACACCTGTAGCGGAAGCGGCACCTGCTGCTGAAGCACCAGCAGAAGCAGCGCCAGAAGCTGCATCCTAATTTTCGGTTTCTTGCGGCGGACTTTATAGTCTGTCGCAAACCGGAACAGGAAATTAATAAAGCTGCCGTGCCGGTCTTATGTCTGGTGCGGCACTTTCGCGAAAATGACACAAGATGCGCTTATAGCGCGTGAACATTGTACGGGCTGCATTTTAATGGCCCATCAAAATAAGGAAGAACATTCATGGCGATTACAGCTGCAGCAGTGAAAGAACTGCGTGAACGGACCGGTGCTGGCATGATGGATTGCAAAAAAGCGCTGGCGGAAACAAATGGCGACCTTGAAGCGGCCGTTGACTTTCTGCGTGCCAAAGGCTTGGCAGCGGCGCAGAAGAAATCTAGCCGTACAGCGGCTGAAGGTCTGGTTGGTGTGGCCGTTAACGGCACAAAAGGTGTTGCTGTTGAAGTGAACAGTGAAACTGACTTTGTCGCGAAAAATGACCAATTCCAAGACTTTGTCCGCGCCGTTACACAAACAGCACTAACCAATGAAGCAGCCGATATCGACGCTTTGTCAGCCATGGATTATCCAGCTGGCGGCACGATTGCTGAAAAACTGACAAACAATATTGCAACAATTGGTGAAAACCAGTCTTTGCGCCGTTTGAAGCATGTTGCGGTCAGCCAAGGCACCGTGGTTTCTTATGTTCACAACGCAGCAGCTGACAGCCTCGGCAAAATTGGCGTGCTGGTTGCTTTGGAAGGTGATGCACCTGTTGACGCCATGGATGCGCTGGGCAAGCAATTGGCCATGCACATTGCAGCTGCTTTCCCGCTGGCGTTAAATGCCGATGGTTTGGATCAAGACGTGCTTGAGCGCGAGCGTGGCGTTGCGCGCGAAAAAGCTGCTGAATCAGGCAAGCCACCAGAAATCGTTGAGAAAATGGTTGAAGGTTCCATCAAGAAATTCGCCAAGGAAAATGCTCTGCTCAGCCAGATTTTTGTCATGGACAACAAAACGCCGGTTGCGGATGTTGTTGCTGCGGCTGCTAAGGATGCTGGCGGATCGATCGCTTTGGTTGATTATGTCCGCTTCCAGCTTGGTGAAGGCATTGAAAAAGAAGAGAGCGATTTTGCTGCAGAAGTTGCGGCAGCAGTTGGCAGCTAATTGCTGTAACTGTTGGCATTTCACATTTGCTGACGGTTAGGACGGTATAAGGGCTATCTTGCCCTTGGCACGTGTCAAACCGCGCTCTATGCTACGGCCAAATATTACGCGGTCTGTTTGCTAAAACGCTTGCAGGCCGTGTACTGTTACCAAATAATGTACTTTGCCAAATGCTGTCTTTTGAATGTGAAACTTATGACAACACCAAGATTTTCCCGAATATTGCTAAAGCTTTCCGGTGAAGCGCTGATGGGCGATGGTGCCTTTGGCATTGACCCTGAAACAGTGCAGCGCATGGCGCAGGAAGTGAAAGCGGCAAAAGATTTTGGTCACCAGATATGTCTGGTTATAGGCGGAGGGAACATTTTCCGTGGTATGGCGGGCGCCGCGAAAGGCATGGACCGAGCGCAGGCTGATTATATGGGCATGTTGGCGACGGTCATGAATGCGCTGGCTATGCAAAATGCGCTGGAACAGCTTGGTGTGCAAACCCGCGTGCAATCGGCCATTCAAATGGATCAAGTGTGCGAACCCGTAATCCGCCGCCGCGCAGTGCGCCATTTGGAAAAAGGCCGCATTGTCATTTTTGCAGCCGGTGTTGGCAGCCCTTATTTCACCACCGATAGCGGCGCCGCTTTGCGGGCGGCTGAAATGAAGTGCGATGCTTTGTTTAAGGGCACCAGCGTTGACGGCGTTTATGACAGTGACCCCAAAACAAATGCTGATGCGGTTCGCTTTGATACTGTTTCCTATACAGATGTGCTGGCCAAGGATTTGCGGGTGATGGACGCAAGTGCCATTGCACTATGCCGTGATAACGCTATTCCTATCGTCGTGTTCTCCATCCGCGAGCGTGGCAATCTTGCCAATGTTCTGGCAGGTGATGGCGTTTCAACGATTGTCGAGTAACATTTTTTCATAACCAATCTTACCAGGAGAGACCGGACAATGGCGCAATATGACAAAGCGGATCTGGAACGCCGCATGAAGGGCGCAGTTGAATCGCTGAAAGGCGATTTGTCTGGTTTGCGCACTGGCCGGGCCAATATCTCACTATTGGACCCTGTGACTGTTGAAGTTTATGGCTCCAATATGCCGCTCAATCAGGTTGCCACTGTATCGGTGCCAGAGCCGCGGATGCTCTCGGTCCAAGTCTGGGACAAATCAAACCTCACTCCGGTGGAGAAAGCTATTCGTACCGCAGGGCTGGGGCTTAACCCTATTGCTGATGGTCAGGTTCTGCGTCTGCCTATTCCTGATCTGACCGAAGAACGCCGCAAAGAGCTGGCTAAGCTGGCTGGTCAATATGCGGAAAAAGCCCGTATCGCAGTGCGCAATGTACGCCGTGATGGCATGGACATGATCAAAGCCGATGAGAATAAGAAAGAAATCGGCGAGGATGATGCCAAGAAGCTGAGCGCCGAGGTGCAGAAGCTGACCGATGAAATGATTACAGCGGTTGATGCCGCTGCGGCGGATAAGGAAAAGGAAATATTGAGCCAGTGAGCGATGCTGGTGAAGGACGGGAAGGGCAACCTTCCTCCCTGTCCTCTGAGGCGGGGCATATTGACGAATCTGCTCGGCATGCAGTGTTGGCCTCTGATGAGGGGTTTGCGCATAATGTCCGCCATGCAGCCATCATTATGGATGGTAATGGCCGATGGGCAAAAAAGCGTCATTTGCCGCGCGCAATGGGGCATAAAGCAGGTGTAGAGGCCGTACGCCGCACCATCCGTGCGATGGAAGATTTCGGGCTTGAAGCACTTACTCTTTATGCCTTTTCATCGGAAAATTGGAAGCGATCTGAAGAAGAGGTTAGCGACCTTATGGGGTTGCTGCGCTTTTACATCAAACAGGATGTTGAAGAGCTGGTCGCCAACAATATACGTCTTCATGTTATCGGCAATTATAAGGCAATGGCGCCTGATATCGTCAAGATGATTGATAAGGTGCTGGAGCGGACGGCGGATAATACAGGCACAATTTTGGCAGTGGCGCTTAACTATGGCGGGCAAGATGAAATCCTGCGTGCTGCACGCGGTTTTGCGCAGAAGGCGGCAATAGGCGAAATTGTTCCCGAGGATATTACCGAGGCGCATATGGCCTCTGCCTTGGATACTGCAAAATTGCCGCCACTTGATCTTATCATCCGCACATCGGGTGAGCGTAGGCTCTCCAATTTCCTGTTGTGGCAGGCAGCATATGCAGAACTTTATTTCACAGATACGCTATGGCCGGATTTTGGTGGCGATCATCTCAAGGCCGCATTGCAGGATTTTGCCAGTCGTGATCGTCGATATGGCGGGCGCTAATCTGTGAGCAATATTGCCAAAAATAGTGACTTGCCTCTGCGTGCCGTTTCAGGGGTAATCATGGCGGCTATTGCTTTGCTGGGCATATGGATTGGCGGCGCCGTGTTTACCTTGGCCGTCTCGCTCATAGGTGTTGGGATATATTGGGAATTTGCGGCCTTGGTGCGCAAGGGCGGCAATGGCAATTTCCCGGCTATTCCTGCTTATCTGCTGGGCGCAATATATATCGGCTTGGCCGTCATCACCTTGATTTTCTTCCGCCACAAAGATGATAGCGGTTTAGAGACATTGTTCCTGCTATTGGTCGTTGTAGCGACAGATATTGGCGCATATTTTGCTGGTCGCGCTTTGGGCGGCCCTAAGCTGGCACCGCGTATCAGCCCCAACAAAACCTGGGCTGGGCTGATCGGCGGTATGGTCGCGGCGACAATAGTCTGGACAGGGTTTAATATCGCATCGAATGGGCAAGCACTGCATATCGCACTTGTGGGCGGCGCTATGATGGCGTTCGTCGCGCAAATGGGTGACTTGCTGCAAAGTGCAATGAAGCGCCGTGCGGGCGTGAAGGATAGCGGCACAGTCCTGCCCGGGCATGGCGGTCTGTTTGACAGGACAGATGGTATGGTAGCCGTATTTTTTGTTGTAGGGCTTACCCATATCACTTTGATATTACAGTATTTTGGGATTGCAGGATTTCTTGGTTTATGAATGCACCGCGCTCCATTTCTATCTTCGGTGCAACTGGTTCAGTTGGACAATCCACGCTGGATCTGATCCGATCCAACCCTTCTGAATATCGTGTTATAGCCCTGACGGCGCATAATAATGCTGAAGAACTGGCCAAACTGGCGCGAGAATTTGACGCTGAAATCGCTGTTATCAGTGATCCGACCTATCTCGGCCCATTGCAGGATGCGTTGTCAGGAACCAAAATCGCAGCGAGAGCAGGAGAGGCGGCTCTTGTCGAGGCGGCATCGCGTGATGATGTTGACTGGACCATGGCCTCAATAGTCGGCTGTGCAGGACTTGCGCCTACTATGGCATCGCTGAAAAAGGGGCGTTGTGTCGCTTTGGCGAATAAGGAAGCGCTTGTTTCTGCAGGTGCATTGATGATGGCCGCTGCGCGGGAAAGTGGAGCGACATTGCTTCCGGTTGATTCTGAGCATAATGCCATTTTTCAGAGCCTTCAGGGCGGTGATATTTCCGAGGTCGAATCAATTATATTGACGGCAAGTGGCGGCCCATTTCGCGGCCGTACACAAGATGCACTGCGCAATGTAACGCCTGCACAAGCGGTCGCGCATCCTAACTGGGATATGGGCGCAAAGATCAGCGTCGATTCGGCAACTATGATGAACAAAGGGTTGGAACTCATTGAAGCGCATCACCTTTTTCCAGTGGGCCTTGAGAATATTTCCATCCTTGTTCATCCGCAATCGGTCATTCATTCAATGGTGGAGTATAAGGACAGGTCGGTTCTGGCGCAGTTGGGCTCGCCCGATATGCGCATACCGATAGCACATGCACTGGCGTGGCCGCGCCGCATGGCGACCAATTGTGAACGGCTGGATCTGGCAAAAATCAGCAAACTTGAATTTCATGAGCCAGACCAGACAAATTTTCCGGCCACTGCGATAGCGCGCTCTGCAATTGCTGCTGGCGGTGCCAGCCCGGCCATTATGAATGCCGCTAATGAGGTGGCTGTGGCAGCATTTTTGGGTGGTAAGATCGGTTTTCTTAATATTGTGCGCGTTGTTCAGGATACGCTGAGTCGCTTTGCTCCTGATGCTCCAAAAACTATTGATGATATAATGGCGATTGATGGGGAGGCACGCTTGGTTGCGGAAACTCTCTGTCAAGACATCGCCAGTACATCTTAGGCTTGATAGATATCGGCTAAGGAAAAGCTATTGACTGATAATCCAGGAATATTGTTGACGATTGTGGCGTTTTTGCTGCTGCTTGGGCCATTGGTATTTGTCCATGAAATGGGGCATTATCTTGCGGGTCGTTGGTGCGGTGTGAAAGCGGATGCCTTTTCTATAGGCTTTGGCAAGGAGATTGCCGGATGGACTGACAAACGTGGGACACGCTGGAAAATAGGTTTGCTGCCATTGGGCGGTTATGTGCAATTTGCCGGCGATATGGACCCTGCCAGTCGCGCTGACCCTGATTGGCTGGCCTTGCCCGATAAAGAGCGCAACCAGACATTTCAGTCAAAGTCTCTGGGGCAACGCGCCTTTATCGTATTTGCCGGACCAGCCATTAATTTTATTGCTGCGATATTGATTTTTGCGGGTCTAGCTCTTGTTAATGGGCAACCCGTTACACCTGCTATTGTCGAAAATGTTCTGCCTGATTATCCTTCTGCACAGGTTTTTGAACCCGGCGACAAAATCACAGCTATTGATGGCAGGCAGGTCGAGGTTTTGCCAGATGTCAGCCAATATGTAACCTACCATCCCGGGCGCGATGTTCGCATTACGTTTGAACGCGATGGGGTCAGCCAGACCATTGATTATACAATCGCAGCAGAAAAATTTCGTGATAGGTTTGGCAATGAATTTTCCCGCGGTGTTATTGGCTTTGATCCGGTTGATCCGGAATATCAGCCGATTGAATTTTGGGAAGCGCCGGGTGTTGGCGTGAACGCAACGATTGATACATTGGAGAATATGATAACCGGTCTTGGCCAGATTATCACCGGAGTGCGGTCTGTGCGTGAACTTGGCGGCCCGCTGAAAATCGCGCAAATTTCGGGCGAATGGCTGAACGCTGGCATTGAACCCTTCATTGTTTTAATCGCACTGATCTCAATTAACTTAGGGTTCATCAACTTGCTGCCAATTCCTATGCTCGATGGCGGACATCTGATGTTTTATGGCATAGAGGCTGTCCGCAGGAAACCAACTGACGCGGCGGTGCAGGAATGGGCCTTTCGCATGGGGTTGGTGCTGGTACTTTGCTTCATGGTTTTTGTAACTGTGAATGATTTGGTGTCTTTTGGCCTGTTGGGGCGATAGTTCGGGTTGATTGATTGCTGTCAATAGGGCAGTAGGCTGCGCAGTTAGATTGATACGCAAAATAGGGGCGTATTTATGATTGGGGTTATTTGGTGAGTGCATCTAAACTTACGGACGCAAAAGTCCGACTGATTGTTCCGCTTCTGGCAGGCACAATTTTGTCTGGTATGCCATCAATTGCGGCGGCACAGCAAAACGCTGGAACGCAAGAGGCGAACCCGCAACCGGCTGCTGTGCCTGTTGTGGCCGCGCCAAAGGCCGATGTGATCCGTTCGATAACGGTCAACGGGTCGCAGCGTTTGGAACCAGATACCATCCGTTCCTATATTCGCCTGCGCATTGGTGATGAATATAGCCAGACTGCTGCTGACCAAGCATTGAAAGATCTTTTTGGCACTGAGTTGTTTGCTGATGTCTCAATCCGCAATAATAGCGGTGCGGTGATTATCGATGTTGTTGAAAATCCTGTGATTAACCGGATTATTTTGGAAGGTAACCGGCGTTTGAAGGATGATAAAATCCTTCCTGAGATTCGCTTGTCACCACGTCAGATATTCACACCAACAAAAGTGCGCGCTGATGTTGCCCGGATTATTGAATTGTATAAGCGTCAGGGTCGTTTCGCTGCTACTGTAACCCCGAAGCGGGTGGAACAGGACCAGAACCGCGTTGATATTGTTTACGAGATCACGGAAGGCCCGCGTTCAAAAGTTCGTCAAATCAATATTATTGGCAATGAAGTTTTTTCTGACAGCAAGATTCGCGGTGAAATGGTGACGAAGCAGTCGCGATTTTTTCGGTTTTTCAGCTCCGGCGATACTTATGACCCGGACAAACTGGCATTTGACCAAGCAAACCTTCGTATATTTTATCTGACACAAGGCTATGCTGATTTTCGTGTTGTTTCCGCTGTTGCAGAAACAACTCCGGATAAAAAAGACTTTATCATCACGTTCGTGGTGGAAGAGGGTGAAAAATACACCTTTGGCGATGTTGCGGTTACCAGTGAAATTCGCGACTTTGACGGCGAGACGCTTCAACAGCGATTGTCGATGAAAACCGGCGATACATTTAATGCCAAGCAGGTTGAAGACACAGTTGAACAGTTGAGTGAAACGGCTGGCTTGTTTGGCTATGCTTTCGCCAATGTTAATCCACGTTTCCAAAAAGACCGTGAAAATCTGCAAATGAACGTGACGTTTGAAATTGCAGATTCTGATCGTGTTTATGTCGAGCGCATTGATATTAACGGCAATACGCTGACGCAAGATAAGGTTGTCCGCCGTGAGTTTCGTTTGAATGAAGGTGACGCTTTTAACAGCTTTCAGGTCAGACGTTCTACCAACCGCATTAACTCACTGGGGTATTTTCAGGAAAACCTTGAAGTCGAACAAAAAGAGGGCACACAGTCCGACAGGATTATTCTGGAAGCCAATGTACAGGAGCGTCCAACGGGTGAGCTTCAGCTCTCCGCTGGTTTTTCGAGTATTGAGAACTTCATTCTGCAGGCGTCTATTCGTCAGCGCAATTTCCGCGGCAAAGGACAAACTCTGGGCGCCAGTGTTGACTGGTCGCAATTCAGGCAGAGCATCCAGCTTAGTTTTACCGAACCCTATCTGTTTGATCGTAATATCTCTGTCGGAGCTGACGTTTTTCGCCGCGATCTGAGTAGCTTTAACTTTAATAACCAGGATACCAATACAACCTTCTCACAGTTGTCAACCGGTGCCTCAATTCGTGTTGGCGCGCCATTAACCGAATTTTTATCGCTCTTATTGCGATACAATCTGGTCGTTGATGACGTAACGTTGGATGAAAACCTGTTCTTTGCTGACCTTGATGGTGACGGCGATACAGAGTGTAATCCGCAAGCAGCAGGCTTTTTCCTCTGTGATGCCATTGGATCCAGAACAACATCTTCACTTGGTTTTTCTCTTGTTTATAGCGATTTGAATAACGGTTTCCGTCCTACTAGAGGCCAACGTCTCGGTCTTGACGTCGACTTTGCAGGACTGGGCGGCTCCGTTTCTTATCTGCGCGCGCGGATCAACGGCGAGAAATATTTCAATCTTGGCGGCGGCTTCATCTTTTCTTTACAAGGTGAGGGCGGCCATATTCAATCATTTGAAAACCGTGGCAGTCCAGCAGAGGGTATTGACGATGTTCGTTTGACGGACCGCTTCTTTTTAGGCGAGCCGCAAATTCGCGGATTTGATGTGCGGGGTGTCGGTCCGCGTGTCTTGCGGGTTACGCAATTTACCTCTTCGCTTGATGAAAATGGCAATATCATACAAACACCGGATCTAACCAATCGCCGTACTTTTCAGGATGATCCATTGGGTGGGCGCACCTATTACTTTGGCCGAGCAGAATTACAAATACCTCTTGGAAGTGGCGCGCAAGAACTCGGTCTGAGGCCGTCAGTGTACGTGGATGTCGGTTCGGTATTTAATGTCGTGCAGCCCTTGCTCCAAACCCAGCAAGCATTAGCCGTTAACGGTGCTCCACTCTTTCTCGGTTTGGATAATGATGGCAATATTACAACGGTCACCGACCCAGTTGATGCTAATGGTAATCCCAATACAGCACAATTGAGTTTTCAAGAGCTTTTTGTTGGTGATACGCCCAGCCCGCGTTTGACAGCGGGTATTGGCGTAAACTGGAATTCGCCTTTCGGACCTTTCCGTATCGACTTCGCTTATGACATTCTGTCAGAATTTGGCGACGATACAAAACTCATAACATTTGGTGTAGGGACACAATTTTAATGACCAAACTTACTATGACAGCAAAATTTACCGCTTTAGCGGCTGCGTGCAGCCTGTCTTATACGGCTGCTCAGGCACAGGTTAATGGTATTGCAACGGCTGATCCGGCTACGGCAGTAGCTGCCAGTCAGGCACGAACAACTGCTTATCAGCAGATCAATACGCAATATCAGGCCGCTTTGACGACTATCAACACGTTGCAACAGGAAGTGCAGACATTATCTACACAACTTGATGCAAACAGTGATGGCAATGTTACCGAAGCGGAAATACAGACAGCGCAACAAGCGAATAACCCTGTAATTGGGCAAATCCAATCAAAGCAAACACAAATTAACACGGCTATTCAACCTATTGTGCGCGCGCAAATCTATTCTTTGGAACAGATATTAGCCGATTATAACAATGCGCAGCAGCAAGTTGTTACAGACAAAAAGATTAACGTTATTCTGTCACCTGATGCATTTGTTTATGTGCCACCATCTGCCGATGTGACACAGGCAATTACAGATGTTTTGAATACACGGATTCCTAGCGTACAATATACGCCGCCAGCAGATTACCAGCCTAGCCAGCAAGGACAGCAAATCCATGAGCGCGTTCGTCAGATATTGCTTTTGAATGCCGCTATCCAGCGTCAGCGCGCAGCACAGCAGCAACCAGCTGCTCCAGCTCCTGCTCAGCCACAAGGCCGTTAAAAACATATGACGACCGATAGTGCCGATCTGACCCGCAATATTGCGGATATTTTGCAAGCGATCCCGCATCGCTATCCGCTATTGCTGGTTGATCGGGTGGAGCGGCTCACTATTGATGAGTCCATCCACGCAGTGAAAGCCGTGACGATGAATGAGCAGTTTTTTCAGGGACATTTCCCTGGAAGACCGATCATGCCAGGCGTTTTGATTATCGAGGCTCTTGCACAATCAGCGGCTTTATTAGCGATTGAGACATTGGGTTTGAGCGGCAGCGGCAAGCTGGTATATTTTATGGCGATTGATGGCGCGAAATTCCGCAATCCGGTTGAACCGGGCTGTTTGCTGGATCTGCATGTAGAGTTTGAGCAGAAACGCGCCCGTGTCTGTAAGTTTAAGGGCGTTGCCAAATTGGGGGATAAGATTGCTGCCGAAGCCAGCTTTACCGCCATGGTGGCGGATGCCCCTGCGAGCTGAGGCATGATATTGTGATTATACTAACAATCACGCGCTAAAATACACTTGCTAAAACCTTGGGGTGCAGCTATTGGCCGCGCTTATTTGGTTCCCAGCGCTGGTCGGAAACCAGTGCGCTAACGGAGAAATTTGATGAAAAAAGATACGCATCCTGATTATCACATGATCAATGTGCAAATGACTGACGGTACAGTTTTCCAAACCCGCTCAACATGGGGCAAGGAAGGCGACACAATGCAATTGGATATTGACCCGACATCGCACCCAGCATGGACCGGCGGCAACCAGCGCATTTTGGGCGGTGGTCGTGTCGATCGCTTCAACAAGCGTTTTGGCGGATTGTCACTTTCAAAAAAATAAGTTTGGCGTTAGCGGCGTAAACAATACAATGCATTAGGGCGGGTTTTCCCGCCCTAAGCTTTTTGGGCGCTCGCTCTGCAGAGTGCCTGACGCATTCAGTCTAACTCGCTCCCAGCTTTTCTATGACCAGGTATAATTGGCGTGCGCTGAGCAATAATGTGACCATGATGATGGCCATTGCCGGTATCTTTTGTAGCAATGATGCTGGTCCATCACCGCCGCCATGAAATACCAGCCGATATAAAAGTATCGCGACCAGCGGCAATAACAGGCCATTGGCTATCTGCGCCGTAAGGATAAGCGACAAGAGAGAGATATCAGCAAAACCGATTGCTGCGCCAATGGCGATGATAGAAAGGCCTGTCACTTTATAGAGGGTCGATGATCCTTTGCTGTGCTGATCTCTTTCGACGCTAAAGACCGCAAAAAGCTCTTGCACAATCAATGCTGTCGCCAAAGGTGCGGTGATTGCGGACGTAAGACCAGCAGCAAAAAGGCCGATGCCTATGGTCAATGTGGCCCAATCTCCTGCAACCGGAGCAATTTGCTGCGCCATATCCGCCGCGCTGGTGATGGCGAGTGATTGGGAAAAAACAAAGGTTGCCGCAGTTGATAATATTGCGATGGAAATTAGCCCGCCTAATGAGACAGCGATAAGCGTATCGCGCTTCATTTCTGCTACTGCATCTTGCTTTCTGTCATCTGCAATATCGGTCCATTTGTCGCGGGCCAAAGCAGCATGAAGGAACAGATTATATGGCACGATGGTGGTGCCAATCAGCGCGATTGCTGTGAGTGTCGTGCCATCAGGCAAGGAAGGTACAAGGCCGCTTGCCAGGGCCGCAAAGTCAATTCCTCCAGCCAATGCTGCTGTAATAAAGGCAAGGCTCATCACACTGACCAATATTGTCAAAATGCCGGTGAGCAGCTTTTGCCCACCAAAAAGGAACAACAGGCCGGCAAGCGCAGCGATAACCAATATGAGTGGCTGTTTCCCGCTATATTCTGCAGGCAGCAATATCTGCGCGCCAGCAACAGCTCCGCCCAGATTGCCGCCCTCATATGCGGCGTTACCTATAACCAGTGCAGCCAGAATGAGCGCAGCCATTGCTAGTCGGCCAATATTGCCCGGTATTTCCAGCAATATAGCTTCGGCCAAGCCACGCTCACGCAGTATGCCAATACGTCCTGCCATATTCTGCAAGATCACCGCGCCTATAATGGCAAATACTAATGCCCATAATAAAGCAAAACCATTGGCGGCTCCG
Organism: Parasphingorhabdus sp. DH2-15; assembly: GCF_051668705.1. Lineage (GTDB taxonomy): Bacteria > Pseudomonadota > Alphaproteobacteria > Sphingomonadales > Sphingomonadaceae > Alterisphingorhabdus. Next base: position 1,836,032 of record NZ_CP196351.1, on the reverse strand, counting down.
GCTAAGCTAGCCGTGGTAACAGTGCCCGGACCGATAAAAGCCGCCGTCACTAGCATCGCAGGACCCGGACGATAATCACGCCAACTTGGCTTTCGCGATTGCGCTAATGTCATTCTGCAGCTCCTGATCCACAATGTTTTGTGCCAGTATAGCATTATCCTATCGTGCCGGCGGTGCAATGGCAGCACAAACTATTCCACCAGCTTCGATTTATGCACATGATTTCCTTGATGCAGTGATCGTCTTTCGCGCTTATAGAGTGCCCATGCAGACACTATTTTCCTCTTTGCAAAAAGCTTTTCAGGGACGCGCTCAGCAAGCCCTTAATGGCTTCACTTTGTTGGAAATGATGATTGCACTGGCTATTTTCGGTTTGGCTGCTCTCGCTCTGATACGGCTAACCGGATACACCACGGTGCAAACCGCGCGGCTTGATGACAGGTTGGCAGAGGAGATTGTTGCGCAAAATCTTGCGACTGAACTTCTGACAGATCCACGCCCGCCATCATTAGGCTCGGCTAGTGGAGAGCGCAGCAATATGGGTATGCGCTTTGCATGGAAGCGCACTATATCCGCTGATGCTCAGGCCAATATCGTGCGTATCAGGCTTGAGGTTGGTCGCTCGGATTTGCTACAGGGCGAGGAGCGTCCTCCCTTCACGATGGAGATTATCCGGCAGGCGGCCCAATGATGGGTTTTCGCAACCAGCCAAAACCATCGGGCTTCACACTGATAGAGGTCATGGTTGCGCTCTTCATTTTTGCGTTGCTGGCAAGTGCGGCGGTGGCGTTATTGACCGTGAGTGTCGATAGCGAGAATATCGCGCGGGAAAAATCGGATCAACAAGCAGTTTTACGGCGTTTCACCACCATCTTACGCCAAGATATGGCACATAGCTTGCCGCGTCCTGCAAGGGATGATCGCGGTAACAGATTGCCGGCTTTTTATACGCAGGACGCGGTTGTGATAGGCTTGGTGCGCGGCGGGGTGCAACAGCTTGATGAAATTGGCGGGCAAAATGCGCAGCGCATTGAATATCGCTATGAAGACGGAGTGCTGAGCCGCTTTGCCTATGACTATATTGATGGCAGCATAGCAGGGCGAGAGACTGTGTTGTTTGGTGATGTCGAAGATTTCGCGATTCGCTACAGATTTGAAAATGGTGTGTGGCAAGATGATTGGCGAGCGGAGCGTGTAATTGATCAACCTGTTGCAATTGAGATGACAATATTGCGCAAAGACAGCCCGCAGCTGCGCCTCACCGTTCCTCTTGGCCCGGGCTATAGGCTATGATGCGGGTATTACGCAGTATAGTGCGCCCCGAACAGCGGACCATTATCACACCAAAATATGGTGAAGCCGGTGCCGCCTTGCTGACGGTGCTTTTGCTGGTTGCGATATTGTCTGTTGTCGCAGCACTGATGCTGGAGCGCACCTCACTGGCCACCAATTTGGCGATCAACAGCGCTGACCGTAATGCTGCTCGCTGGTCAGGCTTCGGGCTGGAAGCCATTTCATTGCAGCGCATTACTATATTGAAACAGGAGGGGGGGCGTTTACCACCGGTTATCAGTGATGATGCGACACTGGCATGGACCGTGCCGCTGGACAATGGTGCTGGCCAGCAAGGGATTGGGCGGATAAAGGCGCGCGATGCCGGTATCTGTTTTAATATTAACGGTCTGGTTAGCGGAGATAATGGCAATCTTTCCGTGCGCCCATTGGGGGTAGAGCAATTTGTTCGTTTGGCGAATATTCTGCAAATTGACCAAAGAGAAGCGCAAGCAATTGCTGCTGCTATAGCTGACTGGATTGATAGTGATGAACAGCCCGAAATTGGCGGAGCAGAGGATGGCTATTATTTGCGGCAGGACAAGCCCTATCGCACTGGCGGTCAGCTGATCCACGATATTGCTGAATTGCGTGCTGTGCGGGGTATGAATGATGAGATTTATGCCACTTTGCAGCCATGGCTATGCGCTTTGCCAGTGGCGGAATTATCGCGTTATAATATTAACCAGCTGCGACCAGAGCATTATCCGCTTGTGGCATCGTTATTACCAGCATCCTACCCCGCCTCGCGCATTAGCGACATATTGCGCCAGCGTCCTGAGCAGGGCTTTACCAGTATATTGTCATTTTGGCAGACGGTAGGCCAGAGCCAGACTGCAATTCGCCCGCAAATTCAGCAACAGGCCGTGATCGATACGCGTTGGTTCGCGCTGGATATCGATGTGCAGGTCGGCAATTCACTGTTTACAGAATATGCTTTGATAGATGGGCAAAAACGGCCAGCCGAGCTGGTGCGGCGTATTTGGGACCCGCTGTAAACCTTGTCAGGATGCGCAGATGCGATTCTGCTAAAGTTTTATTTGCGCGGTAGGGCTGCAGCGAAAACGCAAATAAAATGACCTTAGGAATAATATTACAAACATGCATGCTTGACGGGCCATAGAGTTTTGCTATCGGACGAATATCAGCAAGATATGTTGTGCGGCCGCTAAGGTTCTTGACGCTGGTTAGGAACCCTCTCTAAGAGCCGCTCTTGGTCGGATGGAATCTTCGACAGGAAATATGTGGCGATCGTAGCTCAGTTGGTTAGAGCGCCGGTTTGTGGTACCGGAGGTCGGGGGTTCGAGACCCCTCGATCGCCCCATTATTTCTTCGGGGTTTCATTGTCATTTCCATGATTATGGTCGCGAATGTGGTCAATGATTATGGTGTGAAATTGCCGGAGAGTGCTCTGATGTGGAATTTGCCTGATTTCGATAAGCATGAATGCATCCATATGGTGCATGACGAGGCTACGGGATTACGTGCGATTATTGCTCTGCATTCAACCTATTTGGGGCCTGCAGCAGGCGGCACCCGCTTCTGGCATTATACTGATCCGGCCCATGCAATCACAGACGCTTTGCGACTTTCCCGCGGAATGAGTTATAAAAATGCCATGGCGGATTTGCCCATGGGCGGCGGCAAGGCAGTTATATTGGCGGGCAATGATGGGCGTAAAACGCCTGAAATGTTGGCCGCGTTCGGCAATGCGGTAAATGATATGGGCGGGCGCTATGTTACCGCTGAAGACGTTGGCATGACTGATGCTGATATGGTTGCATTATCGCAAAAGACATCTTTTGTTTCTGGCCTGCCAACCGACAATGCCAATAATGCTGGTGGCGATCCCGGGCCATTTACGGCGCAGGGTGTCTATCTCGGTGTGAAAGCCGCTGTTGCCGAAGGCTTGAAAACCGACGATTTGCGCGGTGTCCGCATAGCGATACAGGGCGTGGGCAGCGTTGGTGGCAAGCTCGCACGTTTGCTCGCTGCGGATGGCGCGAAACTGTTTCTCGCCGATGTTGTACATGACCGGGTTGCCGCTCTGGCAGAAGAGCTAGGCGCTGAACATGTTGGGCTGGATGACATTATGCAGGTTGAGGCTGATGTCTTCAGCCCTAATGCATTGGGCGCCATTTTGGATGATCGCTCTCTAGAAACCTTATCAGCCAAGGTGATTGCTGGCGGCGCGAATAACCAATTGGCAGAGGCACGCCATGCGTCGGTCTTGCATACGCGCGGGATCACTTATGCGCCGGACTATGTCATCAATGCGGGCGGAATTATTAGCGTCGCGCGTGAATATCTGGGGCAAAGAGACGGCGTCCATTGCAGTGTTGACAGTGTCATGGCGGAAGTTTCCAAAATTCCTGCACGGTTGCATGAAATATGGGCGCAAAGCCGTACGGATAATGTTCCAGCCGCAAATGTTGCCGATGCAATGGCACAAGCGAAGATTGGCCGCATTTAATTGCTTCCTGCGTAATTGTTAGGGAACTTTCCTATTTCCTGATGATTATCTCTTTTATGGACATTGAACGCTTGAGACTTGATCAAAGTCGTGGCAACACTCATTCCGATAAAGGGTCGTTTACCAAACAGTCCAGCTATTGTGCCGGACAAATCTGATACGGATAGTCTGTTAACACATGCATGGTTTTGCAAACCCCAATCGTTTCCTCTCTTTGGCCCGCCCATTGACATTGATTTTTCTTGTGTCCGGTCTGGCATTGATAAGCTGCGGATTGATCTGGGGTTTCTTTTTCGCTCCTGCTGATCGCTTAATGGGGGAAACCGTCCGCATCCTCTATATTCACGTTCCCGCTGCATGGTTGGGCATGGCGGGGTGGACCAGCATAGCCATTGCCAGTGTGGTTGAACTTGTGTGGAAACATCCATTGGCTGGTGTGGCTGCCCGCGCTTCAGCGGTTCCCGGTGTATTTTTTACGGCCATATGCCTTGCAACTGGGTCTATTTGGGCAAAGCCTACTTGGGGCACTTGGTGGGTCTGGGATGGCCGGTTGACCTCCATGTTCGTATTGCTGCTATTGTATCTTGGTTATCTGGCATTGGCGAAAGAAGCCCAATCGCAAGCTGCGGCTGGACGAACAGGCGCAGCGCGTATTGCGTCAATCTTTGGCATTGTGGGCGTCATCAATATCCCCATCATCAACCGATCAGTGGAATGGTGGAACAGCTTGCACCAGCCAGCAAGCATTACGGCCGGCAAGTCGTCTATTGATGGCGTATTTTTATGGCCTTTAAGCCTGGCTGTGATCGGCTTCACATTATTGTTCGCCGCAATCATCTTAATGCGCATGCGGCAATTGCTTGCCGATATTCGGACTGAAGCAAAATTACGCAGGCGGGCGGCAGTATGAACCAGATGGATTTTGTCATCGCAGCTTATGCACTGGGTGTGAGCGGCACAATATTTTTGACCGCCTATTGCCTATCGGCCATGCGCCGTGCAGAGCAAAGGCTTGAGGAGACACGGCGCAAATGATGAAGGCCAAACACCAACGGTTGATCCTGATTATGGGCGCTGTCATTATATTGGTCGCTGCATCATTGCTGGCAATATATGCCCTGCGTAATCAGGCATCATATTTTTATACGCCGTCTGAACTCACTGAAAAAAACGTTGAAGTTGACCGTGCCATCCGTTTGGGCGGAATGGTTCAGCTTGATTCCATCAAAACCGCCAATGACGGCATCACCGTCAACTTTCTGGTAGGCGATGGAGAAGCCATAGTGCCGGTCAGTTATCGCGGCATTACTCCCGATCTTTTTGTTGAAGGATCAGGCGTGGTTGCGGAAGGCCGGTTAAATGCAGACGGTGTCTTTGTTGCTGATAATCTGCTGGCTAAGCATGATGAAAATTATATGCCGCGCGAATTGGACGGGATTGACAAAACGGCGATTGAAAACAGCACCAGCAAGTCATCAATGCGTGGCGGCCAATGATTGCAGAAATCGGTCTGGCGTTTCTTTGGCTGGCTGGAGCGCTAGCTATTGGTCAGCTTTTCATGGGCGTTTTGGCGCTTCGCAATGGTGACGGGCAAGGGGCGGCTTATGCCAGCGCTATTCGCCCGACAGCGATATTGCAGGGGCTGCTGGTCAGCCTGTCCTTTATATGTTTGATCTGGCTTTTCATGGTGACCGACCTGTCGGTAAAACTGGTCGCGACGCACAGCCATTCATTAAAGCCCATGCTGTATAAATTTGCCGGCAGTTGGGGCAATCATGAAGGTTCTATGTTGCTATGGGTATCCATCATGGCCGCATCGGGTGCCTTAGTGGCATTGCTGGAAAAGCGCATTAGCGAGCGCATGATGATTGCAACATTGGCGGGCCAGGCCTTTGTCAGCATTGGGTTTTATGCATTCATCCTCCTATCGTCTAATCCGTTTGAACGGCTGTCACCTGTGCCTTTAGAAGGCAATGGTTTGAACCCGCTTTTGCAAGATCCGGGCCTGTCCTTCCATCCGCCCACGCTGTATTTTGGCTATGTTGGTCTTTCTATCGCTTTCTCATTCGCTGTGGGCGCGTTGATAACTCGTGAGGTTGGGCCAGCCTTTGCGCGGGCCATGCGGCCATGGGTATTGGGTGCATGGATTTTCCTGACACTGGGTATTACTGCTGGCAGCTATTGGGCCTATTATGAACTGGGCTGGGGCGGCTGGTGGTTCTGGGACCCGGTTGAGAATGCCTCTTTAATGCCGTGGCTGGCAGCGACGGCATTGCTGCATTCGGTCACTGTGCTGGCATCGCGCGGCGCTTTGAAGGCTTGGACAGTCATGCTGGCCGTTGTGGCATTTTCCATGTCGATGGTCGGTACATTCTTGGTACGGTCCGGCATTTTGACCAGTGTTCACGCTTTTGCGGTCGACCCTGAACGCGGCACATTCATTCTGATTTTGCTGGCAGTCTATATTGGCGGCGCAATGGCATTATTTGGTTTGCGGGCAAACACCGTGACCGAGGGTGCGAAATTTCAGATTGTCAGCCGTGAAACCGCACTGGTTGCCAATAATGTCTTGCTGATGGCTTTGTTAGCCATTGTCTTGATGGGCACCTTATATCCCTTGGTCACAGAAGCGATGGGCGAGCAGGTTTCTGTCGGTCCACCCTATTTCAATCCGGTTTCTGCGATCTTTTTTGTGCCTATGCTGATTGTTATGGCGGTTGGGCCAATGCTGCGTTGGCGTAAAGACAGTTTGCAGCGCGTGACCACTGCCATGGCCATATCTGCAATGACGGCGGCTTTGGCACTGCTAGCGCTGGTTATATTCGCGCCTGATGCTGGCCTATTGCCATCAATTGGTCTGATCTTGGCTGCAGGGTTGGCGATTGCCAGCCTTTACCCCTTATGGAAACGCAATCTGCGCCGCACCCCATTGCCCACCTATGGCATGGTCTTGGCACATCTGGGTGTGGCGGTCAGTCTTGCTGGAATGGCCACAGAGTCCGCCTTTACGACAGAACGCCTAGTGGCATCGCAAGTTGGAGAAAGTCATGAGGTTGCTGGCTGGACGGTAACGCTTGAGGGTATTGAGCCGGTGGCTGGCCCTAATTGGACAGCACTTGCGGCACGTGTAAGTGCAAAATCGGGCGATAAGGTGGTTATGCTTGAGCCGCAATCACGCAACTTTGTTAAACCTTTTACCAATACCAGCGAAGCTGCTTTGCATACTCAATGGTTTGGCGGCCAGCTTTATGCTGTGCTTGGGGAGCAGGCGGCAGATGGACGCTGGCAATTGCGCCTTTGGTGGAAACCTTTTGTGCATTTCATATGGCTTGGCGGTCTTTTGATCGGTTTTGGCGGCTTATTATCCTTGATCGGCAGACTGGTTCAGGTCAGACGCAGGCCAGTTAAGGCTGAACATGGTTCCGCCGATCCGGCGATGGCGTAATTGTCAGGACGGTGATGATGACAGAAAATCCAGGAAAATCTGGCTTTCGTTTGGCGCTTTGGCTGCCGTTAATCCTTGTTGTCGCGATTCTGGCTATAGCCGCTTACAGCCTGTCCAACCCATCTGAACGCGTTATCACATCAAAGCTGGTCGGTTTGGATTTGCCGCAGTTCGACTTGCCAGCCGCTTTTGACGGACAGCCGGGCCTTACCCGTAGTGATTTTGCTGATGGACAGCCCAAATTGCTGAATATTTTTGCAAGCTGGTGCGTGCCGTGCATTGCTGAGGCTCCGCATCTGGAAACGTTGAAAGCCAGAGGCGCGAAAATCTATGGTGTCGCTATTCGTGATAGCAGCCCCGATATTAACCGCTTCCTGGCGCGTAATGGCAATCCTTATGAACGTATCGCATCTGATCGTATAAGTGCACTGCAATTAAACCTTGGTTCTTCAGGTGTGCCAGAGACGTTCGTGATCGATGGGAAAGGCAAAATAGTTTATCAGCATATTGGCGATATTCGCAGTGATACAATCCCGGTTTTGCTTGCCAAATTGGAGGAGGCACGGTGATGCGATCTGTGCTTATCATAGTCTTTGCATTGGCTGCGATGTTGACGCAGTCTATTTATGCACAGAGCAGATTGCCAGATGCGCCTTATGCCAATCAGCAATTGGCAGACCCAGAGCAAGAAGCGCTAGCAGCCGATCTTATGCTGACATTGCGCTGCGTGACGTGCCAAAGCCAATCCATCGCTGATTCTGATGCTTCACTGGCGGGTGATATGCGCCATCAGGTTCGCACGCGCATCGCTGCTGGTGAAGACCCTGAATCGATCCGGCAATGGATGATTGCCCGTTATGGCGATTGGGTTTCTTATGAACCAACAGTCAAACCTATAACATGGCCACTTTGGGCTTTTCCTTTGGTCATAATTGCTTTGGCCCTTTTCCTGCTGCGTGGGCGCTTTGTGCGAAAGGTTGAGGACTGATGGTCTTTCTCGTCATTATCATTTTCGTGGGACTGGCGATTGCTGGCACATTCCTGTTAGCACGGCCCAAGCGCGGCGGCATCGAATTGCTGGCTGCTGCATTTTGTATCGGGCTGGCGGGCTATGCTTGGCAGGGGGAGCCTGCGCAAAAAGGCGCGCCAAAGGAGAACGCCGCTGCCATTGCCAATCCGAATGACGAAGCAATTGCTTTGCGCCAGGCCATGGGAAATAAGTTTAGTGGAAGCCGCGACTGGCTGGTCATTGCCGATGCACAAAGCCGTCAGGGCAAATTCGCCAATGCCGCGGCATTGCTGCGCAACGCGGTTCGGGAAAACCCCAAAGATGTTGATCTGTGGTTGGCGCTCGGCAACGCCCTTGTCGGGCACGGGGATGGTTTTATATCTCCCGCTGCAACATTTGCCTTTCAAGAAGCGGCCAATGTTTCGCCAGAGCACCCCGGCCCGCCCTTTTTTATGGGATTGTCATTGGCGCAATCAGGCCGTTTGGATGATGCGCGGGCCATATGGCAGGAATTGCTTGATCGCAGCACGCAAGACGCACCATGGCGGCCCGATCTTGAAGAGAGATTGGCGCGACTCGATGCTGCGTTGGGCGTGCAAAGCGCAGAACCTACATCTTCACCAAACCAAACACCCCTGCCGCAAACCGAACAATAACCTGCAAGCCGTTGTAAAATAAGCTATAATAAAGGAAGGTTCGGTCAATATGCGCGCACCTTGCCTTGCCAGCCGCACCGTGATAATTCGCGCCGAAAGCGCCACATACAGGCGCAGTTATTTGGAACGGCTATGCACCGCTATTTCTCTTTCTTGACCGGATGCAACGGCTAGGCCGATAATTCATGGCGGATGATAACACCAAATCCGGGCAAGAGCCTGAGGGTGATGGCGTCAGCCAAAATCCCGGCAAGATGAGTGATCACGACAAAGCAGTTGTGAAACTGGCTTTGGGCGCAGTTGGCATTGTTTTTGGCGATATCGGCACCAGCCCGCTTTACGCTTTTCGTGAGACATTTGTCGGTGCGCACCAATTGGCGCTGGATAAGCTGCATATATATGGCGTGGTGAGTTTGATCTTCTGGTCAATGACATTGGTTGTGGCCATTCAATATGTCACCATTTTGATGCGTGCTGATAATAAGGGAGAGGGGGGCAGCCTTGCTTTGGTCGCCCTTATTTCACGCAGTGTCAGCAGAAACCGCTATGGCGCACTGATTATATTGCTGGGCGTTTTTGCAACCTCTTTATTCTATGGCGACAGCATGATTACGCCGGCCATTTCGGTGCTGTCTGCTGTTGAGGGCTTAACAATCGTAAACGCTGGCTTTCAGCCACTGGTTTTGCCTATTGCTCTTGCGCTTCTGGTCTTTCTATTTGTCCTACAATCGCGTGGTACGAACAAGATCAGCATTTTGTTTGCGCCGATAATGATTGTCTATTTTGTCGTTATCGCAACACTGGGCACCATTCAAATTTTCGGCAATCCGCAAATATTGCTTGCGCTCAACCCTTGGTATGCTGTGCAATTCTTCCTTACCGATGGTTGGCAGGCCTTTTTGGCGCTAGGCTCTGTGGTGTTGGCTGTAACGGGTTCGGAAGCACTTTATGCTGATATCGGCCATTTTGGGCGCGGACCGATGCGCCTGTCTTGGTTTGGATTTGTGATGCCAGCGCTGCTTCTCAATTATTTTGGGCAAGCGGCCATGCTAGACAGCTTGAGCAATGCAGAGGCGAGCGAATTTATCAAAAGCCCGTTTTTCCTTTTGGCACCAGAGATGCTGCGTCTGCCTTTGGTGCTGTTGGCCACAGTCGCGACCTTTATCGCCAGTCAGGCGGTTATTACTGGCGCTTTCTCGATTACTCATCAGGCTATCCAACTGGGTTTCGTCCCGCGTCTTTCCATCAAGCATACCAGCGCTTCTGAGGCTGGACAGATTTATATTCCTGCCATCAACTGGACTTTGATGGTGGCTGTTTTGATACTGGTGCTGACTTTCCGTGATTCCAGTAATTTGGCCTCTGCTTATGGCATCGCAGTGACAGGCGCGATGACCATTGATACCTGTCTCCTCGCAGTCTTGCTGTTGACCGTGTGGAAATGGAAGCCATGGCAGGCAATCCCGCTGATCATTGTCTTCTTTGTTGTTGATGGTGCTTATTTCGCGGCCAATTTGACCAAGGTACCAGATGGCGGCTGGTTCCCGCTTCTGGTCGGTGCGATTGCCTTTACTTTGTTGACGACATGGGCGCGTGGCCGCAAGATCATGCGGCAGAGCATGGACAATGGCGTCTTGCCGCTAGAGGTGTTTGCCAAATCACCCAAAAACAGTCTCAAACGTGTACCGGGTACGGCGATCTTCATGGTGACTAACCCGCATGGGGTTCCGCCGGCACTGCTGCATAATATGAAGCATAATAAGGTGATTCATGAGCGCGTTGTCGTCTTGACAGCACAGATTGAAGAAGTGCCCTATATCGCCCCTGACACACGCTGTGAGTTGACAGATTTGGGTGACGGATTCTTCAGGCTGATATTGCATTTCGGGTTCATGCAGGAAACCGACATTCCAGAAGCTTTGAAGCATGTCGATAATTGCGGTTTGCCATTTGATATGATGGAGACGAGCTTCTTCCTCTCGCGGCAAACTTTGCTGATTTCGGATAAACCCAAAATGCCGGTTTGGCGTGAGAAGGTTTTTGCATGGATGTTGCGCAACGCCGCACGCCCGATGGAATTTTTCAGGCTGCCCAGCAACCGCGTGGTGGAGCTAGGTAGTCAGGTAGAAATATAGCCTGACTCTGTGGGAATGTGCTGAGGTCACAAGAATTTGATCCATTTTGCTACACATTACATCACTATGGCTGATAATTGCTGAAAAACTGATTATTATGCCCATGATATGGTCGTTACAGGAATGAGAGTCTGGTCACGCTTGTGGGGTTAAAACTGAAAATTGAGAGCAAACAAGGCCGTAAATTCAAGAGCTATGGATATGCGTGAATATGATTTGGTCATTTTCACAGATATTGCTGAAGCCGATGCTCTGTCTGTAATTGATCAATTTAACAATGAAACTGGGCTGTTTGTTGATGACTCTGGTCAGGATGAACAAGAACGCAGCATCTATTTCAATGCCATATCATTGGATGTTGGTTTTACAGCGCAAAGTTCGTCGGTGTTGCCCAAAGAGGCAATATATCGTCAAATTCTCGGCAATCACGATCTGTCAAAGTTAAATCGGCTGGGTATTTCATTGGGTAAGCATGTTGCACAACAACGCTTTAGCCTACCTGTTTTTGAAACCCTTGCAGAGGCAGGGCGCATATTAGGCAAAGCGTTGCAGGCAAAGGCCATAGGCTGGAGTGCTTCGCGAAATGCTATGGGCTTTGATTATTATAATGATGTTGTTCAGCGATTTGTAAATGGCGGCGTTTTTCCAGTGCTTGGCTTTGTCGGATTGATAGATCTTGCCAATAATATCTATGAAACAGAAGGTTTATCCCGTTTCTCTGGCTATGAATTGCGACTAACTGCTTTGCCCGATGTACCGGTTAACATCGCAATGCGTATATTGGTTCGCTTGGTGAACGATATTATTATGCAAGGTGACTTTGCGATGGGCGATGCGATACCGGGCTATGCCGATGATGTTATAATTTCCTTTTGTGAGCCATCTGTGCATTATGCAGAGACGGGCAAAGCACCTATGGTTGAGGCGGTAATGGCAAAAGGGTGAGCGTTTAATGGTTGGCAATCCGCAAAGACTGTGCTGCCAAAAACATTATATTGGCTTCTCTGCGATAAACAAACCATCCTCACCAATGTATCGGCCCGGCTTTCAAAAACATCATCTTATTCCGCTCAGCAGCAGACGGTATAATATATTTCGCGATATGTTTGATAAAGCGGATCTTTCGCTCAACAATTTTGCAGAAAATGGCCTGTTGCTCCCCGCAGAGGAACGTATTGCAGCTATGGCCAGATTGCCGCTGCATCGTGGGCCGCACCCGCTTTATTCTGAACTAGTACATCAAAGGTTGGCCAATATCGGCCGAACAGCGGCAGCCTTATCAGCGTCTGAAACGGCCATCCGGCTCAAAACCATGCAAAGCGCCTTGCGGAAAACATTGATCAATCACGCAAAAAGGCCAAGGCCATTGCTTTTGAACCGGCGAGACCCACTGCATAGCGATATGGACTTTGGCCATTTGGATGCGGCTATTGACAGGCTATGGCCGGCAACTGCTGAATGTTGAGGGAAGGTTTTTTGGCCGAGCAAACTCAGCCAGCGCGTTTGTTGAGTCTTTCCAATGCTGTCACAAATTCTTCTTCCAAGCGGTCGACCATCTGGGCAACAGTGACCACATCTTTAACCGCGCCAATACCCTGACCGCTGCCCCAAATATCTTTCCAGGCTTTTTTCTCTGTATTGCCGCCGGAACCGAAGTTCATGGTGCTATAATCACCTTCGGGCAGATTATCTGGATCAAGCCCGGCTTGCTCAATAGATTTGCGCAGATAATTGCCGCTGACACCGGTGAACAGATCCGAATAGACAATGTCTGAAGCCTTGCCGTCCACAATACCCTGCTTATAGCCCATATCGGCATTGGCCTCTTCAGTGGCGATAAACGCCGAACCGATATAGCCAAAATCTGCACCCATTGCGAGTGCGCCCAGTACCGATGCGCCGCTACCAATTGAACCGGACAGAGCAACAGGGCCATCGAACCATTCGCGAATTTCCTGTATCAGCGCAAAGGGTGAAGTAACCCCGGCATGGCCGCCAGCACCTGCTGCCACGGGGATCAGGCCATCAGCGCCTTTCTCAATGGCTTTATGGGCAAAGCGATCATTGATTACGTCGTGCATGACAATACCACCCCAGCTATGAGCGGCCTTGTTAAGGTCCTCAATGGCTCCCAATGAGGTGATCAACATAGGTACTTGCCATTTTGCACAAGTTGCCATGTCCTGATCCAACCGGTCATTTGACTTATGAACAATCTGATTCACTGCAAAAGGCGCGGCCGGACGATCAGGATTATCGCGATTATGAGCCGCCAATTCTTCGGTAATTTGATGCAACCACTCATCCAGAAGTGATTGTGGACGCGCGTTCAACGCAGGGAACGATCCAACAATCCCTGCCTTGCACTGCGCAATGACCAGCTCTGGACCGGATATGATGAAGAGAGGTGATCCGATGACTGGCAAGCGAAGATTGTCAAATAACGGGGGCAAAGACATGAACATACTCCAAATGCAATTTTGATTATGGTCTCTGCATTAGCGCAAATTCTGCTAGCATCAACACAATTTAACCGCATGATTAAAACGCTAACAGTCCATCACACAGTTGATGGTTATATAAATCTTTCCACTGGTGAAACCTTTTCGCTGTTTGGCGCGAACAAAGAGATATGGACGACCCTGTAAGGGCCTGCACCAAATAGTTGCAGCTTCTCAGAGTTATAATGAAAGGAAGTTTTTTATGAAAAAGATTATGACAACTTTAGCATTGGCATTGGCCGTGACATCGGTGGGCACAATTGCTGTTTCTGCTCCGGCATTGGCTGGCCCAACATATACCGGTCTCGAAGGCACGACGGCGCTTAAAGGTTATGATGCCGTATCTTATTTTGTTGGTGATGGTGTGCCGGTAAAAGGCAAGAAACAGTTTAAAGTGACCTATAAAGGTGCAGATTATTTCTTCGCTACAGCTGCAAATGCTGCGAAGTTTAAGAAGAGCCCCGCAAAATATGCTCCTCAATATGGCGGACATTGTGCATGGGCACTGGGCGCAAATGGTGCATTGGCACCGGGAGATCCAACAGTTTATAAAGTTGTCGATGGAAAATTGTATCTGAACTTCAACAAAGGCGTTCAAACGCGTTGGAATAAAGATATTCCAGGGTTCATCAAAAAAGGTGACGTAAAGTGGCCTTCATTCCCAGACACTGCAAAATTCGGTAGCTAATCCGATATCATTCGGTTGAAAGCCGGATCAACTTGTCAGGATATCAACCGAACCCTGACATCTTTTCATGGAGAAAAATATGACGATTGCTAAAAATCTTTCTGCGATGTTGGCTGTTGCTGGCGGAATGACAATGGCTGCTGCCCCTGCACAAGCTACAGAAGCGCCAACCCACCACCCACAATGTGCTGCTCAATGCGCAGCTTGTGCAGCAGCCTGTGCCGCTTGTGCAGCTGCTTGCGCAGCTTGTGCAGCAGCATGCGGTGCATGTGCAGCAGCATGCGGTGCATGTGCAGCAGCATGCGGTGCATGTGCAGCGGCTTGTGGTGCATGTGCGGCTGATTGCGGAGCATGTGCAGCTTGTGGTGCGTGCGCGCCTTCAGCTTAATCACATAACTGATTAGAGGAGGCCCTTCTGTGCTTTTGCACGGGAGGGCTTTTTCTTTGCGCAACACAATTTACACAGCTGGATAAAAGATTCTGCGTCACAAAATAAAACATTATGATAGTGTAACGCATTCCGATATGCCTACGAACAATGGGTAACATCGCAATTAAACGGAGTATTTAAGATGAAGAAATCCCTATTTTTCGCTGCTGCTGCAAGCCTAGCACTCGTTGCTTGTGGCGGTGCAGGCAACACAACCGCGGAAGACACAGAAGTCGCAGCTGAAACTGCGGGACTGAATGCCGGCGGGGAAGCTACCGGCCCAATCTACACCGAAAATGCTGGTGAGACTTTGGCTCTTTCCGGTTATGATGCCGTAAGCTATTTTGTTGGTGATGGCGTTCCGGTAGAAGGCGCTGCCGAAAATACTGTTCTGTATCAAGGCTATGAATATCGCTTTGCAAGCGCCGAAAATGCCGAAAAATTTTCTGCTGACCCTGCAAAATATGCCCCACAATATGGCGGATATTGTGCATGGGCGATCGGTGCCAATGATGCGCTGGCACCTGGCAATCCAAATGTTTATGAAATCGTAAACGGTAAATTGTACCTGAACTTCAACGAGCAGGTTCAAGGCAATTGGCAGAAGGATAAAGAGAACTTTATCACTTCAGCTGACGAGAATTATCCTAAGCATGACCCCAGCGAGCATTATGCATCATAATCTGCTGGTGACATAACAAAGAAGGGGCGTCCAATCGGGCGCCCCTTTTTGTTTCTATGGAGAAGAACCTATTTTTCAAATGCGACACTGATGTCCAGCTCAACCTCATCGCCAATAAGGCCAAGGCCATAGCCGATGCCAAATTCGCTGCGCTTGATGCTTGTCGTTGCTTCAAAACCAACAGTTAGCTTCTTGTTGAACGGGTTATTGCCAACGCCAGTAAGTTCAGCTGCGAGGGTGACAGGCTTGGTGACGCCGTTCAGGGTAAGATTGCCGGAAATATCAGCGGTAAGACCATCAGCCACTACCGATGTTGAAACAAAGCGCGCATCTGCTGGTTCTGCACCAAAAAAGTCTGCGGCTTTGCCGTCTTTGCCCGGACGCAACAAATGATTGGTCAGGCCCGCGCTTGCCGTTGTTACTTTTCCAACCGGAATAGTGATATCAACCTTTGCTGTGCTGAGATTGGCAGGATCAATGGTCAGCGTGCCGGTTGAGTCACCAAAAATGCCGAAATAATCATTGAAACCGAAATGGTTTACGCGCCAGCCGACCAAAGTATGGCTTGCATCAACGCTGTAGGTACCTGCTTCAACACGGGTGGTATCGACTGCGCCAGGTGTGGTCGATGATTGTGCGGCAAGAGGCGTTGCTACGGCCAATGCCAATATTGTAAGTGTCTTGTTCATGTGATGGTCCTTCGGGGTGAGTGACAAGAAAAGTGAAACTGCATCATCTCCGCGCATACAGCAATAGGAAAGCATGTTGCGCGAAATTAGCTATCTAACCAATTCGCGAACAGCCCTTTGGGTTCCATTTGTTGTGAATCAGGTGAAAGACGGGGCCAATCTTGGGGAGGCTGATTGCGTAGCCAGGTATATTGCCGCTTGGCATAGCGCCGTGTTGCCATCTGACCGGCCTCTATCATCTCATCATAGGAGGATTGCCCGCGCAAATAGCTGCTAATCTCTGCCACACCTATGGCCCGCATAACGGGTAGGTCCATGGGCAGATCACGTGATAATAAGGTTTCCACTTCGCGTATCGCGCCTTGGTCTAGCATTTCCACAAAACGCTGATTGCAGCGTGCATAAAGCCATTCGCGCTCGGGCAGCAATATATGAGGATGCAAATTGATATGCTCGGCAATGCCGCCTTCACGCTTGTTGCGCCAAATCGCAATGCTTTGTCCTGTTTGCAAGACAACTTCTAGCGCTCGTTGAATGCGGCTTTTGTCATTTGGGTTGAGCTTGGCAGCGATTAACGGGTCGTTTTCCTGCAATTGGGCATAGGCCTGTGCCTGCTCCATCTGGCGTATTCTTGCACGTAAATCGGGATCAATATCCGGGATGGGCGCGATGCCATCCAGCAATGTGCTGATATACAGACCAGTACCCCCTACTAATATGGGGTATGATCCAGCTGCAATAGCTGTTTTTATCTCCTGCTTTGCATCTTCGGCCCAATCAGCGGCTGAGCAAGCCGTATCACCATCGCGATATCCAAATAATCTGTGGGGAATGTCTTCCATTTCGGCTGTGCTGGGCCGGGCTGACACAATATCCAGATCGGCATAAACCTGACTGGCATCAGAATTGATGATGATGGGCTGCTTGCCACACTCTTTGATAGTTTTTGCAGCAGAAATGGCCAATCCGCTCTTGCCGCTTGCAGTGGGACCGGCAATAAGCAAAAGCGAAGCAGGCCGGTATTCATGGCCGTCTTGTGCCTCAAATGTCTGATTTTCCGGAGTATCGTTCATCATGCTGGTTGCTACACTGATTGCTGCCAATGCGACAAGCCTTAGTGGCGACAATATGGCTGCACTGACCGAAGATGATTATATTCATGCGGCCCACGCGCTTGCAGCTAAAGGCCTGATGGTCAAGAACCATGAATGGATTGATAAAGGCAAAGCTCTGGATATCTGCATAGATGGCGAAAGTGATAGCGGGCAGGGGGCAATGCAGTCGCGTATAGCTGGGGCCTTGTCATCATTCACAGATCGCTGCGACATTGCAGTTCAATACGTTGCTCATCGAGAGAAATCTCTTTTTCTGTCCGATATGGATAGCACGATGATAGGGCAGGAATGTATTGACGAACTGGCCGATTATGCCGGTGTGCGAGATGAGATTACGGCGATAACTAAACGCGCAATGCGCGGCGAGCTGGACTTTGCGGCATCTCTGCGTGAGCGGGTCGCAAAATTGGCCAATCTCGATGAAGCGCTGGTGGCCGAATGTTTGCACCAACGGGTAACGCCGAATGCGGGTGCAAAAACATTATTGGCGACGCTGCGAGCCAATAATGTGCATTGTTTATTGGTGTCTGGTGGCTTTCATCATTTTGCCGATCATATTGGCGCAGACCTCGGCTTTCATGGCGTGCATGCCAACCGGCTGGACGTTAAGGGCGGTAAATTAACCGGCGGCCTAATACCCCCGCTATTTGGTGCCCAAAGTAAGGCCGATATATTGATGCAGATTGCCGCTGCGAAAAATATTGATTACTCTAACAGCTTAGCGGTTGGCGATGGTGCCAATGATTTACCTATGCTTGATCTTGCCGGACTGAGCATTGGTTATCACGCAAAACCGGTTGTGAACGAAGCGGTGGATTTCCCGCTTCGCCATAATGATTTAAGCGCGATACTCTATGCTCTGGGCATTCCCAGCAGCGAGTGGCAGGTTATTTCTTGATGGAGAAACAGGCCTGACCAGAGGCTTTGAGCTGGCCGCACAGCCTGTCGGCTTCGTTGCGGCTGGCAAAATTGCCAACCTGAAGCCGCGTTACCTTGCCTGCTTTCACCAGATAGGGTTGTAAGCCTTGCAAGTTACTGTTGCGGCTTTCAAGTGATGACCAGAGCGATTCAGCTTTGCTCTGAGAGCCAAAGGCCCCCAATTGCAGCCGCCATGAACCTGTTGCCGCCACGGGACGGGGAGCAGGAGTCGTGGCTACTGGCGCAGGGCGTGCAGCAACTGGTGCTGGTATAGGTGTCCCTGGCAGAGCGAAATCTGCGCCTGCATTGGATGAGGCTGAAAAAGTACCACTGCTTGCCGGAGGCGTGACAGATGGATTTGTAACTGGGCGCGGTGTCGGGCGTGATGGCGGCAGGGCGGCCGTTTGTAATGGGCCTGTTGAGGCAGAGGGGCGCGCTGGCAAATTGCCATTTGCTACTGGCGGCAACGTTGCCGCAGCCAATTGTTGTTGGCGTTCACGATCAGCCTGTTGCTGTAATCTGCCAGCAAGGGCGATACCTTCTTGGCGCTGATTTGGGGTTAGATAGCGATCCATAGCGGCAAGGTTTTGTGATGCTTGCGGCAGGCCGGATGAAGATGCGCGTGTCATTAAAGCATAGGCCCTTACCCAGTCTTTCGCTACCAACTCACCGTTAAAATAAGCCGTGCCCATGATATATTGCGCACGTGGCTCGCCTCTGGCTGCCGATGATTCCAGCCATGGCAGAGCGTCTTTGCGTTGGCCATTTTGGAAGAGGATAAGACCATAATTATCAGCGGCCTGTAAATGGCCTTTTTCTGCTGCTTGGCGGAACCAGTCTGCGGCAATGTTCAAATCCATGGGCACACCGCGACCAAATTTGTGCGCCTGGCCCATATTAAATTGCGCATCCGCATCGCCGTCTAGAGCCGGTTTGCGCCATTCTTTGATCGCAGTCTCATAATCACCGCGCCCCCAGGCATCGACACCAGCTTTCACATCAGCAAATGCACTTTGTGGGAAAGCCGCCATAATAAGTGCGGCCAAAGCAACAGATGTCGTACGGGCAGATGTCGCACGGGTACGCGCAGGCGAGATAAATGGAAAAGGCATATCAAACTCCACTTTTTATACATGCCATATCATTGGCCTATATATTAATCCTGATGCGCAGCTTCATATGTTTGACACTGCACATAAATTTCTAATTTCCTAACATTAGCAAAACATAACTAACGAATTGTTAGCGTAACATGGACAGGCAATAGGAACCCTAGCATTTGGCCATTTCGAACAGTTTTTTGAGGTTTTTTACAATTTCTTTTCCCCGTTAACTCAAAATTAGGGCTGTTCTGCGAAACCCATTTTGAGTTTTCTAACCAAGGGGATCATTGTGCGCGTTCTCGCATTAGCATCACAAAAAGGCGGGTCCGGAAAGACCACATTGTCCGGACACCTCGCTGTTCAGGCACAATTGGCGGGCGCTGGGCCTGTAGTATTGATTGACATCGATCCTCAGGGTTCGCTTGCCGATTGGTGGAATGAACGTGAAGACGAATATCCCGCCTTTGCGCAAACCACTGTCGCTCGTCTGGCCGCAGATTTGGCTGTATTACGTCAACAAGGCTTCAAACTTGCCGTTATTGATACACCGCCAGCCATCACTATGGCTATACAAAGCGTTATATCTGTCGC
Organism: Parasphingorhabdus sp. DH2-15; assembly: GCF_051668705.1. GTDB lineage: Bacteria > Pseudomonadota > Alphaproteobacteria > Sphingomonadales > Sphingomonadaceae > Alterisphingorhabdus. The sequence goes on along the minus strand of NZ_CP196351.1, from coordinate 1,816,265 downwards.
TGAATTGATTGTTGTTCCAACCAGACCAAGCCCGCATGATTTGCGTGCAGTTGGCGCAACGGTTGACCTGTGCGAACGCGCAGGCAAGCCGTTGGTATTCGTTGTTAACGCAGCGACGCCAAAAGCAAAAATTACATCTGAAGCAGCGGTTGCGCTGTCACAGCATGGCACGGTGGCGCCAACAACATTGCATCACCGTACAGATTTTGCCGCATCAATGATTGATGGTCGTACGGTTATGGAGATTGATCCGGGCGGCAAGTCCGCTGGTGAGGTCGTCGAGCTCTGGGGTTATATCGCTGATCGTTTAGAAAAGAATTTCCGTCGGACAGTGTTTAGCGCACCAGCTTCTAAAAGTGCGATACCTGCACAGCCAGGTACTCCGCGTCCCATGGGTGGCTTTGGCCGCCGGGTTATCGGATAATCGGGGGCGATACAGAAATGAGTGACACCAAACCACTCGCATCTCTTTCTTCGGGCCTTCTTGCCCGTAAGGGGGCCGCAAGGCCAGCTATGCGCAGACAAAATATCATGTCCGCTCCAGCAGCAAGCTCATCAACACAAGATGATCTGGGTTGGAACGATATGGGCTATGATGTTGATCCCCCGCAAAGCACTGGGCCTCAAGCGATCAAGCCTGAAAGTGAAGGCGAAGACGAGCGCAAAGCTGGTATATTGTCAGCGGCTATTCCGGAAGTTGTGAAGCAGCAGGATGCGTTGCAGCGCAATTTTGCCAATGGCAATGCAAATGCTGAAGCAGTACCAAGCGAGACGGCAGAAAGTCCGCTTCTGGGTGTGGAACCTGACACTGTAAAATCACAAGGTGCGGATGAAGGCAAACAGCCTGAAGCAAAGCCGTCAATCACAGCCAAAACGGCTGATGAAGAGGCTATCGGCAAAGCTGCACCTGCTGAAGCGAAGGCTGAAACGGTCGAACCAGCAGATAAGTCTGATGCGATTGCGCCGGTTAACACATCACCTCTGTGGAGCAAACCCGGCGCTGATAAAGCGGGAGCGATATTGCCACTGGTGGATGATGCGCCTTCTGTTGCTGAACCAAGTCCGAAAGCCGAAGCACACAATATTGCTGAGGCGCGTTCGGTATTGTCCAAAAAACCGGCAAAGATACAGGTAAAGGTTGATGAAAAAGCAAAGGAATTGGAGCGGTCCGAAGCTGCTTTGAAGGCTACTTCTGCCAAACCTGCTGCTGCCAAATCTACTGCTGTCAAAGCTAAAAGCGTCAAAAAACGCGCTGCTAGCACTTCAAAAGTTGCTTCTGGCAAACGGGCGGCATTCACATTGCGGCTTGATGCGCAGCGACATCTGCGTCTGCGCCTAGCATGTGCGATCCGCAACCAGTCTGCACAAAATATGGTGACTCATGCATTGGATGAGTTTCTTGCAGGCTTTCCAGAGCTGGATGCGATGACCGGCAGCATATCTGATCAAGACGGTCAGGCAATTACGTAAACAGAATTGAAGAACACAAACTTATTTAAGTGACCAGAACAAGGATGGACACAATGACGAACAAGGCAATGCTGAAAATGGCTGTATCAACGCTGATATTTGGCGTAACATTGGCTAGTTGTAGTACTCCCGGCCAAAGCGGCGGGCCTGCAAATCTGACACAAAAAGCTGAGAAGTCATTGTCCAATGGCAAGACAGCCAAAGCCATTGCGAGTGCGGAAGACGCTGTGCTGATTGCACCCCGTGACGCAGAAGCACGCCGCGTATTAGCGCAGGCATATCTTAAGGATGGACGTTTCAGATCTGCTGAAAAGACATTTGAAGATGCCGTTGCATTGGGTGATAACAGTGCGCGCACCATTATCAGCATGTCGCTAACGCAAATTGCGCAAGGCAAGCAGCAAGACGCGCTTGAACTGCTCAATTCCAAACAATCGGTTCTGCCGCCTAGCGATTATGGTCTCGCCCTGGCGCTTGCTGGTGAAACGCGCCGCGGTGTTGATGTGCTATCCGGCCTTATCCGTACAGGTGTCAATTCACCAAAGGTTCGCCAAAATCTTGCTTTTGCTTATGCCTTGGATGGCCGCTGGCGCGAAGCCAAGCTAATGGCAGGGCAAGATGTGAAGCCTGATGATGTTAATGCGCGTATCCTGCAATGGGCACAGCTTGCACGGCCTAATGCTTATCAGGCACGTGTTGCTTCTCTGCTGGGTGTAAGCCCTGCAACGGTTGATAATGGCCAGCCAATACAGTTGGCGCTACGTCCGCAAAGTGAAAATGCGCAGGCCGTCGCTATTGCTGCCAAAGCACCCACCAAAGCTGCTCCGGTGCCTGCTCCTAAAGCTGCGCCGAAGCCTATAACTTTGGCATCTGCTGCACCGATAGCCATTCCTGCACCAAAACCGGCTGCAAAACCCATTGTCAAACCTGCTATAGCCAAAAAGGCGCCGATTGTTGAGACTGCAGGTGTTGCACCATCACGCATCGCGAAACCCGCGCCTGCAGCTAAGCCAGCTCCGGCAGCGCGGCAACGCGTCGTTGAGGGCCAATATATATTGCAGCTTGGCGCATTCTCTTCGCAGCAAGGTGCGCAAAAAGCATGGTCGCAACTGACCACACAATATCGCGAGCTTGCACCCTTTGGGAATGCCAGTTCTACGGTGAAATCAAATGGCCGGACACTATATCGCCTTGCAGCGACGGGTTTTGGTAATGAGCAATCTGCAAAAGCTCTTTGTGATGGTATTAAAGCACGCGGCGGCAGCTGCATTGTGCGCAAATCCGGCAATGGTAGCGCAGGCTCAGCCCGCTTGGCCGCGCGTCGCTAAGGCAATCTGTTAAATCGTCAGCCAGGCTTTTTACCAAGCTGGCTGGCGAGTGACATTGTTGCGCTTCCACGTTTGGCCGGCTTTGGTTGGTCTGGCGAGGGTGCCCATCCGCTAAGCGATACAAGCGCAAAATTCTCGGTAGCCCTGTCATCACTATCCGCTTGCGATGCGATATAATCATTAAGCAGCGCCCATTGGCCTTTGCTATAACGCACAACTTTGTTGGTGAGGGCATAACCGCCGCCAAAGCTGCGAATGTCGTGCAGTAATTGCCGGACTGACTTGTAGCGCACGTTCAACATATCAATATCTGCCACGGGCATAGCAAAGCCGGCACGGCTTAAAAGATCACCCCCTGAACGCACATCGATTTGCGGGTGTATATGTGGCCGCGGCATATCGCCATCCGCGACCAACATTGCACGTTTTAACAATGGCAAACTGCCAACACCAAAAAACTCAGCAAGCAGCAATCCATCAGGGCGTAAAGCTCTGCGCAACTGCGCCAACAGGCCAGGCACATCATTGGCAGCATCCAGCACGCCAATCATAATGATTAAATCCGGCTGGAATGGCAGGCTAGGAATTTCATCCCATTCCTTGCAGATGAGATGCGGCGGCATATTGGGCCTATGAGCAGGAGCAGGAGCAGGAGCAGGAACCATATCAATAATTGCAGTTTCAATGCTCCGCTCTTTGAGCCAATCCAAGAGAGTTTCTGAGCAATTGCCGATAATGAGAGCTTTGGAAAATGATCTGGTAACGACATCCAGCCTAGCAATTATATCATCGGCCATAAGGTCGCTTAAAAAATCACTATCCGCTTGCCGTTGCAGCATCGTCATGCGACGTTGGCGGTTCTGGCGTTGACGTTGTGGGTCAAAAATTTTGTTCGGTTCTGACGGGTCTTGCATATTTGCGATGTGGCGATTTGTCATCATTCGGGCAAGTGGCAAATTGCTGCTAGCGTAAAAGGAGCGCGATATGGGCAAGGTGAGCGATCATTATCGTCACGCTTTGGGTGGCTTTGTCGATCTGATCCTGCCTCCGCGATGCCCTTTATGCGGTGAAATGGTGCTGGAACAGGGCGGCTTTTGCGGCGATTGCTGGCCAAGGCTGCGCCTCATATCTGCGCCGCAATGTGGCAGTTGCGGTCGTCCGTTGGGCACCGATCGCACGCATTTAGAGCAGGATAAGCTGATATGCGCCCCATGTTTAGCTGAGCCACCACCGCATGATGGCATTCGAGCGGTCGCTATATATGATGATCTGTCACGGCGTATTGCATTATGCTTGAAACATGCAGGGCGCATCGGCCTTGCCAAGCTTATTGCAGGGCAGCTACTGCGCCAAATGCCCGACTTGGAGGAAGATTGGCTGTTGGTGCCAGTGCCTTTGCACCGATGGCGGTTATGGCGACGGGGGTTTAATCAGTCGCAACTTATTGCATCGCAATTGGCGTATATGCACGGCACAGCAATCAGCGCCGATGCATTGCTGAGGACCAAGGCCACGCCGCCGCTCAAAAATATGACATTAAGGCAGCGAAAAGAGGCCGTGAAAAATGTATTTGCTGTTAATCCTAAAAAAGCTGGTCAGCTAAGTGGGCGCAAGATAATGCTTGTCGATGATGTTTATACCAGCGGGGCGACCAGCCATGCTTGCGTTAAAGTGCTTAAAAAAGCCGGAGCAAGCAGAGTTGAAATCATGTGTTGGGCAAGGGTGTTGCGAGATGGAGAAGCTGGATTAGAAGCGATGCATTAACGCTTTTACGGTTGCGTATAGTCTTGTTGAACAGGGCAGCATGTATGACCATATGCCTATGGAAAGAGGAATTATGACCAAAATTGAAATCTATACCAAATTTACTTGCCCCTTTTGTTATCGGGCGAAAGACCTTTTGAAACAAAAAGGGGTATCATTTGAAGAATATGAGATTAGCATGGGCGGCGCAAAGCGTGCCGAAATGATTGAGCGTGCCAATGGCCGCACCACTGTGCCGCAAATTTTTATCAATGATAAACATATTGGCGGCTCTGATGATCTTGCCGCTCTGGAAGCTGCGGGTAAGTTGGACGCTTTACTTGCTGGTTAAGCTGCGAGCTTTAAGACGTTTGATGGTTAGTTGATGGCGCACAAAATTGCCTTGTTGCAGATGACAAGCGGCACAGAGCCGTCAGAAAATGCATGCATAATCGAGACCGCTATTGAGCAGGCTGCCGACCAAGGGGCAGAAATTTTGTTCACCCCTGAAATGGCAGGTATGCTTGACCGAGACCGTAAACGTGCGGCGCAGCATATCGTTAGTGAGAGCGAGAGTGGTTTTTTGCAGCACATGGCCAAGGCTTGCAGCAAAGCGCAAATAGCATTGCATATCGGCTCACATGCTGTGGCACATGATGATGGAAAATGGCGAAACCGGTCGATACTGTTCGATAGGCAAGGCCGTATTTCAGCGCGCTATGATAAGATTCATCTGTTCGATGTGACATTGGGCAATGGCGATGATTGGCGCGAATCATCAGCTTATGGGGCAGGGCAGGAAGCCGTTTTAACACAAAGCCCTATTGGCCCATTGGGCATGACAGTCTGTTATGACATGCGCTTTCCCACTCTCTACGCTGCGTTGGTGGCCAATGGCGCTCATGTGATAACGGTTCCAGCTGCGTTTACTGTGCCAACCGGCAAAGCCCATTGGCACAGCCTGTTGCGTGCCCGTGCCATTGAAGGGCAATGCTTTATTATAGCGGCTGCGCAAAATGGTGAGCATGAAGATGGCCGCAAAACCTATGGGCATTCTTTGGTTATTGACCCTTGGGGAGATGTTTTGCTGGATATGAATAATCAGAGCGGACTTGGTTTTGCGTCAATTGATCTTGAAAAGGTGAGTGAAACACGCAAGAAACTGCCCTCGCTCGCCAATCAACGCGATTTTGCTAAGACACCCAGGATATTCACCCAGTGATTGTTTTTGATCTGCAGTGCCCAAATCACCATATTTTTGAAGGATGGTTTGGATCGAGCGATGACTTTACAGATCAATCAGCGCGCGGCCTGATAAGCTGTCCGATATGCGGTGCAGATGATATTTCCAAAGCAGTTATGGCGCCGTCTATTGGCGCGAAATCTAATCAGAAATCGGCTATAGATATACCGCAAACGCCTGCCAAAAATGAAGCTATCGAGCCAGTAGAAAACGCACAGCCTAATGATGCAGTCCAGCTCTCGGCTCCAACCGGCACATCAACGCCATCGCTGATTGAAATGAAGGCCATGTTGTCAAAGCTAGCTGAGGCACAAGAAAAAGCGCTTGAGTCATCGCGCTGGGTGGGAGAAGACTTTACAGATACCGCGCGTGCTATGCATTATGGCGAGGCGGAGGTCGCACCTGTGCATGGTGAGGCCAGTCTGGACGATGCGAAGGCATTGCTGGAGGAGGGGATCAATATCGCGCCTCTGCCACTGCCGGTTAGGCGACCCGATAAAGAAAACTGATCTGACACAGGGATGGGGTATAGCTAAGCTAGACCTTGAAGCATGTTCATAGCATGGCTAGACCATAGATAAGGCCCCGTAGCTCAGCAGGATAGAGCAATTGATTCCTAATCAATAGGCCGCGTGTTCGAATCACGCCGGGGTCACCAAATATTTTGGCGCGAGTTGCTGCTACAGATTATAAATCAAAAGCCGCTTTTGAAGGGATTTCTATCTTCTTGTTGAGATAGGCTTTGTCGCCTTCTTCTTCCACAGCTGCACCAATGATCTTATCGCGCTCTTCCAGCAAGCTAATGATCGGATCGCGGAAGACTTCGACTGCTGCTGTCAACCAATCATTGACCAACGGGTCACCAGGCGCACCCTTCATGTTGAATAGCTTCAGGCGCTGCGCAATGGCGTCAGCTGGCATCATATATTCCGCCGTGACCCAATAATTTGTTGTGAACCAATAGAGCGGCATACCCGCAGTATCAAAGCCAAGAGCGGCAAAATGCACGACTTTGGCTGGGAAATTGCCCTTTTTGTTTTTCTTGTGAGGAGGAGCGTTAAGCGGCTCTACGCCTTTAAAAACATCGCCCGGCAAAAACATGTGAAAATGACCATGCTCGCCTTCTTCACGTTCTTCGGGTTTGTGCGCATGGTAAAACCAGCGTGACTTATTCCCCGGAGCGATGCAATCGCCTTTGGGGTAGTGTTGATATTGAACAAAAGGCGCATCCATAGGTACAACGCGCGGTACTAGTGATATACCTTCCTCAACAATCTGTTCGGTTAAACGAAAAAGGCGGTCTACTGATTCGGTCATATTATCTTACTTAACCATTCTAAACTGAGTTAGAATGTAATGTAAGCCAATATAGCCGTCAGTAAACCGCCAAATTCAATTTTTCAGCAAAATTACTCGCTTACAGCGTCTACTGCTGCGCAAGCTGCACATGCTGCTGCACAAGCCGCGCCACATGCTGCACAAGCCGCGCCACATGCTGCACAAGCTGCTGCACATGCTGCGCCACAAGCTGCTGCACATGCTGCACAACCAGCTGCGCATGCTGCACAACCAGCGGCACATGCTGCGCCACAAGCAGCACATTCAGCGGTACAAGCTGCACATGCAGCGGCGTCGCCAGCTTCTTCAGGAGTACAAGCAGTTGCAAGTGCAAGACCGCCAGCGATGGCGAGCATTTTGCCCAGGTTAGAGTTTTTCATATTCATTCCCCTTCGTAGGATTCTTAAAAACAGAGTGTCCTGTTTACTGGCATGAATATGCTTCTGGCAAGATTTTTTCGCATGGAGGATAGTTTTTTTTGCGTAAACAGAGATAAAGTTTATTCGATTCCACGATTTTTACCCCATTGTCGCGCAACAGTATAACCCAAATATCCCGTACCAAATAGGGCGTATAATGGCTCTGGAAGGCCGGAAAGATAGGCATTCATGCCATTGGCGATAGCAAAAGCGGTTTCTGGACGGATCGATGCTATCACGCCCATTGGGATGGCCCATAAAATCATAGCGTACATTACGTAAAGAAAGCTTGGTCGTGCTCGACTGGTCCATGGATCGGCAGACTTTGCTTCAGCCAATATGGTAGCGATTCGCGTTTCAACTGCTTGCAATTCTTGGCTGCCTTGCAATTTAATTAGCTCCAATTTTGCTTTGGCTCTTGCATCAGGGTCAGGAATAATTTTGTCTATTATAGATGTGATCGGGCTGATCAGGCTTTCCAATATCGCCATGAAGATTGTCCTTTGGTAAATTGCGGGGAAGGGTGTTTCTCTGGAAGAGATATATTGACCAGAGGGGATGGGTTTATTCCACACCTATGCGGTGCGCGAGCCAACCAAATAAGAAAGATCGATTGGCTGGTCTGCTCTCTGCAAGACTGATATATTTGGCGCCTTGTAAGGAATCGACGGCGCGAGTGAGCACGCGCTCTCCCTGACGACCGCGCTTTCTCAGAAAACCATCCAATATGCGCAAAGTTTGCGGACCGATAACGCCATCAAGTGTTAGCAAATGGTCATTGTCACTGCGTTGTAGTGCGTTGAGTGACCTTTGTAGAAAGCGGATCGCTCTGGCTGTGCCCATATTCACTGCGGTATCGAACAACTCTGCGGCTAATAGAGGTGCGCGCTCTGCAACTTGATCCAGCTTGGGGTCGAGCCAGTAAAGCTGACGATATATGTCCATAGCGCTTTCGCGCGGCAGATGTTTCATATCACCTGAATATCCCTGCTTACGGGCTACGCTTTGGGTAATGCCCCATCGTGTTGGGCCGCCGCGATCATCGGGGTGGTTGCTATATCCCCCTTCACGCGCAATAACATCGTTGATGAGCTGAGTAACTTTCTCCATTTGCCAGCACTCCTTATTGGAATATAAAAAGGAGTATATAACCTAATTGGTTATTTGTAGGACAGATGCTTTCCTACGATATGGCGTATCGCGATGCAGTTTTGCCTAGCTTTGACTATATAGCTTCGCCAAATGGCGCTTTGCCCTAAATTATGGTGACAAAACAGACTTTATAACCAAGCCGATAATGCCGAGTGTCAGGACGCTGATGGCCCATAGACCGACAAACCAGAGCAATTGCTTGATTAAAGGCTGGGGAGGTTGGTCCATAATCAGTGATAGCCTTCACTTTCAACCTTGCCGCGAAAAACCCAATAGGCATATGCGGTATAAGCCAAAATAACAGGTACCAAGATAGCCGCCCCGACCAGCATGAAAAGTTGGCTGCTCGGCGGGGATGCCGCTTCCCATATTGTTATACGCCCGGGGATGATATCTGGCCAGATTGATATGCCCAAACCGATAATGCAAAGACCGAACAGCCCAAGCGCATACAGAAAAGGCGCTATTTCCAGTCGTTTTATCAGGCTGCGGAAAAGCAAGAAAGCTATGATCAACGTTGCTACAGGCACTGGCGCAGTCGCAATGATATTTGGATATTCGAGCCAGCGTTCATGATATTTTTCTTCAAGAAACGGCGTGGCGGCACTTACAACGGCAATGGCCAATAACAGGCTGATCGTTGCTGACCGCGCATAACCATATGCTTTGTCTTGCAAGGGCCCTTCTGTTTTCATAATAAGCCAACAGCTGCCGAGCAGCACATAACCGGTGCATAAACCGATACCTGTCAACATAGAAAAGGGTGAGAGCCATTCCCACCAACCGCCGGAATAAGAGCGGCCACTTATGCTTATGCCTTGCAGCAAAGCACCCAATGTAACGCCTTGCGCAAATGTAGCGACAAAGGAACCAGCGAAAAAGGCGCGATCCCATGTTTCACGATGCCGTTCGTCACGCCATCGATATTCAAATGCTACGCCGCGCAGGATGAGGCCCAGCAACATAGCGGTTAGAGGGGCGTATAAAGCCGGCAGTATAACGGCATAGGCCAATGGGAATGCGGCCATTAAACCCCCGCCGCCAAGCACCAACCATGTTTCGTTCCCGTCCCATATAGGAGCGATGCTGTTCATAGCCGTATCACGCTGTTTCCCGACCGGGATGCGGGGGAAGAGCATACCAATACCTAGGTCGAAGCCGTCCATGACGACATAGGCTATAATAGCAAAGGCAATGATTGTGGCCCAAATTACGGTGAGGTCAAAGCCTATCATGTGTCTTGCTCCGCGTGCTTGCTATCAGTCCTTTGTTTTCCAACAGCCGGTGCGGGGGTAATGCCGGCGGACCGGATGGGTGTGCCGTCAAGCATTGCCTCGCGCGCCTGAGGAGGTTTCTTCATAAGCTGCAACAAATACCAGACGCCTGCGCCGAAAACGAAAAAATACACGATGACAAAGGCTATAAGCGAAGCAGCGACCGCTGGCGCATCTAATGGTGAGGCACTGTCCGCAGTGCGCAGCAGTCCATAGATGGTATAAGGTTGACGCCCCACTTCAGTTGTCACCCAGCCGGCGAGTACGGCGATAAACCCTGATGGACCCATTATAATGGCGATCCGGTGCAGCCATGGCCAATCATATAGGCTTTTGCGCCACCGTGCAAAAAGGCTCCATATACCGATAGCCATCATGGCAAAGCCCAAACCCACCATGATCCGGAAGGACCAGAAGACAATGGCGACAGGGGGTTCATTCTCATCCGGGATTGTGTCGAGCCCATCCAGCGGCGCATCCAAGTCATGTTTTAATATGAGAGAACTCGCCTTGGGAATTTCAACGGCATAATCGACTCGCTTCTCTTTGCTGTTAGGTATGCCAAACAAAATCAGCGGCGCACCTTCAGGATGGCTCTGATAATGCCCTTCCATCGCCATAACCTTTGCTGGTTGATGCTCCAGTGTATTCAACCCGTGCATATCTCCAGCAAAAATCTGCAAGGGCGCGACAATTGCCGCCATCCACATGGCCATTGAAAACATTTTGCGTGCGCCTGGATTCGCTTTGTCCTTAAGCAAATGCCAAGCGCCAACTGCGCCAACGGCAAAGGCTGTGGTAAGATAGGCCGCCATTAAGGTATGGATCAAGCGATAAGGGAAACTTGGGTTGAAAATGATTGTAAGCCAACTCTCCCCCGGTACAAATTGACCATTGGCCGCTATCTCATAGCCAACAGGTGTTTGCATCCAACTGTTCACAGACAAAATCCAGAAAGCCGATATAAAAGTTCCAATCGCAACGGCCAGCGTTGCCGCAAAATGCAATTTTTTGCCGACTTTGTTGATACCAAAAAGCATCACTCCCAAAAAACCTGCCTCTAGAAAAAAGGCTGTAAGCACCTCATAGGCCATTAAAGGCCCTATAACTGGTCCTGCCTTGTCTGAAAAAACAGACCAATTTGTGCCAAATTGGTATGACATAACGATGCCCGACACGACGCCCATCGCGAAAACGATGGCAAAAATCTTCAACCAATAACGATAAAGATTGGCATAAACACCTTTGCCGGTTTTAAGCCATAGCCCTTCCAATACGGCCAAATAGCTAGCCAAGCCTATGGAAAAGGCCGGGAAAAGAAAGTGAAAACTTACAGTAAAAGCGAACTGTATGCGGGCCAGTAGAATAGCAAATTCATTCTCGATCATAGTCTCAAACCTTGCTCTGCTTCCTTACTTATGTTGGCTCTGATTGCGGGGAATGCAATTGCATATATCGGCATCTGCACGGTGTTATACGCAAATTTCTTCTCTTGAAAGTTCCGGATAGCCGTCGGTAAATAGAATTATCATACCAATTGACAGTCCAATAAGATAAAAAAATCGAGAATAGGTATATTCAATGGGTTGACATATTGGTTGTATTTATAAAGGATGAGATCATAAAATTATAAAGTAACTATAGGGGAAGGTATTATGTTACAAACCGGATTGATCCGTGCCAAAAGTCTTGCGCGAAAAAATTTTGCCATGGCATTGCTGAGTAGCTCAGCTTTAGTGGCTTTTTCAAACCCAGCATATGCGCAAGAAGCGGCAGCCGATGAAGATGCGGGCGAAGAAGGCGATGCTATTATCGTCACAGGTATTCGCAGTTCATTACAAAGTGCTCTGAACGAAAAGCGCAACGCTGACAGCCTTATCGAGGTTATTCAGGCGGAAGATATTGGTAAACTTCCTGACCAAAACCTTGCTGAGGTGCTAGAGAATGTTACTGGCGTTCAAATTACCAGAACTGCCGGTGTCGGTACCGGCGTGCAAATTCGTGGTACAAATGATAACCGAACCGCGATCAACGATGTAACAACGCTCAGCGCTGGCACTGGTCGTGGTGGCATCAGCTTTGAAGATATTAACCCGGCAATTATTGCTTCGGTTGAAGTCATCAAAGCACCAGAAGCCAAAACCATCGAAGGCGCAGTTGGCGGTACGATCAATCTTCGTACTATTCGCCCACTTGACTTGACAGACACAATTCTGTCAGTTCGCGCCCAAGGTGAATATAGTGAACTTTCAGACAGTATTAAGCCAAGGATTTCCGGCAGTTTTGGTAAGGTCTGGTCCACTGGAATTGGTGAAATTGGCGTTGTTTTGAGCGGCAGTTATACTGAGCAGGAAGCAACTTCGTTTCGTCCCCGTGTTGACCGGGACAATTTGATTCCTGCTAATGCAGCGGTGACAGCCGCTGGCGCACCGGGCCCTGATTTTAATTTCCTTGGAATTCAATTCCTCAATCAGGAGTTGGAAAATTTTGAGTTTGAGACCATAAACTTTTCAGGATCTCTGGAATGGGCCCCTGCTGATAATGTCAAATTCTACTTTGATGCTATCGTAAATGATCAACAACGTACTCAAGATAGTTCGCGAATTCAGGCTTCTGGTGTTAGTGCTGTCGACCTGATTAACGTGCCCGCAACATTTGAAACGGTTAACTTTGGTACGATAGATGGGGTTGATTTGGGTAGCATTCAGGCTGCGCTGACAGGGACTATTCAACCCAATATCGGTGTCGATGATGATGACCCGAACTTGCGTTTTTCAAGCGATACCGGCGCGCGTGTAACAGATAGCCAAGTTTATCGTCTCGGCACTGAGTTTGAGTTTGGACGTTTTACAGCTCGCGTAGAAGGTTCGCGTGCGGTATCCAACACATCCAACCCAAATTTGAGCACAACGCTCAATTTTATAAACCCAAATCCTCTGACACCGCTTGATGGTAGCAGTAATGATAACAGTGTGCCGTTTATTTTTGATCTGACAGGCGGGGCATTGACCTTTGGCATCGATTTTGATTCACCTTTCGCACCAACTGTTGCTCAACTCCTTGATCCTAATAATGTGCTCTTGGACGCTGTTACAGCCAGTAATAATAGAACAGAGAATGAAGAAGATGCTTTCCGCATTGATACAACGATTGATGTCGAGGACCTGACACCTTTCTTTACGTCATTTGACCTTGGTTATCGCTATAATGGCTCATCAACCGATTTCTCCCAATTGCAATCTACATTTGGTACTGGGGCTATTGCCAATAGCCCATTTGGATCTGCTTTCCCTGAGCTTTTGGTAGCAGGACCAAGCAACTTTGGTGAGTTTGACGGAAGGGAACTTGCGTTCCGTAATTTCCTTTTGATTGATCCTAACCTCTCTTTTTCGCAGCGTGACGAAGTCTTTGCGACTCTTCAGGCTGCGCTAGATGCCACGCCCGGCGGTCAAGCTCAGATTGCAAATGGTAATCGTTTGCTAGATGACCTTAATCCAAATTCTGCCAACAATCTTGGTGCATCATTCCGTATCGAAGAGGAAACACACTCATTCTACGCTCAAGCGAATTTTGAGGCTGGACCAGTTCGCGGTAATTTTGGTTTGCGTTGGGTTAGTACCGATATTGACTCATTCGGTAATAATAATGCCAATGGAGTTGTTACTCCTTTGACATCACGTGGTTCCTATCAAGAATGGTTGCCTCGCGTGAACTTCATTGTTGATGTGACCGACGAATTGGTCTTCCGCGCGAGTTACACTGAAGATATTAATCGGCCTGATTTTGATGATTTGTCGCTTTCAGTGACATTCCCAACGGGGCCGAATAATGCGGTGGCTCTTGGTAATCCTAATCTTGCTCCTGAGACTGTGGAATCTTACGATGCCTCATTGTCATGGTATTTCGCACCATCTTCAGTAATAAGTGTAGGGTTCTTCCATAAAAACCGTACCAATTTGTTTGTGACTCAGGTTGAAGATGCGCCTGAAGATGCGAATGGTTTCCGTTCTATTGATCCAAATTGCCCAGGCGGTGGTATTTTCAACCCTGTGCCAGATCGTAACGTGCTATCGCCGGTCATAGGCAATGGTCTGTGTGTTCCATTGCAGACAATCATCAACGATACTGCAAGCACAAGACAAACAGGTATTGAGGTTGCGTTCCAATATGATCTATCACAATTTGAAGATGTATTAGGTTTCGCATCTGGTTTTGGTATTATCGCTAACTATACCTATCAGGAATTTAGCGGTGGTCAGGCTACCAACTCTAACTCCGGTCGCGGTGAAGATATCTTCCAAGCGATTAACCCGAACATTGCTGTTCCGGTGACCCGGGTTCAGGGCCTGTTGGACTTCTCGCCACATGCTTACAACGTCACTCTCTATTATGAGAAATATGGTTTGTCTGCGCGTGCACGTTACACATGGCGTGATTCCTTCCGGACTTTGGATACAGCCGGCGGCGCTTCTCTGAACAGTACTTTAGGTTTCCCTGTAGTTACTGAATCGCGCGGTCAGCTGAACGCTGGTATCAACTATGACGTTACAGAATTCCTGAATGTCGGCATTGAAGGTGTGAACCTCACCAAATCACGAATTACACAAAGCTGTGTAAACGAAGGCGCGTTGCTCTGCTTCCAGGGCCTTCCTGATCGCCGTATCCAATTTGGTGCGACCTTGAGCTTCTAAGCTGGTCGGCATTAGATAATAGACAAAAGTCGGCGCGGCGGAGAATATCTCTGACGCGCCGATTTGCATGAGCGGTAATGATCTTGTAAATTCTGCTGTTCATGTGACGTGTCAGACGCCCAGCGGACCAGCGTTCCCTGAACCGTTAGAGCAACAGTTCAGCGTGAAGAGATTGTCAAATGGGAGGATTTTGGAAAATTGGTCGGGACGAGAGGATTCGAACCTCCGACCCCCACACCCCCAGTGTGATGCGCTACCAGGCTGCGCTACGTCCCGACCTTGGGATTACCCAAGTCGCGGGATATAGGGCTGGGCTGAATATTTGGCAAGCGCGATTGCACTGGTTTTGAGCAGACAATTGCCTTTATCGGCTATTTGTTCCCACTAATGCGGATATGGTTATGATCGGGCTGTTCTTTTTGCTGAACTTCACTATATGCGTGCAATGAATTTGCAAATTTCTAAGGATTAAACGCAATGATGATATTGCTAGGTTTGGCGGCTGCTCCTGCCAATGCACAAGCACCGTTTTGGGTGACCATGCTGCCATTGGTTGGCATTTTCGTGATTTTCTACTTTCTGCTTATCCGTCCGCAACAAAAGCGGATGAAAGAGCATCAGGAAAAAATCGGCGGCGTTAAGCGCGGCGATAAAGTCGTCACTGGTGGCGGATTGGTTGGCAAAGTTGTCAAAGCCGATGATGATTATGTTGAGATTGATCTTGGCGGTGGCACCAAGGTAAAGGCCGTGAAGTCAACCTTGACAGATATCGTACCTCCGGGCGGCGAAAAGCCAGCCAATGATTAATCATCCTGCTTTGCGGATATCTGTATTGATATCCTTTTCTCAAAATATAACCGGCCAATAGAAAAGTCATTCGCATGTTGGAATTTCCTCGCTGGAAAACTATTTCGCTTAGTCTAACGCTGCTCTTTGGCGTTCTTCTGTCTATTCCCAGCCTTTTGCCGGAACAGACACAAAATGCCTATTGGCCTTCATTCCTGCCGAATGAGGAAGTTAATCTCGGTCTTGATCTGGCTGGTGGTAGCCATTTGCTGCTTGAGGCAGATCCATCAGATATTATCGAAAAGCAAACCGAAAATATGGAAGAATCAGTGCGCAACGCACTGAAAAATGCCAAACCAGCAATTGGTATCAGCGATATTTCACGAGAGAATAACCAGCTTTCCTTCTTGCTGCGCAATCCTAATCAGGTTGATGCAGCGCGCGAAGCATTGCTGCCCTTGACCAGCGGTGCGGGCCTGACCGGACAACGGGATTGGGATATTGCGGTGCGCGATGATAGCCGCTTCGTGCTGACACCAACTTCAGCTGGCCTAGACCAGGCTGTCGAAAATGCGATGAACTCGGCAACCGAAGTTGTGCGGCGACGTATTGATGAACTGGGCACACGCGAGCCTACCATCATCCGTCAAGGGGCAGAGCGTATCGTTGTGCAAGTGCCAGGGCTTCAAGACCCTGATGAACTGAAAGAACTGCTAGGAAAAACAGCTGAATTGCAGTTTAAACTGGTCGACGATCAAGCCAATTTCAGCGAAGTCCTTGCCGGCCGCGCTCCGATAGGCAGTGAAATCTACCCATATCCAGAAGGCGGCGCCGCCCAGCCCTTTATCGCCGTAAAGCGCTTGGGCGGTATTAAAGGTGATAGTCTGACCGGTGCGCAGCAGAGCTTTAATCCTGAAAACCCTAGTCAAGCGGTTGTAAATATACAGTTTGATTCAGAAGGTGCACAGAAGTTTGCCAAATTGAGCAGCGAGAATACCGGTAAGCGCTTTGCCATCATATTAGATGGCGAAGTGATCTCGGCACCATCATTTAACGAGCCGATTTTGGGCGGCGCAGCGCAAATCTCTGGGCAATTTTCAGTCGAAACAGCTAACCAATTGGCCATTCAACTGCGCTCTGGCGCCCTGCCAACACAATTGACGATTGTTGAGGAGCGCACCGTCACTGCCGAATTGGGCCGCGACTCTATTGTGAAAGGTTCGATCGCCGGTATCGTGGGAACGGCTGCGGTCCTGCTTTACATGATCGCGGTGTATGGTCGTTTCGGCGTTTATGCGAATATTGCGTTGGTGCTTAACCTGTTTCTGATCCTGGCCATAATGGCCTTGCTAAACGCGACGCTGACATTGCCGGGCATTGCCGGTTTCATTTTGACAGTCGGCTCTGCGGTTGATGCTAATGTGCTGATTAACGAGCGCATTGGCGAAGAGCGAAGGCGAGGGCGCAAAGTTATCGAGTCAATCAGCGTAGGCTATAAAGAAGCGTCGCGCGCCATTTATGATGCCAATATCACCAATGTTATCGCTGGCGTATTGCTGTTCCTGTTCGGCTCTGGCCCGATTAAGGGCTTTGCGATCGTTCTTATCGTCGGCATCATCACATCTGTTTTCACGGCTGTCTTTGTGACGCGTATGTTTGTGGCCCTTTGGCTTAAAGCAAAACGTCCCAAAGAGTTGGTCATATAGGAGCGAGGCACATGAAACTTCTTAAACTTGTTCCGGAAATTACAAATATCGCGTTTTTGAAGCATCGCAATTTTGCAGTGGGTTTCAGCGTGTTGACCATTATCGCGTCCATTGCGCTGGTCATGGTGAATGGCCTTAATTTTGGCGTCGATTTTGCCGGTGGTCAGCAGATACGCGTTGTGTTTGATAATGTTGAGGAAGCACCAATTCCTGAGGTGCGCAGCAAGATACAGGCACTCAATTTTGGCGACCCGGCTATTCAAGGCTTTGGCCAGAAGAACGAAATTGCCATTAAGATGCGTCTTGAAGAAGCATCTGAAGACAATCTTCAAGAAGCCAATAATACGACTGTGCAAATCACCAATATGATTGAAAGCGAATTCGCCGAACAGGGCGCACGGATTGATGGCGTTGATGCTGTTTCCGGCAAAGTGTCGGGCGAATTGCTGTCGACTGGCATCTATGCATTGGTGTTCGCACTGATCGCGATTTCGATCTATATTTGGCTACGATTTGAGTGGCAATTTGGTGTTGGTGGCTTGTTTGCGCTATTCCATGATGTGATGCTGACATTCGGCTTTTTCGCGCTGACACAGCTTGAGTTTAACCTCAACATTATCGCGGCTTTGCTGACCATTATCGGTTACTCGCTTAATGATACTATCGTTATTGATGACCGGATACGTGAGAATCTGCGCAAATATCGTAAGATGGAAATTGCCAATCTGCTCGATGTGTCCATAAACGAAACGCTGGCGCGAACGGTCAGTACCAGCTTGACCATGGTGTTGGCATTGCTTGCGCTTGTTATATTGGGTCCAGATGTGATCTTCGGTTTCTCTGTGGCAATGTTGTTCGGTGTGGTCATCGGTACCTACTCCTCGGTCTATATTGCATCGCCAGTATTGATCTGGCTCGGTGTAGGGCCAGACAGCTTTATCCCGGAAGAGTCTGACACAGAAAAGGCTCAGAATAAGCTGCGCGAAGGATATGACGGCGCTGTAGTTTAGGCTCAGCGCAGACACTGCCTATGGAAATCAAGCGCGAAGATATTAGCGGTCCGTTGGTTACGGCAATCGGCCCTGAGGGATTCCGTGTCGCAGATAGGCGGGTTCCCGGGGGCTTGATTCTACACCCCGACAATGCGTTTGACTGGGAACCACCCATGGTTGCTGATCTAGCAATTGATAATTTGGGAAAAGCGCTGGACTTACAGCCGGAGCCTGAATTTCTATTGCTGGGCACCGGCAACAGCTTAATCCACCCACCAGCAACTCTTCGCAGAGCTCTGGAAATGTTGAATATCGGGTTAGAAGTCATGGATAGCCGAGCCGCCGTGCGGACATGGGGGCTGATGCGGGCAGAGGAGCGCTGGATCAGCGCAGCGATCTTCCCTCTGCACTTTGCTAAGGCTTAGCCGCTGATGACCGCTATGCCGTCTTTATGATGCCTTTGAAAAAGCCATCAAGCTCTGCTGCATTGCGTTCCCAAGTGAAATTTGAAACACTCGCACGAATATCGGTGCGCGGAACAGTGTGATCGCGCAATTCTCTCATCGCTGCGGCAATATTATCGGCCGTTTGCCCTACAATACGGCCAAAGCGATCATCTTTGACCAGTTCGCGCGCACCGCCAGCCTCGCTGATGATAATCGGCGTTCCACAAGCCAGTGCCTCGACCCAGGCATTGGCCAAACCTTCGGATTGAGAGGGCAGGATCAGCATTTTGGCATTGGCCAGCAATCCGGGCAGCGCAGCGTGCGGCAATGCGCCGGTAAAATATACCCGTTCAGCCAAGCCAGAGCGCTCTGCAGCCGCTTTTAGTGCAGTCTCTTCCTCTCCCGCTCCAACAAACACATGGTGTAGATCAAGCACCTGCTCCAGCGCCTCTAGGACCAAATACGGGTTTTTGCGCGCGATTAAGGCACCAACAGTTATGCTATATGGCTGGGTTGGCACAAGTGACGCAATATCACTCTGTGCCTGTGCATCGGGGTGAAATATATTTTGGTCACAGCCAGTATAATGAACCGTAATTTTGTCTCTGTTGATGCCGAGCGCGACCATATCGTCTTTCATGGCCTGAGAAACCGCTAACAGACCAGCGCTCTTGTCCGCAGCAGTCAATATCTGGTTTCTGCAACCACCTTTACCCGCCCAATAGTGAATGTCCGCACCGCGTGCCTTAATTGTGAAAGGCAGGTTTAAAGCCTTTGATAGCAACATTGCAGCAGGGCCATCTGGGTAGAAAAACTCTGCATCAATCAGATCAAAAGGCTTTTGTGCGTGCAATTGCTTGGCCAGAGGCAGAACAGCGTTGGCAATATTGCGGGCATTGGCTGCCCCTCCGATTTTTGGCAGAATGGGAAAGTGAGGCCGGTAAACATCAAGGCCATGCCATTGCTCATGTTCCGGCAATTGTCGCAAGGCTTTATAAGGCGGCGCATATCTCAAAGGGAAGGGCGGCATGGCGATGGGGTTGATCACTGTCAGGTCAACATCTGGCCTTGCGGTAAGGTTTTGGCATTGACGCTCTACAAAAACACCAAAATTGGGCTGCACCGCATTGGGGAATAATGTCGAGAGTGTAAGTATGCGCATGTCGCCCAGTTACACGCTAAAGGTTGCGAAATAGCTGCTTGGCAGCGCCCAGCCATTCAGGGCGATTAATCACAATCTGACGCGCCCCAGCTTTTAGCGGCAATATCTGTATTTTTTCTGCGTCCATAGCCAGCAATCGACCAAAAACAAAACGTCCGCCAGGTCGTGGCAGCAAAATATCCCGGTTCAATGCTTTGGCCAGATTATGCCCATCCAATCTATCCAGATAAACCACGTCGCCTGAGCGATAATCGCCAAGGCTGGCCTCAAATTGTACGACAAATTGATCTGCATCGGGCTTGAATATAGGCAGATAGCTGGCGCCTTTTGCTGCCTCAGCACCATCTGCACTGATAACTGCGGTCAGCGCAGGGATGTCTTCACCCCCGCGCGCCAGAAGCGCATCGCTATCGACATTAAGGGCGCTGGCGATGCGTTCAAGCCATGTCAGCGAAAGGGTGCGTGTACCGGTTTCAAGGCGTCCAATGGTTTGGGCTGTGGTTTCAGGTGTACATTTTTCCGCTAATTCAGCGAGCGTCAGGCCCTGTTGTTTGCGAATGGCGCGAATATGATTGTGCATAAAACTTCCCCAATTAACCAAATCGGCAAATTTATTGCTTTCCTACATAGCAACTTTATAGCGATAAGCAAAGTAATAAATAACCATAAGGGAATATATTTTGCCAATTAAAACCAAAAAATCGAAACGCTCTGCTACCCAAGATATGCCAGGTTTCAATCGCGATGAATCGCCAATTTCATGGCTCTATTCGCGTGGTTATTTATCACAGAGGCAATTTGATGCAGGTGAGGCATTAAGGCGCGATTTCGAATATGCGCAGCTTAACCGGATGTCGACAATGTCCTGGTCACCAATAAGCTATCGCGGGACGAGCAATGATGGGCTATCCCATAGTGAAGCACAAATTTCTGCTAAAGCACGTTTTGATGGCGCCCTTCATTCTGCTGGCAAAGATATGCGTGATATTTGCTGGCGGATCATTTGCGCAGGGGAGGCGCTGGCGCATGCTGAAAAAGACATGGGCTGGCCAGTGCGGTCAGGCAAATTGGTGCTTAGATTAGCGCTGGACCGTATTGCCGACTATTATAAAATCCCTGGTGCATGATCGGCATTTTGGCCTTGCACTAGCCTTGCAGTGCTTCCGCTTCTTCGGCCAATAGCAGCCAACGCTCTTCGGCCGTATCCTTATCCGTGCGGGTTTTGTCCAATTCCAGGCTGAGCTTCTGAAACCTTGCTGGGTCACTGCTGTAAAGATTGGGGTCTGCCAACTGTTCTTCCAGAAGAATTATTGCTTTCTCCATGTTCTCGATAGTTTCTGGAAGAAGATCATAATCCCTTTGATCTTTATAGCTTAATTTGGTTTTTACTGTGTTAGATTTGGGCTTATCATTGTCCTGACTATCGGTCTTTTTAGGAGATTTTTTGGCCTTTATTGACGTTGCTTTACGCTGCGCTTCCCATTCTGCAAAACCGCCAACAATGACATCAATATGACCACTGCCATCAAGCCCCAGAGTGACCGTCACGGTCTTATCAAGAAAGTCCCGATCATGGCTGACGATAAGCACAGTACCGTCATAATCAGCTATTACTTCTTGCAAAAGGTCCAGCGTTTCCATGTCCAGATCATTTGTCGGTTCGTCAAGAACCAACAGGTTCGATGCACGGGCAAATTCACGGGCCAAAAGAAGGCGAGATTGCTCGCCACCTGACAAGGTTCCGATACGCGCATCAACCAATGACGGATCGAACAAAAATTCTTTCAAATAACCCTGAACATGCTTGCGCACGCCGCGAACATCTATCCAATCGCCGCCTTCTGCTAATACATCACGCACGCGCTTTTGCGGTGTCATCAGGGTGCGCTGTTGATCGATAATCACCCCATCTAGTGTCTTAGCCTGAATAACGGTTCCGCTATCGGGCTGAAGTTCACCGGTTAGTATTTTGAGCAAAGTTGTTTTGCCAGCACCATTATGCCCGACAATGCCGATACGGTCTCCGCGTTGGATGCGTAAAGAGAAATTGCGGATTACTTCTACACGGTCTTCACCTGATCCAAAACCTTTGCTGATATCCTCTGCGACGATAACCGATTTGGTTTTTGAATTATCACTTTCCAGTTTCATATTGGCGTTGCCGCTAGGGCCTATCATCGCTGCACGTTGGGCGCGCATTTGAAACAATTTCTCCAAGCGACCCTGATTGCGTTTGCGCCGTGCCGTTACGCCTCGCTCAAGCCAATGGGCTTCGATTTTCAGTTTTGCATCCAGCCGCTCTGCGTTGCGGGCTTCTTCTGCATAGACTTTTTCCAGCCAGGCATCATATCCGCCAAAGCCTATTTCTTTGCGGCGCAAACTGCCGCGATCGAGCCATAAGGTCTGTTTGGTCAGGCGAGTAAGAAATGTTCGGTCATGAGAGATAGCGACAAAAGCACCCTTATATCGCTCTAGCCAACTCTCCAGCCAGTTAATCGCACCAAGGTCGAGATGGTTTGTTGGCTCATCAAGCAGCAAGAGATCGGGTTCTTGCGCCAAAGCGCGGCATATCGCGGCGCGTCTGCGTTCTCCGCCACTGGCGGTAATTGCTGGCCGAGACAAATCTATGCCAATCTGATCGGCAATAGCGGCAACGGCATGTTCTTCCGGCGCTGCTAATCCGCCAAGGCAGAAATCCATCAGGCTATCATAGGAGGAAAAATCAGGATTTTGATCCAGCATGACAATATTTGTGCCGGGCAGGACAGTGCGCCGCCCCTTGTCTGCCTCAATATCATCATTGATAAGCCGCAGCATCGTTGTTTTGCCCGCACCATTGCGGCCTATAAGCGCCAGCCTGTCTTGAGGGCCGATATGCAGGTCAATATCGCGAAACAACCAGGATGTACCCTGGTTAAGGCCGAGCTGCTCATAAGAAAGAATTGGGGGTGTAGCCATATCAGCGTCAACTATGGTGATGCGAAGACAAATGCAATCACGCAAATTTACCGCCAGCGAATGCATTTGGCATATTCGGCGCACAATATATCGTTGCAGTTTTGCATCATGTCACAAAAGTGAACATCGTCAGCGCAATGCATTCACTTGCTATTCAAAACACCTTTGCTATCCATTTGACACGATGAAAAGCATATACCTCCCCTATGGCAAGGACATCCGGGCCAAAAGCATGATGGAAAAAACCGCTTTGCTGACATTTGTTGGCCTGCTTTGCCTGTCCATATCTGTAATGGCTGCCTCGCCAGCTGATGCACAACGCCGTGGTGCCGGTGATGATGCGCGCCAGCAAATGCTGGATGGCAGGGTGAAATCACTCAAGGAAATTGAGGCCAGCGTACTTCCGCGTATGCGGGGTATGAAATATATTGGCCCTGAATATGATTCCCGCACCCGCATCTACCGATTGAAATTTATCCGCGAAAACCGTGTTGTTTTTGTTGATGTCGATGCGCGCACAGGCAAGGTTATACGCCAACAATAATTTGCGATACTGTTCGGCAAGCATGTTTCTTTTCACCATTGGCGCCTAGCTTTTACCTCTAAATCGCTTTCATATATGAAGATGGGTAATCATCTTGACCAGCGGGTGACAAATATGGCTTTGTGCCGTAAATATAATTAAGACCATGGGCGGGTTTTTGGCCACGCTCATATAGGGAGATAATAATGCGTTTGTTAATCGTAGAAGACGAACCAACATTGGGCCAACAGCTCAAAACCACATTGGAAGGTTCAGGCTATGCTGTCGACCTGTCAACCGATGGTGAGGATGGCCATTTTCTAGGGTCAACGGAAGATTATGACGCTGTGGTTCTGGATCTTGGTTTGCCGGAAATTGATGGCCTGACTGTATTGGGCATGTGGCGCAAAGAGGGCCGCACCTTTCCTGTATTGGTGCTTACTGCCCGCGATAGCTGGTCTGATAAAGTGGCTGGCCTTGACGCCGGCGCCGATGATTATCTCGCCAAACCGTTCCAGACAGAAGAATTGATCGCTCGGCTAAGGGCCTTGATTCGCCGTTCCACTGGTAATGCCAGCTCTGAGCTGACTGCCGGCCTAGTGCGTCTTGATACGCGGTCTGGTAAGGTGACACTGGATGGTGAGCCGGTTAAACTGACGGCGCAGGAATATAAGCTCCTATCCTATTTGATGCATCACAAGGGCAAGGTTGTCTCTCGAACAGAATTGATCGAGCATATTTATGACCAAGATTTTGATCGTGACTCTAATACGATAGAGGTGTTCGTTACGCGCATCCGGAAGAAACTGGGCAGCGATGTTATAACCACAATTCGCGGCTTGGGTTATAGTCTTGAAGACCCGGAAGAGCGCGTCGGGTGACATGCGCTGATACCCAATGTGTTTAGTGTTTTGCGTATCTTAAAAACATATTGGCAGCCAAATGGCGAAGCGGCCTTGCGTCTCTCGTTATGAGTTACCCTGTTGCACCACATAATGACGGTGAAACTGTCGTTGCGCCGCAATCGACCGGAGATACCGGTTCACTGAACCGCCGGATGATCAGTATTGCGGCTGCATGGATCATGGTGCTTTTGCTGGGCGGTGGTTTGATATTAGACCGCGTTCTTGAAAACACGATCACCCGCAATTTCGATGAGCAGCTCGAATATGTTCTGAACGCGATGATTGCATCTGCCGAAATCGGCCAAGATGGCGAGGTTTTGTTTAACAGACCTTTGGGTGATCAGCGCTTTCTGGAACCTGATAGCGGTTTTTACTGGCAAATCAGAGGCGAGGGCTTTGAGGATTTTGCATCGCGCTCATTATGGGACCGCAGCCTGATACCGCGTGGGCGAGTAAAGGCTGAAGGCGCTTATATTTACGATGCCGGATCTGAGATTCAACAAGCCCTAGAGGGCGTTGTGCCTGATAATGTTCTTGCAGAGGGCGACACTGGTGGACCGGCATCAGAAACGCCTGCATTTGGCGTTGCTGATGAGCAGTTGCGGGTTATCGAACGCGGTATCTATCTGCCTGGCTCTGATGTTAGGTGGTGGTTTCTCGTCGCGCAGGACCGCGCGGATTTGGATAGCCAGATTGTCGAAGTGCGTAGCACCATTTTCTATAGTTTCGTGCTTTTGGGTCTTGGTCTGATTATTCTGGCTACACTCCAGACATTTTACGGCTTATGGCCGTTACGTCGTGTTCGACAGGCCATTTACTCCATGCGGACAGGTCAGCAAAACCGCGTCACCGAAAGCCTGCCGCGCGAAGTTATGCCGATGGTCGATGAACTAAATGCCTTGCTGGCGCATAATGAGAATCAGGCCGAGGAAGCCCGGCGACATGCGGGTAATCTTGCCCATGCATTGAAAACCCCTTTGACTGTTGTGATGAACGCTGCGACGGCAAAAGCCGATGATCTTGGCGATATTGTTATTCGTGAAGCGGCCGTGATGCGCCGCCAAGTAGATCACCATCTTGCGCGCGCACGCGCTGTAGGCAGGCGGGGGCAGTCCCAAAGCCGAGCGGAGATACGCAAAAGCATAGAGGCTGTCGAACGTGCTGTTACGCGCCTCTATCCCGATGTGCGGTTTGATCTTGATGGAGAGAAAAACCTTGAAGCAGCGGTAGAGCGGCAAGATCTGGATGAGTTGCTGGGCAATTTGATTGAGAATGCTGCAAAATATGGCGGCGGTAGTGTTTTTGTTACCGTTTATAAAATAGCAGCTGAAAGTGAAGCTACGCAGAAAGACTATGCGGAAATCTGGGTCGAAGATGACGGCATGGGTATTCCAGAAGAAGAGCGCGTGCGTATTTTTGATCGCGGGGTGCGGCTGGATAGCGGCAAGCCGGGAACGGGGCTTGGTCTGGCTATCGTTCGCGATGTCGCAGAAATTTATGGCGGATCAGTGTCTTTGCAAGAGAGTGAAGACCTTGGCGGCTTGCTGGTTAAACTGGTTCTGCCATTGGCGGCATGATCAGAATATTGGTGCTAGCTAGGTTTTTTCGTCTCTAAGCTGCTCATGGTGACGTATCACTTCATCAATGATGAAGCGCAGAAATTTGGTGGAAAATTCAGGATCAAGATTGGCATCGGTTGCCAGTTTCTTCAGCCTTTCTATCTGCGCTGTTTCACGCGAAGGATCGGCAGGCGGCAAAGCTGTTTTGGCCTTATATTGCCCTACGGCTTTGGTGATTTTGAAGCGCTCAGCCAGCATGAAAACCAGCGCGGCATCTATATTGTCAATGCTCTCACGATAAGAGCGTAAAGTCTGGTCTTCCTGCATGTCATTGATCTTAGCATATGGGCCAATAGTGTCTATTGCTGATTTGCGCTTGCCAATGGCGGTATTGATTGCCACATCCCTTGTAATGACCGCAACTATACACTCAATTCGTGATGGTAAGGCACCAAGCCTTGACCCGATAATGTCTCTTGTCGCGCAGGATATGAACGCTGTGAACAGTGTCATATTGGATCGTATGCAGTCGGAAATCCCTTTGATTCCGGAGCTTGCAGGGCATTTGATTGCTGGCGGCGGTAAGCGGATGCGGCCGATGCTGACATTGGCCAGCGCAAAATTGCTGGATTACCCCGGATCACGCCATCATAAGCTGGCGGCGGCAGTTGAGTTTATTCACACGGCCACATTGCTGCATGATGATGTGGTGGATGGTTCCGATATGCGCAGGGGTAAAGCAGCGGCCAATTTGGTGTTCGGCAATCCGG
Source organism: Parasphingorhabdus sp. DH2-15 (assembly GCF_051668705.1). Taxonomy (GTDB): domain Bacteria; phylum Pseudomonadota; class Alphaproteobacteria; order Sphingomonadales; family Sphingomonadaceae; genus Alterisphingorhabdus. The sequence goes on along the minus strand of NZ_CP196351.1, from coordinate 1,789,800 downwards.
CGACAGTTTTGGTGGGTGATTTTTTGTTCAGCCGGTCCTTTGAATTGATGGTTGAGGATGGTTCGCTCAAAGTGCTGCGTATCCTGTCCAACGCATCGGCGGTTATCGCTGAGGGCGAAGTGGACCAGCTTACCGCGCAGCGCCGGATAGAGACCGATGAAGAGCGTTATCTGGCGATTATTGGCGCTAAAACTGCAGCCTTGTTTGCAGCGGCGTGTCGTATCGCCGCCGTTGTCGCAGAACGTGATGAAGCGCAGGAAACGGCATTGGACCAATATGGCCGCAATTTGGGCATCGCTTTTCAGCTGATCGACGATGCCATTGATTACACATCTGACCAAGCGACAATGGGTAAGGGTGTGGGCGATGATTTCCGTGAGGGCAAGATGACATTGCCCGTTATATTCTCTTATGCGCGCGGCAATGCTGAACAGCGCAAATTCTGGGAAAGCGCGATAATTGGCCATAAGGCATCAGATGAAGATCTGGCGCATGCAATCGCCCTGATGCAGGAAAATGGCGCCATTGACGCAACCATTGAACGTGCGCGCCATTATGGCCAAAGAGCGATTGATGCGATTGCCAGCTTCCCAGCCAGCCAGGCCAAATCAGCGATGATCGAAACAGTTGAGTTCGCGATTTCGCGGGCCTATTAAGCCTGTAATAGTCAGGCGATTGCACCGCTAATGGCGCAGCCGGAACCCCCACATTTGCCCATTGAGGCAGTGTTGCCGCAGCTGGCGGAGACGTTGCTATCTGTCAATAAGGCCGTATTGATTGCGCCGCCAGGGGCGGGCAAGACCACTATGGTTGCGCCTAAGCTGATCACCCAGCCATGGGCCAGTGGCAAGATTATATTATTGTCGCCGCGCAGGGTTGCCGCACGCGCTGCAGCGGAGCGTATGGCTGCGCTTGCCAGTGAAAAAGTGGGTGAAACCTATGGCTATGCCGTGCGGATGGATCGCAAGATTGGGCCAAACACTAAGGTCGAGGTGCTGACCGAAGGGCTTTATCTGCAAATGCTGCAAAATGATCCCGAGCTCACAGGGGTATCAGCCATATTGTTCGATGAAGTGCATGAGCGCAGTTTGAATTGCGATTTTGCATTGGCGTTAACACTGGAAGCGCAAAGCGTCTTTCGGCCAGATCTGAAAATCATGGCAATGTCGGCTACACTGGATGGTGAACGCTTTGCTGATCTATTGGACGATGCGCCTGTTATTCAGAGCGAGGGGCGTATCTATCCGCTGCAAGAGCGCTATTTGGGGCGGCGACCCAATGAACGGTTGAGCAGCGCTATGGCAAAGGCTGTTGGACAGGCTTTGGAAGATGAAGAGACAGGCGATATATTGTGCTTCTTACCAGGTACTGCTGATATCCGTCATCTGGGCAATCAGCTGGAGCACCTTGCTGATAACAATTGTCAAATCTTGCCGCTTTACGGTACGCAGTCACTAAGCGAACAAAGACGGGCATTACAGCCAGCATCGCCCAGAATGCGCAAGGTTATATTGGCGACCAATATTGCCGAAACCAGCCTGACCATTGATGGCGTGCGTATCGTTATTGATGGCGGCATGGCGCGTAAGGCGCGATATGATAACAAAATAGGTGATATGGCGCTGGTGACTCAGCGCATATCGCAAGCCTCGGCAACGCAAAGGGCAGGGCGTGCGGCGCGGCAAGGGCAGGGCGTTGTTTACCGCTTATGGGAAAAGGCCGCAACACAAGGTTTTCCGCCTTATGATACGCCAGAGATCCTGCAGAGCGATCTGACCGATTTGGTGCTGCAATGCGCGATTTGGGGTGAGAGCGATCCGCGCATATTGCGCTGGCTGGATGCACCTGAGCCCGCGGCATTATCTGCGGCGCGTAGACAGCTTATCGCCTTTGGCGCTTTGGATGATCATCATATCATCACCGCTTATGGCCGCAATGTTGCACAGATGCCCTTGCCGCCAGCTTTGGCCCATATGGTGCTGACAGGGGCACGGTATGGCCAAGAAGAGTCTGCGGCAAAACTAGCCTTGCTGCTGCAAGAGCGCAATTTGGGCGGTAATGATGTTGATCTGATGCTGCGTCTGGAGCGGTTTCACAACAGCAAAAACCGCCGTGATATTCAGGCGGGCAAGATGGCACAAGGCTGGGCCGAAGAAGCGCGCAAACTAATGCGCGGTTCTGGAGTTGCACAAGCAAAATCAGCAATACCTTTGGGGTTGTTGCTGGCCAGTGCCTTCCCTGAAAAACTCGCGCGGCGGCGTGATGGCAAGGGGCAGGATTGGCTATCGGCTGGGGGCAGAGCGTATAGGCTTTATGAACCAGCACAATTTTCCGGAGCGGAATGGTTGGCCATTGCCAATGTTTATGGTGAGGCAGGGGCGGCGCATATCGGCGCAGCGATTGCCGTAAATAGTGCTGACATAGAAACCTATTGCTCCAATCGGATTACGACGCTTCGTGAGGCCCAATATGACGGGAAATCCGACCGAGTGCTGGTTGAAGAAAAAAGGGTGCTGGGCGCGATTGTCATCAAACGCGGCAATGTTGCGGCTGAATCAGATGAGATCGCGCAATGCCTTATGAGCGCTATCCGGCAGCATAGTCTGGATGTGCTGCCTTGGGGGGATGCGCTAATGGCCCTGCGGCAACGTGCCCGTTTTTGCGGGCTTGATTGTCTGGATGATACTGCGCTGCTGGATGATGTGGACGAATGGCTATTGCCTTTGCTGTTAGATGTTCGCGGCTTTGGGGATATAGGTCATGACGCGCTTATGGGGGCGATGCAGACACGGCTTGGCTGGGATGCGCTAAGCATGGTTGAGCGAAAAGCCCCCACAATGTTCACCAGTTCGGCCGGAAGCCAGCACAGTATCGATTATAGCGCCGAGGCTGGCCCCAGCGTCACGTTACGGGTTCAGGCGCTTTATGGGCTATCAGCACACCCAAATGTCGGTCAGCCGCCCATGGCGCTGGTGTTGGCGCTGACATCACCGGCGGGCCGGGTTATCCAAACAACACGCGATCTACCGGCCTTTTGGGCAGGGAGTTGGCAAGATGTCGCCAAAGATATGCGCGGGCGCTATCCAAAACATGTCTGGCCTGATGATCCGGCCAATGCCAAGGCCAGCCTAAAAACCAAAAATGCCCAAAGGCGTGATGGCTAACCCTGCTGCCTAACAATCCAAAGAAGTGCGCATTACAGGCTTGACCTGAACAGAGCGCTTGCGGCAAAGGGATGGCGATCAACAGATAAGGTAAATTCATGCCCGCGCGTATCTATCAAAATCCGAAAAACGCCATGCAATCCGGTAAAGCCAAAACGCATATCTGGGTTTTGGAATTTGAACCGGCAGAGGCGAAGAAGCCTGATCCACTGACCGGCTGGGCAGGCTCTGGCGATACACAGCAGCAAGTGCGCCTGACATTCCCTTCGCAAGAGGCGGCCAGTGCCTATGCAAAGAAATATGGCATTGCGGCCAGCGTGAAAGCAACACCGGAAAAGCGCCTGAAATTGCAGGCTTACGCAGATAATTTCGGCTGATTGCGCCGCTGCTTACATATTCAGTTTAATCACTTTTGAGCGCGCTGCTAATCGCATGTGCGCCCAAAAATATCAGCAATTTGCCATCTATCGCTTTGCCTAAAGCACGTTGCTGCGCGATAAATGTATCTAGCTGATCCAGCGGCACACGGTGAACCGTGATATTCTCACCCTCAACACCGCCGCCGGGGCCGACCTGCTCCAAACCTTCGGCTTTTACCAAAGTGTAGGATTCGCTGACCATGCCGGGGGATGAGAAATATTCGCCAATGTCGATAAGTTTGGAAGCGCGATAGCCGGTTTCTTCTTCCAGCTCACGGCCCGCCGCGATGAGTGGGTCTTCGCTCGCATCTTCGTCACCGATAAGGCCGGCTGGTAGTTCAATGCAGTTGCGGCCCAGCGGAACGCGATATTGCTCCACCAGTAAGACATCATTTTCAACTATCGCCATAATAACGGCGGCTCTAATGCCACGCGCCCGCGCCACAAATTCCCAACGGCCTTTGCGCTTGGTGGTAATAAACCGACCTTGCCACATAATCTCTTCCGGTTTGTCGAGATCGGCATTGCTGGCTTGCTGTGTCATAGAAGCACTTTCATTTGGGTGTAGGTGGTGGCCCTAAAGCTCGATCAAGCGGTCGGGCAATTCATTAGGGTTATCCTGACTTTTGGGGAAATGCTCTTTGAGCACAATGCCGACATGGCGCACGGCTTCGGCCATGCCTTGGCCAGGCTGTCCTTGCCGGACATGATCGACCAAAGCCGCCATGGCATCGCCCCAGACCTCTGGTTCGACCTTCGCCAAAATCGCTTCTTCCGCAACAATCTCGGCGCGGTGCTCACCCATGGACATATAGATAAGTATGCCGGTTAGCCCCATAGTGCGCCGCTCTGCACCGACCTTGAAGAAATCAATGGCCCTGCGTCTGACGCGGCGGGCCTTTGTGGCTTTGGGGGTTAGAAAGAGGCGCAGCGGCATATAGGCGAACAGATAGCGACCTATCAAAAAGACGATAACCGTGCTGACAAAAACCACGCCAAGCTGTTCTGAAATATTATAATCATGGTCCCAGCCACCGCTTAGCCAGAGCAGGAAACGCTGATAAAATGCCGGAGCAACTGCAATGCTGCCTAGATAGAAAAAGGTGAAGGCCAGCGCCCAATGTAGCCCTGCGTCATGATATTTGTCTGATAAGGGCGTGACAATCGTAACAATCTCACCATCGGTTTCACGTTCAGCCTCTGCCACTGCATTGGTGACCATTTCATGCTCTTCGGGCGTTAATTGCTGTATTTGCTTCATAAAGTTCACACCTGTTTGCCATTACCAGCCACCGGAAGCACCGCCACCGCCAAAACCGCCGCCTCCACCCCCGAAGCCGCCTCCAAAGCCACCTCCGAAACTGCCACCGCCGCCCCAAGATGAGCCACCACCGCCGCCCCAGGATGATCTGTGACTGGAACCACCACCGCCCCAGAGTATAACCGGCGCAGCACCGCTGCGATAGCGACGGCCTTTTTTGCCGCTGCTAAAAATTGCGGGCAAGATGATGAATATCAGAACAGCCAACCAGAATATGATAAGGCCAATAGGCGGCCCATCAGACTGGCTGGATCGGCGGCTGGCCTGCTTTGCGACCTTGGCCGCTTCTTCTGGTGGCAATGTCAGCTGGTTAGAGATGGCATCAACGCCAGCGTCTATACCTGCGGGGAAATTACCTTGCTTAAATCGCGGTAAAATTGCGCCCTGTATGATGCGGCTGGAGAGCGCATCTGTCAAAATAGGCTCAAGGCCGTAACCGACTTCGATGCGCACTTTGCGGTCATTGGGCGCGACCAGCAGGATGACGCCATTATCTTTTTCCGCATCGCCATTTTCTGCTTGGCCAATGCCCCATTCACGGCCGAGCTTATAGCCATAATCTTCGATAGGATAGTCTTGCAGGCTAGATATGGTGGCCACAACCAATTGGCGATTGGAATTGGCCTCCAACGCGGCAAGCCGCTCGGTCAGTGCTGCCTCTTGTGCGGGATCAAGCAGATCGGCCTGATCCACCACGCGGCCGGTTAATGCAGGAAAGTCCTGCGCCAGCAAAGGAGTGGGCAGTAAAGCGGTCAGCAGGAGCATCAGTCCTGCCAGCGCCGATAACCAAGTGGGCTTTACCTTATAGACAGGCATTACTCGTCAAAGTTTACGCTAGGAGCGACATCTGAACCAGCTGCGGCCTGAAATGGCACCATAGGCTCTGCACCATGGATAAGGTTGGCGCCTATGGTGTCCGGGAAGGTGCGGATGGTGGTGTTATATTTGCGCACCGCTTCATTATAGTCGCGGCGGGTGATGTTGATGCGGTTTTCCGTACCTTCAATCTGGCTTTGCAGATCGCGGAAATTGGCATTGGATTGAATTTGCGGATAAGCCTCGAAGCTGGCCAGCAAACGCCCCAAGCCAGCACCCAATTGCGCCTGCGCGTCGGCAAATTCCTGCACTTTGGCTGGATCGCCCAAGTCATCAGCATTGACTTGGATAGATGTTGCTTTGGCACGCGCTTCGGTAACTTCGGTCAAAATCTGCTGCTCTGATGCTGCTGCTGCTTTCACTGTATTCACCAGATTGGGGATCAGGTCTGCACGGCGTTGATAGGCGGCCTGCACATCTGCCCATTTGGCCTTGGCAACCTCTTCCGCAGCCGGAACCGAGTTGATCCCGCAAGCGGACAGGCTGGCTGCCGCTGCCATGACAAAAAACATACCCATCAATTTCATTGTTAGCCCCTTCATATCAAATTTTCTTATAACCGTTATATAGTGGCAATACAGCAGTTTTTCAATCTTGCCTCAGCAAGATAATAGGCGTTACCTATTGTTACGAGACAAAAGCCAATCTTTTGGCTAAGAGCTGTTTTACCATTTGAAGGGGACGAATATGTTTGCAGAATTTAAGGATTTCATTGCGCGTGGCAATGTCATTGATCTGGCTGTTGCGGTTATCATTGGCGGCGCTTTTGCTACAATCACAACATCGCTGACGGCAGATATTGTCATGCCGATCGTAGGTTGGATTTTCGGCGGCGCAGACTTCGCCAATAGCTTCATCTTGCTGGGCTCTGTTCCAGAAGGTTATGAAGGATCACTTACCAGCTATGTAGAATTGAAAGAGGCTGGCGTGCCGATGATTGGCTATGGTCAATTTGTCACCGTGCTTATCAATTTTGTCATTCTGGCTTTTGTTATCTTCATGCTTGTCCGTCAGGCTAATAAGATGATACCAAAAGAAGAGGCTGTTGAAGAACCAGCTGGTCCAAGCGAAATTGACCTGTTGACGGAAATCCGTGACTCGCTGAAAAAATAACGCATCTGCGTTGATGAGATCATCAAGAAAAATGGGGATGAACCGAGAGGTTTGTCCCCATTCTCTTTTCATTCAGCTTTTATGCTCTATATAGAGGCTGTTCGCTTCGGTGAACTATGGCAATAAATGATACTGTGTAATAGACACAGCGGACCCGGGGGCAGTACCCGGCGGCTCCACCAAATATTCCGGATTGTTTAGGCGATATCGGGCAATTTGACGGGGCCGAACCAGGATCGACGTGTGTTCAAAAGCAGGATTTTTGCCCGGGCTGAGTAACCCGCTATAGGCTCAAACTCTTAAGTGCAAATGATAATGAAGCACTCGCAATTGCCGCCTAATCATGTGGGCTAACGCCTAGAGATTAGAAGACAAAAGCGCGGTTGGACCCACCGGGCAACAGAAGGGAATCCAGCGGCTCGGGGGTGCCGGGCAACAGAAACCCCCACTATTTCCATTAGATTCTCAATATATGTTGCTTGCGCATTTTAGGACTGAAAATCCGCAAATGCTTTTCACTGGACATACTTATTACTGGGCAGGACCATAAGCGCGTTGATATTCAATCGCGTCCAGAATTTTTGCACCCGCCATGAAGACAGCTCCGGTGCAGCACAAAAAGAGCAACCAGCCGCCAGTTCCAGGAAATTGATCAAGATATTTACCTCCGCGCTCTACAGCACCAAGTGATAACGCATAGATGATCAGGAACGCTTCAAATTTGGTTTTGATCAAGAAGAGACGACGGAATTTTTTAAACATACCCTAACATAGCACAAACTGTGCCAGTGGCGGAAAGGCAGGGGGTCTGATGGTTAATAATTTCTAAATTGTAAAATATCTCGACATGAAATTTCTACAGAATCCTAGTTTTCCGTTAGACCTGTCAATTCTAGTAAATCGAGCAGTTTTTCATGAGCCATCTCACACTGCGCAATAGTCTCTGGCTTGCTGATGTCCGCAGGGGCGATTTGTTCTGGCCAATAGCGTGTCACCAGTGCTTCTAAACGATCCAAAATGTCATGATTGGCCATGAAGCGCTGATCAATAGATGCAGGGTCGGCAACCACTCTGAGCCTGAGACAGGCTGGGCCACCACCATTTGCCATGGATTGGCGCACATTAACCGGCAACAGCTTTCTGATCGGCCCATTTCCGGCAGTCATGGCCTGCAACCAGTTCCAGACATTCGCATTGTCTTGCGCCTCTGTGGGTAGGATAAGCGCCATGCCCCCACCATCAGGCAAGGTAACTAGCTGGGCATTGAACAAATAGCTGGAAATGGCATCGGCTAGAGAGACCGAAGATGCTGGAACCTCGACAATCTCAACCCAAGGGCATTTTTCACGAATGGCATTATAGGCCGCAAGTGGTTCTGCAAATGCCTGTTCATGGACAAGCAGAACATGCTCATTGGCCACCGCAACAACATCATTATGAAAAGCGCCAGCGGCAATTGCTTGTTCCGACTGTTGTATGAGCAGCATATTATCGGAGGACAGACCATGACGTCTGGCAACGGCTTTGCTTGCCTCCAAATGTTGCCGCGCAGGGAAGGGGCCGCCTGATGTGCCATAGACAAAAATCTCTACACCTGGCGCATCATGTTGTTCACACAGGCGCATATGGTTTGCGGCGCCTTCATCACCAAATGGTGGTGGCACAGGGCCATGAACCGCAAACTTGTCGGTATCGCCAAATGCCATTTGCAGCTGTTTCAGCGTAAAGCCCCATTCATGACTGCGATGCGGCATAGTCACCAAATTGGCCACAGTCAGATGACATTTGCCATCTTGGGTATCAGCGGCCGGGCTGACCGTAGCAGCATTTGCCGCCCACATGGATGACGCAGAAAAGGCAGCGGCTTGTATATGCGGCTGCGCTTCGGCCATAGTGGTGCCTAGCGATTGCAGCCAGCCATGATCAGGCCGCGGCTGGGGCATAAAGAACCCTTGAGCAAGGCCCAAATCAATATTGTGTCGCATCTTGGCAATGCCCTGCAAAGCGGCTGCACGCGGGAAAGAACTTTCACCAGCATTGGTGGCAGAAGCTATATTGCCCAGACTGAGTCCTGCATAATTATGGCTAGGCCCGATAATGCCGTCAAAATTGATTTCTGTCTCGGTCATCACTTAAATTCTTCCTATAAATATATGCATTATAATGATTTATATTGCTTACCGCGCAACATATGTAACATGGTCGCCATCAGTTATATTCAAGGTGGCCGCTGCCTCTTTATCAATATCCAGATGCTCTTCGGCCGCTATAACCCGACCATAGGCGCAGCGAAACTCTGATAAATGACCGGTGGCTACCAAGGCTTTGATACTATCTCTATGCTCAGACATATCGGTTATACGAATAGGCAGAGAGGCCGCATTGGCAATAGATGATATCCGGTCAGTCTTTGCGATCATTGACGGCCCACCATCGAAAATATCGACATAGCCTTCATAAGAAAAACCTTCATTCTCCAGCATCCGCATGGCTGCACGTCCACTAACATTGGGGCGACCAATAACCTTGCGTGCAGCTTCATCAAGCATATCGACGTAAATCGGGTGTTTGGGCATAAGGTCGGCAATAAACTGGTTACCGTTCAAGGCATTGAACATATCCGCCTCGGCAAAACTCATATCGAAAAATTTACCGCCCACACTGTCCCAAAATGCCGACTCTCCGGCATCATCAATCACACCGCGCAATTCTGCCAATGTTTGATTGGCAAAGCGATTGCGGTGCATTGCGATAAAGAGATACCGGCTGCGCGCCAGCAATAACCCAAGGCCGCCAGCACGTTCATTAGGATGAAGGAACAGGCCGCCAGCTTCTGAACACCCTTCCAAATCCGTCACCAAACTCAAAATTTCGGTGCGTATTGTTTTGTTTAGCTCTTCGCTATGCTGGGTCCATGTGCTCAGCCGATAAGAATAAAAGGGCCAAACCTGCCCAACCTTTGTGAAGAGCTGGCAAGTACCGCGAATGGCACCGGTTTCTTTATGCTCAAGCACCATAACAAAGCGCTCGTCAGTCAGTTCGTCATTGCTATTGGCAAAGGCTTGTGCTGATGCCTCTAACTTGCTTTCCAGCGCGGGACGATTAGCCGGCAGGTTGGTAAAGCCACCGCCTGTCAATTTTGCCATTTCGTAAAGCGCTTGCAAATCGCTGGGACGCGCTGGCCTTATCAGAAAACTCATAAACTGCCTTTTGTAGCGATACGTAAGATGGTGAGGGCAGAAAGCCGTGCTCGCTCAGACAAGCTGTCTACCAGCAAAAACTCATCGGGTGAATGGATCGCACCGCCACGCACGCCCATAGTGTCGACAACAGGAATGCCGCAAGATGCAATATTATTGCCATCACACACACCGCCAGTTGCGCGATGCGCGATAGTCAAACCAAGATCGGCACCGCATTTTTTGACCAGATCAAACAGTTTCTGTGCGCCATCATCAATGGGCTTGGGTGGGCGACCAAAACTGCCATGCATATGCGTTTCCACCTCATGCTCGGTTGCTATCTCAGCAACCAATCGTTGCAACTCGCTTTTGGCAAGTGCTTCCATTTCCAATGTGCGCGGACGAAAATTCACATGCAAAATCGCATGATCCGGAACAACATTGTTCGCGCCGCCGCCATCAATTTTGGCTGGATTAACCGCGAGCCCATCACATGTGAGCGCTTTTAATGCCACAGCCAAGGCGGCAGCGGCAACAATCGCATTTCGGCCTTCCTCGGGGTTGCGCCCTGCATGGGCAGATCGGCCACTAAAGCAAATTGAAAAATTGCCAGAACCGCCGCGTTCTCCCGCCAAAGTGCCGTCCGGCAGTGCCGGTTCATAGGTCAGAGCAGCAGTCTTACCTTTGGCGAGCGCTGCGATCAATTCGGCAGATGCGCCAGAGCCTGTTTCCTCATCACTGTTAATCATGACATCATAACCAATGTCACAGTCAACAGCTTCAACCGCCTTTAGCGCGGCCAGCATTACGGCAATACCGCCCTTCATATCGGCAACACCCGGGCCATTCAGGGTGTTATCGTCCAGCCAGACTTGATCCTGAAAACTATGATCAGCTGGAAAAACCGTGTCCATATGGCCGGTAAATAATAACCGTACTTTTGCCTCTGGCCGCACTGATATGTGCAGATGTTGGCCACGCTTAATGTCTTGAATTTTGCCATCAGGTGTCATTTTGCTGATGGAGGCGGGCTCTACCAGCATAACCTCACCCGGCAATGCTGAAAAGGCATGGCTTAACAAACGGGCCATTTCGGCCAATCCGTCAAGGTTGGTGGTACCGCTATTTACGGCAGACCAATTTTTAACCTGTTCGAGCATCGCCTGTTGGTCAATGGTTGCAAGGGCTGCATTTTCTTCCGCAGAAAGTGGAGATTTGATCGCGTTCATTTTGTCTGTCTAGGCAAAGAGCGATAAATTGCCAACCGCCTTATCTTGCATATCGCGAAAACCTGTCTTGTCTTATAAAGACTATATTGTTTTCGGCGTATTTACATATGCCAACTTATCACTATTTAAGGTTTTCCTCCCCCGGAAAAACCATGATTATAACTTCGCCATTGATGCGAGCCGGGAGCCGATATGACCAACATTCCAGCAAACTATACCGAACGCGCGGGCCTGAAAATCTATGCGCCAATGGTGGCGTTTTTTGAAGACACTGTGCTGCCGCCGTTGGAGATTACAGCGGACAGTTACTGGTTAGATTTTGCGCATTATTTGGAGACATTTGCTCCCGAGAATGCAGCGCTGCTCACCAAGCGGGAAAATATTCAGCAAAAATTGGATAGCTGGCACGCAGAAAATCCTGGTCCCGTTAAAGACCAAAATGCCTATCAGGCAATGTTGAAAGATATTGGCTATTTGGTTGATGAACCAGCAGAATTTGCGATTACGACTGATCATGTTGATGCGGAAATTGCACATTTGGCAGGGCCGCAACTTGTTGTGCCTTCGCTCAATGACCGGTTTGTACTAAATGCAGCGAATGCGCGTTGGGGTAGCCTATATGACGCTTTTTACGGCACGGATGCTTTAGATGCGGCACCAGCCCAACCGGGCGGCTATGACACTCAGCGCGGCGCAGCGGTTATCAAACGCGTGCGGGAGTTTTTGGACGATATATTACCTCTAAAAGCCATGTCATGGCACGATTGGCAGGGTGGTGATTTGCCATTGTCCGACCCAGAGGCTTTTGTCGGCAGACGAGGGGATAATTATCTCTTCCATCATAATGGCTTACATATAGAAATTATTATCGACCCCGCGCACCCGATAGGCAAGACCGACCCTGCGCATATTGCTGATGTCCATCTAGAGGCCGCGCTCACCACTATTGTGGATATGGAAGACTCGGTCGCAGCAGTTGACGGTGAAGATAAGCTGACGGCATATCGTAACTGGTTTGGACTTATATGCGGTGATTTGTCCTCTGCCTTTCAAAAAGGTGGGGAGACTATGCATCGTACTTTGAATGCTGATCGCCATTATGAAGATGCGCATGGTGACGTATTTTCACTGCCCGGTCGCAGTCTGTTATTTGTTCGTAATGTTGGCCATTTGATGACCAATCCGGCGGTTTTGCTAGCTGATGGCAGTGAAGCCCCTGAAGGATTATTGGACGGCTGGTTCACTGCTACGATTAGCAGCCATGATGTTCGCGGATTAGGCCAATTTGGCAATAGTCGGCACGGCTCCATCTATATCGTAAAGCCGAAAATGCATGGCCCAGAGGAATGTGCATTTTCGCATCGCTGCTTTAATGCGATTGAGGATGCACTGGGGCTGGATCGCTATAGCATGAAAATTGGTGTTATGGATGAGGAGCGCCGGACGTCCGCCAATTTGGCAGCCTGCATACACGCTGTGAAAGAACGCATTGTGTTTATCAATACGGGCTTTCTGGACCGTACAGGTGACGAGATACACACTATCATGCAGGCAGGGGCTGTTATGCCCAAAGGCGCGATGAAGCAGGAGCCGTGGATCAACGCCTATGAAGATCGTAATGTCGCGATAGGTCTGGCCTGTGGTCTCTCCGGCACGGCGCAAATCGGCAAGGGCATGTGGGCAGCGCCGGACAAGATGGCGGATATGATGGAACAGAAAATAGGCCATCCTTTGACCGGTGCCAATACGGCTTGGGTGCCAAGCCCAACGGCAGCGACATTGCACGCCATGCATTATCATCAGGTCGATGTTTTTGCGCATCAGCAAGAAGTTGCGAAAAAAGCTACGCCATCGCTGGATGCGCTGCTCACCCTGCCATTATGTAATGCAAAGGGTTTATCGGCTGATGCCATTCAGCATGAGTTAGATAATAATGCGCAAGGCTTGCTCGGCTATGTTGTGCGCTGGATTGATCATGGTGTGGGCTGCTCCAAAGTGCCTGATATTAATGATATCGGCCTGATGGAAGACCGCGCTACTTTGCGTATCTCCTCACAGCATATTGCCAATTGGTTGCATCATGGCCTGTGTACCCGCGATCAGGTTATGGAAACACTGCGGCGTATGGCTGCAAAGGTTGATGAGCAAAATGCAGGTGATCCGCTTTATAAGCCCATGACAGATGACCTTAAGAATAGTCTGGCATTTGATGCGGCCTGCGCGTTAATATTTGCAGGGCGCGAACAGCCAAGTGGGTATACAGAGCCGTTGCTACACCGTTTTCGTCAGGAATATAAAGCGAAAGCCTAAACCTTACACCGCTTCACTGAGCGTTCTGGCAAGGGCAATATATTCCGCGACCGATACTGTCTCCGCGCGGCGTTGCGGATCAATATCACAGCTTTCCAGAGCATTGAGAGCGCCCGTGACACTGCGTAGGCTTTGGCGCAACATTTTGCGGCGTTGCCCAAATGCTGCAGCGGTAATCATTTGTAGTATATCGCTTTTAACACCCTGTGGGGCTTCTTTGGGAGTGATATAAACCACGGCGGACATAATTTTGGGCGGCGGAGTAAAAGCACTGCGATGGACTTTCATGGCCAGCTGGGCATCGCACCGCCATTGGCTAAGCACAGACAGCCGACCATAGGCCTTGTCACCGGGTTTTGCGACAATCCGTTCTGCAACCTCACGCTGGAACATCAGAGTCAGTGATTGCCAATCTGGCTGCCAATTGGCGCTGGTGAGCCAGTTTACCAACAAAGCGGTCCCAATATTATAGGGCAAGTTGGCCATGATATGGAATGGCACCTGTACATGATTGGTTAGAGAAATCTGCATCGCATCGCCGGAAATGATGCTCAATTGTCCCGGGAAAGTATTTTGCAACTCATTGAGTGCAGGCAGGCAACGTTCGTCGCGTTCGATAGCGGTAAGGCGGCCGCCAGCGCGCAATATCGCTCTGCTAAGCCCGCCTGGACCCGGGCCAATTTCGACGATGCGCTGACCTTTTAAATCACCTGCCAGTGCGGCAATGCGAGCGAGCAGCTTTTCGTCGAGCAGGAAATTTTGGCCCAATGCCTTTTTTGCCTGCAATCCATATTGCGCGATGGTTTCGCGTAAGGGCGGCAAATTTGTCATAGCAATGCTGATAGCGTGATCAGAGCATTTCTGCATCATATTTCAGACGGAATTGCCGTACATGCTGCGCCATCTTCAAAGCAGAAATCATGGATTGTGGATTGGCTATATTTTGCCCGGCAATACCGAAAGCGGTGCCATGATCCGGCGATGCTCTGATAATCGGTAGACCAAGCGTCATATTTACACCATCGTCAAAGTCGAGCGTCTTCAAAGGGATAAGGGCCTGGTCATGATATTGGCAAAGGGCGACATCGTAATTTTCACGGGCAGCTTTGTGGAACATGCTGTCGGCTGCCAATGGACCGTCAATATCATAGCCTTCGTCACGTAAGATATCGAGGGCAGGGGAGATAATCAGTTTTTCTTCTTGGCCCATTCGGCCATTTTCGCCGGCATGCGGGTTTAGACCGGCAACGGCAATACAGGGTTTCGCAATGCCGAAATTGCGGTGCATGGCTTTGGCAACGGCTCTTACGCGGGCAGTGATAAGATCTGCTGTGAGCTGTGCAGCTATTTCACGAAGGGGAATATGCACAGTTATGGGCACAACTTTTAACGATGGGCCAGCCAGCATCATATTCGCATTTTCACGCGCTACGCCGCACCGTTCAGCGACAAATTCTGTCTGACCGGGATGAGTGAAGCCGACATTGTGTAGACCATCTTTGGAGACCGGCCCTGTGACCATGCCATCGACGCGGCCTGAACGCGCAAGGCCGACAGCCAATTCCAATGCTTGAAGGGCGCATTGTGAAGAGCTTTCATTGGGCTGGCCAAGCGTAAAGTCCGTGCATGTATGAACTTGCAATATTGGCAATTTGGTCGCGAAAACGTTTCGCGCTTCTTCCGGGCTTGAAATTGGCTGTGTGATGCCGGGCGCGATGGCATCAAAAGTTTGGACATCGCCAATTACAAAAAACTCCGGCAAGCCCTGCTCCTGCCGGGCTTGCCAGGATTTAATCAGAATCTCTGGGCCTATGCCTGCCGGATCACCGGACGAAACAGCAAAGACCGGATTGGAGAGGATATTGCCCTCGTTCAATTATAAGAGATTATGGCATCGCGCCGCAAATCGCGCAGATAGATTTGCGCACGTTTGGTGATTTTTTCCTCTTCCATTCGTGCCATCATTTCTTCGACGCTTGGAACATTGGTCGCTTGCGGATCATCACGGCCACATAGCACGAGTGTGCGGACACCTTGCTCAACCGAACCAAAGGGTTGTGAGGCTTCGCCAATAGACAAAGTTAGCATGGTTTGCTGTAATTGTGGAGGAAGGTCTTTGACCAAGATACCGTCATTACTGGTTACGGTTGCGCCCAATTCCGCTGCAATACGATCCGCATCCCCGCAGCCTCTGATGGTGGCAATCGCCGAGGAGAAGCCAGAGGCTATTTGAGTTGCTTGTGCTTCGCTCGTTCCGTCTGGAAAGCTAATTGCCAGTTGTTTGAGGTTTAGCCGCGCATTGCGAGGGTCAGGGGCAGCAATTTTGCGTTTATCTATAAGATACAGAATGGAAAAGCCGCCTGGAATCTCAATGGGGCCTGCAATTTGCCCAACGGCCATGCTCTGCGCTGCTTGGGAAAGTTGGGCTGGTAATAGTCCAGGTCTGATCCAACCAAGGCGTCCGCCTTGAGGCGCTGTTGATGCCTCGGACCATTGCTGCGCATAAGCGGCGAAATTGCCACCTTGCTGAATTTGCTGAATAATTCGGCGGCCATTTTCAAAAATTTCCGCAGAATTATTAGGTGTGGCCGAAAGATAAATTTCTGCGACATTATACTCATCTTGGCCTTTTGATGCCAACAAGCGGGCAATAATGCCATTGACTTGTTCTTCTGAAACATTGGTCTGGCTGCCGATATTGCGGTCAACGACGCGTGACCATGCTAGCTCGCCGTGAATTTGCCGCTTCAGGCTGGCAGGAGATGAGCCGTTTTCTCTAAGGAATTTATCGAGTGCATTAGTGTCGGTGCGGAAGTTACTTTGTGCAACACGGCGGTATGTGTCTTCGATTTGCGCGGAATCAATGGCTATATCATTAGATTGTGCTTCTTGAATTTGCAGTGTTTCGTCAATTAGATTGCGCAATACCTGAAGGCGCAAACCATTTAATTCATCTTGACTCAATTGCCCTTCATTAGATGCAAGCAGCAGTGCAAGGCGGTGATCAATATCTGTGCCAGTTATAATCTCACCATTAACGATAGCTGTTGCACGGCGTGCATTGGGATCGTCCTTAGCAAAGACTGTAACGTTTTCGGGGATGTTGAGCCGAGCAGTCGGTGTAGATTCGTCAGCGACGGTCTGCGCCACACTGCCAGTTGGCAATGATATAAGTGCGGCCATGGCAGCAAGACCGCTGCGGGTCAAAATTCGAATATTCTTCATGTTATTTACCATATGATGAGTATATATTTCCAACGTTCAAAACTGCGTCATAGATAAAATTCGCTGAACACAAGCTGAGTTTCTGACGCTTCATTAACGATAATTACATGGAATGCCAAGCGGCGAGGCAATATTGCTGCGAAACATATTGCATCATATATGCAGAGCTTAGAGCCCTAGGTTTCGCAGGGCAAAGCGGAAGAGAAAGGTGTTTCCTCTTTGAGCATCGCCTGTCGCAATAAAATCGCGCCGCCACGTAAGACCGAGCGATATATAAGCATCGTCATATGCGACGCCCAAACGTGTCCTGATCGGTTCGAATCCGTCAGAAAAGTTTAGTGGATCTTCTTCTGCATCTGTAAGATCGAAATTGCCTGAACCGAACACAGACCAATATTTATTGACCTGCAAACGGCCAGCGACGCGAAACTCTTCGCGATCCTGCAAATCCTCAATCTCTGGGCCAATATCACGATTAAGCCGCAAATACCCTATTTGCCCATAGGTGCGGCGCGACCCGATAGTAGCGTCAATCTCGTTGCGCCGTACACGCAAATTGCTTTTGTCGAGCCGGAAACGGTGGGTGAATTGGACAAAGTCACGGAACCGCACCTGCGCGCGGCCAACGACATCCGATGTTCTCTGTCCAAGGCCAGTCCCGTTAGGAATGACGCTGGATTTATCATTGAGTCGGTAGCTTTGCCCAACAGTTGTATCAATTTGCCAACCTGGCCGACGCAATTGCCAATCAAAGCCATAAACAATGCGCGCACCATCTTCTATTCGGTCAAATCCCGGCAATCGGTTCAAGGCGAAGATATTGTTATCTTCCAGCTCGATGGCCCTGCTGTCCTCATTGGGGATATCCAGATTTGACGTTGGCGAAGTGGCAACAAGCTGGACGCGCGGTGTTATGGTTTGGGTGCCGCCAAAAGCCTTGCCAACAAAAGGCCATTGCAGGTCCGCTGCTAAAGATCCTGTGGCCCGAGCTTGAAAGCCGGGTAAGCCTTGATAAATTAATGTCGAGGTCTGCCCATTTTGCCGACTGTTATAAAGGTCACCGCGGCCATAGGCCGTTAGTGTAAGTAATTGACCGCCCGGGGTAACTTTGCGCATATCCCATCGCACGGATGCAAATGCGCGTTGGGTATCCTGTCCATCAAAGCGCGTGATGGCGAGGCTGTTGAGCCGCACTTCCGTCTTTCCGCCCAAAAACTTGTTATCCAGTCTTTTGCGATAATCAATGATTGGCAGAGCGACCGGCACTTGTCCTTGCGGATCGTTAATGCGCAGCGTTTGCGTACCCCAAGCACTGACGGCCAAATAACTGTCATCATCAGTGCGTTCTGCTTGGATGTTAGAGCGCAGGCGGTCATCACGACTGATATCATAACGCCTTAAGAATGTCCGGTCAGTTGCAACCCGTACTGAACCACTTAATTGCCAGTTTTCGTCCAGCTGAAACCGGCCATTGGCATCAAAATAACCGCGAAACTGGGTATTTTCTTCAACAGCAGATGTTTGTCCAACAGGTATAGGTGTACTGGCAGTGGCATAGCCGCTGACCTGATAGGCGCCATCTTCGGTCAGCGCGCGATAACGTGCACTGATAAGAGGCAGTACTGAGCTGAATACACTGAGACTGGTTGTAAGGTCGCGATTGGGTGCCAGCGCAAAATAATAAGGTTGTGAATATTCTGCCCCATTGGCCGCGCTTAAACGAATGTTCGGGACCAGCAGCCCTGATCGGCTATCGGCATCTATAGGGTGGTTAAGCCCGGGCAGTGGGATAAGAGGTAAGCCAAAAAGCTCTAGGCGCGCGCCATCATAATAAACTTTTTTGCGGTCAGGATCATAAACAACGCGCACCGCTCTAATCTGCCAACTTGGCGAATCTGCGCAGACATCATCATCGGGCAAGCACGGCGCATAGGTTGCTTCGTTAAGCGTGACCACGCCATTGCTGCGGGTTCCGCGATTGGCAACGATACGCCCGCCTTCTGCCAGAACGAGTAAGATATTCTCGATGGCAGCATCGCGAATATCTTCGGTCAGCTGGATATCTTCGCCATATACCACAGAGCCATCTTCAGAAATAATCCGTACGGCACCAATTGCTCTGATATCGCCTGTATCACGCTTCCAGACGATTTGCTCTGCACGGATAAACTGACTACCACTGCGCAAAATAACGTCGCCCGTCGCTGTGACAGTTTGCGAGGGATCATCATAACGGATGGTCTCCGCTGAAAAGTCGATTTGACGACCATTCAGAACATTTTCG
This sequence comes from Parasphingorhabdus sp. DH2-15, assembly GCF_051668705.1. Taxonomy (GTDB): domain Bacteria; phylum Pseudomonadota; class Alphaproteobacteria; order Sphingomonadales; family Sphingomonadaceae; genus Alterisphingorhabdus. Next base: position 1,770,677 of record NZ_CP196351.1, on the reverse strand, counting down.
CGGATCATTGTATCGATTGCGTCATTATTGGGCTGTTGCCCTGTCTGTTCTAAGGGTTTTGGATCAGAAGTTTCTTGATCTTGCGGCCCATCTTTTTGCTTTGTTTGCAATTTTTCTGGCGTTGATTGGCCTGAAAAGACCTCTGCATCTGGTTGATAGGCATATGCTTCTGAACCAAGCAGCAGGGCAGGAACGATGCAGGTTGCGCCGCAAAGCATCTGCCGCACCATTTTCCGCACGGCCATACAGGCCTCGGTCGAGACCTTCCAATCATCTGGAGTTGGGGAAAATGTTTGTACCGGACTCATATATCTGCCTTTCGACCGTCTCTTGCACAATGTTCGCAAAAGGCAAAGAGTGAAAAATTGGACAGAGACATGAAAGCGGGATAGTCGGACAGTGAAATTTTGAGATTCGTTCCCATATTCCCTGCCTAGCGAGTTGATAACCCAATATCGCCAAGCAAGTGCCCAGATACTATCTATTTTGTGACCGGAGAAAATGTCATGCAAATTTCCATAAACCCTGAACAAACTGCCCCTTCTGTCACCTGCTTCTTATTGTCGCCATCCGATATGGGCGTCAGCAATTTGGGCGACTTTCCTGCACACACTGTTTTGGCAGCTGCTGCACAATCGCGTTTTCGTGGCAATCCAGGTGATGTGTTTGAAACTTTTGTTGATGGTGCTGGTGAGGGCGAAGCCCATCGTGTCATTCTGCTTGGCATAGGCGGAGAGAAGCGCACAAAGTTGAAACTGGAAAAAGCCGGTGCGGCGCTTACTGCAAAATATCTGACATCCGGTGTTACTGATATTCGCATTGTGGCAGATACTTCACCGACCAAGCTGGATGACGCGGCCTTGGCAAGTCTATTGACCGGTGCCTATTTGCGCAGCTGGCGGATGGATCGATATCATACGACAAAACCGAAAGAAGCATTGCCAAGCCTTACGACTATTTCGCTGTCGGGCGGAGGTGCTGATCTGGCACCGCTTTGGGATGAAGCTCATGCGATTGCACAAGGCGTATTCCTGACGCGCGAATTGGTCGCTGAGCCAGCCAATATCATTTACCCAGAATCATTTGTCGATCGGTGCGCGCATTTGGCAGAATTAGGCGTGGAAATTACCGTATTAGACGAGGACGAGATGACGAAATTGGGCATGGGTGCTCTTTTGGGTGTGGCTCAGGGTTCCGTTCGGCCGCCGCGTCTGCTGGTGATGCGCTGGAAAGGCGCTGAGAATGATAATGGCCGCCCGCTGGTTCTGGTTGGTAAGGGTGTTACCTTTGATACAGGCGGAATTTCCATCAAACCTGCGGCTGGTATGGAAGCTATGAAATGGGATATGGGCGGCGCAGGCGCGGTTGCCGGCGCGATGAAGGCGCTTGCAGGGCGTAAGGCGAAAGCCGATGTGATTGGCATTTGCGGGCTGGTCGAAAATATGCCTGATGGCAATGCGCAGCGTCCAGGCGATGTTGTGACCACTATGTCCGGCCAGACGGTTGAAGTCATCAATACCGATGCAGAAGGGCGGCTGGTGCTATGTGATGCGCTGCACTGGGCACAAGAGGAATATAAGCCGGAATATGTTGTCAATCTGGCAACTTTAACAGGCGCGATGATCGTGGCGCTTGGCCATGAGCATGGTGGGTTGTTCAGCAACGATGACGGGTTGTCCACTATGCTGACGGACGCTGGTGCAGAAGAAGGTGATCCATTGTGGCGGATGCCGCTGGGCGCGCATTATGACAAGCTGATTGATTCCCCCATTGCAGATATTAAAAATTCTGGGCCGCGTCAGGCTGGTTCGATTACTGCGGGACAGTTTTTGCAGCGGTTCATCCAAAAAGACGTTAAATGGGCGCACCTCGATATTGCAGGTATGGTCTGGGCGGATAAGCCAGGCCATGTTTGGGGCAAGGGTGCCACCGGCTATGGCGTGCGCTTGCTGAACAGGTTGGTCGCCACGCATTTTGAACAGGATTGATTTGTTCTCATGCGGGTCGATTTCTATCAGTTGACGCGCGATCCAGCGGAAAAACTGTTGCCTGTTCTGGCGGAAAAAACGTTGGAGGCAGGCAATAGGCTGGCCGTTATTGCGAGCGAAGAGCTGCTCAGGGACAATATTTCTGACCAGCTATGGACGCGCAAGGCGGAAAGTTTTCTGGCTCATGATATTGCTGGCGGAGACAATGATGCCCGCCAGCCAATATTGCTCTTTCCCGATGCGCCAGATGCGCCGCAGGCTTTTGCCAATGGGGCACAATTTCTGGTCATTGCCGATAGCAAATGGCGCCCTGATATGCTGCAGGGCGCTTATAGGCTGGAACGTATTTTCTATCTATTTGCGCCGGACCATATTGATGAAGCCCGGCAAAGCTGGAAATCTCTAAAAGATCAGGATGGCATCACGCGCCACTATTGGCGTCAGGAAGGTCGGCGGTGGATTGAGGCAGGCTAGCACCGCTGCAATGCTTATTGCTAAGGCCTAATATAATGGCTGTCTGCGTAGTAAAATCAGCCTGTTAGATTTAGCGCGATATTTTGCGGCTTGCGTACGCGCTCAAGCAGCGGTAAAGGCCCGCGCGAAATCAAATATATTCTGGAGTATCCCCAATGGCACTAACCCGCACATTTTCGATCATTAAACCTGATGCTACCCGTCGCAACCTGACCGGCGCTGTCACACAGATGCTGGAAGAAGCTGGCCTGCGCGTTGTTGCATCAAAGCGTATTCATATGAGCCGTGAACAAGCCGAAGGCTTTTACGCAGTGCATAAAGAGCGCCCCTTTTTCGGTGAGCTTGTTGATTTTATGATGAGCGAGCCTGTTGTTGTCCAAGTGCTTGAAGGCGAAGACGCTGTGACCCGCAACCGTGATATCATGGGCGCAACCAATCCAGCGGATGCCGATGAAGGCACCATCCGCAAAACACACGCTCTGTCCATTGGTGAAAACACCGTGCATGGTTCAGACAGTGAGGAAAATGCGGCAATAGAAATCGCATTTTTCTTCAATAATGATGAGATTGTTGGCTAGTTTCAGCGGTTCATTAAATTCTTTCAAAAAGGGCGTCTCGTGCAAACGGGCGCCTTTTTTGTTTTAGAAAGCGTCCGCTGCATCCATTAGCTTGGTTAGGCTTTTGGGTGCGACGCTGCGCCAGCTGCGCTCCAGCCATTCGCTGACATGGTCCCAATCAACGCCGCTGCGGTTTAGGCGCAGGCCTATCCAGCCTGATGCGCCGTAATAAGCGGGTTTCCAATAAATGTCCGGCTGCTCTTCGCACAATGTTTCCAGCTCATCGGGTCCGCTAGTCTTGACCAAGATGCCAATGGCATCGCTGCCATGATGCTGCGTGCTGAAATGCGCAAAATATTTGCCTGTTTTTTCACTGCCAACGCGCCAGCCCGGCGAACCATGGCTTGGCCGTGCATGGGTTTGCGGCAGAGCAAGCGCGAGGCTATCGGCTTTTTGTAGCAGCCAATCTGCATCGTGTTCGCGGCCTGTATATTCGGCCAATATGTGCGGGTAAAGCTGGTGCTCTGCATAGCGCACGCGGCTTTCTAATGCTGCGGCATTGTCACTGGGCAATATGGCGACCTTTATCTGCCCCAAGACCGGCCCATCGTCCAATTCAGGCGTGACCAGATGTACCGAAGCCCCGCCATGGCTATCACCCGCATCTATGGCGCGTTGGTGCGTATTCAGCCCTTTATATTTGGGCAAAAGGCTGGGGTGGATATTCAGCATCCGGTCCTGCCATTTGTTCACAAATTCGTCGCTCAAGACGCGCATATAGCCAGCCAGCGCAACATAGTCTGTCTTTGCGTCAACCAATGCTGCATGCATCAGCGCATCATGGTCTTCACGCGGCATATTTTTGTGGGACCGGGCGAAGGTTGCTATGCCTTCTGCCGCAGCAATATTAAGCCCCGGCGCATCAGGGTTGTTGCTGGCCACCAGCACAATTTCATAGGGGCAATCTTCACGTTTTGACGCGAACAAAAGGGCGGCCATGTTGCTGCCCGCTCCGGAGATCATGACAGCAACACGGGCTTTAGCCATTATGCGTGCTGCTCCATGGTTCACGGGCGCTCCAACTGCCGGAGGCGCTGCTAACAGTGCACCCTTTTGCGCCTTCTTCAATCACACCGATTTGATGGACGGTTTCGCCAACCTCTTGCAGAGAAGCTATGGTCGCAGCCGCATTATCGGGCGCGACGACAATGGCCATGCCGATGCCGCAATTGAACGTGCGGGCCATTTCCATGGGTTCAATCTGACCCTCTGCCTGCAAAAATGCCATGAGGCGCGGCAATGACCAGCTATCGGCATCAACCTGTGCATGCACATTATCAGGCAATATGCGCGGAATATTCTCCAGCAAGCCGCCGCCAGTAATATGGGCCAGACCCTTGATGCTACCACCGCGCAAGAGCGGCATTAATGATGCTACATAGATGCGTGTCGGCTCTAATAAGGCATCGATCAGCAATTTCTCATGGTCAAACAGGGCAGGGCGTTGCAGTTTCCACCCCTTATCCTCTGCCAGTTTGCGGACCAGAGAAAAGCCGTTGGAATGAATGCCGGATGAGGACAATCCCAAAATTACATCGCCCGGAGCAATGGTTGACCCGTTGATAAGCGAACCGCGTTCTGCTGCGCCAACGCAAAAACCTGCAAGATCATAATCACCATCGGCATACATTCCGGGCATCTCAGCCGTTTCGCCGCCTATTAGGGCGCAGCCTGCCTGTTTGCACCCTTCTGCAATGCTAGCGACAACTTGCTCTGCCACAGCATTGTCAAGTTTGGCGCTGGCGAAATAATCGAGAAAGAATAATGGCTCCGCACCCTGAACGATCAGATCATTGACGCACATGGCCACTAAGTCGATGCCGATCCCAGCATGACGATTATGTTCGATAGCCAATTTTACTTTCGTGCCAACACCATCATTAGCGGCCACCAAAATGGGGTCAGTAAAGCCAGCTGCTTTAAGATCAAACAGCCCGCCAAAGCCGCCTAAGTCAGCATCTGCCCCTGCACGCGCGGTCGAGCGGGCCAATGGCCCAATCGCGCGGACCAGTGCATTGCCCCGTTCAATGGAAACACCTGCCGCTTCATAGCTATATGGATTTGCAGGTTGATCGCTATCGCTCTTGCTGTTCATGGTTTCTGCGCCTAACGCTTTTATCACGATAAACCAACGGCTATTGGCATGCTATTGTGTTTTCCCGGTGGAAAAATGCTGTAATTTGCGCGAAAGCTGGCGACAGGAATATGATGATTCGTAATACTCTTTACCCAATTGCCATGATTGTCGCCTTGGCGGCCATGCTTGGCTTGTCTGGTTCAGGCTATTCCCAGATTGAGAGCGAACGCGGCATCAGCCCTATTAACAGCAGCGGCGATTTTGAAGTTTCGGGTATCAAAGTTAATATTACTGGAGCGAGCGCTGAAGAAGCACGGCGCAAAGGCTGGCAACTGGCACAAAGGCGCGGTTGGGCCGAATTGTGGCGCTCCACAAATCGCAATGGTGCAGCCCCGGCGCTGAGCGATAGCCGGTTGAACAATATTGTATCCGGTGTTGTGATCGAGCAAGAGCAAATCGGTCCGCGTCGTTATGTGGCGACATTGGGTATTTTGTTTGACCGTGCGCGGACAGGCCAAATTTTGGGAATACGCGGCGTGCGTTTGCGCTCTGCACCCATGCTGGTGATCCCCGTATTTATTAGCGGCGGCAGTGAGCAGGTCTTTGAAAGCCGGACACCATGGCAAAGAGCATGGGCCAATTTCCGCACAGCAGATAGCAGCATTGATTATGTCCGCCCAAGCGGTGCAGGCTCTGAATCATTATTGCTCACCGCTGGTCAGACCGGACGGCGTGATCGCAATTGGTGGCGGCTTATTCTGGACAATTTCGGCGCGGCTGATGTGCTGGTGCCGATTGTGCGTTTACAGCGGCAGTATCCTAATGGTCCTGTGCGTGGTTATTTCACGGCAATGTTTGGGCCGGATCGCAAGAAACTTGGCAGTTTTGAACTGACTGCTGCGAATGGTGAAGCGCTTGATGAAATGCTGGTCAGCGGCGTTGAACGTATGGACGCTATTTACCGTGAAGCTCTTGCGCGTGGGGCGTTGCGTCCTGACACATCTCTAATCATCGATGATGGCACTGATGAAGAAGAGTTGGAAGAAGAAGTACTGGAAGAAGAGATTGAAACCGATGATGGCGATGATCTCTCCAGCAGTGGGGGCGATGATGCGCCAGCGGCACCTGTCCAGCCATCTGTAAACAGCTTTAGTGTGCAATATGCTACGCCGGACGTTGCGGCTGTATCATCTGCAGAGGGCTCGGTTCGCGGCATTTCAGGTGTTGCCTCGGCCAGCACGTCCAGCCTAGCACTTGGCGGAACCTCGGTTATGAATGTAGCGTTTAGTGGCTCAGCGGATCAGCTAAAGGCAGCGTTGGAATCGCGAGGATGGCAAGTGCAACAATCTGGCAATGTCCTGCGGATATCACGTGGGGGAGGCCAATAAGGCTGTATGGGACAGATCCCGCTCCCTTTTTCTACACAATTGGCTTCTGATGATTTTATTGTAACACCGTGCAATAAAGAGGCTTCTGATATGCTGCAAAACTGGCAGCATTGGCCCTATCGCAGTGCGGTTATTCAAGGACCAGAAAAATCCGGCAAGACAGTTATGGGCAATGTCTTCACGCAAATGTCCAGCGGCATCTTTGTTGATGATCTGGATCAGAAAGATGAAGCCGATGTCTTCCATATGTGGAATAGTGCGCAGCAATCGGGGCAGCCAATACTGCTTTCATTCAGCGCTGGTTGCGGTTTTGATGATATAGAATTGCCCGATTTGAAATCGCGCCTTAAGGCATCGCAAAATATAATAATTGCACCGCCAGATGAGGATATGGTCACCGCGCTTTTCCTGAAATTATGCTATCAAAGCGGGCTGAGTGTGACGGAACGCATGGCCGATTTTGTAACGATGAGATGCCAGCGCAGCTATGACGGGATCATGTGGCTTGTCGAAGCGCTGAATGTCTGGGCATTGGCCAATCAAAAGCCGATTGGCATTAAAGTGATCGGCGAATTGATAGATCAATATACGCACCATGAGGATGGAGCCGCATGATTCACGATGACAATGTTCCGTCTGTTGGCGGTGTAGACAGGATGGATGGCTTTGATGAAGAAGCGTCCAAACGCTATAATAATAGAGAGCTAAGCTGGCTGGGCTTTAATGAGCGTGTTTTGCAAGAAGCGCAAAATGGTGCACACCCTTTGTTGGAACGGCTGCGCTTCCTCTCTATATCCGGTGACAATCTGGACGAGTTTTATATGGTGCGGGTTGCCGGTCTTGTCGGCCAATTGGGGCAGGGCGTTGAGGAGCGTTCAGCAGATGGCCGCACGCCATTACAGCAACTTGTGGCGATTGAAAAACGCGTTGCGGAACTGACTGCCGGACAGCAAAATGTCTGGCAAGAATTGCGCGAAAAACTCTCTGAGAGTGGGATCTGCGTAAAGACAGTCAATGACTTGTCGGCAGAGGCTTTTGCATGGCTGGACAATCATTTCACCACACAGATTTTCCCGGTACTAACGCCGCAGGCGCTTGACCCGGCACATCCATTCCCCTTCATTCCGAATAAGGGCATCAGCCTGATTATCAATCTGCGCCGCGCCTCTGATGGCCATGCCGTGCGCGAGCTGATCATGTTGCCGCCAACAATGCCGCGCTTGATCCGTATTCCGGGTGAAGAGGCAATCTATATCTCGCTGGAAAGTGTTATCACTGGCTTTTCGGGAAAATTATTTCCCGGCTATGATATGCTCAATGCAGGGCTGTTTCGCATCATCCGCGATAGCGATATTGAGGTTGAGGAAGAGGCCGAAGACCTGGTGCGCTATTTCCGCAGCGCGATCAAAAGACGCCGGCGCGGTCAGGTTATCCGGTTGGAAGTATCTGCCGATCTGGACCCAGTAATTGGCCGCGACCTTGACGATGTTTTGCTGGCGCCCGGCGCTATCAAGTCCATTATTGACGGCTTTATCGGCATAGGTAGTTTGAGCGAAATTGTTGATGAGGACAGGCCTGATCTAAAATTCCCCGCCTATTCCCCGCGTTTTCCCGAACGTATCAGGGATCATGGTGGGGATTGTTTTGCGGCCATTCGCAGCAAGGATATCGTGGTTCACCACCCTTATGAAAGTTTTGAGGTGGTGATCGAATTCCTGCAACAGGCCGCTGCCGATCCAGACGTCATCGCTATCAAGCAAACATTGTACCGTGCGGGTAAGCAATCTGCCGTTATCAAAGCGTTGATCGACGCTGCTGAAGCAGGAAAATCTGTGACCGCTGTTGTTGAACTGAAAGCCCGCTTTGATGAAGAGCAAAACCTGCTCTGGGCCAGCGCGCTGGAACGTGCCGGTGTGCAAGTGGTTTATGGTTTTATAGAGTGGAAAACCCATGCCAAGATTTCCATGGTCGTGCGCCGTGAGGCAGAGGGATATAGGACATATTGCCATTTCGGCACGGGCAATTACCATCCGATAACGGCCAAAATCTACACAGATATTAGCTTCTTCACTGCTGACCCGCGCGCTGGCCGTGATGCAGCGCAGCTGTTCAATTATATTACTGGCTATGTTGAACCAGAGAAGTTTGAGCTGCTCACCATGTCACCGCGTGATATGCGCGCACGCTTGATGGAATTGATCGATCAGGAAATCGATAATGCGCGTTCGGGCAAATCAGGCGCGATATGGGCGAAGATGAACTCATTGGTCGACCCGATGATTATCGAGAAACTTTACACGGCGAGCAATGCCGGTGTTCAGATAGAGCTTATCATTAGAGGCATATGCTGTTTGAAACCGCAAATCCCCGGCATGTCTGATAATATCAGAGTGCGCTCTGTAATTGGCCGGTTCCTCGAACATAGCCGGATATGGGCATTTGGTAACGGCAAGCAGCTGCCGAACCGTCAGGCACAGCTTTATATCAGCTCCGCAGACTGGATGCCGCGCAACTTTGACCGCCGGGTCGAATATATGTTGCCGATAGAAAATTCGACGGTACATGATCAGATTTTGCAACAGGTACTGGTCGCCAATCTGCTGGATAATCAACAAAGCTGGGAGCTTAACAGCGATGGCAAATATGTACGGGTCCATTCGGGCGACAAGCCGTTTAACCTGCATCGCTATTTCATGACCAATCCATCGCTTTCAGGTCGCGGTGCGGCACTGCATGGTGATGGTGTGCCGAAGTTAAGCCTGAAAAGACCTGTCCGCATCGATGGCTGATCCGGTTTCCTTTCTGTTTCGCAAAAAACGCAAGCCGGTTGAAAAACGCAGCCATAGCATCGCGGTTATAGATGTTGGCTCCAACTCCATCCGTTTGGTGGTGTTTGCTGGGCCAAGGCGTAACCCTGCGTTGATTTTTAATGAGAAAGTGATGGCGGGTCTGGGGACAGGGCTTGCTGAAACGGGGGCAATGCAGCCTGAATCGATGGAACGCGGGCTCACAGCAATACGCCGCTTTTCGCGTCTGCTTAGCAGCTATGGCGTGAGTGAAGTGATTTGTGTTGCAACCGCAGCCGTGCGTGATGCAAGCAATGGGCCGGAATTTGTAGCGAAAGTCGCTGAAATCGGCTTTGAGATGCGGGTATTAAGCGGGGCAGAGGAGGCACAAAGCGCCGCGGCTGGCGTTTTATCATCCATAATTGAAGCAGATGGCATTGTTGGCGATTTGGGCGGTGGTAGCTTGGAATTAGCGCGCGTCAGCAACGGCAAAGTAGAAAGAGCCATCTCTCTTCCTGTTGGTGTGCTGCGGTCCGACCAGCTTATCGCCAAAGGGCAGGCAGAGATACAATCCTATATTGCGGATTTGATCGCTGGCACTGAATGGGCCGATATGGACAAGCAACTGCCTTTTTATGTGGTGGGTGGAAGCTGGCGCGGACTGGCGCGCGTGGATATGTTTGATACGGGCTATCCGCTAACGGTCTTTCATAATTACCATATCGCGAAGGAACGTATTGGTCCGCTGGTCGATCGTGTAATCGCCAGTAGCCGCGACGATTTGCGGGCTATTCCCCGACTGGCCAGTTCGCGAATTGCAACATTGTCTAACGCAGCGCAGCTGTTGCAGGCAGTGACATCTTTGTTTCAACCATCGCACATCGTCGTGTCGTCCTATGGTTTGCGCGAAGGTCTGGTGTTTGAAAATATGGATGAAGCGACGCGCCGTATCGACCCATTATTGGATTCGACGCGCCGCTTCGGACGTTATCAATCGCGCCATGGCTCTGATGGCACAGCGCTCTATGATTGGTTGCTAGGCGCATTTCCAACATTGGATAAAGGCTATAAAAGGCTATTATTAGCAGCATGTCATTTGTCAGACATTGGCTGGCAGGCTAACCCTGATTTCCGTGCGGAACGGGCATTAGAGGTTGCTCTACATGGCAATTGGGTTGGCATTGATGCAACCGGCCGAGCGATGTTGGCGCAATCGCTTTATACCAGCTTTGGTGGCGGCAGTTCGCGCTTCACCAACCATGAGCGGCTTTGTTCTTATGAAGAGCTCGACATGGCGATAGGTTGGGGATTGGCCATTCGCGCAGGGCAGCGTTTAAGCGGCGGGCGTGAAGAGATATTGCGCCGTTCGCGGCTCGTCATTGATGGCACATGTCTCAAACTGGAATTGACCGGAGACGATAAAGATTTGCAGGGTGAGAGCGTACAACGCCGCATCGGGAAACTTGCAAGCTATCTTTCATTAGATTGCCAAGCGTAAATTTCTAACTATATTAGCATCAAGTGAAATTTGAAAAAGGAGAGACGCCCATGTTTAGCGCTCTCAATGATTATTTGGAATCCATTGCATCACGTGATCCGGCACCCCGGTCGAAGTGGGAAATCCTGCTATATCCAGGTCTGTGGGCGGTTGGTTTTCATCGCATATCCCATTGGTTATTTCGCGGTGATCTGTTCTTTCTTGCGCGTCTGGTCAACCATCTGGGCCGCTTCTTTACAGCGATCGATATACATCCCGGTGCGACTATCGGGCGCAACCTGTTTATCGACCATGGCTTTACCGTCATTGGTGAGACGGCAGAAATCGGCGATGATGTGACAATTTATCAATGTGTCACATTGGGCGGAACGAACCCAGCAAATGGTATCGCAGGTAAACGTCATCCGACGATATCTAATGGTGCGATATTGGGCTCTGGAGCGCAGATTTTAGGGCCAATTATTGTTGGCGAGCGTGCGCGTGTCGGGGCAAATGCCGTTGTCACCAAAGATGTGCCGGAAGGTGCAACCATGGTAGGTGTACGTGCCCGTCAGGTTCCTGTGGATTCCAACGATTATCAGAAAGAATTTATTCCATATGGAACGCCATGCAGTGAGGTCTATGACTCTGAGACGCAAAAGCTGGAGCTATTAAAGTGTGAGATGGAGCAGCTGCAAAAGCGGCTCGCAGCGGCAATGCAGGCCAGCGAACAAATGATTGATGAACCAGAAACTTTGATCGAAGCACCATGCTGCGCGGCTGGTGAATCTGTAGGTGACGACGAACAGGTGCAGAAAAAGGCCTAATGCGTATTGACCGTTTAGATTGGTATCATGCCAGATCGCGGTTCTGTTTTTGGTGCAAAATGTGATGGATATACGGCAAGATAGCAATGTTGCGCTTTTTCCATCACAGCAAAAATATGCCCATCAAACCGTTTTGGATCGAAAAGAAATCTCGGCCATTATGAATGTCTATGGGCGTATGGTCGCGGCAGGTATGTGGCGCGACTATGCTATTGAGTTTGCAAAAAATACTGCCATTTTTGCGGCCTACCGCCGTGCTTCGGAGCGCCCCGAATACCGCATAGAAAAATGCCCCGCAATGCAAGCACGCCAAGGGCAATGGGCACTGAAAGGCGAGCAAGGGCAGATATTAAAGCGCGGGCATGACCTGTCCGCTGTACTTGCCCCGCTAGAGCGCAAATTGATCAAGCTGGTCGACTGAAATCCATCATTTCGTCAACCAGCCCGATCTTTACAAATAACTGCTTAGGATTGCAGCAACTTCATAATCGCCATGGATTGTTCTGAACCTGATTGCGGAACAATCTCGCCGGTGCGATCTGTAATGCGGTCAAATGCCGCTGCTACGCCTTCGACGGTCCGCTCATTTTCCGGCAATGCTACGCCAGGTGTCATGGTCACATAGGCTGCGTGATATGCGCCAGCGCCAGCGCCAATAATCATATTGGTCGGTGAGTCTTCGCTGACCAGATACAGTGCCGCAGGGGTAACATTGTCCGGCGTAAATGCCTTAAATGCTTCTGGCGGGAAAATATCTTCGGTCATGCGTGTGCCAGCAACAGGCGCTAATGTGTTGACTTTGATATTATATTTTGCGCCTTCAAGATATAACGTCTTCGTGAGGCCAGCTAGGCCCAGCTTGGCGGCACCATAATTGGCTTGGCCAAAATTCCCGTAAAGGCCGGTTGATGATGCGGTCATCAAGATACGACCATAATTTTGTTCGCGCATGGTTTCCCAAACGGCTTTTGTCGCATTGCCGGAGCCATTGAGGTGAACGTCTACAACAAAGGTGAAATCCTGCGGGTCCATTTTTACGAAGCTTTTATCACGCAAAACACCGGCATTGTTGATCAGGATATGAACGCCGCCCCATTTTTCTTTGACTTTGGCAACCATCTCTTCCATCTGTGCAAAGTCGGTCACCGAACCGCCATTGGCCATAGCGACGCCGCCAGCAGCTTCAATTTCTTCAACGACTTTGGCTGCTGCGTCAGATGCGCCCGTGCCATCACGACTTCCACCCAGATCATTGACCACCACTTTCGCGCCGCGACGGGCCAGCTCAAGTGCATATGACCGGCCAAGGCCGCCACCAGCTCCTGTTACGATTGCCACTTTATCTGCAAAACTAATGGTCATTATTCTCTCCTTTGCGAAACAGCTTGAATATACGGCCTCTGTCGAAGCCTTTATAGGGAATTTGCGCTGGCAATCACGCCCAGCCGCGACTTTGTCAAGCCGGAACCGTTAGGTTTTTTAGCAATTTTCGAGGCATTTATTGCTAAAACTTAGCCAATAGATTCGCTATCCAAAGCGTAACCTGCCGAACGGACGGTACGGATTATGTCGGATTTGCCATTTGCGTTGATGGCTTTTCTAAGCCGCCGGATATGCACATCAATAGTACGAATTTCTATGTCACTATCATTGCCCCAAACGGCATCGAGGAGCCTTTCGCGTGAAAACACCCAGCCAGGGTGCTCAAGAAAGTGGCGCAACAATCGAAATTCTGTAGGGCCCAAGGGAACGGTTTTGCCGCCACGTTTGACCTTATAGCCTACTGTATCCATTTCTATGTCGGCATAAACCAATGTTCCACCTGCCAGAGCAGGGCGCATCCTGCGAAGAACGGCATTAACGCGGGCGATGAGTTCGCGCGGTGAAAATGGTTTGGTGAGATAGTCATCAGCGCCGATATCCAGACCACGTATACGGTCTTCTTCTTCGCCGCGCGCTGACATCATGATGATGGGAATATTGGCTGTTTCATTATTTCGGCGCAGGCGGCGGCATACTTCAATGCCGGACAGATTATCAATCATCCAGTCAAGCACCACAATATCAGGCTGTTGCTCAGTAACGATCAGCAATGCCTCTTCACCATCGGGGGTTTGGCTGATGCGAAAATCCTGCTTTTCGAAATGGAAGGTGATAAGTTCAGCAAGCGCGGCATCATCTTCAACCAGTAATATATGCGGTTTCGACATAGCTTATTCCAATCAATAGGTCTTCAAATCAGTCAGTCATATCTAGCGGGTCACTGCCGCGATCCCGGTCGATAATGGCCCGGCCAGTTATCGCAAAATACACCATTTCGGCGATATTTGTCGCATGATCGCCAATGCGCTCAATATTCTTGGCGATAAACATAAGGTGCACACCAGAATTAACATGATCTGGTTTGGCAATCATTTGGTCAACAAGGCCTCTGAAAACGGCGCTATAATAATCATCCACCAGCTTATCGCGATTGCACACCTGCATCGCAAGATCGGCATCGCGCTGCGCATAGGCGTTGAGTGCATCGCTGACCAATCGGATCGCCGCCTTTGACATGGGCTCCAAGCCATCGGCTGTCTCTGCCCAGTCAATATCGTCCAACAAGGGGACACGTTTTGCGATGTTTTTGGCGTAATCGCCAATACGCTCAATCTTATTGGCGATTTTCAATGTGGAAACAAGCACACGCAGATCGTCTGCCATGGGCGCTCGCAATGCCATGGTTTGAATGACTAGGCGGTCAATTTGCCGCTCGAGATCATCAATCTCTTTATCCTTGATGATGGTTTGGGATGCCAGAGCTTTGTCATTCCTCAGCAATGCCGTCATTGCATCGGTGATGGCCAGTTCTGCCCAGCCACCGATTTCAGCCACAAGGCCGCGCAGGCGCACAATGTCGCTATCAAACGCTTTAACCGTATGTTTGGTGGTATTGGGTGTCATCATGATCTTATATGGTCTTTTACTGTCCCATTAGCCATAGCGGCCGGTAATATAGTCGCGGGTCTTTTCCTGTTGCGGGTTGGTGAACATTTCCGAAGTCTCGCCATATTCCACCATATCGCCCAGATGGAAAAAGGCGGTACGCTGTGAAACACGGGCGGCCTGCTGCATATTATGCGTAACGATAACAATGGCATATTTGCCGCGCAGTTCATGGATCAACTCTTCGATTTTTGCCGTTGCGATTGGGTCAAGAGCCGAACAAGGCTCGTCCATCAATATGACTTCAGGATCGACGGCAATCGCCCGTGCGATACACAGGCGCTGCTGTTGACCGCCGGAAAGCGCAGTGCCGCTCTCTGACAGACGGTCTTTAACCTCATTCCACAGGCCTGCTCTTTGCAGTGATTTCTCAACAATTTGATCCAATTCCGCCTTATCAGACGCAAGCCCATGGATGCGCGGGCCATAGGCAATATTGTCATATATGGACTTGGGGAAAGGATTGGGTTTCTGGAAAACCATGCCGACACGGGCGCGCAATTGCACCACATCCATGCTGGAGGAATAAATATCTTCCCCATCCAGCATGATAGTCCCTTTGACGCGTGCAGAAGGGATAGTGTCATTCATGCGGTTTAATGTGCGCAAAAAGGTTGATTTTCCGCAGCCTGACGGGCCAATAAATGCCGTCACATTTTCCATGTCAATATCGATGGAAACACCGTTAATGGCTTTCTTCTGGCCATAGAAAACCTCAATATCTCGCGCCGTCATTTTGGGGTCAGGCTGGACTGTATTCTGGGTCATGCTTGTGTTTACCATCTCGTTTCAAATCGGTTGCGCAGATAGATCGCTAGCGCGTTCATGGTGAGCAGGAAGATCAGCAATATGATGATCGCCGCGGATGTTTTCTCAACAAATCCACGGTTAATCTCGTCTGACCAGAGAAATATCTGCACCGGCAAAACGGTGGACGGGTCTGATAGGTCGCCCGGCGGAGTTGCGGTAAACGCCCGCATGCCGATCATCAGCAGGGGTGCAGTTTCGCCAAGCGCGCGGGCCATACCGATAATTGTGCCGGTCATAATACCGGGAATGGCGAGGGGCAGGACATGATGAAAAATCACCTGAACCTTGCTGGCACCAATACCCAAAGCCGCTTCGCGAATTGATGGCGGAACGGCTTTGACAGCGTTTCGCCCTGCAATCACGATCACCGGCATAGTCATCAGAGCCAAAGTCAAACCACCCACTAAGGCCGAGGAGCGAGGCAGGGCCATCCAGTTCAAAAAGATAACAAGTCCCAATAGCCCGAAAATGATGGAGGGTACGGCTGCCAGATTGTTGATCGATACCTCAATCAAATCGGTCCAGCGATTGCGCGGCGCATATTCTTCGAGATATACCGCCGCCAGAACGCCGACGGGGAAGGCGAGCATCAAGGTCACCAACATTGTCATCAAAGAGCCTTTAAGCGCGCCCCAAATGCCCACCAAGGCCGGGTCAACGCCGTCTGATTTGGTCAGAAATGGGATGTTGAAGACTGAGCGGATTTTGTCTGATGACTGCAATATCTGATATTGTTCGGCCAGTTCCGGAACATCATCACCCTTGTTGAGCCGATCAAGCGGAGAAGATGCTGAAACCCAGATCGTGTTCTTCTCATTGATAATATCAGGGTTGCTCATAATGGCACTGCGCACTTCGGTCCACACCGAACGGCCAAAGATTTTGCGTCCCTTTTCGCCATATTCATCGATAATTGCTGTCTCTACGGCCTGTCGCAATTCCAATGATGCCAAGGCAGCATCACCTGCTTCACCAGTGAAATCTTCTGGTTTCGCATTGCCAGAAATCGCCGCGAGATCAACGGGCAGAGCAACCTCTGTTCGTTCAAAGCCCTTTGCGCCATTGCCGATCATAACCGCGAGGAGAAAGACCAGAAACGCGCAGGAAATAATGATCGCAGCCAACCCCAAAAAGCGGAAGCGGGTTTCTGCAGCATAGCGCTTCTTGATACGCTTGCGCATGGCATCGCTTTTCCAGTCGGTTTTGGTGCTGTACAAGGTACCAGAACCCGCCGTGGTCGCTGTCATGGTCTCACTCATAGCTTTCCCGATATCTCTTCACGATCTGCAATGCGACGATGTTGAGGAACAAAGTTACAAAAAACAAAACCAGACCCAAGGCAAAGGCCGCCAATGTCATTGGCGAGTTAAAGTCCGAATCGCCTGTGAGCAATTGGACAATTTGCACGGTGACAGTGGTAATGCTGTCAAATGGGTTGGCAGTCAGATTGGCCGCATAGCCAGCTGCCATCACCACAATCATAGTCTCGCCAATGGCCCGGCTTACTGCCAGCAATACACCGCCAACAACGCCGGGCAAAGCGGCGGGAACGAGCACTTTTTTGATAGTCTCGCTATTGGTAGCGCCCATTGCGAGTGATCCATCACTCATCGCGCTTGGCACCGCGGCTATGCTGTCATCAGCCATGGATGACACAAAGGGAATGATCATAACCCCCATGACCAGACCAGCGGCCAAAGCGGATTCTGCAGACGCATTGGTAATGCCGATCATCACCGCAAATTCGCGCAACGCTGGCGCTACGGTCAATGCGGCAAAATAGCCATAGACCACGGTCGGCACACCGGCCAAAATCTCAAGGATAGGTTTAACCCATCGGCGGACTGCCGGGGCGGCATATTGGGTCAGATATACAGCGGTCATCAGGCCAAAAGGTATCGCAACCAGCATGGCAATGATGGCGCCGATAAAGGCCGTGCCCCAAAAGAGCGGAATAGCGCCAAATCCATCAGCAGTGCCAGCCTCATTCACTTCGCTGCTGGGGTTCCACTGTGTCCCGAACAGGAATTCAAAGGGCGAGACCATGTTGAAAAACCGTATCGACTCGAAGATCAGTGACGCGAAAATACCGACAGTCGCCAAAATCGCGATCAGCGACGCGATCAACAGGGTCATCATGACCACGCGCTCTACTTTGTTGCGCGCGCGAAAATCCGGGCGAATGCGGGTGAAAGCAAAGGCCGCTCCCGCAAAGCCAAGCAGCAGTGATGCTGCAATACCTATCCATTGATAATATTGGGTCGCTGCGCCGTATAAGGGAGCGAGTGTCTCTGCCTCAGCTTTGAAAGCCTGTGTCTGCTGGCCGGTACCCAAAGCCCGTGCTTCGGCCAATATGGCGGCACGCTCAAAACTGTCATCTGGCAGATTGGCGGCAAGTGGATCAGCCAAGACTGTGTTGGTAATCACCGCTGGCGATACGCTGGACCAGATAAATGCAAATATGGCGACGGGGATCACTGCCCAAAGGGCCATATACCAGCCATGATAATTGGGCAGTGAATTAAAGCTGTGTTTGCCCTGCGCGACAAAGCGATTGGCTTTTGCCCGGCCAAACAGCCAGCCAATAAGGCCCAGCGCAACAACAAGAAATAAAAGGGTAAAGGGAGACAAACGGTATTTCCTTCAGAATAGTCCAGCAGGCAAATGGTGCAGCATAGAGATGATATAAATCATGTGCTTGCTTACTATTCCAACGCCTCAATTGACAATGGCGGCAATGTCCGCAGCCTTTCAATCATCACTTGGCGCAGCGGGTCCGGCATAGCAATCATCCCTTCTTCGGACAGATAGCCGGTCCGCGTGCCTGCGGTCAAAAACTCCATAATATATTCGTCCAGCCCGTTGATAATATCAATATGGCGCTTTTTCACATAGATATAGAGCGGACGCGCTCCGGGATATTCGCCGGATGAAATAGTGTCATATGTCGGATCGACACCATTCACTTTAACGCCGCGAACCTTATCAAGGTTTTTCTCCAGATACCCATAGCCGAAAATACCGATACTACCGGGGTTGCTGATCAGTTTCTGAATGATCAAATTGTCATTTTCGCCGGTTTCTACATAAACGCCATCGGTCCTGACATCCGTGCAGATTTCATTAACCCGCTCTTCGTCGCTTTCCTTCAAGGCTTGCATCGCCGGGTTTTGCAGACAACCAGGCTCCATCATCAAATCGGTGAGGGATTCGCGTGTGCCAGACGTCTTGGGCGGGCCGTAAATATATAGCCGTGTTTCTGGCAATTCGGCGGCAACATCTGACCAAAGTGCACTACCATTGGGCTTGCCATAAGGCTGCGCTGCAATCGCCTGATAGATTTGTGGCAGATTGACATTCAAATCTGCTCCTTCACGCGATTGTGCCAAGGCTACGCCATCAATGCCCACCTGAATTTCAACCACATCCTCAACGCCTTTTTCTTTGCAGCGCTTGAGTTCTGACGCTTTCATTCGGCGCGATGCATTAACAATATCGGGGAAGCTGGCGCCAATACCGCTGCAAAATAGCTGAATACCGCCGCCCGTGCCGGTTGATTCCAATATGGGGGAGGGGTTGCGGCCAGTTTGCGCAAATTGATCAGCAACCGCTTTGGCATATGGAAAGACTGTTGAAGACCCGACAATGCGGATTTCATCGCGGCTGGTGCTTTGAACCAAGCCTGCTTGATCCTGACAAGCGGTCAGTGCCAGACAGGCGATAAGCAATGGAAACGCATTAAGACGCATTAAAGAGCACCCGCAAATGTGAGAGGATCAGATAATCCTAGGGTGCTTAGGGTCTGCCAGTTTATCGAAAATGACAGATATGTTGCATTTTAATGAATTTTACCTGCTCTGTGAGACCTTTCACATGGCCTTAGCCTGTGTGGGTTCAGCCTTTGTTGTTGCGTTATCACCCTCTATTATGGTGGTTTTTTCGACCGCAATAGGCAGTGAAATTGTTATCCTAGTCCCTGTGCCAACAATGCTGTCAATTTCCAGCTGGCCGTCATGGCGGTGCACAATATGTTTAACAATGGAAAGTCCCAGCCCAGTGCCGCCAATGGCGCGGCTGCGGCCCGAATCGACACGGTAGAAGCGCTCTGTCAGCCGCGGTAAATGCTTTGGATCAATGCCGTCGCCCTTATCGGCCACTGTCAACCGCGCCATATTGCCATTACGGCTTTTGCGCAATTTGATGGTGACAGGGCTTTTCTTACGACCATATTTAAAACTGTTGGTCACCAGATTTTGCAGCATTTGTGAAAGCTGTGAATAATCCCCGCGGACATGCATTGGTGTTTTGGGCAGATCGGCCACCAGATTATCTTGGCCGCGCTGGACAAAAATACCCTCGACATCGCGGATAAGCGTTTCAAGCGAGACGATGTTCTCAGGTGCTTTGAACTTGTCAGCTTCAATGCGTGAGAGAGAGATAAGATCGGCAATTAACTGCTGCATGCGGGTTGCTTCGCCAGCCATCACTTTCAGGAAGCGTTCGCGTGTTTGCGCATCGTCTCCGACGCCATCTTCACTCAAAGTTTCGATAAACCCAATGATAGAGGATAGAGGCGTGCGCAATTCATGACTGACATTGGCAACAAAGTCAGTGCGCATCTTCTCAATCGCATAGGTGCGTGATTGATCCCAAAGATATACGATACAGTCATCGGGGCCTAAAGATGTAACATTAAGTTCCCAGCGCTGGTCAGGGGCACCGATACCCACCAGTTCTACCGGGCGACTCAATGGCTGTTCGGCATGCCGCGATATGATGTCTGTTGCGGTGGGGTGGCGAATGACCAGACGGACATCTTCACCATCAACGGCATCACCCAACATTTCCAGCGCGGCCTTATTGCTCTGGCTGACCGTCATATCAGACACGATCAAAATAGGATTGGAAATGCCATTGATGAGCTTTTGCCACTCTTCCCGCCCTTTTGGCGTTTCTTCTTCTTGATCATCCAATATCGGAGCACTGGCGTCCATATTGCGTACTGTTGGCGTTTTCTGATCCAACCCGATTGCTAATGCGACCAGCCCTGCGGCAATGATAATGGCCGTACGCTCCACTATTCCAACAATTTCTGTCGCCAGAATAGGTGCAACGACAATGATGACACTCGCGATGAGCATGCGCATCGGGCGCGTTTCAGGGTCCAAAAATATAGCCAATTTGTCTCTCATTAGGGCCGAATTACCGCGTCCCTCTCAGTGCGGTAGCGCTTCCCGATTGTAAAAGGAGAATCGCGGTTAAGATAGTACAGATTTTTGTCCCGTTTGTGCACAATCCAATTGAGCATATACGGTTTTACTCGATTTTTTAATCAACTCATAATAGAGGGTAATTTGTTTGTAGCCGTATGTGCGGCTTTGGAGATATAGATAAAATGCATGAAGACAGTTCAAACGGGGGCGAACAGGTTTCTTCCCATGATAAGAGCGATATTGAAGTGGGCAATGCTTCCAAAGGACCAGCTATACCGGCTCGCCGCGCACTTATTCTTGGCGCTGCGGCAACCTCTGCCGTGGTTAGCGTTCGCCCTGCCATGGCTCAAACCGCATATTCGGTGCTTACTTGCCAGATAACTGTGCCTTCACCTCAAGATGGGCCTGTATATATTGATCAGTACGGCAATATTGTCGATCAGACTGCACCTGGCGCAACAGTTTTGCCGCCACGCACTTTTACAGGTCAGGAGATTTTAGAGGGTCGTCATCAAAGAGGACCTCGCGCCTATCGTGATTTAATCGGCAAGCTACAACCGGGGCAGAGCGGTTTTACATGCTATGCATCTATACAAGGGCGTAGGATTTAACCGACAAAAAATAAGCATATATTGCACCTTCTGGGGCCCAGCAATTCGTCAAGCATCGGGTTGATATAACTATATGACCGCAATGCATTATATGATTGATCCGTCAAGTGAATGGCAAAAAGTCAGTTTGGATGAGATGGACGTGCTGTTTCATCGCCCTTCTGGTCAGACCCATATTTTGATAGAACCTGCGCCGCAAATCTTTGATTGTTTGATAGAAGGTGCGACAACCTTGCAGTCCATCCATGATCGGCTGGCAAGCCTCTACACATATGAGCTGGAAGACGTTGATGGTGAGGTTTTAACGGGAGAAAGTACAGACGAAACTGTATCTGTATATCAGGTGTTGGAAGAACGGTTGGAAGAGATGGTTGCGCTCGGTTTTGTGCATTATGCAGAGCATAAACCGGAAAATGGATAATATGCGTCATCATTGCCAAATTGCGGTTGGCCCTGCTGTGTTCCGAGTTGGATCGGATTGGCGAGCACCAATCACGCAATTGCAAAGCCTTTACAGCCATTATCCCAAAGCTGAGGGACAAGTTCCCGATTTTACTGTTCGACTGGAAGCGCAGCGCTGGTGGCGACGTTTTGTCAGGCCATCTGTGCATATTTCCGGCGATTATATGCTGCCAGACGCCAGCCCTTTGCCGCTGGCTCAGGGGCTATTGGCAGCAGAAATGGCTATGAACTTGCAAATGGCTATGGGTTGGCGGCGCCATTTGCTGCTCCACGCCAGTGCTGTTGAACGCGATGGCAAAGTGCTGGTGATGACTGGCCTTTCAGGATCGGGAAAGTCAACATTGTCCGCCATATTGGCAGACAATGGCTGGCGTTTTTTCGCTGATGAATTCGCCCTTTTGGGAATGGAAGATGGTCATATCTATCCTTTCCCGCGGCTGGTCAGCCTGAAAAACAGCGCGATACCGGCGATGGAGCACGTCATAGATGATAAACGCCGCTTTGGGCCTTTGCTAAAAGATACGCCAAAGGGTGATATCCGGCATCTGATACCGCCCAGATCAGCGGTGAAGGCGATGGGTAAGAGCGCTCCACCAGTGCTGTTGCTTTATCCCAGTTTTGGCAAAGCAAAACAAATACGCGAAGTCGCGCCTACAGAGAATTTTCTGCGTCTGACACAGGCTTCCACCAATTATGTGGCTTTGGGTGAACCGGCATTTCAGGCACTCACGCATTTTGTTCAGTCTGTACCGGCCTTTGCTATCGATTATGCCAATGCTGATGAGGCGATGGCATTGATTGCCGATCTTTGGCCCGAAGGTGCAGCATGAAGGCAAGCAAACTTCTTGCACAATGTCTTGCGCAACCGGAAAAACTGAAAGCGCATGATGATAAGGCATTGACTGCCATCATCACCGCTGCGCGGGCAGAAAGGTTGCTAGCAACTTTGGCGTATCGTGCCGAGGGGCTGGACTTGCCAGATGCTGTACAGGCTATTTTCCGCGATGCAGTTATAGAGTGCGAAAATGTGCACCGCATAGCGATGTGGGAAGTCGATCGCATGCAGCATGCCTTGCGTGATATGAATGTGCGCGTGGTTTTGCTAAAAGGTTCGGCCTATGTTGCTGCTGGTCTGCCCGCAGCAAAAGGCCGTCAGGTTGGTGATCTGGATATTATGGTGCCGCGCGATCAGTTGGATGTGGTTGAGGCAGCTTTGATAAATGCGGGTTGGGAATGGGTGAAGGATGACCCTTATGATCAGCAATATTACCGTGAATGGATGCATGAATTGCCGCCTATGATTCACAATGCGCGTGATGGCATGATTGATGTGCACCATACTATCTTGCCACTGACCGCAAGGCCGACGCCAGATGCTCAAGCCATGATGGAAGAGGCTCTGCCATTGGAGAGCGGCACTTATATTTTGGCGCCGACAGATATGATCTGCCATGCCGCTGCTCATTTTGCGGCAGATGGCGATATGGCTGGCGGTATGCGCAATTTGTGGGATGTGCACGTGCTTTATTCGCATTTCGCCAAAGATGGTGCCTTTGGACAGCAATTGGCGGATCGCGCGCGTCATCATGGTCTTTATGAGGCCGTGTCGCGAACCTTGCGGATGGCGCATGCGCTGTATAGTACCCAAATCGCGCAGCAATTTTCCAGCCGCCTCTCTATGCTGGATCGCTTGTTGCTGCGGCGTGTCAAGGCGCGGGATGGTTGGGGGCGTGAAGGTTACGTCATGACCCGCTTTGCCGTATATGTCCGGTCTCACTGGCTGCGCATGCCGCCCCTTATGCTGGCGCGGCATTTATGGATTAAATGGCGCAAATCTGACAAAGATACGCAATCGTAAAATTGCGAAAAATTCTGCCATTTTTAATATGATAGTGATGGTCTTGGCTTATGGCCTTAGCCCTAGGCAAGATATATACATCTGGGTATTATCAGATGCCAAGGGTAATGAGAGCGTCAATATCAAAGGCGCGAAAGATATTTCGGGACAATTTGTATGACGCACGCATCTTCAACACCGCCATTGGCCGCTGTCATTCTGGCCGCTGGGCAGGGGACACGTATGAAGTCCGACTTGCACAAGGTGTTGCATCCTATTGCCGGCAAACCCATGCTGCGCCATTTGTTGGACAGCATCATGGCTGCGGGCGCGCAAAAGTCAGTATTGGTGGTAGGCGCAAAGCGCGAGCAGGTTGAAGCAGCCGCGCAGGACTATCCGGTTTCTTTTGCTGTGCAGAGCGAGCAATTGGGAACCGGCCATGCCGTATTGCAAGCGCGTGAAGCGCTGGCGGGATTTGATGGTGATGTGTTGGCGTGTTTTGGCGATGTGCCTATGGTACAGGCCGATACCATTGCGCGGATGCAGGAGACGTTGAACGCGAGCGCGGATACGGCCTGTGTTGTTCTGGGTTTCCGGCCCGATGATGCCAAGGCCTATGGGCGGGTCATTGCAGATGATGGCAGCATCACAAAAATGGTTGAATATAAAGACGCTAATGCAGGCGAACGCGCGGTTAATCTGTGCAATAGCGGTCTGCTTTTGGCGCGGGCGGATGATATGTTTGCGCTGCTGGGCCGCGTTGGCAATGATAATGCGCAAGGCGAATATTATCTGCCCGATATGGTGATGATCGCGCTGGCTGATGGTCGCCATTGTGCGGTTATCGAATGTGATGATTGGCAAGTGGCCGGCGTGAACAGCCGTGCTGAATTAGCGCAGGTGGAGCATGATTGGCAAAATCGTCGCCGCGCACAGGCAATGGCAGATGGAGCAACGCTGATCGCGCCAGAGACGATATGGTTCGCCGCCGACACACAATTGGGCCGCGATGTATTGATAGAACCCAATGTATTTTTTGGGCCCGGGGTAACAATTGCTGATAATGTGACAATTAAAGCCCATTGCCATATTGAAGGCGCGCGCTTGGCCAGCGGTGTGTCTGTCGGTCCTTTTGCCAGATTGCGTCCGGGCGCCGTGCTGGAAGAAGACAGCAAGATCGGCAATTTTGTCGAGATGAAGAAAGCAACATTGGGCAAAGGCGCCAAGGCCAGCCATTTAACCTATTTGGGTGATGCAGATGTGGGTGCAAATGCTAATATCGGCGCAGGCACCATCACCTGTAATTATGATGGCTGGTTCAAATATCAGACCGTGATTGGGGAAGGGGCCTTTATCGGCTCCAATTCCGCCCTAATCGCGCCGGTGAAAATCGGACGCGGCGCGATTGTAGGCGCAGGCAGCGCCGTGACCGGCGATGTATCGGATGGTGACCTACGCCTTGTCCGCGCTGAACAGCTGGTCAAGCTAGGTTGGGCGGATCGTTTTAACGATGCGATGCGCAAGAAGAAGGGTGGGGAGTAAAATATCAGATGAGTAGATTTGATATTAAGTTACGAAGAAGAAATATCCCGGAGAAGGAGCTTTTGGATGATCTCCGGCATACAGCTTCTAAGCTTAGATCAAATTCCCTCACACGCATTCAATATATGAATTGGGCAATTTTGGTGCTACCACGATTTTAAGGCGCTTCGGCAAATGGAACAATGCTCTCAAAGCTGCAGGGCTGAGCATCAATAATAGACAAGATATTACGGATGAGGAGCTATTTGAGAATTTAGCTGCCGTCTGGACTAAGCTTGGCAAGCAACCTTTCGGGCGACATATGTCGGATAAGTTTTCGGGGTCTGAATTTTCGTTAGGAACTTATGAAAAAAGATTCGGATCTTGGAATAATTCACTTGTTGCTTTTGGGGGGTACATTGCTGGTACTGGCTCTGAAACTCAAAAACTCATTCCAAATTCAAAAACACGAACGGCAGATGGCAATTCAACTCCACGAAATGTAAACTGGCGTCTTCGAGCCAAGATTCTCATTCGAACAATTGTATTTGCAAGATGTGCGGGGACAGCCCTGCCAAGAATGCTGATTGTGTTCTGCACGTTGATCATATCATTGCTTGGTCTAATGGTGGTGAGACTAAGGAAGAAAATCTACAAACGCTTTGCGAGGTTTGTAACATTGGGAAATCCAACGCATTTTAATTGACATGATATCATGACATGATATACATATATCATTATGACACGAATCCTCGCTGACCTGCCCGATGAAGATATCGAATGGCTCGACAAACTCGCTGAAGAGCAAGGTAAGAGCCGCGCGTCCTTGTTGCGCGAAGCGGTAAGCGCCTACCGCGCGGATACGCCCAAGGATTGGCTTGAAATTGGTTTTGGTGCCTGGAAAGACCGGGCAGATATCGGCGATTCTGTCGAATGGCAGCGGCGGGAACGCGCTAGCTGGACGCGCCCTTGGGATGATGACTATGAAGAGGTGAAAGCTGAATTCCCCGACCTTTTTGATGAAGAGGATGACCGGCAGCGGCAAATCCATCTGGATATGCTGGCTGGTAAATATCCCAAAGCCAAGAAACCTCCTAAAGCAAAGCCTGCCCAAAAGTGAGTGGCTTTACCTTCGATTCCAATATCATCATCGACGCGCTTTCGGGTTATGAGGAAGCGCGCTCTGAAATCAAGCGCTCTACAGAGGGCGGCGCTCGCCCGTGGGTTAGCCGCATGGTGTGGATCGAAGTGCTCTCCAAAGGAACGGCTGAACAGTTGCGAAAGGCCGAGATATTGCTGTCCGGTTTCGGCATGGATGAAATCGATGCAGAAATATCCGCGCGCGCGGCGGCTTTACGCAGACAGCGGCCCCGGCTCAAATCCCCCGACGCCATTATACTCGCCACCGCAATGACACGCGGGCGGGTTCTCGTTACACGAAATACAAAGGATTTTCCTGCAGAGATGCCGGGTATCCGAATCCCCTATAGTCTTTAGAACGAAAAAGGTTTCCCAATATGTGCGGTATTATCGGAATTGTGGGCAAAGAAGCAGCGTCTGATCGTCTGGTCGATGGGCTGAAACGCATGGAATATCGCGGCTATGACAGTGCGGGCGTCTGCACAGTGCATGGCGGACAGCTGATCCGCCGCCGTGCAGAGGGTAAGCTGGCCAATTTGGTGCAAGTGCTGAAAGGCGATGATGCAATTGGCAATATTGGCATTGCGCACACCCGCTGGGCCACGCACGGCGCACCGACAACCAATAATGCCCACCCGCATGCGACGGATGAAGTGGCATTGGTGCACAATGGTATTATCGAGAATTTTAAGGCGCTGCGTGAGGAATTAACTGCGCGGGGGCGCAGCTTTGAAAGCGAAACAGACACGGAAGTCGTCGCGCATCTGGTAAGTGAGCAAGTTGAGGCAGGGCTTTCGCCTGCAGATGCAGTCAAGGCTGTATTGCCGCAATTGCGCGGTGCCTTTGCACTGGCCATCGCCTTTCGTCAGCATCCTGATCTGCTGATCGGTGCGCGTTTAGGTTCGCCTCTGGTGGTCGGCTATGGTGACGGAGAGACATATTTGGGCTCAGATGCGCTGGCGCTGGCGCCGCTTACGCAGAAAATTGCCTATCTTGAGGAAGGCGACTGGGTTGTCATCACCACTGACGGCGCACAGACTTTTGATGAAAGCGGAACAGCGGTAGAGCGCGAAGTGACGACATCTGGTGTGTCTGCAGCATCAGTGGAAAAGGGCAATTTCCGGCACTTTATGCAGAAAGAGATTTTTGAGCAGCCGACTGTCGTTGCGCAAACTTTGCAAAGCTATATCCGTCCGCTTGAGCAGCAAGTGGCGCTGCCGCAAATGGATTTTGACCTTTCGGCCATCAAACGCATCACCATCGTTGCATGCGGCACCAGCTATTATGCCGGCATGGTGGCCAAATATTGGTTTGAGCAATTTGCGCGTGTGCCGGTTGATTTGGATTTTGCATCAGAATTTCGCTATCGTGAACCGGTATTAGAGGCTGGCGGATTGGCGCTGTTTATCTCTCAATCCGGAGAAACAGCCGATACATTGGCCGCACTGCGCCATGCCAAGTCGGAAGGGCAGAAGATTGCCGTTGTTGTTAACGTGCCAACATCATCCATGGCGCGAGAGGCTGATTTGTTATTGCCAACGCATGCAGGGCCAGAAATCGGTGTAGCGTCGACCAAGGCCTTTACTTGTCAGTTGGCGGTACTGGCTGCGGTCGCAGCGCATCTGGCCGTGGTTAAGGGCAAGATGACGCGTGATGAAGAGCGCGAAATTGTCGAGCATCTGACTGAAACACCAGCCGCGCTTAACGCAGCTTTGGACCATGATGAAGATATTGAGGGCATGGCTCACCATGTCGCGCCAGCGCGTGATGTGCTCTATCTCGGACGTGGGCCGGATTATCCATTGGCACTGGAAGGTGCGTTAAAACTTAAAGAAATCAGCTATATTCACGCCGAAGGTTATGCGTCTGGAGAGATGAAGCACGGGCCTATCGCACTGATTGATGAAGCCGTACCAGTGATCGTGTTGGCGCCATCCGGGCCACTATTTGAAAAAACCGTCAGCAATATGCAAGAAGTGCGCGCGCGGGGCGGTAAAGTTGTTCTGATTAGTGACGCGGAAGGATTAAGTGAAGCGGGAGAGGGCTGTATGGCGACCATTGAAATGCCCAAAGTCCACCCTTTGATCGCGCCTATTGTTTACGCGGTGCCTGTGCAATTGCTGGCCTATCATGTTGCCGTAGCCAAAGGTACGGATGTCGACCAACCCCGCAATCTGGCAAAAAGTGTGACTGTCGAATGAAATTAACCGGATCCTGCCATTGTGGCGCAGTGTCATTTGCTTTTCAGGCCAAAGACTTAACGCCTGAAATGGTCGATTGTAATTGTTCTATCTGCACGATGAGCGGATATGTGCATTTGTTCATTCCACATGATGATTTCACGCTTCTGACCGGCCAGGATGCTCTAAGTTCCTACACATTCGGGACTGGTCAAGCTGATCATCTTTTCTGCAAAACCTGCGGGGTCAAAAGTTTCTATCAACCGCGTTCGCATCCAGATGCGTGGAGCGTTAATTACAGGTGCTTAGACGATAATTCGGCGCTTAGCCCAACCATCAGAAAGTTTGATGGGCAAAATTGGGAAAAAACACCGCCACTACACTGAAACAGCGTGAACGCTGTGACTCATGTAAAATAATGATACAATGTTTTTTCATTTTTATCATGCTGGTTACCATTTGCTAACCAGCATGATATACCCATTAGCTGTGTCAAAAAATTCTAACTCTTCGCTGATGCCCGAAAAGCTCACAGTTGCAGGTTTGCTAGGGATTACCACACCGAAAGACGGTGATTGGTCTCGTGTGCGCTCGATCCAAATGACTAGGTTCATGAATCAGAGTTTGACCAGAACGCTTATAAATTTTATGGCTGCACTGGTTATTTTGTATTTTTATTGGGGCGCCGTTCCTAGCTATATTCTACTAGGATGGTCGGCAGTAGTTATCGGCTGTTCTATAGCACTCAATTATGTCGCGGTTAAACCGTTAGACGCGGCCACCAAAATGGTTGACCTCAGAGCGGGTCTTAGAGCAACATTCACCAGTATCTTGCTTGGGATATTCTGGGCTGCTCCGCTATTATACCTAAACATGCAGCCTAATTCGAATGTCGATCTTATGTACTGGCTGGTTTTGGCGGGCTTATTATCCAGCGCGATAATTTTTCATTCCGGGCTGCCGCAAAGTGGGGTCGCATTTATTGCAGTGCTTGGCGCATCCATAACGACGCATTTCACCTTCGCAGAACAGCCTATGTTAGCGCTTGTTGCGGTCATGCTGCTGTTATTGTTCGTATATGCGTCCATACAATTGGCGTATGATTATATGCGCTTTAAAGTCTCGGAAGTCGGCCTAAGTGAGAAATCCGAAGTCGTAAGTCTCTTATTGCGTGAGTTTGAGGAAAGTGGCGCGGACTGGCTGTGGCAAATAGACGCATCACGGCGCGTCATTCATGTCAGTCCTAGATTTGCTTTCGCGCTGGGCCGCAAAGCCAAAGATATTGAAGGCGAGTCATTAATCAAACTTATTGCAGGCAAAGCTTGGGATTCTGGAAATTTCTCTTCAAGCCTGCACGACCTAGCCGAGAAATTGAAACGCCGTGAAAGTTTCAGTAACCTGATGGTGCGCGTCCAAATTGCTGACAAAATACGTTGGTGGGAATTATCAGCATCTCCGAAGCTCAATGAAAGCGGTGTGTTCATGGGTTTTCGCGGCGTTGGCTCTGATGTGACCGAACAGCGCGAATCTGCTGATAAAATCTCCCATATGGCGCGTTTTGACACATTAACGGGGCTGCCCAACCGATTGCAACTGACCGAGGCGCTTGGCAAGGCGATGCAAGGGACAGAAAGCAGAAGGAAGCGCTGCGCCTTTTTGATGATCGATCTTGATCGCTTCAAGCAGGTTAATGATACTTTAGGTCACCTTGTTGGCGACCGTTTGCTGGCGGATGTTTCTCGGCGACTGCAAAGTGCGGTTACCAGCAACGAATTGTGCGGCCGGCTTGGCGGTGATGAATTTGCGGTCCTTATAAAAGACGCTCCTGATTCTGCTTATGTTGAACAATTGTCCAACAAGATTATCGACGCTTTATCGCGTTCCTACGAAATTGATCATCACACGGTATTCATCGGCGCGAGCGTTGGCTCATCCATGGCCCCTAGAGATGGCAAAACCGTGGAAATGTTGATCCGGAATGCTGATCTTGCGCTTTATCAGTCGAAAGCCAAGGGCGGGAACAACTACCACCCTTATGAACCACGATTGCATGCACGTGCTGAAGAACGCCGCGTGATGGAAATCGCGCTGCGTAATGCACTCGATAACAATGAGTTTACGCTGAATTATCAACCAATTATCCGTTCAAAATCAGAAAACATATCCGGCTTTGAAGCATTATTGCGGTGGAACAATCCGACATTGGGTTTTGTCTCTCCGGCGAAATTCATTCCCTTGGCCGAGGAAACCCGTCTTATCGTCTCAATAGGCCATTGGGTTTTGCGGACTGCATGCTGGGAAGCCAAAAATTGGCCTGACGGCACCCGCGTCTCTGTCAATGTCTCGGCCGAACAATTATGTGATCCCAAATTCATGCCTAATCTGGTTCAGATATTGGCAGAAACCCAATTGCAACCACAGCGCCTTGATATTGAAGTTACAGAGAGTATCTTCCTCAACGAAGGCACCATGGCAGTTGATGTGCTCGATCAGATATTGGCGCTAGGCGTTGGTCTATCTCTGGACGATTTTGGTACCGGCTATTCCTCACTGGGTTATTTGCGCAAGACGCGTTTCACCAATATCAAAATTGATCGCAGTTTTGTTCAAGGCGCGGCTAAGGATGTACCAGAAAGTCTGGCCATTGTTCGTGCCGTTGTCGCTATGGCGGACAGTCTGGGTATGTCGACAACAGCAGAAGGTGTTGAAAGCGAAGAAGAAGCGCAGAAAATCGTCAAGCTCGGCTGTAAGAAGATACAGGGCTATTATTATGGCCGCCCAATGCCTGCTGGTGATGCGCGTGCGTTATTTGGTGTCGAACAGCAACTAATTGCTTGATAGCCGCAATAGCCTGTTGTTTCAGGCTGCGACGCTTAAACTTTCCAGAATTGATTCCATTATCAAACGTCCATGACTGCTGCCACATAATGGATCAACCGCACGTTCAGGGTGCGGCATCATACCAATAATCTTGCGATTTTCGCTAACAACACCGGCAATGTTCCGCACAGAACCATTGGGGTTGTCTTTATACCGAAATGCGACACGAGAATCATTTTCCAGTCGATCCAAGGTGTCTGAATCGGCAAAATAATTGCCGTCATGATGTGCGACCGGAATAATATAATCTGCTGTATCATCGAGGTTTTTTAGCAGATCACTGCTATTGGCATCTACCCGCAAAGTTACGTCACGACATACAAAGTCCAGATTGGCGTTACGCATAAGTGCACCGGGCAACAGACGTGCTTCTGTTAATATTTGGAAGCCGTTGCAGACACCCAATATGGGCACGCCTTTTTTGGCCAAGCGGAGCAATTCTGGCATAATTGCAGAACGCGCAGCCATTGCGCCGCACCGCAAATAATCACCATAAGAAAACCCGCCAGGCAGGGCTATAAAATCGATACTGTCAGCAAATTGGGTCTCATCATGCCAGATGATGTCCGGCCTTGTGCCAGTTAGGCTTTCCAACGCCACGACCATATCACGGTCGCAATTTGAACCAGGAAAGCGGACAACGGCCAAACCCATTAGCCATTCTCCATTCTGACAATGGAATAATCCTCGATCACAGTATTGGCCAACAACTGCTCGCACATTTTTCCGATCTCTTCATCAGATAACGTCTCTGATACATCCAGATCGATCACGCGTCCGCAGCGAACGTCATTAACACCATCAAACCCCATATTGGACAGCGCATTATGTGTCGCTTTGCCTTGAGGATCAAGGACACCATGTTTTAGGCTTATATAGATTCTAACCTTCATGATGCTGCCTTATAGATCAATTACATTTCATTTTTCGCTAGCGATTATCTATTCTGTCGGCAAGCACTTCTGCGCTGATTTCCACTGGCTTAGCGCTATTTTAACCTTTCTGGCATAGCTGAAAGAAACCAAAAAAAAATCTGAACATTATTCTATGATAGCAGGTGGGTTATGGCAGGGTTGGCAGTAATTATGTTTATCGCTCTTTTCGCATTTGGTGGCGAATTGATGGGTTGGCGTGACCCTGATGGACAGGTCCAACTGGCTTTGTTCATGTCATTTTTATTCGGCATTATCGCGGCGTATCGTGCGCGCGGATAATGGGCCAATAAGGGACTAGCTACTCTCTTTAGTCATAGCTTCTTGATAGCTGGAATGTATCACCTCGACGATGAGAGGTTCCTGACCAAGATATTTTACAGCCAGTGCCATAATCTCCTTGCTCTGACTATTCTCTAAAACACTTTCCAGCTCGCGGTAACGCTTGAGTGCTCGTTGATCGGTCTGTGCTTCATCAACTATGGACAACCATCCACCATTATTGGTTTCGCGCAGTTTTACGCGTTCCAACAGTGGTTTGCGTGCGCGTAGTAGCTCATCTTGCGTAATCGGCTTTTCTGGAAAGCTATTAACAATGCGCGATATGGCTTCCGCGACTTTTTCACGGTCGCCATAATCGACATTGCTGCCAATGGTGAAGTACCCATAATCAGGGTAGGTTGCAGAAACAAAGCTGCTTGCAGATGGTGAATAGCTTGCGCCCAGCTCCTCGCGTATCACTTCGGTCAGTCGCAATTGAATGATTTGCGATAAGAGTCGTAAAGCAACTGTTTCACGAAAATCGTCATTGTCTGTCGTTGGCCAGTAAAACCGCAATATTGCCTGTTCCGGTTCCCCTTCATGATAGACAAAATGCCGACCTCTTTGCGCAGTAAATTCCCGGTCAACCAGCTTGCTTATATCCTGACGTTCTGCATTTCGGGTCGGTAAAGCTCCGAATGTGCGCGCAATTTGTGCGATGATCTCGGCTTCATCGATTGAACCAACCACGCCAATTTCTATACTGCCATGCGCAAAACTTGGTGAGATTGCGGCCTGTAGGGCATCAAATTCAAGCGCTTCAAGCTCTTCTTTGGTCGATATGGAGAAACGCGGGTCATTGTCTGACAAGATGGCCCCAATCTCGCTGCCAAAAGCAGAGTCGGGAGTTGCTTTTAACTGAGCGAAATAATTGTCAAAGCTCTGGCGGTAGCGGTTCAGTGCTTCTTGGCGATAACCAGGGTCTGTAAGATAGGCCGCCAGGAGCTGCAACTGCAATAGGCTATCCTGCTGGGTTGTTGTAAAATATCCGCCAAAATACTCTGTACCAGCATCAAAACTTAAAGATACAGAGCGGCCAGCCAATATGCTCAGCAGTTCGTCAACCGAATGCTCTGCTAAGCCGCCACTGGCAAAAACCTCCATCAATGTGGTTAGATTTGGTTCATCGCGGGTATTGAGAATATTGCCGCCATCAACGCGTAAGGAAATCCTGACTCGGTCATCCTCAAAGTCGGTTTTCTTGATATTCAGCCGCACATTATTAGCAAAGGTCAATGTACGTATATCAAGATCAGCAATACGCTCGTCTTTTACAACTTCGCCAGCCGGTCCAAAATCTTCATAGGCAAAAGCCTTGGTTTCTTTCGTCTCCGGCGCTGTAAGTGGTGCCTGCATAGCGGCAGCAAAACTTTGCCGTATTGACGCAATACCCTTTGCAGGTTGTTCTTTGGCAGTGATGTGAATGAGTGGGTTTGAAAGGTCGGCCAGATCCTCTTTCACCGCAGCCAAAACCGCGTCAGGCGTAATATTGCTGGCGATCACTTGAAATCGCTCTAGCCGTTCTTGCGGAGAGGTTACCAATGTATCGTTCAATGCAGCAGAAACGATCAACCCAGCCAAGCGGTTATTAGAGCGTGTTTCCGCAGATTTGACCGCATTGGTAAAGCCTGTGCGGTAATTGGCTATTTGTTCGTCCAGTTCTGCCTGGGTAAAACCATATTCTAAAGCGGTGCGGATGACGTTTTGCGCCGCCGCTATGCCTTTATCCAGTTCGCCATCGCGGGTGGAGATGGTCAGACTGGTTTGGCGAGCAAGCTCAAAAACATCATCGCTGCCAATATTTGCGCCCAAAAATGGAGCGTCACCAGTACGCAACAAGCGGCCAATTCTGCGGCCAATGATACGATAACCGACATTGCGCAAAAACCCTTTACGCCGGTTAAGCTGCGTGTCGGGCACATCTTGATAGGGTCGGAATGCGACAAAGGATGCACTTTCCCCAATCGCAGGATTGATAAATATCGAGTCCTCTCCGCCGCGTTCGAAGTCAACGCTGCCATTGTCCACTTCCACATCAGTTTCGCCTGCGTTGGAACCTGTCCAATCACCGAATGTCGCTTTGATTTTGGCCTCTATTTCGGCAACATCAATATCACCCACAATAACCATTGTGGCCCGATCAGGGGTGTAATGCGCTTCATAAAAGTCGCGTAAATCCTGCGCACTTGCGGTGTCCAAAACAGCTTTTGTGCCGATGGGCAGGCGATCGGCTATATTTGTATCGGGCAGCAGGAATTTGGTCTGCTCAATAAAGTTTTGCAGGCCGAAATCATCGCGCGTTCGCATTTCGGAAAGAATGACACCGCGTTCGCGATCAACGGCATCCTGTGCCAGGGTGATTTCGCTTGCTGTCTCGCGCAGCAAAAAGAATGCCGTGTCTATGAGTTCAGACTTATTATTAGGCAGATCGAGCGTATATCCGGTAGTCTCAAAATTGGTGAAAGCATTGGTGTCGGCGCCAAAGGCCAGACCTGAGCGTTCCAATATTTTGACCATTTCACCTTCGGGCACATTGGTAGAGCCATTAAATGCCATATGTTCCAGAAAGTGCGCCAGTCCACGCTGTTTATCACTCTCCGCCAAAGAGCCAACCGAGATGACAAAGCGCATGGCGACAGTTTCTTGCGGCGTTTCATTATGTCGGATGGCATAACGCATACCATTGGGCAAAACGCCAAATAATGTGCGTGTATCCGGCTGCAAATCGCTCCGGTCAAACCCCCAAGCTTTGGCAGCCTCAGCCTTGGGCGTATAGGTAACGGGTTTCTCAGTTTTGTTTGTCTTGTCGGCACCTTGCTGCGCCAGAGCAGCAAATGGTAGTGCCAATAACGGTAAGGTAAGCGCAGATAAGGCAGCCATCAAATATAGTGGTGATCGCGGCCGCAATTTTTTTAAAAATGTCATATATGCTTATTCGTTACCTTAAGGCGTGCTGTTACAAAAACGCTTTCGTAACAATCATTTGGGCTCTCGTTTTTTGCGATGGCTGTCAAGATCGAGCACTTCATTAGCACTTTGATCCTGAACCAGACCTAAGCGGCGAGCGACCTCTTGATAGGCCTCAACCTCTCCGCCTAAATCGCGGCGAAAGCGGTCCTTATCCAGTTTTTCATTGGTTTCCATATCCCATAACCGGCAACCATCTGGGCTGATCTCATCGGCCAATATGATCCGCGAAAAATCGCCATCAAACAAACGCCCAAATTCCAGTTTGAAATCAATAAGCCTGATGCCGATGCCGGAAAACAGTCCGCACATAAAATCGTTGATGCGGATAGCCATGGATGAAATATCCTGCATTTCTTCCTGTGTTGCCCAGCCAAAGCAGGAGATATGTTCTTCGGCTATAAGAGGGTCGCCCAGCGCGTCATCCTTATAGCAATATTCGATCAGCGTATGGGGCAGGGGCTGGCCTTCTTCTAGACCGAGCCTTTTGCAGATTGAACCAGCGGCCACATTGCGAACAATGACCTCAACCGGAACGATTTCAACCTGACGCACCAATTGCTCGCGCATGTTTAAACGGCGCACAAAATGCGTTGGAATGCCAATATGGCTCAGGCGGGTGAATACATATTCGCTGATCCGATTATTGATCACACCCTTGCCGTTAATGGTGCCCTTTTTCTCAGCATTAAATGCCGTGGCATCATCTTTGAAATATTGAATAATCGTGCCCGGTTCTGGGCCTTCATATAATATCTTGGCTTTGCCTTCATAGATTTGGCGGCGACGGGTCATAATATTCTCTGATAGGCTACTGGCGCTGCATGATTGCACGCGAGTTGGCGGGACAGCCGATTGCTCGGCCTATAGTCGATCAATAGCCATGGTGCAATTCGTGCGCGCAGATTATAGACAAATTGCAATGGAATAGTGAAAGCGGCTTTGGCTCCGCTGATGATGTCGCAAAATGAATATCCAAAAGGAGCACCCATATGGATGATTTTTCAACAATAGATGGTGTTTTGCATACGCTTTATGCGTGTATTTCCGGTCCGGCAGGCGGGCAAGATTGGGAGCGAGACAAAACAATCTACCATCCTTCTGCATTGATTACGCGCACGCGCATCGAGGATGGAAAGCCAATAGCCTATTGTTTTGATTTTGACGGATTCCGAGATGCCACCATTCCGCTATTGGCTGGCCGCAGCTTTTACGAGATTGAAACCGCTCGGCAAACGCGCGTGTTTGGCCAAATAGCCCATGTCTTTTCATCCTATCTGGCAAAGGACAGCCCGGAGAGCGAAGAAGTGCTGTTCCAAGGCATTAATATGATTCACTTTTGGCATGACGGCATCATTGGTAAAAGCGGCCGCTGGTGGATCATGTCCATCATATGGGATAATGAGCGTGATGGGGTTGGTATAAATTCTGATTGGTTTGATTAAGCCTATTTATCAGGCATCCACAGTTTTCACTTATGCTGTCTCGCCAAGATAGAGCGGCGCTGCTAACGACTGTGGCATGAGTGATGAAATCATTGATATTGATGACAATGACGATGGAGAGGATAATCCCAATATTCTCCCAACGTCTTTTGATGATGCTTTATCAGAGCGTTATCTGGTCTATGCTTTATCAACCATCACCGCGCGCTCATTGCCGGATGTTCGCGATGGGTTAAAACCCGTGCACCGCCGCCTGCTATGGGCGATGCGGGGCCTCAAGCTTGACCCCAAAAGCGGGTATAAAAAATGCGCGCGGGTCGTCGGTGATGTGGTTGGTAAATATCACCCCCATGGCGATCAGGCAGTTTATGATGCCATGGTGCGTTTGGCGCAGGACTTTGCACTGCGCTATCCGCTGGTCGATGGGCAGGGCAATTTTGGCAATATTGATGGCGATAATGCTGCGGCCTATCGTTACACCGAAGCGCGGCTGACCGAGACAGCTATTGAGCTGATGAACGGCCTGAATGAGGGTACGGTCAATTTTCTGCCAACCTATAATGGCGAAGATGAAGAGCCAGAGGTTTTGCCCGGGCTGTTCCCCAATTTGCTGGCCAATGGTGCCGCTGGCATCGCCGTTGGCATGGCGACATCTATTCCTTCGCACAATGTGGCTGAAATTATCGACGCGGCATTGCTAGTGATTGATGACAAAAATGTCAGCCATGAAAGCCTGATGGAGGTTTTTCATGGACCTGACTTTGCCACTGGCGGTATTTTGCCAGATAGCCGCGATGTCATTTCTGAGGCTTATCGCACTGGGCGTGGTTCATTCCGCCTAAGGGCACGATGGGAGAAGGAAGACATTGGCCGCGGGCAGTGGCAGATCGTCATTACAGAGATCCCTTATCAGGTGCAAAAAGGTAAGTTGATCGAGCAGATAGCCACCTTGGTGCTTGATAAAAAACTGCCTATTTTGGCCGATGTTCGTGACGAATCCGATGAAAATATCCGTATCGTGCTGGAGCCGCGCAGCCGGACAGTGGAATCGGATATATTGATGGACAGTCTTTTCCGGATGACCGATCTGGAATCGCGCTTTTCGCTCAATATGAACGTGTTGGATGCTATTCGTGCACCATCCGTAATGGGGCTAAAAGAGATTTTGCAGCATTGGCTTGCGCATCAATTTGTCGTTCTGCAACGTAAGACACAGCACCGTCTGGACAATATTAACGCGCGGCTCGAACTGCTGGGCGGTTATATCATCGCTTTTCTCAACCTTGATCGGGTTATTGAGATTATCCGCAATGAGGATGAACCCAAGCCAATTATGATGGCTGAGTTTGAGCTTACCGATCGGCAGGCCGAGGCCATTCTCAATATGCGATTGCGCTCATTGCGCAAACTTGAAGAGATGGAGCTAAAGCGCGAGCGTGATGCTCTGGAAAAAGAGCGTGAAGATTTGCTCAAACTGCTCGACAGTCAAGCGCGTCAACGCACCCGTATGAAGCGCGATTTGACAGAGTTGCGCAAGGCCTATGCAGAAGACACTGTTTTGGGCAAGCGCCGCACAACCTTGGAAGAGGCAGGCGCGGCGCGCGAAATCCCACTGGAAGCGATGATCGAGAAGGAACCGGCAACGGTTATCCTTTCGACACGTGGATGGATTAAGGCGATGAAAGGCCATGCCGATTTATCGCGTGATGATCTGAGTAAGTTTAAGGAAGGCGATGGTCCGGCTTTCGCTTTACATGCGCAAACAACGGATCGGTTGGTTTTGATAACTGATAACGGGCGTTTTTATGCTCTCGGCGTCGATAAGTTGCCGGGCGCACGCGGCTTTGGTGAGCCGGTGCGGTCCATGCTGGATATCGATAATGATGCCAATATTATCGGCGCTTTGCCATTTGTGGCAGGTAAGAAATTCCTTGTCGTCGCTGATAATGGCCGGGGCTTTCAACTGGCGACCGAAGATGTCCTGTCCGAAACGCGCAAGGGCAAGCAGATTGTCAATCTCAAAGGCAATGCTCGACTAAAGGTTGCGCGGTTAATGTCTGATAATGCGGATCATATCGCAGCAATTGGCGATAATCGTAAGCTGGTTATCTTCGCTTTGGCCGATTTGCCGCAAATGGCGCGGGGGCAGGGTGTGCAGCTACAGCGCTATCGCGATGGCGGATTATCAGACGCAACGGCATTTTGCTTCGCTGATGGATTGAGTTGGACAATGGGCGGGGAAACTGGGCGGCGCAGAACGGAAACCGACATTGGCCTTTGGAAGGTTGCCCGTGGCGCAGCCGGACGATTGCCCCCCAATGGGTTCCCGCGATCAAACCGTTTCGAGGACTAATCAAAAGTCTCAGTGCGCTACCAAAGTCAATTGTGCGATCCATTTACTGATTAGCGTTTTTTTTACATGTTTTTGCTAGTTTTACAAAATGTCACTCGTAAGACCGAAGTCCAGCGATTTTGCTGTAGATGATCAGATTGTCGCTTTAGGCGTAGGCTTTCTGGTCGACGCCTTGCCTGTAGCTGCAATTATAGTAGAGAAAAACGCGCAAGGTGATTTTGACTTAAAAGCCTCTAATACGATGTTTGATGTGCTGAAGCTAAATGTGAACAGCACTAACCAAAATCACGATCTGATTATTGATGACGCAAAAATTCGGCAGGTAACATGTGATTATATTGCTGGATCACCGCCTTATACATTTGAGTGGAGACGAGAAGACGGCGTCAATCCACGCCAAATTGATGTCAGCATTGCCTCTTTTGATAGTGCGGGCACACAAGGGCGATATCTCATCACTTTTGTTGATCGCACTTCGGAAATGCAGGTGCGGCGTAACCTGCACCGCGAAATGCTATCAGACAGCCTGACTGGTCTGTATAATCGCACAGGCTTTGAAGAGGCCGTTGACGATCTGGTTGCCAAAATCAAAGACGAAAACCAGAGCGATAATGCAATCGGAGAAAGGGATGACGCGGAATTGTTCGCAATTTTTGCGATTGATCTTTCGCGCTTCCGCCAAGTCAATGAATGCGCTGGATCCATTGTTGGTGATGAGCTTATCCTGACTGTGGCAAGCCGTTTGAGCAATGTCATTCGTAATGGCGATGTTCTAGGGCGTATGGGCGGTAATGAATTTGGCATTTTCGTCAGATTGAAGAATAAAACAGATGATCTGGATGCCACAATTGCGCGTATTTCGTCTGTTTTTGACGATCCTTATGCATTGGGTGCGCTGAAAGTCAGTGTCTCTGCCGCTATGGGTATCGCGATTGACAAGCATGATTGTGCTAACCCGTCGGACAATATACGCCATGCACAAATCGCCCTAAAACAGGCGAAAACCACTGGTAAAATCGAACATTATAGCAAGGCTGTTCTCGATTTCTCGCGCAACCGTTTCACGCTTGAAAGTGATCTTAGAACAGCAATTGATCAAGATGCGCTTGAACTGGCATTTCAGCCTTTGGTTGATTTGGGCACAGAGCAAGTTATTGGCTTTGAGGCTCTGGCTCGCTGGAATCATCCCGACCGCGGACCTATTTCGCCAGCTGAATTTATCCCGATTGCTGAAGAATGCGGATTGATTGTGCCTTTGGGTCGCTGGGCATTATATGAAGCTGCCAAGACCTTAAAGAAATGGGATAAGCAATCAAGCAGCCAGTTATGTGGCCGTATCTCGGTTAATTTATCCGCAGTGCAATTTGTCCATGACGATGTGGCTTATGCTGTGGAAGAGGCTGTGCGGACCAATGGTTTATCCGGCGATCAGCTAACATTGGAACTGACCGAGAGCGTTATCGTCAGTGATCCTGACCGAGCCAGAAATGTGATGGAAGCCTTAAAGTCTCTCGATACAAAATTGGCAATGGACGATTTCGGCACTGGTTATTCAAGCCTAGAATATTTGCAAAAACTGCCCATTGATATTCTGAAGATTGATCGCAGTTTCGTAACGCCCATGCTGCAGGACAGAGACAGAGTTGCAATCGTGCGGGCTGTTTTATCGCTTGCCAGCGCTTTGGGTATGGAGACGACCGCCGAAGGTATTGAAACCAAGGAGCTTTCTAACACTTTGGCGGCCTTGGGTTGTTCCAATGGGCAAGGCTATTATTATGCAAAGCCTTTAAGTGCAGATGATGCATTTGCATTTTTGGAGCAAGCCAGAGCATCAAAAGCAATCACTGTCTGATATTTTCGTTTGATATAAATTTGGCAATATAGTCGGGAATATCATTTATTTCAGGGCAGTTCTGCTTGAGCCATTGTTTTTCCCCCTTTTGCAAGAGCGCGGAAATTTGCGGTCCTGGCTCTACACCGGCATTGATAATATCGCGGCCACCAATTGGGAAAACCGGTTTAATCCAACCAGCAAGATAGTGTTTTGCTGTATGCAGTGCTGATTGACTCCCTTTTAAAAGAGCAATTTGCAGTGCCATTTCCGACCCATGGAAATAGGCCAGACTGACAATATCATCGGCTTGCTGTGCATCTGATGAGCATAAGAGCGTGAGCGTTTTCTGTTGTTTGCGCGATAGGCGCAAAGCCGCTGCGACTTTTGCAGGAACGTCTTTTCCGGACGCCAGCAAAGCGGCGAGGCGGCTCATAGCTATAACTGTAATATTTTCGGCGCGTCCGCGTTGCAGAGTCTCCTCAAGCCGTTCAATCCCCTCTTTATTGATTTCCGGGATGATAAACTCCCAAATACCAGCGTCCTGCATGGCCTTCATTGTCGATATGGGCTCCGGCATCATGATCAGGCGAAGTAGCTCCTGAGCAATGCGTTCTCTCGACAATCCTTGTAATCTGGGCGCCAGCTCGGCGCAAAGGGCAAGGGTGGATTGATCTAATGGGCCCTGACCATAGCGGGCATGGAAACGAAAATAGCGCATGATACGCAAATAATCTTCATTTATACGCTCGCGCGCATCACCGATAAAGCGCACTATCCCCGCATCAAGGTCATTTTGCCCGTCAAAATAATCATATAGTGCACCATTTTCTGGCACCGCATAAAAGGCGTTAAAGGTAAAATCACGCCTTGCGGCATCTTCCTGCCAATCGTCAGAAAAAACGATGGTTGCATGGCGTCCATCTGTACTGACATCGCGTCTCAGGGTCGTCACTTCGACTGTGCCCTGCGCCAGAACTACGGTCACTGTGCCATGCGCAATACCGGTGGGAATGGCGCTTAGCCCTGCTGATTTAGCGATGCGCATAACATTTTGTGGCAGCAATTTTGTGGCCAGATCAATATCGGCCGCTTGTACACCCAAAAGGGCATCACGCACCACTCCGCCTACGAGACGAGCATTGGTGCCTGACCCCGCATTGCCGTCTAGCAATTTGCAAAAATCTATCAGATCATTGCGCTCTTGCCATGCAAAGGGCTGCGCTAAGCGAGGCGGGTGTGTTTCCATTTTGTCGGTCACTTGGTTACATCATGATATTGCCGCGCCAAATTGGCAAGGATGCCAGCGGTAATACCCCATATTCTATAACCCTGCCATTCCAGATCATAATAGCCGCGCTCTTTGCCTTGCCATTTGGTTGTACGGCGCGTGAGCAAATCTGGTGCAATGACGGTTGAGAAAGGGATTTCAAACCAATCAGCGACCTCTGCGGGATTTGGCGTGATATGCATATCAGCAGGCACTAGCCCGACTACCGGTGTGATGGCAAAGCCGCTAGCGGTGAAATATTGCTCGCCTGTGCCTATGATTGTCACGTATTTGGGCGGGATA
This sequence comes from Parasphingorhabdus sp. DH2-15, assembly GCF_051668705.1. Classification (GTDB taxonomy): domain Bacteria; phylum Pseudomonadota; class Alphaproteobacteria; order Sphingomonadales; family Sphingomonadaceae; genus Alterisphingorhabdus. Next base: position 1,727,979 of record NZ_CP196351.1, on the reverse strand, counting down.
CCAAGTTCCTCTTCGGCTTCGCGCAATGCTGCTGCAATGGCATCCTTATCATCGGCATCAATTTTGCCGCCTGGAAAGGCCACTTGCCCGGCATGATCACGCATTGTTGCCGGGCGGACGGTTAGGAGTAAGCCCGGTGACGGACGGATAGTGATGGGTATTAAGACAGCAGCATCGCGATATCCATGCTCTGGCGTGCCGAAATGCCGCTCGTCACGCAAATCTGATGCGATTTGATCATTGGTGGAACTTTGCAATGCAGAGGCCAGATGCTGAACAAAGTCAGAATCAGCAAATATATGGGCAGGGCCACTATCTGACATTTCACAGGTCATTCAGCGGCAATGTCCAAAGCAAGTGCCTGATCAGCATAGGGTAAGACGCCCGGTGTTGCTTGATCGAGCAAGAGATTGACAAGCGCCAAATGGGTGCTGCGGTTAAGCCTTGCCTCTAAGCCCGGTCTTACGACCACATAAAATTGCACATCATCACCTGTAGGGACGGCGCGAACCCGATGCTCAGCATCAGCAACGGTCAATGCACCAATATTGAGCTGAAAGGCCAGCTGTGGCGGCGTTATGTCATCATTATACTGCATGTCTATCGCCATAAACGGCGCATCTTCAACGGTGATGAACTGCTTTTCATAAGGCGTTACAAGCGCATATCGGCCATCTTCTTCTCGGCGCAAAATGGAAGAGAATAACGCGACCATTGCAGGTCTTTTAATAGGGTCACCGCGGTGAAACCATCGTCCTTCTCGGTCAATGCGCATATGGCTGTCAGAACTATTTTGTGGCTTCCAAAGATGCACTGGCGGGGTCTTTTGGTCGCCTATAAGCTCCATCAATGAGGACGGATCAAGGCTAGCCAGATCGTATATTTCCTTTGATGGCATATTTCCCCTGACATTGCTTGCGCGCGTTACACTTCCATATGGCCACTGATTATAGAGTGTCAACGAGAGCTAGGAGCTGTTGCATTGTAACAAGCATATCATGCTTTTCATCACCTGATGAGCAGTAAATCTTGCCGCAATTATTTCACCATGATAGATGATTACACCTATACCGAATTGGGGGGAAAACTTTGGCAGACAATATTGATGGGCAAGCATCTTCGGATGAAGCGCGCTTGCAACGGAAACATCATTGGTCGATCTGGTTGTCGCGCTTTGCGCTTTTTCTGGGCGTTTCTGTGATTGGAATCGCAGTAATAGGCGCAGTGGGCGCTGGTGAAAGATGGTGGGGGCAAGGGGCAGGCATACAAGCCTTGGTCACAGCGTTCTTTTTGGCGCTTGCCGTCATAGTGTTCGCCATCGCGATATTATTTTATTATCGCAAACAGGGGGCACGGATATTTTGGGTAAGTATATCGGCGCTTATTCTTGCGGCTGGCTATGTCGGCTATATTGGTCTGCAAATCCCCAAGGCTACGGCCAACCCATTGCACGATGTTTCTACCAATCTCACCAACCCGCCACGCTTTGCGACGCTTGAGGCACGGGCCGATAATCTAAAAGATATACCCGGCAAAGAGGATCCGAAATATCGTGGGATGGATGCGTTGGAACGCTGGCGTGCAATCCATGGTGAACTATATCCCGATCTGCGTACTTTGCATGTTTTTCAGCCTGTCGGATTGGCCATTCAACGGGCCGAAGTTATCGCGCGAGAAAATGAATGGGAAATTGCGATGGCCGACCCCATTAATGGCAGGCTGGAAGCGACAGATACGGTTGCGCTGCAACAGTTCAAGGATGATATTATCGTTCGCGCTATACCGGATAGTGATGGTGCCGGCAGTTTGATCGATATACGATCTGTCTCACGCTATGGACAAAGCGATCTTGGCGTTAATGCCGGCCGTGTGCGCGAATTTTCGGCGCAATTGCTGGAACAGCTGGGCGGCGAAATGATGCCATCTTTGACTGAAGGTCAAGCTGCTCCAGAAGAGTAATCCTGCCCATTAAAGAGCAGGATGAAGGTTAGCCGGTTGGCGATAGCTTCAGCAGTTTTGCTTTTTCGCCGTCTTGCAATACCCATAAACTGCCATCAGCAGCTTGCTCTATCTCACGGATGCGTGCGCCCATTTCGTATCGCTCTGCTTCTTTAGCGCTCTCACCATCAATGGTCACGCGCACAATGGCCTCGCCAGCCAGACCACCAATAAAGAAGCTGTTTTTCCATTCAGGAAAAGCCTCTCCATCATAAAATGTCAGACCTGATGGTGCGATTGTCGGCACCCAATAGGTTGCCGGAGCGGCAAATTCCGGGCGTGTATCATGGTCGGGAATGTCTTCACCGCTATAATGGTCGCCATTCGATACAATGGGATAGCCATAATTGGCACCACGCTTGACCAGATTGAGCTCGTCACCATGCAGCGGGCCCATTTCACTGTTCCATAACCGGCCTTGCTCATCGAATGCGAGGCCCAGAAGGTTGCGATGGCCCAAAGACCATATCTGTGCTGCTATGCCGCCCTGTTCATAAAAAGGGTTGTCTTCGGGTACAGAACCATCGGGGTAAAGACGAACAATTTTGCCCAAATTGGCTTTCATATCCTGTGACGGATCAAATTTTTGCCGCTCACCAGAGCTTATAAAAAGATGTTTGCCATCAGGAGAAAAGGCGAGGCGATGGGAGAAATGGCCGCGCCCTGTAACTTTAGGGAATTGGGTCCATATAATTTCCAGGTCTGTTAGTTCAGGAGCAGCCTTTGCTCCGTCTTCACCTAAGATCAGCTTCGCACGGCCAACAACAGCGCCGCGCGTATCATCTTTGCCAGCTTCAACCCAGCTGAGATACACCATAGAATCTGTTGCAAAATCAGGTGACAAAATGACATCACCAAAGCCGCCCTGACCGCCATAATCGACCTTTGGAACACCTTTAACTTCTGTTTTTTCGCCGGTTTGTTTGGTAATGAATAGCTTTCCCGCTTTCTCACTCACCAGCATCTCACCATCGGGCATGAATGTCATGGCCCAAGGTTCTTCAAATTCCGTGACTTCGCTGATGGTGAAAGGCTGGATATCGACAGGCGTTATGGCCGCTAATGGCGCATCTGTCTCATCCCCTTGCGCTGTTACTCCTTGTCCTGGATTACAGGCCAAAAGGATAAGCGAGAGAGGAACGGCGGCGGCAAGACGGTGCATAGACAAATCTCCTGACAGGGTTTGCTTCTCATGATGAGCTTTGCGGTTATTTGCAATGGGCTGCTATTTGCAATGCATAGGCATAATGATAGCACCATCACACATGTTCGAAAATAGTATAACAGGCGCGCCCATTCAATGCAGCAAAAACTGATGAGAATAGTTGGAGTGGATGAGGCGGGCAGGGGGCCTTTGGCTGGCCCGGTCGTAGCGGCGGCTGTATTACTGCCAGAAAACCATGATATTACCGGCCTTAACGATAGCAAAAAACTCTCGGCAAAAAGGCGCGCCAAGCTGGAAATAGCGATTAGGAACCAAGCAAAATTTGGTATTGGGGTTGTCAGCGTAGAAGATATTGATCGTATCAATATTTTGCAGGCAAGTTTGCTGGCAATGCACCGCGCTGTAAAAGCGTTAAACGCACCTTTTGATCATATATTGGTGGACGGTAATAAGTTGCCGCAATGGGAGTATGCTGCGACAGCTATTGTTGGCGGAGATGCTTTGCATCCGCAAATCTCGGCCGCATCAATATTGGCCAAGGAATTGCGCGATAGGATGATGTGTAAACTGGCCTTGGAGCATCCCCATTATGCATGGGGCAGCAATAAAGGCTATGGCACTGCGGCACATATCAAGGCGCTGAAAGAATATGGGCCAACAGATCATCACCGACGCAGTTTCGCGCCTGTCGCGCAAATGCTGCTGCTGTAAACTTGCTGAAATGCCAATCAGGCGCAATTTTTCTATCTTGTGAGTCTTTTTGGGCACACCACCAGATATTGAGTCTGTTGGTGCTGCAAAGACTCCATATCAAGATTTGGACTCATTTCGTTCTTCTCCGATGCGGCCTGATAACGGATTGTTAACCATCATGTGCCAGCGTTTGCGCAGGTTAACGCAGTTGACGATGTCGGTTTATAGACTCACAACCATTGCTTGCAAGCCGATTGAAGGACGAAATATGGCGGTTATAGACGTTACGAAGACACAGGCACTAAAGGGGCAATCCAAAACTGCCGCGCGCAAAGCCGCGGCCCGTAATGTGCCAAGCCATGCTGACCTGCCAGTCAATCAAATTTTGCGCGGCGATTGTATTGCTTCCATGCAAAAACTGCCCGATGCCAGTGTTGATCTGGTGTTTGCAGATCCGCCTTATAATTTACAGCTTGGGGGTGATCTTTTTCGGCCTGAAGGCTCTATGGTCGATGCGGTTGATGATGACTGGGACAAGTTTGACACCTTTGCGGCTTATGACAAATTCACGCGCGCATGGCTAAAAGAAGCACGGCGTATTTTGAAACCTGATGGCGCTTTGTGGGTCATTGGTTCTTATCACAATATATTCCGCGTTGGTGCCGCCATACAGGATCTGGGCTTTTGGGTGTTGAATGATGTGGTGTGGCGTAAATCGAACCCTATGCCCAATTTTCGCGGGACACGTTTTACCAATGCACATGAGACGCTGATCTGGGCGTCGCGTGAGGAAAACGCCAAATATACCTTCAACTATCGTGCGATGAAAACACTGAATGATGAATTGCAAATGCGTTCTGACTGGTTGTTCCCTATTTGCGGTGGTCAGGAACGTCTGAAACGCGATGGCAAAAAGGCCCATCCAACGCAAAAACCTGAGGCGCTGATATACCGCGTGTTGCTGGCTACAACCAAAAAGGGCGATGTCGTGCTAGACCCGTTTTTTGGCACAGGAACTACTGGCGCGGTCGCCAAACGTTTGGGCCGTGATTGGATCGGCTGTGAGCGTGATGAAGGCTATATTGAAGTCGCTGAAGAACGGATTGAAGCAGCGCTTCCGTTAGACGAGTCAGCGCTGAAAACTATGCAATCGCCGCGTTCTCAGCCGCGCGTTGCCTTTGGCACATTGGTCGAGACAGGATATATTGCACCAGGCACCGCCCTGCATGACAAAAAACGCCGCTGGAAGGCTGTTGTGCAGGCGGATGGCTCATTGGTGACGGATAATGATCAGGGTTCAATCCACAAAATGGGCGCTGTGCTGCAAGACGCAGCAAGCTGTAATGGCTGGACATTCTGGCATTTTGATGATCCGGAACTGGGTATGAAACCGGTTGATGCATTGCGGCAGAAATATCTTCTGGCGACAGAGCCTTGATCGCGTAGGCCGACCTTATGGGTGATAGCAAAATCTACATATATCCGGTTGCGGTAGCACATAGCCCCCAAGCATTGGAAGGCGACGCTATATGCCTTGGAGGTTCACTGGCCTGGGCATCGCAATTCCGGGTTGATCATATTGTTGATGGTGCGCCGGTTCAGAGGATAGTCGTATCCAAACAGGGCATGGACGCCGCGATTGATACTTTGCCGGATGATTTGCAGACAGTCGCTGCCGAACAATGGCAAAACCTGCAAAAACGCCACACTCCGCAACAGCTAGGTGACCGCGTTTTGCGCTTTGACCAGCCGCAAGTAATGGGCATAGTAAATCTGACGCCGGATAGCTTTTCTGATGGCGGACAATTTGCCGATAATGAGGCTGCAATCATGGCCGCATGTGATATGGCGGAGGCTGGCGCTGCTGTTATAGATATAGGCGGCGAGTCAACGCGTCCTGGAGCGAAAGCTGTTTGGGAAGGCGATGAAATAGAGCGGGTTAAACCTGTTATTGAGCGGCTGGCAAAAGGCGGCAATTTGATATCTATCGACACTCGCAAAGCGGCAGTGATGTCAGCTGCTCTGGATGTTGGTGCACGGATAATCAATGATGTTTCAGCTTTGGGATATGATCCTGAATCCTTACCATTAGCGGCGCGCTCGGCTTGTCCAGTGATTTTGATGCATACGCCTTCACAGGGTGACGATCTGCATGCGGATGGCAATTATGCCAATGTTGTGCATGATGTTTTTGATTATCTGCAATCGCGCATCAAAGCGGCAGTGGAGGCGGGCATTGACCGCGCCAATATCATTGTTGATCCGGGTATTGGATTTGGCAAATCACTTGCCGATAATCTGGCGCTGATGAATGCTTTGCCCCTTTTCCATGCACTTGGGCAGCCCATATTGGTCGGTGTAAGTCGCAAACGCATGATTGGTGCTTTGGCAGGGGAAGTGCCTGCTGATAAACGCTTGGCGGGATCATTGGCATTGGCGCAGCATGCTATTGAGCGTGGCGCCCATATTTTGCGGGTACATGATGTGCCGGAAACGGTGCAGATGGTGCGCGTGTGGCGCGGTCTGCGTGATGCTGCGCTCACTAGTTTCTAACAGTGTAATTGACTATTCACACCTATCGAACCCAACGGGTTCGCAAGGCCGACCGGCCGCCGCCGCTTATTGCGGCGTACTTACAAAAAGCCCCAACGGGTTCGCAAGGCCGACCGGCCGCCGCCGCTTAATGCGGCGAAATTACAAAAAGCCCCAACGGGTTCGCAAGGCCGACCGGCCGCCGCCGCTTATTGCGGCGTACTTACAAAAAGCCCCAACGGGTTCGCAAGGCCGACCGGCCGCCGCCGCTTATTGCGGCGAAAAACTGTCAGAAACCGCTATGCAACATTGTCGATGCCTAGCTCGCTAAGTTTGCGATATAATGTTGAGCGACCAATGCCCAGACGGCGTGCAACTTCTGTCATTTTGCCACGATAATGACCAATTGCGAGACGAATAACGTCTGCTTCAATCTCTTCCAATGGGCGCAAATTCCCATCATCAGAATATAGCGTTACACCAATGCCTTCATGGATGTTGGTCGAGGTTTTGGCGGTATCACGCATCAAATTGGCAAGGTGCGGCAGTTCGTTAGTGGTCAACGCATCACCATCAGCAAAAATGGCGGCGCGGAAGAGAGTGGTCTGCAACTGGCGGACATTGCCGGGCCAGTCATAAGCCGACAACAGATCAATCGCATCTTGCGTAATGCCCAATGCATGCATGCCTGGTTGATCCGCGATACGGGCCAGAAAATGGCGTGCCAATGCGGGTATATCGCCTTTACGGTCTCTAAGTGGCGGAATGGCAATCAAATTGGAAGATAGAAATTGCGCCAATTCGGCTGAGAAACTGCCATTTGCGACCAACTGTTTCAAAGGCACATTGCTGGCCAGGATATAGCGCACATCACATTGGAAGGCATTGGGTGCCCCCACTGGTTGGATATAACCGGTTTGCAGAGCCCGCAGCAGTTTTTCCTGTGTTTCTTCTGGTAGATGGTCCACTTCATCAATCAGGATTGTTGCATTTTCTGCCCGCTGAATGGTCCCGATATGGCGATCAAAAGCACCTGGAAAAGCGTCACGTTCATGGCCGAATAGCTGGGAATCAAGGTGCCCGCTACTGATCCCGCCAGCATTGACAAGACGCAATGGTGATTTTGCGCGCGGTGATGAGGCATGGATGGCCCGCGCTATCATTTCCTTGCCGACCCCGCTTTCACCTTCAATCAATACCGGAGCATGGCCACGCGCAGCTTTTGCGGCAACAGCCAGAGCGGCACGAAATTGCGGTGCGCTGCCAATCATTTCGTCAAAATCCAGCGGTGAGCTGATTTTCTCTGTCATTGGCCTTAATTCATCAACACGGTCTTGCCGCTCAGTTGCTGCATTCAGCGCAGCAATCAGCCGATGAGGGGCCAGAGGCTTAATAAGATAATCGGTTGCCCCTGCGCGCATGGCTTCGACCGCCAGTAAAGGCGATGTGCTGGTGGTCAGCATAAGAATAGGCAAAGCCGGGCGGCGGGATTTTAACTCGGCGATCAATTTGGTCGAATCATCGCCAGGCACCCATTGGTCAAGGATGATGGCATCGAGACACATGCCTTGCTGCGTTCCAAGCATGGCAATCGCTGTCTCGCTATCGCGGGCCATGATCGTGCGCCAGCCTGCTTTCGATGCAAGCGCAGAAATTAAGCGGCACTGGGCCGGTTCATCATCAATCAGCATCAAATGCCGTAATTTTTCTTCGGCCATGAGCCTATGCCTTCGATTTACCAGTCAAATAACTGGCCTATTGTCCCGTATCGGCACATTATTAGCGTTTAATGGTAAATATGAGGTGAAGGGGAGTTGGTGCTCTATTGTCGCACTTCTGGCCTTTGGAAACAGTTTCGGGATTTATGTTGCGCCAGCGCTTGAGCAATGCACCACTACGCGCTAACAGTCTTTTGAATAAAAATAGCAATTATTGCGAAAGGATCACCATGTCTTCGGATATTAATATGCATGATTCCAATATGGACGCAGCCAATGGCACCTATTCTGGATTTATCAAACTGCTTAAGCGCGGAACGATAGTTTCTGTGATAGTAACGGTCCTCGTCGTACTCGTCATTGCTAGCTAGACAATATGAGTGACAGCACAACATCAGCATGCACAATTTTCATTGCCAAAGAGGCCGCAGAATTTGAGCGGCGGGTTGCGGCAACTCCTGAAACGGTAAAAAAGTTCATTGGTCTCGGAGCCAGGCTTTTGGTTCAAAAGGGCGCGGGCGAGACGGCCAATATTGCCGATGATGATTATGCCGCCGCTGGCGCTGAAATCGTGACACAGGCTGTAGGCGTTAAGGCCGCTGATATTATTGTCGGTGTTCAAGGGGTTGACCCAGCCAAGATGAAATCAGTGCAAAAAGGCGCATGGCTCGTGGCCGGTCTTAATCCGGTTGGAGATCGTAAGCGCGTTGATGCTTATGCAGCCTTGGGAGTCGAGGCTTTGGCAATGGAATTCATGCCACGCATCACCCGCGCTCAGTCGATGGATATATTGTCATCACAGTCAAATCTTTCCGGTTATAAGGCCGTGTTAGAAGCGGGTGCCCATTATGGCCGTGCCTTCCCGATGATGATGACGGCGGCTGGCACGGTTTCGGCTGCACGCTGCTTTGTCATGGGTGTTGGCGTTGCTGGATTGCAAGCGATTGCGACGGCGCGGCGTCTTGGCGCACAGGTCAGCGCGACCGATGTTCGGCCTGAAACGCGTGAACAGATTGAGAGTCTTGGCGCAAAAGCCGTTTTTGCTGAAGGTCTGGAGGCTGATGGCGAGGGCGGTTATGCGGCCGAATTGACTGGTGAGCAAAAGGCCGTGCAGGCTGAATTGGTCTCCTCACATATTGCCAAGCAGGATATTGTCATCACCACCGCGCTAATTCCAGGGCGTCCGGCACCGCTTTTGGTGTCGGATAGTCAGCTCGCCACAATGCGCGCAGGCTCGGTCATTGTTGACTTGGCGGCGGAAGCTGGCGGCAATGTCGAAGGCGCGGTTGCTGGCGAAGTTGTTGAAAAGCACGGCGTCAAAATTATTGGTGCACGCAATATGCCATCTAGCATGGCTGCAGATAGCTCCGCGCTGTTTTCGCGCAATATCTTTAATTTCCTCTCCGCCTTTTGGGATAAAGAAACGGGCAAGCCAGTGTTGGATGAAGAAATTGGCGATGCAATCCGTCTGACCAAAGATGGCGCCGTGGTGCATCCACGCCTTGCCCAAACTTAGGAATTTGTGAAATGGACTTTATTTCAATTCTCTCCATCTTCGTGATGGCCTGTTTTGTTGGCTATTATGTCGTTTGGTCGGTAACGCCCGCATTGCATACGCCGCTTATGGCGGTGACCAACGCGATCTCCTCTGTGATTATCGTCGGTGCACTTGTCGCCAGTGCAGAAGCCACATCACCTATTGCCAAATATCTGGGGCTTGCGGCTGTGGTGATGGCAGCGGTTAACATTTTCGGCGGTTTTGCGGTGACGGAGCGGATGCTCGCCATGTATAAAAAGAAAGAGAAGAAATGATGCGGGTTCTTTCTTCTCTACCGTTCGCCCTTATGGCGTTTCCTATCACACCTGCTTTGGCGGCTGGCGGCGGGGAAGCCGTCAATCCTATGGTTGCGCTGGCTTATCTTGTAGCTGGCGTTTTCTTCATTCTGGCACTGCGCGGACTATCGCACCCTGAAACCAGCCGTGCGGGCAACCGTTATGGCATGGCGGGTATGTTGATCGCGGTGGTGACAACATTGATCACGCATCAAATTGCCAGCTTGCCCGAAATCGGCATCGCTATCGCTATTGGTGCAGCGATTGGTTTTGTAACAGCGCGCCGCATTGCGATGACGGATATGCCGCAACTTGTGGCGGCTTTTCACTCGCTTGTTGGTCTGGCCGCTGTTTTGGTCGGTCTGGCCGCTTGGCTCGATCCGATTGGCTTCAATATTGTTGACGATGCGGGTCAAATTTTGCTCGCTAGCCGTATTGAGCTGGGCCTTGGTATCGCCATTGGTGCCATCACATTTTCCGGCTCGGTTATCGCTTTCTTAAAATTGAACGGCAATATGTCCGGTTCACCGATATTGCTGCCCGCGCGGCATTTGATCAACCTTGGTGTGCTGGGCGCGATATTGGTTATGATCGGCGCCTATGCCGTGTCTGGGGCTGGCGGTGCTGGCGAAGGGCAGTTGATCATCTGGATCACTGTCTTGGCTTTCATTATCGGTTTTCTGCTCATCATCCCAATTGGCGGCGCGGATATGCCGGTCGTGGTGTCAATGCTGAACAGCTATTCTGGCTGGGCCGCGGCAGCGATGGGCTTTACGCTGGGCAATACGGCGATGATTATCACCGGCGCTCTGGTTGGTTCGTCCGGCGCAATCTTGTCCTACATTATGTGTAAGGCGATGAACCGCAGTTTCATTAGCGTTATTGCCGGTGGCTTTGGCGCAGAAGATGCAGCAGGCGGCGGCGAAGTGCGCGAACAGCGCCCTTATAAGCAAGGTAGCGCAGATGATGCCGCGTTCATGCTGAAACAGGCTGAAAAGGTTATTATCATTCCAGGTTATGGCATGGCGGTGGCACAGGCACAGCATGTTTTGCGCGAAATGGCGGATGCGCTGAAAGCGGAAGGCGTAGATGTGAAATACGCTATTCACCCGGTCGCTGGCCGTATGCCCGGGCATATGAACGTGCTGTTGGCAGAGGCCAATGTGCCTTATGATGAAGTGTTTGAGCTTGAAGACATTAACAGCGAATTTGCACAGGCCGATGTGGCGTTCATTATCGGTGCGAATGATGTTGTGAACCCTGCCGCTAAGACAGACAAATCATCACCCATTTACGGCATGCCGGTTTTTGACGTTGATAAGGCCAAACAGGTATTTTTCATTAAACGCTCAATGGGCGGTGTTGGCTATGCAGGCGTTGATAATGATGTGTTCTATATGGACCAGACGATGATGCTGTTGTCGGATGCCAAGAAGATGGTCGAGTCTATCGTTAAGGCACTCGATTAATGCGGAAAGTCGGTTTGTTAGGTGGGATGAGCTGGGCCTCAACCATCACCTATTATCGCCATATCAACCGTGATGTGCAGCGCCGCGCGGGCGGCATGTGCAGTGCGCCATTGATTATAGAGAGTTTTAACTTTTGCGATCTTTCGCGCCTTGAAAAGCCCGAGCAATGGGAAATGGCTGCCGATAAATTGGGCAATGCGGCGCAAAGGCTTGAAAAAGCTGGAGCCACGGCATTGCTGATCTGCGCCAATTCCATGCACCGTGTGGCTGACGATATTGCGTCTCAAATTTCTATCCCACTTATCCATATTGCCGATTGTGTTGGTCAGAAGATGCAAGAGGACAATATAAGAAAAGCCGCGATTATCGGCACACGCAATGTCATGACTGAAAGTTTTTATCGCCGCCGTCTGGTATCTCACGGGGTTAATCTGATGACGCCCAATATGGTACGCGTAACAGAGATTGACCGTATTATTTATGATGAATTGATGCAGGGCAATGTCAATCGTGACAGCCAGCGGACGATGAAGACCTTTCTGACAGATATCGCAAAAGAAGATATTGAGGCTATTGTGTTGGGCAGCACCGAATTGGAAATGCTGGTAAATACACAAGCCAATGTGTTGCCTATCTATGACAGCACCAAAATTCATGCTGACGCGGCTGTAGACTGGATATTGACGGCGGATTGACGGGATATGCCCCATGCATCCTATGCCAGCCATGCAGAGCAATCGCGGGGTCGGCAATTTCCCGAAGAACGCAGCAATGTGCGTGGCCCGCGCGATGATTTTCAGCGGGATCGCGATCGCATCATTCACTCGATATCGTTCCGCCGTTTGCGGCACAAAACGCAGGTGTTTATCGCGCCGGATGGCGACCATTACCGTGTCCGTCTGACGCATAGTCTGGAGGTTGCGCAAATTGGTCGCACAATTGCTCGTGCCTTGGGCGCTAATGAAGATCTGACCGAGGCCTTGTGCTTGTCACATGATATTGGCCACCCGCCCTTTGGGCATGCAGGAGAGCGCGCGCTCAATACCGTGTTTGCCGATTGCGGCGGCTTTGACCATAATGCACAGACATTGCGCACTGTGATGCAGCTCGATTCTCCCTATATAGATCGGCCCGGACTGAATCTGTCCTGGGAGGTTCTGGAAGGACTTGCCAAGCATAATGGACCGGTTGAGAAACGCACATGGGCATTGCAGCAATGCGATGATGCAATGCCGCTGGAACTGACCAGCTATGCGTCACTAGAAGCGCAGATCGCGGCTGTTGCGGATGATATTGCCTATGACAATCATGATATAGATGATGGATATCGTGCAGGCTTTTTGGATTTGTCGGTATTGTTGGAAGAACCGTCACTTGCGGAACAATGGCATATGCTCCGAACCCGCTACCCCGGGACGAGCGAAGCTATGCTTTTGCGGGAGCTTGTACGTGGTCAAATTGGCCTGATGGTGAATGATGTCATCGAAACCAGCCGTGAAAGACTCTCGGCACATAATATTAGCAGTGCAGACGATATACGCAGCGCTGGCCGCATAATATGTAGTTTTTCTGACGATATGGCTGCGCGAGAGCGTGCGTTAAAAGCGTTTATGTATAAACAATTATATCTGCATCCTCAGCAACGCGAAGCAGCAGAAAAAGCAGCCCATATTATCGAAAAATTGGCACGTTTTTACCGCAATAATCCAGTGCATTTGCCATCGGACTGGCAATCACGGCTCAGCGATGATGCCTGTCATAATGGCCGGATGATTATGGATTTTATAGCAGGGATGACGGATCGCTATGCCCTGAACCGTTATGCGGAGCATATCGGACACGTGCCCGAAGGATTGACTCACGTTTGAATAGTGGGTGGGATTGCTGCGCTGCAACAATTTGCAAGGGCAGGCACAAATTATCCGCAAGCACATTATAAATATTCTGCGACTTTTCAGACTGTTACCAATTAATTCCAGAGAGTGAATTGACTCCTTTTCGCACCTGCGGCAGTTAATTTTTGTCTTTGGTGCAAATCAAGGCTGATGCGGGAGAATGCTTGGATTCGCGGTAATATGCGTATCTGGCTACCGAAGGAGCAACCGCCCCGGAAACTCTCAGGTCTCAAGGACCGTATCGGCAGGACACTCTGGAAAGCGTCTTTAATGGTTAACATTAGAGGCCACCGAAGGGGTAATCAGGCGATTTTGGCTTTGGCCTTAATCAGCCCGGGAAAACTCTCAGGTACCCGTGACAGAGGGGGCAGCAAAGATATGGCCCAGGCCATGTCTGCACTGAACCCGGCCTTTCTTTGCATAAAGACAGGCTCCGAAAAGGACTGCCGCGTGACCGATACTATTGCACCGCTTCCGTTGAATGATTGGCATGTTGCGCAAGGCGCGCGCATGGTGCCTTTTGCAGGCTATTCCATGCCGATCCAATATGAAGGCATTATGGCTGAACATCTATGGACGCGGGCCAATGCGGGCCTGTTTGATGTCAGTCATATGGGGCAACTCAATCTGATTGGTGATGGTGCCGCTGAAGCATTGGAAGCGATTGTTCCCGGCGCAATGACCACGTTGAAGCCGGGCAAAATTCGTTACACCTTGCTGCTTAATGACAAAGGCGGGATATTGGATGATCTGATGGTCACCAATGCTGCCAAGCATCTTTATCTGGTGGTCAATGGCGCAACCAAGCATGACGATATCGCTTATATGCAAGCCAATCTGCCAGCGACTGTAACACTGGTTCATCGCACTGATGATGCTCTGTTAGCGTTGCAAGGGCCAAAGGCTGTTACGGCTTTTGCTCGTCTCGTTCCCGGTGCTGCTGAACTCTATTTTATGGAGAGCGGGCCCTTTGAATGGGGGGGCATACCATTGGGTGTTAGCCGTTCCGGCTATACCGGTGAAGATGGTTTTGAGATTTCTGTACCCGCCGCGCATGTGCAGAAACTGGCTGACGCACTGCGCGCCATGGATGAGGTTAAACCGGTAGGTTTGGGCGCGCGCGATAGTTTGCGCCTTGAGGCCGGATTGCCACTTTATGGGCATGACCTGACACCTGAGACACTGCCGGTTGAGGCGGATTTGAACTTTGCATTGTCCAAAACACGCCGTGAAAAGGGCAATTTTGCAGGTGCAGCGCAAGTTTTGGCGCAATATCCCGATAAAGCTATGCGCAAGCGCGTTGGTTTGGCCATTGAAGGACGCCAACCGGTGCGTGAGGGTGCAGAGGTTGTCGATGATGACGGTGCAGTTATTGGCATGGTCACCAGTGGCGGGTTTTCTCCAACTTTGGAGCGGCCAATCGCCATGGCCTATATCCCCGCCGACTTGGCTATCTCTGGCACCACTATTTCTCTGCGCCAACGGAACAAGATCATCGCTTCCACGGTTACCACTATGCCCTTTGTGCCTAATGGTTATCACCGTCGTCCCAAATCTGCCTAGAGGCAGGCCTGAATAATATAGTCTAAAGGAGAATACGCCATGTCATTATATTTCACTGAAGAACATGAGTGGATTTTGGTCGAGGGCGATATCGCGACCGTTGGCATCACCGATCATGCGCAAGAGCAGCTTGGCGATGTGGTGTTTGTTGAAGTGCCTGATGAGGGCAAGCAATTTGATAAGGGCGATGAGGCCGCAGTGGTTGAGTCGGTAAAGGCTGCCAGCGATGTATATTCGCCGGTTAGCGGTGACGTTATCGAAGGCAATGAAGCGCTGGCCGAAGACCCTTCACTGGTCAATAGTGACCCGGAAGGTGAGGGCTGGTTCTTTAAGCTGACACTGAGCGACACTTCCGAATTAGAAGATTTGATGAGCGCTTCAGATTATAAAACCTACCTAAAAACGCTCTAAAATACTGCGAATAAGGATTTAATTTCATGCGTTATTTGCCGCTTACTGAAACTGATCGACAGGATATGCTGCGCACAATTGGCGCTCCTGATGTGGACGCGTTGTTTGCCGATGTTCCTGAGGCGGCACGCCTTGATGGCCCTATTCGCGATTTGCCAATGCATACCAGTGAAATGGCGGTTGAGCGGCACATGCAAAAACTCGCTGCACAAAATAGTGTGGCCGGGCAAATGCCGTTTTTCCTGGGGGCAGGGGCATATCGCCACCATGTGCCGGCCAGTGTTGACCATATCATACAGCGCGGCGAGTTTCTGACGGCATATACGCCCTATCAACCGGAAATTGCGCAGGGCACGCTGCAAATGCTGTTTGAATTTCAAAGCCAGGTGGCGCGGCTTTTTGGTTGTGATGTCGCCAATGCCAGCATGTATGATGGTTCAACCGCATGTTGGGAAGCGATCGTTATGGCACGCCGTATTACCAAGCGCGGCAAGGCATTGCTATCATCGGGCCTGCACCCGCATTACGCCTCTGTCTGCCAAACCATGGCACGATTTACACAGGATGATCTACGCAGCGGCCCGCCAATACTCGAAGCGGCGACGGATTATGATGCGCTGGTTGCCGCTATTGATGGCGATACCAGCTGTGTTGTGGTGCAATATCCTGATATTTTGGGCCGTATAGACGATATGAGCAGGGTCGTTGAAGCTGCACATGCGCAAAAAGCGCTGGTTATTGCAGTCGTCACTGAACCAGTGGCTTTGGGCGCGATTAAGAGCCCAGGAGAAATGGGTGCAGACATAGTTGTTGGCGAAGGGCAATCATTGGGCGTAGGCCTGCAATTTGGCGGGCCTTATATCGGCCTTTTTGCTTGTCAGAAAAAATATTTGCGCCAAATGCCCGGCCGCCTTTGTGGTGAGACGGTCGATGCCAATGGCGAGCGCGGTTTTGTGCTCACTTTATCAACGCGTGAGCAACATATTCGCCGTGAAAAAGCGACGTCCAATATTTGTACCAATAGCGGTCTGTGCGCTTTGGCGTTCAGCATTCACATGACGTTATTGGGGGAGAAAGGGCTACGCGATCTGGCCCAGCTAAACCATGCTCTGGCAGTGAAGGCTGCGGATGCTTTGTCTGCCATAGATGGCGTGACATTGCTTAATCAGAGTTTCTTCAATGAGTTTGCTATCCGTCTTGGTAGGGATGCGCGGCCTATTGTCCGCGAACTGGCGGACCAAGGCATATTAGGGGGCGTATCACTGGCACGGCTATTCCCTGATGAACACCAATTGGACGACACCATGTTGGTCGCTGTGACAGAGACGACCAGCGAGGAAGATATTACAGCGTTGGTGGACGCACTTGGCGCGATTATGGCACAGGAGACAGGCGCATGAGCATGAACAATATAGGCCGCCCGACCAATATTGATGGCGTCGCAAATGATATGACTAGCACTTCCACGGTTACGGGAAATAAAGCGCTAATGCTCAAAGAAGCGTTGATTTTTGAAAGCGGATCATCTGATCGCTGCGGCGTCGATATTGCGCCTGCACCGGAAACGGAAAGCCGGCTTGGTGGGTTGGTGCGCGATGCTGATATTGGTTTGCCGGGTCTGTCCGAGCCGGAAACCGTGCGGCACTATACTCGCCTGTCTCGTCAGAATTACGGCATTGATCTGGGCTTTTTCCCGCTTGGTTCCTGCACCATGAAACATAATCCGCGCCTGAATGAGAAAATGGCGCGTCTGCCCGGCTTTGCCGATATTCACCCTATGCAACCCGTTCATACTGTGCAGGGCGCATTGGGTGTTATTAACGAGCTGGCGGTCTGGCTGATCAAATTAACCGGCATGCACGGTGTTGCCATGACCCCCAAGGCGGGCGCGCACGGCGAATTGTGCGGTATATTGTGCATCAAGGCAGCGTTGGAAGCGCGCGGTGAAGATCGCAAAATCATATTGGTGCCCGAAAGTGCCCATGGCACCAATCCGGCATCAGCGGCTTTTGCCGGTTTTACGGTGGAAGATATCCCTGCCAATGCAGACGGACGGGTTGATTTGGCAGCGCTTAAGGCGCGCCTTGGCCCTGATGTAGCAGGCGTAATGATTACTAACCCCAATACATGCGGGTTGTTTGAGCGTGATATGAAGGCAATTTCTGACGCGGTGCATGAAGCCGGTGGTTATGTCTATTGCGACGGCGCCAATTTTAATGCCATCGTTGGCCGCGTCCGCCCGGGTGATTTGGGCATTGATGCGATGCACATCAACTTGCACAAAACCTTTTCCACTCCGCATGGCGGCGGCGGTCCGGGTTCCGGCCCCGTTGTGCTTTCTGAGGCATTGTCACCTTTTGGGCCCTTGCCTTTTACAGAGCGTTATGAAGATGGCCATATCACACTGGTAGAAGAAGAAACATGCGGTGAACGGCATCCACACAGCATTGGGCGTATGACAGCTTTTCACGGGCAGATGGGCATGTTCACGCGTGCGCTGACCTATATTCTGAGCCACGGGGCAGACGGCTTACGGCAGGTTGCAGAAGATGCAGTGCTCAATGCCAATTATGTATTGCGGTCTATGGAAGATTTGCTGGATGCGCCTTTTGCCAGCGCTGGACCATGTATGCATGAAGCGCTTTTTTCCGACAAAGATTTTGCGGAAGGCTTTTCAACACTTGATCTGGCTAAAGGCCTGATCGACGAGGGTTTCCACCCGATGACAGTCTATTTCCCGCTGGTTGTACATGGTGCAATGCTGGTCGAACCGACCGAGACAGAGAGCAAAGCGGCTATTGATGAGTTTATCATGGCGTTTCGTTCGGTTGTTGAGCGGGCCAAAGCGGGTGATGAAGCGCTGCATGGTGCGCCCTATCATGCGCCGCTGCGCCGTTTGGATGAAACTTTAGCAGCGCGCAAACCAGTCTTAGCTTGGTCAGAACCGGACGTCACAGCAGAGGCGGCTGAGTAACTTGGCTTAAGCCTTTGCTAGCGTCGTCGTTGGTTTAAAGCCAGCGGCGAACGCGCTTTTGATAATCGCTATAGGGCTTGCCGAATTTGCGAACCAGATAGGCTTCTTCTGGTAAGATGACACAGCGATCGATAATCAAAATCGCCACAGGCAGGAGTATCAAAACGCCTGCACTATCGCGCCATATGCCTATACCCAGCATTATCATGGCCATACCCAGATACATAGGGTTGCGCGTATGGCGATAGGGTCCACGGGCAATAATGGTTTTGCTAACAGTCCATGGCTCAGGGTTCTCACCTTCAATCTTGAACAGGCCCAGAGAAATAATGATAAGCGCGGTGCCAACGGCAATAAAGGCTGATCCTAGCCATTCAAATGCCGGGCCATAGGTTATTGAGGGCAGGGTAACAAATCTGTCTGCGAAAAGACCAATGGCGATAAACCCAAAATATACCAACGGCGGCGGAAAGCGTATTTGCGGCCCCTTATCGGGCTGGGTTCTGCTTTTCCCGTCAATGGGGGTGATATTGTCCTTGCCATGCTCTGTCATAGCTCGCACTTAGACTGACATGTTCAATTTGGCGAGATGTAATAATGGCAGACTCAACACCATGGATTGCTGCACAGGCCGGACCAGAAGATAAGAAGCATGCGCCAGCGACCTTACGAAACCGAGACGCTATATTGGCAGTCTTGCGCGAACATCTGCCAGAACAAGGCAGAGTGTTAGAAATTGCCAGTGGTTCAGGCGAGCATATCTGCCATTTTGCGCCGCATTTTCCTGATGTGGAGTTCCAACCCAGTGACATGTCTGAAGAGGCGTGTCGCTCAATCGCGGCATGGACAAAAGAGAGCGCTGTACCGAATATTTTGCCGCCACAGCAAATCGACATTGAACATGCCACATTGGATGCGCAGTTTCATGCCATATTGTGCATCAACATGGTGCACATTGCGCCATGGTCAGCAGCACAGGCGCTGTTCGCCTTTGCAGAACAGCATTTGCCCTCAAAATCTTTGCTCTATCTTTACGGCCCCTTTTTGCAGGACGATGTACCCACATCGCCCGGTAATATAGCCTTTGATCAAAGTCTGCGCAGCCGTGATTCACAATGGGGTTTGCGTTCAGTCTCTGACATGAAGACCGAAGCGCGGATTCATGACTTTGTTCTGGAGCATATTATCGCAATGCCTGCGAACAATTTGTCTTTGGTTTTTAGAGCGCAATAACCAATATTACTGCTGACAATGAACACTCGGTTCCAATGCTGATTTAACGGCATGACAGGCCTTTTCTCGGTAACATTTGACGAGAGCCTATTATCTGCGCACTATGGTGGCAAATACTCGCACGAAGTATAATTTAGGAGGATTGCTTTGCCACAAAAGTTGCAAAAAACATCGTCGCACACATGTGTCGATTATTGGGCCGAACATCGCCCCGAACAAATGGCTTTGATCGATAATGACCATCGTTGGACATTTTCTGAACTGAGCGGTTTCACAACAAAATTGGCCAACGCCTTTGTCAATTGCGGATTGGCAGTAGATGACCGGGTTGCGTTTCTTGGCAAAAACCGCGCTATTTACGGCGCTATATTGGTTGCGGTCAGCCGGGCAGGACTAACAATTGCGCCATTGGGCTGGCGCCTTACAGTGCCTGAACTATGCTATATTGTGAATGACACAGCAGCAAAGATGCTGATTTGTGAGCCTGACTTTGCTGACACTGCGGTTGAGGTGCAATCGCAATGTCCGAAATTGCATACAATTTATGCCACAAAAGCGGGCTGTCAGCACGCCACTATTGATGACTTAATGTCGGAACATAATGGTCCGGCCATATTGCCAGCAGATGATATTGATCGTTCTGCCCTGCAACTTTACACATCGGGTACGACCGGTAATCCCAAAGGCGTGATGATCTGCAATCGCAATCTTTACGGGCTGCGAGCCGGTGTAGAGGCGGCTGGCTTTGACTGGACGACATTATATGAAGATGACAAAGCACTTGTTGCCATGCCGATCGCGCATATTGCTGGGTCTGGCTATCTTGCGTTGACTTTACATGGCGGTATTCCTGCACAGTTTATTGCTGAATTTACACCGGATGCAGTGATTGAGGCGATTGAAGATGGCGCCAGCCATGTTTTTCTGGTGCCAACTGCAATTCAGATGGTGATAAATGTGCCGCGTGCAGCGACTGCTGATTTTTCACCGTTGCGCTTCATGCATTATGGCGCGTCACCCATGCCTCTGGCGCTGCTCAAACAGGCGATACAGGTGCTGGGATGCGGCTTTGTTCAGCATTATGGTATGACCGAAACAACGGGCACCTTTACGTGCCTGCATCCTGATGATCATGATCCAAAGGGCAATAAACGCATGCGTTCTGCGGGCTTGCCCATTCCTGGTGTGGAAGTGCGCATTGTTGATGAGAATAATCAACAGGTAGCCGTTGGCGAGGTTGGCGAGATTGTAACGCGCGGCAAAAACAATATGATTGCCTATTGGCAGCAACCTGAAAAGACAGCGGAAACTGTGGATGCAGATGGATGGCTGCACACAGGCGATGCTGGCTATATGGATGCTGATGGCTATGTTTATATTCATGACCGTGTGAAGGATATGATTATTTCCGGCGGTGAAAATGTGTATCCGGCAGAGGTCGAAAATGTGCTTTATGCGCATGCTGATGTATTGGAAGCTGCCGTTATTGGCGTGCCGGACGATAAATGGGGTGAGGCTGTAAAAGCCGTTATTGTGGCCAAGCCAGGGCATGAAATTGACCCTGAAAACATCATTGCATTTGCGCGGGAGTCGCTGGCCCCTTACAAAACGCCCAAGACGGTGGATGTCATTCCGGCAATGCCCCGCAATGCCTCAGGTAAGATATTACGGCGTGAATTGCGCGCGCCCTATTGGGAGGGCAAGGAACGCCAAGTCAACTAATGGCTAACTGGTCTTTTGGGGGGCGTTATGGCGTAAAAACCTGCCCTTCAAAGATAACGGCCTCCACTGCTATGTCGCGCAATTTGTCCGCGCCTTGTTCATAAGGGTTACTGCCCAATACCACGAAATCCGCTTTTTTCCCGCTGGCTATTGAGCCAACAACGTCGTCCATGCCGATAATCTGGGCAGCCTCAATAGTGATTGCGCGCATGGCTTTGTCGAGTGACAATGCTTCACTGGGGCTTTTCACATTGCCTTCCAAGGTCACGCGATTGGATGCCACCCATGCCAGATAGAGCGGATCAATAGGCGCCATATTGAAGTCGCTATGCAGGCCAATAGGCACATTTTTGCGTTCCAGCGAGCCAAGGCGATTCATCTGCGCCGCACGATCTGGTCCTAGGCCGGAACGCGCATATACATCGCCTAATATACGGATATAATTGGGTTGAGCGGAAACCCAGATATCCAGATCCGCCAAACGCCGGTTCTGTGCTTCGGTTGAAAACCCCAGATGCTCCATCACCAAATTCTGGCTATTGCTTGGCCGTAATTGCTCGCTAATGCCCAATACGACATCCAGCCCTTTATCGCCATTGACATGGGTGTGAATACTCCATCCGGCATTCCAGAATTTCTGTGTGAGAGCGGCCAGCATTTCCGGCTCTGTCAGCCATCTTCCTTCGTGACCATCGCTATAACCTGGCGCGTTGAGCTGCATATATTGCGCAAAAAATGCGCCATCCGCGAACAGTTTTACGCGGTCAGTAAACAGCATTTTCTCACTTGCATAAGCAGCCTGTGTTTCCTTCAACCAAAGGTTAGGCTCTTTGTCGATCACGGTCGAAACGGGCACCACAACTATACGTGTAGGAGTGTCTGCACGATCAAATAGGGATTTGAACAAAGGCGCTTCTGTCTGGACGCCGCCAAATCCGCCAAACGCCATATCGGCTGCGGTCGTTACCCCATTTTCCAGCAACATCTGCCGCAATTGACTAAGCCCATTGCTGATATTGGCCGGTGAGAAAAGATAGGGGCGCAGCAGATCAATACCGCCAAATAAAGCCGTTTCGCCAATTGTGCCTTTTTCAAAACTGGCATGGCTGGGATCAATACCTGGTTTGAACAATGTTTTCGCAAACGCGTCTGATGTGCCGATACCAAGCAGGTTTAACGCTGCGCTATTGGCGATAATTTCATGAAAGCTGCGCTGCCAGATAACAACCGGTCTATCAGGTGCAATCCGGTCAAGCTCTGCACGGGTCAGTTCGCCATGAAATAATGCGTGATGGCCCCAGCTGAGGAATAGCGGCGCATCGCTTTTGGCAAGCTCACGGCGCAATAAACGCTCATAGTCTTCGGCATTTGACGCTGCCGGATAGGTCCGGCCAGGCAGTTCCCATTCTTCCGGCGCGATAAAGGGCAGGGGAAGCATCAATATCGCCTGCATAGGGTGGATATGCGGCTCAATAAAGCCGGGCATTAGCACCTTATCCGCATAATCGCGATTGATGGTGACCTTGCGGCCATCCGTCCATGGTTTCAGACTTTCAAGGTCCTGCGCGACGCTTAGTATAATACCGTCCGCCACGGCCACAAATTTCGCTTCAGGTAAGGCCGGCTCCATAGTGATAATGGATTGCGCTTCATAAATGGTGATATCAGGATAGCTTTGGTTTTTTGCTAAAGGCTCATTGGCAGATGCTCCGCTGCCCATAAGGGCCAGCCATAAAGCCAGCATCATTCTCGCTATGGTCTTGCCCAATGGCGTCATCATCCCACTCCCATTTTTTAGAGCATATTGAGCCGCGCTTTACCTTTGTGCAAGCCTTCCTTCACGCCAGGCAATATACAGCCCTGCACCTATGATGAGCGGGGCGCCAAGCAATGTCCAACGCGTGGGTAGGGTGGACCAGATCAGCCAGCCATAAAGTGTGGCCCAAATCAAAGCGCTATAATCAACCGAGAGCACCACAGATACCGGCGCAAGTTGCAGCGATTTGGTAAGCGCTAGCTGACCAATGCCGCCGCACAGGCCAATGCCGAAAATTAGCAGCCAGCTATAGCCATCATGCCATTGGCCAAACCACAGCATGGCAGTGCCCAAAAGCGGCAGAGAAAATATGGTGAACCAAAATACAACGGTAACTGGATCTTCTGTGCGGCCCAAGTCGCGGATGATGATGCTGACCCATGCGGTAAACAAAGCGCCATTAAGCGCGACCAATACACCCTGCCAGCTAAACCCTGTGGCTTCCGGCCTAGTAATAATCAACACGCCTGCAAAACCGGCCAAAATGGCGGACCAGCGGTGCATCCCTACTTTTTCTGCCAACAAGAATATCGCTAGCAAAGTGGCGAATACCGGTACCATGAAACCAATAGTGGTTGCCTCCGCCAAGGGCAGTAATGACACTGCCCAGAAATTGAAGATCATGCCTGTAAGGCCGACAGTCATGCGCTTTAGATGCAGGGGAAACTTATCTGTCCGCACGGTTTTGGGGCCGCCGCGCAACATGATGATGGGGATAAGCAGAAAGAGCGCAAAGAACTGGCGATAGAAAACGCTTTCGATAACAGAGACACCATTATCGGCCGCCAGCTTCACCAAGGCGATCATGCTGGCAATGGCAAAAACGGCAATGATTCGCACGGCGATGCCAGCCAAGGGCCGGTTAGAAGCGACGGCGCTATTATTATTGTCCATAATCAGCCCCTTTCGCATCAATATTGCCACAATATGCGGGTGCATTGGCATTTTATCACCGTCAAGTCGAGCGGCTTGAGAATTGCCACAACTATGTCCATAAGCATCGCGGAAAGACACGCGGCACATCATAATAGCCGCGCACTTTATAGGAGCCTTAATATGCGTATCGTTGATCATGTGATTTCTGGCGGAACAGGTGGCACTGTGAGCCGTACATCGCCGATTTTTGACCCCAATGCAGGCGATGTGCAGGCTGAAGTTAATCTTGGCGGACAAGCGCAGCTGGATAAGGCGGTGGATGCTGCTTTGGCTGCACAACCGGCATGGGCGGCAACCAATCCGCAAAAGCGCGCGCGTGTGATGTTTCGCTTCAAGGAGCTCGTCGAGGCCCATATGGATGAGCTGGCGCATTTGCTGTCGTCCGAACATGGCAAGGTAATAGCCGATGCAAAGGGCGATGTTCAGCGTGGGTTGGATGTTATCGAATTTTGCTGCGGCATTCCGCATGCTTCCAAAGGCGAATATACCCAAGGTGCTGGCCCGGGCATTGATGTCTATTCGATGCGTCAGCCTTTGGGCATTGGCGCAGGTATTACTCCATTTAACTTCCCGGCTATGATTCCGATGTGGATGTTTGGCCCGGCCATTGTGACCGGTAATGCCTTTATTCTAAAGCCATCTGAGCGTGACCCCAGCGTACCGGTACGCCTGACCGAACTCATGTTGGAAGCCGGTTTGCCTGAAGGCATTTTGCAATGTCTGCATGGTGATAAGGAAATGGTTGATGCCATTTTGGATCATCCGGCGATTGGCGGTGTCAGCTTTGTTGGCTCATCCGATATTGCCCATTATGTTTATCAGCGCGGCGTGGCGGCTGGAAAACGGGTTCAGGCTATGGGCGGCGCAAAGAACCATGGCATTGTTATGCCTGATGCTGATTTAGACCAAGTGGTGAATGATCTGTCTGGGGCAGCCTTTGGATCAGCAGGGGAGCGCTGCATGGCACTGCCGGTTGTGGTGCCAGTTGGCGAAGATACCGCTGATCGCCTGCGTGAGAAATTGCTGCCAGCTATTGCGGCCTTGCGGGTGGGGGTTTCCACCGATGACGAAGCGCATTACGGGCCAGTGGTTAATCAGGCGCACAAAGAACGCGTTGAAGGCTGGATACAAAAGGGTGTTGATGAAGGCGCAGAGCTGGTCGTTGATGGCCGTGGTTTCAGCCTACAAGGGCATGAAAAAGGTTTCTTTATCGGGCCATCACTGTTCGACCATGTGACGCCAGATATGGAAAGCTATAAAGAAGAGATTTTTGGCCCTGTGCTGCAAATTGTGCGCGCCAAGAATTTTGAAGAGGCTGTCGCTCTGCCCAGCCAGCACCAATATGGCAATGGCGTCGCCATCTTCACCCGCAATGGCAATGCCGCACGCGAATTTGCCGCACGGGTGAATGTTGGCATGGTGGGCATCAATGTGCCGATACCCGTTCCTGTGGCGTATCACAGCTTTGGCGGCTGGAAGCGTTCTGCTTTTGGCGACACCAATCAACACGGTATGGAAGGCGTGAAATTCTGGACCAAGGTGAAAACCATCACCCAGCGCTGGCCAGATGGCAGTGCTGATGGCAGTGCAGAAAACGCCTTTGTTATTCCGACAATGGGGTAATTTATGACCCGGCTTTTGGTTGTTTTTATAAGCTGTTTGCTCATCTGCGCCCCTTCGCATGCACAGAAACGGGTCGCGATTACTTTTGACGATATTCCGAGAGGCACCGGAGCTTTTTTTACGCAGGATGAGCGAGCAATTAAATTGATTGCAGCATTGAAACGTGCCCGTGTTGAACAGGCGGCATTTTTCGTGAATCCAGGAAGCCTAATAGAGCCTCATGGTCGCGGTGGTGAAGATAGAATCCAAGCCTACGTCGCGGCAGGCCATGTCATTGCCAACCACACAAATACCCATCCCGGCCTTTCAGACACCAACGTCAACGATTATATTGCTGACATTGATGCGGCGGAACAATGGTTGCGCGGCAGGGATGGCTACCGTCCTTGGTTTAGGTTTCCTTTTCTGGATGAAGGCAGAGCTGACAAAAACAAAAGAGACCGTTTGAGAATAGCGCTTGCTGAACGCGGTTTGCGCAATGGTTATGTGACAATTGACAGCTCTGACTGGAATATGGAGGCTCTAACAAAGCAAGCCTTCGCGCAAGACAAAAGCGTTGATATGGAAGCCTTAAAGGCTCTGTACATTGAGACATTTGTTGATGCTGCTAATTTTTATGATCAACTTGCTGTAAAGACGCTTGGTCGCTCTCCGGCACATGTCTATTTGCTGCACGAAACGGACTTGGCTGCACTTTATATAGAAGATGCAATCGCAGCATTGCGCGCCGATGGTTGGGAGATTATTTCTGCCGATGACGCGTTTGCCGATCCATTGGGTCAGCAAGTGCCCGATGTTCCTTCAGCGCAAGGCACGTTAACTGAGGCACTGGCTTGGCAAAAAGGCTTGCCAGCCCCTAGATGGTATGAACGCAATTATACACCGCTAGCCAAAGATATTTTTAACAAGCGCGTGCTGAAGGAAAAATAGAGAAATGACCACACAATTTTCCCTTACTGAAGACCAGATTGCTATTCAGGATATGGCGCGCAAATTTACTGCTGATAATATCACGCCCCATGCCGCGAAATGGGATGAGGAGCATATTTTCCCTCGCGACACGATCAAAAAGGCGGCAGACCTTGGTTTCGGGGCGATTTACGTGTCGGAAGAAAGTGGCGGCATCGGGTTGGGTCGTTTAGAGGCTGCGTTGATTATGGAAGCCATGGCCTATGGTTGCCCATCGACCAGCGCCTTTATCTCGATCCATAATATGGCGAGCTGGATGATTGATTGCTTCGGCTCTCAAGCGCTGAAAGACAAATATCTGCCTGACCTGATCGGCATGGACAAAATCGCCAGCTATTGCCTGACCGAACCGGGCAGCGGGTCTGATGCTGCGGGTATGAAGACCAGTGCGCGGCTGGAAGGCGATCATTATATATTGAATGGTGCCAAGCAATTTATCTCCGGCGCTGGCGAAAATGAAGTCTATGTGTTGATGGCACGAACGGGCGCTGATGGACCGAAAGGCATTAGCTGCTTCGTGCTGGAAAAAGGCATGGAAGGCCTTAGTTTCGGCGCGAATGAGAAAAAACTTGGCTGGCATTCACAGCCAACACGTCAGGTTATTCTTGATAACGTAAAATTGCCGGTAGAGAACCGTGTGGGCGCAGAAGGCGATGGCTTTCGCTTTGCCATGATGGGGCTTGATGGTGGCCGTCTTAATATCGGGGCCTGTTCGCTGGGCGGGGCGCAGCGCTGTCTGGATGAAGCGATTGCCTATACCAGTGACCGCAAGCAATTTGATACGCGCATCATCGATTTTCAAAATACGCAGTTCACTCTGGCCGATATGGCTACGGATTTGGAGGCATCGCGTGCCTTGCTTTATCTGGCGGCGGCTAAGGTAACCGACAATGCGCCCGACAAGACCAAATTTGCCGCCATGGCCAAAAGGCTGTCCACCGATAATGGCAGTAAGATCGTCGATCAGGCGCTGCAACTTTTCGGCGGCTATGGCTATTTGCAGGATTACCCGATTGAGCGTTTCTGGCGCGACTTGCGGGTCCATTCGATCCTTGAAGGTACCAACCAAATCATGCGCATGATTGTGGCGCGGGAGCTGATACGGCAATGACGGACGCACTGATAACCAAGACTGTAGGCCAGGCAGGGCATATCAGCCTGAATCGGCCAAAAGCCATTCATGCACTGAACTTGCCAATGTGCGAGGCTATGATCACTGCCTTGCAACAATGGTCGGATGATGATGCTGTGCAGGCAGTCATTTTGGACCATAGTGAGGGCAGAGGCTTTTGCGCGGGCGGCGATATACGCATGCTGGCAGAAAGCGGCGCAAAAGAAGGTGCGGAAAAAGGTCGTGAAGCGCGGCAATTTTTCC
The DNA here is from genome assembly GCF_051668705.1 of Parasphingorhabdus sp. DH2-15. Lineage (GTDB taxonomy): Bacteria > Pseudomonadota > Alphaproteobacteria > Sphingomonadales > Sphingomonadaceae > Alterisphingorhabdus. The sequence continues at coordinate 1,700,054 of NZ_CP196351.1, read as the reverse complement.
ATACCGAATATCGCCTCAACCATCTGATTTTTGAATATACCAAACCGATTATCGCTTTTATGGATGGTATCACTATGGGCGGCGGTGTTGGCATATCGCAGCCAGCGCAATTTCGGGTGGCGACAGAAAACACCCGTTTTGCCATGCCGGAAACGGGAATTGGGCTTTTTCCTGATGTTGGCGGCGGCTGGTATCTGCCGCGACTTGAGGGCCGGGTCGGGCAATATCTGGCGCTAACCGGTGCACGCTTAAAGGGCGAAGATTGTTTGGCGCTACGTCTGGCGACCCATTATTTACCAGCGAATAGCCTGGCCGAAGCCAAGGCGCGCATTGCCGAAAATCCGGATCGGATTAACGGCATTTTGGGCGAGCTTTCGGTGACCCCACCAGAATCATCGCTGATGGTGAATATCGATAAAATCAACAAGACGTTCGCATCGGATATTTATGAAAATATACTGACTGCCTTGGAAGAGGACGACAGTGATTGGGCGCTTAAAGAGCGTGATACGCTCGGCACAAAATCACCGCAAACCTGCAAAGTCGCGCTGCGGCAATTGAAAGAAGGTGCAGAAATGCCAGATTTTGCAGCGCAGATGAAACAGGAATATGCAATTGGTGCGCGCGTTGTGCAGATGCACGACTTTTTGGAAGGCGTGCGTGCTTTGATCATTGATAAAGACAATGCGCCTGTCTGGAATCCTGCGACGCCGCAAGAGGTGAGCGACGAGTGGATTGATGCTATTTTCAAGCCATTGCCAGCAAATGAAGAATGGACCCCGTTATGAGCTACGAAACCATATTGACCGAAACACAAGGCGCAGTAACGCTGATTACGCTCAATCGGCCCAAGGCGCTCAATGCGCTCAATGCGCAAGTGCTTGAGGATCTGATCGCAGCCTTTGAGGTTTATGAACGTGACGATAGCCAGCTTTGCGCAGTGCTGACAGGTTCGGGTGAAAAGGCCTTTGCTGCTGGCGCGGATATTAAAGAAATGGCCGACAAAGCTGCGGCTGATTTCTATCTTGAGGATTTCTTTTCACGCTGGACCAGCCATTTGGTCAATGCAGTTCGTAAGCCTTGGATCGCAGCGGTTAATGGTTTTGCCTTGGGTGGCGGCTGTGAATTGGCGATGATGGCTGATTTTATTATTGCGTCTGACAAAGCCAAATTTGGCCAGCCAGAGATAAAACTCGGCGTCGCGCCCGGCATGGGCGGGTCACAGCGCCTGACCCGCGCTATCGGTAAATCCAAAGCGATGGAAATGTGTCTGACCGGCCGGATGATGGGCGCCGAAGAAGCAGAAGCGAGCGGCTTAACGGCAAAAACTGTGGCGCATGACGATCTGTTGGCAGAGGCCATGAAAACCGCTGCAGCGATTGCTGCAATGCCGCCAATGGCTGCGCGGGTGAATAAGGAAATGGTCAATGCGGCTTATGAAATGACGCTAGACCAAGGCTTGCTGCATGAGCGACGCCTGTTCCAGATATTGACCGCGAGCGAGGATAAAGCGGAGGGCATGGCTGCATTTATTGAGAAGCGGGAAGGCCAGTGGAAAGGTCGCTAAAGCGCCGATTGATAATATTTGTGTTTGGCCAATATGGCCTGACAAAATAATGTAATAAAAAAAGCGGTTAGGATAGGCATTATGAGAATCGGATTTATTGGCCTTGGCAATATGGGCGGCGGAATGGCGGCCAATCTGGTTAAGGCAGGCCATCATGTCACGGCTTATGATCTTTCTGGTGAAGCATTGGCAAAAGCTGGGGCCGCTGGCTGCACGCCGGTTTCAGATGCGGATGAGGCGGTGCGCGGTGCAGAGGTCATTGTCACCATGCTGCCTGCTGGCAAGCATGTGCAATCTGTCTATCAATCAGCCGTTTTTGCCAATGCGCCCAGCGGTTCCTTGCTGATTGATTGCTCAACCATTGATGTTGATACCGCGCGCGCGGTTGCCGCAGCGGCGAAGGAAAAAGGTCTGGATGCGGTTGATGCTCCGGTTTCCGGCGGCATAGCGGCGGCCAATGGCGGCACGCTTACCTTCATGGTTGGCGGCAGTGATGCAGGCTTTACCAAGGCCCGGCCAGTGCTGGCTGATATGGGTAAGGCCGTTATCCATGCGGGAGAAAATGGTGCGGGCCAAGTCGCGAAAATCTGTAACAATATGCTGTTGGGCGCGACCATGGCCGCGACATGCGAGACATTTATGCTCGCGCAAAAATTGGGCCTCGATCTGCAAAAATTCTACGATATTTCCAGCCAAGCCTCTGGCCAGAGCTGGTCTATGACAAGCTATTGCCCTGTGCCGGGAGTCGGCCCACAGAGCCCCGCCGACAATGATTATAGGGGTGGTTTTGCCGCCGCGTTAATGCTCAAGGATATGCGTCTGGCGCTTGAAGCGGCGCAATCATCCGGCGCGCAAGTGCCGATGGGGGAGCGTGCTGAGGAGCTTTACAGCGCCTTTGTTGAGGCAGATGCGCAAGGCCTTGATTTCTCTGCGATCATCAAAACGCTTAATAGCTGACTATCATTTCATGCCGGGCTCTTGGACTATAGCGACAGCGCTTATGCTTTCGACTGCGATATTGTCTATTGTCATGGAGCGCAGACGGCATAACCGCGCAGATATTGAAAAAGTGGGCTTCATGCCATGGAATCATATTTTGATCATTGCGCTGGTTATGACTGCATTTTCTGCTGGTCTGGCTACTAGAGAATTTCTCTAAACAGTTTTGCTTATCAACCGATGCTTGTCGCTTAGGCTATATGAGAGGTGGTTAAAAACACCGTTCTGCGTTGCGCGCGACAATTTGTGACATGCTGGTCAGTGGCAATTCATCCAAATCTGTCTATCATCATAGGCTGACAGGAGTTTTGACAATGATAGCTGCTGAAATTGCTGAAAATCGCTTTGGTTTGGGTGCGGTTGGTCGTGCCTCAACGGTGCGTGATGCGAAAATGGCATTGAAGCGCCAATTGCGCGATTTTATTGCACGACCGCCGGCGATAGTTGCTGTACCTGATGCAAAAACCATCAGCCGAATGACTGGCGAATATCTTAATGGACTTCGGGAACAAGGTATTATTGGCAAAGCCGTTATAGATGACAGCAATGTAACTGCCGCGCAGAAGCGCAAACGCGCTACGGAAGTGCAAAAACATGCTCGCAAATTTTTTGGAACATCGGGGCGCGATTTCTATGCACAATCTGTAGCGGCACGAATATCAACAGCCGTGAGCAGTCAGACTCCATTTGCAGAACGATTGGTGCATTTTTGGTCGAACCACTTCGCTATTTCGATTGATAAATCGCCGATACAGAGCTTTGCAGGATCGCACGAATTTGAAGGTGTTCGCCCTTATATTATGGGCAAATTTTCCGACCTTGTGAAGGCCGCCGCTTTGCATCCGGGTATGTTGGTCTATCTAGACCAAGTGCAATCAGTTGGGCCCAATAGCCTGCTTGGACGTTTGACAAATACACCCAGGCGGAAACGCAAAATCGGCCTGAATGAAAATCTGGCGCGAGAGATTCTGGAACTGCATACGCTTGGTGTAAATGGCGGCTACAGCCAATCGGATGTTACTGCATTTGCCAATGCTATGACAGGTTGGACGGTAACGGGTTTAAGCCGCGGCCCGGTGGGACGTTATGTAAAAGCTGATAATAGCTATGGCGAGACAATATTTTCCGATGCACTGCATCAGCAGGGCAGAGTGGTCGTCATGGGCAAAAATTATGCTGCCAGCGGCAAACTGCAATCGCTCAATATTATTGATGATATAGCTCGCCATCCTGCGACAGCAGAGCATATTGCTGGCAAGCTGGCACAGCATTTTTACGGCGATAACCCGCCTGACAGTCTTAAACGCCGATTGCGCGAGGACTTTATGCGGACAGGCGGTGATTTAACGAGCCTTTATGAGACATTGGTGGATTCGCCTGAACTATGGGAAGAACCAGTAAGAAAGTTCAAAACGCCCTGGGAATGGACAATATCTATAGCGCGTGCTTTTCCGGACAGGGAATTATACAGAAACAAGCCATTAAACTTCTTGCGGAAAATGAACAATCCGCCTTGGCGGCCAGGGTCACCTGCTGGTTATGGTGACCGCGATGTAGACTGGGTTTCGCCTGATGCTCTTTACCAGCGAATCCAATTTGCCAATAGAATAGCGCATGGTTTGCGCGATCTGACTGACGTAGAAAAAATAGCGGAGGGGCTTTTGCCTGCCAGTCTGAGTATGACAACAAGGTTGGAATTGCAACGCGCTGAAAGTCCGCGTCAGGCATTGGCATTGTTGATGATCAGTCCAGAGTTTTTGAGGAGATAGGCGATGACATTAGCTCGCAGAACATTTCTCGCCAGTCTGGGTGCAGCGGCATCTCTAACGCTTGTTTCTCCAACTGTATTGGCAAGGACAGCTGGCTCAAAAAAACTGCTATTCATTATCCAGCGCGGCGCGGCTGATGGTCTGGCGCAATTAGCACCCATTGGTGATCCGGCATTTGCAGCGCTCAGGCAAAAATTTGTTGAAGAGGCGCAGCAAGGCAGCAAGCTGGATAGTATGTTTGCGCTGCACCCGTCTTTGTCGCGCATGGCATCCTTATATCGCCGAAAAGAGGCATTGTTTGTGCATGCCACAGCGTCAACATATCGCGAAAGATCCCATTTTGACGGCCAGAATATTTTGGAAACCGGCGGCGAGCGTGCTTATCAGTTTAAATCTGGATGGCTTAACCGTTTGGCTGACCAGCTGGTAAAGCGAGATGCTGGAGCATCGGCTTTGGCTATTGGTGATGGTTTGCCTGCTGCACTGCGTGGAGATTTTGCTGCAGCGAGTTTTCGTCCCAGCAATATGGCCGACCCAGCTGCAGATTTTCTGGATCGTGTAGGCCGACTTTATGGTGACGACCCAATGCTCGCTAGTAATTTGCAAAAGGCAGTTGAGGTTTCGGCGCTTGCAGGGGAAAGCAAAGCGATCAAGAAACGGGATTATGCAGGCTTGGGGGCGTTGGCGGCCAAACTCATGCGTGGGCCACAGGGTGCCGATATTGCAATGATTGAGTCAAATGGGTGGGATTTGCACGCGCAAGCGCAGTTTCGCATGGGTGTGCAACTCGATAGAATGGACCAAATGGTTGACGCTTATCAGTCCGCTATGGGCCAAGAATGGCGCGATACATTGGTGATTATAGCAACAGAATTTGGCCGTGCCGCTGCCATTAACGGAACGGCAGGCACTGACCATGGCACTGGCGGCATGATGTATATGCTAGGTGGTGCTGTAAATGGCGGCCAAATCATTTCTGATTGGCCAGGTCTAAGGCAGAATGATTTGCTCGACGAACGTGATTTGCGACCGACCTTATCTCAAGAAGCAATTATCAGTGACAGCGTTGCCGCACATTTTGGTTTAGACCCTGTCAGGACACGCGGGAATCTCTTCCCCCATGTCACGGACAGGCTAAAAACCCCGCAAATTATCGCTTGATATTGTCTTAAAGACAGGCATCGAGGAAAGGCTGATCAAAGCCATATTGGCGTGCTTTTTCAAGCGTATAAGGGCGCAGACCAGTTGAGCGATATTCACCGATAATTTTGCCATCGGCGCTCTCGTCAAGATATTCAAATTTGAACAACTCTTGCGTCACGATCACATCACCTTCCATGCCGATAACCTCGGTAATATTGGTGGTGCGGCGTGAACCGTCACGCAGACGTTTCACCTGGACGATCAAATCAACAGATTCAGCAATCTGGCGGCTAATCGCTTCTTTCGGGATCTTAATGTCACCCATCAAAATCATGTTTTCCATACGGCCCAGACACTCACGCGGATTGTTGGCGTGAAGCGTACACATGGAGCCGTCATGGCCCGTGTTCATAGCAGCCAGAAGATCGAAACATTCCGCGCCACGAATCTCACCAAGGATGATCCGGTCAGGACGCATACGCAGGGCGTTTTTCACAAGGTCACCAATGGTGATCGCGCCTTTGCCCTCAAGGTTGGGCGGACGGGTTTCCAAAGGCAGCCAGTGCGGTTGTTGCAAGCGTAATTCCGCAGCATCCTCAATCGTCAACACGCGTTCGCCAGGGTCGATCATTTTCGACATGGCGTTCAGCATGGTCGTTTTACCAGAACCCGTACCGCCTGAGATAACCACATTGAAACGGCATGCGCCTGCGATTTTCAGCGCGGTACACATTTTTTCCGACATTGAGCCGAAGCCCTTCATCATGTCGAGTGTGATCGGACTGTCGGAGAATTTACGAATAGAGATCGCAGTACCGCGCAGGGAGAGGGGCGGGATAATAACGTTAACCCGGCTACCATCCTTCAAACGAGCATCGGCAAGCGGTGTGGTCTGGTCAACACGGCGGCCGACCTGGTTCACAATACGCTGGGCAATTTGCAGCAGATGTTCTTCATCGCGAAACTGAATAGGCGCGATAGTGAGCTTACCCTTTTTCTCAATATATGTCTGTTCAGGGCCATTGACCATGATGTCAGATACATCTGAATCAGATAGCAATTCTTCCAAAGGACCAAAGCCAAGCAGCTCGTCAATCAGAACCTTTTCAAGCGCAAATTGCTCACGCCGGTTTAGCGTCAATTTTAGATCGGCCAAAACCTCCATGATGATAGGGCGAAATTCTTCTGACAATTCATCTTTGGTAAGGGTTGCAGCAGCTTCAGGATCAACCCGCTCAAGCAAGCGCGGTAAGACCTGTTCTTTAATTTTATGAACCGAAGCCTCAAAACCTTCTGCCTTTGGCGCTTCTTCATTAAGAGCATTGGCACGGTCGGTAAGCCGCGTCATCGCATCTTCTTCAACCGGAGACTGGCCAGGCAATTCGGCAGCACTGGCTAGAGCAATTTCTTCGTCCTGCTCAACCTCTTTCTTTTCTTGTCCGCCGCCCTGCATAGGGCGTGCAACGCCAAAACTTGGTCGTTGAGAACCGGCTCCCATTCCATTTTTTCGTCCAAATGCGCTCATATCTTATTCCCTGTGATCGCCCTGACTCAGGCGGTCATAAAGCCAATATTCGGTGTCTGATTAAGGTAAATAAGACAGAAACTTTTATAATATCCTAACGCGCACAAAGGATTTTTGGTTTGATTTGGATAATAATCAACTTGGTTTCAATTGTAACCTCTGCCAATAGGCTAGGATGAAAAATCACGACGAAGCAGATAATATCGATAGCTCGTTACAAACAGTCGGACAAACATCAGCGCGAAATAATATAGGTGCGGCATTGATGACGACCATGGCTGGCTTTGCTCTGTTATCTACTGGAGACTCCATTATTAAATCTGTTGCAGGCCAGTGGCCTAGCACATCTGTTGCTGCGCTGCGTTTTCTATTGGGCGCAATCGGTCTTGGCCTTTTTCTGTACATTCGGCAGGGAAGAGAGGGCTTCATATTGCCCATGCCATTTCATCAGGTCGCCCGCGGCTTCTGTCTTGCTGTCGCTACGGCTGCATTCTTTGCAAGTATATTCCTTATGCCGCTGGCTGACGCTACGGCGATTGTATTTATCAGTCCGGCGTTAACGTCTCTCATATCTGCTATAGTTTTGGGAGAGAGAATCCCGAACTATGTTTGGCACACTATAATGTTGGCGCTAATCGGTGTGATTTTGGTTCTGCGACCAAATTTTGCTGATCTTGGTATAGTGGCTGCACTCCCTTTGGTGGCCGCGTCGGCTATGTCTTGTTTGATGCTGTTAAACCGCAAAGTTGCCGGCAGTGGGTCAGTCCTGCTCATGCAGTTTCTGTTGGCGCTGTTTGCGGCACCTGTTTTGATTATAGCCAGCGTGATCGGTCACTTTACCGGGCTTCCTGCTTTGTCGGTCGATATTCCTTCAGTAAATGTCATATTGGTATGCACTATTGTCGCGTTTACGGCATCAGCCAGTCACGCTCTAATCTATTTGGGCACGACCAAGGCCAGTGCCTCCACCGTCGCGCCAACAACATATATTCAGCTTATAGTCGCTCTAACCCTAGGGGCAGTTGTGTATCATGATTATCCTGACATCCAGTCCTTAAGCGGGGCAGCGCTGATTATTCTGAGCGGTCTTTACCTTTGGCGTAGAGGTAATGCGGCGGGCTGAATTATAGGGCATATTTTGATGGGTAAATTCGGCACACATTAGAATTTTGTTAACCATGCAAATCTATAACTGTTTCATCAATCGATGGAGCCTTTGCATGCAAGCTATCAAACAGCATTATATCAACGCCGCGCATTTCACGGGAAGCAGCGGTGCTGTTCGTTCGTTCAGCGACAGTGCAAAAGCCCAGTCAGCCTATGGCTATCGCCGCTGGATGGCATCGCTTTTCGCCATTTATAACACCGAAAAGATGGTCGAACTTGACCTGCCATGGTGGAATGTTGCTGCGACACAGAAAGTTGAAGAATTTCTTGCTTCAAGAAACGCCCCAACAGTTTTTGAATATGGCGCTGGCGCCAGTACAATATGGCTTTCGCGCCGTGCTGACACAGTGACCAGTATAGAGCATGACGCTCAATGGCATCGACGGTTTCTGGCAATGATTAATGGTCAGTCCAATATCCAGTTACAACACCGTGCTTTGGGTGATGCTGGTTCTTCTGATGCTTATGTTGGCGCCATTGAAGAAACGGATGCTCGCTATGATCTGATTGTGGTTGACGGGCGCCATCGCAGTGCTTGTTTGCACAGAGCAATGTCACACCTCAAACCCGGCGCAATGGTTTTGTTCGATGATAGTGGCCGCGGAAGATACCGTGAAGGCATTGCACAAAGTGGGTTGGTGGAAGAGAGGTTTTTCGGCCGTTCATTCTGTGTGCCTTATCCCGATTATACCAGCCTGCTGACATACCCTTAAGGGCGTGAATTGATGCTTTCGCACCCTGTAATAAAGGTGGCGGCAAAAGTCGTTGGCGCAGTTCTGCTCGCACTCAGCCTAATCTATATATGGCAAAAAGCGGGCGCATTGTTAGCGTCTGTTTCAGCCGACGACTTCACCTTATCGATGCTTTGTATTCTGGTATCGGGCGGCGTGGTTTATGGCGCTTTACTGGCATTTTTGGCAATTGCTTGGGCCAAAACTGCCAATGCTCCAGCAACTATTACACTGTCCCAAATTTTCGCTATTTATGGCCGCGCTGTTTTGGCCAAATATCTGCCTGGCTCTATCTTTCAATATGCCTCACGGCAGCTATTTGGCGCGTCTAAGGGCTTGACCCAGAAAGATATGGCAAAGGCTTCATTGCTGGAAATCATCCTGCATATTGTTTGCGCATCTGTTATTGCTGCTGTGACACTGATTATCAGTGGTTCCGCGATAATGGTCGCCATATTGGCCTTAGCTATCTGTACTCTGATATTGATGCTTGGTCGACATCGGGCGCATATTTCCTATGGTGAAGCATTGGCTCTGCAATTGTTATTCTTCGGCGGCTTTGCGATGATTGTTATGATGGCCGCTTTGTCGATCGGCACAAATCTTCCTGACGCAATGGTCATGACAGCTATTTTCATGATCGCTTGGATCGCTGGTTTTGTCGTACCTTTGGCTCCGGGAGGAATTGGCGTACGAGAGGCCGTTATCATCGCTTTGGGAGCCAATATCGCACCGGGCGAAACTTTGCTGCTCTTCGCTGCGCTCACGCGTCTTATCACTCTGCTGGGTGATGTTTGCTTTGGTTTGAGCAGTTATTGGGTGACTTTCACGGATGCACGGGCGAAAAGGCAGGCATCTTTCAAACAGTAGTTTTCACGCCATTGATCGTCATTTGCCAGCCGTGTTTGTAAGGCTTCAAAGCTGTGTGCATGAAGATGGCGAGAGAGATAAATCCAATCAATATTGACAGGGATGCTTTGATTTTCTCCGTCAAAAAAGCGCTGTGCGGCTGCGATCTTGTCCACAGCATTGGTGTAATCGGTTGTGCGCAATGAGGCAGGGATTGTCCGTCCCGCGATAATGGGCACCCAAGTATCATCGCCGCCACCGGCCAGTTCAGGTGGCTCCGGATATTGCCATATCATGGCATCTTTCGCGCTGACTTTTGAAAGATGCTCCAGCACAGCCATATCATCGGCAGCAATATGGGTTAGCCAGATTGGACCTTTTCCGCCGTGCCACATGGCGCGCATATAGGCGCTGGGCAAAGCGCATAAGGTGCAGATAAGAATGAAGCTGGCTGCTGTAGCAGGTTTTATCTGTGCATCGTTATTGTTACCGACCATCCACCCAAGCGCTATTGTTGCACCAATTGCAGGCAGGAATGTTGCCCTTAAGCGGATTTCCCGTCCTAATCTGAGGTTATCCATAAAGGCTTCTGGCAATATACAGGCGAGCAAGCCAATGATTGTTAAAATGATAGCAAATATCAGCAGCCTATCATCAAGCACGGATTTTGTGCTCTTGGCCCAGCGATTGATCATGGCGATACCCAATATCAATGCAGGACCAAAAATAGTGACGATCCTGACAAAAGAATCGATAAAGCGGTACCAATAAGGGTCTTCGGAAGCAGGCTCGACAAAAACAGGGCTGGCGATGGAATTACCGCCAAAGCCGGGGTCAAGTATCGATAACCAGAAGATGATGGCAATGGACGCGATGCCTACCAACGCTGTCTCAGCAACAGTCTTTTGCCAGCTGTCACGCCGCAAACTCAGTAATTGCAATATACCATATATGATAAGACACAATGCGCCGAATAGCGTGGAGAGGGCACCGGCAGCGGCTAGGGCGGATAAGGCCAATATGTGTGCAGCACTATAAGATTGTCTGCCCGGCAAATAGCAAATTATGGCCCAAGCCATTAAAACAGATGCCATCAATGTGTGTTGGGGGATATATAACCCCATTGAGATCAATATCGGACCGTCAGGCTGTATCACAGCGATATATTTTGCCATGCTCACGCCGGTAGTGAACCATTTTAAGGTACCGCTAAACGCAAATAGGATAATCGCCAAACTGCCTAATATGCCAGCGCGCCAAGGTGATGCCCCACTTTTGCGCACCAATCCATAAAGCAAAGTCCAAAAGATCGCAGTGACGATGGTGTTGGACCAATATAATGCCGCAAACGGGTCGCCATCAATGGCCGCAACCGTGCCGGGCAACATATAGAATAGCCAATAATAATTGAGATCATTACCGCCACCAAAAATGTCTTTGGCTGGCAAGCCAAGATTGGTGACAGCATTGACATGACCAAGATGTTTGAACCAATCAGCATTATACCAGCTATGTACTGCCAGAGAGCCATCATCTTGGGGAGCAAAACCGATATGAAAAACATAGGCTGATAGCGATATGGCACAGATGGCGGGCAGAAAAGCCTGCCACTCCCAATGTGGGAGCATTATTTTTTGGCCTTTGCCGCGATATATAACCACTGCAATGACAAATGCCGTCGCTAATAATGGGAACCATGCACCAATGCCACCGGGTATGAGCATGGCAATGATAGCCGCCAATAGCAGCATTGAGACAATAGAGGCGGCTGCACATGCTGTTACATAAGCAATATCATGGCGATGACGCAGAGCAATGAATATACCCGGCAATGCAAGCCATAGAGCGACAAGAGATGTTGTGAGAAGGGTCATATCAGGCCAATGCTGCTCCGCAATGTCATTCGCTTTGTGTAACGTGTGTGATTAATTAACGCGGTTAACGAATTCTATACGCATGGCTTTTATCGCTGAACCTGTAATCAGCATAGAGGCAAAGGCAAATTATGTCGCAGCAATATTCCAAAACCGAATGGCAAACGGATCAGGTGCAGATATCGGTTGTGGTTCCGTTTTTTAACGAGGCTGAAAGCCTGCCGATTTTGCATGAGCGCATAACCGGAGCATTAGAGGCTGAAGGAGCCTCTTTTGAGGTAATCTTTATTAATGACGGCAGCACGGATGATAGCGAAAAGGCTATCCAGAAAATCCAAGCTGCTGATCCCCGCATTCGCTTGCTCGCCTTTCGCAGGAATTTTGGCAAATCTGCAGCTTTGTCTGCGGCTTTTCAGGTCACCAAAGGTGATATTGTGATTACCATGGATGCTGATTTGCAGGATGACCCGAAAGAATTGCCGCGTTTAATTGCCCGTATTCATGGCGGTGCTGATGTGGTTTCGGGCTGGAAGCAGGTGCGCAATGACCCTGTCGACAAAACACTGCCATCAAAATTGTTCAATGCCACGGTTAACAAAGCATTTGGCCTAGAGCTTAACGACCATAATTGCGGTTTTAAGGCGTATCGTGCCGAAGCTTTGAAAGAGCTTAACCTTTACGGCGAATTGCACCGTTTTATCCCGGCATTGTTGCATGCACGTGGATTCAAGATCGAACAAATTCCCGTTGAGCATCATGCACGGCAATTTGGTAAATCAAAATTCGGTGCTGAACGGCTCATTAAAGGCGCTTTGGACCTTATGACCGTGTGGCTGACCACGCGCTATGGCGCGCGACCCTTGCATATGTTTGGCGGGGCAGGGATTATCTTTGGCGGCTTGGGCGCTGTAATACTGACCTATTTGTCCGTGCTTTGGCTATTGGGCTTTGGGCCGATAGGCGACCGGCCATTGCTGCTTTTTGGCATGCTGCTGGCCTTGTTTGGCAGTCAGCTTGTTGGCGTTGGTTTACTGGGTGAACTTATTCTGTCACGCACGATTGACGAGCGCGACAAATATGCTTTGCGCCGAGATGCAGCTGCTAAAGAACTGTAAGACTGAGAATATATAAAGGTTAGAGCGCGTTAGTCGTTAACGCGCTCAGCCAAGATGGTCAGGCCTTTGTCATTCACTTCGGCAAATCCACCCTCAATCGCAATCTCGACAGGAACTGCGCTTTGCGTGGAAAAAACCGAGACAGTGCCATTGCTGATGGTGGACATGAAGGGCGCATGGCCCTCAAGCACACCAAAATCGCCTTCACTGCCAGGCACTTGCACCATGTAAACATCTTCCGAACGGACGAGTTTCTCTGGTGTTACGAGTTCAAAATGTAGTGCCATTAATGGCTCCCAAATGCTTTAAGGCCAGCTTTTGCTTAGGCTGCTTCCGCTGCCAATTGCTTCCCTTTTTCAATCGCGTCTTCAATGCCTCCAACCATGTAGAAAGCAGCTTCTGGCAGATGGTCATACTCGCCATCAACAACCGCTTTAAATGATTTGATGGTATCTTCCAGATCGACAAACTTACCAGAAATGCCGGTAAAGACCTCTGCAACGTGGAACGGCTGAGACAGGAATTTCTGGATTTTCCGTGCACGCGCAACGGTCAACTTGTCTTCCTCTGACAGCTCATCCATGCCCAAAATAGCAATAATGTCCTGCAATGATTTATATTTTTGCAGAGTAGATTGAACCGCACGCGCTGTTTCATAGTGCGTTTCACCAACAACGCGTGGCTCAAGAACACGCGAGGTTGAATCGAGCGGGTCAACAGCAGGGTAGATACCCAGCTCTGAGATTGCACGGTTCAAAACAGTGGTCGCGTCCAAGTGGGCAAAAGATGTTGCCGGTGCAGGGTCGGTCAAGTCATCGGCAGGAACATAAACGGCCTGTACCGATGTAATCGAACCTTTGTTGGTTGATGTAATACGTTCCTGCAATGCACCCATATCGGTCGACAGGGTAGGCTGATAGCCCACAGCAGAAGGAATACGGCCCAGAAGCGCGGACACTTCAGCGCCGGCCTGTGTAAAGCGGAAGATATTGTCCACGAAGAACAACACGTCCTGACCTTCCTGATCGCGGAAATATTCAGCGATAGTCAAACCGGAAAGAGCAACACGGGCACGCGCTCCAGGAGGCTCGTTCATCTGGCCATAAACCAGCGCCACTTTTGAACCTTCGGAAACAGCATTGCCGTCAGCGTCTTTTGCAATAACATCGGCGTCTAGGAATTCGTGATAGAGATCGTTCCCTTCACGTGTCCGCTCACCAACGCCAGCAAACACCGAAGTACCACCATGGCCTTTTGCGATGTTGTTGATCAGCTCTTGAATAAGCACGGTTTTACCAACGCCAGCACCGCCGAACAGGCCGATCTTACCGCCTTTTGCATAAGGTGCGAGCAGGTCGATAACTTTAATGCCGGTTACCAGAATCTCTGATTCGGTAGATTGATCAATAAATGCAGGTGCTTCTGCGTGAATAGGAGCCGTTGCTTTGTGACCAATAGGGCCACGCTCATCAATAGGCTCACCAATAACGTTCATGATGCGGCCCAGTGTTTCAGGACCAACAGGCATAGCGATCTGGCTTCCGGTATCACGGACTTCCTGACCACGGACCAGGCCTTCTGTTGCATCCATTGCAATGGTGCGGACTGTATTTTCGCCCAGATGCTGCGCAACTTCAAGAACAAGACGCTGACCGTTATTGTCGGTTTCCAGCGCGTTCAAGATTGACGGAAGTTCGCCTTCGAAAGTCACATCGACAACGGCGCCGATGATCTGGCTAATGCGGCCTGCTACATTTGTGTTTGCCATGGGTCTTAGTCCTTATCTGACTTACAGCGCTTCGGCGCCGGAGATGATTTCAACGAGTTCGGTGGTGATCGCGGCCTGACGGCTGCGGTTATATTGGATAGTGAGACGATTGATCAAATCACCCGCATTGCGCGTGGCATTGTCCATCGCCGTCATCGAGGCACCTTGCTCGGATGCAGCAATTTCAAGCAGTGCGCCAAACAATTGCGTTTTCACAAAGCGGGGCAGCAATTCTTCGAGAATTTCCTCTTCGCCTGGCTCATATTCAACGATTGAGCCGGTCTGCTGTGCTGCTTCCGGAGTTGGGACAGGGATGAGTTGCTGCACTGTTGGATCCTGCACCAGTGCCGATTTGAAAGTTGGGTAAACCAGATGCGCAACGTCGAACTGGTTATCAGCAAAGAGCGCTATCAAATCATCAGCGATGTTGGCCGCTTCCTCAAAACCGGGGTAGCGGACAGTAGATGTATCGAAATGCTTGGCGATCTGGCTTTCAAAAACGCGCTTGATAGGGGCACGGCCCTTTTTACCAACCAGATAGAAAGACACTTTTTTGCCATCAGCTTCCAGTTCGCGTGCCTTCAAGATCGCAGCACGGACAATGTTGGAGTTCAAACCACCGCACAGGCCTTTATCGGTATTCACAACAACCAACAGATGATGTTGGTCTCCGCCATTGCCTGCCAGCAATTTGGGCGCGCCATCACCTGATACCTTGCTGGCCAATGATGACATCACACCTTCTAGGCGCTCTGCATAGGGACGTGCAGCCTCAGCCGCAGCCTGCGCACGGCGCAGCTTTGCAGCAGCAACCATTTGCTTGGCCTTGGTGATCTTTTGGGTGGATTTGACCGACCCGATCCGGTTTTTCAGTTCTTTAAGACTGGCCATATTCTTCCAAAATCTCCGTTAGGGCTGAGCCTGTCGAAGTCCGTCTCTCATTATGAGAAGCACCCCTTAACACGTTCAGGGCTAACGGATGTTTTCCTAGCTTATGCGAATTGCTTGCCGAACGTATCAAGTGCAGCCACCAATTTGTCTTTGGTTTCGCCCTCAAATTTCTGACTGCTGCGAATATCGTCCAAAATGTCCTGATGCTCGCTACGGATGAAGGACAGCATCGCTGTTTCATATTCGGTAACGCGGTTAGCATCAATGCTGTCCAGATAGCCGCTTGTGCCAGCAAAGATAGAGACGGTCTGCTCTTCAAAAGGCAGCGGGCTAAATTGCGGCTGTTTCAACAATTCTGTCAAACGCGCACCGCGGTTTAGCAGTTTTTGCGTTGAGGCATCAAGGTCAGAACCAAATTGCGCAAAGGCCGCCATCTCACGATATTGCGCCAGTTCCAATTTGATGGAGCCGGAGACTTTCTTCATCGCTTTTGTCTGCGCGGCAGAGCCAACACGGCTAACCGACAGGCCAACGTTAATCGCTGGACGGATACCTTGATAGAAAAGCTCCGTCTCAAGGAAAATCTGACCGTCAGTAATCGAAATCACATTGGTAGGAATATACGCAGAAACGTCGCCGGCCTGTGTTTCGATGATAGGCAAAGCGGTCATTGAACCAGCGCCATTATCTTCATTCATCTTCGCTGCACGCTCAAGCAAGCGAGAGTGAAGATAGAAAACGTCACCGGGATAGGCTTCACGGCCCGGAGGACGACGCAGCAACAATGACATTTGACGATAGGCAACAGCTTGCTTCGACAGATCATCATAAACGATCAGCGAGTGCATGCCATTGTCGCGGAAATATTCACCCATGGTGCAGCCGGTATAAGGTGCCAAAAACTGCAAAGGTGCAGGCTCGGACGCTGTCGCAGCGATAACAATGGAATATTCCATCGCGCCATTTTCTTCCAGCTGCTTAACAATCTGTGCAACGGTCGATCGCTTCTGGCCGACAGCAACATAGATGCAGTAAAGTTTCTTATTCTCATCATCAGAATTGTTGACGTTTTTCTGGTTGATGAAAGCATCAATAGCGACAGCCGTTTTACCGGTCTGACGGTCACCAATGATCAATTCGCGCTGGCCGCGGCCAACAGGGACAAGAGCGTCAATCGCTTTCAGGCCGGTTTGCACAGGCTCATGAACCGATTTACGCGGGATGATGCCCGGCGCTTTGGTCTCAACGCGGCGGCGTTCGGTTGCTTCAATTGGGCCTTTGCCATCAATTGGGTTGCCAAGACCGTCGACAACGCGTCCCAAAAGACCTTTGCCAACCGGAACGTCCACAATGGTGCCGGTCCGCTTAACAGTGTCACCTTCTTTAATCTGCGCATCAGAACCGAAAATAACGACACCAACATTATCCGCCTCAAGGTTCAGCGCCATGCCCTGAACACCGTTGGAGAATTCGACCATTTCACCGGCCTGCACATTGGCAAGGCCATGCACACGAGCGATACCATCACCAACGGACAGAACCGAGCCGACTTCGGACACGGTTGCATCTGTGCCGAAATTGGCGATCTGGTCTTTAATTACTTTTGAAATTTCTGCGGCGCGAATGTCCATTGTGATTTAGCCTTTCATCGCTTGGGAAAGCGTGTTGAGACGCGTTTTAATACTGCTGTCGATCATTTGGCTGCCAATTTTGACGACCAAACCGCCAAGAATGTCAGGATCAACATGTTCTGAAATAATAACTTTACGGCCAGAATGGCTTTTAAGTTGAGATGCTATTGCTTTGCGCTGGTCGCTGTTCAGAGCAAAAGCACTGGTGACATCAGCGTGGATCTCACCGCGACTATCTGCTGCCAACTGTTTGAAGGCAGTGATAACCGCAGGCAATTTTGCCAAACGACCATTTTCAGCCAGAACACCGAGGAAGTTGGCAGTTACTGGCTGCAACTTCATGGATGTTGCAATGCTGCTCATCACTGCCTGTGCTGCTTTGGCTGAGACAGTTTGCGCCAGCAAAAGGTTGCTGAAATCTTCGCTATAATTGGCACTATCCGCCGTGGACAGCTCCTCAAGTGCGGAAAGGTCTTTCTCAACCGATTCGATAAGAGTCTGTTCACGCGCCAAACCAAAAAGCGCGCTTGCGTATCGCCCTGCTAGGCTGGCTTGTATGCCGCTGGAATGCTCCACGGTCTCACTTTCCTGTTACCGGCCCATATTGGACCTGCTTTATAATAATAGGGTGCGGTGAATAGCTATAAAAACATCGCGATTGGCGCGGCTGCTAGCACTCCTAATTCGGCATTGCAAGACAGGCAATGCGCATCTTGACCAATCTTCTGCAAAGCGAGCGGTTAACTTGTTTTAAGTGCAGAAAATTATGTTTGATGACAAGAAACGGGATGCGATGTTTGTTGAACAGCTTTAAGCCTAATGTCATGGCGACGAAAATATCAGATAATGACGCTTGGCAAGCCGTTGAAAAGCGCAGCAAGGCCCATGATGGACAATTTTTTACCGGCGTCTTGACGACGGGTATTTATTGCCGGCCATCCTGCGCAGCCAGACACCCCAAAAGGCAGAATGTGCGATTTTTTGAATCCTGCGAAGCTGCACAAGCATTTGGGCTGCGGCCCTGTAAGCGATGTAGACCGGACTCGATCGCGCGGGACCATGCAGCGATTATGAAGGTTATTGCCATCATCAATGCCGCAGATTCTGTTCCAGCCTTGCAATTTCTGGCAGAGCAAACCGGTTATTCGCCATCGCATCTGCAAAGACTTTTTAAGCGTGAGACAGGATTGTCGCCAGCAGCTTATGCGCGGGCGCGGCGTTCGCAAAACGCTCAGGATCTTTTGGCCAAGTCGAAATATGTTACGGATGCTATTTACGATTCAGGCTATGGCGCCCCGTCGCGTTTTTATTCCGAAAATAAAGGGAGATTGGGTATGAAACCGAGCATTTGGAAAAATGGCGGTGCAGGTGCGCATATCTATTGGACCATTGCGGACACCAATTTAGGGCCCATGCTGGTTGCTGCTTCTGATCAAGGTGTTTGCCGTTTGTCCTTTGGTGAGAATGAGGGTGCTTTGTATGCTCGCTTTCCGAAAGCGATTTTGAGCGAAGGTGACGAGGAATTCTCTGCCTTGGTAAAGCGGGTTATCGATGCGGTCGAACAACCCGGTGAGGCGCATCATATTCCACTGGATGTGCAAGGGACAGCTTTTCAGGAAGCTGTGTGGAAGCAATTGCGACTGATCCCTCCAGGAGAAACCCGCAGCTATGCCGAATTGGCAGCTGCCGTGGGGCGTCCCAAAGCCTATCGCGCTGCTGGCTCTGCTAATGGGGCCAATAATATTGCCGTGCTGATACCTTGCCACCGCGTCGTCGCCAGTGATGGCGGTCTGGGTGGATATGCCTATGGTTTAGAGATCAAGCAAAAGCTGCTCGATGCTGAACGTAAGGCATAACTTGATCGAAATCGCAGCCGGTGCGATGCGCGTGCCTATTCAGCGGCAATTATACACCAATTTCTCGCTATATTGCGGCAAGATAGAGTCTATTTCCGCCTGTTGTTTGCCCAGACGGTCTATTGCGTCATCACTGGCTGTGCAGGATTTTGTGTCAATTTGGGCCCGCATGTCGCGCACATCTTCTATAGCCGAAAGACTGAGCGCATATTTTTCTAGCACTAGCTCCGATTGACCGGGTGAGAATGTCAGGCGGGATACTGTCCGGTCCTGATTTGGCACCAGCAAGCGGCTCCATTTGCCCGCCTCATCCGTGCGGGCATATTGGGTTTGACCATTGACGCAGCCACCATCTTTCCAATTGAACGGAATGTCGTCAGTCACAGTCGTCGTTATTCGGCTGCGGCTACGGTCGATAACACAGATGAGATCGCCTTCAATTCCACTGCTATTTGCAGCAGGGACCGCGCCTTCATCCTCCTCCTCGTCTTTGGCAGAACTATGAGGAAGGACAAACTCCTCATCTGCCGGCACATCGGATAATAGGCTGTCGCTTTCGCTGTCTGTACTGGCAATATTCTGGCTCTGAATGCGGCTTTTGATTTCACGATCACTTAATTCTGGCCGCTGTAAAAATGCTAACAATCCTCCAAAAACCATCAAGGCACCCACAGATAAAAGAATGACGCCCATTGTCTGATTATTCTGCTTTTTCCCTTTCCCTTTCCCTTGAGAAATAACCATCAGTCCGCCGCCAATAGCCAATGCGCCGCCAACCAGCAAAGCCATGGCAAGGAATAGCAATTGCTCCCGCTCGGCAGATATTTCACGCTCAGCAGCTTCCTCTGCTCTTTCTTCTGCTTCCCGCTGTTCTGCTGCTAGTCGGTCAGCTTCTTCTTTTTGCGCGCGTTCTTCGGCATTTTTGCGTTCAGTCTCTATCGCAGCAAATTCTGCAGCCGTGATGCAGCGCTCTGCGATGGTTTGGACGGTCACACCTGCACGGCGCAGAAACCGCATTAATTCACGCGCGGAGCTGGCAAAAGCGAAAGAACTGTCTCCGCTCTCATTGGCGGTCTGGAAGGTGTTTACGCCCAAAACTCGGCCGCATTCGTCAACCAACGGTCCGCCGCTATTGCCGCGGGCAATATTGGCATTGTGGATCAAGGCTTCGATATTGTTGATATCGCGAATATTGCTGAAATTGCCTTCAGCCAGAACCGGCTCTTGCGGTGTTATAAAGCCCCGAATGCTGCGGATGGTTGCTTGATCGACATTGCCGGGATAGCCCAATGTTGCAACATCAGTGCCGCTTTCCAACGTGCCAGAAAAGATTGTGAGAGGTGGCAAATTGGCATTGATTGCGGTTAGCAGTGCCAGATCTTTGCTGGCATCAAAGGCTTCAATCCGTGCGAGAAATGGTTTGCTACCCTCTGATGGGACAACCACAAGCAAAGAGTTGCGGGGATATTGCCGTGCCAACCGCACGACATGGGCATTGGTGACAATTTTATCAGGGCCCACGGCAAAACCGCTGCCAAAGCTTTGACCGGAACGTCCATCGGACAATTCGGTGGCAACAATAACCCTTGTTACTCCGCGCTTTGCGACATCAACATCATTGGCCTGTGCCGGATTCCCATCTGGGAAAGCCAGAAAAACCAAAAAACCAAAGATCAACGCCCTCAACATGATCACCCCCTCTTTGCGAATCACGATATGCTACCAGAATGTAATATCTTTTGACGACAATATATTGATAGATACGTGCATGGCCGCTGGCCACACTGTGCCGCCCTCCATCAATACGTAAAAGCCGGTCCAGTTAAAACTAGAAGAAAGCGCGGCTATATTTTACTCTTCTGGTGTGCAGGAAAACACCAATATTTCATTTGGTGATGAGGGTAAAAATTCTTCCAATCTGGATTGGAAACCTTGAAGCTCATTGCGCTGCTGAGCATTGGCTGGACATTGTAAATCCCCTAAAGCCTGGCGCATATTGCGCGCATTTTCCATCATGGCACGATCCACTAAATAGCGTGTGATGCGAAATTCACCATTATTGGGGTCGAAGCTGTTTATCGAAATCGTCTGTTCATTATTAGGAACAAAGACACGCTGCCAATTATTTCCATCACGCGCATAAACCGTCCGTTCGTTGACACAGCCATCAGGCTGCCAACGCAAGGACAATTCGCTAATATTGCTCACCGTCATACGGCTACGTTCGCGGTTAATTTTGCAGATGTTATTGCCCACCGCTTTGCTGCTGGACTGCGTTTCGCTGGTTTCTATATCTGTTGCATCGCGGGCCGCGGCCAATCGTTCCAGAAACTCATCATATGATGGGCGCAAATATAGGGAAACTGTTGCCGCTATGAGTGCAACCAGTGTTCCAGCAAGGGCGATTCGCATGGACGCCATGTTGGGCTGACTGAAGAATATCAGCGCGGCACTGCCGCCAAAGCTGGCGAGAAGGGCAAAACCAATGGCAATCAGCAGATAATTTTCCCGCTCGCTGCGCAATTCTTGATCCACCTTGCGCGTCATTGCTTCTTCCCGCTGGCGGCGCTGTTCTGCTTCCAATATTTGTGATGTGTTCTGGCTGGTCAATTGCGCCAATGTTCGCTGTGTCTCGGCTTGGCTTATCTGACTGGACGAGAGGCAAGGGCTGGCAGATATTGCTGGAGCAATACCCGCGTCCCGCAAAAAGGGAATAATTTCGCGGTTTGATACAGCGAATGCGAATTCTGCGTCACTTCCGTCTGACAGGGTGCCAAAGCTGTTGACACCCACAACGCGGCCGCAATCATCTACCAATGGTCCACCACTATTGCCCTGCGCCATGGGCGCTGTGTGCAGCAACGAATCAAATTCCTTTGGGCTGCGTCCAGCGGATATTGTGCCGGGTGTTTTGACCGGAACGCCTGGCTCTACCAGATCGCCGATGGTGAGACCCAATGCGCGGTCAACGGCTCCTGGATAGCCAATAGCAAATACGCGCGAGCCGTCTGAGGCTTCTGGAGTATATAATGTCAGGCGAGGCAGGCTTCCGCCATCCATGCGGATGAGAGCGAGATCGTTGCGCGGTGAATAGGCAATGACGCGGCCGCCATAGCTCTCACTGCCTTCCGATGGGACAATACCGATAATAATTTCGCTATTCTCAATGGTCGGGGCAACCACATGCGCATTGGTGACGATCAGATTGGGGGCAATCGCAAATCCGCTGCCATGGCCGATAAAGGACACCTGCTCCTGCGTGCGTTCAACCAATATCACCCGCACAACCGAACGCGCGCTTGAGCGAATATCTTCAGGCTCTGCTAGGGCGGGCGAAGTCTGCACCATGACAGCGATGCAAAAGAGCAGCATGGCAAATATTGATTTGGCGCGTCTTGGCATAAATCCCCCCGAGATTATGGCCTTCACTATCGACTGGTACGATGATTACCAGCCGAAAATGATGATTGAGAGGCTATACAAAACTATAAGGGTCAACATCAATCGCTAGGCGAACGTCGCGGGCGATGGTGATATTGGCCAGCCAGTCATTGATAATCTGTTGCAACGGTGTGGTGCGTTTGGCCTGCACCAATAAGCGATAGCGATAGCGGCCGCGCAAAATTGCCAGCGGGGCGGGGGCTGGTCCATAGACATCAAAGCCCTTGAGGCGCGGCGCAGTTTGGCCAAGATGGTCAGCCAGAGAGCGTGCGCTTTGTTCACTCTCTGAAGAAATAATAATCGCGGCCAATCGTCCAAATGGCGGCATCATAGCCAGCTCACGCGATGCGATTTCTGCGGTGTAAAAGCCGTCACGGTCCCCTTCCAGCAATGCCGCCATAACCGGCGTTTCTGGGTTTCGGGTTTGAATATAGACTTTTCCGGGGTCTTCCGAACGGCCAGCACGTCCTGAAACTTGCGTTATTTGTTGGAAGGAACGTTCACTGGCGCGCAGATCACCGCCTTCAAGGCCGATATCGGCATCGACTACACCTACCAAGGTCAGCTTCGGGAAATGATAGCCCTTTGTGACCAACTGCGTGCCGACAATGATGTCGACTTCTTCATTCTCAACCTTTGCAACAAATTCAGCAGCCAGTGCAGGTGACCAAATGGTATCTGACGTCACCAACATTGTCCGTGCTCCGGGGAAATGGGCTTTCACCTCATCGGCAATGCGCTCTACGCCAGGCCCACATGCGACCAGACAATCCTCTTCCCCGCATTCGGGGCATGCTTCGGGAGGAGGCATGACATGGCCGCAATGATGGCAGGCCAGCCTAGCACTTAACCTATGCTCCACCATCCAAGCGCTGCAATTGGGGCAGACGATACGGTGACCGCAGGTGCGGCACAGAGTAAGCGGCGCATAGCCGCGGCGATTAAGGAATAATAAGGACTGGTGCCCATCTGTTAAGTTTTGCTCAAGTGCTTCAACAAGAGGGGGCGCTAGCCATTGGCCGCGTTCTGGCGGTGTTTCGCGCAAATCAACGGCTATAATATCTGGCAATGCCGCGCCGCCATAGCGAGAGGGTAATTCCAAGCGCTTGTATCGCTGCGTTTCCCCCATATGATGGGTTTCGATAGCCGGTGTTGCGCTTGCCAATATGACGGGGCATTTCTCAAACTGGCCGCGCATAACCGCGACATCACGTGCATTATAACGTACGCCATCATCCTGCTTAAAGCTAACCTCATGCGCTTCATCGATGATGATCAGGCCAAGTTCTGGGTAAGGTAGGAAAAGTGAGGAGCGCGCTCCGACCACG
This sequence comes from Parasphingorhabdus sp. DH2-15, assembly GCF_051668705.1. Classification (GTDB taxonomy): domain Bacteria; phylum Pseudomonadota; class Alphaproteobacteria; order Sphingomonadales; family Sphingomonadaceae; genus Alterisphingorhabdus. The sequence goes on along the minus strand of NZ_CP196351.1, from coordinate 1,676,400 downwards.
ACCTTGGCGGTTCCGTTGGCGATGGCGCGCCATGCTCTGCGCCGTTCGGACTGTTTTAAACCGGAATGCCATGCCACCGGCATTGCGCCAAAGCGTTTTTCAAACCGTGCCAGAAATGGTTGCGTTAAAGCAATTTCCGGCAAGAGAATAAGGGTTTGTCGGCCCTGATCCAACGCCTCGGCTATTGCTTCAAAATAGACTTCAGTTTTGCCTGAACCTGTAACGCCATCAAGAATTATCGGTTGGTCTTGGCGAGTCGCTACGGCTTCTCTTAATTCGGCCGATACGGCAATCTGCGCTTCACTGAGATCGACAGGACCAAATTCAGGATCAGGTAGAGGGAAATGGGCTGTTACCGGCACCAAATGACGCTCAAAAAAACCGCTATTGACCAAATTGCGCAATACCGCATCTGAAACATTCGCTTTTTGCGCAAGGTCAGACAGGCTGCCCTGTTGCCCTTGCAAATGCGCATAAACCTTTTCGCGGGCACTGGTCATGCGCTCGGGACGCTGATCATTCAGGCTATATTCCACCATGGGCCGTACATCATTGGCCATTGCAGGACCCGGAACAGCCATGCGCAAAATATTGGGCAGGGGTGCCATATAATATTGCGATACCCAAAGCAGCCATTGCCGCATCTTGGGTGAAAGTGGCGGGATATCTAGTTTTGCTGTCACGGGCCGCAACTTCTTTGCCTCGACCGGCGGGCTTGCCATCGCATTTTCAGACAGGCTCTCATCATCCCAGACAATGCCAGTTAATGCGCGCGGCCCTAATGGTACAGTTACAATATCGCCTGGCGCCAATGTCATGCCGTCTTTGACGCTATAATCCAACGGACCAATAATATTGGTCAGCAAAACGACACTGACACGCTGTTTCAACTTAATATCTTTGCCGGAGTTTTGCTTTTGCTGCTGTTTGTCTTGCGGGCGAGGCTGTCCCTTTGCAATCTCTGAGTTATCACCATGCGCCATAGGCAATCCTATAGCGGCTGATAAGCATGGCCGCTATACCACAGTGCGAATCGTTCCCTATTAAACTGATGCAAAACCCGTTCAGGAGACGCCGGAATATGAAATTTTTTGTTGATACTGCCGATACCGCCGAAATTGCCGATCTGGCTGCCACTGGCTTGCTCGACGGGGTTACCACCAACCCTTCTTTAATCCACAAATCAGGACGGGAATTTATTCCTGTCGTTAAAGAGATATGCGGCTTGGTTGATGGGCCAGTCTCAGCAGAAGTGGTCGCTCTCGATCATGAAACCATGATGAAAGAGGCCGACATTCTGCGCGCAGTGGCGGATAATGTGGCTATCAAAGTGCCATTGACAATTGATGGCCTCAAAACTTGCAAAAAGCTGAGTGATGATGGCTGTCAGGTCAATGTAACGCTTTGTTTCTCTGCCAATCAGGCGCTTTTGGCTGCCAAGGCAGGGGCCGCCTTTATCTCACCATTTGTTGGTCGTCATGATGATAATGGCCTTGACGGCATGCGTCTGATCGAAGATATCCGACTGATATACGACAATTATCTGTTTGATACAGAGATTTTGGTCGCGTCTATCCGCAACCCCATCCACGTGTTGGAATCGGCGCGTATTGGTGCAGATGTTGCCACAATGCCGCCAAGCGTTATTCGCGGGCTCTTCAAGCATGTGCTGACTGATAAAGGCATTGAGGGCTTTATGGCAGACTGGGCCAAAACCGGCCAGACCATTACCTAAGTGCAAGAATAATGGTGTGGCTGCCGCTAAGCAGTCATACCATAATATTCTTCATAAATATTATCAGTTATCGAAACTGCGCGGCGCTGCAGAGATGATAGCAAAGCCGCTTGTGCGCACTTCCTGAACCTCAAGCATACGTTCCGCAACGCCATTACGGCCAAAGCGGAAAGCGCCATCCAAACCGACAAAGCCGCCTGAGTCGCGCAATCTGTCGATAGGAAAAGGTGTGTTCACTTCCCAGTTCCTCGCGATGCGGAAGGTCAGCAGCACACTGTCATAGCCTAGGCTGGAAAGCCGGAATGGCGATGTGCTGAAACGTTCGCGATATTTGGTCGCATATTGTTTATATAATCCGTCCGAAACACTGGCAAACCATGCGCCACGCGCAGAAGGTGCGCCTTGAAGGTTATTGTCAGTATTCCACAATTCTGTGCCCAATATACGTGCATCTGGGCCGCTGCTCTGCCGGATAAGCGGAATAGCGCGAATCGCTGTCTGACCGCTGTCCGCGATCAGCAGGGCATCATAATTTTGTGCATTGCGCATTTTATTGATGGCTGAACGCAGCGATGCACCTGTGCGGTTATAGCTTTCCATTCTGACGACTGAACCGCCCGAATTGTTTACAGCGCGCAGCAAAGCAGAGGCAGAGCGTTGGCCATAAACGCCTTCTGGTGTAAGGCCGGCAAAGCGTGAAAGCCCTTGCGAGCGTGCATAAGCAACGACCCGTTCAACAGACTGATCCGGCACAAAACCCATGATAAAGGTATTGGTGCCAGCAACACTGACATCATTGGAATAGCTGATAATGGGTACGCCAGCAGGGCTGGCCACGCGAGATGCCGCGCGGACATTATCTGCCAATAAGGGGCCCAAGATAAGGCTGTTGCCATCTGCAATGGCCTGTTTCGCAGCGGCACCAGCGCCTTTGGCGGTGTCATAGCGGGTTATGCGAATATTATCAGCCTTGGTATCAAGCAGAGCCAATGTCGTCGCATTCGCCAGAGAGAGGCCAATATTGGAATTTGACCCAGTCAATGGCAGCAAAAGTGCGATCCGGTGGCGCTGATTGTCTGCTGCTACCACATTGTCGATGGGTTGCTCGCCAGTATCGGGCGCTTCAACAGGCGTTTCAGATGTGCGCGGCCCATCGCCAGATGGTATTATCGATTTACAGCCTGCCAGTGCCAGCAACATGGTTGCGGCAATTGCCAAACGTCCTTTACGGCTCCAGCCAGAGATTTTCACTTGTTCGTTCCCCACCTTATGGTCCATGCCCAAATTTATTGCGTCATTGGTGACTTATGAATCATGAACTTGAACCCGGTCTGTACATTGTTGCGACCCCAATCGGCAACCTTTCTGATATTAGTGGACGCGCAATTGCGACGCTTCGCGATGTAAAATTTATCGCATGTGAGGATAGCCGGGTGACTGGCAGGCTTTTGCGGCACATTGACGTCACGACGCCAACATTGCGTTATAATGACCATAGCAAGGTCGCAGACCGTGAAAATTTGCTGGCTTTGGCAAGTGAACACGCCATCGCTTTGGTTAGTGATGCGGGTACGCCGCTTATCAGTGATCCCGGGTTTAAGCTGGTGCGGGCGGCACGTGAAGCGGGCGTACATATTCATGCCGTACCGGGGGCAAGCGCCTTTGTGACCGCTTTGGTTTTATCGGGTCTGCCCAGCGATCGTTTCTTATTTGCTGGCTTTTTGCCCAACAAAGCCAAGGCCAGAAGTGATGAATTGCAGCAATATACTGCCCTTAATGCAACGTTGATATTTTACGAATCTGCGCAGCGGCTTGGTGATGCTCTTGCCGCCATGGCCGATTTATGGCCAGGGCGTGAAGCTGCGGTAGTGAGGGAAATCACCAAGAAATTTGAAGAATGCCGCAATGGGACTTTGGCCGAGCTTGCTAAATATTATGGCCAGAACAGCGTGAAGGGTGAGATTTGTATCATTGTCGGTCCGCCTATTGTGGTGGCGGCTAAGGTTGATGATGAGGCAGTGCAAAAGGCGCTGGCCGATGCATTGAACAATATGTCTACTGGCAAGGCAGCGTCGCATGTTGCACAGCTTTTTGGCCTTGATCGTAAATCGCTTTATGATGCGGCTTTGACCATCAAAAAGGGTGTGTAATGCCCGGCTATAACCGCCGTCAGAACGCTGAAAAACAAGGCAGACGCGGCGAAGCGCTTGCCGCATTCTATTTGATGATGAAAGGGTGGCGGATTGTCGGGCGCAGAGTGAAAACTCGGCGTGGTGAAATTGATCTTATCGCAAAACGCTTCGGCACCGTGGCCTTTGTAGAGGTGAAACGGCGGAGCAGCGCTGCGGCCCTGCGCGATGCTATAGACCATCACCGGCTGAAAAGGGTGGCGGCGGCTGCGGAGTCAGTAGCGCATCTTTATGCGAGCAAAGGCGAAAGCGTGTCCATTGACGTAATATTGGTTGCACCGCGCCGCTGGCCGCGCCATTTGGTGAATGTCTGGCATGATGGCCATTAGGTCAGGTGCCAAATCACTATGTTTTGCGGAGAGAATAAAATGGCATTGCGCGTTGCAGTACAGATGGACCCCATTGAAAGCGTTAATATTCAAGGCGATTCCAGTTTTGCATTGATGCTGGCTGCACAGGCCCGCGGGCATGTGCTTTTCCATTATGATGTTGAAACCCTGACCTATGAGGCTGGCCGTGTGCGCGCTAAGACCCATCCTGTGACGGTACAAAAGGTGCAGGGCGACCATTTCACCAAAGGCGATGCTGTCACACTCGATCTGGGCCGCGATATTGACGTCATTTTGATGCGGCAAGACCCGCCTTTTGATCTGGGCTATATCACCGCAACCCATTTGCTGGAGCGATTAGCGGGCGAAACATTGGTGATTAATGACCCTGCTTCAGTGCGCAATGCGCCTGAAAAGGTGTTTGTGCTGGATTATGCGGAGTTTATGCCGCCAACGCTCATCACGCGCTCACTGGACGAGGTTCGCGATTTTCAGGCAAAGCATGGCGCTCTTGTGGTGAAGCCGCTGCACGGTAATGGCGGAAAAGCGATATTTCAGGTGCCTGCGGATGGTAGCAATCTATCGGCATTGATGGAGATGTTTAACCAGACCTGGCCTGAACCGCATATGGTGCAACCCTTCCTGCCCGAGGTCCAAGAGGGTGATAAGCGCATTGTTCTGGTCGATGGCGAAGTGGTCGGCGCAATCAATCGTAAGCCCGGGGAAGGGGAGTTTCGCTCCAATCTGGCGCAAGGCGGCTATGCAGAAGCCACAAAGTTGACTCCAAGAGAGCAGGAAATCTGCGACGCCATGGGCCCTGAGCTTAAAAAACGCGGATTGGTCTTTGTGGGCATCGACGTGATTGGTGGCAAATGGTTGACCGAAATAAATGTGACTTCACCAACTGGAATAGTTGCCATTGATGACTTTGATGGTGTGAACTGCGGTGCGATGATTTGGGATGCAATAGAATCCAAGTTATAATTTTTAATCAAGCTCTTGGGTGCGCATTTTCATAGACATCCAGAAGTTGCGCCGCATCCACTTTTGTATAAATCTGCGTTGAGCTAAGGCTGCTATGGCCGAGTAGCTCTTGCAGGCTGCGCAAATCTGCTCCTGCGCCGAGTAAGTGCGTGGCAAAACTGTGTCGCAGGGCATGGGGGCTGGTGCCATCTGGCAGGCCGAGCGCAGTGCGTGCCGCTTGCATGGCGCGCCTTATGATCGCTGGGTTCAACCGGCCACCGCGCGCGCCGCGGAATAATGGGCCGGTTGTGTCTATAAATGGGCATTGCTCGGCATAGCCATGGATAGCATCGCGTACAGTATCCAATAAGGGAACAACGCGTTGCTTATTGCCTTTGCCAGTCAGAACCAGCGTTTCGCCAAGGGGCAAGGCATCGCTATTCAGGGAGAGCGCTTCACTAATCCGCAATCCAGCGCCGTATAGCAATAACAGAATAGCCCAGTCTCTCGCTTGCAGCCATGGTTCATCATGTAAATCACGCACAGCGCCCGCCAAGAGCATGACGGCATCGGGGGTGACAGCGCGCGGCAATGTTCGCTTCAGCCTTGGGCCACGCGGCATAGGTTTGGCTTTTGGGGGTTTCTGACCTGACAATTCACATTGCTTTGCGGCAAAAGCTACGAAATTGCGGATGACTGACAGTTCACGTGCAATACTGCGATTGCCTATGCCGTCCATCCTGCGTGACGCCAGAAAGCTGCGGATCTGTTGCGGTGACAAAGCGGCTATGCTCTGCCAGTCTGATAATGACGGCACGCCTTCCATAAGTCTTTGCGCCGTAGCGACATAAGCACGCACAGTATGTGGTGACCTGCGCTTGTCACGCTGCAAATGCTCTTGCCAGCGGGTGATAACCATGGATTGGCTCATGTGAACAGCCTAACAGCCTTTATAGGATTAGACCATAGTTTGCGGGCTGAAACGCAATATCTGCGCTAAGATGCCATCCAGCAATAATCTGCTTTCATCATTTATGTTCAATATATTGCCATTGAAAGTGCAGATATTTTGGGAGGTCAATATAGCAAGGCTTTCCATATCAATAATATTCTCTCTCGCAAGCTTGAAGCGCTGCTCTAAAGCATGTAAATCAATGCCTTCCATTAACCGTAACCCCATTAGGACAGCTTCTTGCGCGGCCTCTATTGGCGTCAATAGATTTTCAACCTTCATACCATGTTGGTTGCGCTCAATGGCGGAGAGATAATTTTCCGGTTTTTTATGACGCTCGGTTGCCATGCCGCCACGCCGCCCATGTGCGCCAGGGCCAATGCCAGCATAGTCACCATAACGCCAATAGGTCAGATTGTGGCGGCTTTGCTGCTGTGATGCGGCATAATTGCTGATTTCATAGGCATTAAGGCCGGCTGCCTGCGTTTGCTGAGCGGTTGCAAGATAGAAATCAGCGGCGCGTTCATCATCCATCGGCGCAAACACATTACGGCGTACATCGCTGGCAAAGCGGGTATTGGGCTCTATGGTAAGTTGATAGAGCGATAAATGCCCCGTTCCAAACGCCAATGCCTTGGCGAGCATGGCCTGCCAGTCTTCCAATGACTGTTCGGGCAGAGCGTAAATCAGATCAAAGGTAACGCGCCCAAAGTGGGTCTGTGCAGTGTCCAGCGCTGCTAAGCCTTCTTTTGCCGAATGGGCGCGGCCTAAAAAGCTGAGTTCAGCATCATCAAAGCTCTGCATTCCCAAAGAGACACGGTTGACGCCCGCCTGTGCAAGGTCAGCAAAGCGAGCGGCCTCAACCGAAGATGGATTGGCCTCTAACGTAATTTCTATATCATCAGAAAAGCGCCAATGAAGTGCTGCTTGCGCAATGATGTCGCTCACCAGCTCGGGGGGCATCAGGCTGGGCGTACCACCGCCAAAAAAGATGCTAGTGAGTGTCCGGTCGGGCAGCAAAGCCGCCTCATGAGCCATATCGGCCAATAATGCATGGCGCCATGACGTCATGTCTATTTTGTCACGAACATGGCTGTTAAAGTCACAATAAGGGCATTTTGACACGCAAAAGGGCCAATGGATATATAGCGCCAAATTGTTGCTTTGTGCCGCTTGCATTTGCGTAACGTTCATATTTGTTGGTGTAGATATGGCCATATGAAACGCGCTCTTATCCTTTTGGCCGCTCTTACGCCAGTAATGCTTGGCTGTATTCCCGCTGGTAATCCCACTACTGAGGCAAGCACAGCTAGCCGATCGCCGTCCCAGTCGCCGCCAATTATACAATCCGCCTATGACGGCAGTGAGGCACGGCGCAGTGATAGCGCATTGAAGCAATCTATGATGACGCGCCATAATGCCGCGCGTCGGGCCGTCAATGCCCCGCCTTTGGTTTGGGATAACGCGCTGGTCGCATCAGCAAAGACCTATGCAGACACTTTAGCGCGTACCGGCCGCTTTCAGCATGACCCCGCCAATGGCGGCTATAATGCTGAAGGAGAAAATCTGTGGATGGGCACGCGCACTGCCTTTTCCTATGACGAGATGGTCAATGCTTGGATTGATGAGCGCAAAGACTATAAAAATGGCATATTTCCCAACAATAGCCGCACCGGCAATTGGGGCGATGTCGGCCATTACACCCAAATTATTTGGCCAAGCACCACGAAAGTCGGCTGCGCACTCTCCAGCAATCGGCAAAATGACTATCTGGTCTGTCGCTATAGCCCCGGCGGCAATATTGTCGGCCGCGACCCGCTAAAAGGTTGAGTTGGGCTAATATATGTTAGTTTAAAATACCATAGCGACCAATTTGGCAAAAGCCGCCGCACGGTGATCATATTCCAGCTTATGTTCCGGGCCCAACTCGGCATAGCTTTGTTTAAAACCTTGAGGCACAAAGACCGGATCATACCCAAAACCCAAGGTTCCACGTGGTGGCCATGTCAGATGACCCTGAGCGCGGCCTTCAACGACCAATTGCTCACCATCGGGCCAGACCAAGGCAAGGGTTGATACAAAATAGGCGCTGCGGTCCGCATCTGGCCCCAATTCCGCCAATTTGCCCTCTACCTTGCCCATTGCCAGATACCAGTCACGGCCCGGACCACCCAATGCGCCAGCTTCAAATGGCTGTCGTTCAGCCCAATCCGCAGTATAAACACCGGGCGCACCGCCCAGAGCCGCAACACATAGCCCACTATCATCCGCTAATGCGACACATCCGGTTGCGTCACAGGCTGATTGTGCCTTGATCAGTGCATTTTCGGCAAAGGCCGTGCCTGTTTCATCCGGCTCATCCAGTCCCAAATCACCTGCTGCCTCGGTCGTCATGCCATATGGCGCCAATAAGGCATCAATCTCAGCCAGCTTGCCCTTATTATGGGTGGCGATGATCAGGCGGCCGGGTGTGAGTTTGCGCTGGGTCATATTTCTCTCATGCCGCCATACCGGAATCCCTCCAGCATGACGGCATATTGGCTGGTGATTAGCTGGTCGCTTTTTCTTGGGCGGCAAAAATATCCGTGCAGCCCATGCGTGCAAGGCGCAACAATCGCAGCAACGCTTCCTCATCATAGGTCGCGCCTTCCGCTGTTGCTTGCACTTCTGCGATATTGCCATCGCCTATCAATACAAAATTGGCGTCAGCATCGGCGTTGCTGTCTTCATCATAATCCAGATCGAGAACCGGCGTGCCTTTGAAAATACCGCAGCTAATAGCGGCAATTTTTTGGGTGATAGGGTCTTTGTCTATCAGCTTCTGGTCAAGCAATGTATTGACGGCAAGGCGGAGCGCCACCCACGCACCAGAAATAGAGGCCGTTCGGGTGCCGCCATCAGCCTGAATGACGTCGCAATCCAATGTGATCTGCCGCTCACCTAAGGCTTTCAAATCCACAACTGCACGTAAAGAACGTCCAATAAGCCGCTGAATTTCTTGTGTTCTGCCAGATTGCTTGCCTCGCGCGGCTTCGCGTGAACTGCGGGTATGGGTAGAGCGTGGCAGCATGGAATATTCTCCAGTAACCCAGCCTTCGCCCTTGCCGCGCAACCATGGCGGGATACGCTCTTCAATACTGGCTGTGCACAAGACTTTGGTATGGCCAAAGCTGATCAGGCAAGAGCCTTCCGCATGTTTGGTATAGCCGGTTTCAACAGTGATTTCGCGCATTTCGTCGGGCGCGCGGCCTGATGGGCGGGTAGACATTGGGTGATTCTCCTGATGATGGGTCTTGGTGCAGTGCGTTATAATAAGTCGCCTTGCCTGGCCAGCCGATTTATTGCCGCTTGCTTGGTCATTGATGCTAATTAACTGGCTGTAGAACTTGAGCAATAGCCTGACACACTCTAGATAATGCCCATGACAGAGACCCCATTGCATGATCTTGATAGCCGTACACGTGATATCTTCCGCGTCGTTGTTGAAAATTTTATTGAAAGCGGCAGCCCTGTCGGATCGCGCACTATCTCCAAAAATTCTGACGTCAATCTGTCACCGGCGTCAATTCGTAATGTTATGCAAGACCTTGAAGAAGTTGGATTATTGGCCGCCCCGCACACAAGTGCTGGCCGTATGCCCACGGAATTGGGGTTGCGGCTGTTTGTCGATGGCATGATGCAGGTTGCCGAGCCGAGCGCTGAGGAACAGCTGATTATATCGCGGCAAATGGTGGGTGATGGACCGATACAGGATGCGCTGGCTGCTGCGACTACAGCTTTGTCTGGCCTGTCAGCCTGTGCAGGTGTGGTCATGGTGCCGCAACGTGAACCTATATTGCGTCAATGCAGTTTCGTGCGGCTGTCCGACTATCAAATATTGGCGGTTATTGTCGATCAAGACGGCAGCGTTGAAAACCGCATCCTGCATGTCGATGCGCCTTTGCCTGCCTCTGCCTTGGAGCAAGCGGCCAATTTTATTACAGCCAATTTTGCTGGACGGAGCCTGTCGGAAGCCAAATCGGCTATGCTGGACGAGATTATGAAAGAACGCCGCGCAATTGATGCGGTCAGCGCTGACTTAGTGGCCAAAGGTATTGCCATCTGGTCGGAAGATAGCAGCGAGCGGCCTGTGCTTATCGTACGCGGTCAGGCAAATTTGCTGGATAATGAGGCCGTGGCTGATCTGGAACGTGTTCGCAAATTGCTGGGTGAATTGGAGGAAATGCAGGAGATAGCGGGTTTGTTGCAAACCGCCCGTGAAGCAAAATCAACACGAATTTTCATTGGCGCAGAGAATAAATTGTTTTCGCTTTCTGGTTCGTCTGTGATAGCCGCGCCCTACAGGGATGGGGAAGGGCGTGTTGTTGGTGTTGTCGGTGTTATTGGCCCGACAAGGTTGAACTATGCCCGTGTCGTACCCATGGTGGATTTCACAGCACGCAGTCTGACAAGCCTGCTAAAATAATGCTTAGAAAGTTTTGACGAGAGACAATGACAGAGAACGACAAAGATACACAATCAGACGCAACCATGGATGCGGAAGCCGCTAAAGAGATGGAAGGCGTTCCAGAGGAATTGCGCGATACCGGCGATTGTGCAGCAGATGTAGCCGATGAAGAGGCTGATAAAATCGCTGCGCTAGAGGCGGAGCTGGCAGAAGCCAAGCAGCAGGCCCTATATGCCCACGCCGAAACGCAAAATGTGCGGCGGCGTATGGAAAAAGAAGCGCAAGATGCGCGCAATTATGCCGCTACTGGCTTTGCCCGCGATATTCTTTCTGTGTCAGACAATTTGGCACGGGCGCTGGAAGCAATCCCTGAAGAACTGCGCGAAGATGAAAAATGGAAGGGTCTTGTCAACGGTTTGTTGGCAACAGGCCGTGAACTGGAAACCGTTTTCACCAAGCATAATATCACCCGCATTCCAGCTATGCATTTGCCGCTAGACCCCAATCAGCATCAAGCAATGGTCGAAATCCCGACCGATGAGCATGAACCAGGCATTGTGGTGCAGGAGATGCAGACCGGTTATATGATTAAAGACCGTTTGTTACGCGCAGCCTATGTCGGGGTCGCGAAAAAGCCAGAATAAGCATTATTGGGCGCTTGGGACCAAATCCAAGCGTCCGCGCATCATCCAGCGCGTAACCATCAGCACGGCAACCACCGATAATCCGGCAGCCAGGCCTGTCCATAGACCCGCACCGCGCCATCCTGCGCCAAAGCTTAGCCATGCGCCGACGCCTATGCCGATGCCCCAATAGCCAAAGGCGGCGATAAACATCGGCACACGGGTATCATGCAGTCCGCGCAGCATGCCCATGCCCACAACCTGCGCTCCATCGACAATCTGGAAAATGGCAGCAATGAAAAGGAATTCTATCGCCAGCGCCAATACGGCGTCTGCATCAGCATTGCTGCGATCAAGAAACAGGCTGGCAAGCGGGCTAGGGAAGGCCAGGATAAAGAGCGCCATTAAGACCATAAAGCCTGTGCCTAGGTAAAAACCGGTCCAGCCTGCACGCGTAATCAGGACACTGTCTTTGCGGCCATAGCCTATGCCAACGCGCACCGTGGCCGCCTGACCAAGCCCCATGGGCACCATGAAGCTAAGAGATGCAATTTGAATAGCGATGGCATGAGCGGCAATGGAAATGGTATCGAGCCGGCCCATGAGCAACGCTGCAATGCTGAACACACCGCCTTCTAGGCCAAATGTCACGGCTATAGGCAGACCCAAGGCCCAGGTTTGGCGGAAACGGGGCCAGTCTGCTCGCCAGAAATTGCCCAGCAGGTGGTAGCGCCGAAATTGCTTATCGCGCCCGATGACCACCATCATGGCAATGAACATGGCGCTGTTGCTAAAGATTGAGGCAAAACCTGCACCCACTACTCCAAGGGCGGGAAAGCCGTAATTGCCAAAGATCAGCAGATAGTTGACCATGATGTTGACCAACACACCACCAATGCCGATCACCAGCGACCAGATAGGCCGCTCCAGTGCCGATAGGAAATTACGCGCTATGATGAGCAACAGGAAAGGCAGCACAGAGAACATATAGGTGCGCACATAATCCTGCGCGATAGAGGCAATCTCTGGCTTTTGGCCCAGCAGGACCAGCCAATATTCCGTCCACCACAGCACCAGCCATATGGGCACTATAATAGAAATAGCCACCCAGCAGGATTGGCGGAATGTGCGCCGTACATCGCGTACGGAGTTAGGTTTGCGACCTATCTCACTGGCCATCATCGGTGCAGAAGCTGTCACCAGCCCCATGCAAAAAATTGCAGCGACCATATTGAAGTTAAAACCAATGGACGCACCAGCAAGGTCCGCCGCACCCAACCAGCCAATCATCAACACGTCGCTGGCACCAATAAGCGCCATGGTCAAATTGGTCAGTACCAATGGCCATGCAAGCTCCACCATAGCGCGCAGCTCATGCCGCCAACCACTTGATCGCGTAGCGTTGGGTGACTCAGCCTTGATCGGTGATATTTGTTTCATCAACTGCGGATACCGTCACCCGCAGCAAATGGAAGCATCAATTTACGAAAACAGCGGCAACATATAGACAGTAACATATCGGATAATAAGAGCAGACAAGAGGGCAATATGGATAGGCCGCGAGCGTGAAAATATTGTACCCAGCATCAACAGGATAAGAATACCTGTCAATATCAGGTTCAGCGGTGCCAGTATCCTTGCGGTCATTTCCGGCTGGACTGCGTAGAATATATATTGGAAAATCACGAGGAAAAGCAGCAGGCTAATTATCGGTATGCGGACACGAAAGTAATAAGCGTCAAAATCGGTATCATGCGATATCTTGTCCGGGAAGGTGAGATAAGCAGCAAGATAATAGCAGGAAGCAAACAATGTCATCAGCATTAGCGAAAATGTTGAAATGCTGACCAATTCCCTTGCAACCCACGCACTATACCAGAAACTCAACAGATCCAGCATTACAAACAGGCCCAGTAATGGCGTCAAAATGCCAACAGGATGGCCACTTTGTTCATCATCACTCAACCTTAACCGCATTTTCACGGTGCGCCCAAGACCTTTGAGCAGCTCAATCATCGAAAAACCGAGCAAAAGGCTATATAGGGCGAAGAGAAATTCGAATTGGGTCAATGCTTTTGTCCGTTAAAAAGTTCCAAAGGGTATGATGTGGGCATATTGAGTCAGATCAGGGGCCCCGGCCACTGTTCCGCCCTCACGCAACATATAGGCATGACGAACAATTTCTGCCTGCTGCTCAAGACCATAGCGTTCTAATGTCCATCCGGGTTTTAAGCTATAGTCATAGCGGCAAAAGGCATGGCGTTTAAGCGGTAGGAAGATACCTTTCTGATATTGCCAGACATGCACCAGTTCATGCACGAACAGACCGCGCAGGGCCAGATGCGCGGTGCTGTAATCATCCATCCATAATGTGCTGCGCGGGTGGAAATGGATATTGCCCATAGGCGCCATGACCGTTTTGCGCGGTTGAAATGGAAACCATTTGCTGCGGCATATCTGCGTTTTGTCGCAGTCTATCGCATCGCCAAAGACAGAATGGGTTATTGCGACTTCACCATCAGTCATAGCTCTGCGCATAGAATTAACCGCCGTTCGCTGCGTTACCAATGGATTTGGTCGCGGCATCAACCGTCAATGTTTCGCCATTGTCAAAGCGCAAGGTCATAGTCACTTGCTGTTGCGGCTTCACATCCTTCAAACCAAATATCATCGCATGTTTGCCGCCTGGTGAAAATGTTAGTGTTTGCCCGGACTTAATAGGAAACGCATTGGCCGAGTTCATTCTGGTGACACCATCTTTCGAGATTGTTTCGTGCAACATCACTCTCTCTGCGCCAGGAACTTCAACATCGGTCAAAATGGTATTGATACCTTTGGATTCCAGTATGAAATATGCAGCAGCAGGCCTGCCCGACACAGGCGAGAGGACGATTTGCGCGTCAGAGACGATCAGCTCTTTTGTATTTTCTTGTTGATCTGACTGACAGGAACACAAGACAGTGGCCGACAGGACCAAAGCGGGAATGTTGAAATGTTTCACTATTATTCTCTCATAATGGGGCAGTAAGGGAAAAATCTCTTTCACCCTAATTATCAGTAGCACTTGTGCCAAGCAAAACTGCTCCTATATCGCGATTGGGAAGGGCGGGCTTGTCGTTACGACAGGCCTATCTTGTTATATCTAAATGAGATTGAGGATCTTATGGCAAAAGTTATTGGTATCGACCTTGGTACAACCAATTCATGCGTCGCTGTTATGGACGGTGACAAGCCCAAGGTTATTGAAAATTCTGAAGGTGCGCGGACAACGCCATCTATCGTAGCCTTCACCAAAGATGGTGAACGTCTGATTGGACAACCTGCCAAGCGGCAGGCCGTAACCAACCCGGATAATACAATCTTTGCGGTGAAGCGTCTTATCGGGCGCCGGTTTGATGACCCGTTGACCAAGAAAGATATGGAACTTGTTCCATACACCATCGCCAAAGGTGCAAATGGTGACGCTTGGGTGAAAGCCGGTGGCGAGGATTATAGCCCGTCACAAATTTCTGCTTACACGCTGCAGAAAATGAAAGAGACAGCAGAAGGCTATTTGGGCGAAACAGTGACCCAAGCGGTTATTACTGTTCCTGCCTATTTTAACGATGCTCAGCGTCAGGCGACCAAAGATGCAGGCAAAATTGCCGGTCTTGAGGTTCTGCGGATCATCAACGAGCCTACAGCGGCTGCTCTGGCCTATGGTTTGGACAAAAATGACGGCAAAACCATTGCTGTTTATGACCTTGGCGGCGGTACGTTCGATATTTCGATTTTGGAAATCGGCGATGGCGTCTTTGAAGTGAAAGCCACAAATGGCGATACCTTCCTTGGCGGTGAAGATTTCGACTCCAAAGTTGTAAAGTTTTTGGCTGAAGAATTCCAAAAAGCTGAAGGCATTGATCTTACAAAAGACAAACTGGCTTTGCAGCGTTTGAAAGAAGCTGCGGAGAAAGCCAAAATTGAATTGTCATCGGCACAAACAACCGAAGTCAATTTGCCGTTCATAACAGCCGATCAAAACGGTCCTAAGCATTTGGTGAAGACCATTAGCCGGTCCGACCTTGAAAAAATGGTTGCTGACTTGATTAAACGGACGCTTGATCCATGCAAAAAGGCGCTGACCGATGCTGGCATTTCTGCCAGTGAGATTGACGATGTCGTCATGGTTGGCGGGATGACTCGCATGCCGAAAGTCCGAGAAGTTGTGAAAGACTTTTTCGGCAAAGAACCGCATACTGGTGTGAACCCTGATGAAGTGGTCGCCATGGGCGCAGCTATTCAGGCCGGCGTTTTGCAAGGCGATGTTAAAGATGTCTTGCTGCTCGACGTGACTCCATTGTCACTCGGTATCGAAACTCTGGGCGGTGTTTTTACCCGCATGATCGATCGCAACACAACCATCCCGTCGAAAAAATCGCAAACCTATTCGACGGCTGATGATAATCAGCAGGCCGTGACCATTAAAGTGTTCCAAGGCGAGCGCGAAATGGCAGCCGATAATAAGCTGTTGGGCAATTTCGATCTGTTAGGCATTCCGCCTGCACCGCGCGGTGTTCCGCAGATTGAAGTGACCTTTGATATTGATGCCAATGGTATTGTGAACGTTTCTGCCAAAGACAAAGGCACAGGCAAAGAGCAGACCATCAAGATTCAGGCATCGGGCGGTCTTTCAGATGATGATATCGAGCAAATGGTTCAGGATGCAGAGAAATTTGCTGAAGAAGACAAGCGGCGCCGTGAAGCGGCCGAGGTCAAGAACAATGCAGAAAGCCTAGTTCACCAGACCGAGAAGCAGTTGAGCGAACATGGTGACAAGATTGATGATGCTCTGAAATCAGAAATCGAAGCTGCAATTGCTGAGACCAAATCTGCTGTTGAAGCCGAAGATGGCGAGGCGATGAAGGCCAAAACCGAAGCGTTGGGTCAGATTGCCATGAAGCTGGGTCAGGCCATTTATGAGCAGGAACAAGCGGCTGGCGGTCCAAGCGAAGCCCCAGAAGCAGCACAGGATACGGCGAATGACGATGTTGTTGATGCCGAATTCTCTGAAGTTGATGATGATGAGGACAATAAGGCAGCGAGCTAATCGTTGACCTATGCCGATCTGTGGAACGATCTGACACTATATCTGTCATATCGTTCCGCTAAGGCATATTGTTTTCATCTCACCGCATGATGCGTCAGGAAATTCACTGATATGGTTGCTGAGACTGACTTTTATGATTTGCTGGGCGTTGCCCCTTCAGCGGATGAGCGTGAGCTGAAATCTGCCTATCGTAAGATGGCGATGAAATATCATCCGGATCGCAATCCCGGTGATGCAGATTCCGAAGCAAGGTTTAAGGCTGTTGGTGCAGCCTATGAATGCCTGAAAGACCCACAAAAGCGTGCGGCCTATGATCGCTATGGCAAAGCTGCCTTTGAAGAAGGCGGTTTTGGTGGTGGTGGACGCGGCGGCCCCGAGGGTTTTTCCGACATTGGCGATATTTTTGACACTATATTTGGCGGTGGTTTTGGCGGCGGCGGGCGCCGTGGTCCGGCACGTGGTGCTGATTTGCGTTATGATCTGGAGATTTCTCTGGAAGATGCATTCCATGGTAAATCAACCGAAATACATGTCGAGGTAGCTGCACAATGCGGAACCTGTGCTGGCAGCGGGGCAAGCCCCGGTACCAGCAGCCGCAAATGTAATCTGTGTTCCGGCACGGGCAAAATGCGTGCGCAACAAGGGTTTTTCGTGGTTGAGCGGACATGCCCAAATTGTCATGGCCGCGGTGATGTTATTGAAAGCCCATGCGGTGATTGCCGAGGCGAGGGGCGGATTGATGAAGCACAGACGCTAAAGGTCGATATTCCTGCCGGTGTTGATAATGGCACCCGCATTCGCCTGAGCGGCAAAGGTGAAGCAGGCCCGCGCGGCGCATCGCCCGGGGACATGTATATTTTCATCCATGTTACCAAACACAGTATTTTTGAGCGTGAAGGCTCATCGCTTTTTGCTCGTGTTCCAATCAGTTTCACTAAAGCTGCTTTAGGTTGTGATATCACCATTCCTGGAATGGATGGCAAGGAAACCAAAATTTCTATCCCAGCCGGCATTCAATCCGGCAAGCAATTGAGCCAACGCGGCGCAGGCATGCCTGTCTTGCAAGGGCGGGGCCGCGGCGATCTGGTCGTGCAAATTGATGTTGAGACACCAACCAAATTGAGCGCGCGGCAGAAAGAATTGCTGCGTGATTTCCAAGAAACCGAAACGGGTGACGAATGCCCGAATTCGCGTGGTTTCTTTGATAAGTTGCGCGATATTATAAGCTAGTAACAACAGGTTGAGGCCCGTTATCTAGGGCTTTTGATATGATTGCGTAATGACATTACCTCTTTCGCGCTGCGGTAAATATGGTATTAAACACCGATTATATCAGGAGACCATGATGACGCTTCCCCAATCACTTCGTCAGCTTTTGGCAGCAACCGCTCTTGTTGCTGTGGCTATTCCTTTATCAGGTTGCACCAGCGGCAATGCGCAAAATGCCAATCGTTTTGATGCTGTTGAAATCAAAACCGAAAAGCTGAGCGAAGGTGTTGCAGTATTATTCGGCGCAGGCGGCAATATCGGCGTAAGTCATGGTGAGGATGGCACAATTCTGATTGACGACCAGTTCGCACCGCTAAGCGAGAAGATTCAAAATGCGGTTGCTGCCTTGGGTGCCAGCGAAGCAAGCTATGTGATCAATACCCATTGGCATGGTGATCATAGTGGCGGAAATGAGAATTTCGGCAATGCGGGCGCCACAATTTTGGCGCATGATAATGTTCGTGTCCGTATGTTGGGTGAACAGACATCCGGCCGCGGTAATAATCCGGCATCGCCCAAAGTTGCCTTACCATCAGTTACTTATGCTGATGGTATAAAACTGTTTATGAACAATGATGAGATCCATGTGATCCATATTCCGACAGGGCATACGGATGGCGATTCAATCATCTTTTTCAAAAAAGCCAATGTCATCCATATGGGTGATACCTTCTTCAATAAGGTGACATTGCCGTTTATTGATTTGAACAGCGGCGGTAACGCCAAAGGCATTTTGGCCTCGGCTGAAAAAGCATTGTCTCTTGCTGATGATAATACCAAAATTATCCCTGGTCATGGCCCTGTTGCAACACGTGCTGATTTGGCCGCCTATCGTGATCTGGTCGCAAACACTATTGATAAGGTTCAGAAAGCCATCGACGCTGGCCAAACGCTGGAGCAAGTTCAGGCTCAGGATTTATTGAAAGACGTCGATGTCAACAAAGAAGGGTTTATCAAGCCCGATGCCTTTATTGGTTTTGTTTATGAAAGTCTGAAAAGCGCATAAAATCGCGAGCACTTCAATTGTGCAAACCTTCAGCGAATGACTGTTCAACTTCGCCACGTATCTTGGTGATCAGTTTTTTGCTCAATGGCAATCTTTCCTGTTCCTCGTCCAAAATGGCGAGGAACATGGATTTTTTATAGTGGCGTATGCGCTTTTCCGCCATTTGCGACTCACCATCCAAAGTCGATACTACCAGATCAATCATCCTTTCAGCGCCGTGTAGGCGGCCCCAAATATAGTCGTTTTCGCGGTAACTGCGACTAAAAAACGCGCCGAAACTGTTAAATTCAATGCCGCGCAAAGTCGCGTCAGCACGGCCCTTGCGGATAGATTGCGCATCATCAGGTGAAATACGGTCGACTTTAATTGGGTCAAATTCGTCCATGCCTTCCCCTTGCAATAAGGGCAAAGTGGCAATGTCGTAAAATGGGAAGCCCAGATAGGCCAGCAATAGCTCGCGCCGTTCTTGTTTTGGCAATAAGCTCAAAGCCTCGCTTAGTTTAGTATCAATGACCGTATCAATGTCACGCAAGCTGCGTGCTTTGCCAAGGCGCTCCAGAGCAAGGCGGGGATTCTCTAGCGCAATTGCGGCGATATCAGCAAAATCTTCGCCATCTCTGCCACGCCCTTCAACATCGAGATAAAGAGCGAGACAATTATAGATGGTGTCATGCATCGCAATGATAGTTTGATGCGGAGCTGATGTTGATTTGGCAATATCGTTACCCAACCGCCTTGCAAGAAAGCGCAACCTTCTGACACGGAACCCCAGATCATGCTCGCGGAAAAAGGCTATGGCCTCATCCGTTGCCCCGCCTTTTGCGTCGGCAAGGTGATTGAGACCCTGTCCAGAGAGATGCTCCCAAAACTTCTCTCTCAATTCATATTGGTACACCGCGCTAGGCTCAAGATATGCTCTGCGCAGCGATGCGATAATATCTTCAATGATGCCGTTTAATTTTAACTGTCCATAAGCGGCATAGGTAAAGCCAGCCATATTGGCAGCTTTTGTCTGTGCTTTGTTGCGCCATTGCGAAAGCCGTTTGGGTGTTGGGCTATCAAGAAAGAGCGTTCTGCCAAAGAGTTTGTTAACAACGTCTTCGACATCTTCACGAAGATTATCCGTGATTTGCAGCATGCGCCTTACACGGTTGCTGCGATCTTCAATCATTTCCAAATTATCACGGATCGGCTGTTCGCGCGGAATATCAGAAATCGCACCAAAGATGGTCGAAAAGAAGCCGGGTAAACGTTTTTTGCGCTCGGCTTTCTTCTCTGAACAATCATTCTCATCGACTTTGTCGCGTGGCTGATAAAAATCCGGTTTGGGGTCGATATAGACAACACGGCGATCAACTTCACGATGCGCAGGTCGGTTCTTCAGGGCATCCATGGCCTGACCAAAAGGTGCGTTGGTCAATACGGCCCCATCGATCAAGACGGTTTCCTCACCTTCACCCGTTGCATATTGCCGTGGATAGGTTCGTTTTAAGAAGTTTTCCCGCCCCGGCCATTCGCGCTCTTTGGATTTTAGCAGTTGGTCAATTTCGTGCACCGTTAGTGGAGGGAAAGCACCGGGGAAACTTGCTGTAGCGCGTGCGGCAAAGGTCAATTCTGCGCTATCACCCAGAACATCATTCTCGCCGCGCGTTGCCGTGAAACCTATGGTCAGCCTGTGCTCAGTCTCGACAACTTCGGAAGGGCTATTGAGGCGCATGCGCTCCAAATGGCCAAAAAAGTCTGTTACCGTCACATAAAGGTCAAGCGGTTGACCGGTCGGGAGCAATTTGGGCCCGCGCTCTGCTGCCTCCATTGCATCAAATGCATTATATAAAAGCCGGGAAAAGCCGACACCACTAAAGGGCGGCGCGAACCAGCGTGCGCGAATCAATCGTGATAATTTGGTTTTAACTTCGTTGCGTGTTTCCTTGGCAACGGTGCGCTCAACCGCGCCTCCGGGCCTAGACAAAGCAAGCCAGACAAGCGGCTGTGCCCAGAATTTGCTAAAGCGTGAAAATGGCCGGGCATCAGGATCGAGCAAAATATCTATATCGGCGCAATCGAGCCATAGATCAGTCAATGGTTCCAGCGATTGCCCTGTGGCGATGGCTTGGGCAAGATATATGCCGTTGATACCGCCAGCGCTGGTCCCGGCAATGATGTCTGGCATGACGCGTAGTTTTAGCCGATGTTCATTGGACAGCTCTTCAAGCAATTCGCGATAAATGCCCTGACTGTGTGAAACACGCGGTTCATTGGCATGGAAATTCCGGCTAGCCCGGGTTAATCGCCAGATTTCTTTGGTAATGCCATGCATATAAACGGCCAAGCTGACGCCGCCATAACAGATAAGTGCAAGTCTGAGCTCTTTTTGACGCATGTCTTTTATTCGCCTGTTATGATCCATCTGGCAAGCTGGTTTTCTGAGTAACTGTCACAATGAAGATAAACAGGCGTGCAATAACACTAAGACTTGCGTTCCCATTATGTTCTGTTAATTTACCGCCATGGCGAAGTTAAAGAAAAAATATGTGTGTCAGCAATGTGGTTGCACTGCTCCGCGTTGGCAGGGGCAATGTGCGGATTGCGGGGAATGGAATACCCTTATCGAGGAAGCGGGCGAGACAGTTTTCTCAGCCAAGCATGATTTGAGCCGTGGTGGCCGCAAAATTACATTGTCTAGATTGGATAGCGATATACCAACGCCGAAACGTATCGGCAGTCAGGTTGCGGAACTGGACCGTGTTCTGGGCGGCGGTATCGTCCCGGGTTCTGCCATTTTGATGGGCGGCGACCCGGGTATTGGCAAATCAACCTTGCTGTTACAGGCTGCCGCCGAAATGGCCCGTAAAGGCGGGAATATTGTTTATATTAGTGGAGAAGAAGCCGCCGACCAAGTGCGTCTGCGCGGAAAACGTCTTGGCCTGGCAGATGCGCCTATTCATCTGGCAGCGGCGACATCTGTACGTGATATTCTCTCGACCCTACAGGCCGTTGATAATGTGCAGATGCTGGTCATTGATTCTATTCAAACGATGCATAGTGACCGGATTGAAGGTGCTCCAGGCACGGTGAGCCAGGTAAGGGCATCTGCGCAAGAATTGATTCGCTATGCCAAGGAAAGCGGCACAGCTTTAATGTTGGTCGGCCATGTCACCAAAGACGGAGCTATCGCTGGCCCGCGTGTGCTGGAACATATGGTTGACACTGTGCTGAGTTTTGAAGGCGAGCGCAGTCATCAATATCGGATTTTGCGCAGCATCAAAAACCGCTTTGGTGCGACTGATGAAATTGGTGTTTTCGCCATGGAAAGCGAAGGGTTGGTGGAAGTTGCCAATCCATCATCATTATTTTTGACTCAGCGGCAAAGTGATGTTCCCGGCGCCGTTGTCTTTCCAGCTTTAGAGGGAACAAGGCCGGTATTGGTTGAAATTCAGGCCCTCACGGTCAAACTGGCAAGCGGTGCCACGCCGCGCCGTGCTGTTGTTGGTTGGGATAATGGGCGTCTGGCGATGATATTGGCAGTATTGGAAGCACGATGCGGTTTAAATTTCACAAGCTGCGAGGTGTATTTAAATATCGCTGGCGGTTACCGGGTGCAGGACCCAGCGGCCGATCTGGCGGTTGCTGCGGCATTGATATCTGCTTTGGCCGACAAACCTCTGCCCAATGATGCCATTTATTTTGGTGAGATCGCGCTTTCGGGGGAGGTGCGAGCAGTTGCGCATCAAAATATCCGCTTGCGTGAAGCCGGGAAACTGGGCTTTGCCAAAGCAGTTTCGCCGATTGCCAAAAGTGCCAACACATCATCAGCAACGGATAATGGCTCTGCAAATAGCCCTGTTTCGGTACAAATGATTGATCGTCTGGCAAAACTCGTTGACCATATATTTTCAAATGATTAGCGCATTAGCGTGACCATATTTGATATTGCCATTTTGATTTTGCTTGGAGGTCTGGGCGTGCTCGGTTTTGGCCGTGGGTTCGTTCAAGAGGCCTTGTCTCTATTTGCTTTTGCCGGAGCAACATTTGCTGTCGGCTATCTGCATGATGATGTTACGCTCTATGTCGCCCCTTATGTGACAGGCGTCGGTGCGGCTTCCTTGCTATCTTACGCTTTGATCTTTGCCATTACCTATCTGCTATTGCGCTTTATTGCCGGACGAATCGGCAAAGGGGTTCGCGATTCAGCATTGGGCCCCATTGATCGGGTTCTGGGCATGGGTTTCGGAATGGTCAAAGGTCTAATCATTGCAACCCTGGCTTTCTTGCTCATCAATCTGGTCTATCAATTTGTATATGCCACGCGTGAAACGCCTGAATGGATAACCAGTGCGCGCACCTATCCTTTGCTCAATGCGTCCAGCAATGCCTTGGTCGAATATATTGATGAGCGCCGTGCCAGCGAAACAGATGCAGACGCAGCTGCGTAATGATTCTCATATTATGTGCGTCCCTATATGCGGATTGGCAGGTGCGTTGATATGAGCGCGACCTTATATAGCCGAGAGCTTCTGCGCTGGTCTGCAGAGCTATATAAATGGCCTATCAACGACGATGTCTTGCTGCGCGATACCATGCGGGCAGAACCGTGCGGCAGTGCCGTGACTATAGCGATTGAAACTGAGGGACAGGGCACTATTTCGCACTTTGGTATGGATGTGAAAGCCTGTGCTTTCGGGCAAGCCTCTGCGGCTATTATGGCCCATTATATTATCGGTCAGTCTGCTCAACATATTAACGCGATGTCAGAGGCTCTATCGTCTTTATTGGCAGGTGCAGATGCAATGGATGCAGATAGTATTTATGCAAAATGGCCGGAATTTCATCTGCTGGCCGCAGCTGCTCCCCATAGTGCCCGTCATGCCGCCATCATGCTGCCCTATAAGACAATATTGAACTTGCTAAACAGCCGCGTATAATTTCATTTTGCGGTTTTTAGAAAAGCCTTTGCGCTTTCTGCTGCAATATTATCGGCAAAAAAGGCGCGACCTATTCCTCTGCTTAATATGAAGGGCAGAGCGTCGCCAACGCGTTTCTTATCATGCTGCATATGGGCGAATAATATGTCGCCTTTATTGGTTAAACCTAGTCCAGCCAAACTCGCAGGTAGGCCGGATGCGGCAATATGCTCTGCAACGCGCTTGGCATCATCCTTAGAGCAAAGCCCAAGCTGCGCGGAAAAGTCATGCGCCAATATCATGCCCAATGCGACAGCTTCGCCATGGAAGAGCTTGTCAGAATATCCCGTTTCCGCTTCTAGAGCATGGGCAAATGTATGACCCAGATTGAGCAAAGCGCGCACATTCGCCGTTTCACGTTCATCTTGGGCTACAATATCTGCCTTTGCCTTCACGCTATGCGCAATGGCATATTCCAATGCTTCAGGATCGCGCGCCAGAATATGCGGGCTATTTTTATAGCACCAATCAAAAAAGCGCTCATCGTTAATCAGGCCATATTTTACGACTTCCGCATATCCGGCGCGCATATGCCTTTCTGGCAGGGTTTTGAGAACATCAGGATCAATATAAACGGCAACGGGTTGGTGGAAGGCACCGACAAGATTCTTACCGGCTTTGCTGTTAATTGCGGTTTTACCGCCAACCGAACTATCGACCTGTGCCAATAATGTTGTCGGTATTTGTACGAACTGACAGCCGCGCTTTATAATTGCACTGGCAAAGCCGGTAATATCACCAACAACACCGCCGCCCAAAGCGACGATAGTGTCCTTGCGATTCACTTGATTGGCGATCAACCAATCTGTTAGTTTTTCAAGCTCGCCCCAACTTTTCGCGTCTTCGCCAACGGGCAAAACGTAAAAGTGGGCCGATATGCCATATACGGACAGCTGTTCTGTAAAATGGTCCGTGTAAATTGCGCCGACATCTTTGTCAGTTATGATGTGCAAAGCGCCGCGCGACGCATATTGCGCTAACCTGCGTCCTATATCTTCAAAAAGCCTCGCTTCAATGTGGATTGCATAGCTGTGGCCATCTAGCTCCAGGTCTATTTTAGCCATTTGTTGAGCGCTCCCATGATAGATTTTACAGCCGCGCCATGCGGCCCATTCATACTCGAAACACGAATATCTGCTTCGGCATAGATCGGGTTGCGTATCTCGGCCAATTGGGTGAGAACTTTAACAGGGTCTTTATCACGCAATAAAGGACGTGTATTTTTTCGTGAAACCCTCTCAGCCAGAATCCTAATATCGCAATCAAGCCAGATAGAAATTGCACGTTTTTTGATCAACGTACGGGTATCGTCATTAATAAAAGCGCCGCCGCCAGTGGCGATAATCATGGGTTTTTCTTCGCAAAGTCGCGCAATAACCCTGCGCTCTCCATCGCGAAAATGCTCTTCGCCAAATTCTTCAAAGATTTCACTTACTGAACGATTTGCGGCTTTCTCAATCTCTTCGTCAGCATCAGCAAAGGGCAGACCCAATTGTGTTGCCAATCGCCGGCCGATTGTTGTTTTGCCAGACCCCATAAGTCCGACCAGAACCACTGGCCGGTTGATCATGTGGCTAAGTTTTGACAGTTTGTCGTCAGATTCCGGTTTTCGTTCTTGTTGCATCGTCACTTAGCCTATAATCGGGGAAAGATGTTAGGCAAGCATCGCTTTCATATAGGCGGCAAAATGCAGCAATGTTTGCCCAAAAACGGTTAATTAGGTATCTGAGCGAAATATATGCGTTTTTTAATTATCATCTTGGTTCTTTTGTTGCTGATTCTTGGCGGGGTTGGCTTTTATCTAGGCGGTGAGGAAACTGTGAGCCGCACCGAGACAGAGGTCGCAAAACCTGGAACTGAGGAAGCCGAAGAATAATGGCGTCGCATAAGAATCGCATGATCCTGCGTTACGCACTTATGAGCGGCATTTGCTGTTCTGCTCTTGGTTTGGCAAGTGTTGGTTACGGACAGGATCAAGATCAACCGGAATCGCTTCTGCCGCCGGGATTTGAGCAGCCTGCTGCGCCCGTTCAGCAACCTGCTAACCCCACGCCGCAGCCTTCTGCGCCTGTGGAGCAACCGACGGCACCTGAAAATACTGCTCCTCAAGAGCCATCAACCGGAAATGCCGTGCCAACGGACGAGCCCGATACACCGCAAGCAAGTCCTGTTGCGCCTGCAGCGCCAAGCAATCCGGATACGCCGGCCGTTCCCAATGATGTTGTTGCCGATATTGCCGATGATTTGGTGGCGAGTGATTTGGCTCCATCGCGTTTGCCGAGCCGTGCTCAGCGCTCATTGGCGCAAGTTGGTCTTATTGGAGCTACTCAGTCTGGTTTTCCTGCGGATTCCCTTGCTAATGTGAACGGTGCGTTTTTGACGCGTCTGCTCAATGGCATTGATGAACCTATTGTCTCGCGCTGGGGGCATATATTGCTTCGCCGCGCCTTGGTGAGCAGTTTCATATCCCCTCGCGATAGCCAGGAAACCCAATGGGTTGCAGCCCGGTCAAGGCTTTTGCTGGATATGGGGGAAGGGGTGCTAGCCAAGCATTTGGTGCAGGAAGTCGATGCATCCCGCTATTCGGGCAAATTGTTTGAAGTGGCGCGTGAAGCAGCATTGGCCAGCGGTGATTTGACAGCCTTTTGTCCCATAGCATCTGGCGGAGCTGCAGAGAGTGATGAGGCTGAGTGGCAGCTTATCATTGCCATTTGCTCGGCAATGTCCGGCAATTCGTCATCCGCGACCGCGCAGATTGACCGTGCTTCAAATGATCAGATAGCGTCGGATATCGATCTTCTGTTGGCAGAGAAAGTTGTTGGCGCTGGGGTCAATGGCCGCCGTGCAGTTAAAGTCGAATGGGACGGCGTAGATACACTGACAAGCTGGCGATTCGGATTGTCGACAGCAACGGGGATTAACCCGCCTGAAAATCTCTTCGATAATGCAGAACGCAAATTTCATGTGTGGCGGGCTTTGAATCCGGCTGTGACCATGGATGGACGCGTCACTGCAGCTTATAAGGCCGCTGCTGTCGGCGGATTGTCGAATAGCGCGATCGTCGATTTGTTCAGCGCAGCTTATGATCAGCCTGACCTATATGATCCGCTGCGTGCACGTACGGCATTGCTGCGTGAAGCTTATGTTTTGCGCGAAATACAGGGCCGTGTCGCAGCGATGCGTCAATTGTGGAACAGCAACACTGCACCATTGGAAAATTATGGCACTCAGGTACTGACTGCACGGGCCGCCGCAACGATTCCGGTTTCTGAGGAATTTGCCAATGATGCGGATATGCTTATCGGTTCGATGCTCTCTGCAGGCCTTGATCGTAATGCGCAGCGTTGGAGTAATATTGTGCCAACGGGCTCAAAGGGTTGGGCATTGTTACAAGTTGGCCGCGCTTCTCAAGACCAGCAGGTCAGTGAGGCAGATGTTCGCGAATATTATGATAATGATGCCAGTGATGGTCAGCGCTCTGCTGCATTTCTGGTTGCCGGCCTTTCGGCACTTGATCGAATGCCGGATGGCGTCGCTAATGAACTGGCCGAGGAATATGGTTTTGCCTTGTCAAAGTCGACCAAATGGCAACAGCATTTGCAGCAAGCCGTTGACCAAAATAATGCTGCTTTGGTTGTATTACTGGCCGCTGCGGGAATGCAGGGTGAAGATTGGTCGCAAATGGCACCTGTCCATCTTTACCAAATTGTACGTGCACTCAATGCAGTCGGTCTTGGCAATGAGGCGCGTATGATTGCCGCCGAGGCTGTCGCCAGGGCATGACGTTCATAGCATGATGGTTGGATCAGGAGGGTCTTCCGAAGCTTTGTCTGATGATGAAGCGATTGAAGGCTTTCTGGCTATGATGGCCGTAGAACGCGGTGCAGCCGCCAATAGTCTTGCTGCCTATCGCCGCGACCTGTTTCAAGCGTCACATGCTTTAAAAGGCCGATTAGCAGCTAGCACACCCGAAGATATGGGTGCATTGCAGGAAAAATGGTCCGCGCTCGCACCGTCCAGCGTAGCGCGCAAGATTTCGGCAGTTAGGCAGTTTTTTCGCTATTGTGTCGATGAAAATATGCGAGGCGACGACCCATCTGCCCAATTGGTACGGCCTGGCCAACGAAGATCTCTTCCAAAAACGCTGGACCATGCGGCGATAGCCAAGCTTTTTGCGGTGTTGGAGGCCGATTGTAGTGAAGAGAATGCAAAACCTGCGTCAATTCGGCTGTTGGTGATGGTTGAGCTATTATATGGTTCGGGTTTACGCGCCAGTGAACTGGTGTCTTTGTCAGCCAATGCCTATGCACCAGATCGACCATTTCTGATCATTAACGGCAAAGGTGGTCAGCAGCGTATGGTGCCTCTATCCGGGCGCGCGCGGTCTGCATTGGCCCGATGGCAAGACTACCGACCGTCAGACAGTTTATGGCTATTTCCCTCACGCAAAGCACATATTAGCCGCATTCGTTTATTCCAGTCGATCAAGGGTTTGGCATTGCGTGCAGGCTTAAACCCTGACGCGGTGAGCCCGCATGTGCTGCGCCATGCTTTTGCCACCCATTTGTTGCAAGGGGGTGCAGACTTGCGTGCTTTGCAGATGATGTTGGGGCATGCAGATATTACGACGACACAGATTTATACGCATGTGGACGCCGATCATCTAGTGAAGCTGGTTAATGCGCGTCACCCTTTGGCCAAATTTGATAAATCTTCATCTGGGCAGAGCCAGCCTGACAGCGTGGCGAGTCAAGCTGATAAGACAGATTGACGCAGCGTGAAGCAGCCGATAAGCGCGACCAACAGGAAATAGCTCATGACAAGTTTTTTAGAGTTTGAAAAATCCGTTGCTGCTTTGCATGCGCGAATTGCGCAATTGCAAGATACAACGACAGATGATCCGCTGGACAGTTTGGCGGATATTGAGAAGTTGCAGACAAAGGCAGATCGTCTGTTACGGCTGATCTATGCCAATTTAACACCTTGGCAGAAAACGCAAGTGGCTCGCCATCCAGAGCGCCCACATTTTCGCGACTATATCGATCTGATGTTTACCGATTTTATGCCATTGAGCGGAGATCGGGCTTTTGCTGATGATGCAGCTATTATTGGCGGCTTTGCAAAGTTGAATGGTCTGAAAGTGATGGTGATCGGTCATGAGAAAGGCCGGGATACACAATCACGGCTGAAGCATAATTTCGGCATGGGTCGCCCAGAGGGGTATCGAAAGGCGATACGCTTAATGGATCTGGCCGAGCGCTTTGGCCTGCCTGTTGTAACATTGGTGGATACTTCTGGCGCTTTTCCGGGAATTGACGCGGAAGAACGTGGCCAGGCCGAAGCCATTGCCCGCGCAACAGAGCGCTGCTTGACGCTCAACGTACCAATGATCGCCTGTATTGTGGGTGAGGGTGGTTCCGGCGGGGCTGTGGCCTTGGCATCAGCAGAGCGCGTGTTGATGTTAGAGCATGCCGTTTACTCGGTTATCTCACCAGAAGGCTGCGCTTCTATCTTGTGGCGCACTGCGGAAAAGGCTGATGAAGCAGCAGAAGCCATGCGGATCACTGCACAGCACCTTATCCAGCTTGGTGTTATCGATCGTATTGTAAAAGAACCAAAGGGCGGCGCGCATCGTGACCCTGCAATGACATGTGCGGAACTGTCACAGGCTGTTTCAGAAGAATTGGATGTTTTGCTTGCGCTTACACCAGCAGAATTACAGGAAAAACGCTATCAAAAATACCTGACCATCGGGCAATCACTGTAATGCAAAGCCGCTAACATGCGGCCGCCATATGCTAGGTGGTCATTGCCTGAGCAGAATATTTTACACAACAACGTTTGCGAACGCCGAAAATCACTATATTCTGTACCATTATAGGATTGGAAGGTTTTATGGTTTCGGGAAAAATGTTTTTGCGCACAACACTTTTGGCAAGTGCAGTTATCACGTGCGTGTCGTCAATAGCCACGGCCCCTGTGGCGGCTTTGCCGCTTCAAAAAGATGAAGTGCGGAGCATATCCGATGAGGAAAAAGCTCAAGGAGAGGCGGTCCATCCACAATTGCTTCAGCAATTTGGCGGGCCATATACTGGGTCACAAGCGGCCTATGTTGAAAGAATTGGCAAGGATATTGCTGTTCAGTCCGGCCTTGGAAATGCTCGTGAGGATTTCACCGTAACTTTGCTGGACTCATCAGTAAATAATGCGTTCGCAATTCCTGGCGGCTATGTTTATGTCACACGACAATTGATGGCGTTGATGAACGATGAAGCCGAATTGGCTGGTGTTTTGGGCCATGAAGTCGGCCATGTTGCTGCGCGTCATTCTGAAAAACGGCAGAAAAAAGCAAGGCGCAACAGCTTGTTCGGAGCGATCGGACAGATCGGTGCTGGATTGCTGCTTGGCAATTCAGGCTTTGGCCGCCTTGGTCAGCAAGTTTTTGGGACCGGTTCCCAATTGCTGACATTGCGATATTCCCGGAAGCAGGAATATGAAGCTGATGATCTGGGTGTGCAATATTTGCGTAGCGCTGGCTATGACCCGCGCGCAGTTTCGTCAATGCTATATTCGCTGGCGTTGCAAAATGCGCTTGATGCCCGGGCTAGCGGAAAACAGACATCATCAGTACCCACTTGGGCCAGCACACACCCTAATCCTGCAAAGCGTGTTTCGCGCGCTGCTAAAAAGGCTGGCGACAGCACCGGCACGCGCAATAAGACACGTTTTCTCAATCAGTTGGATAATATGGCTTACGGTCAGGATAGCGCCCAAGGCGTTGTACAGGGATCGCGCTTTATACACCCAGAGTTAGATTTCGTATTTGACGCACCATCAGGATATTCCATCAGTAACGGCAGTTCTGCGGTTTCTATTAACGGACAAGGTGGTCAGTCACAATTGACACTACGCACTTATAATAATGATTTAGGAGCGTATATGCGCTCCATTTTTGCGGAAGTGTCGAAAGAGCAGAATATCGCATTTGGTGAAATCAGCCGGACAACAATTAACGGTCTGCCAGCTGCCTTTTCCACTGCGCGCGTGGGTAGTGGGCGCGACATCCGTGACATCACAGTGTTTGCGTATGAGTTTTCACCAAGCCGGGCATTGCACTTTGTTACTTTGACAGCAGCTGGCCGCAGTGGCAATTTTACGTCAATGTTTAGAAGCATGCGGCGGTTGGCTGATAATGAGGCCGTTGGCATAAAGAATCGCAAGGTCAAGATTGTGACTGTGCAATCAGGAGACACAGTGGCCACTCTTTCTGCGAAAATGGCCTTTGACAGCCTGCAAGAAGAGCGTTTCAGGACTTTGAATGGTCTGTCTGCATCGGACAGTTTAACTGCGGGACAGCGCATTAAGATGGTGAGCTATTAAGCTGCTATCTATTTTGCTTTTTTACTTATGACAAAAAAAGGGCGACCCTAGGGCCGCCCTTTCTTTTAAAATCTGTATCAGATTAAGCCTGAACCAGATCGTCCGATACGTCATCGAACGTTGCGGTCAGGTTGTTGCCCAGGCTGCCCATTGCAGTGATGGCTGCAACTGCGATCAAAGCAGCGATCAGGCCATATTCAATTGCGGTGGCGCCTTTTTTGTTGGCGAACATGTTACGTACTGTTTTCATATTAGGTCTCCTTGGTTTGGTCATCATTACCCGGCCAGTTGATCAATCATTTCCGTATGATTTCCTGAACAAGCATTGATCGGTTTATGTGAAAAAACTTTCCAAATGTTTAACTTCCCGAAAAATCAATTCACGATATTGCGTTCAACAGTATCCCACATTTCGTTTGAGGCATTTCCGAAGTTCTGCATTGCCACAATTGCACTGATGGCGATTAAGGCTACGATTAGCCCATATTCAATCGCCGTCGCGCCTTTACGCGATTGCAAAACGTTATAAAAAGTCCTCAACATTGTGAGCTCCCGTTAAATCTTTCTTCCCGACGATTTCTTAATCGCCTATCGATCTTAACAAATGGTTTAAAAGGGCAAAGAAGTTGGAAAAAAACCTGACACTTATGATTGTCGTTGCACTTGCAATGACGCGTGATGATGGCCGAATTCTGCTTCAGAAGCGGCCTGAAGGCAGTGCTATGGCCGGTTTGTGGGAGTTTCCCGGCGGCAAGTTGGAGATTGGTGAAACACCCGAACAAGCCTTAGTGCGGGAGATAGAAGAAGAATTGGGGCTCGCTGTAAAAGCAGAAAATCTATCGCCCGTAGTTTTTGCAAGCGAACAATTGGCCAAGCGGCATTTGCTATTGTTGCTTTATCAGTGCAGCGATTGGGAAGGGGAGCCGAAAGCACTTCATGCGGAGGAGCTGCGCTGGGTAACGCTCGAAGAGATGACTAACTTGCCTATGCCTCCGGCAGATGGTCCATTTATCGGAGCACTGAAAAATGCGAAATGCGGCAATTGATCGCGTTGATGTGAAGATTCTTCATCTAATTTCACACTATTGACAAAAAGCAGTTGCCAAGGGCTTCTAGCCTGACTAATGGCAGTCACCTTATTGCGCACCCGTAGCTCAGCTGGATAGAGTACCTGACTACGAATCAGGGGGCCGGAGGTTCGAATCCTTCCGGGTGCGCCATTTCTCTATCTCTCGCGATAATGCGCTTCGTTCATCTCTCTGAAGAGAGATTTTGTATTCGGCAGCTATTTGGCCTTGCGAACACTTTTGTGTTCGAAGATGCTTTGCTTCGCTATATTATTTTCTAATATATCACTTTGGATCAAGCAGTGGCAGATTTGGGCATATCGCCATTCATAAACTCTTGCTCGAACATCTGGGCATTGACTGGCTTTCCAATATGCCAGCCTTGAACAAGGTCACAGCCTTGCGATTTGAGAAGCTGCAGAGTTGCTTCATTTTCCACGCCTTCTGCAACAACTTTGAAATGCATCTGATGCGCAAGATCAATGGTAGATGTTACCATCACCCTATCAAGTTCATTGCCGGTCATATTACGGATAAATGCTTGATCAATTTTGATCTCATCTGCGGGGAAATCGCGCAAATAGGACAATGTGGACTGACCAGTGCCATAGTCATCGATGGAAACACGAACGCCCGTAGCCCGTACTCTGGCCAATACCTTACCAGCATCATCAAGATTTTTGACCGATGCAGTCTCAGTGATCTCAAAGGTAATCTGTTCTTTATCCAACATGGTCTGTGAAATTATGGAAAGCGCTTCTTCAACAAAAGTCTTGTCATCAAGCAGAGCCACAGAAATGTTGATAGAACTGGACATGCGTAAGCCTTTTGCGCGCCAATTCTCAAGATCGAACAGCATCTGGCGCAGCATATAAAGCGTTAGATCGGTTATCTTTCCTGCATTTTCCAAAAGAGGAATGAAGTGATCGGGGCGTATATTGCCTAGTTCTGGATGCTGCCATCTAGCAAGCGCTTCGGCTGATGTAATGCTATTGGTGCGCGTATCCAATTTGGGCTGATATGCTACCCATATATGACCATTATCCATGGCCTGTTCGATATCATTCAATATCGTCAGTTTTTGCTGTGCAACGGCATTGATATCATTGCTATATGGCAACCAGCGATAGCCCAGTTCTGCGGCTTTATATGCGGCTATTGTCGCGTTTGACTGTAATTGTGGCCAATCCTTAGTATCCGCAGCGTGGAAGCCACAATGAACGTTGAGACGGATCTGCTTAGTACCGACAGAAAATGGTGCGAGAAAGAATGCAGAAATAGTCTCAAAATAGTCTCCAAGATTCTTGGCATAATTTTCTGGCACAATCCAAGCGAGTTGATCATCACCGATCTTAAAGACGCGGTCGTTTAAAGTGAGGAAATGTAGGCGGCTTGCGGATGATTGGAGCATCTCGGCCCATTGGTCGGCGGTGCAGAGGCCATGTACTTCGGCGTAATTGGCAATTTGAAGAACGGCGAGGCGTGAAATGGGGTGTTTACGCTCCAAACGTCGACCGAACCATATTAATGCCATGGAATTTGGAAGTCCGGTTTTGTGGTCGCGATAGCGCTCTCTCTGCATATTTTCTATCGAACGTATGATCATCGATATGGCAACAAAATTAATAAGCAACACTATTGCATTGCCAATCGCAAAGTCCGCCAAGGCAGTTATATAAAAAGTAATGTTGAGCAAACATATTACAGCGCCCGTAACCACTGGTGCTATGGGCACGTCCGTTAAGGTTTTGCGTTTGGGCATCCACCGCGCGCCAGCTATAAGCATTAATATGACCAAGGCTATAGCGGGCCAATCATTGATGACCGGCATATTATAGCCACTTTGTAATGTTTCCGCTGCTAATGCATGCAGGAAAACTCCGGGTATTATGCCGTGGTGAGGCGTAGAATAAAAATCACCCAATTCTATTGCAGATGCCCCGATGAGGATTGTTTTGCCGTTCAGAACCTCGCTGCCGACTTTTCCTTCGAGAATATCAACTGCGCTGACGGCTGTGATAGTGGAAGGATCTATGCTTTGGTCGATAGGAAAAGAGTCGCCAAGGCGTCCTGTGCTGGATGTTATCAGCGCCCCCATGGATGGACGCAATGTGTCGCCAGTAATTTCCCCATAGCTGTACATTGCCACCTGACCATATTCATCGGGGTGCACATTGACCGATGCCAGAATGGCGTTGTTGCGAAATTCTGCAAGGGGAAGATTTTCTATAGCAGTGTTGCTCTGGCTGCTGCTCTTTTGCCGAAACGTTGCGAGAATGATTGTTGCATCCGATTTTGCAATGGCTTCGGCAAAGCGTTGATCGGAAACGGGGTTTGATCTGGCGGAGAAATCGACATCAAAAGCAATTTGTTCTGCTCCAGCGGAAGATAAACGTTCAACCAGTTGAGCATGTACATCGCGCGGCCAAGGCCATGTCCCAACGCGCTGGATTGATTTTGCGTCAAATTCGACAATAACAATTTTGTCAGAGGCGTGTTTGTGAAAGATTTCGCTACGCACCGAAGTAAATGCGTGATCGACAGTATTGCCTATGCCCGCGAAATTGGCAATTAGCGTCAAAAATAAAGCAGCAAAAACCGCACCCGCAAAATAGGCGCGGGCAGGATTCTTTGCCACAATATAAAGAATTTTACGCAAGCTACTAAGCCCCTATTTGCCTGTACTGACTTCAATAAGGGTATAATTCTAAATTAGCGTTAACTAGAAAAAATTAAGAGTGAATACTTTAAGGTTACAGTATTCTCTCATACTTATTAATCGAGGTTCACACGCCCATTACGACTAACATTGGTAGGGCGTCCATTAGATCGATCATCACTTTCTTCTAGCCCGTTTTCAAACGAAGATTCACCTGCCCCTGGGCCGTCAAATATGTCTATAATGATACGACAAAGAGTACGGCAGCGGCCTCTACCTCTACCCCCATCATCGTCATCATCGTCGCCAATATCATCGTCATCATCGCGGCCGTTGCCGTTGCCGTTACCGGGATTGCCGTCATCGTCGTCATCATCGCGGCCGTTGCCGTTGCCGTTACCGGGATTGCCGTCATCGTCGTCATCATCGCGGCCGTTGCCATTGCCGTTTCCGGGATTGCCGTCATCGTCATCATCATCGCGGCCATTGCCATTGCCGTTGCCGTTGCCGGGATTGCCGTCATCATCGCCATCATCGCGGCCATTGCCATTGCCGTTACCGGGATTGCCGTCATCATCGCCATCATCGCGGCCATTGCCATTGCCATTGCCGTTGCCGTTACCGGGATTGCCGTCATCATCGCCATCATCGCGGCCGTTGCCGTTGCCGTTGCCGTTACCGGGATTGCCGTCATCATCGCCATCATTGCGGCCGTTGCCATTGCCGTTGCCGTTGCCGTTACCGGGATTGCCGTCATCATCGCCATCATTGCGGCCGTTGCCATTGCCGTTGCCGTTGCCGTTACCGGGATTGCCGTCATCATCGCCATCATCGCGGCCGTTGCCATTGCCATTGCCGTTGCCGTTACCGGGATTGCCGTCATCATCGTCGTCATCGCGGCCATTGCCATTGCCGTTACCGGGATTGCCGTCGTCATTTCCGGCATTGCCATTGCGATTACCGGGATTGTCGTCGTCATTTCCAGCAATGCCATTACCGTTGCCAGGGTTGTCGTCATTGTCGCGACCATTACCGTTGCCGTTACTGGGATTGCCGCCGTCATTTCCGGCATTGCCATTGCGATTACCGGGATTGTCGTCGTCATTTCCACGGCCATTATTGCCGTCGTCATCTAGAACACGCAAATCAATATCTAGCAAAGGTGCTGCGTTTCTTGGCCCCGAAGGAGCGTTGTCTTCTGAAACATTAGCATTACCGTTTATTGCTGTTACGGCATTGTCCGGCACCAGAAGAGGGCTTTTATCTTCGGGACTATTCGATTGAGCGAGATTTCCACCAGCTGAGGATACACTGGGAGATTGCCCGGTGATAAGGCCATTGGTTAGGCCACCTAAATCAACAGATGCCACACGTACTTCTTGAATTTTGGGTGCTGTAACTGTGGAACTAGCAGCCGGAGCCGTAGGCGCAGCTTTGGGGCTAGGGCTACCTGTTGGTTTATTGGGAGATTCAATACGGCGTGAGGAGCGTCCGCGAACATCCAATGAAAATGGATTATTACGCTCAACCAGGCCAATATCACCCGGCAGCAGCAATTGGGTGGCGCCGCCATCTAACGTTGCTACTTCAACCGCGCCTTCGGTCACCTGGACTGTAGCGCCTTCTGGACTTACTGAGACGTTAAATGTGGTGCCTTTGACAACAGCCGCCATATATGGCGTTTCAACCGCAAAATGCTGATCTTTGCGTTTATCCACTTTGAACATCGCATTGCCGAAATATTGTATAAACTGGGTCAGGAGGCTTTTGGTTTTCTGAGGAGCGACTTTAATGTGACTGTTGCGAGAGACAACGACATATTGCTGTCCGCGTGTAATAACGGCGCGGCCGTTCGCTCCGGTTTTTATACTCTCGCCAGCGCTCAGCTTAATGCCTTTCACAGCGACTTTGCTAATACCGTCTTTGAGGATAGAAACTTCACCCTGTGATTCGGATACTGTCCAAGATGACGATTGGGCGTAGGCATTGCTACCTAGAAAAATACTAGAAAACAGCGCTATAGCTATTAATAATCTTCTGTGAAGCGTCGTCATTACATGGTCCCTTAGCTATATCATTAGCCAGATATGAAAATTTCCTACGCTTTCGATTTAGAACGGAACTTCAATGAAAGGGTTTCACTAATTAGCTAATGCAGCATTAACCATAAGGCCGAGCCACTCTTTAACAGGTCAGCACTTAAGAGGCTGATCATGAGACCAACATCATCTTATTTTTGTTTGCATAGGCCTTTATCATGCCTGGCTATGATGGCTTTTTGCCAACCTGGCGCTGCATTTGCGCAATCTGGCAATGCCGTTGATGTATCTGTGGTCGAGCTAATTGCCAAAGATGTTACGCCTGATAAGAATGAAGAGGCTTCTGCCAATCAGTCAGCGGTTGTACAACTTGCCTCGGCTGCGCCTTTGTCGTCACCTGCTCCACAAAGCCCACAATCAAACACTGCAAACTCTGGTGCAAATGCCAGTGGCGCAGATAGTTCGTTTGTGGGTTCAATTGCAATTGAAGGCGCGGAACGTCTGTCGATTGATACATTTTCGTCAGTGGTTGAGGCCAATATTGGCGTGGAAATGGATGCCGAAGATCTGGCGCGCGTCACGCAGGAGATTGCAGACTTGGCCCGTGATCAAGGGTTTGTTTTTGCAACAGCCAGAATACCTGAACAATCACTGACCCATGGCATATTGACCATAGAGTTAAAGGAAGGACGCATAGATGAGGTCCGTATTAAAGGATCGGATAACAGCGCGCTGGCTGCGCTATTGGCGCCTTTAGAGGGCGCGATTGCCCGCAAAGATGAAGTTGAGCGGCGGCTGGTCCTAGCGGGCGACATTCCGAAAATCCGCGTTAGACGCACGAAACTATTAAGCGAAAACGGCCTAAACATTTTGCAAGTCGAAGTAAGCGAGCGCAAAAACCGCTTCGGAGCGCGCGTAGATAATTATGGATCGCAGCGTATAGGCCCGGTGCGGGCGCGTTTGTCATATGATTTTAATGGTCTGCTCGCAGATAGCGATCAGGGCAGTGTGAGCGTGCGGACAAATCCTCTCGACCCAGAAGAATTCGCCTTTGCCAGTGCGTCCTATTCTGTACAGGTCAATAATGCAGGCACGCGGCTGGGCGTTTTTGGTTCTTTCGGCAATAATCAGCCAGGCGAACGCGTCAACAATGTTGAAGGCGAAAGTATTTACGCGGAGGTTTCCGCCAGCCATCCATTGGTACGTTCTAATGATGCCAGCCTGTGGTTGAATGTGAAGGCGGCCTATCTCACTATTGAGCAGGATGACGTGATAGGCCTATTGTCGCAGGACAATCAGGTAACATTTTCGGCTGGCCTATCTTCTAATGTAAAGTTTTTAGGTGGTCGTCTTCGTGCCGGTGCAACTTTGGAGCAGGGCGTGGACCTGTTCAATGCCACACGTGAAGGAAACATTTTTGCCTCGCGCTTTGACGGTGACGCTGTTGCGACAACAGGCCTTTTCTACGCCAGCTGGCGCAGTTCTCTCGGTGGGAATTGGGGAATACTCCTAAGTGCCAATGGCCAGATTTCCAACCGTCCTTTGTTGGCAGCACGTGAGTTAAATATTGGTGGGCCATTCTCCGTTAGAGGCTTTGATTTCTCTGAAGTATCAGGGGAAAACGGTTTTGTTGCTCTAGCAGAGATCAACTATTCTATCCAAAATCCGACCAGCTGGATCAGGCGTTTGCAACCTTATGGCTTTGTTGACATGGGCTATGTTGATAATCTGGAAAATGGTTTTGGTAGTGGGACATTGGTTTCTAGTGGTCTTGGCCTGCGCGGCTTTGCCGGACCGTTTAACTTCGAATTGGAAGGTGCTGTTCCACTCAATCGTGATCGCGATCAAAGCAATAGCCGTGAGCCGCATATCAATGTCCGCGTTGGTATAGACCTCTAGACCTCTTTGTGGAACGTGGTAAGTTGGCGCATATATTTTAGAGAGTGACGTGTTCCTGCATATTTGATTAGGAACCTTTACCCCTATTAACCGTTATTCCTTCAAATCCGAACCTATATCGCATAGGTAACAATTGATACTTTCCGGAATACCAAGGAATTACAATGAATTATGCAAACAGGTCTGATACAGAGACCGGTAATCCATATGCTTCACCAAAACCCGAAGTGCCGGAAGATGTGCAGAATGCAATCCGTACCTTGATTAAATGGTCAGGCGACGACCCGGATCGTGAAGGATTGAAAGATACACCAAAAAGAGTGGCACGCGCTTGGGCAGAATATTGCCAAGGTTATTCAGAAGACCCAGCATTGCATTTAACGCGTACCTTTGAAGAGGTTGGTGGCTATGATGAGGTTGTTTTGCTGAAAGACATTCCGTTTCAATCGCATTGTGAGCATCATATGGCGCCGATTATCGGTAAAGCTGCTATTGCCTATTTGCCCAGAAACCGCGTTGTTGGTATCTCCAAACTTGCTCGTGTTTTGCATGGCTATGCGCGTCGATTGCAAATTCAGGAGCGTCTCACTGCGGAAGTTGCTGATTGTATATGGAGTCATTTGGACCCGCATGGCGTGGCTGTTGTGATTGAAGCAAGTCATGCCTGCATGACCGCTCGCGGTGTTCGCACTCCTGGTGTAGGCATGACTACAAGCCGGGTAATGGGCTGCTTCTTGGACGATCCGCGCAGCCGTAAGGAAGTGCTCAGCCTGATGGGTTATTGATAAAAGCACTAAGCTATAAAAAAGGCCCGAGAGCATATGCGCTTCGGGCCTCTTTTATAATGATGGCAATATTTAGAGGTTGTCGAGCATATACTCGGCAGAGCTTACTTTGAAATCGCCTGGTTGTTCAACAAACAACTTCTCAACCACACCATCATTGACCACCATGGCAAAACGCTGACCGCGTGTACCAAGGCCGAAACCGGAACCGTCCATGGTTAATTCCATCTGCTCAACAAAATCACCATTACCGTCTGCCAACATGGTGACCGAATCTGATCCGGCGCTTTGGTTCCATGCGCCCAATACGAATGCGTCATTAACGGCGGTGCAAGCAATCTCATCAATGCCTTTGGCCTTCAAAGCCTCAGCTTGCTCAACATAGCCGGGCAAATGCTTGGCTGAGCATGTTGGTGTAAATGCACCAGGCACAGAAAAAAGGGCAATCTTTTTGCCAGCAAAATATTCGGATGATGACACTTGTTCAGGGCCTTGTGCTGTGGCTTTGACAAGTTTTGTTTCAGGCAGTTTTTGGCCTTCTGCAATCATGGGGTGCTCCTTAATTTTATGCGGCATATCGCCAACATTTCATCCATTATGTCGTATCACGCAGCTGCACATGCAAGATGATTTTATTGCACTATCGCAGAAAGTGACATTTTGAAGGATTGATAGGCGAAGAGTGCTTTGCACGCAACTTTCGAAAAGATATAAAGGAATCTTTATATTTGCTTCAAAATGCATTCACCGTTATGTGCTGTACTCAGAACATAATAGCATTTGAAACTATAACCCCGTCTATTTTGGAAGGAATAATCGTGACCACATTGGATCAGGGCGACAACTATGTCGTAAAGGATTTGTCGCTTGCCGAGTTTGGCCGCAAAGAGATTGCAATCGCCGAAACAGAGATGCCCGGCCTCATGTCTCTGCGCGAAGAATATGGCGCAAAACAACCGCTCAAAGGTGCCAAAATTACTGGCTCTTTGCACATGACAATCCAAACTGCTGTGCTTATCGAGACACTGATAGCGCTGGGCGCTGAAGTACGCTGGGCCAGCTGTAACATCTATTCTACGCAGGATCATGCAGCGGCCGCTATCGCCGATCAAGGTATCCCTGTATTCGCAGTTAAGGGCGAAACATTGGAAGAATATTGGGACTATGTGGACCGTATTTTTGATTGGGGTGCAGAAACCGGTGAGACCTGTAATCTGATCCTTGATGATGGCGGTGATGCCACCATGTTTGCTCTGTGGGGCGCACGCGTAGAGGCTGGTGAAGATCTGTTCACTCCGTCTAATGAAGAAGAAGAGGCCTTTGTTAAAACCCTTAAGCGCCGTTTGGAAAAATCGCCCGGCTATCTGACTAAGACAGTGGCTGCTATCAAAGGCGTATCAGAAGAAACGACCACCGGTGTGCACCGTCTTTATGAATTGGCGAAACAGGGCAAATTGCCTTTCCCTGCTATCAATGTGAATGACAGTGTTACAAAGTCAAAATTTGATAACAAATATGGCTGTAAAGAGTCGCTGGTTGACGGCATTCGTCGCGGCACAGATGTGATGATGGCGGGTAAAGTGGCTGTTGTCTGCGGCTATGGTGATGTTGGCAAAGGCTCTGCTGCTTCACTGCGCGGTGCCGGTGCCCGCGTTATCGTTACTGAAATTGACCCGATCTGTGCTCTGCAAGCTGCAATGGACGGTTTCTCTGTTACCACATTGGAAGAAGTCGCTCCCACAGCCGATATCTTTGTCACCACAACGGGCAACAAAGACGTTATTACCATCGACCATATGCGCGCGATGAAAGACATGGCGATTGTCGGCAATATCGGTCACTTTGATAACGAGATTCAGGTTGGCGCATTGTCCAACATGAAATGGACTGAAATCAAGCCGCAGGTTGATATGGTGGAGTTTCCTGACAGCAAGCGCATCATCCTCTTGTCACAGGGCCGCTTGTTGAACCTTGGTAATGCTACAGGCCATCCAAGTTTCGTGATGTCCGCTAGCTTTACCAATCAGGTATTGGCACAGATCGAATTATGGCTCCGCGATGATCAATATGAGAATCAGGTCTATGTTCTGCCTAAGCATCTGGACGAGAAAGTAGCGCGCCTGCACCTCGAAAAGCTGGGTGTTAAACTCACCGAACTGAGCGATGAGCAAGCCGATTATATCGGAGTAGGTCAACAAGGCCCGTTCAAAAATGACGAGTATCGTTACTGATCCTCGTTCAATTTGGCATTTCTGTCACAATCAAAGGTCCGTTTCGAAAGAAGCGGGCCTTTTTTGTTGCGCTGACACGAATGATCATTAGCTTTGCTGCAAACGATATTTTGGGAGAGTAATTATGCGCCGTTCTTTGGTTTCAACACTGGCTATAACGGCGGCATTGGCATGCCTTGGATCTGCCGCATTCGCGCAAGGCAAAAAAGATGCAGAAAAATGGGACGTCAACGCGCCGCCACTACCAACACGTACAGTGCCTGTGAATGTTGATGAAGGCACATGGATGAATATCGATGT
This sequence comes from Parasphingorhabdus sp. DH2-15, assembly GCF_051668705.1. Taxonomy (GTDB): domain Bacteria; phylum Pseudomonadota; class Alphaproteobacteria; order Sphingomonadales; family Sphingomonadaceae; genus Alterisphingorhabdus. Next base: position 1,634,480 of record NZ_CP196351.1, on the reverse strand, counting down.
GAGCCCGGATGGTCAGACTATCGCCTTTGATTTGCTGGGCGATATTTACACAATGCCGATTACGGGTGGCACCCCAAAGCGTATTGCTCAAGGGCTGGCGTTTGAAGTACAGCCGCGTTTCTCTCCCGATGGGCAATATATCGCCTTTACATCGGATCGTGGTGGCGGCGACAATATCTGGATCATGCGTGCCGATGGCAGCGGCAAACGGCAAATCACCAAAGAAAAATTCCGCTTGCTTAATAACCCGACCTGGAGCGCAGATGGCCAATATATTGCCGCGCGTAAGCATTTTACCACGCAACGTTCTGCGGGTACGGGTGAAATTTGGCTCTATCATGTCGGCGGTGGTTCAGGAATTGCTTTGGTCGAGCGGCCATCACCACAGCACCAGAAGGAGTTGGGTGAACCGATGTTCACACCTGATGGCAAAGCTATTTATTTCAGCAAAAATGCGACGCCGGGACCAATTTTCGAATATGCGCAGGATAGCAATACCCAGTTGTTCGTGATTGACCGCTATGACATGGCCTCTGGTGAAGTTGAGCGTATTGCTGGTGGGCCGGGCGGTGCGGTTCGGCCATCGCCATCGCCAGACGGTAAATGGCTGGCCTTTGTCCGGCGCGAACGCGCGGAAAGTAAGTTATATGTCAAAGACCTGACCACCGGTGAAGAGCGCAAAATCTATGATGCTCTTGATCAGGATATGCAGGAAACATGGGCCATACATGGTGTTTACCCCAATATGGACTGGACACCCGATAGCAGCCATATCATTTTTTGGGCGGGCGGCAAAATCAGAAAAATCGCACCTGGGGGCGGTAATGCGGAAACCATTCCGTTTCAGATTTCTGATAGCCGCACAGTTATCGATCCGGTCCGCCCACAGGTAAAAGTTTGGGACAAAACATTCCAAACGCGAATACCGCGCTTCGCCAGCCTCTCTCCGGATGGCAGCAATATTGTGTTTGAAAGCCTAGGTCGTTTATTTGTCAAACCGGCCAATGGTGGCGCAGCGCGGGCCTTGGTTTCAGGTGAGGGTGATAGCCGTGCGCTGTTCCCTAGCTGGAGTCACGATGGGCAAAATATTATCTTTGTCAGTTGGAGCGATGATAATCTGGGCGCATTGAAGAGCGTTCCATTAGCGGGCGGCGTTGCCGAAACAATCAGCGCAGGGCCGGGGCATTATCGGCGCCCTGCATTATCCCCGGATGGCCGTTATATGGTCTATGAATCCGGTAGCGGCGGCTTTTTAACATCAGACAAATATTCGCAAGCTAGCGGCATCTATCTGCGTGACATGACCAGCGGTTCTGTACGCCGGATAAGCAAAGACGGAGCCGATCCGCATTTTGGGGCTGAAAGCGATCGTATCTTCATGTCAATGGGCAGTGGTGACGGTCTTAAACTGGTAAGTGTCAACCTGGACGGTAAGGATATGCGCAGCCATGCCACAGGCAAATTGGTCAATGGCTATCGTGTTTCCCCTAATGGAAAATATCTAGCATTTGGAGAGAATTACTCTGCATTTTTAATGCCATTTATGGCTGGAAATGTTGATCTGGGCGCAGGGGCGGGCAATAGCAAATTGCCAATAACTCGGCTGAGTGATGAGGGCGCACAATATATTGGTTGGAGTAATGGCGGGGAACAGGTCAACTGGTCGCTAGGACCGAAATTATATTCTGCTGTTGCACGCGATGTGATCCCTAGCGCCAGCCAGGCCAAGCCGGCATATACGCCGCCAGAAAAAGGTGTTTCACTCGCAATAACCGCAACTGCAGATGCGCCAACAGGTATGATCGCTTTTACCAATGCGCGTATCATTACCATGTCCGAGAAAGATGGCGGCGTGATTGCCAGCGGTACTATCTTGATTGAGAACAACCGCATCAAGGCAGTGGGTGCAGATATAGCGATACCCGCTGGCGCACAGCAGCTTGATCTGGCCGGCAAGACCATCATCCCGGGGCTTATCGATGCTCATGCCCATGGACCGCAGGGGCGTGATGACCTTATTCCGCAGCAAAACTGGTCAGCAATTGCGCATCTGGCGCTGGGTGTTACAACCATTCATGATCCATCCAACGCCGCCAGCCATATTTTCGCTGCGGCAGAATATCAAAAAGCGGGTAGCTATTTGGCGCCCCGTATCTTTTCGACAGGCGAAATTGTGTATGGTGCCAAAGCTCCGGGCTTTTACGCGGAAATCAACAATCTGGAAGATGCCCGCGATCATGTCCGTCGTTTGAAAGCGCAAGGCGCGCATGCCATCAAAAACTATAACCAGCCACGCCGTGACCAGCGGCAACAGGTTGTTAAAGCGGCAATTGAGGAGAATATCGCAACTGTTGCCGAAGGTGGTTCGCAGTTCAATATGGATATTGCGTTGATTGCCGACGGCAATACGACATTGGAGCATAATATACCGCAAGCTGTGCTTTACGAAGACGTGCTGGGTTTCTTCGCGGCAACCAAAGTCGGATATACCCCGACATTGGTAGTTACCTATGGCGGCCCAGCGGCAGACCCTTATTGGCGGGGTCAGACCAATGTTTGGGAGCATCCGATCTTGTCCGCTCATGCGCCTCCCAAATTGCTGCAGGCAGGATCGGTTCGCCGTGAAATTGCTCCAGCGAAAGATTATTCGGACACAGCATCAGCGCGTGAAGCGGCGAAGCTGGCGCGGCGCGGTGTCCCGGTCAGCATTGGTGCCCATGGCCAACAACAAGGTCTCGCAGCGCATTGGGAAATGTGGTCTTTTGTAAAAGGCGGGATGAGCCCGCTCGAAGCATTGGGCACAGCCACCATCGTTGCGGCGCAGTCATTGGGTTTTGATCGTGACATTGGTTCGCTAGAGGCTGGCAAATTGGCCGATTTGGTGATTATTGATGGTAATCCGCTGAATGATATTCAAGATAGTGATAATATCACCCATGTCATGATCAACGGGCGACTATATAATGCAGCGACTATGAATGAGGAACTGACCGGTAATACCAAGCGCAAACCATATTTCTGGGAATAGTGATATGTGTATAGCCGCTGCCTAGATGCTTGCCATTGGGGCATGAGCGGCATATCGCCAGAGCATGACAATGCAAATTTCAGTTATGGTGAAAATACCGCGCATATCGGCAGGACAAATGGTATAATATGACAATCTCATTGCCATTTCTGTCTATCGGTTTGCTAGTGCTTGCTGCCTTCATGGTCTTTGCGTGTTGGGCTATTGTCGCTGGCATGTCTGCACGCAAAAAGGCAAAGGTGCATTTTCGTCAGTCGCGGCGGCTTTCGCGCCTGCTGGATGAAGCGCCGGCTTTGCCATTATTGGTGCGTGCAGATGGCCGTTTGGAAGGCAGTGATCGCATTGGCAAATGGTTCGGCTTTGATAGCCTGCCCGGATATTTCTCCGAAATGTCGACGCAGGATTGCGGCATTGTCGCTGAAGACTTTGCTTCTCTGGAAAATGCCGTCAAATCGGTTCAGCGCACGGGGTCACTTTTTACGATGGACGTGCGCATTGTTGAAAGTGAGCGACGCCTTTTGGTCAAGGGCCGATTGAGCGATCCGGAAACCATGCCAGGCAATGCGGCATTGTTGTGGATTTTTGATGCGACGGAAAGCCAAAAGGTCATTCAGCAGCTAGGCGATGAAGCCAAACAGGCGCGAGAGGCCTTTGCCGCGCTGTCCGGATTGATTGAAGCTGCACCAATGCCGATGTGGTATCGCAGTGCAGATTTGAAATTGTCACTGGTCAACAGCGCGTATGTTAAAGCCGTGAATGGACAATCTGCTGAGCATATCGTTAAACAAAATATTGAACTGATTGAACCTAGCGAGGGTCGCCCTGCAGTTGCTTTTGCCGCTGATGCCGCAGAGAGTGGCAATCTTCGTGAGCGTACAGCTTTTACAACGGTGGCTGGCGAACGCAGAGCATTTCAGGTGGTTGATGTTCCTATCGGCCAGCAAGGTATTGCTGGATATGCGATTGATATACAGGATTTGCAGACTGAGCGCAGTGCATTCAAACGCTTCCGCTCTGTTCAACGCAATATGCTCGATACATTATCAGCCGGCGTTGTGCAGTTTTCCAACGATCTTAACATGACCTTTTGCAACCAGCCTTTTCAACGCATGTTTGCGATACGCCAGCAATGGATCAGCGAAGGCAGCGATTTTGACCGTTTGCTGGAACGGATGCGCGAAGCAGGACGTTTGCCAGAAACTCGCGACTTCCCTGAATGGAAGAAAGAGCATCGCGCATGGTTCAACAGTGCGCAATCGGTCGAAGAGAATTGGCTATTGCCAGACGGTACCCATTTGCGCGTCATTGCGCAACCCGATCCGGATGGCGGTTTGTTGCTGTTTTTTGAAGATCGCAGCGAACAAGTCCAACTCGCCAGCGCGCGCGACACATTGCTAAGGGTCCGCACAGCCATGCTGGACAATCTTGCCGAGGCGTTGGCCGTCTTTGCACCGGATGGGAAATTGCATCTTTGGAATCGTCGTTTCGGCAGTATCTGGGATGTTGAAGAAGATGTGCTTGCTAGTCACCCACGGGTTGACGAGCTTCTAAAGACTCTTGCACCGCAGTTGAAACGTCCTGCCAAAATATCTGAAATGCGAACAGCCATTCTGACTGCAAGCAGTGAGAGGAAGAGCGATACAGGCCGCCTCATTCTCAAAAATGATCAGATATTCAGCTTTGCCACCATTCCGTTGCCCGATGGCAATGCACTTTTCACCATGCTGGATATTACCGCGAGTGAAAGCGTGCAACATGCTCTGCAAGACCGCAATGAGGCGTTAAAGTCTGCAGACCGCGTTAAGACCGAGTTTTTGAGCAATATGAGCTATGAATTCCGGACGCCACTAACCTCTATTAGCGGCTTTGCGGAAATGTTGTCCAGCGGGCTGGGCGGCGAATTAACGCCTGAAGCAAAGGAATATGTCGCCGCAATATTGGACTCAGTTGACCGGCTAAGCACACAGATCAATACGGTTCTGGACCTGAGCCAGAGCGAGGCAGGAACCTTGCCACTATCTGTACAGAAAATCGATATGGCGGCTTTGCTGGGTGATATTGTTCGGCAACGAAAGTCGGCCATAACAAAATATGGCCATGATGTTGCTTTGCAGTGCGGTGACGATACGCAAATATCGGTTGACCCCAAAAGAATTGAACAAGCGTTACTCCATATATTGGACAATAGCATTGAACATATTGGCAATCAGGGTCGGATCTTGCTGGCTGCGGAGCGGCAAACAAAATATATGCGCATAGTTATTTCCGATAATGGTGATGGCATTAGTCCTGCCTTGGTATCAGCCATTAATGATGGGGTTGCTTCGGGTGATGCAGGTAATAAAGCGCTGGGCCTAACATTGGCGCGTGAAATAACCTTGGCTCATAATGGCAAATTCACTCTGGCTTCTGAGCTGGGTGAGGGCACTATGGTGATGATAGAGCTGCCTTTATGAGCGGTGTTAGCCCGTTGCGTTTTAGGAGTGAGGCCGATTTGGTGCGCTGGGGCGAGCAATTGGGAAGAGTATTGCAAGCGGGCGATAGTATAGGATTGTCTGGCCAATTGGGTGCAGGAAAGACCTGCTTAGCGCGCGGGATATTACAAGGTCTTGGCTTTGCAGGTGAAGTGGCCAGTCCCAGCTTTGCGATTGTTCACCCTTATGACCCTCCAGATGTCACGCTGCCTGTATTGCATTGTGACTTTTATCGTTTGGACAGTCCTGAAGAAGCCGAACAATTGGGACTGGACGACTATTATGATGATGGTGTGATTATCGCTGAATGGCCTGAAAAAGCACATTATTTTACAGGAAATGCGCATCTGGCGATTGGTATTTCTATTGACGCCGATCACACGCGATGCCTATCGATTGAAGCAGGAAAAAATTGGGAGGAACGGTTGTCGTGCCAGCCATAGAGCCGCAGATTATTGATGACTTTCTGGCCGGAGCGGGCTGGAGTGATGCACAGCTCGATCCGATTGTTGGCGATGCATCTTTTCGCCAATATTGGCGGGTTGTTGGAAAGCTGGGCAAAGCGATATTGATGGTCGCGCCGCCACCTGAAGAAGATGTGAAACCCTTTCTGGAGGTAGCGCAATATTTGCTGAAAAACGGCATGCGTGCGCCAGAAATTTTTGCAGCTGACGCCGATAAAGGCTTTATCCTCTTGGAAGATTTTGGCGACAAAAGGATGCGTGAGACGGTTGATACCTTGCCTCTTGCTGACCAACGGCCTGTTTATAGCAAAGCCATTGACGCGCTTGTGAAATTACATGGGCAACCGATCATCGACCTGCCTGCTTATGATATGGCTGTTTATGAGCGTGAAGCACTGTTATTTTGTGATTGGTACTGCCCTGCAGCGGGTCTTACAGTCGATAAGGCAGGCTTTGTTGATGCTGTTCATCAAATCATGAAACCAGTGCTGGAGGGGCAGGATCGGCCGGTTGTCGTGCTTCGTGACTATCACGCCGAAAATATCATGCTGCTGGAAAAAAACCGGCAAGGCTTGCTCGATTTTCAGGATGCTCTACTCGGACACCCAGCCTATGATATTGTGTCATTGCTGCAGGATGCGCGGCGCGATGTCCCCCATGAACTTGAAATCGCGATGTGTGACTATTTCTGTGAGCATAGCCAGTATCATAAAGATTTTAAACGCGATTATGCTATTCTTGGAGCGCAGCGTAACCTTAAAATTGTCGGTATTTTTATGCGGCTTGCGGTTCGCGATAATAAACCGCGCTACCCATCATTGATACCGCGCGTCTGGCGCTATTTGGAGCAGGATCTGAAACACCCTTCATTGGAGCCAATGGCGGCATGGTTTGGTCGCAACATGCCTGCTGAATTGCGTGCTCGTGATGGCGCAATTGAAGGGCAATGCGCATGATCGTTACGGATACCGCGATGATTATGGCTGCTGGTTATGGCAAGAGAATGCGCCCTTTGACGGCAACACGGCCCAAGCCTCTGGTACAAGTTGCTGGAAAAGCGATGATCGACCATGTTTATGAGCATCTTTGGAATGCAGGCATTTCAAAGACGGTTGTGAATGTGCATTATCTGGCAGATGCCCTTGAGGCGCATTTGGGGGGGCTGAAATACCCTATCAACGTCAAAATTTCTGACGAGCGGGAGGCTCTGCTGGAAACAGGCGGCGGAATGACCAAAGCCTTGCCACTCATTGATGCTGATCCATTTTTCTGCCTGAACAGTGATAATATCTGGCTTAATGGGTCACGCGATGCCTTTCAGATTTTGAGTGATGACTGGGATGCGGACAAAATGGATGCTCTATTGCTCTTGGTTCCGCACAAAAATGCATTCCACCATAATGGTCGCGGGGATTTCCATCTGGATGCAGAAGGCCGGATCAGTTGGCGCAAAAGCGGCCGCGTAGCGCCTTATATTTTCACGGGTATCCAGCTTATATCCAAGCGCCTGTTGCGCGATGCGCCGGATGGAGCATTTTCGACCCGAATATTCTGGGACCGAGCGATGGAAGAGGGGCGCTTATTCGGCGCCTTGCACGAGGGACAGTGGTTTGATGTCGGAACCCCAGCGGCGATAGCGCCCACTGAAGCTGCATTGCTCAGTGGCTGATGCGTCAAATATAAAGCCTATAAGGCCTAGCCTTTACACGATTGCGCCGCATCGCGGTTTTGCCGATGCTCTGACCACTGGCCTTATTGCGCGATATCGCAAATATCAGCATGGTCTGGCGCGTTTGACGTTGCTGGTGCCAAATCAACGAGCAGCAAGAGCGATAAGCGAGGCTTTTGTGCGTCAATCCGATGGCGGGTTGATCCTGCCCAAAATGGTGGCCATTGGTGATCTTGATCTGGGCGAAAATATCGGCGCGTCGCTTGACCGCTTGCAGGATGATGACGCTATTGCGCCTGCAGTTGACCCGATACATCGGCAATTTGTGCTGGCACGTCTGGTCAGTGAATTTGCCGAGCGTAACAATATGCAGCACAGCCAGTCAGAAATCTTTCGTCTGGCGCGTGAATTTGGCACCTTATTGGACCAGCTATTTGTCGAGCAACGCGACCTTGCCGATTTGGATGCGGTGGTTGCCGAACATGAGCAAGAGCTTGCCGCACATTGGCAGACATCGCTTAAAATTGTCCATTATGTAGGGCAGGGCTGGCGGCGCTACCTGTCCGATAATGACATGATAGACGGTGTTTCGAGGCGAAATGCTTTGCTGAGCAATGCTGCGAAACGCATGGTACATTTAGGTGAAGATCGCGACATTATGGCCGCTGGCATTACAACGCCTGCGCCCGCTGTTGCGAATATGCTCAAAAGCATTGCTTTCAGCCCAAATGGCAGTGTTGTCTTTCCGGGGCTTGATCTGGCCTTGGATGACGATATTTGGCAGCGATTATTTGCCGCGCGTGTTGATGGCGAGACATTGCATTATGATGATTTCACCAATGGTGAGATTAATCATCCACAATATCATATGCGCTTATTGCTGCATCGTATGGGCGTAAGCCGCGATGAAGTTAGCCATTGGCACCGTTCTGGCGATAATGCTGCCCCGCCAATTGCCAGCCGCACGATTAGCCACATCTTTCTGCCCGCGCATTTTAGCGGTGCATGGCAGAATTTGCCTGCCCCAGAGCGGCGGTTGCCCAATGTTAAACTCATCGAAGCAGAGACTTTGGGTGAAGAGGCGCAGCTGATTGCGTTGATGACACGTCAAGCACTGGAGACGCCGGAAAAGCGCGTGGCGATAATCACGCCGGACCGCTTGCTTGCCCGGCGGATTGCCAATCATCTGAAACGCTGGAACATAGAGGCTGATGACAGTGCTGGGCGCAACCTGTGTGACACGCCGCCAGCAACATTATTGCTCGGCCTTGCCCAATGTCTTGCAAGTGATTTTGCCGCGACTGACGTATTGGCTGTGCTCAAGCATCCCTTGGCAAGCGGAAATATGGCACGCAAGGATTGGCTTAGTCAGGTTAGAGCTGTGGATATGGCATTGCGTGGTCCGCGCCTTGGTCTTGGCTTGCAAGCGATTGATAAGAAACTGTCAGCATATTGTGCGGTGCGCAGAAAATCCGAGGTTTCCGGTAAAAATAAAGGTGCCGATGAAGCTGTATCAGCGGCTTTTGATCCAAAGTTTTGGCCCAGTTCGAGTGAGACGTTTTTTCATCCATTGGAAATATCGGTTCGTGGATCATTGTCATTGGCGCAATGTTTGCGCAGTCTGGCGGAATGTGCCGACCGCTTAAGCAATGGTGATATCTGGAAAGGCGCGGCGGGCAGGGCATTATCCGATCGTTTGCGTGAGCTTGATAGAGAGTTGCAAAAACGCGACTTTGTCAGTCAGCCTAACGAATTATCATCATTACTGCGTGGTTTTCTGGCTGATATCTCCGTTCGGCCCAGCTATGGCTTGCACCCGCGCGTTGCCATTTATGGTTTGTTGGAGGCAAGGCTGCAACGGGCTGATATGATGATCTGTGCAGGCTTGAACGCAGGTACATGGCCGCAAAGTCCTTCAGGTGATCCGTTCCTTGCCCCTGTGGTCAGACGCAAATTGGGTATGCCGACACTGGACTATAGCAATGGTTTAAGCGCTCATGATCTGGCCAGTGCTCTTGGCGCACCGCAATGTGTTCTGACCAGAGCAAAGCGTGATACGGCAGGTGTTACCATTGCCTCTCCCTTTGTGCAGAGGCTCAAAGCCGTATTGGACAGCCGATTACAGACAGACGATGCGATGTTGGCCATGGCAAGGTCTGTTGATCGCCAAAAACCTGCCGAGGCGATTGCTGCTCCAGCGCCCGCGCCATCGGCTGAACAGCGCAATGTTGCGATTTCGGCTACTGATATGGATCGTCTTCGCGGTGCCCCTTTCGCTTTTTATGCGGGCAAAATATTGGGTCTGCGCTCACTTGATGCGCCTGATGCTGTGCCCAATGCAGCTTGGCGCGGCACTATGGTGCATGATGTGCTGGAGCAATGGGTCAAGCAGGATGATGGGCAAAGCACTGCTTTGGCTGCTCGCATGGAAGCGTTCTGGAATGAGCAGGGCGATTTCCCATTATTACAAGCCTTTTGGCGCCCGCGACTGGATGCTGCTATCTCTTGGATAGGTGAGGAAAGCGCAGCTTTGGCTGATAATGGGCGTAAAATTCTGTTTGCTGAGGAATGGGGACGGATTGATTATCGCGGCATATCACTATCAGGCAAAGCCGACAGAGTTGATATTGGCGTGGATAATGGCCTGACCATTATTGATTACAAAACCGGCAAGGCGCCAAGCAATACTATGGTGGCCGAGGGCTATGCCATGCAATTGGGCATCTTGGCGATTATTGCAGAAGAAGGCGGTTTTCCCTCCACTTCTACAAAGGTTGATAGCGTCGAATATTGGTCCCTTAACCGCAATGACAAAGATGGATTTGGCAAGCGGGATATACCGCTGAAAATAGATGGCAAAAGAAGCGGCCTGACCAATGAAGAATTTGTGCCATCAATGAGGGAATATCTTGATGAGGCACTGGATCGATGGATATTAGGTTCGGAACCATTTTGTGCAGAACCTGACCCCGATTATGCGGGCTATAATGATTATGATCATTTGATGCGGCTAGAGGAGTGGTATGGCCGCACTCCGCATGTCATTGGCGCAGAAGGGATGTCTGGTAATGGCTGATAAGCTGTTCACATTGACCCCTGACCAGCAAGAAGCGGTCATTCCGCAAGAGACTATCTGGCTGAGTGCCTCTGCCGGAACGGGTAAGACACAGGTGCTGACCGCAAGAGTGTTCAGGCTATTGTTGCAACCCGGTGTTCGGCCAGAGAATATCCTGTGCCTTACCTTCACAAAGGCCGCAGCTGCCGAAATGGCCGAGCGCATCAGCAATGATCTGGCGCGTTGGGTGCAATCTGATGATGCAAAGCTGGCGCGTGATTTGCATGCTATTGGCGCTCCGGCCGATCCCAAAACCATCTCCCGGGCAAGAACCCTATTTGCCGCAGTATTGGATGCGCCTGGTGGCGGGATTGCTATTCAAACCATACACAGCTTTTGCCAAAGCCTGCTTGCCAATTTCCCTTTAGAGGCAGGTATCGTTCCGGGTTTTACCGCGCTGGACGACCACGATAAATCTTTATTGGTTGATGAAACTTTGGGTGCAATCCTGCGCGGTGATGCTGGCGTTGATCGCAATGAACTGCTGCAAACTGTTCGTGAGCTAAGCCTGCTGCAAGATCAAGAAACCATTACCGGCTTTTTGCTGCGATGTGCTGCTAAACCCGATATTTGGGACGATCTGCCAGAGGATCTATCGGCAGCTATTCTGCCCGCTCTTGGATTCTCGCCTGATGACACGCTAGATACCATCACCAGGCTCCTAGATGATGAGTATGTTGATCGCTCTATCGTTCAAACCCTATTGGTTGCCAATCAGGGCTGGTCAGCCAAAACGGGACGTGAAAATGCTGTGATATTGGGGCAATGGCTTGCGGCTGATCTGCCCCAAAGAGCAGAGCTGTTTGACCAGATGAACGGTGTTTTTCTGACCAAAAAAGGCGATCCGCGAAAAGTCCAAAAAGGCCAGCTCAAGGCTGAACCGGATTATGATATATTTGCTGCGCAGATTATCGATAATTTGCGAATATATTCTGAAAAGCGAACCTTGCTGTCCTATGCTGACCTATATGTGCCTGCACTTTATGCGGGCCGTGCATTTAGCAGGGCCTTACATAATGCCAAAGCGCGCGAAGGCGTTTTGGATTTTGATGATATTATTCGCAACACTGCCAATCTGTTGGTGCATAATCATATGGCCGATTGGATACGCTATAAACTTGATCGCCGGATCGATCATATATTGGTTGATGAGTCGCAGGACACCAATGCGTTGCAATGGTTGATCGTGCTGGCACTGACGTCTGACTTTTTTGCAGGTGAGGGTGCGCATAATGATAAGGCGCGCACATTGTTCACCGTGGGGGATTTCAAGCAAGCGATTTACAGTTTTCAGGGAACAAGCCCGTTCAATTACGAAGTGGCGCGCCATCGTTTCCAAAATATCTTGGATGAAGCGAATGGCGAAATGCGCACACCAGCATTGGCGCAGAGTTTCCGCACGGCTCAGCCAGTACTCGACTTTGTTGATCTGGCTTTGGACAATTTGGGCCATGAAGCGCTGGAACTGCCGGAACGGCCTGCTTCGCATAAGGGGTTGAACAATTCTGGTTCAGTGATGCTGTGGCAGCCGGTTCATCGCGGCGAAGAGGACGATGCCGATAGCTCCGATGATGGCTGGTTCAGCCAACCTGATCGAATATTGGCCGAGCATATTGCGCTGCAAGTGCGCAATTGGTTGGACCAAGGGATATATTTGGAGAAGCAGAAACGACCCGCCAATGCTGGTGATGTGATGATATTGCTGCGCAAAAGGGGGGATCTTGCACGGTTGATTGTCAATCGCCTTTACGCGCAGAATATCCGCGTGGCCGGTATAGATAGATTGCGTATCGGTCAGCCATTGGCAGTGCGTGATCTGTGCGCCGCTGCGCGATTTACCTTGCAGCCAGAGGATGACCTCAATTTGGCATGCCTGCTGGTCTCACCGCTTATTGGCTGGTCGCATGATAGTCTGCATGAGCTTGGTTACAGACCGAAAGGCGTTCCCTTATGGCGGCATTTACGCAACAATATGGCGCGCGATGATGCACGCATTGCACCATTGTTCGATATATTGGCGATGGCGGATTATGAAACGCCTTATGATTTTTTTGAGACTTTGCTTAGCGGCAAGTTAGAAGGACGCGCGCGACTGGTGGCCCGGTTGGGAACGGAATGTCTCGATCCATTAGAGGAATTTCTGAATATCAGTCAGAAATATCAGCAGGACCATCACCCTGTTATGCAGTCCTTTCTGCATTGGTTTGATGCCATAGACAGCGAAATCAAGCGTGAAATCGTCAATGATGATGAAGTGCGTGTCATGACTGTTCATGGCTCAAAAGGCTTGCAATCTCCCATAGTCATATTGGCCGACAGCCATAGTGACCCAGATAGGTCTTCCACCAAGGGCATCAACCTTACTGTATCCAGCGATGATGGCGATGTGCCTATACCTTTATGGCCGGTCAAAAAAGATTTGCAGTCCGGGCCCGTTGAAACAGCTTATACGGAGGCGAAAGAACAGGCCTTGGCCGAGCATTGGCGACTGGCCTATGTCGCCATGACAAGAGCCGAAGAGCATCTATGCTTTGCCGCTATTAAACCTTTGGCCAACCGCTCTATGCCAGCCAATAGCTGGTACCAAATGGCGAGCAATGTGATGGAAGGTCAAGGGCTTGAGCCGCATGTTGATCTGTTATGGGGTGGTTGCCAAGTCTATGGCAAAGCGCCAGAAATTGCGCGCGGCAAGATGGAAGAAAACATAGAGGAAGGTCTATCGACCAGCCTTGCTGCACTCCCCTCATGGGCGCAGCGATCTGCTCCGGAAGAAGCGCGGCCACCGCGTCCTCTCGCGCCGTCATCACTAGGTGATGATATGTGGGCATCATCGCCGGGATTGAATGACAAGGCGCAAATGGCGGCTTTGCGCGGCACATTATTGCACCAATTATTTGAGCGTTTGCCAGATGTGCCTTTTGAAAAGCGTATGGCCGTGGCGCAATCTTGGCTGGCGAAACGTGGCGCAGGTCTGACGACAGAGATGGTGCATGAGATTCCGCAAACTGCATGCGATGTGATCAACAACCCTGATTGGAGGGATGTCTTTGGGCCTGATTCACAAGCTGAGGTGAGCATAGCAGCCAATGTTAATGGTGTTGTGATCAACGGAACGATCGACAGGCTTGTCATGAGTGATAAAACTGTGCGAGTTATTGATTTTAAGACCGGGCGCAATCCTCCTGCTAATAGAGATGAGATACCGCGAGCGCATCTGCGCCAGATGGCGGCTTATGGCGCAGCCTTAGCGCAACTATTCCCTGATCATGATATTCAGCTTGGACTGCTTTTTACGCACAATGCTCAGCTCATCTGGTTGGATAAGTGGCAGTTGGATGATGCCGGTCAAGGCTGGCTATTGCCCTGACAAGAAATCTTGTAAGGCCATGCGCTTGCAACATGGCGCAAAAACCTTACTTCGGTTATATAAGGAGATATATCATGGCGACGATTGAAGTAAGCGATGAAAATTTTGAAGACGTAGTTTTGAATGCAGACGGCCCGGTTGTGGTCGATTTCTGGGCAGAATGGTGTGGTCCCTGTAAGATGATTGGCCCTGCCTTGGAAGAATTGAGCGATGAATATGGCGGTGAAGTTACGATCGCCAAGCTCAATATTGATAATAATCCTGTTCGCCCCAGTGAATTTGGCGTTCGCAGCATTCCAACAATGATATTGTTTAAAGACGGCAAGCCTGCATCTACAAAATTGGGTGCCGCCCCAAAAAGTCAGTTGGCTGAATGGATCAACCAAGGCGTGGCTGCTGCTTAGGCCAGCGCTTTACAATTTATGATTGAATAACTCGGTGACTTCTGCCCAGATTTGCGGGTTAGAAGCGCCGAGCAATCCTTTACGGTCATCACCCGGTCTGTAAGCACTTCCATCCCAGCGCGCGACTTTGCCACCAGCCTCGTTGAGGAACAGCACACCAGCGGCATGATCCCATGGCAGGCTGCGTTCAAAAATCGTAAAATGATGATCCGCTGCTGTCAGCAATGGATATTGCTCTGCTGCACAATTAGGGATGGGCACCAATTCATAATCATCAGCGACAAGCGCTTGCGCTCTTTGCCTTTGTGCATCGGTCATATAGCGCATGGCCAGAGCTGCTTTTGGCCGTTCAGGACGTTGCTGATTTGCCTTGACCTGCTCACCATCTATATATGCGCCATGGCCGCGATATGCATGGCATAAGCGTTGACGCACAGGATCATATATCCAGCCAGCTACAGTCTCATTCTGCTCTGCCAATGCGATAATGATGCCGAAGGGAGTTTCGCCGCGCGCATAATTTCCCGTGCCGTCAATCGGATCTATTATCCAGGCCTGATCATCCTTGATATGGGCCATGACTGAAGGGTCAGCTGCATGGGCTTCTTCGCCAATAATCGCTGCGTTCGGCAATAATGCGGCAAGCCCCAATGATAGAGCTTCCTCGCTCTGCTTATCAGCAATGGTGACAAGATCGTTCGGCGCTTTTTCTTCTATATCATTGCTTGATAGATTACGAAATCTGGGCATCACAATGCGCTCTGCCGTCTGCCTCAGCAGTGCAGAAACCTCAGCATGTAATGGATGAAAACTGGACATATTAACTTCGATAGTCGGCGTTGATGGAAATATATCCATGAGTCAGATCACAGGTCCAGATTTCGGCATGACCATCGCCCAGTCCGATATCGACACGCAATTCAATCTCACTCTTCTTCAGATGGGCATTTACACGATCTTCGTCATAACTGCCTGCAACCATACCGTTTTCAGCAACGGCTATGCCGCCAAAAGCTATGCCGAGCCGGTCACGGTCCGCTGGCTCTCCAGCTTTGCCCACGGCCATAACCACACGCCCCCAATTCGCATCTTCACCTGCAATAGCGGTTTTTACCAAGGGTGAATTGGCAATAGATAGCCCGATGTTGCGCGCGCTGTCATCTGAATGTGCATTGTGCACATTGATAGTGATGAATTTGCTGGCCCCTTCGCCATCGCGCACAACCAATTGCGCCAATTCGCGGCATATCTGTTCAAATGCTGCTGCAAAAGCATCTGCGCCTTTGTCAGATAAGCTGGTGAGCACATTATTACCTGCCTGACCCGTTGCAAAGGCCAAAACCGTGTCGCTGGTTGATGTGTCACTATCTACGGTGATGCAGGAAAAGCTGCTCTTGTTATAGTGATCCAGCAATTGCTGCAGAAAGCCTGCGCTAATGGCGGCGTCGGTAAAAATATAGCCGAGCATAGTTGCCATATCGGGCGCAATCATACCCGAGCCTTTGATAATGCCAGCTAAATGCACCGTTTTGTCACCGATAACCGCACTGGCCGTAGCGCCTTTGGGGAAGGTATCGGTAGTGCCAATAGATTTGGCCGCATCGTGCAAGTTGATTTCTGGCGCCTCAAATACTTTCGTCAGACCTGCCCTTGCCTTGTCTTTTGGTAACGGCACACCGATTACACCAGTGGAGGAGATGAATATCTCTTCTGCAGGGCATGATAATGCGCCCATTGCGATTTCTATCATCATATCCGTGGCGGCTTTGCCAGCCGCTCCGGTAAAGGCGTTGCTGTTTCCTGCATTCACGATCAAAGCGCGTGCTTTGCTCTCTTGCAAATGCTCGCGGCACAATATCACTTCGGGGGAAGCGCAAAGGTTCTGGGTTGTAACGCCGGCAACCACAGTGTTTTCACAAAAGGTGAACAAGGTCAGATCAGCACGATCCTTATAGGCATAGCCCGCTTCGACACTGCGTATTGTGACACCTTCAATATGCGGCATATTGGGGAATGGCCGCATAAGCGGTGAGATTGGGGTGTTTTGTGTGTCGGACATACAGAATTTCTCAAATTAATCGCAATATTATGAATTGTGGGTTAGGCCGATCTTGCGATATTCTGCAAGGCAAGTTTTTACAGCCTGCTAATATATGATTATAACTATGGACGTATGCAGGCTTCATAATTATGTAGAAGCCACTTTATTATGCGCAGTCTTATTTATCTCTTTGCTATTTTGACAGGCTTGGCCGTTCCGCACGCAGCGGAAGCACGCGTTGCTGCGCCCATTGCTGTCAATGCTGCGCAAATGTTCGCCGCGACTGAACGACAGGATCAAGCGGCTCCGGCATCATTATTTGCGTATGTCAGTGCTGCTTTTGTACGGCATATGGCCGCTGCAATTGCGCTGGATGGGGATAATCCGACATCACTATATAATGTGCCCGTCTATTTATCGGACCGCGCACGCGAATAGGTTTAGCCTAAGCTGTGCTTGCATTTATGGCAAAGCAGTTTTTCGCGTCTTATTGACGTATGTCTCTTCAGAAAATTCGCGGCGAAATCGGCCGTTTTTATAAATTTCCAAAAGGAACTCCACCATGTTGGGCAAATTCGCCAAAGGCCTTTTCGGCTCTGCAAATGATCGTTACGTCAAATCATTGATGAAGGTTGTTGCCAAAATCAACGCATTCGAACCAGAGATGGAAGCGAAAAGCGAAGAGCAACTTATCGGCCAAACACAAGCATTTCGCGACAGATTGGCCGCTGGCGAAACACTGGACGATATTTTGCCTGAAGCATTTGCAACCGTGCGTGAGGCTTCTCGCCGTGTATTGGGTATGCGGCATTTCGATGTGCAGATGGTCGGCGGTATCGTTCTGCATCGCGGTGAGATTGCCGAAATGCGCACAGGTGAGGGCAAAACGCTGGTGGCAACACTGGCCTGTTACCTCAATGCTATTGAAGGCAAAGGCGTTCATGTTGTCACTGTGAATGATTATTTGGCACAGCGTGACTGTGAGTGGATGGGGCAGGTCTATCGTTATCTGGGCCTGACAACCGGAGTGATCGTCCCGAACATCTCAGAAGATGATCGTAAAGCCGCCTATCAAGCTGATATTGCCTATGCCACCAATAATGAGCTGGGTTTTGATTATCTGCGCGACAATATGAAGCACAGCCGAGCCGATATGGTGCAGCGGCCTTTTAACTTCGCCATTGTTGATGAGGTTGACTCCATTTTGATCGATGAAGCGCGTACCCCATTGATTATCTCTGGCCCAACTGATGATAAGTCAGAGCTGTATGTTGCCGTGAATGAGATAGTGCAGGACATTACCGAAGAAGATTATGAGAAAGACGAGAAGACCCGCTCTGTAACCTTGACCGAAGATGGTACAGAAAAAGCGGAACGGTTGTTGGAAGCCGCAGGTCTGCTGGTTGGCTCTAATCTTTATGATTATGAAAATACGCAGGTCGTGCATCATCTGGATCAGGCTTTGAAAGCCAATGTGCTGTTCAAAGTTGATACTGATTATATCGTCAAAGATGGCAAAGTTATCATCATTGATGAATTTACCGGACGCATGATGGATGGACGGCGCTGGTCCAATGGCTTGCACCAGGCAGTGGAAGCCAAAGAAGGCGTTGACATCAAGCCGGAAAACCAGACTTTGGCGTCAATTACGTTCCAGAATTATTTCCGTATGTACCCCAAATTGTCAGGCATGACAGGTACGGCAGCGACAGAGGCGGCGGAATTTTTTGACA
Source organism: Parasphingorhabdus sp. DH2-15 (assembly GCF_051668705.1). Lineage (GTDB taxonomy): Bacteria > Pseudomonadota > Alphaproteobacteria > Sphingomonadales > Sphingomonadaceae > Alterisphingorhabdus. The sequence continues at coordinate 1,616,185 of NZ_CP196351.1, read as the reverse complement.
TTTACAAAATGGATGTTGTGTCTATCCCAACCAATGTCACAGTCCAGCGCATTGACGAGGATGACGAGTTTTACAAAAACACGATCGACAAATTCCAAGCCATTGCCAAAGCCATCAAAGAGAAAAATGATATTGGCCAACCAATATTGGTCGGCACGGTTTCTATCGAAAAGTCGGAATTGCTATCCGAATTTTTGGTGAAAGAAGGCGTAAGTCATGAAGTTTTGAACGCGCGTCAGCATGAGCGTGAGGCGCATATTGTGGCACAGGCAGGGCGTATTGGCGCAGTGACAATCGCCACCAACATGGCAGGCCGTGGCACCGATATTCAGCTGGGCGGCAATTTGGAATTTCGTATCGCTGATGAGTTAAGCGATATCCCCGAAGGTGCAGAATATGATGCTGCACTGGAGAAGTTGACGGCGGAAGTTGAAGAAGAGAAGCGTAAAGTTCTCGAAGCAGGTGGCCTTTTTGTTCTGGGTACGGAGCGCCACGAGAGCCGCCGGATTGATAATCAGCTGCGCGGCCGTTCTGGTCGCCAAGGTGATCCGGGGTTGAGCCGTTTCTATCTTTGTCTGGAAGATGACCTTCTGCGTATCTTCGGCCCGGACACCTTGTTTGCAAAAATGATGAACAAAAATCTGGCAGATGGTGAAGCTATTGGCTCAAAATGGCTTTCGAAAGCGATTGAGACAGCGCAGAAAAAAGTGGAATCACGCAATTACGATATTCGTAAGCAGGTCGTTGAATATGATGATGTGATGAACGACCAGCGTAAGGTTATCTACGACCAACGCGCCGAGATTATGGATGGCGATGATGCTGAAGAAGATATCGAGAATATGCGTCTCGATACCATATCGAGCATTGTTTATGAAAGTTGCCCAGAGGGATCATATCCTGAGCAATGGAATATTGAAGGGCTTAAAGAGCGGGTAAAATCCGTATTGGCGGCTGAGCCGGATATTGATGCGTGGATGCAAGAGGATACACTTGACCAGCCTATCATCGAGGAGCGGTTGACCGCCCTATCGGCCGAACTGGTAGCAACGAAGACAGGTGATCTAGATCGCAGTATTTGGAAAGATATTCAAAAGTCGATCATGTTGCAGGTTCTCGATCATAATTGGAAAGAGCATCTTTCCACACTTGATGCATTGCGTCAGGTGGTATTCTTACGAGCCTATGCGCAAAAAACGCCGTTAAACGAATATAAGCAGGAAGCATTTGGCATGTTTGAGCGTCTGCTTGAGACGATTCGCGAAGAAGTAACGCGCACCGTTCATACAAGCGACTATCGCGTAGCGGTTCCGGATATGGCTGAGCTACCGGAGCTTCCGGACTTTCTAACGACGCATATCGATCCGTTAACTGGTGAAGATAATAGCGATGATGTTGACGGCGGCAGCCTTGGTCTGGTGTCCACCCAATTGCCACCGCAACAGCGCATTCCTGCGGCCAATCCGGGTACAGAAAACCCATATGCTGATCAGGAAATTAGTCGTAATGCGCCGTGCCCATGCGGCTCTGGGCGCAAATATAAGCAATGCCATGGTGTTGTGCGTTAAGAGGTTTAATAACGTGCATTGATTGTGCGTCTGCAAATATTATCAGATTAGCATTTTTAAAATTCCTTGCGTGATTAGCGTCACGCAGGGAATTGAGGCTTTTACTGCATATTTTCTCATAGCCAATACCGGCTATACAGGAGGAAAATATGAACAAAATAACGAAAATTCTCGCATCTACGACTTTGTTAGCATCGCTTGCCTTCGTTCCTACGGGGCATGCTACTATGCTGGGGCCATGCGACTATATTCTGAACCAAAATTGTGGCGGCCCTAATGCCCAGTCCTGTCAAACACGTAGCAAGAACTATAATGCGTGTAAGAAGCGCAATGCACCAAAGAATCCTAACTTAGGTCAACAAAAGACAAGAAAGAAAGCGATAAATAATAGTGGTCGTTCCGGCGGAAAATAGTCGCCAGACGCTTTTTTAAGCACATTTGAAAAAGTGGCTCCCCGAGTTGGGTTCGAACCAACGGCCATTCGATTAACAGTCGAATGCTCTACCACTGAGCTATCGGGGAGCAGCTTCAAATTCCTTCGAAGCGAGGAAGCCTATAGCAACATGATTCTAGGTTTGGCAAGCGTTCAAACAACAAATTGTTCAGTTGCGATGCGATCATCCAAACTATGCTCTGGATCAAATAGCAATGTCAGCGTTCTTGCAGGATCTTTGGCGATAGAAATATGCCGAATATCGCGAATTTCTTTTTGATCTGCGACCACGCTAACCGGGCGTTTCTGTTCTTCCAACACACGAAACTCGATGCGTGACGAATCGGGCAATATGGCACCCTTCCATCGTCTTGGACGAAAGGGACTTATGGGAGTCAGGGCTAGCATGTCCGATCCTAAAGGAAGAATCGGGCCGTTGGCGGATAGATTATAAGCGGTTGAACCAGCCGGCGTTGCCACCAAAACGCCATCGCATACCAGCTCGGATAATTTGATATGGCTATTGACCGACACTTCAAGTTTAGCTGTTTGGCGCGTCTCGCGTAGCAAAGAGACTTCGTTGATTGCAGGCTGCTCTATGACGCGGTCATCCATTGTCGTGGCAGTCATTAGCAAGGGGGAGACGGCAAATGGCTTGGCGCGGGCAAGGCGCTTCGCGAAATCGTCGCATTTCCCATCCCATATATTCATCAAAAATCCGACAGTGCCCAAATTCATCCCAAAGGCTGGCAATATACGGCCATGATCAAGCATCATGTGCAATGCTTGCAGCATGAAACCATCCCCGCCCAAAACTACTACAGTTTCGGCTTCTTCAAGCACGCACCAGTCATATTTTTTGCGCATCAATGCCTCTGCTTCTTCGGCATCGGGCGTGGGCGAAACAATCAGCGCTGTTTTTTCAATCGCTGGCATAAGACTTCCCAATTTATATGCAAAAAATAATAGTGGCTTCGCGAATGGCGAGGATAATGTATTAACAGCTTGCACGTATAGAAAACTGTCAAGATGATGTCGAGCATCACTATTTAGGGCACATTATAGAGAGTATGCAGTGACCGAGGACACAATTCGTCTTGCGATAAGCAATATGGCACATTTCTCTGATGAGAAATATCGCACGATTGCTCAGCATTTCTCTGCGCTGCATTGTGAGTTGGTCGGAACTGATGATGCCCATGATGCGGTTTTGTGCTTTGGTGAAGGGCATGGACATAAAGCGCCGGATAAAGCCGTAGAAGAGAATGGCGCATCGACAATCTGGTTGTTGCCGGATTCTGACCATATGGCCCCGTCAGGATCGCGATATTATATCTATTCTGATGATGGACTGAACCGCGTCAATGCAGTGCTGCAAATGGCTGTACAGCAAGGCATAACAGGGGCAGAAAGAACCCATCAGCACAAAGCGGCTATGACTGCTCCGCCTGCGATTGTGGATACGATAAACACATTGCAGGGGCCTGCATTATTCGCAATGATGATTTCATTGGGGCAATTACCGCTGATGAACAATCGCCATGGGCGTAGCACAATCAACACAGTCTTGCAGCTCCTCCAACAAAAACTGGCTCTGTTCGCTCGCGATTCGTTAGGGCGCGACGTTGAGATTGGTCGAACGGCGGATGGTTTTTTCATGTTGATTGATAGCGTTATTGACCGGACCAAATGGCAATGGATGGCAGGTGAGGTTGTTACGATGGTACGTGACACCAGTCTGGACGATCAGGATATGCTGATGCTTAGCGCCAATATTGCTCTTGCAAGGAGGCGTCCTGATGAGGCGGTCGATCAATTTGTCAAACGTTTGGTCGCTGGTTTGGAACATGCGCAAAATGACGCCTCTACCCATGTTAAATGGGCTGATCGTGATACTGATCTGGATCAGATTTTCTCTACGACATTAGAGCATGATTTGGCAGAAGCGTTGAACAATGGTGAAATTGTTGTCCGTTTTCAGCCGCAATTTTCTCTGCAAAATGGCCATCTTACAGGCGCAGAGGCGCTGGCGAGATGGGAACACCCCAAAATGGGTGAGCTTGGCGCTTCTATTTTGTTCAACGTTGCCGAACGTGCAGGACTGATGCAGCCTTTATCGGAATATATTCAGCTGGAAGCTCTGCAAAAAGCGTCACAATGGCCGGAAGCGCTTTCTGACTTGCGGCTGTCCATCAATTTAACAGCCTATGATTTTGCTGCACCCGATTTTGTTGCGCGCTTTGGAGCGATGCTCAAGCGCTCGCAATTCAACCCGCAATGCCTAACAGTTGAAATCACCGAAACTGATTTGATCAGCAATCTTGGTCGCGCATCCAAACTTTGCGTTAAATTGCGTGAACAAGGAATGCGTGTTGCTATTGATGATTTTGGTACTGGGTTTTCCAGCCTGTTATATTTGAAGTCATTGCCGGTGGATTATTTGAAGCTAGATGGTGCGATGAGCGTCGATATAGAACGCTCACCGCGTGACCGGGTCATTGTTCGCTCCATCATCGCGCTTGGCCGGGCACTCAATCTGGAGCTTGTTGCAGAAGGTGTTGAAACAGAAGAACAGCGCGATCTATTGGCAGAGGAGGGCTGCCAATATTATCAAGGATATCTTGGCGGGAAAGCTATGCATCCTGACGATTTCATAACCTTTGCCCTCCGCGCCAACTAAGCGCTATCAAGCCTTTGCAGCAATGGCGGCTAAACCTTTGGACAATTGTATCAAGCCATTAAGGCGCGATTGCGGATCTCTCCAGACACGTGAGATCATCAATTTCTGGTCTGGGCGGATTTTGGCAGTGCCTTTCAAGCGTTCAACATAAGCCAGCAACCCTTCGACATTTTTGAAATTATCATTGTGGAAGGTAACCAATGCGCCGCGCGCGCCCATATCGATTTTGGCGATATTGGCTTTCAGGCAATTGAGTTTGATCTGGATGATTTTGATCAGATTTTCCGTCGGCTCTGGCAATTTCCCAAATCTGTCGATCATCTCTGCGGCAAAGCTCTCCAGCTCTTGCGCATTTTCAAGATTGTTCAGGCGGCGATATAGCGCCATTCGCACAGCAAGATCAGGCACATAATCTTCAGGAATCAATATCGGTGCATCAACAGTAATTTGCGGCGAGAAACTGTCTTTAACAATGCCGGTATCGCCTGCTTTTGCAGCCAATATGGCGTCTTCCAGAAGTGACTGGTAAAGTTCGAAACCAACCTCGCGAATATGGCCTGATTGTTCATCGCCAACCAAATTGCCGGCGCCGCGAATATCAAGATCATGGCTTGCAAGCTGGAACCCGGCGCCCAGACTGTCGAGATCGCTCAACACTTTTAGACGTTTTTGAGCAGTCTCGTTGATGACACGGTCTTGCGGTGTTGTGAAATAGGCATAAGCGCGTGTTTTGGAGCGACCGACACGCCCGCGCAGCTGATAAAGCTGCCCAAGCCCGAAACGATCCGCACGATGAATGATCAGCGTGTTCGCGGTTGGGATGTCCAATCCACTTTCAACAATGGTTGTGGATAGCAGAACATCATATTTTTTGTCGTAAAAGGCGGACATGCGCTCTTCTACAACAGTTGGTGTCATCTGGCCGTGAGCGACTATGCTGGTAATTTCCGGCACATGTTCTTTTAGAAATTCTTCAATCTCTTTCAGGTCACTAATACGCGGGACAACGAAAAAGCTCTGCCCACCGCGGTAATGTTCACGCAGCAAGGCTTCGCGCAAAATTACCTCATCCCATGGCATAACATAGCTGCGCACAGCCAGCCGGTCGACGGGCGGGGTTTGGATGACGGATAAGGACCGTAAGCCCGTCATTGCCATCTGCAAGGTGCGCGGAATTGGTGTTGCGGTAAGGGTCAGGACATGAACGGTTTCTTTGAGCTGTTTCAGCCGTTCCTTATGCGTAACACCGAATTTTTGCTCCTCATCAATGATGACAAGGCCAATACGCTTAAAATCAATGGATTTGGCCAACAGTGCATGCGTTCCGATGACAATATCCATAGAACCATCAGCAATACCCTCTTTGGTGCGTTTTGCTTCTGCAGTCGGTACAAGCCGTGAAAGACGCCCAATATTGACCGGGAATCCGCGAAAACGCTCGACAAATCCTGCATAATGCTGGCGGGCTAATAATGTTGTGGGTGCAATGATAGCGACCTGCATACCAGACATAGCGACAGCATAGGCTGCGCGCATGGCGACTTCGGTCTTGCCAAAGCCGACATCGCCGCAGACCAAGCGATCCATGGGCGTGCCGGAAGCCAGATCATCAAGGACTTCTTCAATGACACGCTCCTGATCGTCCGTCTCTTCATAAGGGAAACGGTCAACAAAGCTGCTATAGGGCGCAGCATCCAGTGTGACGCGCTCAGATTTGCGCAGAGCACGTGCTGCAGCAGTTCGCATCAATTCTGCAGCAATCGCTCTAATACGTTCTTTTAGCTTGGATTTGCGGCGTTGCCACCCTTCTCCGCCGAGACGGTCAAGCTGCACTGTTTCACTGTTGCTGCCATAGCGGGATAGAACATCGATATTCTCAACCGGTACATATAAACGGTCGCTGCCTGCATAGCTTAGCGCTACACAATCATGGGGGCTTTGGCCGACCGGGATGGAGATCAAACCGTCATAACGGCCAATGCCATGTTCTTCATGGACCACCAAATCGCCCGGGTCGAGCGAGGATAGTTCGCTTAAAAACGCATCTGCATTACGGTTTTTACGCCGCCGCCTGACCAAGCGATCACCCAGCAAATCCTGCTCTGTAAGAACTTCTAGATTGTCATTGGCAAAGCCGCTAGCCAGAGCAAGCGTGATAATCTTTGGCGCATTATCGCCAGATGACTGAGCCTCAATCCAGCTATTAGCCTCAGTGATGGCTGTGCCGCCGCTCTCTTCGAGCAGCTTATGCATGCGGCTGCGAGAACCTTCTGAATAGCTGGCAATTATCGTATGCCGGCCAGCAGAACGATTGGTGCGGATATGCTCAACGATATTGTGGTATAAAGGGGCTTCGCTTTTTCTCTCGGGCGTAAAATCGCGGCTCGATCCAAAGCCCATATCGACAATGGTGTCGCTTTCTGGTTCGGCAAAGGCTGTTGTCAGATGCGCTGGCCGTTGACGAAGTTTTTGTCGCAGCTCTGCCTGCTCCAAATACAGTTCGTTTGGCGGTAAGGGCCGATAGGTCGTGCCATCGGCTTTCTGTGCTTCAATACGGTTTTGATAATAATCTGACACTGCGTCATGGCGCTGTTGTATGACATTGTCACTGGCGGCATCACGGACAAAAATGTCCTGTTCGGCAAAATGATCAAACAGGCTGACCATATTCTTTTCAAACAAGGGCAGCCAATGCTCCATGCCAGCCAATGGTCGGCCCTCGCTGATCGACTGATAAAGTGGATCGCTAATCGCCTCTGCAGTAAAATGCTCACGATAGCCTGTACGGAAGCGCTTGATGCTCTCATCATCCAGCATAATTTCCGATGCCGGCAGCAGCAGAAATTCATCTACTGAGGATATGCTGCGCTGATTGGCAGGATCAAACCAGCGCATAGTTTCTATCTCATCCCCAAAAAAGTCGAGGCGCAGCCCATGTTCGGAATTGGCAGGGTAGAGATCTAGTACCGAGCCGCGCACAGCAAATTCGCCGACATCAGCTACGGTGTCGGTGCGACTATAGCCTAGCGATTGCAGCTGGTTGGTCAAAGCGTCACGGTCGACGCTGTTGCCACTGCGCAATAAGGTGCTGTGTTGGCGCACACGAAACGGTGTAAGGCATCGCTGCGCCAGTGCGTTGGCTGTGGTCAAAACCAATGATGGCTGTGCTTTTTTCTGTTGTAGAGCGACAAAGGTTTTCAGCCTTTGCGCAACAACTGCACCGGAAGGTGATGCACGGTCATAAGGCAGACAATCCCAGGCCGGCATCGACAATATTTGAATATCCGGCGCAATATATTCGGCTGCTAAAGCGATATCATTCATCGCAGAATCGTCGGGCGCGATATAGATAATACGACCATCATGCTGACGGGCCATATCGCTTAAAATCAGCGGCAATGCACTGGTTGCTGCATTGCATAATGTCAGCGGCACATCGCTGCTGCTAAGGCGTTTGGTAAGGGTCATAAATCAAATGTCAGTTTCGGAATACATAATATATTGTAGCAAATGCTGATTTAGGGGATGTCGATATAATCCAGCCGCTGCATCATCTCCATCATCGGCCCGTCAAAAGGCGATGGAGGCGCTTCCCGGCCCATAGCCCATGCCATGATATCTACATCTTCCTTGGTCAGTAAATGCTCAAACCAGTCAATATCAGCATCACTCCACTGTTCATGATAGCGGTCAAAAAAGCCGCCAATCATAAAATCTGCCTCACGCGTGCCGCGGTGCCAGGCCCGGTAACGCAAACGGGCGTAAATGCGTGTCTTATCCATGTTGGCATTCTCTTTCGTGGAGACAGATGTTGAACCAAGTCAGGGCTGATGCCATAGCAATGCAATGTTCTTTCGCAAGTCCCTTGATGAAGCCAATAGTGGCGGACAGCCCTTAAGAGGGTGAAGAATATGCGTCCTGACATTCTTAATTCCTTATTCGCAGCTATTGACCAAATTAAAGGCGTTGGCCCGAAACTGCAAAAACCGTTAGAAAAGCTAGGCATTAGCAATGTTGCTGATCTGCTGTTCCACTTGCCGAGTGGATTTATTGAACGGCGCAAAGTTACCCATTTGGATGAGGCCAATGAAGGCGACCAGATTATTGTCCAAGTGACAATTACCGATGTCAAGAAAAGCCATGGGCGCGGACCGACACGGCTATTGGCGCAGGATGGTATCGGCAATATCATGGCGATAGTCTTTTTTGGGCGGCACAATGACTGGGCCGTGAAACAACTGCCATTGGGTGAGACGCGTTATATTGCAGGCAAGTTGGAGCGTTATGGCGATATGCTGCAAATCATTCATCCAGACCATATTGCTGCAGAAGATTCCGGACTTGAAGCTGTCGAGGCTGTGTATCCTTGCGCAAAAGGCCTTACCAGCAAGAGACTAACGGCCATGGTTGCTGATGCAAAAGCGTATATGCCGCAATTGAATGAATGGATTGAACCAGGCCTATTAGAGCGGGAAAAATGGCCACAGTGGAATGATGCTTTATCATCGTCACATCAGGGACCAAATGAAGCAGCACATCAACGTCTGGCTTATGACGAGATACTGGCCGGACAATTGGCTTTTGCCCTGTTACGCCGCAGCAACAGACGGCAAAAAGGGCAGGCATTGGCGGGGGATGGCCGTCTTCGTGATGCGCTGCACTTGGACTATAAACTCACCGGTGCTCAAGAACGCGCAATTGCCGAGATTTTGCAAGATCTGGAGCAACCCGTACCCATGTTACGGCTTCTGCAAGGTGATGTGGGCGCTGGCAAAACCATAGTTGCCGTCATGGCCATGTTGGCGGCAATTGAGGCAGGTGGGCAGGCTGTTCTGCTGGCGCCTACAGAGATATTATCAAAGCAGCATTTTGCTACCTTCAATAAATTGCTCCAGGCCCTTCCTATCAATGTTGAATTATTGACTGGGCGCGATAAGGGGAAAGTTCGTGAAGCAAAGCTAATGGGCATTGCTGATGGTTCCATCAATTTGGTGATCGGCACACATGCGCTTTTTCAGGATGCCGTGATATACAATAATCTGGCGCTGGCGGTTATCGATGAACAACATCGTTTTGGCGTTAATCAGCGACTAACATTATCGCAAAAGGGCAAATTACCGCCGCATATGCTGACGATGACGGCGACGCCTATTCCCCGCACGCTTACGCTGAGTCAATTTGGCGAGATGGATGTTTCACGGCTTGATGAGAAGCCGCCGGGGCGCCAACCTATAGAAACGCTGGTGATGAGTGACAGTCGTTTGGGCCAGATTATCGACGGTCTGGAACGCCATATTGCAGGCGGTGGGCAGGCTTATTGGGTTTGCCCGCTGGTCAATGAGAGTGATCTGATGGACGCTGTCGCCGTTGAGGAGCGTTATGCCATTTTGCGCGAACGCTTTGGCAATCGCGTTGAAATGGTGCACGGGCAGATGCCTGCTGACCAGAAAGATGCCGCAATGGAGCGCTTTGCCGAGGGTGAAAGCGCAATATTATGCGCGACCACGGTTATTGAGGTGGGCGTAGATGTTCCCAATGCGACTTTGATGATTGTCGAAAGTGCAGAACGCTTTGGCCTTGCCCAGCTGCATCAATTGCGCGGGCGTGTGGGCAGGGGGAGTGACAAATCGCGCTGTCTGTTGCTGCGCAGTCAGAATTTGAGTGAAACGGCGCGGGCAAGGCTGGCACTTATGCGATCGTCTCAAGATGGTTTTTTTCTTGCCGAAGAAGATTTGCGCCTGCGCGGAGCGGGAGAACTGCTTGGAACCCGCCAATCTGGCGAAGTCGGCTATAAGCTAGCGAGACCTGAACAAGTACATGCTTTGATCAGCATAGCCAATGATGATGCTAGGCTGTTGATAACACAAGACGAAAATCTGGATAAACCCAGAGGGCAAGCCGCGCGTACATTGCTGTACCTCTTCCAGCGCGATCAAGGCATTAGGTTGCTACGCGGCGGTTAGCTATGGCTTAACGGAATTTCTGCGTACCTGAGCCCGGTTTTAGGGCTTTGATAAGGTCGCTAAATTCGTTTTGGCGAATAATACGCTCCAATTGAAAACCCGAACGGCCGCCAAGTGACCATATCAGATGGGCCTCCAACTGACCGAGTGAAGGTAGGCGGACAGTTATGCGCTCGCCCTTTTGCAGGGGCATATCGCCTTCAGTCATAAAACCATTTGCCGAAATATTGACGATATGGACTTTGATATCGCCCATGCTTCTGTGTTCGGCAATGACGACATGGTCAACGCTGTGCCGCGCTGCTTGTCGCATGTCCATTACCGATAGATTTGCACCTCTTGTCATAGAGAATTTCCAATTGTGATCATCAACCACCTATTGATATTCTCTAAAACCAAAAAAAATGTAAACTTTGGCTGATTTAACAGGATTTCTGCCTAAGTTGATAAGATAGCGTGCTTTTTCTTTCCAACTGACAGTCTTCTGTCTTCAGCGGATGGAATAATGATGCTTTTCTCATCATCAATTTTCTCTCCATCAATCTTGACGCCGCCGCCTTTGATCAATCGTCTGGCTTCACCCTTGCTTGCGCACAGATGCAATTCGATCATGGCATCGACTATTGCTATCCCATTTGCAGGAACTGTCAGTCGAGGTAAATCTTCGGCCAAACCATCGCCTGAAAAAGCCTGTTTTGCAGTCTGCTCTGCTTGCAGCGCAGCAACTTCTCCACGGCACATGGCCGTTGCCGCATTGGCAAGGGCTATCTTTGCACTGTTAATCTTGGCACCTTCCAATGCTTCAAGCTGAGCAATCTCTTCGACGGGCAAATCCGTGAACAATTTCAGGAAGCGACCGACATCTCGGTCATCTGTATTGCGCCAGAACTGCCAATAATCATAATCAGACAGCTTATCCTTGTTCAGCCAGATTGCCCCATCAACAGACTTGCCCATCTTGCTGCCATCGGCTTTGGTTATCAAAGGAGAGGTAACGCCAAATAATTCACTGCCATCAATACGGCGTGCCAGCTCTATACCATTGACGATATTGCCCCATTGATCGGAGCCGCCGAGCTGTAACCGGCAATCATGCTGGCGTGACAATTCCAGAAAGTCATAGGCTTGCAGGATCATGTAATTAAATTCGAGAAATGTCAGTGGTTGCTCACGCTGTAGACGCAACTTAACCGAGTCAAATGTCAACATACGGTTGATGGTGAAGTGCCGCCCAACATCTCGCAAAAATGGAATATAGTCGAGCTGATCAAGCCAGTCCGCATTATTGACCAAGATCGCATCGCTCGGGCCATCGCCAAAGGTGAGGAATTGCTCAAAACTCTGTTTGATAGACGCGATATTCGCCGCAATGCCCTCTTCATCAAGCAATTTACGTACATCATCTTTGCCCGATGGATCACCGACTTTGGTTGTTCCGCCGCCAATCACGACAATTGGCTTATGGCCTGCTTGCTGGACCCGTCTTAGTAGCATGATCGACACCAGATTGCCGACATGCAAAGATGACGCGGTTGCATCAAAACCGATATAAGCAGGCACAACCTGTTTTTGGGCAAGATTATCCAGCCCTTCCGCATTGGTGATTTGGTGGATATAGCCGCGCTGTTGAAGCTGGCGTAGTAAATCTGATGAATATTCGGTCATAATAAGCGCGGTTAGCAGGGAGATAAGGCTTTGAGTAGGGGGTTAGGTGAAAACAAGCTGCATTTGCATGAAAATTCTGTCGCTGGTGACTATGAAGTGGCGACAAAGTACGAATATTCTGCGCAAACTATGCTCAAATTGACATTCTCTTTGACCGGCAATTTGCAATCAATCATCTTGCCCGAACAATCCGCGCAGACCTGGCAAGACAATTTGTGGCAGCATACGTGCTTTGAGGCGTTTATCGGTCTTGAAGACAGTAACCAATATATAGAATATAATTTTTCACCGTCTGGCGCCTATGCGATTTACAGCTTTGAATCTTACCGTTTTGCAATGCAGCCGGCTCTAAACCTTGTCAGCCCAGATATAACTACCCAATGGCACGGCCCGAATGCATTTCAACTTATCGCTTATGTCGATCTTGGGCAGTTGGCGCATAAAAAGCCGATGGATATGGGGTTGAGCGCGGTTATTGAACAAGAGCCATCAACTTTGGCGTATTGGGCTTTGGCGCACCCTTCAGATAAGCCGGATTTTCACAATAGGGATTGCTTTACCATCCAACTCCAGCCACCAATATGCCCATGAAAAACGGAATTGATAGATTATTACGCGATAAAGATATTCGCAAAAAGCTCCATGGCAAACGGGTTGCACTGGTCGCGCATCCTGCTTCTGTGACGGATGATTTGACGCATTCCATAGATGCGCTTGTCGCTTGCGATGATATTGAACTGACTGCTGCTTTTGGCCCACAACATGGACTAAAAGGTGATAAGCAGGACAATATGGTAGAAACGCCGGATGAAATTGATCCGGAATATAATATCCCGATTTTCAGTCTTTATGGTGAAGTACGCCGCCCGACAGCTGAATCTATGGAAACATTTGATGTCATATTGTTTGATCTTCAGGATCTGGGTTGCCGTATCTACACCTATTTGACAACGCTTCGCTATATGCTGGAAGCCTGTGCAGAGCATGGCAAGGAATTCTGGGTTCTTGACCGCCCCAATCCAGCAGGCCGCCCTATTGAAGGCTTAAGCTTGCGTCCCGGTTGGGAGAGTTTTGTTGGTGCTGCTGCTCTGCCTATGCGCCATGGCCTGACAATGGGTGAAATGGCGCGCTATTTCGTAAAAGAATGCCAGCTTGACGTTGATCTGGAAATTGTTGCTATGGATGGCTGGAGGCCTGATCTGGCACCTGAATTTGGCTGGCCTGCTGATCGGATATGGATCAACCCTAGCCCCAATGCCCCCAATGTGATGATGGCAAGGGCCTATGCCGGTACAGTGATGCTGGAAGGCACGATGTTAAGTGAGGGTAGGGGGACAACACGTCCTTTAGAGTTGTTTGGCGCTCCGGATATCAACACACAGGCCATTTTGAACAAGATGGAGCAATTGGCGCCTGATTGGATGAAGGGCTGCACGTTGCGCCCCTGTTCATTTGAACCGACATTCCACAAACATGTCGGGCAGTTGTGTCACGGCATTCAATTCCATGCGGAAGGCCCGGATTATGACCATCATGCATTCAGGCCATGGCGGTTGCAGTCACTGGCGTTCAAAGCCATTCGTTTGTTACAACCAGATTATCCGCTTTGGCGCGATTTTCCCTATGAATATGAATATGATAAGCTGGCGATAGATGTCATCAACGGATCAACCTTGCTGCGTGAATGGGTCGATGATGCAGGAGCAGAGCTAGGCGATCTAGAGGCATTGACGGTGGTGGATGAAATTGCATGGCGTGAGCAGATAAGGGATTTCGTCATATATCCGGAATAGGATAAATCTGCTGATTTCGGGTTAATAGAAGACGCTCTTTTACGGTGATACGGTCGCTAATATTATAGTCTTATATGATTGGCCCAGCAGAGAGCTAAACTTCTGGTCTGTGGAATTTTAAAAGCTAAGTTGCGGGCGGTTTATCCGCTCTTGCGACTAAGTTCGCGCATTGCATCGTCTAAGCCGTCAAGGGTTAGTGGATACATGCGATTTTTGAGTAACTCTTGGAACATACGAACGCTTTGCGAATAACCCCATTGTTTCTCAGGAACCGGATTGAGCCAAGCGGTCGCGGGATATGTGTTGACCATGCGCTGCATCCATACAGAGCCAGCTTCTTCGTTAAAATGTTCGACTGATCCACCGGGGTGGCTGATTTCATAAGGACTCATCGAAGCATCTCCGACAAATATGACCTTATAATCATGGCCGAATTTGTGCAGAATATCCCATGTCGGGGTGCGTTCGGTAAATCGGCGGCTATTGTCCTTCCAAACGCCCTCATAAATACAGTTGTGAAAATAGAAGAATTCGAGATTCTTGAATTCGGTTGTTGCTGCGGAAAAAAGCTCTTCACACAGTTTGATAAACGGGTCCATTGAGCCGCCGACATCAAGGAAAAGCAGCAACTTAACAGCATTATGTCGCTCAGGCCGCATTTTAATATCCAGCCAGCCTTGCCGGGCAGTGCCTTCAATCGTGCCATTAATGTCCAACTCGTCTGCGGCACCTTCGCGTGCAAAACGGCGTAGCCGTCGCAATGCCATTTTGATATTGCGAGTGCCCAGTTGTTTGGTGTTATCCAGATTTTGGAATTCTCTTTTGTCCCAGACTTTTACGGCGTTTTTATGCTTGCTTTCCCCGCCAATGCGTACGCCTTCAGGGTTATATCCGCCATTGCCATACGGTGATGTGCCGCCAGTGCCGATCCACTTGCTTCCGCCTTCATGGCGTTTTTCCTGTTCAGCCAAGCGCTTTTTCAATGTTTCCATAATCTCATCCCAGTCACCAAGGGATTCAATTTCGGCCATTTCTTCTTCGCTGAGATACTTTTCCGCAACCTGCCGCAACCAGTCGGCGGGAATAGTGGCATTCTGTTCTTCAAAACTGGTTTGAATGCCTTTGAAAACATGGGAAAAAACCTGATCAAATCGATCAAGCTGCCCTTCGTCCTTCACTAAGGTTGCGCGCGAAAGATAATAAAATTCCTCTGGCGAACGTTCAATCACGTCCTTGTCCAGCGCCTCTAGCAGAGCAAGATGTTCCTTAAGCGAGGCTGGAATACCAGCGCTGCGCAATGCATCCATAAAATCAAAAAACATAGCTATTCCATTGTCCTTTGTGGCTGTGTTGCCCGAAAATCTGCACTTGGTCAAAGCGGAATTTGCGATCTTTCAGCTTACCATATCAGGCAAGTGATTATCGCATGGTTTACGCGAAATTAACTATCATCTCGCTACGGAAAGGAAACGGAGGCGAATATGGAATTGAATGCAATTAGGGCTGATGACAACCAGATACTGGATGCAATGTCTGCAATCTGTGGCGAAACCATGGTTGAATGCAGTGAAGCAGCCCGGGTTGTTGGTGATGTCCTAGAGACTGGGAAATCCATTGATGGCAAGCGCGCTGGCTTGCAGGAAATCGCCCGCATGCTGGAACAAGAGCAAGATGAAGTGGGCCGTGCCATTGAAGAGGCAAGGGCTTTGTCGGCGCGTTCACAAAGCGAATTGCGCGAAGGTGCAACCACAATACAGCAGTCCATGACAGAGTTTGAGGCGATCATCGACTTAGTGATTTTCATGGGCGATAAGATCACCACATTTACCGAGACAATGGATCAAGTTCTTAAATCCAGTCAAAAAATTGATGCTATTGCAAAGTCGACCAATATGCTGGCGTTAAATGCTGCAATTGAGGCCGAACGTGCTGGTGCAGCTGGTGCGACATTCGCTGTAGTTGCAGCAGAGGTGAAAAAGCTGGCGCAGGATTCGCGATCTGCTGCAGAAGAAATTACCAAATCAATGACATCTCTGGCAGGGCAAGCCGATATTATTGGCGAGCAATTGGGGCAGGGCGCCAATAAGAGCCATGAAGCGAAATCCGGGATGGAAATGATCGGGCGGACTTTATCAAATGTTTCGCATCTTGTGACCGAAGTCGACAATCAGTCAGATACTATCTCTGACAGCTCTGAAAAGCTGCGCCGCAACACGGCCCATATGTGTAACACATTATTCGAATTTTCCGATGATGTGGGTTCCAATGTGCGTCAGCTTGACGGCGTTTTGGAGAATATGACCGCATTAGAAGAAAAAACAAATTTGATGTTTAACAATCTTCTGCACACCGGCATGTCTAACCGCGATAACCCATATATTGCTGCGGCCAAAGAAGCGGCTGCACATGTCTGCAAGGTGATTGAGCAGGGCATTGCTTCAGGCGAAGTGTCTGAAGAGGCAGTGTTTGATCGCGATTATCAACCTGTCGGCGGCGTTGGACCAGAACGCTTTAACACCAGATTTAACGACTATGCGGATCGCAAAATCCAGCCATTGTTGGACCAATTCCAAGCACAAAAACAAAATATCTATAGCAGTGTTTGCACAAATGAAGATGGTTATTTGCCAACCCATTTAAGCGCGCGATCCAAAGCACCTACAGGTGATGCAGATCATGACAAGAAATATTGTCGCAACCGCATGATATTGATGGACAAACTGACATCAGAAGCGGTCAGCAAGCGAAACGAAGAGTTTCATGCTGGTTCGTACCGGTTCAACCCCACAGAAGATCAGTGCGTTGTTCTAAAAAACATCTTTGTCCCGCTGTGGATAAACGGTCGCTATTGGGGCAATTATGAATTGGCTTATACCAGCTAATCTAACTATTGCGGCGTGCCATGAATGCTAAGCGTTCAAAGAGCATCACATCTTGTTCGTTTTTGAGCAACGCGCCGTGCAATGGAGGAATGGCCTTAGTTGGGTCGCGGTTTTGCAGCACCTCAAGCGGCATATCTTCGTTCAGCAATAGCTTCAGCCAATCGAGAAGTTCGCTGGTGCTGGGCTTCTTTTTCAGTCCAGGCACTTCGCGCACTTCGTAAAATATATCCATTGCTTTAGCGACAAGACGCTTTTGAATATCAGGAAAGTGGACATCAATGATCGACTGCATCGTGTCGCGATCAGGGAATTTGATATAATGGAAGAAGCAGCGGCGCAAAAATGCATCGGGCAGTTCTTTCTCATTATTGGACGTGATAATCACAATGGGTCGTTCTGCCGCTTTGACGGTCTCTCCCGTCTCATAAACGTGGAATTCCATGCGATCTAATTCTTGCAGCAAATCATTTGGAAACTCGATATCGGCTTTGTCAATTTCGTCAATCAACAGCACTGGTAGCTTCGGAGCTGTAAATGCTTCCCACAATTTGCCGCGCTTAATATAATTGGCAATGTCGTGCACACGCTCATCGCCCAGCTGCCCATCGCGCAGCCGCGCAACGGCATCATATTCATAAAGGCCTTGCTGCGCTTTGGTGGTTGATTTGATATTCCACTCGATCAACGGAGCACCAACTGAGTCGGCGATTTCCTGCGCCAGAACGGTTTTGCCTGTTCCTGGCTCGCCTTTAACCAGCAATGGCCGCCTCAAGGTGACAGCTGCGTTTACGGCAACCTTCAAGTCATCTGTGGCTACATAATTTTTGGTGCCGTCAAAACGCTGCATCGCTGGCTGTCCTTTTGGAAAGTTATCGAATTAATTACGTGATTAAATTCGATAGATAGGCAGGATTAAAATCGCAAGCGAACATTTTGCCGTCATGGTGCAACAGGTTATGAAATAGCCGCTAATCTAAGGGAGCAGATGAGATGTTTTTAGCCATGCAATGCGGCGCGACGTGCGGCGCAGCGATTGTTAAGGAGTAACCAAAATTGTTCGTGTTGATGGCATAGTTGTTTTACGCCAAAAGCAATGGCGCGCTGGTGACGTTTTTCCGGATAACTGGCAACACGTTCCAGCATTTGTGTTGATAATGCATCATGGTCAAAACCAGTAGTTTTTACGGAAAGCCTGGATGCAACAGCATTAAGGGCAGGGCGGATATGCTTCCATTCTGTAAGCATCGCCGCTGCAGCACCCAGTGCGCAGCCTTCGCGGTCCGATCGTGCCAAAAGGTCGATAGAAACGCGCAATTGTTCAACAATGTTCATTGAGCGGTCTTCGCCTAATAATCTGCCAATTGGTCCGGCTGCGACGGTAAGGTCGGTCAATAAACGCCGTTCAGCGGTAAAACGTTCTGCAAGCTCGCTAAAGAAATTGTCACCCGAAGCGACCATGCGATCGGCCAAACTGTCCATCAATCCCGGATAGCGTCCGTGTAGCAGACAAAGATAATGCGCAACATCGGCAATATCGCTACCATTAAAGGCAGCATTGTTGGTTGCCAGTTCACGCAGCAAGACAGGTTGGCGTGTGGAGCGCAGTTGCAGCAAGTCAATCGGCTTTAACCGATCTTGCATATCGCCTTGAATGTCTTGCTCTGCTCGCACTGTCTACCTCGCTTGAAAATTGCCGTTTCGACAATCCTTCAATGAGAGACATTACCCTAAAATTCTGAACACACTCTTACCTAAAGTGATATTAAGTATAGTGATACAGTGCAGAAACAACTCGGCCTGCTGAACACATATCCAACAGGCCGTGATGATCTATGTAATGATTTACTGATCGAGGAAGCTGCGCATTTTGCGGCTGCGTGAAGGATGCTTGAGCTTGCGCAAAGCCTTGGCTTCAATCTGCCGAATGCGTTCACGTGTCACACTGAACTGTTGTCCGACTTCTTCCAAAGTGTGATCAGTATTCATGCCGATACCAAAGCGCATACGCAAAACGCGCTCTTCACGCGGGGTAAGGCTGGCTAAGACGCGCGTAACAGTTTCCTTCAAATTGGCCTGAATGGCTGCATCGACAGGAATGATGGCGTTTTTGTCTTCGATAAAGTCACCGAGATGCGAATCTTCCTCATCGCCAATAGGCGTTTCGAGACTGATCGGCTCTTTGGCGATTTTCATCACTTTGCGTACTTTCTCCAATGGCATGGAGAGGCGAGCAGCCATTTCTTCTGGCGTCGGTTCGCGGCCCTGCTCATGCAAGAACTGGCGACTTGTGCGCACAAGTTTGTTGATCGTTTCGATCATATGGACCGGAATACGGATGGTCCGCGCCTGATCAGCAATAGAGCGGGTGATAGCCTGACGGATCCACCAAGTCGCATAGGTGGAGAATTTGTACCCGCGGCGATATTCAAATTTATCAACCGCCTTCATCAGGCCAATATTGCCTTCCTGAATAAGGTCGAGGAATTGCAAACCGCGATTGGTGTATTTTTTGGCTATGGAGATAACCAAGCGCAGATTGGCCTCAACCATCTCTTTTTTGGCAATTCGTGCTTCGCGCTCACCTTTTTGTACCATGTTCACAATACGACGGAATTCGCGCAATGACATGCCGGTAGCAGAGGCAATATCGCTAATTTCTGTGCGGATACGGTCTACTGCTGCCGCTTCATTAGTAGCGAAAGCTGCCCATTTTTTATCAACTTTT
Organism: Parasphingorhabdus sp. DH2-15; assembly: GCF_051668705.1. GTDB lineage: Bacteria > Pseudomonadota > Alphaproteobacteria > Sphingomonadales > Sphingomonadaceae > Alterisphingorhabdus. The sequence goes on along the minus strand of NZ_CP196351.1, from coordinate 1,596,476 downwards.
GATACATCTTCTAGCCAGTTTTCATCAAGCTCATGGTCGAGATAACGGTCAAGGAAGCTCTTGCGCGGAACTTTATGGCGCTCTGCCAAACGCAACATTTGCCCGCCCAATGCAGTCAGGCGGCGATTAAATGCATAAAGCTGGTCGACAAGATATTCGATTTTGCTGGCGTGAAATTGAACCGATTCGACCTCTGCTGTGAGCTCCTCACGCAGCGCATGATATTTCTTTTCCTTAGCAGCCGGGAAGTCATCGCCGACACCCAATGTTGTCAAACGCTCGCTTTGAAGTTTGGCGAATTTTTTGAAAAGATTGGTTATTTGGAGGAACTTCTCAAGCGCATCGGGCTTAAGCGCAGCTTCCATCTGTGCGAGCGACAATGTGTTGTCTTCATCGTCATCATCATTTTGCCGCTCTGTACGGCGCTCTGTCAGATTGTCCTCATCATCATCTTGATCTGCGGACTCTTCTTCGACCTCATCATCTTCTTTAAATGAAGGTCCGGCATTTTTTTCGCTAATTTCGCCGTCATCATCGGCTTCTTCGTCAAGATTTTCCGGTGCCGGTTCTTTGGAAAGCATGGCATCAAGGTCGACAATCTCACGCAGCTGCATTTCACCTTCATTCAAAGCTGTCGACCACTCAATAATAGCGTGGAAGGTGATGGGGCTTTCGCAAAGGCCGAGGATCATCGTGTCGCGGCCAGCTTCAATGCGTTTGGCGATGGCAATCTCGCCCTCGCGGCTCAGCAATTCAACCGCGCCCATCTCACGCAAATACATGCGGACAGGATCGTCGGTACGATCACTGGTCTCTTTTTTCTTTTCCGCTACTGGCTTTTCGGCCTTTTTCGGCTCAACATCGACCTCTTCAGGGCCATCTTCAGCAGCATCTTCGTCATTTTCGAAGATATTGATGCCCATTTCAGAGATTGCCGACATGACATCTTCAATCTGCTCAGATGACATCTGGTCCTGAGGCAAGGCTTCGTTAAGCTCATCATAGGTGATGTAGCCGCGTTTTTTTGACTTGGTTATGAGCTTCTTAATTGACGCTTCGTTGAGGTCAATCAGCGGGGCATCCCCATCTTCGCGCTCATTATCGCTTGTGTCTTTAGCTTTGCTTGCCAAGATTATGTATTCCTGTTTCTTTGGGTTCTTTACCCATTTTAATCGTCTCTCTATCGGGCACGTGCACGTTCTGCAAGATGACTTATGCGTTGACTGAAATTGCGCCGTTGTTCCTGCAGCTTAGCAAACTCCATAAATGCCTCATCACTGGGTTCATTGTCCAGCTTTGCCGAAACCCTTTGTAGCAATGCCATTATGCGTGGCTGGGCCACCGCGATGTGTAAAACTTCTTGTAGATCCCGCTGCGCCTGATCAAGTTGCTCCTGTTCGCTGTCCCCAATATCATTGTCTCTGGAGAATGAGAAATGCAGACCATCGGCCCGCAATAATCTGCTGCTTACTTCCCCAAATCCTTCATCTCTTAATATGGAGAGCAAATGGTCACGATCAAGAGGCTGGCCCTGCGCTAAATATTCCAGCAAATAGTTTCTTAATCGGCTTAGCTCTTCATTCTGGCAATCCAGAGCGCATAAGGCTTCTCCATGAAGAGACAGAGCCTTAGGTATCCTTAGAAAACCTGACAATACTGCCTCTACGACGCCTAGATTTTTCTGGTACTTGCTGACCTGTAATGGCGCGGACGACTTGCTAGACTGCCATTTGCCTTTAGCGGAAAATGCCTTTGTAAAATTGGTCGATCTTGAAGTTGGATGTGAGAAACTCGATTTGCTGCGAACCACGGAGTAAAAGCGATCCATCAACTCGTTGCGGTAAAAACCTGCAATGTCGCGGTCCGCTATTGTCTGCACATGGCCCATCAAAGCAGCTTTAAGCGCCGCTTTGGATTCCGGTGTGGATAGATCAGATTGGGCCAGTTCATATTGCCAGATACGATCAACCAAGGAAACACTGTCTGACAACACCCGTTCTAAGGCAGTCGGTCCCGATTGTTGCAACAGATCATCAGGGTCTAAGCCTTGCGGAAGAGATGCAAATGCCAAGCTATGTCCTGCAAATACTATCGGTAAGGCCCGCTGCGCCGCACGCATAGCTGCCTTTTGGCCGGCATTATCACCATCAAGGCACAATATTGGGCGGTCAGCCATTTTCCACGCCATGCCGATTTGTTCTTCGGTCAGCGCTGTGCCGAGCGGTGCGACAACGTCTTCAAAACCGGCCTGAGCCAGCGCTATGGCATCCATATAGCCTTCGACCACTATTAGTCGGCCGGTTTGGCGTGATGCGGCTGCGGCATTGTCTATGTTATAAAGCGTGCGGCCCTTATCAAACAGAGGCGTGTCTGGTGAATTGAGATATTTGGGCTCCCGCTCTTGTCTTTCTTTGGCACCCAATATGCGACCGCCCCAAGCGATGGTGCGCCCACGCGCATCGCGAATGGGAATCATCAAGCGCCCGCGAAACCGATCATAAGGTGCTTTGCCATCAACGGAGATCAACAAACCTGCTTCGATCAGTTTATCGGCGGCAAATCCATCCAGCGCTTTGGCGATATTCCCTCTGCCATCAGGCGCAAAGCCAAAGCCGAATTTGGCTTGAATGTCTTCACTGATACCGCGCTTTGCCAGATAATCGCGTGCATGTGCGCCCTCTACACCTTGTAGGTTTTGTGCAAACCAGTCTTGCGCTGCTGCACAGACATCATAAAGGCTATCGCGCTTTTCAGCGCGTTTTGCGGCTTTTGGATCTGGGGCAGGGACATCCATACCCGCTTCGCTGGCCAGTTCTTTGACCGCATCCATAAAGCCCAATCCGCGATGATCGGTCATCCAGCGTATCGCATCGCCATGGGCACCACAGCCGAAACAGTGATAAAAACCCTTCACATCATTAATGGTGAAGCTGGGTGTGTTTTCATTATGAAAAGGACAGCAGGCCTTAAATTCACGCCCGGCTTTTTCCACCCGAACACTGCGCCCAATGATCGAGGACAGCGTAAGCCGCCCGCGCAATTGATCTAGCCATTGGGGTGAGAGGTTCATAAGCGATAATTATCAGTTTTGTGACGATCTCGCCAGATTATAGCATGCACGAATATGACGCAGCAGGTTTCAACCAGCCAAAGCGGCTTTCACAATGGCGCTGGCATTGCTCATATCAATCTCACCGCCATGCTTTGCCTTTAGCTGGCCCATAAGTTTGCCCATATCCTGCATGCCAGACGCGCCAATTTCGTCCTTCAATTTGGTGACAATGGCCTTTGTCTCTTCTTCTGATAGCATGACGGGCAGAAATTCCTCAATCACAGCCAGTTCATAACGTTCCTGCGCCGCCAGTTCATCGCGTCCACCTTCATCATAAAGGGTGATCGATTCGCGGCGTTGCTTGGCCATTTTCTGCAAAACATCGGTTACCATTGCGTCATCTTCGGGTTTTTTATCCGCCGTACGCAGGGCAATATCTTTGTCTTTAATCTTTGCCATAATCGAGCGTAGCGCCGCTGTACGGGGTTTATCGCTTGATTTCATAGCAGAAATTTGTGCCGCCTTGACGTCATCACGCAGCATAATCGTTCTCCGAACTTATTTTGAAACAAAGGGAAGACATAGCCGGATAAAACTATTTTTCCTAGATTGCGCGTGCCATTGTCCACGACTAGAAGCCCTGCAATTTGGCTGAAAATACAGATTCTAACAGAAGTAGGAGCGACCATGACCGACAGCGCATATTCGCAAGCCCCCAAAGGCGCGACCGGATTATTGGTATTGGCAGATGGCTCGCTTGTCTGGGGTTATGGCTTCGGTGCCACAGGCGACGCAGTGGGGGAGCTTTGCTTTAACACCTCCATGACCGGTTATCAGGAAGTGATGACGGACCCAAGCTATGCTGGGCAGATAGTCACCTTTACCTTTCCGCATATCGGCAATGTCGGCACCAATGACGAGGATTTTGAAGCCAATAGCCCTCATGCTCTGGGCTGTGTGGTGCGCGAGTCGATCACTCCACCAAGCAATTTCCGCAGTGAGCAGCATTTTGGAGCATGGATGGCACAGCATGGCCGCATAGGCCTGTCGGGTGTTGATACCAGAGCTTTAACGCGGCGGATAAGAGAGGCCGGCGCGCCGCATGTTGTTATCGCCCATAATGAAGACGGCCAGTTTGATATTGATGAATTGCTGGCAAAGGCGCGTGCATGGCCTGGATTGGAAGGCATGGACCTAGCGGCGCAAGTCACTGGAGACCAGACAACAACATGGGATAGCGGTATCTGGCAGCTTGGTCATGGCTATGCAGCAGAAAATGATGGTGAGCGCCCGCACATCGTTGCGATTGATTATGGCGCAAAGCGCAATATCTTCAGAAACCTTGTTAAAGCTGGTGCAAAAGTTACTATAGTTCCAGCGGAAACTTCGCTTGACGATATTTTGGTGTTGCAACCTACGGGTGTATTTCTGTCTAACGGACCGGGCGACCCCGCTGCGACGGGCGCGCATGCGGTTCCGGTTATTCAAGGTCTTTTGGAGCGTGACATTCCGATTTTTGGCATCTGCTTGGGCCATCAATTGCTGGCACTGGCAACAGGCGCTAAAACCATTAAAATGCATCAGGGCCATCGCGGCGCCAATCACCCGGTTCAGCGTATCGGCGCGGGTTGGGATGAGAGCGAAGGGCTGGTAGAGATTACCAGTATGAACCATGGTTTTGCAGTTGATAGCGCCAGCCTGCCCGATAATGTTCAAGAAACACACAAAAGCCTGTTCGATGGCAGCAATTGCGGCATCGCACTAAAAGACAAGAATGCGTTTGGCGTGCAATATCACCCAGAAGCATCACCAGGCCCGCAAGACAGTTTTTACCTGTTTGAGAAATTCGTGCGGGGGTTGGGATGATAACTTTGCCCTCTCACGAAATATACACATGAAATACTATGCCGAGGCCGTGATTGGCCAAGGTTGCTTAAACGTCTCCCTATAAAGGGAAAATCAGGAGCTTTTATGCCCAAAAGAACCGATATTGATACCGTCCTTATCATTGGCGCTGGCCCGATCATTATTGGTCAGGCATGTGAATTTGACTATTCGGGCACGCAGGCGGTTAAGGCGCTGAAAGAGGAGGGCTACCGGATTGTGCTGGTCAACTCTAACCCCGCGACCATTATGACCGATCCAGATATGGCCGATGCCACCTATGTTGAGCCTATCACACCGGAAATTGTTGCGAAGATCATCGCCAAGGAGCGCAAAGAACGTCCTGATGAAAAGCTGGTAGTGTTGCCCACAATGGGCGGTCAAACCGCGCTGAATACTGCTTTGGCGCTGGATGAAGATGGCACATTAGAAAAATATGATGTTGAGCTGATTGGTGCGCGCGCTGAGGCGATTGATAAGGCTGAGGATCGACAGAAATTCCGTGAAGCGATGGACAAGATCGGCCTGAACAGCCCGAAAAGCCTGATTGCGCACAGCTTGGAAGAGGCGTTGGATGCGCTGGAGCATGTTGGCCTGCCAACGATTATCCGGCCTAGCTTTACCATGGGCGGCACGGGTGGCGGCATTGCGTATAATCGCAATGAGTTTGAAGAGATTGTCCGCAAGGGGCTGGATGCCAGCCCGACGACCGAAGTGCTGGTCGAGGAATCAGTGCTGGGTTGGAAAGAATATGAGATGGAGGTTGTTCGCGACAAAGCGGATAATTGCATCATCATCTGCTCGATTGAAAATCTTGACCCAATGGGTGTGCATACCGGCGATTCCATCACTATGGCGCCTGCGTTGACGCTAACTGATAAAGAATATCAGATTATGCGCAATGCCTCGATCGCGGTTTTGCGGGAAATCGGGGTAGAAACGGGCGGCTCTAACGTGCAATTTGCGGTTAACCCAAAGACCGGCCGCTTGGTGGTGATTGAGATGAACCCGCGCGTATCGCGTTCTTCGGCTCTGGCGTCCAAAGCAACGGGCTTCCCCATTGCCAAGGTGGCGGCAAAACTCGCTGTCGGCTTTACGCTGGACGAGATTGACAATGATATTACCGGCGCGACACCGGCATCATTTGAACCAACAATTGACTATGTCGTCACAAAAATTCCACGTTTTACCTTTGAGAAATTCAAGGGTTCTGAAGACTATCTGCACACCGCGATGAAATCGGTGGGTGAAGTTATGGCCATTGGCCGCAATTTCCAAGAATCATTGCAAAAGGCATTGCGCGGTCTCGAAACGGGGTTGGATGGATTTAACCGCATTTATTCATTGGAAGGCGTGAGCCGAGATGTGGTGACCAGTGAGCTGTCCAAGCCGAATTCACGTCGATTATTGGTGATTGGGCAGGCATTTCGAGAAGGTTTCTCGGTCGAAGATATTCACGCAATCACCCATTATGACCCGTGGTTCCTGCGCCAAATTGAAGCGATCATCGCTGCTGAAAAAAGCGTACTTGATGAAGGTCTGCCTAATGATGCACAGGCACTGCGCAAATTGAAATCTATGGGTTTCTCAGACAAGAGGCTGGCAACGCTGGCTGTGCGTTCGGTCAAAGTAGCTGGTGGACTTGGCGAGACACAGGCGCGCAGCCACGGGCTTTTGCACGATACCATACAGGCCATGGCTGGTGCGACGAGCGAAGAGGAAGTGCGCGCGCTACGGGCCCGTTTGGGGGTTCATCCCGTGTATAAACGTATCGACACTTGTGCGGCAGAATTCCATGCCAAAACACCTTATATGTACTCTACCTACGAGGCTCCGATCTTTGGCGAACCTGAAAATGAGTCTAACCCGACAGACAGGCGCAAAATTGTCATATTGGGCGGTGGTCCTAACCGAATCGGCCAAGGGATTGAGTTTGATTATTGTTGCTGCCATGCATGCTTTGCGTTGGGCGACCATGATAGCGACAGCGCTGGCTATGAAACGATCATGGTCAATTGCAATCCTGAAACGGTATCGACCGACTATGACACTTCTGATCGCTTGTATTTCGAGCCTTTGACAGCAGAAGATGTTCTGGAAATCCTGCGTTGTGAGCAAAGCAGGGGAACGCTTGAAGGCGTTATCGTGCAATTTGGCGGACAAACGCCATTGAAACTTGCAAAAGCCTTAGAAGATGCGGGCATCCCTATATTAGGAACGTCGCCAGACGCCATTGATCTGGCAGAGGATCGCGAGAGATTTGCGGCGCTGGTTAATAAGCTGGGCCTGTTGCAGCCGGCCAATGGCATTGCCCGCAGCCGGGAAGAGGCTCTGGCTGTCGCAGAACGGATTGGTTATCCAGTGCTGATGCGCCCATCCTATGTTCTAGGCGGACGGGCGATGGAAATTGTTGATAGCCCTGCGCAATTGGAAGATTATATTTCAACCGCGGTACAAGTGTCGGGCGATAGCCCGGTGTTGATAGATCAATATCTGCGCGATGCGATAGAGGTGGATGTGGACGCTATTTGTGATGGCGAAGATGTCGTCATCGCTGGCGTTATGCAGCATATTGAAGAGGCTGGCGTACATTCTGGTGACAGCGCTTGCACCTTGCCGCCTTACAGCCTTGATGACGATATTATCGCGGAGATGGAGCAGCAAGCGGTTAAGCTGGCACACGGCTTAAAAGTGCGCGGCCTGATGAACATCCAGTTCGCTGTCAAAGATGGTAAAGTGTATTTGATTGAGGTCAATCCACGGGCAAGCCGAACAGTGCCATTTGTGGCTAAGGCCATTGGTGCACCGATCGCCAAAATTGCGGCCCGGGTCATGGCTGGTGAAAAACTGGCTGATTTGCCGAAAATAAACCGCCACATCAGCCATATGGCTGTAAAAGAGGCGGTCTTCCCATTTGCGCGCTTCCCCGGTGTTGATCCGGTGCTTTCTCCTGAAATGAAATCAACGGGTGAAGTGATGGGTATTGATGATAGTTTCGCTATTGCTTTTGCAAAATCGCAATTGGGGGCAGGGGCAATATTGCCAGATTCAGGCACAGTCTTTATCTCAGTGAAAAATAGCGACAAGCCGAATATCCTGCCGGCAGCGCAAATATTGGAAGGCTTGGGCTTTGATATTATTGCGACAGGCGGAACGGCTGCATTTCTGAAAGAAAATGGCGTTGCTGTCACTGTGGTCAATAAGGTCGCAGAAGGCCGCCCGCATATTGTGGATCGTATTTTGGATGGTGACGTTGCCCTTATTTTCAATACGACAGAGGGCTGGCAAAGCCTCAAGGACTCGCAATCTATCCGTGGATCGGCGCTGGCAACACGAACGCCATATTTCACAACAGCCTCGTCAAGTCTGGCTGCTTCGCAATCAATCTTGGCGCTGCGTGACGCAAGCCTTGAAGTCAAACCTTTACAGGACTATAATATAGGGCTTGCTTAGCAATCCCGACAAATTGCTTATGTTGCGGTCAAAGTCTGACCGAAAGAAAGCTATTGTGTGGATGCACAGAGAGATGAAGGACTTGCCGTTATGGCGAATGAAAAAATGCCTATGTTGGCAGAGGGCTATGAAAAACTAAGTGCCCAGCTGAAAGAATTAAAAGAAGAGCGTCCAAAGATTGTTGATGCCATTGAAGAAGCGCGTGCGCATGGTGATCTTTCCGAAAATGCGGAATATCACGCAGCGAAAGAACGTCAGGGCCAAGTCGAAGCGACCATAAGCGACCTCGAAGATAAGCTGAGCCGTGCGCAAATTATTGATCCGACAACGCTAAGCGGTGACAAGATTGTATTTGGTGCTACGGTTACTCTTCTTGATGAAGATGATAAGCCTGTGCGCTATCAGATTGTCGGCCAAGCAGAGGCGGATGCACGCTCAGGCAAGATCAGCTATAACAGCCCGATTGGCCGCGCTCTTATCGGGCGCCAAGTCGAAGATGAAGTTGAAGTCAGCGTTCCATCGGGCGATAAATATTATCTCGTCGACAAAATTGAGTTTATTTGATCAGCCCATTATGAATTTTAAATTGCCGAAATTCACAAGCTATTATCTGGTAGCTTGCATAGTCATTTGGGCATTATTCGCTTTTCTTGGGCTGGACGAGCAAGCTACATTACGAGCAGGCTTTTGGCCATCGCGCGGAATAAGCGATAGCAATTTTGGCGGTGCGCATCTGGCCCTGCCTGCAATATTAACGCCTATTAGCAGCGCTTTTTTGCACGGTGATTATGGTCATCTTGCATCCAATATGCCTTTTCTGTTGTTCGCAGGCTTAATGGTCGAACTGCGCATTGGCACAAAGAATACGGTTATATTGGCTATTTTGGGCGCTTATGGTTCAGCACTGGGCTATGCACTTTATCCATTTACATGGGGCAATGTCGCTATTGGTGCAAGCGGTGTCATCAGCGCCTTGATTGCGGCAGCTGTTACAATCAATATTAATTTGGGCAAAAGACGTATCGGCAAATATGCTCTGGATACAGTCTTTAGAGTCTTACTGATGACTTTGTGGATAATTTACCAGCTATATATTGGCTTTTTCACGGCCGGCGGAGCATCCGTTGCTATAGGTGGACATATAGGTGGTTTCATCGTTGGCCTGCTCATGGGCAGGCCTTTGATGCGCAATGCAATTGGGAAATCCCGATATAGTTGATATAGAGATTAGCTCTCTGTTTCGTCCGTTTCGAGAGTTGGTTCCAGCAATTTGTGCAAGTGAACAACCACATACTTCATTTCGGCATCATCAACAGTGCGTTGTGCACAGCCGCGCCAGACATCTTCGGCCGTGGCATAGTCTGGATAGATTCCCACCAGATCCATCTTATCCAGCTCACAAAAATCCAGTGTTTGCGGGTCAGATACACGTCCGCCCAGCACAAGGTGTAATTTGCTCATATTTTCCCCATTTATAATGTGATTAGTTATTTTTTAAGCAGAGTTTCGCGCGCCGCATCGCTAGCACCATGAACGGCTTCACTGGCCCGCCTAACAAGGTCACGAACCTGTAATTTTGCTTCTTCAACGGTAATGCCAGCATCTTCCAAGCCTGTTTTACCCGCCTCTTGTGCGGCGGAAACAGCCTCTTTAGTGCGCTCACGCAGCTTATCGCCAGTATTGCGCAGAGCTTTGCGTTCGCTTTCGCTGCGTGGGATGAGAGCGCCTAATGCCATGCCGACAATAAGTGCGCCCGTTGCAGCTGCTAAAGGATGCTCTTCGATAATGTTACGGCTTTTGGTTTCAGTTTTGGATTTTTGGTTAGTCATAATGCTCTCACTCTTGTGACATTGCCTATAATGATGTTTTGTTACACCGCTATAACAGATTATTCCTTTCTATCCCCTGAAAGCCGTTTTTTAAGCGGAGTGTATAATAAAGCCGCGACTCCCGCGCCCAAAGCAATGCCTGTGGCCGCCATCAACTTAAAGCGATGGCGATAAGCTGACTGTTTTGCCGTGTTCGCAGCTGTTTTCGCCTTTTTGGCAATATTATTTTTCGCTTCTTGCTTCAGATTTGCGGGTTTTAATCTTTGCCGGGTCGCTGTGATTGCTGTCAGCGCGGCTTTGCGCTTATGATTGCGCTGCGCCAAGGCAATGCTCAGACTTTTTTTCATGGCTGTATATCTTCAGTTGTCAGTGTATCATCCATCCCATCGCCTGCATCACTGGCTTTCATACCCGTGATGCCGCCTGTCTGCTGAACCATGGTTTTTAGCTGGTGAATTTTGGCCAAAGCTGCCCGCAATGCTAAATAGCCAAATATGGCATAAGCGGCCGGAACAGTAATAACCGCGACAATCGGGCCGAAATAATATGTGACAGTAAGGAATATACCCAGCAGCAAGGTTGTAAATGAGCAGACAAAAAGAGCAGCCCCGATACCGATAAACAGTCCGATAGATTTCGCCCGTTGACTGCCCTCGCGCAGACGTACTTTATGAAATGCGAGCTCTGACTCTATCCATTCTTTGCTGTCATCAACGGTCTGCTTGACCTGTTCGATAATGCCGGGTTGCGGATTACCATGGCGAACATTGTCTCCGGTCGCTGCTGCGCAAGTCTCCTCATCAGCCATAGGCATAGCTTGCCTTGCCGATTCCTGCGATTGAGAAGGATCATTTGCAGCAGCCACGGGAATTTAGTCCTTGGTTGATTTCACAAGGCGGGCAACGACCAGACCTGCTGTGACTGCCAAACCAATTGCCAATGCAGGACTTTTGCGAACAAAATCACGGGCTTCTTCAGCCAGTTCACTCAGATCGCTTTCATCCACTTTTGCGGCAACACTGGCGACAGTGTCCGATGCTGAGCGAGCAACATTGCCATAACGTTCGCCAAGACGCTCATCAATGGCGCCAGCACTTTCGCTGATAAGTTCAGCGACATTGGCAATGGCTGCACCAGCGCGTTTTTGAGATTCCTTGGCAAATTCAGCGGCTTTTTCTTTGGCTTCATTCGCTAGATTTGCGCTTTTCTCGCTTAAATCTTCACCAGTTTTCTTCAAATCAACGCCTTTGATAATGCTGGTCGAAGCAGTTTTTGCCCCTGATTGAGCAGTCGTCGCCTTAGCAGGAGTTTTCTTTGCAGTGGTGCCTGTCTTTTTGGCGGCAGTGCGTTTGGTTGTGGTCGCTTTCGCACTTGTCTTGGTGGCTGTTTTTGCTGTGGTTTTGGCCGCAGTCTTACGCGGTGCACGCTTTCGCGGTGTCTTTGGCGCGGCTTTTGCAGCTTCATTTTCGTTTTCTATAGGCATCATGCCCTCCATCATTATGGACGTGCCTGAAAAAAGGCATCTGGTCCCAACTTCCCTTGCACTTATTAATCTGCGCTATTTCCCCAGAAATTCAAGCACCAACCATAGATAATAAGCGTAAAATGACCGGATAAATGTATAATCAGTCAAGATGGTGGCAGAAGGTCGCAATAAGCTGCATGGATACTTGCAATTTGTGTGTCTTTCTGAAATCAGCATCGTGACATTCTAAAGCCCCATATGCATCCATCCAAAGATTACAGAAAGCCCTTATTATGACAGCTATTATTGATATTCATGGCCGCGAGATACTGGATAGCCGAGGTAATCCGACTGTTGAAGTCGATGTTTTGCTGGAGGACGGCAGCTTTGGGCGCGCCGCGGTGCCTTCTGGCGCATCAACTGGTGCGCATGAGGCAGTTGAATTGCGAGATGGCGATGGTCAGCGCTTTGGTGGCAAGGGCGTGTTGAAGGCGGTTGAGGCTGTAAATGGCCCCATCTTTGATACGATTGCAGGACTTGATGCAGAAGATCAGCGCGATATCGATGCGGCCATGTGCGATCTGGATGGCAGCGATAATAAGGCCAATTTGGGAGCCAATGCTATTTTGGGCGTGAGTATGGCTGTCGCAAAGGCGGCGGCAGAAGCGCGCGGCTTACCTCTATATTCCTATGTTGGTGGAATAGGGGCGCATGTCATGCCTGTTCCCATGATGAATATTATCAACGGCGGAGAACATGCCGATAATCCTATCGACATTCAGGAATTTATGGTGATGCCAGTGGGGGCATCGTCTCTGACTGACGGTGTCCGCTGGGGTGCAGAAATATTTCAGGTGCTGAAAAAGAAACTGGCCGCTGATGGTTTGGCAACATCTGTTGGTGATGAAGGCGGTTTTGCACCCAATATCTCGTCAACCCGCGCTGCTTTGGATTATATCAGTGCGGCGGTTGAGCAGGCCGGTTTCAAAATGGGGACGGACATTGTTTTGGCTCTCGATTGTGCCTCGACAGAATATTTCCGTGATGGACAATATCACCTTGCCGGTGAAAATGCGACATTATCAGCAGAAGCAATGGTCGATTATCTTGCAAAACTCTGTGCAGATTACCCTATCCGGTCCATTGAAGATGGCATGGCCGAAGATGACTGGGATGGCTGGAAACTTTTGACAGAGCGTATTGGCTCCACCGTGCAATTGGTTGGTGATGATTTGTTTGTTACAAATACTGATCGCTTGTCAGACGGTATCGCAAAAGGCGTTGCCAATAGTTTGCTCGTGAAAGTCAATCAGATTGGCACGCTGAGCGAAACGCTTGATGCGGTTAACATGGCACATAAAGGCAAATATACTGCCGTTATGTCGCATCGCTCTGGTGAAACAGAAGATGTCACTATCGCTGACCTTGCGGTTGCCACCAATTGCGGTCAGATCAAGACGGGCAGTCTGGCGCGTTCGGACAGGTTGGCAAAATATAACCAGCTTATCCGCATCGAAGAAGAATTGGGCGGGTCTGCTTATTATCCTGGCATGGAGATTTTTGCCTAAACGGCATTTGGCAGAGCTTTTAGGTCGGAAATAATGCCATTAAGCGCATTTTCCGGCCATCGCTGCAATTAACGCTTGTCACGCCGAATCAATTGTGATTCAAGGGCGTATGCAACGCAAACGTCACGTAAAATCAACCTTGCGCTCATCCTTGGGCTCTGGACTAGCTATGCTGGCGCTTTTGGCGATTGCGGCTTATGCGATGGTTGGCCCTACAGGCGTTTTGGCGTGGGGCGAATATCAAAAGCAACTGCAGGAACGGCAGCAAGAACTGGCTGTTCTGGAAGAGCGGGAGCATGCTCTTGCCAACCGGATACGGTTGCTCGCTCCGGGTAATGCAGATCCAGACCTGGCCGGCGAACTTATCCGTAAAGAGCTAAATGTCGTGCATCCTGATGAGATTATTATCCCGCTGAAATAATTTTCCATATAGGTTAAAAGCAAAGCAAATTAACCTATATTTGTGCGTTGCGCAGACAGTATAACTTCGACTATATCCTTACAGGATATTCCTCCCCTTTAAGGATATGGCATTGACTGATTCCAGTGAAAAAACCCCTGTTACGCGCGCCGCAAAAGGCAAGCCTGGCAAACCAAAACGGTTTAAGGCTGATAAAGAAACTTTGTTGGAACTTTACCGGCAAATGCTTCTGATCCGACGTTTTGAGGAAAAAGCAGGGCAGCTTTACGGATTGGGACTTATTGGCGGCTTTTGCCATCTTTATATCGGGCAAGAGGCTGTTGCTGTAGGCCTGCAATCGGCGATGAATGAAGGTGAAGACAGTGTTATCACTGGCTATCGCGATCATGGCCATATGTTAGCATATGGGATCGATCCACGCGTTATCATGGCAGAACTAACTGGTCGTCAGGCAGGTATTTCCAAAGGCAAGGGCGGTTCGATGCACATGTTTAGTGTCGAACAGAAATTTTATGGCGGGCACGGTATTGTTGGTGCTCAAGTTTCCTTAGGTGCCGGACTCGGATTTGCGCATAAATATCGTGATGATGGCGGCGTTTGCTTGTCTTATTTTGGTGATGGCGCTGCCAACCAAGGGCAGGTTTATGAGAGCTTTAATATGGCTGAGCTTTGGAAGCTGCCTGTTATTTTTGCTATCGAAAACAATCAATATGCCATGGGCACAAGCGTGAACCGTGCCTCTGCCGAAGATCAGCTTTACCGCCGTGGTGAGAGTTTCCGCATTCCTGGCATTCAGGTTAACGGCATGGATGTGCTGGAGGTTCGCGGTGCAGCGGAAACTGCTCTTAAATGGGTAAGGGAGGGTAATGGCCCAATCCTTTTGGAGCTGAAAACATATCGTTATCGCGGGCACTCAATGTCCGACCCTGCAAAATATCGTAGCCGTGATGAAGTGCAGGAAATGCGCGATAAGTCTGATCCGATTGAGGGTGCCAAGGCTGAACTGTTGAAAATGAAGGTTAGCGAGGAAGAGTTGAAGGCACTTGATAAAGAGATACGCAAAATAGTTGCGGACTCAGCCGACTTTGCGGAAAACTCGCCAGAACCGGAGCTGTCTGAGCTCTACACCGATATTTTGGTGGAGAATTACTAATGGCTATCGAACTTAAGATGCCTGCTTTGTCGCCCACTATGGAAGAAGGCACTTTGGCTAAATGGTTGGTTAAAGTTGGGGACGAAGTTTCCTCTGGCGATATTATTGCTGAGATTGAGACTGATAAAGCCACAATGGAATTTGAGGCCATTGATGAGGGCGAAATTACAGAATTGCTTGTTGCAGAAGGCACGGAAAACGTTGCTGTTGGCACTGTGATTGCGCGCATGGCTGGTGAAGATGACGACGAAGAGCCTGCACAAACTGCGCCTGCCGCTGAAAAACTAGTCGAAGCCAAAGATGCGCCCCCTATAACCGTATCTGCGCCAGCGCGCGCGGAAACGGCAGCAGATCCCGCCATTCCAGAAGGTACGCCAATGGTTTCAACAACAGTGCGCGAGGCCTTGCGCGATGCGATGGCCGAAGAAATGCGCACTGATGATCGCGTTTTCGTAATGGGTGAGGAAGTTGCCGAATATCAAGGCGCTTATAAAGTTACGCAGGGCTTGTTGGAAGAATTTGGTGACCGCAGAGTGATTGATACGCCTATAACCGAATATGGTTTTGCCGGCGTAGGCTCAGGCGCAGCTATGGGCGGATTACGCCCTGTGATCGAATTCATGACTTTTAACTTTGCGATGCAGGCTATTGACCACATCATTAACTCTGCCGCCAAGACAAATTATATGTCAGGTGGTCAGATGCGGTGCCCTATCGTGTTCCGTGGACCCAATGGCGCGGCTAGCCGTGTCGGCGCGCAGCACAGTCAAAATTATGGCCCATGGTATGCGAGCGTACCAGGTCTCATCGTGATTGCGCCTTATGATTCCGCTGATGCCAAAGGCCTTTTGAAAGCAGCTATCCGCACAGAAGATCCTGTTGTCTTCTTAGAGAATGAATTGCTTTACGGTCGCAGTTTTGATGTTCCGCAACTGGATGATCATGTCCTGCCTATCGGTAAGGCACGTATTATGCGTGAAGGAAATGACCTTACTATTGTTAGCTATTCTATCGGTGTCGGTTTGGCTTTGGAAGCAGCTGATCAATTGGCGGGTGAGGGGATTGATGCAGAGGTTATCGACCTCAGAACCCTTCGTCCATTAGATACACAAGCCGTATTGAACAGCCTTGCGAAAACAAACCGCATGATTGTAGTCGAAGAGGGTTGGCCAACCTGCTCAATCGCCAGCGAGATTTCAGCGCTGGCTATGGAGCAAGGATTTGACGATCTTGACGCACCTGTATTGCGGGTTGCTAATGAAGATGTACCAATGCCTTATGCTGCTAATCTTGAAGCGGCAATGCTGGTGGATGTTCCAAAGATCGTGTCTGCGGCAAAGGCAGTCTGCTATAAAGATTGATGAGAATGAGAGGCTAGGTGGATAAGTTACCGAGCCTCTCATTAAACAATAATTTTATCAGACGTCGGTAAAACGATTACCGCAGCTGTAAACAAATCCGCCGTCGCGAGTGATGGCTTGGTTGGTTACGCGATCATCTCTTATCGAGAAGGCCGCCTCCTGCTTTAACCGTCTGCCAGAGACAAACGTATCGCCAAACAATCCGTTATAGTCATAGAAGATTTCAACATACATGACGGCGCTACCGCGCTCTGCGCGTATTTCGTCACCTGCCGGACCCATGCCGACAAAGCTGGGTGTATTGCGTTCAAACGTACCTTGTCTGCCATAATCAGATTGCACGCGCAGTAGACCGATACAACGCTGCCATCTTATTCTCTGAAACCGGCCATTGTTATTGGTTTCAAGACTTGACAAAATGACCCTGCCATTTTGCAAAAGATTAAATCGTTCACCTTGTAAGCGAACACCAGCAAAAACTGAACCAATGTCAGTTTCAAACACAACGCGTCCATTACTGCCCGTCACTGTTTGGCCCATGCGTGAGGCGTTATCTGCCAAGGTAAGCGCAGACTGACTCACATTCATTTGTGTCACCGCAAGAAAGGCGATTTCCGTGCCATATAGCCCCAACCCCATAAAAATGGGCAGGCTATATGCGAACTCTATAAGGGCCAGACCGCTCTTGCTGGACCTTAGTTGACGTAAGGTTTTGCGGAATCGTTTGAGAGGTTTGGTGATCATGGGCATGGCTCCACTGAAACTTGGTCACGGCCTGATTGGATGCCATATGGCTGGTTGCGTAGCACTGTAGTCAAATCCATGCTGTTGGATTGCGACTGTCCCAATAAACCGTAAAGTGGGAAAATACGGTCATAGGTAAGAGTCACCGTATAGAGCACAACATCATTAGGTCCGCCAATGCCAGAAGCACCTAAATCCGCATCCCAAGTGCCATTACCGTTTTCATCTTCAAAAGAGTCACCAGTATCGCATTCACCGTCACTATCAACATCGTTGATAACAGCTTCAGGTCGGGCGACATCGGCAAAGTCAAAATAACTTTGGCGCGAGAAGCTAAGAGATGAGCTGGAATTGATCGTCTGCATCCGGCGTGTGATTTCTGCGTCGATTGAGCTCTGGCTTGCTGGCGCTGTCTCAAGTGTAGAATCGCGTGCAGCATCAAGCACGGCCCCTGAAAATGTTGCTCGCAAAAAGACGGTATATCCGATGTCGAATGTGCCCATCAATAACAGCATGAAGCTGGGTGCTATGATGGCAAATTCTACAAGGGTTGCGCCTTTTTGATCTTTGCGCAGTTTTTGGATCTGAGAGAAAAGGCTCATTGTGTCAGCCTCAATTCCGCGATCTGTTCGGCAATGCTGGCAAATGCGTCATTCAAAGTAGAAGCATCGTCGGCTGTGAATGAGCTGTCGGTGCTGGCACAGCGGGTTAGTTCATTGGTCAACGCAGTGTTAAATGCGATAACCCAAACACGAATGCCTTTTGCCTTAATGGCTTCACACATTTCGGTGTAGCGAGTTGTATGGCGGTTGAACAATTCAGGTGAATATGCCGCATTACTCGTGCCAGTTGTATTGCCCGAAATGCGACCATCATGGCGTTCTATGCCATAAGCCGATACTGTGCCGTCTGAAGGAACCAAATCACCATCGGTCATGAAAATAAGATGACGACCCACAAAACCCAGATTGGACGGTGTTTCATTGACATTGACTTGAAACAAACCATCAGGGCTGGAAAGCCGTGCGCCCCAGATCAAGCCAATATCATGATATGTACCGCCATCAGGCCGTAATGTGTTGGTGTATGACTGGATGTCATTCAAAGCACCATATTCAGCCAACAAAGCTGCCCGTTGAGGGCATGCTGTCTGCGGGAAGAAGCTGCTAATGGAACTCCGGTCCCAAGGTGTATCCCTGCTGCCAGACATTTGTGTGGTATTATAATTACGGAGTATATACGCTTCGGGCCAATATGGTCTCCAACGCCCTGCGTCACTGGTCGGCACACCATCAATGTCCAGATCCAATAGGCCTGCTGGCGTGAAACCAGTGGACGGCACAAAGTCAACGTTACTACTCGCTACAGTATCGCGTTCTTCTATACATCCCGCCCATGTATAACTGTTGGAAGACAGACCAGTAGGGTCTGGTGTTGCAGTGCCAGTTTTATATGTGCTGACATCAAGTTCTCTTTCTTCCAGTACAATATCATAAGTTGTTACATTTTCTTCATATACAGCGCAGCGAAATGCCCCGTTTTGAAATTCCCACCGGAGAGCAACAGGCACGCCGCTCGTCGTAGTGGCATTACCATTGCAAGTGCTCTGAGGACGATTTGTGAAAAACAACAAATTATCCTCTGTGCGGCTTGTTGTTTGAGCCGTTTCATAATCATAGCTATCGACAATCCAGTCTGGATTGAGGAGATATCCCGTATTTACAGTTTGCGAATAGGGTACAAAGGAATAGCGGATACGTGCATTGCTGCTCGCCGCTGCGCCCTGCACAATATTATAAAATGAATCAAGAGATGAGCGCAGAGCGCCGAGGCGCGACGTGGTCGATAAGGAATTTAAGCTCTGCCCCTCTTGTGTGCCAAAGCTGGCAAAGTAAGTGTTACATTCTGAGGAATTTGAATCTTCAGGGCAGGCCATCGATCCGGTTGTATCCAAGACAAAAGTAATGTCCGAGTTTGCAACCTCTAGCTGCGCCTGACAATCAACACTGATATTTAAATCATCAATAGTGAACATGTCCATGACCACAGTCGGCATAGTTACAGTTGCAACGCCGTTCACGCTTGAATCGCCATTGCCCGCAGTTGGCGTAAATACCAAATTGGTTGTATTGAGATAGCCGCCAGGAAAGTTCACATTGAAATAATCATCGGCGACATCTTCTGCTGCGGCATCGAAGGTGCCGTCACCAACAGCACGCCGCCCCGCCAACACACCAGCGTCGCAGGCCTGCTGCAAACGTGTTTGCACCATATAAGCACGGCTGATATCAACGCCACTGCCAATCATTGCGGTCATAGGTACTAAGCCCGCCGCGACCATAGCCATTGTGTTGCCCGATTTATTACGTATCAGCGACTGCAATATAGTCGTAATGTTTGAGCGAGATTGATCTTTTTTAAACGACATGTACGCATGACCCCAAAATTCTGAAACACCTTCTGAAGACAGAAAATGCCCTCGACCTTGCGAGCCTTTTAGCCAATTCTGGTAAATTGAATTTTTAATTATAGGGTTACGCAGTGATTAACCATGATAAGCCCGCTTGAGCGCACTATGAGCAACCACTATGATTGATAATAACCCTGATTATCCCTTACAAAAGCTAGTATTTGCTTATGCGAAGGCGAAAGAGCGTGTGCCTTTTGAAGTCATTTTTGGACTCGATTCACAATGTGCAAAAATCATACTATCGACGAGTGAGATGTTAATCGGGCAGATGCGTTTGGCGTGGTGGCGTGACGTCATTGCCAAGTCCTCGGCAAATAGACCAAAAGGGCACCCTTATATTGGATTGTTGAACCAACTTCCCGATAATGATCAAGCTAATCATCTTATTGATCTGGTGAATTGCTGGGAGGCTTTTCTGGTATCTGATCGGTTCACGGCGGATATTGACGAACTTGTGACGTCACGTGCTAAGATATTTTGCAATTTCTTGAGCTGTTATGTGCATATAGGCGATATGGAGATGTTGAATATGACACTCAAAACCTATGCTCAATGGCAAATATTGCGCAGAACGGCGTTGATTGAAGATGAGGCTGAGCGAAATATGCTTTTGCTGGATAGCCGCAGAAAAGTATCGGAAGTCATGTCTAAGCGTCTGAAGAATATTCCTAAACCAGTTAAAATATTCGCAAAGCTGATTAATAATGACCTTGCGCTAAAAAATATCAATAAGCCGCTTTTGCGCCCTTCCACAGCACTTCGTATCATATACTATGGACTGACCTGAATTCTCTGCGATACTATTCCGCATAGTCGCAAGTGAGGGATATATGGGCAAATATTTTGTTGGAGGTGTAGCGTCGATAATTTTGATGCTAGGCGGTTTTCTTTTCTTTTACAGCCAAGCGCAAGAGGAACAGCCTGTTTTGGCTCCTGAACCGCCCGAACCAATTGCAGAAGCTCCTTTGGAATTGCCCAGTGCTGATACAGAGGGGCTGGTCGGCCCCGCACCGCCAGAAGCCACTAATCTAACCAAGGAACAGCGACGTTTTGGCCGCTATGATCGTAATTTTGATAAGATTATTACGCGCATGGAAATGATGGCTTCGCGCACAGCAGATTTTCGCAAACTGGACAAGGACGGCAACAATCTGCTGACATTTGAAGAATGGGCGGTGCGCACATCTGATCGGTTCGTGAAGGCCGATGCCGATGCGGATGGTGAATTAACCCCGGAAGAATTTGCCACAACCAAACCAAAGGCCCGAAAGAAATCCAAATGCGCTTGCTAGCAGGATAAGTTTTTATGGCGTCAGTGACGTCATCCATTGGGTCAAATCGGTTCTTGCCCTTGCTGTATAAGCCTCTTTGCGCTGTTTCTTCGGTATCTTTTTGCCCATAATAGGCGGGAAAAGGCCGAAATTGATATTCATTGGCTGATAATCACTGGCATCTGCATCGCCTGTAATATGTGCCAATAAAGCGCCTAATGATGTTGTAAATGGCGGTGTTTCAAAAGGCTGGTTGCGCAATTCTGCCAAAGCCATGCGTGCTGCTAACAGGCCTATTGCACTGCTCTCCACATAGCCTTCACAGCCGGTAATCTGGCCAGCAAAGCGTATATGCGGTGCTGATTTCAACCGCAATTGCCGGTCAAGCAAGGTTGGTGAATTGATAAATGTGTTGCGATGAAGACCACCCAATCGTGCAAATTCGGCGTTTTCTAGGCCAGGAATTGTTCTGAACAATTCTACTTGGGCGCCATATTTCAATTTGGTCTGAAACCCGACCATATTCCACAATGTGCCCAATTTATTATCTTGCCGCAGCTGCACCACTGCATAGGGCCAGCGACCAGTGCGCGGATCATCAAGGCCGACCGGTTTCATCGGGCCATAGCGCAGGGTATCAACCCCGCGTGACGCCATGACTTCAATCGGCATACAACCTTCAAAATATGGGGTATTTTGTTCCCATTCCTTAAATTCCGTCTTTTCGCCATCCATCAAACCCTGATGGAAGGCAAGATATTGCTCTTTGTTCATTGGGCAATTGATATAGTCTTTGCCATCACCGTCTTCACTTCCTCGGTCCCAGCGGGACTGTTTCCATGCAATGTCCATATCAATGCTGTCATGGTGGACGATGGGGGCGATAGCATCAAAAAAGGCGAGGGCGTCGCGGCCGGTCGCTGCGCCAATACTTTCTGCCAATGATTGCGCTGTAAGAGGACCAGTGGCAACAATTGTTAAACCCACTTCGGGCAATTGCTCAACACACTCTCTAACAACATCAATATTTTCATGTTTGTTCAATATCTTGGAAACATGATCTGAGAATATATCGCGATCCACAGCCAAAGCGGAACCTGCTGGCACTTTGGCCAGTTCTGCGCATTGCATGATGATAGAGTCAAGTTGTCGCATTTCCGAATGCAACAGACCGACCGCATTGCGCTCTGCATCATCAGAGCGGAAGCTGTTGGAACAGACCAATTCAGCCAAGCCATCGGTTTGGTGGGCAGGGGTCATCACACCTGATCCACGCATCTCTGACAGGCGGACTTTTACACCAGACTTAGCCAGCTGCCATGCAGCCTCTGAACCAGCCAGTCCGCCACCAATAATGTGGACGTCATATTTTTTCGTATCATTTTGCATTTGAGCCCTATGCCAATAAGCAGCTGTTGCGGCAATTCTTTTGAGTGTTTATGCAGAATTTGCATTATTGAGGAGTTTTATAATGCGCCGCGCATTGTCCGAAGACAGACCATTTCTGGTTTTAAGCCTGATATTGGCCATTGGATTCCCCTTTCTGCGCGATGGCAGCTTGGGTGATCTGTTTTTGATGCTTTGGAAAGCGGGCGCTGTGGCCAGCTTGGCCGCTTATGCTTTGCGGCGTTTATCCGGTAAAAAGGCTCTTTTCCTAGTGCTTTATCTGACGCTGTCTGTGCTTGGTGATGCTTTGACTATCATTGATATGGTATGGGGCGGAGCAGCCTTTTTTGCGGCGCATATTTCTGCGATTATTATGTTCGATCATTATCACGGTGGTAAATTTACTAAGGGCCAATCAATTTTCACGAATTTTTTGATTTTCGCCGTATTCACCGTTATTTTCGCCTTCAGTAACCCAGATAGAACCTGGCTCACTTTCATATATGGATTGTCAGTTGGCATGATGATTGTCACGGCATGGACTAGTGCCTATCCTCGCTATCAAGTGGGTATTGGCGTCATTCTAGTTGTCATATATCATATGCTAATAATTCTCTCTATGGGAACGTTAGATAATCTTCAGCTAGCAAGCATACTTGTCTGGCCGCTATATTATATCGGGCAATTGATGATATGCACCGGCGTAGTGCGGACTTTGAGAGCCGATCGAGCAGTGCAGATAGGATAAAAGATGATGGAAAAACGCGGAAAACCCGCGAAATCCCGCTTAGCCTCTCAAAACTTAATCCTCAGTTGAATTGCCCTCATCATTCGATACGCCATCTGTTTCACCTTCTGGCGCTTCCAAATCATCATGCGCCTCATCATCGTCTTCAGCATCGCTTTCCTGAATGCGTGCTGCGCTGACCACATGCTCATTCTTGGCAACATCGAACAATTTTACGCCGGAGCTGTTACGCCCAATAACCCGCATGCCGTCAATATTGATGCGGATCAGTTTGGCCTGATCAGTAACCAGCATCAATTGCTCGCCATTAGCGGCAGGGAAGCTGGCGACGACAGGGCCATTGCGTTTGATATTGTCAATATTGGCAATCCCTTGGCCGCCGCGCCCTGATTGACGATATTCATAGGCCGAAGAACGCTTGCCATAGCCATTGGCGCAAACGGTCAGGATAAAGTCTTCACTCTCGGCCAGCGTTTGCATTTTCTCATCAGACAAAGTTGGCGCCGTGTCATTTTCCTTCCACGCAGCGCTGCGCAGATAGGCATCGCGCTCGTCAGGTGTTGCATCAACGCCCCGTAATACGGACAGCGAGATGACCTCATCATCGCCTTTCAAGGTTACGCCGCGCACACCTTGCGATGTTCGGCTCTGAAATTCGCGAACCTGTGTTGCGCCAAAGCGAATGGCTTTACCCAGACGCGTTGCAAGCAAGACATCATCATCTTCCGTCAACAGTTCGACACCGATTAAGCGATCGTCACTATCATCATCAAAACGCATGGCAATCTTGCCATTGGAAGGGATGTTGGTGAATGCCGCCATTGAATTGCGCCGCACCGTGCCTTTTGCCGTGGCAAACATGACATGCAGATTTTCCCACTCATCCTCATCTTCGGGAAGCGGCAGCACTGTCGATATGGTTTCACCTTGCGCTAAGGGCAGCAAATTGACCATCGGGCGGCCGCGGGTTTGTGGGCCACCTTCGGGCAGTTTCCACACTTTCAGACGGTAAACCTGACCATGGTTGGAGAAGAACAGCACCGGTGTATGGGTAGAGGTCACGAAAAGTGACGTCACGACGTCTTCTTCTTTGGTCGACATGCCGGCACGGCCTTTGCCGCCGCGCCTTTGCGCACGGAAGGTTTCCAGCGCAGTACGTTTAATATAGCCATCATGGGTAACTGTGACGACCATGTCACCACGTTCCATCAGGTCTTCATCGTCCAAACCATCCCAGGCTGGCATGATTTCACTAACGCGCGGCGTAGCAAATTCTTCGCGCACAGCAATCAGCTCTTCGCGCATGACGGCATAGAGTTTCTCTCTATCACCCAGAATCGCCAGATATTCGGCAATATCATCTGAAAGAGTTTTCAATTCATTGCCGATTTCATCACGGCCCAGAGCGGTTAAGCGATGCAAGCGCAAATCAAGAATAGCGCGGACTTGGGCTTCGCTTAATTGATAGCTATCACCCTCGACATCACTTTCCAATGCTTCAATCAAGCGAATATATGGCGCAATCTCTGCTA
This sequence comes from Parasphingorhabdus sp. DH2-15, assembly GCF_051668705.1. GTDB lineage: Bacteria > Pseudomonadota > Alphaproteobacteria > Sphingomonadales > Sphingomonadaceae > Alterisphingorhabdus. The sequence continues at coordinate 1,572,139 of NZ_CP196351.1, read as the reverse complement.
CTGGCCATTTGCGGGCCAGCAATGTGCCCCGCGCTTCAACAGGGCTGGATGAACCGCGAATAATCTTCACGACTTCATCTAAATTTGTGACCGCAACAACAAGACCGAGCAAAATATGTGCGCGGTCACGTGCCTTTTTTAATTCAAATTTCGTACGCCTTGTAATGATTTGCTCACGAAAGCTCACAAAACTTGTGAGGGCAGTGCGCAATGTAAATGTCTCTGGGCGGCCATTGCGGATAGCCAGCATATTTGCCGGAAAACCGGTCTGGGCTGGCGTATGGCGCCATAATTGGTTCAACACGACTTCAGCCGTAGCATCGCGTTTAAGATCGACAACGACGCGCACACCGGCTCTGCTCGATTCATCGCGGATGTCTGACACACCTTCAATACGGCCGTCTTTGGCAGCATCTGCTATCTTTTCAACAAGTCCAGATTTGCCAACCTGATAAGGAATGGAGGTCAGTACGATAGAACGTTTTTCGCCGCGCTTTTCTTCAATGGTATGCCGAGCACGCATAAGAACAGATCCGCGGCCGGTTGTGTAAGCGGAACGCGCGCCAGCATTGCCAAGGATTAAGGGAGCCGTCGGAAAATCAGGGCCGGGAACAATTTCCATTAGCCGTTCGTCACTGGTGGCCGGATCGTCCATTAATTCTAAACAGGCGTTGATTACTTCGCCCAAATTGTGCGGCGGAATATTGGTTGCCATACCGACAGCGATGCCGCCAGCGCCGTTGACCAGCAAATTGGGGAAGCGGGCAGGGAGAACCTGAGGCTCATGCTCGCTGCCATCATAATTTGGCGTAAAATCAACAGTATCTTTATCAAGATCATCGAGCAGGAAGTTGGCGACCTTCGCCAAGCGTGCTTCGGTATAACGTTCTGCTGCTGGCGGGTCAGGATCCATTGATCCGAAATTGCCTTGACCATCAATGAGAGGAACCCGCATCGACCAAGGCTGTGTAAGGCGCGCAAGAGCGTCATAAATCGCCTGATTACCATGCGGGTGGTATTTACCCATGCAATCACCGACAATACGCGCAGATTTGCGATAAGGCCGGTTATAATAATAGCTGTTTTCCCGGCAGGTCCATAGAATACGGCGGTGAACCGGCTTTAGACCGTCATGGATGTCAGGCAGAGCACGGCTGACAATGACCGACATGGCATAGTCCAGATAACTAGACTTCATCTCGTCGACAATATCGATTGGCGCTATGTCAGATGGTCCTGGATCAAAACTTTCAGGGCCAATGGGTTCATCCGTCACTATAGAAATATCCTATCAAAAAACTCCTATAATTATTAGGCGATTGACCGGTCTTTGACTAGCCATAGAGCCTAAAGGAGAGGGTTTATCTACAGCTAATTTGATGGTGCGCCGCAAGCCGGTTATAAGTAAATTTTACCAGATATTATGGAATGATTTCCTGACCATCCCAAGCAAAGACTTTGCCGGACTGTTCTGGGCCCAACCGGTTGATAACGCGAAGCATTTTCTCAGCAGAATATGCTGGTGTAAATAATTTATTATTGGGGACAGAGCGTTGAAAAGGTTCGCTGAGAGATGAGTCAACGGTTCCTGGGTGAATAGCAATGGCAAGGGCTTCTGGATTTTTGCGAGCCCATTCAATAGCAATATTGCGGATAAACATATGCAAAGCGGCTTTAGAGGCTCGGTAGCCATACCAACCACCAAGATGATTATCAGAAATACTGCCAACGCGCGCGCCTAGCGCTGCAAATATAGCTCGGTCCTTGCGTGACATAAGCGGTATAAAATGTTTCGCCACCATGGCAGGACCGATGGCGTTGACCTGATATACACGGGCAAGCCACTCACTATCCAGTTCGCGCAGGGATTTTTCAGGCTGCTTGTCTTGCTGATGCAAAATGCCAGTGGCGCATAGAATCAGGTTGGGGCTAGCGTTCTTGTCGGCGACAAATTGTGCGCAATCTGCAATAGATTGCTCATCGCTGATATCGATAAAATGATCGTCTGATGAATGCCGCGATAGCCGGAAAACGCGGTTGTAATCACCTGATTCTTCAAGACTATCTGCCAACGAACTGCCGATGGCACCGCCTGTACCTATGACCACGGCATCATGCCGCCGTGACGTCATGTGCGTATAAATCGCCAGCTATGTTGGTCGCTGTTATCGGCATCAAATGCATAGCCATCAATATCAAAATTCTTGATATCTTCTGGCTCAACCAAGCGATTGTCACAAATATAGCGAGCCATAAGGCCGCGAGCGCGCTTTGCTGCAAAACTCTGGAATTTGGGTCCGTTAGGTCCATTTTGCCGGAAATCCATAGTGATGACCGGCAAAGTTATATGCTTCCTGCCTGCTTCAATTGCTGCAAAGTATTCTTGGCTCGCCAGATTGATGATCGCTTTTGAACCAGCCTCTTCTGCGCTTTGTTGAACAGCTTTGGCTGGAGCATCACCCCAAAAATCAGTAAGTTTTTTGCGGCGTGGCGCCCAGCGTGTACCCATCTCTAGGCGATGCGGGCGAATAGGATCTAATGGGCGAAGCAAGCCGTATAAGCCGGATAATATCCGCAAATGATTCTGCGCATAATCCAGGGCTGGTTCATCTATAGTTTTTGCATCAAAACCTGTGTAGACATCACCATTATAGGCAAATATTGCTTGTTTTTCAGATTGTTCAAAAAAGTTTTTATAACGCTTTCTATTCAATTCTATCAAAGCATCGGAAACGGGCATGATGGTTTTGAGTTTGGGGCCGGAAAATCGGTTCAGTGCCGATACCAAGGCTTCGGTTTTTTCGGGAAATGGTATCTCGCTGATTGTATCAACGGGCGAAGGGCTCTCAAAATCGAGCGATTTGGCTGGGGAGATGAGTATAATCATGTTGATAATCTAGATAACATATTATGATTTCGCTAGAGGCGATAATAACTTTCTATTCAATTTCTATTCAGAGCACCTTACATATAATGACATCATAGGATTAACCCTAGAGGCACATGCTGCCGCAAAATCTAGGTCGGCCCTGGCCGCAAGCATTTTTGGAGAGCTTTTATGCGAACACGCTTTTTATACAGTTTAACTTTGGGCCTTGCTGTGTCCGGATTTGCAATGACGTCCGTATTGCTGCCCGTAGACGCAGCTTTTGCGCAAAAGAAGAAAGAGAAGAAGAAAAAAAAGAAGGATGAGCAGCCGCAAGAGCAGCTATCACCCGAATTTATCACACCTTATAATGCTGCTTTAGCAGCCCTTGGAACAAAGGATGCCGCTACATCTGAGGCGCAACTGAGTCAGGCTGCACTGGTTGCAAATACCAAGGATGAAAAATTTCGTTTGGGCAATGCTTATGTCCAACTCGGCGGCATGAAAAGTGACGTCTCAATTCAGCGCAAAGGCGTTGATCTAATGCTGGAAAGTGGCGCCGTATCACAAGCAGATATGCCACGTTTAAGTTCCGCATCTGGTAGATTTGCTTATAGCGAAGGTGACTATGCGTTAGCTGAAAGTCGCTTTAAAGCTGCCATTGATGGCGGATATTATGAAAATAATACAGAATTATTATATGTAGATTCTGTTTTCCAACAAGGTCGTGTGGACGAAGGGTTGCAACTTCTTAATGCGACTATTCAGAGGTTCCAACAAAGCGGTGCATTAGCACCAGAGGATTATTATCGTAGGGGCGTGCGCCGCGCATATAATGCAAAAAATGTCCAAGCTACCACTGCATGGACCCAAAAATGGGTTGCCGCTTATCCTAACAACACCAGCTGGCGTGATTCATTAATATTGTTTCGTGACGCTGCTGGTTTCGACTCCAAAACCAATATTGATCTTATGCGGTTGATGCGTGCAACCAATTCATTAGCAAGTGAAAGGGATTATGCGGAATATGTCGAAAATGCTGATCCGCGTCGTTTGCCCGGTGAGGTTCTTAACATTATTGAAGAAGGTATCGCCAAAGGCACCCTAAAATCCGGCGATGATTTTTTTGACGAGCAGCTTGGTATAGCAAAATCGCGCGTCTCTGAAGACCGCAGTTCTTTGACATCTGGCGGCGCATCTTCTCGCAGCTCTTCAAATCCGCGTATCGCAATTGGTACCGCTGATGCATATTTGGGTTATGGCGAATATGCAGAAGCCATTGCGCTGTACAATGTCGCGCTTGAAAAACCCGGCGTAGATAGTGATCTGGTAAATACCCGTATTGGCATTAGTAACGCCATGGCTGGCAATTGGGATGCTGCGAAAGCCGCATTTGCCAAAGTCGGTGGAGCGCGCACAGAGCTGGCAAAATTCTGGCTCATCTGGGTAGATAATCAAGTTGCCGCGAGTGAAGCAACTCCTGCAGCTGGTTGATTACCAAGCTCTCTTCAAAAAAAATAAAACCGGCGCGGATTGGCTTAAGCCATCTGCGCCGGTTTTTTATAAACTCATGAAATCAGAACTGGATTAGATTATTTGCCTTCAAAGGGAACGCCGGGCAGGTTTTTGGAAGTTCGTATCGTCAAAGATGTTTTGATGCTGTCCACATGCGGGCCAACGGTTAACTTGGAGGTTAGAAACTCCTGAAAACTCTGCAAATCACGTGATAATATTTTTAATATAAAATCGACTTCACCATTCAACATGTGACATTCGCGCACTTCCTCTAGCGCAGTGACATGCTCTTCAAATTCCCGCAGTGCATATTCGGCCTGGCTCTTCAAGCTGACCATAGCATAAACGGTAATCGCATATCCAAGCGCAACGGGGTCAATATCGGCATGATAACCACGAATAATTTTTGCTTCTTCCAAGGCGCGCACACGGCGCAAACATGGGGGAGCGGTAAGACCAACCCGAACTGCCAGATCGACATTGGTTATGCGACCTTCAGATTGTAACTCAGACAGCAACATGCGATCTATGTCATCAAGATTATGGTTAGCCATCATTTACCCCATTTGCTCAAAATTGTGATTATCGCCCAAAGCGCTTACATCAAATGTAATTTAATGAAAGAATGTAGGTTTTAACCATAATAATATTATTATTTAGCGCAATTGTCTCATATTGCAACGGTCCTTTTATGGCGACTTTAACTTTTCGGAAACCACAGCTAAACTGCATTTGTTATTATTTGATACCGGAAAATCGCCAGTGCTGCCTTATTATGACGACAGATTATCGACGGTGCTAGCTGGCCCTGTTCCAGAGCGGGCATTGGCACGTGTGCAATACCGGCAACTTCTTGACTTGCTGAGCAATATTCCCGGATATGATCCAAAACAAGCCGAGTCAAAGGCCGAGATTTCCTTCTCTCCCGATCAAATGATTGCTGGCATTATGAGGTTGCACCAATTGTCATTGCAGATGACGGATCAGCAAAAGAATGATGCAATTGATGAACTTTACAAGCCAATACAATCACCTGCATTATTAAACTATCTTCTCTCGAAATCATCGACACAACGTGCTGCGCTCAATAAAAGTCAATTCTCGCCAGAGCAATGGCGTTCAATGCGTCCATTATTTGGAGAGAAAGCGCAACAATTTCTGGAAAGTGAGAAACTGTTGAGCGCATCAGAGGCGCCGCTTACAGATATCATTGCTGAAAAGGCTAAAAAGAAAAGCTTCGTAAGTGGTCAGTCACCATCAGAAAGCCCGGCAGATTTGCTCATATTGGATATGCATAATCAAGCAGAACAGCCAGAAGTGCTTAAGGCGTCAGATACTGCCGGCACGCTTTTGGGTAAAGAGTCTATCGCTGGCAAAGACCGGCAAAAGCAGCAAAATATTGGGGATATTGTTGCCCGCATAGAGACTTTCAAGAAAAGCAAAAGCCAGCAAGATGCTTTTCCTAATGCGATGACACAATTGCCATTCCATGATTTGGATAACCCGGACAGTCTGGAGCAGAAGCAGGTCTTTCTGACCGATCAAAAAGGTATGATCGTTGTCGCCAGCCACGATAAATTGACGGGTATCAATCTCTTCAACAATATTGAGGAGGCAATTTGGGGCTGCGATGCAGCGACGTGCAAGCGTTTTGCAATGCGTATGGCGATCAAAAAAGGGCTCACTATCTTACCGGATAGCGAAGGGCAGGTTTTGCAAATGACCGCTCATCCACAATTTGATCACAACAGCGATTTTGTAGGCTATTTGGGAGTTATTTCAAAAGGTCAGAACCACTCTGAAAGCGATGCGACAGATGTAGTAAATGAGTCGCGCAGTGACCATTATCGGCAACTCATCCATGAATTGCGTACACCTGTTGGTGCGTTAAAGGGGTTCGCCGAAATATTGGAAAGCCAGCTATTCGGCCCTGTTTCGCAGCAATATCGTCAAATGGCGAAAACTATCGTGAGAGACAGCGACATATTGCTGTCGCATTTTCATCATCTGAAATATTTTGAGCAAGACAATGCGTCGACAGCCGCGCCATCCGCCACGCCCGTGGCAGAATATGTGCAGTCACTTTATAAAGTCACTGAAGTCATGGTGCCAGCAATTGCTACAGAAATTGAGATATATTCTGGCGGCAAATTACTGTTGGGGCGTGAGACTTGCGAAGCGCTTACGCATTGGTTCGAATATTTTGCAGCCGGCTATGCTGATCATATTATTGTTACCTTCCAAACAGGCAAAGATGAAAATAATGTTCGCGCACGGTTTTCCGGTAAAGTTACTGCGACTGACGGCAGGATAGACAAGCGCAATGATGAAATGCGGGCCTTTGCTTTATTATTGGGTGAAGCAAGACTTTTGGAGGCTGGCATCAAGATTGAGAGCGACCATCATCACACGATTATGGACTTGCCGGTTATCCCTGTTATGACAACCACAGTATAAGGGATTCTTAGGCAGTATTTGTGTCATTTAGCGCGCTCAATCTTCCACCGAAGAGGCCGGAATGGTTTTCATTTCCAGATTCTTTCGGTCAGCGTTTTATCGTCACTGTTGATACAGAAGAAGATTTTGACTGGAACAAACCTATATCCCGCACAGGCTATGGCTTAGACAGTCTTGAACGCTTAGACCGGTTTCAACAATTTTGTGAAGGTCATGGCGTCATACCGATTTATTTGGTTGATTACCCCGTTATTACGCATGAACCGGCTGCGGAACGGCTGCGCGAGTTTGTTAGCAAAGGCGTTGCGGCAGTGGGGGCACAATTGCATCCCTGGGTTAGCCCGCCTTTTTCTGAAGAGACTAATAATTTCAACAGTTTTGCGGGCAATCTTCCCAAAGAACTTGAGCGTGCTAAATTGCTTTCACTGGTTGAAAAAATAGAACACTCTATTGGGCAAGCGCCCATTATCTATCGCGCAGGACGTTATGGGGCGGGGCCCAATACGGCGCAAATCCTTCATGAAGCCGGAATTTTGATCGACACCTCTGTCAGGAGCAAATTTGATTATAGTGGGTCGGATGGGCCGAACTATAAAGATCATCCGGTAAAACCATATTGGTTGGATGAAGGGCATAATCTGTTGGAACTGCCTTTGACGACCATGTTCTGGGGTTTGCTAAGGCGGCAGGGTGACTTTATTTTTCCGCGTCTTTCCAACCGACCAACATTGCGCGCGGCTTTAGCGCGTACGAATCTGCTTGAGCGTATTGCACTTACCCCCGAAGGGATAACCGTCGATGAAGCCATTCGTGCGATAGATATGGCGCTTGATGAGCATTTGCAGTTGCTGACATTTTCTTTTCACTCACCATCTTTACAGCCAGGACATACCCCATATGTCAGAAATAGGGATGACCTTGACCGGCTATATGATTGGTGGCGGCGGGTCTTTGCCTATTGTGGACTGCGCAACATCAAACCTGCATCTTTGCATGATATTAAAGCTGCGGTCTTTTCATAGAGGCGGCTTTTACGATTTTGTCAGTGCTATTTTGGGAAAATATGGTTTTGTTGCTTGCCAAGAGATTATCCTTTCGGCTAGGGGGCTGGCAATGGGTTTGGGCCTGTAGCTCAGTTGGTTAGAGCTGGCCGCTCATAACGGCTAGGTCGGGGGTTCGAGTCCCTCCGGGCCCACCAAAAATTTATCGGTCTGACCGGTAAATGCATTTGCTGTAAAAAGCTGATGCAATGTCAATATGTCGGGGAGTGGCGCAGCCTGGTAGCGCACCTGTTTTGGGTACAGGGGGTCGCAGGTTCAAATCCTGTCTCCCCGACCATATTGTCACTAAGGTCTTTTCAGAAACCAGATTCTTCAGAAAATTAAAAAAGGCAGATGCTCCACTGGAACACCTGCCATAATATTTTATAGTTCAAGTAGCTTATGGTGAAGTTGGTATATCATCGTCGTCATCGGCAAGAATAATGATACCGCCCACTACAGCGGCGGCGGCGATCAATGATAATATGATCGGGAAGCCACCTTCTTCAGCGGCAACTGCTGCGGCTTCTTCAGCGGCGGCGGGAGCAGCTGGCGCTGCCTTGACTGGCAAAACGCACCCCGCAGGACTGGAAGCGCAAATACCACTATAATTTGTAGCGATAAGACCGGCGCGTGCCTGCACCGCAGTTGAGCCAATAACAAGCATCAAACTCGCAGCAACCGTAGCAATTTTTGCAAAAAGTTTCATTTCAAACTCCCATATCTACACAGTAACATTCTTGAAAACCTATGTTACGTAATAATACTGAAGGCTCATTGTGAGCGATCTGGCTATTTTATAGAGTCATTAAAGAAAAATAAAAAGTAAACTTGCATAAACCAATATAGGTCACATTGTAAAAATAAGTAACTATATTAAACGTAGATTTACATATATATATACAAACAAATAAGCGTAACTTTATGTATATAACCTTGACGATCCATAATATCATATAATAGGAATTTATTGTGATTGAGATGTGTGTAGGAAAGGATCATCAATGCAATTATCTAAAAGAACTTTATGCATGACCGGCATAATTGCGCTGGGCATGAGCGGGGGAAATGCTTACGCACAGACTGGGCCACTGGATGGCAGCGAACTGCGCGGGCACACTGTTGATGTTGTCTTTGCAGATGGTACTAGCAACAGCGTCTTTTTTGCACCCAATGGCCAAGCGCAGATAAATGGTGCTGGGGCTAATGCCACAGGGAGCTGGTCAGTTCGCGGTAATCAACTGTGCTTGCAGAGCGGAAATATGCAGGAATGTTGGAATTATAGTCAGCGCTTTGTTGCTGGACGGCCATTATCTTTGGCCAGCAGCTGTAACGAAACGTCGCGGTGGACTGCGCGTTCTGTAAATCCACCACCGCCCGCGCCTCAGCAAGAGGTGGCGCCAGTTCAACGCGGGGAACGCGGTTAATTTGCGCCTAGAGATTCCCCAAAATATCGTGCGCTTGAGCGTGCTTGCCATAGCGGCTTTCACTGCTATGGGAAGCACCGCTTTGGCCCGCGGCGACGGGGATCTGACAACATATTATGCGGACCAAGAACTCGCGAATATCGCTGACCAATATTCTGCGCCGTTTCTGGATTATGGTGAATTTGGAAAGAGCCAGCAGCAAGACAATCTTCTGGTCACGCGTTTTGCGGCTGCCATTCGTGATTTTGATCGGCAATGGGGTGTTCTGCCACAATTTAATTTGGTTTATACGCGGCGATTGGCTGAGGGCGCTAGCGGCGATGATGTTACGCAGCTGAGGCTGCGCCTTGGGCTATCGTCAAAGCCGTTTTATGATCCCGCTTTGTCAGAAAAGATATTTGCATATCGGCGTGATCATGGTCTGGCGTCAGGCTTTCATGCGGATGAGGCCCTGATTATCTCATTAAATAAAGGGCATGGAGCGCATAGACGTGTGCTCAATGTTAATTTGCAACGTGCAAAAGAATTGCCAGTTTTTTTGGGCAAGAAATTTATATTGGTTGATGCAGCCAAGCAGCAGCTTTACATGTTCGAAGATGGCCGCTCTGTAAAGTCTATGCGAGTCATTGTAGGTAAGCCTAGCGACCCCACACCAATGATGGCTGGTTTGATGCGATATTCCGTGCTCAATCCTTATTGGAATATCCCGCCCGATCTAACCAGAGATCGTTATGCCCCGCGGGTTATTGCCCGCGGTGAGAGCTATTTGCAAAGTGCAGGGTTCGAAGCTCTGTCTGACTGGACCAGTAAAGCCAAAATATTGCGGCATGATGAGGTCAATTGGCACGCTGTAGCAAAAGGCGAAACGGAATTACGCCTTCGGCAACGACCTGGTCCGGGCAATGGCATGGGAGCGATTAAATTCATGTTTCCCAATGACTTTGGCGTCTATCTGCATGACACGCCTGGCAAGACCCTGTTTGCAAGAGAGAGCAGGGCGTTAAGCGCGGGTTGTGTAAGGGTGGAATTTCCATGGCTACTCGCCAAATGGATATATGGTGAGCGACCGGTTACCAATACTTTGGAGCCTGAACAGAATGTTCCTTTGCCGCAGCCGATGCCTGTCTATCTGACCTATTTTACCGTTATGCCGACACCATTTGGTTTGGATTATCGCGATGACATCTACAACCGTGATGATAGAACACAATTAGTGTCGGCTAAGATAGATAGTCCAATATAATCACTGGAGATATTTCGGCTCAGTATATCACTCTGCATCTTCGGAGTTTTGATCCTTATCATCCTGTTCGACCTTCCCGCTATTGGCTTCCGGTTCCACATTGTTGAGGGAATCAATTTCAATTTGCATCGCTGCGTCCGCTGCTTCTTCTAATGTTTCTGCGCTCTTATCAATTTGTTGCTCTTGAGTAAGATTAGTATCTTCTGAAGCCACGTCTTCTGGCACTTTGCTGCACGCTGTGACAAAGGCCAGCGCGATAAGGGCACACCAAAAGCGGATATTCAAAGTCATTGCTCAACCGGTCTGGCCGCAATATCGGCCTCGCTATTGGCGATGATGGAAAGAACCGTCACCCAAGCGGCGACATTCTGTTTCATCATGGCCGGGTCAATTTTATCAAGCGTATCATCAGGCGTGTGGTGCAGATCAAAATAGTCTGTGCCATCCTGCTGAAGGTCGATTGCGTTTACACCCAAACGCACCAATGGCCCATTGTCAGGGCCGCCGCTAGCCGGAGCAGCCCATGGCCCTATCCCCAAAGTGGACAACGCATTGGTGATTTCAGTTTTGAGAGCGTCATTGCCCTCTGGCAGTTTAAATTCAACGCGGTAAATGCGCCCTGCACCAAAGTCTGACTCCATGGCGATGGCATGGCCTTTTGCGCCATATTTTTCAGCATAGGCTCGGCCGCCCCATATGCCGACTTCCTCTGACCCAAACCAGACAATGCGTATTGTGCGCTTGGGTTGACCGGCGTCTTTAATCAGTTTCGCTGCAGCAGTTGTAATGGCCACACCTGCACCATCATCAACAGCGCCAGTGCCCAAGTCCCAACTGTCCAAATGGCCGCCAATCACAATGATGGGCAGGCTAGGGTCACTACCTGGAATTTCGGCGATCACATTGCCCGATGTTTGCACGCCTATATTGCGCGGTGTCATCTTCATGCGGATGCGCACAGGCTCACCCAATGTTTTTGCACGTTCTATAATCCGGTCCAGATTCTCTGCGTCAGGAATAGATATCGCCCCTGCCGGTATGGGCTTTGCATCGCCAAAACTGGTGTTTCCTGTGTGTGGATTGCGATGATAATCCGTTCCAACAGAGCGGATGACCATAGCAGATGCCCCTTTTTCAGAGGCAACGCGCGGTCCAAAAAAGCGCACCCCACCAAAATAGCCATAGGATGATCCATCCTGCGTGCGCGTCATATCGTGGCTGACATAAGCAATTTTGCCATTCAGACTGTTATCAGGAATGGCTTGTAGATCGGCCAAAGTGCGGAAATGGACAATCTCACCTTCCATGCCATCTTCGCCAGTGGATGCACTGTTGCCCAATGCGGTGATGTGCATATTATGCGGGAAGGGAGCGATGATTTGCGCGACCTCTTCGCCGCGAACCCATGTTGGTAGCTCAAAATTATCAACCCGAATATTTGCAAAGCCCAAGGCCGTAAGTTTCTTTACGGCCCAATCGCGGGCACGCGCTTCAGCCTCTGTTCCGGCCAGTCTTGGCCCGACTTCGGTTGTCAGTCCCTCGACAATTTCATAAGCGGTATCATCGGCAAGAGCCTTTTCCTGAAGCTCTGCGACATTAAATTGTGCATAGGCAGGAGCAGAAAAAATAAGGGCGCTGGCAAGCGCGGCGAATCCGGTGCTGAGATGTTTCATAGTCAATGTGTTTAACCAGCGTCTGAATTTTTGCAAATGCCTCTCTTGCAGCGCTGGTCAGCCTTCGCTAGGCAGCGCTCGCATCAATATGAAATTTGAAAACAGGACAATTCGCCATGGCCGTGCAGTATAGCTACGTTATGAAAGGTCTGACCAAGACCTATCCCGGCGCCAATAAGCCGACTCTTAATGACATCAACCTGCAATTTCTGCCTGATGCGAAGATCGGTATTGTCGGGCCAAATGGCGCGGGTAAATCCACCTTGATGAAAATCATGGCGGGCATGGATACCGAATTTGCCGGCGAAGCATGGGCAGGTGAGGGCATTCGCGTTGGCTATCTGGCGCAGGAGCCACATCTTGATGACAGCAAGACTGTCAAAGAGAATGTTATGGACGGCGTGCGTGAGGTTGCAGACCTTGTCGAGCGTTTTAATGAAATTACCGGCCTGATGGCGGATCCACCCGAAGATGTGGATTTTGACGCATTGATGGAAGAGATGGGCGATCTGCAAGGCAAAATTGATGCCGTTGATGGCTGGACGCTGGATAACCAGCTGGAAATCGCCATGGAGGCGCTGCGCTGCCCGCCGGGTGATGCTCAGGTAACCAATCTTTCAGGGGGTGAGCGCCGCCGTGTCGCATTGTGTCGCTTGCTGCTCGATAAGCCGGAAATCCTGTTGCTCGATGAGCCTACCAACCATTTGGATGCCGAAAGCGTCGCTTGGCTGGAGAACCATTTGGTCGAGTATAAAGGCAATGTCATCATGGTCACCCACGATCGCTATTTCCTCGACAATGTGGTGAAATGGGTGCTGGAGCTCGATCGCGGACGCTATTTTGCTTATGAGTCCAACTATTCAGGCTATTTGGAGAAAAAGGCCAAGCGGCTTGAACAGGAATCGCGCGAAGACCAAGGGCGTCAAAAGGCGATTAATCAGGAGCTGGACTGGATTAGACAAAACCCGAAAGGCCGCCAAACAAAGTCCAAAGCGCGGATTAAGAGCTTTGATCAATTGGTCGAAGCGCAGGAAAATCGCGATCCAGGCAAGGCGCAAATCCTTATCCAAACACCGGCCCGTCTGGGCGGCAAAGTGATTGAGGCCGAAGGTCTGACCAAGGCCTATGGCGATAAATTGCTGTTTGAAAATCTGAACTTCACGCTGCCACCGGGCGGTATTGTTGGCGTTATCGGCCCGAATGGTGCTGGTAAATCGACATTGTTCAAACTGATTACGGGGCAAGAAACACCCGATAGCGGCACCATAGAGGTCGGCTCGACAGTGCAACTGGGCTATGTTGACCAAAGCCGCGATGATCTGGACCCGAATAAGAATGTCTGGGAAGAGATTTCCGACGGGCTGGATTTCTTCACCTTCGGCAAACATGACGTGCAAACCCGCGCATATGTAGGGGCATTTAACTTTAAAGGCACGGACCAACAGAAGAAAGTCGGTCAGCTATCGGGCGGTGAACGCAACCGCGTGCATATGGCCAAGATGCTCAAAGAAGGCGGCAACGTGCTGCTGCTCGATGAGCCGACAAACGATCTTGACGTGGAAACGCTGCGTGCGCTTGAGGACGCTCTGGAGAGCTTTGCCGGCTGCGCCGTGGTCATCTCGCACGATCGCTTCTTCCTTGACCGCTTGGCAACGCACATCCTCGCTTTTGAAGGCGACAGCCATGTTGAATGGTTTGAAGGAAATTTTGAAAGCTATGAGGAAGATAAGCGCCGCAGATTGGGTGATGCAGCAGATCGCCCGACAAGACTGGCATATAAAAAGCTGACACGGTGAGGTAGGTGCCCGGATTTGTTAAGGTTGGTGCGATAATTTTTGCCGCGATATTTGTTATCTTCGCAACTCTTGTTATTTTCGCTATATGCCGATCTCTGTTCAAAACCTCAAAGGAAGCGGGGTTTCTGACAGGCCTATCCATCTCTTTTTGCATAGCATTTTGGTTAATGTGGAGTGCCTTTGGAGAGCATCATACAGATATTGGAGTCTCAAGTTTTGATAGTTCCTTTCCTGAGCTAGTCCAGCATGGTGCGAAAGGCATCCGAGGACATAAGTGGATTGATGATCTTTCTGATGGAGAATACTATATGTTTTCCATAGAACCTGAGAATTTTGACAGCTTTGTATCTAAATATTCTCTTACGAGTGGCGCGGATCCACATGGATATAATAATTACCTGACAGTTACCGGTGGAGTAACTCCTGATTGGATGCCAGATCAAGATTGTGAAGATGGTAAAGCCTATCATTCAGTTGATCTAAGCTCAGGATATTTTACGAGGTTCAACTTTTATTACTGCCCGATCCAAAAAATTGGATACATGGCGTATGTCAGAATTTGATGCCCCCATATAGCAGGCAGCATTTATGATTGATTGACCAAATTCCAAGTTAAATAATATTGGAAAGTGCATCGTCATACTGAACGTGTTTCAGGATCCAGAGTAGCATGCGCCGGGAGTTTTAGCTCTGGACCTCGGATCAAGCCCGGGGTGACGGTTGCTTGAAGGTTGTTATCGGATAGCCAAAATTTAGACCATAGAGTCTAACATCAAGGCACCAACCACTGACCGTTCCAGCTCTCGGCCTTTTCGTCGTAGGTAAATACTGCACGCCGATGCCCAGTATGGGCCAGGTAGAGCCATTCAATTTTTGTGATTTCGGTCAATAGCAGCGCAAAGTTTTTCCGGCCTTCTTCGCTGCGTTCCATAGTGGGCTCAACACCTTCAAGGTCAGAGGGAAGGCCGGATATGGGGGTATCTGTCGGGCTGCCCGGTGCTGGGTCTGCCAGATAGCAACGGCGTGAAAATGGCACAGATTTTTGCCATGCAGCATCTGCGCGGGGACTATCATCCTCAATCCGGCCACGGCCTTGCATACGCAATTGCGTTTTGCCCTTTGCATCATAGGCCAGAACTGAGACCGGAATGCCGTCGCCGATCATATCAGATTTGGCAGCACGCAGATCGGTATGGAAACGCAGCAGACGCGTTTCTGGTTCGGCTTCGCGCAACACCATGACGCGCTGTGTTGCTTTTCCATCGGGCAGGGCGTTGGCAATGGTCAACACATGGAAGCCATGGCGACGGTCTTTCCCGCCGCGGCGCAATTGCCGCCAGATATGCGCCAAAATATCATCATGATTGTCCATGATCAGATCATTGCTCATGCGTTGGTGCCTATTACGGTTTCATCTTTTGCGGTTGCCAAAGAGGTAAGAATGATTGCCGTCATTGCCGCCAAAAAGCCGGGAATAATCTCGTAAATGCCGCCAAAGCCCAAAAAGTCACTGTTTAGTCCCAAGGCTATCCATATAATGACAGTGATAGCACCTGTTACAAGCCCAGCAACGGCGCCAGCGCCAGTAGTTTTACGCCAGCAAAGCGATAATAATATTAGCGGCCCAAATGCTGCGCCAAAACCGGCCCATGCGTTGGAAACCAGACCCAGAACCTGACTATCAGGGTCAATGGCAATCAGCCCTGCCAATATCGCCACTGCCGCGACCGAAATACGGCCAATCGTAACCAGCTCACCCTCACTGGCATCTTTACGCAGGAATTGCCGATAAAAATCCTCGGTCAAAGATGATGATGACACCAAAAGCTGCGAAGAAATGGTGCTCATAATCGCGGCCAGCAAGGCCGCCAGCAAAAAGCCTGTTATCAAAGGGTGAAACAGAGTGTCGGCCAGCAATATGAAGATCGTTTCCGGGTCATTCAGTTGCAGGCCATTGCTTTCCACATAAGCGCGGCCAGCAAGCGCAATGCCAATCGCCCCCAATAATGCAGCGCCCATCCAACTCATCCCGATGGCGCGGGCGCGCGGCACGTCGGATACGCTGCGCAATGCCATGAAGCGCACAATGATGTGCGGTTGCCCAAAATAGCCAAGCCCCCACGCCGTAGCAGAGATAAACCCGATAAATGTGAGGCCTGTGGTCAGACTGGTCAAATTAGGGTTGATTGCATACAGAATATCGCCAGTAGCCGACCATCCACCCAGATCAGACATGGCGACAATCGGCATCAGCACCAACGCAACGACCATGATGCAGCCTTGAACAAAGTCGGTCAGGCTAACGGCAAGAAATCCGCCAAACATTGTATAGGCCAACACTATGGCAGCGGTTAGCCACACACCGAGCAGATAATCCTGACCAAAGGCGCTGGCGAACAATTTGCCGCCCCCGACCAGACCTGCGGCTGTGTAAACCGTGAAAAACACGATAATCACAATGGCCGAAATACTGCGCAGCCATATTGCTTTATCGGGGAAACGCCGCCCCAGAAATTGTGGAATGGTCAGGCTGTTATCAAGCTGTTCAGTTTGTTCACGCAGGCGCGGGGCGACAATAATCCAATTGGCGAGAGCACCTGCAAAAAGTCCGATGCCGATCCATGCCTCAACAAGGCCAGACACATATAGTGCGCCCGGCAGACCCAATAATAGCCAACCAGACATATCTGATGCGCCAGCGGATAGCGCGGCAACCGAGGGGGATAATTGGCGACCGCCCAACATATAGCCAGCAATATCATTGGTGGATTTGCGCCACGCGTATAAACCGATGGCGATCATACCCACAAAATAGAGGGCAAGCGTAACGAGTGTTCCTGTCTGCATGGCGATGTTCGATAGACGATCTAGAGATGGTGAGCAACGCCAAGGAGTAAGAGATATGATGCTTTTCCCGTTTGCTGGCATTGATTCACTTCCAACTCGTCGCTATTTGCAACTGCATGAATGATATGTCTGTAACGCCCGATAAACGACCCGATTCCCAACGGGTTCGTAAGCCTGACTGGATTCGTGTAAAAGCACCGGTCAGCAAGGGTTTTCACGAAACACGCAAATTGATGCGTGAGCTTAATCTGAACACTGTCTGTGAAGAGGCGGCATGTCCCAATATCGGCGAATGCTGGACCAAAAAACATGCCACGGTGATGATCCTTGGCGATGTTTGCACGCGCGCCTGCGCTTTTTGTAATGTGAAAACGGGCATGCCGCGCCCTGTTGACCCGATGGAGCCGGAAAATCTGGCCATTGCAGCGGGCAAAATGGGGCTGGAACATATTGTTATCACTTCGGTTGACCGTGATGACCTGCCTGATGGTGGAGCCAGCCAATTTGTGAAAGTGATTGAGGCACTGCGCCGTACCAGTCCGAACACAACTATTGAGATTTTGACGCCCGATTTCCGGAACAAATCAGAGGCCGCGATTGAAGCCATCGTCACTGCAAGGCCTGATGTTTATAATCATAATCTGGAGACTGTGCCGCGCCTTTACCCCACCATTCGTCCGGGCGCGCGTTATTATGCATCCTTGCGATTGCTGGAACAGGTTAAGCGGCATGACCCCAGTATCTTTACGAAATCCGGTATTATGTTGGGGCTGGGTGAGGAAAGGCTGGAAGTGCATCAGGTAATGGATGATATGCGCTCTGCGGATATCGACTTTATGACCATGGGCCAATATCTGCAACCCACGCCAAAGCATGCCAAAGTCATCGATTTTGTGACGCCAAAAGCCTTTGACGCGTATGCTGCCATTGGTCGCGCGAAAGGCTTTTTGCTGGTCGCGTCCAGCCCGCTTACGCGTTCAAGCTATCATGCTGGTGACGATTTTGCGAAGATGAAAGCTGCGCGTGATAAGCAGCTCGCGGCCAAGGCTATTTAGGCAAAGCCAAGCGCATCATGCCCCAACACTCCGAAACACGGTATCTGCCTTATACACCAGAGCAAGTTTATGCGCTGGTGGCAGATGTGGGCAGCTATGCTGAGTTTTTGCCATGGGTTATCGGCACCCGCATCAAATCCGATAGTGAAACCGAGATGATTGCCGATATGATCGTCGGTTTTAAGCATTTGCGCGAGAAATTCACATCACATGTGAAGAAGGAGCCGGGCCAGTCCATACGCGTGGATTATCTCGATGGACCATTGCGCAATCTGGAGAATATCTGGAAGTTCCGCTCGCATGGCGACGGCCAATGTGCAGTGGATTTCAGTGTCAGCTTTGCATTTAAAAACCGCATCTTTGAAAATCTGGCAGGGCAATATTTTGATAAGGCTTTCCGCAAAATGGTCTCGGCTTTCGAAGAGCGTGCGGCTCAGCTTTATGGCAGCAGCAATTCGAGTGCGAACAGCGCCGCCTGATCCCGAATATCAGCGCGGCTAAGCTCTGCACCAAAGGCTTTGTGCCAGCTTTCTGGTGTTTGTCCTTTCATTGCGCGCCCAAACATAACTGTGCCCACCGGCTTTTCTTCCGACCCCCCGCCAGGCCCCGCAATACCGGTTATTGACACAGCAATATCGGCACGAGAGTGCTCTAAGGCGCCAACGGCCATTTCACGGGCGACAATTTCTGAAACCGCGCCATTGTCTGTAATGATATACGGATCAACACCCAACATCTCTGACTTTGCTTCGTTGCTATATGTCACAAAGCCGCGATCCACCACAGCAGAGCTACCCGCAATGCCGGTCAATGCAGCGCTCACCATGCCGCCAGTACAGCTTTCTGCCACGGCTACCAATCTGTTAGCAGCAATATTGGCCTGAATAACGCGGTTAGCCAATAGTGGAATGGCTTTACGATTTGTGTTTATATTGTCGGTCTCTCGCATCGCCAGTCAATCAGTTTGTTCATGCACGGCAACGATAAGTGCGCTGGCTTGTGCAGCGATACCCTCTTTGCGTCCTGTAAATCCCAGAGCCTCTGTTGTAGTGGCTTTTACACTGACTTGATCGGACCGTAAATCCAGTATTTCAGCAATCCTCAAGCGCATATTTTCGCGGTGTGGTTTTATTTTGGGTGCTTCACAGATCAAAGTCACATCCAGATTGGAAATGTGATAGCCGGCCTCTTGTGCCAATTTGCCAGCATGTTGCAAAAACCGATCTGAAGAGGCGCCTTTCCATTCTGGATCAGTATCGGGGAAATGGTCGCCAATATCGCCCATCGCCAATGCGCCCAATATAGCATCCGTCAGAGCATGCAGGCCGACATCGGCATCACTATGACCTTTAAGCCCATGATCGTGCGGAATTTGGATGCCGCAAAGCCAGATATGATCGCCTGGCTCAAAACGATGCACATCATAGCCATTGCCCATGCGAATGGATGAAGGGGTGGTTGATGGGAGGGGAGGCTTTACAGAGCTTTCTGTCACATCAATTCTTTCGGGTTGGTTATTGGTAAAATCCTCGGCAAAGGTCATTTTCGCTAGACGTTCATCGCCGCGCACTGTCGCAACGTCATGGCCGAAATGCTGGGCCATGCGGGCATCATCAGTAGGTTCTGTAGAATCTGCCGGCCAAATATCATGGGCATGTTTTATAATGCCATAATGAAATGCTTGCGGAGTTTGCACACGTAGAAAGTCATTGCGATCAACAGCCCTTCCAAGGATGCCGCCATTATTTGTTACCATGCTGTCTGCTATGGGAAGGGTGGGCACGGCGGCCTTTTCAGTATCCAAAGCACTTATTAGTGCTGATACAGTACCATCGGTTTCTAGACCAAATGGGCGTGCTGCATCATGGATTAGTGTTGGTGCGTCATCACTTGCGATAGTTTCCAAAGATTTCAGTCCTGCATGTACGGACTCGCGGCGTGATGTTCCGCCTTGTGTGTAGAGGATTTTGGGATCTTCGGGTAGAAAAACAGCCGCCTGTTCACGCTGGCCTGCGCCCAATACGATCACCAGCTTTGCCAGTGTAGGGAAGCGCAAAAATGCTTCAACACTATGGAGCAATAACGGTTTGCCGTGAACGATGCGGAACTGTTTCGGTATATCGCCGCCGGCACGCTCTCCGCGGCCTGCCGCAACGATGACGACATAAAATTGTTTCATGCCCCATCTCTTGGCAAATTGCTCACACCATGTCCACGCTTGCGATTGCATGAATTGAGCGCTATTTGGCGCTAATTCCTCAATATAACCAGCATAGCAGGTTTTATGACAGTTTTGACACCCATATCCATCGGTCAACATCGTATTGAATGCCCTGTAATTTTGGCACCTATGACTGGAGTGACCGACAGGCCGTTTCGTACCTTGGTTCGGCGTTATGGTTCCGGTTTAAATGTTACTGAGATGATTGCGAGTGAAGCGATGATCCGCGAAACGCGGCAATCACTGCAAAAGGCGGCTTGGGATGCAACCGAAGAGCCGGTTTCCATGCAATTGGCTGGTTGCTCTCCTTGGCCAATGGCAGAAGCCGCAAAGCTCAATGAAGATCGCGGTGCGGCAATTATTGACATCAATATGGGGTGCCCGGTCAAGAAAGTGGTCAATGGTGATGCTGGCTCTGCACTGATGCGTGATTTACCTCTGGCGGCATCGCTTATTGATGCGACAGTTAAGGCTGTCTCTGTGCCTGTGACCGTGAAAATGCGTATGGGCTGGGACCATGACAGCCTGAATGCGCCTGAACTCGCCCATATTGCCGAAGACTTGGGTGCCAAAATGATCACTGTGCATGGCCGAACCCGCAACCAAATGTATAAAGGCTCGGCCGATTGGGCCTTTGTCCGCAGCGTTAAAGAGGCTGTGAATATACCGGTTATTGTTAATGGCGATATTTGCAGCATTGCCGATGCTGAAACTGCGTTAGAGCAGAGCGGCGCAGACGGTGTGATGATTGGTCGCGGTGCATATGGCAAGCCATGGTTGTTAGGACAAGTAATGCACTGGTTCATGCAAACGGGACCAAATAAAGTGGCACTGCCCGATCCGGATATGGAAGAGCAATATCAGACATTGATCGAACATTATCAGGCCATGTTGGAACTTTATGGTGAAGATATCGGCGTTCGCGTCGCGCGTAAACATTTGGGTTGGTATACCAAAGGACTGACTGGCTCAGCTGAGTTTCGTAACCATGTGAACAGGTTGGAATCAGGCCGTGAAGTCTTGGATAATTTGGCACGTTTCTATGCACCTTGGCGACGCGCAGCTGCTGCTTAGAAATTTATTATACTACAAAAGATAATTGTTACAGAACTGTGTCGATGCAGATTTGCAACGAATATGTGTCATATTATTCGATGGAAACTGCTCTTAAGCACTGTATTTCCGGTAAAATGCAGTTTTATCACGGTCAAGCGATGAATTTTTGCAACATTTGTGTTTCTTCTGCCACGCGGCTGCGTTAATCATAACGGAATGAATGCAGCAACCTTTCTGACCCCTGTTGCCAAATGGTTCAAATCAGATCATGCAGGTGAAGATGCTATTGGTCGAGAACGCAGCTTTGCGATACTCGAATGGGCGTCTGCAATTACCTTGTTGGTCATGCTGGCCGTTACGACCAATATTATAGGCAGCCGTACTGTTGCCAATGGTGTTTTGCCGGCCGTTTGGGCATCCACCTTGCTCATCGCAAATTTAATACCTGCCATGCTGGTGCTTGTATTATTGGCGCGCAGAATTGCCAAATATCGGGCTAGGCAAAGCATTGCTGGTTCTGAAGGGCTTTATCACACGCGCCTTGTCGGACTTTTTGCCGTAGTTGCCGCAGTGCCCACTTTGCTGGTTGTGCTGTTTGCTTCACTCATGTTTCAATATGGCGTTGAGTTTTGGTATTCAGATCGTGCGCGCTTGGTTCTTGAAAATGCCAATGAACTCGCATTGGGATATCGCGATCAAAGTGCAGAAAATGTACGGGCTGAAACGGACGCTATGGCCAAAGATATGCGTATCTCTTTGTTGGAAGCGGACCAAGACAGCCCGGAACTGGCAGAGGCATATAGTTTTCAAGTATTGGTGCGCCGTTTCCAAGAGTCCGCGATTTTTGAGCGGGGTAGCGACGGTGTTTTGCGGACCATTGTCGGGGTCGATCTTGCTGAAGGAGAATTGGCCGAACGCATTACTGACGAGATGTTTAGCGATCTTGCTAAAGGGCAGAATGTATCCTTAATCTATGGCAGTGATAGCATCAGAGCTCTGGCTCCGGTTGACCTGCAATCTAATATCTTTTTGTTTGTTTCTCGTGCTTCAAGCCAATCCTCATTGAGCCAATGGGAGAGGGCAGAGGAAATCTTGCGCGATTATGATGCGCTGGCTGGCAGAACCCAATCTTTGCAATTGCGCTTTAATGGCGCACTATATGTTGCATCATTGCTGCTATTGGCGATTGCTCTCTGGGTCGCGTTAAAATTTGCTGATCGTCTGGTGGCACCTTTGGCGGAGTTGGTCGCTGCGTCACGAGAAATTAGCCAAGGCAATTTTTCGGCTAGAGTAAAAACCGAAGACTCTCGTGATGAGTTGGCCATTATGAGCCGCGCCTTTAATTCTATGACCGAAAGGCTGGACGGACAGCACAAGGCACTGGTCACTGCCAACCATCAGCTGGATGATCGCCGCGCCTTTATGCAGACTGTGGTAGAGTCGGTGACTGCTGGAATTATATCTGTTGATGATGAAGAGCGGATACAATTGATGAACAGTGCGGCCGAGGCTTTGTTATTGGAAGGGGAGCAAGAATATCATGCTCAGCCATTATCAAGCATAGCGCCATTTTTGACCGATTTATTAGCTTCAGAACAGACCAGCGGTGTCGTGCAATATCGTTTGCACAATGATCTGTTGACGCTTGCCGTTCGCATTGGCGAGGGCGGCATGGGTAAGGTTATCACTTTTGAAGATATCACCCAGCAATTGCTAGATCAAAGACAGGCGGCTTGGTCAGACGTAGCGCGCAGAATTGCGCATGAGATTAAAAACCCGCTGACACCTATACAATTGGCGGCTGAACGATTGAAGCGCAGATTTTCCTCGCAAATAACAGAGGGTGAGGATGTTTTTGCCAAATTGACTGAAACTATCGTTCGGCAGGTGGGGGACTTGCGGCGCATGGTTGACGAATTTTCGTCCTTTGCGCGTATGCCGAAGCCGGTTTTCAGAGATGAGAATATCATTGATTTGGTGCGGCAAGCGGTGTTCATGCAAAAGGTCGCGCATAGTGAGATTATATTTGCTGCGCCAGAAAGCGACGCTGCGCTTGAGATGGCCTGTGATCGCCGGCAAATATCCCAAGCCATCACCAATATATTGAAAAACGCAGTGGAGGCTATCCAGTCACGCGCCGAGGCACGGGAAGATAATAGCGACCCGCAAGATGGTACTCATGTTGGTGAAATCAGGGTAGCTGTCGGCCGTGAAAATGGAAAAACCATCATAACCATAGCCGATAATGGCATTGGCTTGCCTGAGGATCACGACCATATTTTCGAACCCTATGTCACCACCCGGGCCAAGGGTACTGGCCTCGGGCTCGCTATCGTTAAAAAGATCGTTGAAGAGCATTTTGGTGAAATTGAGTTCAGTGCGTCTGATATTGGCGGCGCGATGGTCACGCTCAGCTTTGATGGCGATAAAACTGCTGCTGCTGAAATGCTGGCAAATGAAAATATGCCAGATGATCGGGATAGTTAAGTGAAGTTAGAAGGATATCAGTTTTGGATATTTTAGTTGTCGATGATGAGCAGGATATTCGCGAACTCGTTGCAGGCGTGCTCGAGGATGATGGGTATAGCTGTAGAACTGCGCATGACAGCGATTCTGCACTGGCTGCGATCAATGAGCGCAGACCAACGCTTTTGCTGTTGGATGTATGGCTGAAAGGCAGTAAATTAGATGGTCTTGAACTGCTTGATGAGGTCAAGCTGATCCATCCGGAAATGCCCATTTTGATATTTTCTGGCCATGGCAATATTGACACTGCAGTTTCCGCGCTTTCACGCGGTGCACTAGACTTTATCGAAAAACCGTTTGAAACCGAACGCCTGGTACACCTTATCGGGCGAGCAACAGAGACAGACCGGTTACAACGTGAAAATGCTCAATTGCGCAGCAAGTTAGGCGTTGCAGAAGAATTAAACGGTCATTCTAGTGCGATAAATGCCGTGCGCGCAACATTGAAAAAAGTTGCGAACACAGGCAGCCGCTTGCTCATCACTGGTCCTGCTGGCGTGGGTAAAGAAGTGGCTGCCCGCTTATTGCATAGCTGGAGTCCAAGAGCCAAAGCACCATTTGTGACGGTAAATTCTGCCAGAATTACACCTGACAGCTTTGAAGAATTGCTCTTTGGTCTTGAAGAACAAGGGCAACTTGTCCGTGCCGGATTGCTTGAAAATGCACATGGCGGCACATTATTTCTTGATGAAGTGGCGGATATGCCACTTTCGACACAAGCAAAGATATTGCGTGTGTTGACTGATCAGAGTTTTGTGCGGGTGGGGGGCGACCGACCAATTAAGGTCGATGTTCGCTTTGTGTCTGCCACATCAAGAGATCTGCAACAGGAAATTGCGGAGCAACGCTTCCGGGAAGATTTGTTCTACAGATTGAATGTTGTGCCTGTCGCTATTCCGCCATTGAAAGAGCGTCGGGATGATATTCCTGCTCTTGCAGAGCATTTCTTAGCCCGTTTTGCGGTTGAGCATAATATGTCATCCCCCAGAATTGGTAGTGAGGCCATGGCAGCTTTCCAAAGCTATGATTGGCCGGGTAATGTCCGCCAATTGCGCAATGTTATTGAGCGCACCATCATTTTGGCGCCGCAGGGAAATGAGGTTCAGATTGAGCTGGAAATGCTACCCGCCGAAATTCTACATGACGAAGATATGCAAGGCTTTGGCGTGTCTTCCTTGACAGGCGTACCTTTAAGAGAAGCAAGGGAAAATTTTGAGCGTGAATATTTGCGCACGCAGATTCGCCGTTTCTCGGGGAATATATCCAAGACCGCCACATTTGTAGGGATGGAACGCTCTGCTTTGCACCGCAAATTGAAATTACTCGGCCTCAACGAACGTAAAATCAACTAATTCGGATTGGTGACATCAAAAACTATATTACTTGTCTCTTGTGCTATTGGCGCAATATCTTATTTATGGGACTGGCAGTGATCGATATTGCGGAACTGGCACTGTTTCATCAGGGGGAATAATGGCGGCGAAACCGACATCTTTACAGGATTTGTTTTTGAATGCACTGCGCAAACAGCGCATTCCAGTAACCATGTTTTTGGTAAAAGGCGTGAAATTGCAAGGCGTGGTAACATGGTTTGACAATTTCTCGATCCTGCTGCGGCGGGATGGCCAAACGCAGCTGGTTTATAAGCATGCTATTTCTACCATCATGCCTTCAGGGCGTATGGATTTGGCTGAGTTTTATGAATATTCCCAGAAGCTTGCCAAAACGCCAAGCCTACAGGATATTTTCCTGAATGCTGTTCGCCAGTCTGATACTGCGGTCACCATGTTTTTGGTCAATGGCGTAATGTTGCAAGGCAATGTCGCTGCATATGATCTGTTTTGCATGTTGCTAGAGCGTGAGGGTATGGCACAGCTTGCCTATAAGCACGCCGTTTCAACGATACAGCCCAATGACGAGCTTGATCTTCAATCAGCAACGGAGATTGAGGATTAAGGCAGTCTCTATGCTCTTGACCCAAATTTCTTTATGATATTTTCGGATGAACGCACAAACATAGATCAAGGCGCCGCTGCCGTCATCGTTTATCCCGATATCGGTCATCATCCAATGATTTCGCATGAAGAGCGGCTTCTTGAAGCAGAGGGGCTTGCGCGTGCAATTGGCATAAATGTGGTTGAAATGCGCGCATATCGACTGCGGACTATAAAGCCGGGTATTTTGTTCGGCGGTGGTCAACTTGATGAAATTGCAAGCATAATTGCTGCGCACTCGCTCAAGTTGCTCATTGTAGATGGCGCTTTAAGCGCTATCCAACAAAGAAATCTGGAAGAGCGACTGAAAGTCAAAGTGATCGATCGTACTGGATTGATTTTGGAAGTCTTTGGAGAGCGTGCAGCCACCCAGGAGGGACGTTTGCAAGTCGAGCTGGCCCATCTTGATTATCAGGCCGGCCGCTTGGTGCGTAGTTGGACCCACTTGGAACGCCAGCGCGGTGGTTATGGCTTTCTTGGTGGTCCAGGTGAAACGCAGATTGAGTCTGACCGTCGGATGCTCAATACCCGCCGTGCAAAATTACGCCGGGAACTGGGACAGGTCATCAAAACGCGTACCCTGCACAGAAGCCGGAGACAAAGGGAAGGGCGGCCATTAATCGCTCTGGTTGGCTACACAAATGCTGGAAAATCAACGCTGTTCAACCGGTTAACGGACAGTGATGTCATGGCTAAGGACATGTTGTTTGCTACTTTGGACCCAACATTGCGTGCGATTGAACTTCCATCTTTCGGCAAAGCGATGATGTCAGATACCGTTGGATTTGTTTCAGACCTGCCAACCCAGTTGATTGCTGCGTTCCGTGCCACGCTTGAAGAGGTTCTGAGCGCTGATATCATTGTCCATGTCCGCGATATTTCGCACCCTTTGACATTCTCGCAAAAGGATGATGTCGAGACTGTGTTGGCTGAAATTGGTGTGGATTTGCGCGATGAAGATAATCTGGACGGAACACCGCTGATTGAGCTGTGGAATAAGACAGATTTGCTGGATGAGGATAGGCGAGCTGAATTGACGCTGCATGCACAATCGCAAACTTATCCGGTTGAATTGGTATCGGCCATCAATGGGGATGGCGTCGACAAAGCAAGCAACTTGATGAGTGCGTTGCTGACGGAGGGCCATCATAGCTATAAGGTCAGCCTGGATCACAAAGAAGGTGAAGCTCTGGCTTGGTTATACAGGCACGGCACTATTTTGAATGACTATAGCGATGAGCAATATCACAACCTTATCGTGCGTATGGAAAATGCCGATTGGTCATATTTCCGGCAAAAACTGAAGAATGATAACATCATTATGGATGCGGCTTGAGCTTTACAGCCTGCCAAAGTTCTTCTTTTTCATCCAATGTTAGCGCGTTAAAACGCCCATCAGCCATATCTTCCATTGCGCGAAAACGCCGCTCAAATTTGCGGTTAGCATCGCGCAAAGCAGTTTCTGCATCGACTTTATAATGCCGTACGAGGTTGACTGCGGCAAAAAGTAAGTCGCCAGCTTCCTCATGCTGTTCTGCTGCATTTGTGGCCTCAAACAATTCGCGCTGTTCTTCCGCAATTTTTTCTGCACAACTGGCTGCATCTGGCCAGTCAAAGCCCGTTTTAGCGGCGCGTTTCTGTATTTTCTGAGCGCGCATTGCGGCGGGGAGGGAGAGTGCAATATCGTCCATGGCGCTATTTTGACCTTTGGCACCGCGTTCTTCCGTCTTCAGTTCTTCCCAATCCCAATCTTTTTGATCCACTTCACCAAAAACATGCGGGTGACGCCGTGTCATTTTGTCACAAATGGCTGTAATCACATCATTCAGTGCAAAACTGCCTGCTTCATCGGCCATTTGGCTATGAAATATGATTTGTAGCAGCAAATCACCCAATTCATTCTTCAGTTCATTCATGTCACCCTGAGCGATGGCGTCTTCGACCTCATAAGCCTCTTCAATGGTGTAGGGGGCTATAGTGGAGAAGTTTTGCGCAACATCCCAAGGGCACCCATTGTCCGGATCACGCAATTGCCGCATGATATTTACCAAAGGCATAATATCAAAATTGTTGCTTGGCTCTGCCGGTGGTTTGTTAGTCATGCTATTATCCTGAGACGTTTGGGATAGTATGGATTGAAGGAATGAACAAGGTCACAAGTTTGACATATGTTTAAGTACGATTTTATATCCTATGACAATCAACTAAAAAGGAAGCCCATATGGCCGTGAAGAATAGCTCTAATTTTGTGATCGCCATAAAGTTGGAAAATCGTCCACAAGCCGTTCGGCTTAATCCTGGCGGTATTTGGCGTGGTTCTCAAGACGGATTGATCGCGCCGATGGATCATCCAGGCAAGGTATTCAAAAGCGTCGACAACGTTGACTTGGAAATCCTACCAGGCGGAGAGATTAGAACGACTGGCAGCGGAGATATCATAGATAAAATTGCAGGGGATATTGGTCAGGTTGCTCTGGGTGGGTGGAAAGATATAAGTGTAATGCCCGCGGATTGGGGTCGACTTGTTCGTTTTGGGGAGCTGATTCAGAGAGGTTATCGGGCTGGTGATTTTGTGCCATTAACTCAGCCGAAGCCAAAGACGTCATCGAGTGGACCAGTGGCTCACAACCATGAACGTGAGCAAGAAAGTATTAGTATAAGAGCCGAACTCGCTGAAATTCGGGCGAAGCCAATTGAAGAGCGGACACGGCGAGAAATTGACATGGATCAATACTACATTGATCTTGATAACGAAACTGGTCGGACCGTCTAATAAAGATCTAATAACAGCTCTCGCAGTTAGATTGATAATATATATTATGTTAAATTAATTATCGTATTCTTACCGCGTTAAACATATGCGCCGCCTTGGCTGCCATCGTCGCTTGCAGGCGTTTCTGAAACAGCGTCAAGATTGAACACATTTTCAATACCGTAGACAACAGCGACACCAATTGCGAAAATCAAAACCCAGACGATCGCCATTTTGACAGTTTGCTTTAGCGGCAGTCTATAACTGATAAGCGCACTGCCGACCAATACCAGCAACATAACCGAATATATTATATGAAAGCCTTCATAATCCGTCATACCAATTCTCGCTCAAGTCCATCATAGCCAACAGAAACCCTGTGGCTCATTCTGCGATCAATAAGACTATTTGAAAGCGTATCAAAGTCCATGGAGTTATCCATATGGATCAATATTGTTTCTTTGGCATTGCTGTGCCGCGCCAACTCCAGAGCCATATCCAAATTTGCATGAGTCGGATGTGATTCCATGCGCAAACAATCAACAAACAGCAGATCACAATCACGATATTGCTCCACCATATCGTCTTTTATCATTGAAAAGTCAGTGGCATAGCAAACCTTACTGATATCATTTTTAATGACAACACCGGTTGATCTGGTGCCGCCATGTGGCTGATCTGCAAAATCGAGAATACATCCGCTGCTTAGTGGGACCGCATCATCCCATGGCTGAATATCAACAATAGAAGGATAGCCCCCGGTTCCTTCAAATACATAATCAAAACGGCGCTCTAACCGTTCAAATGTATAATCGCGGGCATAGCCAGTGATCGGCTCACGATTGAGGAAAAAGAAACCGCGCAAATCATCAATGCCATGGCAATGATCAGCATGGTCATGCGTCCACACAACATGGGTCACGCAGTCTATATCATTATCAAGGCATTGTTGGCGCAAATCTGGTGATGTATCGATCAAAACGCCAGTAACAGGATCGATCTGAATATGCAGTGACACGCGTGATCGCCTGTTTTTTGGGTTGTCAGGATTGCATTTACCCCAAACATTGCCGACGCGCGGCACTCCGGCAGAGGTACCCGAACCTAACAGTGTCACCTTCATGGCGCAGCCTTGGTGAACAAATTATAGAAGTTTTGGCTAGTCAGCGCACCCAGTTCTTCAATGCTTACGCCGCGCAAATCAGCCAAAAACTGTGCAGTGTCGCGGACAAATGCCGGCTGACCACGTTTGCCGCGATGAGGTACTGGCGCCAGAAAAGGCGAGTCGGTTTCAACCAATAATAGATGGTCAGGAATTTGCGCTGCGACCGATTGCAAGTCTTTGGCATTTTTGAATGTAACAATGCCGGAAATCGACATGGGGATATTCCATTCCACCATGCGTTCTGCAAAATCGGCACTGGCTGTAAAGCAATGGATTAGGACAGGAAACAGTCCCCTCTCCCGCTCTTCCTCAAATATCGCAAGACAATCATCTTCAGCATCGCGCATATGCACGATCATGGGTAAACCTGTTGCCCGCGCTGCCCGTATATGCTCGCGAAAACAGCTTTTCTGCTGATCGCGGTCACTATGATCATAATAATAATCAAGCCCGGTTTCGCCAATGCCAATAACACGCTCATGCCCGGCCGCTGCAATGAGCAATTCCGATGTCATGCCATGATGGTCATCGGCTTCATGTGGGTGAATGCCGACACTGGCCCACACGTCAGGTTCTCTTAGTGCTGTAGCGATAACATCATCCCATTCGCTCTGCCGTGTCGAGATATTGAGCATGGCGCTTACGCCATTATCTCTCGCACTGGCAAGGATTTCAGGCTGATCTTCAGCCATGCCCTTATAGTTGAGATGGCAATGGGAATCGACCAACATCAGCTATTATCCTTAGCCTGAACGACCTCTTGTCGCGGGAATATGGCAACTGGCTTAGCCACCAGATAATCGCTCTGCGCAATATTGGCATACCAGTTTTCATCGTCAAAAGCCGCAAAGTTGCGCTGATCTGTTGCGACGCCCAACTGCTCCAATAAATGCGTCGCTGAAGCAGGAACAACGGGTGAAATAGCCAATGCAAGATATCTCAAGCACCGATAGACGGTGACAAGGACGACATGCATCCGCTCAGGATCCGTCTTTTTCAATGCCCAGGGCGCTTGCTCATCAACATATTGGTTGCAGGCATTAACGGCGCGAAGCCAGGCTTCTATGCCTTGTGAAAAGCGCATGGCAGCAAATTCCTGTGGCAATTCTGATGCGCATGCAGATGCTATTTTGCTTTCCAACGCAATATCTGCCTCCGCCTGCTGCAATGGCCATAATAATTTGCCATCGCAATTTTTGAACAACATGGACAATGTGCGCTGCGCCAAATTGCCAAAGCTGTTGGCAAGGTCAGCATTCACTATGTTAACAATGGTTTCAGCAGAAAAGCTCCCATCATTTCCGAAGATAACTTCCCGCATCAGAAAATAGCGCAAACTATCGACACCATAATCCTCTGCCAATTGCAGCGGTGCCACGACATTGCCTGCCGATTTGGACATTTTCTCGCCCTTGTTCAGCAAGAAGCCATGGGCGAAAACCTGTTTCGGCAGA
Organism: Parasphingorhabdus sp. DH2-15; assembly: GCF_051668705.1. Taxonomy (GTDB): domain Bacteria; phylum Pseudomonadota; class Alphaproteobacteria; order Sphingomonadales; family Sphingomonadaceae; genus Alterisphingorhabdus. The sequence continues at coordinate 1,541,052 of NZ_CP196351.1, read as the reverse complement.
GCGATATCCGCGCTCATAAGAAATGCTGGCCAATAGACCGCATGAAAGCGGGTAATATCTTTGCCAATCAAATGCACATTGGCCGGCCAGTAATTGGCCATATCATCCGATGGATCGGGATAGCCAAGGCCTGTCAAATAGTTGGTGAGTGCGTCGACCCAAACATACATAACATGCTCAGGACTGCCGGGAACTTTGACGCCCCAATCAAAGCTGGTGCGCGAAACACTCAGGTCTCTTAACCCGCCTTCAACGAATTTCATAACCTCATTACGGCGGGATTCTGGAGCAATAAAGCTGGGATTCTGGGTGTAGAGAGCTATTAGCCGGTCCTGATATTTCGATAATCGGAAGAACCAGCTTTCCTCCGCCGTCCATTCAACAGCGGTGCCTTGTGGTGATAGTTTGACGGACTGGCCTTCGCTACCAACCCCTTCAATCAACTCATCTTCATTGTAAAAAGCCTCGTCGCGGACTGAATACCATCCTTCATAGCGATCAAGATACATATCGCCTTTATCGACCATGGCCTGCCATATCGCTTGCGATGCGCGGTGATGGTCTTCTTCACTCGTCCTGATAAAGCGATCATAGGAGATATTAAGGCTATCGCACATTGCGATAAATTGCGCGCTCATCTCATTAGCGAGCTGTGCAGGCGTAACGCCTAACTCTTCGGCCTTTTGTGCCATTTTTAAGCCATGCTCATCAGTGCCTGTTTGGAAACGTACATTGCGCCCGGAAAGGCGCTGAAAGCGGGCAATGACATCGGCGGCTATGGCTTCATAAGCATGACCGATATGCGGCGGACCATTAGGGTAGCTAATTGCAGTGGTGATATAAAAATTTTCGGTCATCAAACAGATACTCAAACAGAGTTTATGGCCAACAGGGCTTAATTATGCTCCGTCCTAATCCGCGCAGGCTCTGCCAGCAACCCGGCAATATGGAAAATCAGCGCCTGATTATCATAATTGTAGAATTTTGCCGTATCAATCAGCTTGCGTAAGGAAGACCAGCTGTCCAGAGCGGCCTGTCTGGCAGGACCATGTGATGATTTAGCATGCTCTGCCAGTAATGGCGGTAATGTCTGCATGAATGCAATAACAGGCTCTAACCCGCCTAATTTGGTTGCTGCAACAGCCAATGCCGTGCGCTGGCTGTGACTACTGTCCCCTTCCTCTATAATCCGGTTGGCAATAACCAACATTTCGGCCTGTTTGCTATCTTGCATAGCGATGATGTCACCAGGAATGCCATTGTTATGCTGTAAGATAGCGTCACGCGCATCATCACTAACTTTTGCAGCACTAGAATTGAGAAATTCTACCATATGTTCAATGGATAAAGGCTCAAACCTCAGTAACTGGCAGCGTGAGCGAATGGTAGGCAATAATTTTCCGGGATTATGGGAAATGAGCAGAAAATGAATGTTTTCAGACGGCTCTTCTAGCGATTTCAGCAAGGCATTAGCCGCACCGCGTTCCATATCATCGGCAGCATCAATAATGATGACACGATTGCTTCCCAAGGTGGGCCGTGTGGAAAATCGACGCTGTAATAAACGTATCTGATCTACCTTGATATTGCGGCCTCGTTCGAAGGCGTTGCCCTTTTCAGCTTTTTTCCGCTCTGTATCATTTTTCGGCCCGCGTTTTATGACGTGCAAGTCTGGATGGTGATCATTGGTGATCAGCTTTTTTACTCTTGGAACAGCTAAGTCTGATAGTGTTTTTGCATCGGCATTTTGCGCTATTTGCGTGTTATCATCTTGTGACAATATCGCCGCGGCGGCATGCTGAGCGAAAAGGAATTTGCCTAGCCCCTTGCGCCCTGCCAATATTATACCATGGTGCAACCGCCTCTCTCTCATAGAGGAAATCAGCCATTTCTGCTGATCAATATGTCCAAATATAGGTGTCATGACGTCATGACACCAATGGAGTTAAATGGGCGGTAATGCGGGCGTGAACAGCATCTATCGCACCATCACCGTCTATGATGCGGAAGCGCTCCGGCTCTTGACGGGCATAGTCCAGAAAACCTTTGCGCACCTTGTCATGGAAACCATTTTCACGGTCTTGAATACGGTCGCCTTTGTCGCCATCGCGCTTATGCAAGCGATCTTTGCTTACTGCAGGGTCTATGGTCATCAAAAATGTAAGATCGGGCAATAGACCCTCACTGCCAAATTCATGCAGTGCCATTATATCTTTGTCATCCAACCCGCTTGCCGCGCTTTGATAGGCTCTGCTGCTATCAATATAGCGGTCGGTCAGCACCCACTGCCCTTGCGCAAGAGCAGGTTTGATAAGGCGATCAACATGGTCAGCGCGGGCAGCAGCAAAGAGAAGCGCTTCACTTCTCTTATTCCATCTGTCTGCATCCCCATTGAGCAGCAATGTGCGGATAGCCTCTGCACCATCTGTACCGCCTGGTTCACGGGTTACGATGACTTCTTGGTTCTGTTCCGTCAGCCAGTTGGCAAGCCGTATTATCTGGGTCGATTTACCCGTCCCCTCACCACCTTCAAAGCTGATGAAATAGCCCCTCATCAGGCAAATATGGACTTTAAGCCATTCCAGATGCGCCCGAAAAAACCTGCTTCGGCGATATCTTCTCCAGCAACAAGGGGTAAGGACTGTGGCTCATCATCATCGGGTGAAGTGACAATGAGCTGAGCCACAATATCACCAGCCTTGATTGGCGCTTTGATCGGCCCGTCATACACGATTTTCATAGTGTAATTGGCGGCTGCACGCCGCGGCAAAGCTATGGCCAGGTCGCGCGGAGCAACCAAAGATACTTCCGTCGCAGAACCCAGTTGCACATTTGCACTGCCAACAACTGCCCCGGTTTTGAAAAGATCTTCCGCCTTCCAAGCGCGAAAACCCCAGGTCAAAAATTGCACAGATTCCTGAATGCGGCCATTATAGCTGTCCAGTCCGGCTACAACCATTACGATACGTCGTCCGTCACGCTCTGCCGTTCCTGCGAAACCATAGCCGGCTTCTTCAGTATGGCCGGTTTTTAGCCCATCAGCACCACGCACACGGCCCAGAATAGGGTTCCGATTGTCTTGTTTGATGCCATTCCAGGTGAATTCTTCTTGTCCGTAAAACTCTGTATAAAGATCTGGAAAATCGCTAACCGTGCTTGCGCCCAATTTGGTAAGATCGCGCGCAGTCACATAAGTGCGGCCTTCATCTGGCCAGCCATTGCTGTTACCAAAACGGCTGTTCTTCATGCCAAGAGACTGAGCCGCATCATTCATCATCTCAACAAATGATTCCTCACTACCTGCAATGCCTTCTGCCAATACCACACAGGCGTCATTACCTGATAAAGTAACGATGCCATGCAACAAATCAGCGACACTTACGCTCTGACCTTCTCTAAGAAACATGGTGGAACCTTGATTATTCCACTTTTTAAATGCGCCGCTGCTGACGATAAATTCGTCTTCAAGCGCAATCTCTTTCTTTTTTAACAGGTCAAAGGCAACATATACCGTCATCATCTTTGCCATTGATGCTGGTGGGATGCGTTTATCTGCATCTTTTTCAAAAAGCGTCGCGCCTGAGGACAAATCCGTCATATAAGCAATAGGAGCTTTGCTGCGATAAACAGGTTTTGCCGCATATGTTGCTATAGGCGTTGTTGCCACTGCAATAGAGGTTATTGCAATAATCGATTGTTTAAACATAAAAATTATAGCTTCTTTAATCTGATTTAACGTGATGCACGCAATATTCGTGCATTGGGATAGCCATTCTGCCGGACCTTTTGCAAATCGCTCTCTGCTGCACTGGCATTGGCATATGGACCATAGCGAACACGCCATATGCTGTTATCGTCACTAGGAAAAACCCTTGCACCAATTTCTTTGGCCAGTGCATCTGCTCGGCTGCGTGATGAAAATGCGGCGACTTGGACAACAAAAACAGTATTGGCAATGTCTACGCGGTTATTTCCCGTGCTATTGCCTGGGCGCTGTACAATTGGGCGCTGCGTCACTGTACCATCCGAATTCTCTACCACAAATCGATCAGAAGGGGTCTGCGCAGACGGTGCGCGAGGCGTTGGTGCTTGTGCCGGAGCACGTGTTACGCGGCGCTCTGGAACAGCCGGCTTTGGCAGGGCGGCCAGTCTTTGTCGCAATACAGTTAACAGGCCTTCGCTAGTATCTGGGCGCAAATTGGCAGGGCGCCCTGCCCTTAATCGCGCGCGCTCATCTTGTGCAGGGAATACCCGGCGTACGCGCACTCCGGCAACGCCTTGGTCTACTATACCCAACTGCTCTGCAGCGCCGCGCGACAAATCTATCAACCGATCATTCGCAAACGGGCCACGATCATTCACGCGAACAAGGATGGTGCGTCCTGTGTCCAATGCTGTTACCTCTACATAGCTTGGTAAAGGCAAAGTCTTATGTGCAGCGGAGACCCGAGAAGGCGTAAAAATCTCACCATTAGCCGTTGGCTGCCCTGCAAGCTCTTCACCATACCAGCTGGCATATCCGGTTTCATCATAATCGGTCACGTCTTCCGGTGTGTAGCTTTTGCCGCCCACATTATAAGTCTCACCAATTTTGACAAAGTCGTCAGACACAGCCGCCGTAGCCGATGGCGCTGAACCAATCCGGCCTTGTGATGACCCTGATGACCCTGTCGCGCAGCCAGCAAGAGCAAGGCTGGCACTCCCCAATAATGCGCATTTAAGAAGCAATTTCATCTGACAATAACCCCACCGATAATGCATAAAAGTTCGAACAATTATAATCCAGAATAGCGCGGTAATTACCGGTGAGCAAATATGCGGTTTTGCCCTCAAAATCTGGTTCAAGTAATGTCGCCAATTCGTCATCTGCCAATGTTCTTGCAGAAACGGGCACTACGCCCAGTGCGCGCCATTCAGCGACAGTAAGCCATTTGCTATGCCGTGCAAAGACGCGGGGGCATCTTTGCGGCACCGCACTAGACCGGACTGATGAACGATCAAATGTGGATGGAACAGCAACTGCCATGCCCCAACGCTGACCACGCTTCCAACCCGCATTTTTCAGATAATTGGCAATAGAAGCCATAGCATCGGCTTCACTGTTCCAAATATCTTTCTGTCCATCGCCATCGGCATCTACAGCCAGACGAAGATAGACAGATGGCAGGAATTGCGGCTTGCCCATGGCGCCGGCAAAGCTGCCTTTCAGTGAATTACGCGGTGTACCACGATCAATCATGCGCAATGCGGCAAAAAACTCTTTTTCAAATAAAGCGCGGCGCCGCCCCTCATAAGCCAAGGAGGCCAGCGCTCCGAGCGTATCAAAATCGCCGGTATAAGAACCAAAATTCGATTCCTTGCCATAAATCGCGAGGATGATGGAGGACGGCACGCCAATGTCACGCTCTATCTTACTAAGCTGTGATTGCAGCCGTTGATAGACTTCACGCCCGGGCCGCGCCTTGCCGATAATGGCGCGTTGCTCATCTGATCCGGTAAATGGTGGAATACGCCGATTGGGGTCTGTGCTGCCGCCTCTGGCTCTGCGTTCGATGCGCAAAGCTGTTGTATTAAGCGATACGCTGGGCCGAACTTGCTCAATTGTGCTTTTGGTTATCCCCTGATCTTTGGCCTTTTCCAACAATGTCGCAAAATAGGTTGCAAAGCTCTGATCGTCTTGGGCAGAGGCTGCCGAACCAGATATGAGGATCATGCACATTGCGCTAAGGGCGCAAAAGCGTGGTAATGTCTTTATAAAGTTCATGATATCATACTGCCAGTTTCATTCTGAATGGGCCATTGCGCGTTAGCCTTTTATGCGCTCTCGGCTATCGAGATAACAAGCTATTGGCCAGAATATTCGACAGTTTTGATAATTTTTACATTATTGTGAGATAGCTTTTGCATGGCCGGAAAAAATTGGCTAAAGGCAACGCCCAGCGGACAGGTGGCAGAGTGGTCGAATGCAGCGGTCTTGAAAACCGCCGAGGGTGCAAGCTCTCCGTGGGTTCGAATCCCACCCTGTCCGCCACTACACCCAGCACCATTCTTGCTTATGATGCACGGCGCTGAAGCGCGCTGTTCAGGCGGGTTATCTGCTTCCAAACCGTCGCGCCAGCACACCGTCGGGGCTGTCTCAATCGATATCATGCGCGTTTCGCGCAGCCAGTCTCTGCGTCAATATATATCAGATGAGTTTGCCTGTTCTCAGGTAATTAACAGGGAGAGCTTAGCTGTTACCATCCGAGTATTTGTCGTTGCTGGTTCCATCATATCGGAATGGACATTCTCATGAGCTTTTCAAGATTGAGCATGGGCAGTTGTTTGCCAGCAAGAATATAGCGCTGATTTTCAGGCGCGATAATCCGGTGCCCGCCTTTAATGGGCAGTGCTACTTTTACTGCAATAGATGTGCTTTTGCTTGTTGCGCGGACTATGGCCTCACTCGGGCCAAGGCGGGTCGGTAAGCTCTTGCGGTGATTTCCAGTTAGCTTGATCTGCAATCCTTGATCAGTAAGCCTGACGCGTCTGACCATAGAGAGGTCCGTATCATCGCTGCCGAGCCAGTGTTTTACATAATCGTTGACCAATTTCTCCATTGCAGGCGCAGGAACGCGCTGCACGATATCCTCATCGGTGCGCCTCTCACCCTTTTGTAATGAGGCAGAGACATAATAGCGGTAAATCTTACCGCCGCGTCCACGCGAGAAGGTCGGGCTCATTGCCTCGCCATGGGCATCGAACAGCTTGCCGGTAAGTGCTGCCTTGACTGTGCGGCGCTGCTCTGCCTTACCGCGCCGCCGCGCATGACCATCAAGCTGGACCTGCACCTTGGCAAAAAGGTCTTCATCGACAATGGCATCATGCTCGCCTTCGTGGATATCTTCCTTGTGAACTATCTTGCCCAGATAGGTCTGGTTGCGCAGCAGATAGAATAATGCGCCCCTACTAATCTCGCTGCCGCCTAATGTTTTACCACTCTTGGTAACATGGCGCTTGGATATAATGCCCTGCTCTGCCATTTCGCGCTGCAGAGTATGGACCGAGCCCAGTTCCAGATAACACTTGAATATGTGTCTTACTGTTTGTGCTTCCTCTTCATTGACCAATAGCTTGTTAGTCATTTGTAAGGGGCGATCATAACCAAGCGGAAGAGATCCTCCCATCCACATGCCCTTGGCCTTGGATGCGGCTATCTTGTCACGAATGCGCTCGCCGGTGACCTCACACTCAAACTGTACAAAGGACAATAGTACGTTGAGCATCAAGCGGCCCATACTGTCGGTCGTGTTGAACGACTGGGTTACCGACACAAAGCTAGCCTCTGCCTTTTCGAATATCTCGACGATACGCGAGAAGTCTGATAGCGAGCGGGTGAGCCGGTCGATCTTATAGACGATAACCACATCAATGAGCCCCACTTCAACATCTTCAAGCAGTTTTTGCAGTCCTGGCCGCTCCATCGTTCCGCCTGATAGCCGCCATCGTCATATCTGGCTGGCAATATCGTCCAGCCCTCATGCGCTTGACTTTTGATATAAGCCTCCCCTGCCTCGCGCTGGGCATCAAGACTGTTAAACGACTGGTCGAGGCCTTCTTCTGAGCTTTTGCGCGTATAGATAGCGCAGCGTTTGGCCGCACGCTTCATGCTACGTCTCTTAAACCAAAGAAGCGCGGACCGTTCCAGCGTGATCCTGTAATGGCATTTGCAGCAGAAAGGCTTAGGAATAGCTTGCCGTTCCACCTGAACCCCTGTTCTTCAACAACCACCTCAACTGGCCTGCCCTTCCATTTGCGGGTCAGTGTTGCGCCGATGCCAAGCTGCTTGCCCTCTGCTTGCGGCGTGCCTGTTCGGGCTAAGGTGCGCAAATCCTCTGGATCAAGTGCACCAAAGGCTTCAGCTTGCACACGCCATGCGAGCATCATGCGCATGATCGGAACCGAGCGCAGTGGTAGAGGATGGCCGTATCGCAGCTGCCATAGACTTCGAAGCTGCGTCAGCGGCATATTATCAATAGCGGCAACCTGCTGCTCTATATTGCCGCTCATATTGCGCGGCCTGCATAATAGCGGCGCACTCCGTCAATCTTCTTGCTGGTGATAACAACCCCGCGCTTCTTCAAAGCGCCCGCCATCGCGCCGCGAACCGAGTGCTGTTGCCAGCCGGTTGCTGCCGCCATCTGCGCAACAGTTGCGCCGCCCTTAGCGCCCAGCAAGGCCTGAAGCTCATCAAGTTTAGAGGGCTTTGATACTATAAATGATATGGTCATCTTACATCCTTCGGTATATGCGAGCACCAAAATAGCGCCGCTACCGACAGGAGCCCGTATCCCGGGCCCAACAACACCATGCTCTGTTCACAAGCACAGTCCAGTTCTATTTTTTAACCGCATAGGTTGCAGCTGGACCGCGATTTCTGATCTGCTATAACAATGGACGCTTACAAGCGAACGTTAGCCGAGTTGCAGCTGGACCGCGATTTCTGATCCGCTATAACGCTATCGAGAAAAGCAAGCCGAAGTTTCTGTTGCAGCTGGACCGCGATTTCTGATCCGCTATAACCACACAGCTAGTCGGTCCGATTGGCCTAGGGTTGCAGCTGGACCGCGATTTCTGATCCGCTATAACGGAGATAATAACTTTATTGTTTGGATTGTTGTTGCAGCTGGACCGCGATTTCTGATCCGCTATAACTCTGGCTATCGGTATAGAGCAAGGCAGAGGTTGCAGCTGGACCGCGATTTCTGATCCGCTATAACCAGCGTGACCGGCGGCACGACCAGCGCAGGGTTGCAGCTGGACCGCGATTTCTGATCCGCTATAACCTGATAATAGTGTCAAAGCGCTTGGCCTCTGTTGCAGCTGGACCGCGATTTCTGATCCGCTATAACTTTATTCGTTGACTCCATCGCTATAAAACTGTTGCAGCTGGACCGCGATTTCTGATCCGCTATAACGTGGGTTGGTAGCGCAACTGCAGTTATTGAGTTGCAGCTGGACCGCGATTTCTGATCCGCTATAACGTTCCCTACCCCGTTCCATTGAGCAACTACGTTGCAGCTGGACCGCGATTTCTGATCCGCTATAACCTTTTCCACTTTGTCTGTTACTTGATATAGGTTGCAGCTGGACCGCGATTTCTGATCCGCTATAACACGATAGGCAGATCATAGCTGATCGCGTAAGTTGCAGCTGGACCGCGATTTCTGATCCGCTATAACAGATCATTGCAATGAGCAAACCGACGCGGCGTTGCAGCTGGACCGCGATTTCTGATCCGCTATAACATCAGTAACAATTAAATCAATACATTCATCGTTGCAGCTGGACCGCGATTTCTGATCCGCTATAACACGAGTCAATGATTGGTCAGTGAAAGGCTTGTTGCAGCTGGACCGCGATTTCTGATCCGCTATAACGGAAACAGCGCGTTATAACACTCTCATCCAGTTGCAGCTGGACCGCGATTTCTGATCCGCTATAACTGAACTGTTCTATGACGCAACGCTTCCGGAGTTGCAGCTGGACCGCGATTTCTGATCCGCTATAACAAGTTACACCCAAATCCATGAAGAAGTTGGGTTGCAGCTGGACCGCGATTTCTGATCCGCTATAACAACGTCCAAGATGGAAAAAAGGCCAATTCCGTTGCAGCTGGACCGCGATTTCTGATCCGCTATAACAGGCAAGAAAGCCGACGCATCAGCCTCTGAGTTGCAGCTGGACCGCGATTTCTGATCCGCTATAACCATAGATTGGTGGAGCTACAGCTAAATGCAGTTGCAGCTGGACCGCGATTTCTGATCCGCTATAACATCGCGTGGCGGTTGCATCCTGTCCATCATGTTGCAGCTGGACCGCGATTTCTGATCCGCTATAACTTTAATTTAGGTTATCCCTAGCGAATTACTGTTGCAGCTGGACCGCGATTTCTGATCCGCTATAACGCCTCTGTGGTGAGATGTAGGATAAGCAAAGTTGCAGCTGGACCGCGATTTCTGATCCGCTATAACAGATGGGCAGATAAATTATTGAAACAATGTGATTTATCTGCCCACCGGTTCGCAGAAAACAGTCTTACCGTCCTAAAATAACGCCAATTGGCCGGGATTCTTTCGCCGCCTTTTGCGTGATTGACCAGAGAATCGGATAATATTTTCATATTGGCGATCGGTAAAACCCAAAATATGTATATCCCCCTTGTCAGGCAGGTTAGACTCGATCCGGCGCGTGAAAGTTTCATATTGTTCCTTGCCAGTACAGAATCGTGCATAAATAGAAAACTGGCTCATTTCAAAGCCTTCGTCCAGCAGAAATTCGCGGAATTTTGTCGCTGCACGCGCTTGCTCTCTGGTGCCGACAGGAAGATCAAACATGACAAGAATCCACATCAGTCGATAGCCGCTATAGTGAGCCTGTTTGTCATGCTTCATCTTGCCTCGCCTTGAGGAATATGCCGGGCAATAGCAGACCAAGATAAGGGATCAGGCGTGCTGAACAACGCCAATTTCAGTTGGCCATGCTCAAAACTGGCGGCCAGTGTCTGGGCCAGATGCTGCGCACATATCGACATTGGCGAGGTTGCACCTTCAAGGTTAAGGTCGGCGGAGATAAGTGCGGCAAGGCGTGCCTTTGCCATTTTGTTGACTTCGCTAACGCCCTCTTGGACCATCTGGTGAACCGCTGCATCAACAAGCGGGCGAAACGGTTCAACCAGATCATCGGCCAGTGCAAACGCATTAAGTCTGTTGGCATGATGCAAACCGATTGTGGGGTGAAGCCCTGCCGCGATAATTGATCGCGCCACCATTGCCCGCATGACGGTATATCCGTAATTGAGCATGGCATTAGTGCCGGTCACAGTCCTGTCACGCCGAAAGTCGCTACCAAATAAAGCAGGCCAGTAACGCCGAGCAGCCTGCGCCTCTATATTTTCAGGATCGCCGGAGCGGATACGCTTGGCCATGCGGGAAACCCCTTCGCCTTCTTCTTTGCCTATGGCAGTGAGCAGACTTCCCTGCATATGGACCTTGGCGCTAACAATATCTTTCCATGCGCGTTTCATCATAGGGCGCGGCGCATCCCATTGGGCACGAAAACGTGCATTTTGGCTATGATGCCCCTCAACCGGGACCATCATCGCAACCGGTGCGTGATTGGCGGCGCATAGCACCATCATTGCACCACGCTGCGCCAATTGCACAATCAGATTGGTGGTCCAACTTACACCATGTGCATGAACGATAACGGCGGCAATATCGTCTAGGGCGATGCGGCCAATTTCTTCGTGATCCAGTTTTATCGCCATAAATCCGCGGATCACGCACAAATGGAGTTTGTCCGTCTCTATATCGACAATGCGGTCCATAGCTTCGCCTTAATACCTTTCTTAATAAAGATAGCATTAAGGCAATAATTGATAGTTAACGTAAACTAATCACGAGGTCCGGGATCAAATATTCGACCCAATTCGTCTAACCTAATTTGGCGCGCTTTGACTTTTTGCAGACCACTTGCTGATGAATAAAAATATTTGAATGGGTCAATATCTTTAGGCTCAGCATCACGTGCTTTAAGCGCCCCTGCTTCGTTATCGGCAGCAAACGTTATCTGCCCGCTTCCAGAAAACTTCACCACTCGCATTATTTCGCGTGTGCCCCCATTGCGTTCCACCGCTATAAGATCGTTTTGCCGCAGGCTGAGCACACGCCTTGCCGCGGGATGGGGTTTGGGTTCATCACGATCACGTTGGTGCATATCAAACATGGAAATTACGCCGCTATGCTCCATACCCTCACGGTCTTTCCACTTGCTAACCCATTTGCCGTTCGGCAACCGCCACACATCAAAACGGGCATTTGCGTCCCCTTTATACCCCTTATAGGCGTTGCCCTGTTTATCCCGCACTGGAATGATATTGAGTGGTTCGCACAAGCGCACGCGGCGGATACCTTTATAGGGCGTGTGGGCTTGGCTAAACATCACCAGCGCCTTTTCAAAATCTTTGCCACTTAGGCCCTGTGTAGCCCTATAAAGCCTGTCCTGTAGATCATGATCGGTCATGCGTTCCGGGTTGGTAAGGTCGCCGGGTTTCAGGCTAAGCAATGGCTTGCGTGTAACCACTATTGGGGCGCCTGTCTTATTGGTGCGCCCAGTAAACCCATAAGCGGTATCATTATGCAGTTGTCCGCTGGTAACATCGCGGTCTTTGCGCGGGCGGCCCTTGCGGCCATGGTCGGCCTTATGGCTAACGGTGGTGGCCACTAAGGCGCCGCGCAGATCGTCGCGGAAACTCTCCCATGGCATCGGTAGCTTATCAAATAATTTATCCAGATTTTGCTCCTCCGCACGGCCCGCTGCTTTGGCAATTTTGGCAATCATCGCTGGATTGGTGGCCCCTACAACAGCCGCATCAATGGCGTGATGGCGATGGTCAAGCCGGTTTTTTGCGGCGTTGCTATGCTGGTTTTCAACATAATTATGATCGGGCAGCAGTTCATTCAGACCCCATAGCCGCCGCAGCATTGCCGTCATCTGGCCTGTTACTGCATAGACATGGCGCTCCCCTTTTTCAGGGTAAAGACTATGTAAATATTTTGCGGCCATACGTGAGAGATATTGGGTGTCTGTTAATTGCCGAGCGATAAAGCCGCCATCTTTTTCCACCCGTTCCATGGCATCAGGCCCAAAGCGCCATTGTTTTGATTTATGCAGCCGCGCAACCTGGTCCTGAATGATGCCCCAGCGATCAGTACCACCCCAACGTCCCCATGGGGTTTTATTTCCTTTTTGCCGGTTACAATGGCTGTGGGCCATAACCTTATTGCCCGCCCCATCATCAAGGCAGAGCGAATAGGGGATGATATGGTCAATATCTGCAGAACCATTCATTAGCATTTCGGCGCTGATCTGTTCACCGCAATAAGGGCAGCGCCGATCAAGCGCATTGGCGGGGTTTAGATCTTCCCATAAGCGCATTAACATGCGGTTTGCGCCATTGTCACGCTGGCCCATGCCTTGCAGAAATTGACCGCGGCGAACGGCATCTGCGGTGGTCTGTTTGATCCGCTTATTATGTAGCGCCTTTTGTTTATCGTTAAGCTTTAATTCGCGGGCCAGCTCAACATAAATATTATCAGGCAGTCCATGCACCTTGATGATGCCATTGATCAGCTTGCGCAGCTGGTTCATGCCAATGTGCACAGTGGGGTTAGTGATCTTGCCAAAGCGCCGCTCATCATTATCGGCATAGTCCTCTTTGCCCGGCGCAATATCGCGGGCCAGTATCTCACCATAATATGGCAACTGGTCATATATTTCCCCACTGCGATGATCGCTATGGTGAAAGCCTGCTCGCTTTGCCGCCTCGGCATAGGTAACCACATCATCTTGCAATTCGGCGAGCAGTGCACGCGTCGCCATTTCACCAAAACGGCCATAGCCTTCCGGCAGACGTGCATTGGCAATCGCCAAGGCGGTTTCATTGTCAAGATTATAACGCGTCGTAAGCCAGACGAGCAGCGCCTCTGTATTTTCCTCATTCAACAGTCGATCAATAATCGTCCATTGCTCATCCAAATCGAAATGCAGCCAGCGCGTACCAAATAATTTCTTTTGCTGCATTTCGGCGCGGACTTCATCGCCTATTAGGTCTTTGCGGTTTTCGCTCTCTTTATTGAACCGCTCTCCATCATCTAATGTGATCGCTTTCGCTAAGGACTTAAAGGTGACCTTTTTCTTATCCTGTAATTTTAGGATCAGTATATCCCGTTCATCCTTGGTAAGTAATCGGTCGCTCGCACCCGCTTTTACGATACGTAACTGGTTTACCTCTTCATATAATCGCCGTTGCTGGAAAAGTGGATGTGCCTTGGTAATGCGCGGCGCATCCTCTGGCACACCATTCCATCCTGCAAAGGTGCAATGGCCAACAGTCTGCGCCTTTAAGGGGCGTTGAAAGAAAATGATGCGGTGAACAGCATCACGTGCTTCATCCGTTAGCAATGCAGCATGGTGCGCCGTTTGCGCTGCCCAAATGGCGGCAAATTCTTCCTCATAATGTTTGCGATCAGGGTAGAAATCATAACCATCCGCATCAGGCCGCATTCGCACGCGCTTGACTTCACGCTGCAACAGAAACTCCCCCAATGTGCGCGCACCGGACTCTTCCATAGCAAGGTCCAATGCTTTGGTACCGCTGGCAATTTTGCCATCTTCACCCGCGCCTGATGTTCGGTCGGCTTTGCGGTTTGACTTAAATCCGCGGCGCTGATTCAAATGAAACAGCGCCCGGCCAAGTTCATATGGGGTGACAGGATGGTCCAGCGCTTTTACGCGCAGCACATAAGGATCTTCATCTTCCAGTCTTTTGGCGGCACCCTTATCAGCAGGCATCAGCCCGCATTTCACCAGCTCTTTAAGCAGAGCCTTTCTGCGGCCCAGATACCGGTCCCGCCGCCGCCGCGTCGCCCGCGCATCACGCCGATCCACTGCCAAAGAAGCGCCTGATTTCGGGTCGCGCCCATCAGAGAATATCCGCACGCCAATATCGCGGATACTATCGCCATCGTAAAGCGCCCATCCAATGGAGTTCGTGCCAATGTCGAGACCAAGTGATGTTGTCATATAAATACTCCCTCTATTTCATATTAAATACCTTTGTTGAACTTGACTAGGATTTTATTTGAGTTATAAGAACACTTCAGAAATCGCAGGTCTGGTTGTTAACAAGCAATCTGAATTGCACCAAATAAGGCAGGGGCTACGGCCCCTGTTTTTCATTTGATCTAAACATCCATCACATTTCTCTTTGTCTATTGCACCCGCGCCCACTTTCTCCACAAGTGCTTGCTTTGCCAAGGCTGCATTTTCTTATTATGTTGGTATTGTCCTTTATGTGAGTGTCGAACTAAGCACGTCAGTTCACGCTTCCAAACGTCCGCTTTCTGTGATCTATAGGTAGGTCACAAGTTTCCGCTCTTACCCTCGCAATGCGCTTACTCACTCGAAGAAGCAGATAAACCAGATTGCGGCTATCCATCATGTTTGCATGGACTGTCGGCACATGGAAGATGTGACCGGTTCTACCGACGAGGTCTATTCTGAGTCGCTTAATATATGCGTGTGGAACGAGAGCAATGCAGGCATGGGGCCGCTATACCGCTTAAAGCACGAGATGGTGTTTGTGTATAAGGTTGGTGATGCGCCGCATATCAACAATGTCGAACTTGGCAAGCATGGCCGTTACAGAACCAATATATGGGACTATCCATCGGTGGTGACCATAAGGGAAGATGGGCGCACACGCAGGGTTACAGCGGCTGAAGCCTTTATTTTGCAGCTGACACAAAAAGGCTCGGCCGATTGGTCGAGGTGCGTAAATCAGGCACAGTCAATGAAGGTGTTACCACGCAAATTGGTTATGATGCTGCGGGCAACCGTACAGATTATGATGTTACCGGTTCCAATGGATCGGGCTCAGATGGCGGCGTAACTGGCGGTGTTGGCAGTGCTCCCCCTGCCCCGGATGCTGAGACCCCGCCTTCCTTTAGTGTTAGCAATATTGGATTGGTTGAAGGTGAAGCTGCGGTCTTTACGATAGTGAAGACCGGCGATGTTAGCGGAACATATAGCGTTAACTGGTATACAAGCGATGGTTCAACCGAGGGTGCTGCTGATTATGGCGTGGCCGATGGAACGGCTGTATTTGCGCCTGATGTAAACGAAATACAAATCAGTATAGCCACCATTGATGATAGCGAAGCAGAGGGCCAAGAGACATTTTATATCAACCTGAACGGTACATCAGGCGGCGCGGGAATTACAGATATGCAAGCTACGGCCAATATCAGTGATAATGATAGTGGCAATACACCGCCGGTTGCCAGTGATGATCTGCTTATTGCTCCGCGTTGCACTGTGAGAGAAATCAATCTTGTAGCCAATGATACAGATCAGGATGGCAATACCCCGCTTAGTGTCGTGCAAGGTTCACTCTCTGGTGATGGCGCGGCTTTTACAGACCACCACCCGGACCCAAGCAAAACTGCGACGCGCGTTCAGATAACCGCGCCCAATGTTGCATCAAGAACAAATTATACTGTTACTTATCAAGTGCAGGATACGCTGGGTGCAACAGATACAGGCACGCTAACCATCAATGTGCGCGCCTTTGGTGATACCTGCTGATCTAAATCAAACACACTACGCCGTGCTGCGCAACGCAACCAACCTTCCAGGCTGAAACATATTTGAGGGACAATCATGATGAACCATATAGGGCGTAAAGTTATTGTTGCGATTTTCTCTATCTTGGGAATTTTTTTAATTCCCTACAATGCTCATGCCCAAGATGAGCGGCAATCATTCCCCAATATTGATACCATGTCGCCACTTGGTGTCGATTTGCAGACCGGTAGGTTTGTAAAAGAAGGTGCAGAGTTTTCAATTGGACCTCTAGTGGTTGACCATTATGTCAAGTATACTTCGCCAGGAGGTGGGCAACGACCTTTGATGGTTTTCGCGACGTCCCTTCATGGACGGAGTTGGAATTTTCAATCGGGCACCATTGGGCAAGGATTTAGTAATAGGCAAATAATACAGATTGGCCGACAGCAGGTGATATTTAACATTCCATCATCCGGAGATTTTTTCCCTTTGGATTCATCCACTACAGGGTGGAAGATGGTCGCTTCTGGCAATCAACACTTACTTACTTACAAAAATGGTACTCTATACCGTTTCGATCAACACCCTGCACTTAATCCTCGTGATAGAGTGCTAGTCAGCACAGAAACACCAGACGGTCATGTTGTTACCAATCATTATGATTCGTCAGGACGGCTTAAGCAGGTAAAAAGCAACCGTGGTTATGCAGTCGTGTTGGATTACTCGAATGATAATGTAGTGGTATGCGGTTACAACCTAGCGGTACATAATATAAATATAACTTCCAATTGCGCTGGATCAAAATTGACGGCTATTTACGGCTTTAATGCCGGTAGACTTACATCAATTACGAACGCAAAAGGTGATGTTGTTTGTTCCCCGTCAGCATCTATGTCACCAAATTTACGTTGTGAATTAAGGAGTGTTTTGGTTTCATCTTAGTGACGAAGGAACGAAGCATGAAACCAAAACACTCAAGCGCTAAAATGTCGGCAGAGCGGGTGGTCAAGGGCATACGCGTGCGACCCGTCGGCATTTCTCTGCCGAAGACAAGATACGCATCGTGATCGACGGTCTGCGCGGCGATGACAGTATTGCCGAGCTGTGCCGCAGGGAGGGCATAGCGCAGAGCCTGTATTACACCTGGTCGAAGGAGTTTATGGAAGCGGGCAATCGCCGACTTGCTGGCGACACGGCGCGTGCTGCCACATCGGATGAGGTAAAAGACCTGCGCCGTGAAGCTGGCGCGTTGAAGGAATGCGTTGCTGATTTGACATTGGAAAACCGTCTGCTCAAAAAAAGCATGATCGCGGATGGGGACGACGACGCATGAGATATCCGGCATCAGAGAAGCTCGAGATCATCGGGATCGTCGAGCAATCGCATCTGTCAGCGCGCAAGACGCTGGATAAGTTGGGCATAGCGCGCCGAACCTCTTACCGCTGGTATGATCGGTATCTGGAAGGCGGGCCTGAAGCACTGGCTTACCGGCCATCGGCTCCAAGCCGGGTGTGGAACCGTATCCCAAAGAAGATACACGACCAGATCATCGATCTGGCGCTGGAACGCTCGGAACACAGCCCACGCGAACTGGCGGTGACGTTCACCGGCCAGCAGTGTTACTTCGTGTTAGAAGCCACGGTTTACAGACTTCTGAAGGCCCATGACCTGATCACCAGCCCCGCCTATGTAGTGATCAAGGCTGCTGATCGCCTCCACACACCGACCCTGCGCCCCAACGAGATGTGGCAGACGGACTTTACCTACTTCAAGATTATTGGCTGGGGCTGGATGTATTTATCCACCGTGCTCAACGATTGCTCGCGCTACATCATTGCGTGGAAGCTGTGCAGCACCATGCGGGCAGAGGATGTCACCGAGACGCTGGATTTCGCATTGGAAGCATCGGGATGCGTGTCAGCGCATGTGAAGCACAAGCCGCGCCTGCTATCAGATAATGGCCCTAGCTATATTGCAGGCGAGTTGGCGGAATATATCGAAGCACAGTAGGTGAGCCATGTGCGCGGCGCACCCTTCCATCCGCAGACACAGGGCAAGATCGAACGCTGGCACCAGACCTTGAAGAACCGCATCCTGCTGGAAAACTACTTCCTGCTAGGGGATATGGAAGCCCAGATCGAAACGTTCGTGGAGCAATATAACCATCGGCGTTATCACGAAAGCCTCAGCAACGTTACGCCTGCCGATGCCTACTTCGGCAGAGCAATCGCCATCATCAATCAACGAGAAAGGATCAAAAAGCAAACCATCGAACATCGGCGCTTGCAACACCGCAAGCTTGCCGCTTAGTATCAATCAACCAGATGGAACCAATGCTTCGTTAATTTACGTAGTCTTTAGTGCCAAATGTTCTTACGACGGACAGGGTCAAGCCGCGCTGCTTGCGGGAGCAGCGAATGGTGTTGCCAAGTTGCTTTGGTGAGCGTACATTATCGCTCAATATCCTTATTCTTAGCCTATCCCAAAACCAGCCCCTTGGACTCTCGCCGCACGTCACTGAACGCGTAGTTAAGGGCTAGTCAGTCTGTCCGCGCAGATAATGATACACATTGCCTGCATAGCCGGGCAGCGCGCCGCAACCCACTTCCTGCACCAGAACTTCTGCATCAAGTACAGCGTTACGCTCAGCAGCGTTTCTCCAGCTATACCGGGCAGTACCTCGGTTTCGGTTGCCCGAAAATTCGACAGCATTACCTTCTGCGAAACTGGGCGGAGCGACTTCTGCAAGCGCTGGACACATAAAGCGCATGGCGCGCAAATGGGTTTTGAGAAAATTGCGTTGCTCCAGCACACCGCGGATGCCGAAGAACGATCCTTGCCGCCCCAAAGCATTTGCCTCTTCCCAATTGCCGGCCTGCAGGGCGAAAATCAGTTGCGGCCGGGTGGTGTCGCTACTGATTACCGATTCCCTGCTAACCCAGGTGCCTTTCTTGGCATTGACCCGGGGGGTATGGATAAGACCAGTTGCCAAGATAATGCCGAGCAGAAACGATGTGTAAGATTTGTTGATGTGCATAATAGCCCTCATGTAATGGTGATGGATTGGATTTTATTGTTCGAAACGCGCAACTGGATCGTGCCGCTTCGACGGCCCGAATAGCGCGCCGTGATCTGACCGCAGCCCGATACAGTGGGCGCAGCGATTGAGCCGGAGCCGCCAAAGCTTGAGAATTGGGCAATAATTTTGTCACGGCCCCGTATTGAGCGCCCCCCACCGGTCAATTCTGCATTGGCGGCGAGAAAGCGCGTGCCGCGTAATTGACGTTTTTGCAGTGCGTTTAAGAATTGTCGCACCATCGGCAGGCTGCGCTGGGCCCGGGTCTTGGCAAGGGTGCAGCGATCGGCTGCTGCGGACCGCTGCGGCGTCTGAACAGGTTGTGAGCGAGGCGGTGATCTCACGGCCAGTCTTCGCGCGGACAATTCGCGGAACACGGGATGCCGGCGCAGCCTCGCTTCAGCCGCGGAGCCAAGGGTAGGCAGCAGCATCCGCGAGAGACTGTCCACCGCGGCAACAGATTGTGATCGCTGGGCCAGCTGTAAAGACTGCGCTATGTCCAGATACTCTATCGCCGCTTCAGTTGCGCATTGACGGTACAGCTCCACCATTTGCGTCACTCGTGGGTCACCTGCCTGGCTCCCAATTGTGTCCAGCACAGCCAGCTGTTTGGCGATGTCTGTTAGCGGATGAGGGCGCCCTGCAACAATGGTATCAGGCAATATGCGATAGTCATACCAGCGCGCCAAAACCCAAAACCCCAATGCCACTGTCAACCTGTTTTGCGCAGCTGAAATTTGGCCTTGAGTAAGGGAAATTTGCTTGCGCGAGTCTATGCCTGATCGTTGTTGACGCTCAATTAGCTGCTGGACAGACCGGCGCGCCGTCCCAATTTTTGCGCCGAGTTCACTTATGAGTTTGCCATTACCTGCTATCAGCCGGTTGCGGGTGTTGGTATCATCGAGCGCGCTAATTGTAGGCGCCTCGCCAATTGCGGGGCAGGCATTAGCCCGCACCGTATTCAGCACCATTTCTGGTGATTGTGCAGACGCGGGCACAGCAAAAAACAGCACAGCCAGCCCCGCGACACCGGACAATAGAGAAAAGCGTCTATTCATCGTCAGTCACGCCGCCGCAATACGGCCGGCCTGGAAATAAAGGCGGCGGCGGTAACCTCACCCAGTTCAGCACCTGTGCCATCAATCCCGGCAATTACGAACCGGTTGCCACGGGTCATAATGACATTACAAACGGGCGCACTCAGGCTGCGGCTCTGCTCGGCTAAAGAACCGGCGAGCTCCCCGCGGCCGGCCTGCGAAAGATTGCCGCCGCGCACTTCGATAGAGGCCTTGGCCGGATCTGAGCAGAAAGCGTCTCCGCCGCGCACTGTACTGCGCGAGCTGGTCAAGGCCTGCGCGCTGCCGTTGACGTCATAGCGGGTTGTGATGATCCCGCCGCTTGCGCCGAAATTCTGGAATGACAATTCATATGTGCAGGTGCCATTTTGGGGATCCACACACAACCTCTCGCCGCGCTGCGCCCGCCGAGAGAGTTCTGCAGCCGGCATAAGCGTGTTGCGCTGGCGCAGATTGCCGAGCTTATTGGCGAGCCCAATGCCGGCCCCGCGCCGGGCGTATTCCTTGCCCGGCGGGACAACAAAAAAGGTCCATTGCCCCGCTTTTTCCGCCACTGCCGAATACACAACATCCTCTCCAACATAGCCTTGAATGCGGACCCGCTCCATCCTTGGGCACTCCTGACGCATCAATTGGGTTAGCCCGATGACCAGCGGGCGCACATCGGGGTTTTGCGAGGTGAAAAACCGGCGCTCAGGACCGATAATTTTGAAATCGACTTTTTTGGAGCATTTGCCGACCAGATAACCCTTAAGGACGCCTTTGCTGTAATAGGGTCTGCCCTGCGCAAAGGCGCTTTGCGGAACCAAAGCAAGTAATGCTGCCAATGCAACAGAGGTGGCCATGTGCGGGAATGTGATCATCGGGAATAATCCTTTCGGATGGGTTGTAAGAGAATGATTGCGTTAGATCAGGGCGCGGGCATATTGTGCAGCGGCGCCGTAATCCTCCCCCATCAGCTTGTTCAAGGTGCTGGCGGCTTTGCGGATGACGGTGTTTTTGCTTTTTAGAGCGGGTTGCAATGCGGTCTTTATCAATGCTTTGTGTTGGCGCGCATCATGCCCGGCCAGACCAGAGGCAATGGCCAGGCCCAGCCCATCATCAAAATCATTAGCGGCAACAACATAACGCGCAGAATCCAGCCCTTTGGACTTGCTGGCCCCTATAATCGCACCGCCAAATCCTCCCGCGCGGCGCAACACTTCAAAATGCCAAAGCGCATCCAATGTGCGCACCCATGAAAGATTGGCGTTGCTCTCCATCAGGGTATCGATCTCACTCCTCATGGCGCCAGGATAGCCACGGCGAATAGACTGACGTGACGATATGCGGCGTGCCACAGCACCTGTGGCGATGATGCGCATGATCCGTGTATCCAGCTTGGCCCCTTTTTTCGTGCGGGCCTGTTCGCGCTCTGCAATCATTAGTCGCTTGTCTGGCTTTGCTGCGAGCAGTTCCAGCAGGAAGGCACGGGCCTGTCGTTCTGCGCTTTGGTAATCAGCTCTATCAGCATTGGCCGCCGCCACCGTCTGGCGGGGCGCGGCCCATGTCAGCGGCGTTACCGTAAGCGCCGCGATTACTGCATAAGTTAAGACTTTTTGGACCAAAACTTCCTCCTGTGATGACCGCAATCGGGAATGATGACGCCGGTCTGGCTCAACCACCTTATGCCCAACGCAAGGCCGGATAGGCAATGGAAGCAGCCCGCCGCGTCAGGGTCTGTCAGGAAAGTGTGCTGGCGTCTGACGGCGCAATTCTTTTAGGCAAAGAGCGGACAAAGGAATGAGGAGATCCGAGCCATGCAGGGGAGAAATATGCATTTTTCTAAATTAACCATAGCAGCGCTGATGTTGGGCACTGTCTCAACCGCCGCCGCCGCGCAATCGGAACGGCAAACATATGACTGCAGCAAGATGAAAGTGGTGAAGCCAAGCAAGATAGGTGCAGGTTTAAATATAGCCGCACGAGCTGCCTGTTCATTTATAAAATGTGATCCAAAAGCGGTTGAAATCGCGCAAACTGTAATAATTGGCGGTGCAGTCATTGATGGCGTGATTACCCGGGCCAACATCGAACAAGCGGCGCGCGATAATCAGGAATGTCTTGCCCGTGCGTCGGAGGAATCCCTAAAGATAGGGGAGCCTTTAACCGTTGTGCTTGAGGGCGGCGTGACCGGGACTGTGGAAGGTTCGGTGGTTGTTGGGCCGCGGGTTGAACTCGATCTGCCATTGGCAAATGCGGCGGTCAATTTTTCTGAAACTGACATGTCCACCATCGCCAAATGGCAGCGGACCCGCGAAAAGCGTGTGCCCATTATGGATGCGCCAATAGGCGGGGCACAGATAGGGACCATTGAGAAGAAAAAGACGAAAGTGTTTGTGATGGGCCATTATGGCACTGGCCGGGCACTGGTTGAATTAAACGGTGAGGTTGCGGGCTATGTCGACCAAAATGCACTTGCCGACTATGCCGCCACCTCACGTCCCGAATTTGTAGAGCGTGACACAAGCAAAGCGGTTTTTGCGAAAATGACCTGTATTCGGTCCGATGGAAATTTTGACGACGTGGAAGACGGCAAAGAGAACCTGCTGACCTATCAGTGTCGCGATCCGCTGGGCAATTATGATGTCTTCCTGGAAAATGAGTTTAATAATGCCTAATCTGCGCCGCTTGCCACTATATGCACTGTCAATGCTGATAACTCTGGGGGCGGGGTCAACAAGCGCAATAGCATTGGCAAAATCGCCGGAGGCGGCCACATCCGCTCAACAGGACATTGCTGTACAACCGCTGCATTTTGTTGAATTTCAATGGGTCAATCACGATACCAGCTCCATTGACGAAGCCCGCAGTTTTATCTCTTGGGCACGCACAGTGGCCGCCCGGCACAATGTCGATCTTCAGGTTAATGTCATGGTTACGGGCATTGCGAAGGGCGGCGCGGGCGCGCAGATACCGGATTTCATTTTCGTTTACACATTCCCCAGCCAGCAGTCGATGACCGCGATGCAGACTGATCCTGAATATCAGGCGCGGCTTCCTGAAAGAAACAGGATTTTCGATTTCAGTCGCAACACTATTTGGCGTGTCGAGCGCATGAAATGACCAGTAATAGGGGGGCTAGTCTGCGCTCTTCTTCGCATTCTTTGACCGCGTCCTGTTCAAGCACCAATCCCGGTGTCCCGGCCCCCGCAGCTGGCCATGACTGGGGCATGTTTGGCCTGAAATTCTTGAAAGCCATGGCGCGCGATCCTGTTTCTGCGCTGCCCGCAGAATGCTTTGAAAGGCATGATGTTATGCGCCGGATTGCGCATCGCCATGTGCTTTTTCCAAGCGCGCCTGATACCGTGCGCGATGTGTTTCGCGCGGATGGTCAGTTGTTGAATATAACCCCGATGCAAGTGCGCCGCTTTCGCCCCGCAATTGGTGACGGGATGATTGCTGCAAGCGGGATCCCGTGGCAGCGTCAACGCGATTGCGGGCAGGCGCTGCTCACCGAGGCAATGAGCAAAATGCAGGAGGCGCAGGAAATAGGAGCCTTTGCCAAAGAGCTTCGCGCGATCCTGTCCCAGCCATCGGACGATGTGTTCGCAACACTGAAAAAAGCATGCCTTACCCGCTTTATCGACCTGTTATTCCAACGCGGTACCAAGGCGATTGATACCCTTCCGGTCGAGGATTTTGTCACTGCCGTAGACGCCTTTATTATGCCGCGGCAAAGCCTGACATTAGCAGATATCGTGCCGCTTCCCGCGCAAGCTGCGCATAGAACGCACGCATTTGATAGCTTGATAGAGATTGAGGGGCGGCGCATTGGGCTGACACAAAGGCTGGAAAAGAAAGGGGTTCCAGTGCGTGATTTCGTGGTGAGTATGCTGATAGGCTTTTACCCAACTGCGCTTGCCTTGGTGTGGCTCGCCATTGTTGCAAGCACGAACGCAGCTCTTCACAATCGTCTGCACACAGAAGCGCAAGCAACCAATGCTGAGGATATCAGGCCGCGATCAATGCCCTTCACCATGGCGTCATTGCGGGAAATCATGCGCCTTTATCCGCCCTTCCCCTTCGCAACGCGCGAGGTTTTGCGAAATGGTGTGTTGGGCGCACATGCCGTAAGACGGGGGACGTTTGTGCTTCTTTCGCCCTATCTGATCCACCGCCACAAACGCCTGTGGCGCAATCCGGAACACTTTGATCCAGCCCGATTTTCCGGTACGCAGCATGACCGAAACCGGTATTTGCCTTTTGGTGGCGGTCAGCGCCATTGCATCGGCTCTGCTCTATCAATGCGGGTGTTGCTAGAGGGCGCGCACGCGCTTTTTGTTGACGGCCTTATACCCACGCCATGTCCCCGGCCGGTACGTGAGCGCGGGATGTTTGTGTTGCTGCCCGATCAGCGCATTGCGTGGCCAGGCTCATGAAACGCGCGCCGATCTTCTCACAGCGGCTGGCCCGCGTCCTGATGCAATGGCGATGGAGTATTTTTGCCGCAGGCGTGGTTTTGGCGCTGATATGTGCTGCTGGCATGACCCATATTCAATCACAAAGTGATTACCGCGCCTTTCTGGGCGAAGACAATGCTGACCTAGCTTTGTCGGACTGGCTGATAGAGCGCCGCTATGGCCAGGGTGAGACACTGGCACTGATTTACAGGCCCGCAGATGGCTCGCTTTTTACACCGGACTCAATGATCCAATTCGGTATAATTGCCGCCGCAGCGCGTGAACTGCCCCATGTCCGTACCGCCAGCACGCTTTTTGACCAGCGCAAGCCAGTGGCTTTGGACGGCCGACATAGCGATCCCTCCGCTTGGCGTGAGGTAACGCTGGCCGGGGGTTTACGGCTCACCGACCAGAATGATCTTGATCGCTTGCGCGGCGAGCTGCTTTCAAGCGAGTTGTTTGCCGGGCGCACGATTGCGCGCGATGGGTCTGGCGCGTTAATCACCTTGGTGGTGGAGCTGTCAGCGGACGAAAAGGCAAGACTGGCGCAGCTGTCGGAAATAGAAACGGGTCTGGTGCAAATCCGTGCCGATCTGGACCGGTTCCGAGCGGATGATACGCTGGAACTTACTGGCCCTGCAATGTTTGCCCGCACATCGCAGGACGTTCTGCGCGATGATGCCCGATGGCTTGCGCCCATCGCTCTGACACTTGTGTCCATCATTACATGGCTGTTACTGCGCAGCATTGCCGCAGTTGGGGCCGTGCTGTTGGTGGTATCGGTAACGCTGGCTGTAACTCTGGGGCTGATCGGCTATCTGGGCATTTCCATCACCATTCTGTCGGCATCGGGGCTCTTGCTGGTGGCCACGCTGGCAGCATTGGACACATTGCACCTCATTGCCACCGGCACATTGAAGCGCCAGAGCGGGCTGGACCGGCAGCAGGCGGCCGTAGAGAGCATCGACCGCAATTTCTGGCCCATATTGGCGACAAGTTTAACAGATGCAGCGGGCTATCTGGCGCTATTGTTCAGCGCTTCTGCGGCGATCCGTGGTCTGGGCATGACGGTCGCCATCGGTGCCATCGCCGCGTTTTTTGTCAGCCTGATGATCCTGCCCGCCTTATTGGCATGGTTGATTCCTTCTCGCCCCGGTTTGGCTGCCCGCTTTGCGCCATTTAGCGAGCGTTTGGGGGCATGGTCGCTACGGCGCGGCAAGGGGGTTGTGCTGGCGACGGTCTTGGCACTGGCCATCGCAATACCGGGACTAGCGCAATTGCAATTGGGCGACCGAATGCAACGCTGGTTTGCACCTGATACGGGCTTTGCGCTTGCCATGACGGCGCTTGAAGATCAGTATTATGGATTGCAGGGCTTTATGTATGCGCAGCGTTTGGAACAGGATGATGCAGAATTGTTCACACCATCGCTGGCCAATGCTGGACAGAGCAAAGAGCAGCAGCCGGGCCATATTCGCCGCAATAAGCATGCTGCATTTGACCGAGAATTACAAACCATTGCTGGCGTAGAACGCTGGCTAACTGCAGGCAGCGTACACAATGCCATGGCGGCTATCCCTGACGGATCACAGCGATTTGCCCTTTCCGCACAAGCAGCCGAGCAATTAGGCGAAGATGTGCGCCCCATCACCAGCTTCGCGCTGGCCCGTCAGGGGCTGATGACGGTGCCCGATAATGGCAGGACTGACTTTTTAATCGGGCAGGCCGATGTTGACAGCGCGGATGACCGTGCTGCGATTAATCTCGCCGAGCGGGCCAATTTTATTGCGCAATCACATTTTCCGCAGAGCGATTTTCGCATTGGCGGGATCGGCCTTGCCTTTGCTAAGCTGTCGGATGCCAATTTCAAAGGGCTAGCGCTGGGTACGGCGATGACACTGGCAATTGTGTTTATTGCTATGGCTTTTGCGACCGGCACATTGCGATCAGGGGCGGTCGCGATGATCCCCAATATACTGCCCATTGTGCTGGCGTTCGGCTGGTGGGGCTGGGCAGTGGGAGAGGCCAATCTGGCACTGGTCGCCGTGGTGGCTGTAACGCTAGGTCTGGTGGTGGATGATACGCTGCATGTCTTTCTGAAATACCGCCGTGAGCGTGCGGAGGGGCGAGATCAGGAACAAGCTATTGCCGGTGTGATGCGGCTAAACGGCCCCGTGCTTATGACCACAACGCTTGTACTGGTCGCGGGCTTTGGCACGCTGGCATTTTCTGACTTCCTGCTCAGTGCACAGAAATCTGCACTGATCGCGATTACCTTGGCCATGGCCTTGCTTTGCGACCTGTTGCTATCGCCATTGCTGCTGCGGACAGCCTATCCGCCGACTTTGACCGTCAAAGACACAGCCTGAAGGCCGCCGGCTGCAGCCACACGCGGCGGTGGGCCGCTGCTCGATCGTAAGGGAGTGATGGTTCGCAATAATCGTCGCTCTGCCATCGGATAGTCGGCATCTATGCTGAGTGCAAAAAACTCCTCTACGCCCAATTCGGTGAGTTGATAGGCAAATTCAACCGCCTCCCCTGGCGCTAGCAAATGGTAATCAGCGCCCGGATCAGGCAATAGCAACACCGTACCGTCAGGCCCGAAAGCAGCGAGCTGAACAAGCCTGTCATCGGCAGAGCGGTTAGTGACGCGCAGCACCAGACCAGAACAATGGGGCGCGGCAAAGCGTGTATTTTCTATCGGGAGAAGCTGGCGGCGCGCGGCATTGATAGCCGCAGTGCCGGGCTGTTGGCATATCGGGCTGCCGGAACGGTGCGTTGCAGTGGTTTTAAGGGGAGGGGCGATGGATGCGCTCTCCAGCAAAAGACCGGCAAGCGACATCTGGCTGGCCCACCGCGCGGCCGCAAGCATTGCATCATGCCGGTCATGGGGGGCAGTGGCAGGTTCTGCTCCGGTCAGCTCAACAAAAAAAATCCCGCCATCCAGCGCCCGGCTGCCATCGGCGCGCCGGACATCGCTCCACCGCGGATCGGCCACGCTGTATGCGGACACAGGCATTTCAGCTATAAAGTGCGCAGAGAGAATGCCCGTCTTAGCGATCCGCCCAGTCAATATTGTATGCGCACCTTGCGGACCAAAATCGATGAGCCGCGCGCGCGCGCCATCAAACAGGCCAGCAAGAGCACCAGCCTGCACCTCAATACTGTCAGGGGATTGCTGCTGCGCGGCTGTTGGCGCAATCTGCGCTAACCAGCGGGCCGGCTGCGGCCCTTCTTCAACCTTGTGCGAAGCCTTGAAAGATGCGGAATCCAAAAAAACAGGCTGCGCGCGATCGCCGATAAAGATCGCGGCTGGGCTGGCCGAATGCTGCGCCATGCGCGCCGCCACCCAATCCGCCACCGCCCCCATTGTAAAGAGGCCCGGCTGCTCTAATGCAAGAGCGGTATAGAGGCTCAACAAACCATAAGCGGACTGTCGTTCAAGTGGCAACCATGGCGGCCCCAAGCCTTGCCGCGCGGCCTGCCCTTGAGGTGACGCGAGCAGCGCGGAAATCCCTGTCTCCCTGCCCGTTGGAGAGGATAAGAGCTTTGCCAAGCGCGGGGACCGCGCGCGCCCTGCTTTATAGGAGCCAGAACGCAGCACGCCGCCGCTTTCACAGAAATCTGCGACCAGAAGAACCTGCGCACCCTTGGCCGCCAGTGCTTTCAGCCACATGCTCAGCATATCATCAGCAATCGCGCCGCGCCATAAGCCGGTATCGCGCTGTTGTCGGGCGTCAGCGGCCAGAAATGCTTCGGTTAGGCCATCATCCTCTGACAAGGCGCCGCGATCACGATAGGCGATGCCGTGGCCTGACAGCACGATAAGCACTTTATCGCCCGCGCTTACCGCAGTGATCAGCTGTTCAAAGGCGTCTTGAATAGCCTGCGCCGTGGGGGTGTTTGTTGCATGTGATAGCACCCGCAGCCGCGCTTCTGCGATACCGCGCTTGCGCGCAAGATCGGCAAATAAGCGCGCATCATTCGCCGCCCCCTCAAGGTCTGGCAAAGATGGTTCCGTATATTGCGATACACCAACAATCAGCGCATGGTCTTCGGCCTGCGCATCATTGCCTGCAATCAGTAACGCTGCTGAAAACAGCAACCAGATTTGCGCAAGCGATCTAATTACTGACAACATAAGCGGTGCCTGAATATCGGCTGATATTGTTCAGTTGGATCACCAGATCCGTATCTTGCGCTACATCCAAAGAGCATAGCAGGTGGAGCGATCCGCTGCGCTTGCACGCGGCGGCGCTCTGTCCGGCTTTGTGAACTGTGAGCTTTATCTCCAATCCGCCGTCGCTGGTTGCGCCCAGAATAGCAGGCGCACCGCCCTCAGCGGTCGCGTTGAGGCGGATTTGCGCGTTTGGCCCCAGATCGAAAATTCGCACCAAAGCGTAAGGCGTAATGCCTTTATCGGCATTGGCCAAAGCGTTTCGGATGCGGCGTTGCAATGCAATATCCGCTTGTTTGCGGGCGATGTCCAACGCGTCCTGCAGCAAGAGGCGCGCAGTCTCCCTCGGCGTGATTGTTAGATTGTCCGCGCCCTGACCCATTGCCAGCGCAACATCGTAACGCTGCGCCAGTCGCGCCGCTTCCAGCAACGCCCCGGCATCATCCTCGGCGCGGCCAAGGCGTATCAGACGGTGGATGGTTACCGCTCTATCCAATGTGCACGCTGTGTCGCCACATGCCGTGTTTTTGCTCTCTACAGGTTGAGCGGCGGTTGCCCAGCCAAGCAGGCCGGCCAATATCAAGACAATGATTTTATGACGCATTGGCTAACTTTGCCGATGCTTTTACAATACCAAGATAGACCTCTCGCTGGCCCTCCCATTCGCGTTCCGACACCACTGTATCAATACGCCGCTCAGCGATCCGCGCCTCAATGCCCTGGGCCGCAAGCTGAAAATACTCAAGCGCCTCCTGCGTGCGTCCCGCATCGAGCGCGCGATTGCCCAGATCAGACTGCCACGCAATTAAGCGCAATTCTGTGGGCGGCACCGTCGCAGCAAATTGGCGATACCGCTCAACCAGCATGGCCTCGCCTTCTTCTACCTTGCCAATAGCAATAAGATTGAGCGCGCGGCGGCGGTCCATAAAAATACGAACGCGATCGTGATCAGGCAGTATGGTGCCAAGAGTATTCGCCATTTTAACCAACTGCTCATGCGCTTCGATATGGCGGCCCAACTGTGAATATGTGTGCGCAAGATTATGGCGTTGAATGGCATTATCGATAATGTCTGAAGCCTCCGGCGTTTTCAGAAGGCTTAGCCATTCGTCAGACATTTGGATGGCCCGCAAACTTGTCGCGAGAGCCTCTTCGTCTTTCCCCAGCTTTGAAAGCGCCGTGGCCTTGCTGGCAAGCAGCGAGATTTCTGCTCGAGGCGTGCGCTCTTTCGATGCGCGCAAACGCATTAAGGTTTCATCAATTAGGGCAATGCTTGTTAGAGAAAGATTAGATTCATGCGTAATCATATCTGCTATGCTGGACACATGTTTTGCAGCAAATACCGGGCTAACCTGATCAGAAAGCAGTGCGCAGGATAATGCTTTGCGATAATGCACTATCGCTTCTGTCTTGCGGTGCATCGCCTGATAAACCGCAGCAAGATATCCATGCGCATTGATAACGGCGCGATCGACATGCACGGGATATCGCTGCACAATATCAACACCGGCCAGCGCATCCTTTTCAGCTGATGCAAGCTGATAAAGCCCGTGATAAGAACTTGAGCGGTCACCATAAGCCAACGCGATTAACCACGCTGGCGTATCCGGATTGGCCTTATAAATCGCCAGTGCGTCAGAGAAATGGGCAATGGCTTCCTTGTCGCGATCATGCAGCAGGTCCACTCGGCCCATTTCATATAAAGTGCGCCCATATTCTACCGACTGCGCTCCCTTTAATTCTGCCCATTGCGCAAGCTGTTTGGTTAGCATGGCGTCCGCAACCGCTTCACCTTGCGCTGCATAGGCGGTGAATATGGGTTTCATCACTTTTTCATAGTCTTGATTATCGTAACCTGTTGGCGCAGGATTTTCTGATGAAAGCGGCGCGCGATCACAGACCAAGTTCCCAGGGTGTGCTGCGTCTGCTGTTCC
Source organism: Parasphingorhabdus sp. DH2-15 (assembly GCF_051668705.1). GTDB lineage: Bacteria > Pseudomonadota > Alphaproteobacteria > Sphingomonadales > Sphingomonadaceae > Alterisphingorhabdus. The sequence continues at coordinate 1,510,180 of NZ_CP196351.1, read as the reverse complement.
AACGTCCGCAATTGCCGGCGCCATTACGGCCAGATCAGTAGCAAGCGCGATCATGAGCAACAGGCTTGCCTTTGTCGATAATTGCTTCATTCCTCATCTCCATCAATGTGCGGAAGGCGTATCTCTACAGCAAAGCCATCTTGCGTGTTACGCCCACGCACTGTTCCCTCGCAAGACTGTGCGACAGCCCGCGTAATTGCAAGTCCGATACCATGGCCTATTTCGGGCCGGGCATCACGAACACCCTCATCAAAGATCCGTTCCAGCATCGCAACCGAAACGCCTTTGCCTGCATTGCGGATCTCGATCAGCGCCTCTGAACCTTCAGGAACAAGCGCAATCACAATCATACTGCCCTCATCAGCATGTTGCACTGCGTTCAGAAGAACATTTTCAATCATCCGATCAAACTGTTCAGGCACGGCAGCAACCGCGCCAACATCGCCCTCTAAATGCAAACTGAGATTGCGATCCTCGGCAAGGTAAGTGAACATCGTATCGATAAGACTTTTGATGCGCTGACGGGGGCGCACAATGGCGCGTTCAGAAGGATCGGACTGTGTGCTGGCAGTGATGAGTTCTAGCGCATCACGCCGCCTTTTGTCGGCCAGCCTTAGCTGCTCCAGCGCGCCTTTGCCTCCATCACCCAAAGCGTGCTTATCGCGCTCTAACAAGCGTTCTGCGACCAGCAGCGGATTGCCTATGTCATGGGTCACAAAACCCTGAAGTCGGCGCATATTCTCATGCACCACGGCTATGCGCGCGGCAAAGCGATTAACCAGATCGACAACGCTTTGGACTTCGGGGTTGGCGCTGGTGGCACTGAGCCGTGAAAGACTGCCTTTGCCCATCTTATCAATCTGCGCGGCGAGCATTTGAAATTCATATTGCTGCCGACGCTGCATATACAGGGCCAGCAAGGCCATTGCGAATAACACCGCAACCGACACAGCGGCTACAGAAAGCCAAAAGGTTACGCCACCCAATACCGGACGGTAAGTGCGCCCGGCAACAATTGTAACCTGATCGATCTGCTGAACCACGCCAATATAATGGGTGCCAGTGCCAGTGCATGCGCTTGCAGGTACAATACCTTCCAGAAACGCATCAGGGTTTGAGAGATCGGGTGACCAGCCCGGCGTGCCTACGGTACGGTTATCCAAAGTGCTGATGCGAATAAGCATCTGTCCGTCGGGAAGCATCGGGCAGTCTTCCTTTCCTGCATTGCGCAGCGCAATCAAACCGCCCAGCACTAGGCTTTCATCTGTTCGCAGTCTCGGTTCCACCTCCCCAATCCATCCCACCATTTGCAAAGCGTCGCGCTGAGCCTGTGCAAGGGCAACCGATTTGGCATTCTCCACTGCAGACCATGTGGCAATAGCGCCAATAATCACAATCGCTAGGCAGGCAATAAGCACAAAAGGCCAGAACCGCCGAAAAGACTGAGCGCGGCGCGCCGGGGTTGCGCGCTCAGCCTGTGGCACTGATGTTCGCATCGGCCAGTCCGGCAAGATTGCGCATCGCAAAACCGGTGGCCCGCCATGTCACAATCAGTGGCAAATGACTTGCCGGCAGAAAAGTACAATGTGTGCGGATTTTGAGCCGCAGCCGCGAAATCGCTTTTTCCATGCAATTTTCCCAGCGGGGAGAAAAATGGGTCCATCCAGCATGATCCATCCAGCAGCGTTCCCATAATGCGGTTTTCGATACTGGCTGCCCGGCGGCACGCCAAATTTCCACGAAGACGGCCGCCTCCAGGGTTGTCAATGGCAATAGGTCACCATTAAGTGAGACCACCATTGCCGCTTCATCAACCTCTATAGGAAAGATGGAGAAGACATCCGTTTCCATCTCGCTGGCGCCGCTATGGGCATCATTCCGGGGCAAGCACGCAGCAAGCCGGGCAAGCAGCTCTGCTTCCCCTCCGCTCTTGGCCAAATAGTCGCTCGCACCGTCAAGCAAACCCGTCACCTTGTCGTGCGTGCGATCAAGCATGGAATAGACAAGACAGGGCGTATTGGCAGCACTGCGTACTCGAGCCCCGCCGCTGCGCAGCACTTTGACTATGGCAATGCCGTCGCCATCAGGAAGGCCGCGATCCAGCACGATAACATCAAAGGGTTCGCGGACAAGCAGGTCCATGGCGCCAGCGATCGTGCGAACATGCTGGACATTCGCAAAGCCCGATTCGCTCATTGCATTTTGTATGTCCTCGCCGATTTCATCTTCGACGATAAGGGCGGACCGGCCTTCGAACCGTTTGCGCAGGCGCTCGGCAATCTGGTTCAGCAGATCGGTTTCGCCGTCATCATGCCTATCTGCTGCATTTTGCAGCGCCATGTCTTGCACCTTTTCCATCGCTAAAGTCTATCGCATAACATCGTGAACACAAAAGCTCTGTACCTGACCGTTACTGACAGTCACTGACCGGCTTCTCCTGCTATCCGGGCAGTTCTGACCTAATTTGCCGTGCTGATGACAGGAATATATGCGGCCCAATGGCGCGGATCATCATATCGTCCACCAGCATATTTACGCAGCGCCAGCTGACCTGCACGCACAGCCGCCGCCACTTTATCCGGGCGTTTTACAAGCTCAGCCAGCATCGCTTGCGACCATCGCGCTGCCGAACCATCCGCTATCCGCCAGTGGGTAACCACCAAGTCTCGCGCCCCGGCTTGGAAAAAGGCCAGTGACAATGCCGTTAGCGCTTCTCCTGACCCACCGCCTTCGCTTGCCCAAGTCTCGCAGCCAGCCAAAATCGCCAACATGCCCTCAAGTGGTAAGCCAGCAATTTCAGTCGGCGTTAACAACCCATCCCGCTCGCTTGGCGTGCCCATGCTGCTTTGGGTTGGCGCCAATGCAAGCCCGGTTCGTTCTCCATGTTCGCGCCGGCCTACCAGCGCGTGCGTTGCAAACAACAGGACGGACGGCTGTACCGCTGACAAAGTCTCGCGGAAAAGCCCCTCATTGGCCTGCCCGCCACTCAGGATAACCGCCCGATCACCCAGCTGGCTGCTTAATGCGCGCAGTTCTTCTTTCGCTCCGGGTAAAGGCAATAACGCCTCGGCTTCGGTCTCTGGAAAGGCCGAAGGCGCGCCAACTGCAAGAATTTTTGCTGTCTGGCTCTCAACCGGAATTGGCTTGCTACCACTTATGGACAGCGTCTTTAATGACGGCAGCCAAGCAAAACTATAGTCATCAATAAGATATCCGGCTACTCCCTCTCGCCGCAAGGCTGCAAAGGGCACAGCAAGGAAATTTCCCTCGCCATGGACCAATATCTCGCTTTTGCCTTTCATAACATGTTCAAAGGGGGCCATGATATGGGTGTACGTCCATTCCAGCGCTGCGTTGAGATTGACCGTAGGCTGATCCCCGATTGGGATGGACCGTCCTCTGGCTTGGGCCGCGCCGGGGTCCAGCGCTTGGCGCAATTGCGTTACCAACGGGCCAGATTGCGCCCGGCCAAATGCTTCGAGAACCTGCCATGAAACGCAATCGCGTGTGATGGCCCAACCAAAGCTACGCTGGTCCGCCTCAAGAAAAACCAATAATAGCTGCGCAGATGTGAGCTGTGACTGGATTTCTCTAATGCTCAATGTTCGCGGGGATAATGCCTCCAGAAGGTCCGGCACGATCTGATTGATCTGGCGTTCCAACGCGATAACCCGTTCATCATTATCAAAAAGTGCTTGGCTGGCCTCGCCGGCATTCTCAAAACTTCGGTCAGAGCGCAAGGCGTCACGTTCTGCCAGAAGGGCGCGCAATTTCTCGCGTTCAGCGTCAGGCATAATCAACGTCCTGTCCAACGCAACAGACGACCGGGACGCCAATACCATTTGCGCTGCGTGAAAAGCAGGATCAAGAGCCGCAACATCGCGCACGCAAGACGATGTTGGGGTTGGTTCTGCCAGAACAGAGGAGATACTGATTGCGCCCGATATAAAGCTTAACAGCGCGTAGATTGCTAGGCGCACAAAGCCAATATGGTGAAATGCATTCCTATGCCGCAATGGTGCCTCCAATACTGTTCTGATATTCTAAAATATCATTTGTCTTTGCCGCTTTCTTGATATGCGCGATGCTTAAAATTTTAAGAGTAACAAATCGCTCCTGCGCAGAATTTGTAACTTAGAGTATTGCACAGCAAACTTTTTTCCGCAATAGAGTTATTAAACAGTGGAGAGCCTGTACAAGCCTATGCGGTGCTGTCAGACTAACGAGGCATTTCTAATCTGGCATGCTATCAGCAGGCTATGAACCGTAAGTCGAGAGCCAAACCGCCCAGCCCTTTCAAACGCTTCAACTCATCGCCTGAGATTATCCGCTTGATGCGATTCCCCAGATTACGCGTCCATGCTCGCGGTATGAGGGCGCAGAGGTCAATGACGCGACCCGCCTACAACTATTCGGAACTGGCAAAGCCCAGCCCCGGGCTTGCCCGGCGGCGTCTGATGAAAAGCATCACTACGATTATGAAGGGTGATGAAAGCGGTGAGCTGGTCAATATCAACGCCGCCGCTGAAACCAATATCGGCAGGTGGCTAGGCTTAGGATAGACGCCCCGCGTCTATCGCCGCCTGCGCTATACAGGCCAAATCGCCATCCCAGAGCTTGGCCTCTATCATTACAAGGCCAGAGTATACTCACCAACCCTAGGCCGGTTCCTGCAAACCGACCCCATTGGCTATGAAGATCAGGTCAACCTCTATGCCTATGTAGGCAACGATCCGGTTAATCTGGTGGATCCGAGTGGGTTATATGAGTGCGATGCTGGTACTACGAATTGCAATCGGGTTGCGGAGGGCATTCAGGCTATTAAACGATTTTCTAGAGGAACGAGGGCGGGTAGTCGTATAAAGACTAGCGCGCAAAGGAGGGCTGGACAGATTGCGAAGGTACTCGGTGGTAATGATGTTAGAATAACGAACAGTAGTTTAGAAGGGGATACGCTCGGATTAGCCGGATCTGATTCACAAAATTCAGGTGGGCACTTAATCCAAATTGATTTCTCTAAAGCGTTAGAACGCAATCATTCGATAGCAGGCATTTTAATACATGAAGGTCAGCATGTTTCTGATAATAAGCAATTTGGTTTCGCCCGCGACCTAAATGAGATATATCGCCGTGAGGTTAGAGCGTATCATACTCAGTCTGGTTTTGCTGAAAGCGTGAATAATGTGAGTTCAAGCGTCTGGGATCCAAGAGCTTCAAGAGAAGAGAGAATTAAGAATATAAGAGAAAATGCGAGGGGAAGTTGCTTAAGCGTACAATTTAGAAGCGCGAATCCTAATTATTTTGTATCAAAATTTCCAGGGCAGAGATGTCCTACTGCATAGAGGTCAATATGTGGTATCGATCATATATAATAGTCTTTATATTATTATCTTCTTGTTCTGTAGGCAGCGACGATTGCATAGCTTCTATAGAGAGAGAAGTTACAGAACGCTTAAGAAATTGCTGGGATACACAGATCAAAGACGGGGAATACTATATAGAAGCACAGGTTATGTCTTTGGCAAATTATCGGGTCATGTCTGCATCATTGCCTTGCCCAGGGCAACAGATGCAGATTGCTATCGAGGACGAGTTGTTAGCAGAATTTGGTTTTCACTATGGATTTGGTGACAATGGTCTTTGGGAAGGCGAAGTATATGACATAAAAATGCATGGGACACCGATTTTCGAGGAAAGCCAGCCGGTTAACATTAGCTTCAAGGTTGAAAGAATTAAATCTATAAAAGAAAACAAAGATTTAACTATAGACGATATGACCGCAAGAATAGTAAACTTAAAGTAAATTGTATTGTTATTAAGATTTTATATACGTAATTGTTTTCACGGTGCTGTCAGACTAACGAGGCATTTCTGGTCTGGCGTGCTACCAGCAGGCTATGAACCGTAAGTCGAGAGCGAAACCGCCCAGCTCTTTCAAACGCTTCAACTCATCGCCTGAGATTATCCGTCTGGTCGTGATGATGTATGTCCGTTTCCCCCTGAGTTTGCGAAATGTCGAGGATCTGCTGTTCGAGCGCGGGATTGACCTATAAACCCAGTAGCAGATCGTTTCGTAGTCCACATGTATTCCTTATTCGGACATCAAGTCCTCAATGTCGCGCAGGGCTCAGTGTAAATCTGGAATACAACTACACCGCTTGCCGGATAACGTCAGGGTGAAAGCGGCGGTGCTTGAATGAAAGTGATTTCATATCCAAAAACACAGCACCAAATCTCAAATTTGGAGACGAGTTCTCATTAGACTGACGGCCCTAACGGGCTTATATATGCCAAGCTCCAAAACACCCCTACCCGATCATCGGATAGGGGCGCTTAGCGAAGTTACTTGCCCTCTGCCACAACACGCAGTTGGAGGGAGGTGTCATTTTTGAGGTATTTTTCAGCGGCTGCTTTAAGGTCTGATATTGTCACGGCTTCATAGGCAGCCTTTAGACCACGCGTTTTGGTCAAACGTTCAGGATTTCCTTGTGCGGCTGCTAGCTCTGATACCCAGTAGGCATTCGTCGATTGTTGCGTTTCAAGAAGTTCAAGCTCAGGCTTGCGCGCTCTTAAAAGTTCATCTTCTGTAATAGCGCCATCTGTCGACAATGAGTTTCCAAGTTCTTCTATAATAGTGATAATCTGATCAACATTATCTGCTTCCACTTCAGCAAATGCCAGTATGTTTCCAAAACCTTTAAAAACAGGTGACATTTCTGAGGTCGCGCTCGAAGTATAAGCAGCTCCTAATTCTTCGCGGACACGTTCTGTAATTTTCAAACGCAAGATATTGGCGAGCAAGGTCATGGTTGCTTCAGTTTTGACATTCTGAGCATCGGTTGTTTTCCAATATACTGCACTGACTGCGCGTTCAGCAGCGCCCTTATGACGCAAAGTCACGGGCGTGCGGTCTTCAGGAAATGAAACCTTCAAGGCATCCGGGGTTTTCAACTGATCGATTCGTCGCTGCGGTAATGCACCAAATGTATTGGCTACGGCAGCAATCGCCGCTTCGTCCTCAATATCGCCAACGATTGTAATCTCAATAGCCCCTTCCCTTAAGCTGCGGTCAAGCACGGTGGATAGTTCTGCAAAGTTGCGCAGAAGCAATTCTTTGGTCTCACCAATGCCAAACCGGACATCTCCGTTCCGAATGAGACGCGCCCCCTTCGTTCGCAGTACGCCAACTGGTTCGGTTGTAAAAAGTTGATCAAAAAGAGGTGCTTGTTGCGCCCAAAGTGCCTCCCCTTCCGGTCGATAACCAGGTGCTGTGATATAGGCTGCCCATAATTGCAACTGAAATAAAAGGTCATCCGGCGTGGTGCGAGAAATACCACCAAATGCTGTCTCTCCGACAGATAAAGCAGGTTGAACAGTTCGTCCTGCGAGAAGCGATTGCAGCTCGTTAAAGCTATGTGCTTGGAGTCCACCTGTGGCAAACACACCAGCGATCATTGATAGCCCGTCAATATCACGAGGAAAATCGAGTAGGCCGTTGCCCACGCGCAAGGAGACATGAACTGCACCGTCTTCAAAGTCTGTTTTTTTAATATTCAACCGCACGTTATTCGCAAAACGGAGGCTTCTTGTTTCCAAATCCGCAATTCTGCTATCTTCAACAATCCTCTTAGCAGAACCAAAATCGGTATAGGCAAACTCAAGTTTTTCTCCATCCGTAGGCGGCGCAACAGCAACTTGCTGGCTTTTTGCATAGACTTGTAGAATGACATCCTCGGCATCATTAAGTGCCCGATTATTGGCAACTTGAATGATCGGTGCAGATTGTCCCCATAAGGTTCGGAAAACCTGCAAAAGCTGGTCAGCTGTAATAGTTGGCTGTAATTCTTCAAACAAGGTCAGATCATATGCTGGCGATGTAATAACCCGGCCAGAATTTATCTCTAGTGCAATGTTCGTTGCCAATTGAGGGTTCGATCGCGACGCGGCTTGCTCCGCAGAATTTTTCAAGAGTGTTTTAAGAGTCGCGACCTGCTCGTTGATTTCAGACCGTGTGAAGCCATGCAAGAAAGCCTTCCGCAGCTCCTGCTCTCCTAATTGCAAAGCAGATTTCCAGTTTTCAGGATCAGAGACCAAGGACAAGGAATTAAGCTGAGCAATTCCAAAGAGTTTTTGGCTCGCTGCACCCCCTTGTGAGATGACGGCGTTTTCTTCCAGTATTCGCGCAGCGATCCGTCTATTTATGATGCCATTCACGATAAGTTGTAAAAATTCATTTTTGCGTACCTCCGGCGTCTCCGGCTCAGACGCAGCCGGATACTTTGAAGAAATCCTTATAATAGTTGGGATATCAGGATCAGAAAAATACCATGAACGGATTGATCTGTCCGGAGAGACGTCCCCATATTTCGGTTCATTCATCGCAATGGGCTTTGCTTCCCAATCAGAGAAAATTTTCTTAATCTTGTCTGTTACCACGGCTATATCAATGTCTCCGACCACGACCAAAACGGCATTTTCAGGCCGATAATAGCGGTCGTAGAAATTGACAAATCTTTCGCGCGGAGCATTTGCCAGAACATTATCACTGCCAATAATCGGGCGCTCTTTGACGATTGTGTTGTTTAAAATATGTGCCAGTGAATCGGTTCTATTCTTATTCAGTGCCGTTGCACTACGCCGCTTTTCCGCCTGCACGACACCACGCTCTCGTTCGATAGCTTCTGGCGAAAATGTAAGATTCCCCGCTGTTTCACGCATCAGGAAGAGACCTGTATCAATCACCTCTTCAGATACACTCGGAAGGTCGAGCTGATATAATGTATAGTCATAACTTGTCGCCGCATTCGTATCTGCTCCAAATGCTAAACCCTGGCGCTCAAGCAATTTAAGCATCTCGCCTTCAGGAACATTTTTAGAGCCATTAAAAGCCATATGCTCGACAAAGTGCGCCAAACCGCTTTGATCGGCATCTTCTTCCAAAGAGCCTGCATTAATATACAAGCGCATTGCGGCAGTTTGTTTTGGCGTTTCGTTCTTCAAAAGCACATAGCGAAGGCCGTTACTGAGGACTCCTGTATGTAATGCAGGGTCCGTCTGGTAGTGTACTATCTGGAAATAGAACAGAACTTACCACAGCTGGTTGAGGATTCGGGATTGTCTGGGCCGCTGCACAGGATAATCCAGATGCACTGGCGAAGACGGCGGACAGTAAAAAGGCACGAAAAGACATGCGTAAGGCTCCATTGGTCATGGTTAAAATTAATCGGTATAAGTGTTGTATTTGCTTAGGTGTTCAGCAGCGCGGTTTTAGTCTGGCCGAAGTTTAGAGGTTGGCAGTAATTGGAAAGGATAACGCGAAAATATGCCATCGAGTCCCACGCCCAGCACTTCAGACAAACGTAGGCAGACGTCTATTGTTGGATTAAACTGCCTACGCTCAATAAACCCTACTGTTTGCGGATGAATTTGAACCATCTCTGCCAATTCCTTGCGAGACAGACCACGCTCTACACGCAACATCTGAACTCGGTTATGAAAAGGTACCGCTTTCTTTTCAGGCATAATTAATCTCCAAAACATCTTCATTTTCATCGTAGCTGCCGTCGCCATCTGGCAGCCTCCAAGCCATAATCATGTATGGTGTTAGCCATGCGAGAGAAAATGCCCCAAGCGAAACAGCAGCAATAATTTCAACGGGTGTTTTCAAGAACGCCAAGACGGTCATGATCGCCAACATGGCCAATGAAACACCGCGACCATCAGCATGCCCAAACCGGATCATTTGAATTTGCCGCTCATCAATAGGCTCATGGTCCAAAGCCATAAGCAGGCGCAGACTCATTTGAAAGGCAATCAAAATGAAGGTTGGAATAAACACAACGATTTTCACGACTTGCCACGCCCATTCCCCGAATAAGATTGTAAAATTCTCGCTCAACAAGGCTCCTTGAGGCAGACCGTCAAAGGTAAGAATAGAACTGGAAAGTTTAATTAAAACGAGAAGAACCATAAATAAAATTGAGATAAATATCGAAATAGCTAGGCAACGCCGCGTGAACTGTCCTTGCATCCTATCTGCCAAACGCGAGCTGACAAGCCAACGATTGAAAGCATTGGGTTGCAACATATAGTCAGCATAGGCTGCTTGCGCGTTTGGGTCTTGGTCTCTTGCCAAACGGCGCATCGCTTGATTACGATTCATGACTATCGAAATGAAGAAGAACCCCCCATCAAGAAAGAAAAAAAACAGTGCCCAGGTGTTTTGCTCAATATACTGCAAACACTCTGAAGACTGGTCAGATGTATAAATCCACACACCAATAGCGATTTTTGCTAGCGCCAATGCGATAATAACCTTTCCCCAAAACCGACTGGTAAAACCAAAATAAACCGGAGGAGAAAACGCAATCCCAAGGTAAAAACCTGCCCAAAACCCAGTGATTTCCCCATAAGGGCTAGAGTCTTCGAACACGCCCGCAACATTGAGTATCAACATATAAACCCATACTAACAAAATGCCCGAAAACAGACCGATAACACCTTGCAGTTTATGTTTTGAGTTCATGACATAATCAAACAAACTATATCGTTTTCTATTTTCCATTTTAAACTCCATATAAGGGCTTATTTGTTATATATATACAATATTAAGATATGTGTAAACATCTTTTTGGAATTTAAATGCGCAAGTCTAGTGTCACTGCCATCGCTTGGGATGAAAGTTTGAAGTCATTGAAGCCCAAAAAGTGAAAGGCTTGAAGGCGGGGTGGCGAAAGTGCTGGCAAAACAGAAGCACCAACTAGCGAAGTTATATAATCGGGTATGGCGGGGTGATGCCAAGGCCTAAGGATTCAACCAATCAGTTTCGCTATAATATCAACCAACATCGATTTCCGACCATTGGCCTTGCGGCACCTCTTTGAGTGTCCATGGCCCAACGCTCCAGCGTATTAAACGCAATGTTGGGTAGCCTATGGCGGCTGTCATGCGGCGGACTTGGCGATTTTTGCCCTCTTGAATTGTCAATTCTATCCAGCTGTCCGGCACAGTTTTGCGAAAACGCACAGGTGGATCGCGGGGCCAAAGGTCTGGCGAGGCAATGGGTTTGGCCTGTGCCGGTCTGGTCAGGCCATCCTTGAGGCTAACGCCGCGTCTCAAGGCAGATAAAGCCGTGTCATCAGGCTCGCCTTCTACTTGGACAAGATAAGTTTTGGGCATTTTGAATTTGGGGTCAGCAATCCGCGCCTGTAACCGGCCATCAGATGTCAAAAGCAACAGCCCTTCACTATCACGGTCTAACCGTCCCGCAGGATACACATTAGGGACGGTGATATAGTCCGACAATGTTGCACGAGGGCTTGGGTTTTTGCGATCGGTGAACTGCGACAGCACGCCATAAGGCTTATTGAACAAAATCAGTTTTGACATAGGGCCGTTCTTATCATCCGCGCGTAATAATGCTAGGCGCAGTGGGCGCTGTTCCTCTCGTCGGTCAGTGTTATCGATACTGCGGATTACGATTATTTATGAAATTACAGAATTTTGACAGTGTCTCCTTTCTGCGCGAATATTGGCAGAAGCGCCCTTTGTTTATCAAAAACCCATGGCTTGAATGGTCGAACCCGTTGGCGCCGGAAGAATTGGCGGGCCTTGCCTGTGAAGAGGGTGTTGAGGCACGCCTTATATCCGAGAATGTGCAAGGCCAAGCTAGCCATTGGTCTATGCAGCATGGTCCGTTTGATGAAACTGTCTTTCCGCAATTGGGTAATGAGCGCTGGACATTGCTGGTACAAGCGGTCGATCAATATGTACCGCAGGTCCACGCCCTTATCGCGCCGTTTCGCTTTATCCCTGATTGGCGCATTGATGATGTCATGGTGAGTTTTGCAGCTGATCAAGGCGGCGTTGGTCCGCATTTTGACAATTATGATGTCTTCCTTATTCAAGGCGCGGGCAAGCGAAAATGGCAGATTGGCGATGTTTGTGACAATGATGCTCCATTAAAGCCGCATGATGATTTGCGACAATTGGCCGAATTTCAGCCAGCCAATGAATGGATATGCGAAGCTGGCGATATCCTTTATATTCCCCCGGGCATATCGCATAATGGCGTCGCTATTGGTGACGATTGCATGACCTATTCGATTGGCTTTCGTGCGCCTTCACGCAGTGACCTCCTAACCCATTTTTGCGACTTCTTGCTTGATAATATGGAGGATGACGTGCGTTATGCCGATCCCGATCTCAACCAGCAAAGCAATGCGGGAGAGATAGACAGTGCTGCCATTGAGAAATTGCATATGATGATAACTGAATCATTGTCTGATCGCGATCGCTTTGCGCAATGGTTTGGGCGATATAGCACGGAGCCCAAATATGGGGATTTGCCAAATGCGGATGATACGGCCATCAGCCCCCAAAAAATCGCCCAACATATAACCAACAAAACTGTATTTAGCCGGAATATTTCAAGCCGTTTTTCCTATGTTGAGCATATGGATGGCAATGCCTCACTCTTCGTAGATGGACATTGTATCAAATGTGACGGTGATGAGGCCGTATTGGCAAGGCAGATATGCCGTGAACATATTTACTCGTTTGATGCGAAGCTTGCCAATTCTCGAGCAAGTTTAGAGCTTTTGGCGAAGCTTGTATGTTTAGGCAGTCTGGTTTTGTCAGAAGCCTAGCGCTTATATGTTTTCGTCTATAGCGAATGCTTGAGCTGACTATTCGAGAGCTGGAATGGTGTTAGTTTCCAAATAGTCATCATAGCCATTTATGTATGAATCTACGACGTTCTCTGCTTCTTCAGAGGCATATTCGCTTGCTTCATCTTCAGAGGCGCCAAATTTGATTTCATCAGCTTTAATTGACGATATATACTTTGCTTTTTCCTTGGCACAGGACGATCTGGCTGCATCTTCGAAAAGAGGCTTGGGTGTCTTTTTGCCAATATGCTCTATCGTTACCTTGGCAACGCAGTTAGCCAGTTTTATCCGGCTTTTTTCAATGTCTTCTGCCTGAACAATAAAAAGAAAAAGAGCGCTTGCTATTATCATTTTATATCCCCTTCTCCGTACATATTACTCCTTTTCACTGGAAAGTTCCATATGTGTGGGGTTATTTTACTTCTCAGAGAAATGAGTAAGAAAATACATTCTTATCAAGAATTTATACAAACCCTTTAACGCAAGTTTGATTGGAAAAGCCTAGAAATGGAGCGCTTTGCCATAGGCTGATAACACCGACTCATGCATCATTTCGCTCAATGTCGGGTGCGGGAAGATTGTGTGCATTAAATCTTCTTCTGTGCTCTCCAACTGACGCGCAATGGCATAGCCTTGGATCAGTTCTGTGACTTCTGCGCCAATCATATGCGCGCCCAATAATTCGCCCGTCTCTGCATCAAATACGGTTTTGATAAAGCCATCGGCTTCGCCCAAAGCAATTGCTTTGCCATTGCCGATAAAGGGGAAATTGCCGATTTTGATCTTATGGCCAGCTTCTTTGGCCTTCGCTTCTGTCAGTCCAACCGATGCGACTTGTGGCCGTGAATAGGTGCAGCCAGGGATATTCCATGTTTCGAAGGGGTGAGGATTATTGCCGGCGATATGCTCAATAGCCACAACGCCTTCATGGCTGGCTTTATGCGCGAGCCATGGCGGGCCGGTGACATCACCAATTGCGCGGATGCCGGGAACATTGGTGCGACCATAGCCATCGACCTTGATATGTCCGCGGTCGGTTTCGATGCCCAGTTCTTCAAGCCCAATATCATTGGTGTTGGGGACAATACCAATAGCAATAATTGCATGGCTAAATTGCTGTGTTTCCACCTTGCCTTGCTTGGTCTTAATCTTAGCAGTGACGGTCTTGCCATCACTTTTCAGCTCTTCAACACCCGCACCGGTCAATATGGTCATGCCCTGTTTTTTGAGGGTTTTTTCCATATGTGCACTGATATCAGCATCTTCGACTGGCAAAATACGATCCAGCATCTCAACGATGGTCACATCTGCGCCCATATCACTATAGAAGCTGGCAAACTCTACACCAATGGCACCTGAGCCGATAACCAGCAATTTTTCTGGCATAGTTTCGGGCGTCATTGCGTGGCGATAGGTCCAGATACGCTTGCCATCGGCCTGAGCGAAAGGAAGGTCGCGCGCGCGTGCACCAGTGGCCACCAATATTTCCGGAGCTTCCAACTCCCGCACCTGATCGCCCTGAGTGACCGATAATTTGCCCGGTGCAGTCAGCTTGCCAGTACCTTCGACAACGGTGATCTTGTTCTTTTTCATCAGGCCTTTGACACCCGCATTAAGCTGACCTGATACACCGCGCGAGCGTTTGACCACTTTTTCAAGCTCAAAACTCGCCTTTTCCACCTTCAAACCATAGCTATCGGCATGGCTCATATAATGGAAGATTTCAGATGTGCGCAGCAGTGCTTTTGTCGGGATGCACCCCCAATTGAGGCAAATGCCGCCCAGTCGCTCACGCTCTACAATGGCGACTTTCATTTTAAGCTGTGCAGCGCGTATGGCAGCGACATATCCACCCGGCCCAGAGCCGAGTACAACAAGATCAAATTTTTCAGACATTTACGCCACCAGTCCCATTGGGTTTTCGATCAAATCTTTAAGCGCTTTCATAAGCTGCGCGCCATCTGCACCGTCAATGGAGCGATGATCAAAGCTGCCGGTCACGCCCATCATGGTGGCGATTTGCAGAGAATCGTCAATCACTGCGGGGCGTTTCTCCCCTGCCCCAACCGCCAAAATCATGCCTTGTGGCGGGTTGATAACGGCATCGAACTGGCTGATGCCAAACATACCCATATTGGAAATGCTGGCAGTACCACCTTGATATTCATGCGGCTGCAATTTGCCTTCACGCGCTTTGCCGGCCAATTCCTTCATCTCTGTAGAAATTGCTGAAAGCGACTTGGTATCGGCCTCTTTGATGATCGGCGTGATCAGACCAGAAGGGGCAGCCACGGCGACCGATATATCGGCCCGTTCATAAGTGATAAGCTGATCACCAGCAAAGCTGACATTGCATTTCGGCACTTCCATAAGTGCTTTTGCCAATGCTTTGATGAGCAGGTCATTGACTGAGAGCTTAATGCCTTTTGATTCCAGTGCACTATTGAGCTGGCCGCGCAATTTTAGCAGCGCATCGAGCTGAATATTTACTGTTAGATAAATATGCGGGACAGTCTGCTTCGCTTCGGTCAAGCGACGCGCAATAACCTTGCGCACATTGTTGAGCTTTTCTGAACTATGCGGAATGTCTGTCGTAAACGGCTTGGTTTCTGCCGGAGCGGCACTGGTGCTTGTGACTGCTGCTGCGGGTGCTTTTGCCGCAGCGTCCGGTGTAAAGCCTTCAACATCTGCCTTAACAATACGCCCTTTCGGACCCGTGCCTGTTACGGCTGCAAGATCAACACCTTTGTTCGATGCAATGCGCCGTGCAAGTGGACTGGCTTTAACGCGACCATCTTTTTGGGAACTGGTTCCAGTGGTGGAAGTTGCATTAGAAGTCTCACCCGCGACTATTTTTTCTTCTACCGGCTTTTCTTCAGAAGCAGAGGATTGTGCTTCGGCTTTAGCCGGTTCTGGCGCAGCGCTTTTACCAGACATAGCAGCAACTGCATCGTCCGTGCTTTCGCCATCTTCCGCCAAAATAGCGATGACGGTTCCAACTGCGACATTTTCCGAACCTTCGGGTACGAGAATTTTGGCAATAATGCCTTCATCAACGGCTTCAAATTCCATAGTGGCCTTATCGGTTTCGATTTCAGCCATAATATCGCCGGAGACGACTTCATCGCCTTCTTTGAGTAGCCATTTAGCGAGAGTGCCTTCCTCCATAGTTGGAGAAAGAGCGGGCATTTTAATTTCAACAGCCATGAGACCTCTTGGGGATAAAAACCTGAATGCTCATTTGCGATTTTTAGGGGGGTGCGGTCAAGTGTATATTGCTTGCTAATCCAGAAAAAATGGCGCAAATTCTTACTTTGCGGATGCGGGGGTTGATATGTTACGCAAATATCTGGCGGTTATCGATGAAACAGATGAAGCGAGAATAGCTTTACGCTTCGCGATGCGACGTGCTGCAAAGACCAGCGGAGTTGTGCATATCTTGGCATTGGTTCCTAAAGAACAGTTTGTTGCCTGGGGCGCTGTTCAAGCGACTATCGAAGACGAAGCCGAACGCAGAGCAGAGGCTTTGGTTGCCGGAGCAGCTGGCGATTATTTTAACCAGTCAGGGCAAAGGCCGGCAATATCTGTCATGCATGGTGATGCAGTGGAGATGCTAAAGGGCTTTCTTAAGGAACATAAAGATGTCGCCGCTTTGGTTTTGGGCGCTGCGGCTACGGGTGCTCCAGGCCCATTGGTTGCGCATTTTGCTGCGGCCTCCGCGGGTGCACTGCCCTGCCCTGTCATGGTGATTCCTGGGTCTTTATCAAATGAAGAAATTGACCGGCTGAGCTGATCTTATACACAAAAGAAAACGGCGCTGACCCCATGGAGAAGAGCCAGCGCCGTAACTGTTGTACGGACATATGCCGAAACTTTAACTAAGCAGCCACTTCTCCACGTGCCGGATAGTCGTTTTTCAATGCATAATCGATGCCCATTAGCAGAGCATTCAGTGCAGGGCGAGTGAATGGCATGGTCTGCACACTTGCAAAATATAGTGACTGATCAGGGCGAACCAGAAACATGCCAGGCTCTGAAAAGCGTGCAGGTTCTTTTTCGCTAATGCCTTCTGAAATATACAAACCATAGCTGCGGGCTTGTTCTTCATTCAAACCATAAGCCAATGGCAGATTATCAATGCCCCATGACTTTGCAGAATCTTCCGCACGCTCTTTGTCATCCATGCTGATGGCCACAGCTTTAATGCCCCGCTTTGCGAGTTCATCCAATTGCTGCTGGGTCTCTTTGAGCTGAATACCGCATATTGGGCAGTGTTTACCGCGATAGAAAATAAGCAGTGTGAAATTTTCGGCATCATTATCTGATAGGGAGAAGGTGCCACCTTGTGTCAATGGCAGTTCAAGATCAGGGGTTTTTGTGCGTGGCAATAGAGACATCATATTATCCTTTTATGGGCCTGCATAGAACAGGTTATCATTACCAGTTCAAAGTGGGTGCGGGTTGCTCACTAACAAAACAAGAAAATGTTGCAGCACAGAAAGCATAGCTGTGCATTGCTGATTTTAGTGGACACTATGCCCAATTCATTTCTTGATATTGGCAGGCCTACCTTTTTTGCCACGGCGAAATGTGCCTGACTTGCCCGGGCCACTCTTACCCTTGTTGCGCGCCTTATGCCGCGCTTTGCGGCGCGCGCGATCATCGTCCAGTGATTGGCCCAAATTTGCTGTTCCGGCGCCACGATCGCCAGCAAAAAAATCTTCCTCATCATCTTTTATCGGCGCGAAGGTCATAGCGCCGGAAATGGCATTGGCTTGGGTTAGTCGCATTCTAAGCCGCTGGCCTGTGGCATATTTTTTATCGCTGACTTCACCGGTAAGAACTTGTGATGTCTCATCATAGTGAAAATATTCACGGCCTAAGGTGGAGGCAGGGACAAGCCCATCCCCGCCAATCTCTATAGTTGTCACGAAAAACCCGAATTTTTGCACGCCGGTAATCCGTACATCAAAAACCTCTCCAATGCGGCCTGAGAGATGTGCCGCAATATAGCGGTCGGTCGTTTCCCGCTCAGCTTCCATAGCGCGGCGTTCATATCCTGAAATCGCTTCGCATATGGGGCTTAAATTGGCTTTGTCTTTGTCATGCAATCCGGCATTGCCAAACTCTTTTTTGGCCGTGGCTTCGATGTCATCGGCCAGATTATACCCATCGACCAAAGCGCGATGAACAAGCAAATCCGCATAGCGCCTTATGGGTGAAGTGAAATGCGCATAATGCCCTAAAGACAAGCCGAAATGGCCTAAATTGGTTGGGCCATAATAGGCCTGTGTCTGGCTTCGCAGCACCTGAATGGTGACCAGATGCTTTATGTCTTCGTCCTGCACCTTGTTCATCAGGCCATTAAACGTTTTGGGTTGAATGACCTGCCCCATGGCGAAGCTGATATTCAAAGTTGCCAGATATTCCTTCAAAGCGACCAGCTTTTCCCGTGCCGGTGTTTCATGAACGCGATAGGCGACTGGCTGCTTCTTCGCTTCCAATGCTTTGGCCGCAGCGACATTGGCTGCGATCATCATATCCTCAACAAGACGATGAACGTCCAACCTCTCCTTCGTGCTAATGCCCGCTATCTTGCCATCTTCATCGAGTTGGACTTTCCTTTCGGGCAGATCAAGGTCGAGCGGCTGACGCCGAGCGCGTGCTTTTTTCAGCAAGGCCCAGCAATGCCATAAAGGTGTAAGAACCTGCTTGGCCAATGTGCTTTTGCCCTGATCAAATTGTGCCTGTGCATCTTCATAGGCCACATTATGCGTAAGCTGCACAATGGCTTTGCTAAACCGCCATGCCAGAATATTGCCTTGAGCATCAATTTGCATATGGCAAACCATGGCTGCACGGTCTTCACCCTGTTTTAGCGAGCATATATCGGCCGACAATCGCATGGGCAGCATGGGCACCACTTGATCAGGAAAATAGACACTGTTGCCGCGCTGTCTTGCGGACTTGTCTAGCGCAGAGCCAGGGCGAACATAATGGCTGACATCGGCAATGGCGACTTTGAGCAGGAAGCCGCCCATATTGTCAGCATCATCATCGGCTTTTGCCCATATAGCATCATCATGATCGCGCGCATCTTCAGGATCAATCGCGATGAAAGGCAGGTCACGCAAATCTTCCCTAATGGCTGGGTCCAAGGGCCAGTTGGCGACAATCTCCGCCTCTTTCATTATCGTATCAGTAAATGTTGCGGGAATATCAAATTTGTGGATGGCGATTGTCGAATAAGACCCGGGTTGCATAGGGTTGCCGATGATATTGCGTATATAGGCTCGCTGACGGCCGCGCGGACCTTTGGTTTCAGCTTCGACCAATTGCCCTATTTTTGCCTCACCAGCATCAGAGACAGGCAGCTCATATCTTTTGGTCTTATCGGTTTGGACCAATAGTAATTTGCCATTTCTGTCCTTTTCCAGAACTCCCAATGCTAGCTCTGAACTTGCTTGCAGCTTTTTCATGGGGTGCGCAATCCAGCCCCCGCCGCGTTCTTCCGTACGGGCCAAGATACGGTCGCCTTTGGTTAAAGCGCTACGCTTATCCCGCTCAACGATCCGC
The DNA here is from genome assembly GCF_051668705.1 of Parasphingorhabdus sp. DH2-15. GTDB lineage: Bacteria > Pseudomonadota > Alphaproteobacteria > Sphingomonadales > Sphingomonadaceae > Alterisphingorhabdus. The sequence continues at coordinate 1,490,936 of NZ_CP196351.1, read as the reverse complement.
AATTTGGGAATTGGTGTATCTGCCTGCCAATTATCGGGGACGGCGACAGGGCCTTCCTCAATATCAATGATGCGCAGCACCGTCACGCGCGGGATGCCGCCCATTTTGTGAAAGGCTCTACCCGGCGCGCTGTCGATCAAGCCTTGGTCGGCCATATCTTTCAATAAGGCTTTTAATGCAATTTTCTCTGCACCGCGCAACCTGAAGTGCCGTGCAATCTCTCGCTTTCCGGCAGGCTCGTCGGATTTTTCGATGAACGCCAGAACCTGTTTAGCAGTTGGCATGACTGTGTTTGATGAGTGCTTAGCGGGCAAAATATGAGGTCACTTTATTAATAAGACCGCCCTACCAGAATGCGCTCAACAGCTGGATTGCCGGAGAATATACAAGTACCTTCGGCGCTTTCCTTGCCGCTGGGCACATTGCGCAATGTCAGTTTGCGCGCCTTAAGCTGTTCCTCGACTGCAAGCAATGCTTCGCCAGTCGGCTTGGACCAGCTGACTTCCAACCATCCTGCATGTTTGTCGGCTTTAAAGAACGCATCCAGCGCGTCGAGGGTATCAATATCAGAACGGATATTGCTTTCTGTCCGCGCCTTGGCCTCATTAAAAAGCTGCTCTTGAATATCACTCAATAGGCCAGCAACAGTTTGTGCAATATCGTTTTTAGCAATGAGCTGCGAAGCCAATTTGCCATTTTCCTGATAAAGATCACAGCGGTTCAACAGCGTTACATTGCCGCCCTCTGCATCACGCCCACCAATTTCCAAAATCAACGGCGCGCCCTTTTTAACCCATGCCCAACGCTTCTGCGCAGCCTTCCCGCTGCGGCTGTCAAGGTGAACGCGAACAGGTTCACCCAAGCTATTGGCGGCTGCAATAGAATGGCTTATGCTTTTGCAATATTCCAGCAAGGCCTCGTCTTCCGGCTTATCCCGTAACATGGGGATAATCACGACTTGATAAGGCGCAATACGTGGCGGAATGCGTAAACCATCATCATCGCCATGCGACATGATGACGCCGCCAACCATGCGTGTGGAAACACCCCAGCTGGTGGTGTGTGCAAATTGGAATTGCCCTTCTTTATCCTGATAACGGATATTTTGCGCCTCGCTGAAATTGGTGCCCAGATAGTGCGATGTTCCGGCTTGCAACGCTTTGCCATCCTGCATCATCGCTTCAATCGAATAGGTTGATACCGCGCCAGGGAACCGCTCATTTTCTGGCTTTTCACCTGCCACAACCGGCATGGCCAGATCGTCCTGCGCAAATTGGCGATACATTTCCAAAATCATCAATGTTTCATCAACGGCTTCTTGCTCATTGGCATGCGCGGTATGGCCTTCCTGCCAAAGAAACTCACTGGTCCGCAAAAACATGCGAGTGCGCATTTCCCAGCGGACAACATTGGCCCATTGGTTTATTTTGATAGGCAGATCGCGCCAGCTTTGCAGCCATCTGGCAAATGCTGTTCCGATAACAGTTTCTGATGTGGGGCGAACAACCAGAGGCTCTTCAAGTTTTGCCTGTGGATCGACATCAAGCCCTTTGGGACCGGCTTTCAACCGGTGATGCGTAACGACCGCCATTTCCTTGGCAAAGCCGTCAACATGCTCGGCCTCTTTTGCGAAATAGGATAAGGGAATAAAGAGCGGAAAATAGCAATTTTCATGACCAGTCGCTTTGATACGGTCATCAAGTAACCTTTGCATCCGTTCCCAAATGCCATAGCCCCATGGGCGCATAATCATACAACCGCGGACACCGGACTCTTCGGCCATATCGGCTTCGGCGATGGCGACCTGATACCATTTTGCAAAGTCGTCAGCGCGTGTGACGGGCAAAGCGTTTTTCTTGGACACTATAATCAGCTTTCTATTCGTAAATTTGCTCGCCCATATGGCATTGGCAAACCATATGGAAGCGTAACAAGCGCTATTCTTTCGACATTTTTGCAATCTGGTCCTGCATATCGGCCAATTGCTTTTTCAGGTCGCTAATTTCATCAGCAGAACCAGTGGATGGTGTGCTTGTTGGTGCCGCCTTATTATTATACCGCGATCCAGAAGAACGTTTCTGCATTTTGAAAGCGCTGCTGGCCGCTTCGAACATCGCCATATTTTGACGAGCAATTTGCGCAAAAAGGTTATTGTTCAGCGAACCACCCATGGATTCAGTTAGCTTCTTTTGATTGTCCTTAAGGCTGTCCATTGAGGCCTCAAGATAGCTGGGCATTATAGCCTGTAACGAATTGCCATACATGCCGATAAGCTGGCGCAGGAAGCTGGTCGGCAGCATCTGCTCCTCACCACTTTCCTGATCCATAATAATCTGGGTGAGAATATTGCGCGTTATATCTTCACCGCTCTTGGCATCTATAACTTTGAAATCTTTGTTTTCTTTTATCAAACTGGCAATAAAATCCAGCGTTATATAGCTGGACGAATGCGTATTGTATAAGCGGCGATTGGCGTATTTTTTGATAACAATAATATCATCATCGCTTTTTTGGCGGGACATAAGCGCTCCAGTGCATTTCCTAATTGCTGTAATGATAGCATTGTTCTTGTGTGCGCTGCAACATGAAGGATGGAGAAATACAAAATAATGCTATGCTGCACGATTATTGCGCAGCATAGCGCTAGAACCAATTATGATCGAACCGTTTTCCAAGCCCTGTGAGAAGCTCATATTGCGAAAGGCCGGACAGTTGCGCATTGGTAACCAGATCATAATCAAGCGCTAGCCAATCGCCTTCCTGCAAATGTGGGCAAGAGGATATATCCAATATGCTAAGGTCCATGGATATGCGGCCAACAATGGGTAGTATTTGGTTCTCATAGCGCAACAGGCCTTTGTTTGAAAAGGCCCGCAAATAGCCATCGGCATAGCCAATGGCTATTACTGCCAAGCGCATCGACTGCATTGCGGTGAAAGTCGCGTTATAGCCAATATGTGCCCCTGCTTCCACGTCGCGGATTTGCAAAATCGCTGCCTCTGGTTGGGCGACTGGCCGTATATTTTCGCGCAATTCATTTCGCGGAATACCGCCATAAAGGGATAGTCCAGGCCGCGTCAGATCAAAATGATAGTCATCGCCAAGGCAAATACCTGCACTATTGGCCAGGCTATAACGGCGCGCTGATATATTATGCCGCAGCGCGGAGAACAGCTTTTGCTGCGCAGCATTTTGCCGCGAATCTTCATCGGCCGACGCCAAATGACTCATACAAATATCGATATCCAGTTTTTGTATAGCTGGATTGCCGATATCATGTGGCGCTACGCCAAGCCGGTTCATACCGCTATCTATCATCAGGTCACATTGCCCGCCGCCAGCTGCAAGCCAGCGGTCAGCCTGAGCGATGCTGTTAATGACCGGCTTTGCACCTATTTGCAGCGCCTGCTCTATATCTTGCGGCAATGGGCCATTCAGAACCGATATTGCTTTGGGATCAACAAGCCCTGAAATATCAAAAGCCTCACCCCAATGGGCCACGAAAAAATCTTTGCATCCGGCAGCCGCCAAGAGTGTGACAACATCTTTTGCGCCAAGTCCATAACCGTCAGCTTTGACAGCAGCCCCGGCGCTAGCACCGCCGCTCATAGCATCAAGTATATGCCAATTGCTCGTCAGTGCAGAGCCATCGAGTTTCAGACGTAAAGGCTGGTTAGACAAGGCCAAACTGCCTGTGATTAATGATCATCGGAAAAGTCGCGCGGTGGACCACCGGCCAAGCCCCATGCTGCCACTATCGTGGCCAATAATATGAACACCCAAGTGTACCAAAGTCCAGCATAGATATCGCCGGTCCTTGCTACGATATAGCCGGCAATAAGTGGCAGAAATCCGCCAAAATATCCTGCCCCTATATGATAGGGTATCGACATGGAGCTATAGCGTATTTTCGCAGGGAACATCTCTGTCAGCAATGCAGCAACCGAGCCATAATTGGCCGCCGACAAGCCACCAAGCACCAGCAGCACAGCAATGATGCCGATCATGCTGGAAACAGATGGCGTTTTGTCAGACAGATCATAGCCTTGCGCTTCCAGCATTCCGCGTAACTGCACCACACGCGCAGATGGTTCATCCCAAGCATAGCCAGTCAAAGATCCCGCTTGATCGCCTATTGTTAGGGATAAGGAATCACTTTTGGCTATTTGATAGGGAATGCCAAATCCTGTCATATCCTGAAGCAACCGTCCGCAATTGGTAGCTTGTTCATCAGCAAAAGGATCATAATCACAATCCGGTCCGGCAATAACAATCGGCGCTTCGTTCACAGATTTCTGCAAATCAGTATTGGCAACACTGCCTAGGAACCAGAAACAAGGGAAGAGCAGAATGAGGGTTAGAATATTGCCCCAAATAATCGGCTTTTTGCGCCCTACCCTGTCCGAATATTTGCCGATAATCACGTAAAAGCCCATGGAAAGCAAACCAGCAAAGCCGATCAGCAATTCAGCAGTGGTATCCTCAACCCGCATAGGCCCTTTAAGGAAAGACAGGCTGTAGAAAAACGCTGTGTACCATATGGTGGTCAGGCCAGCTGCAACACCAAAAAGGGCTACGAAAATACGCTTCTTGTTACCCGGATAGGTAAAGCTCTCGACAAAGGGATTGCTGGCCATTTCGCCAGATTCCTTCATCGCTTTGAACACTGGACTTTCTGATAGTTTGAACCGCATCCAAAGCGATACAATCAGCAGGATGATGGACAGCAAAAATGGCACGCGCCAGCCCCAATCATTAAACTCCTGCTCGGGTATGGCAAAACGGCAAGCCAGAACGACGATTATGCTCAACACAAAGCCGCCAACAACACTGGCTTGAATAAAGCTGGTGTAATAGCCGCGCTTTTCCGGCGGCGCATGTTCGGCAACATAGATAGCCGCGCCGCCATATTCACCGCCCAGTGCAAGGCCTTGAATGATGCGAAAGGCGATAACAATTATGGGCGCAGCAATACCAATGGTCGCAGCGGAAGGAATCAGCCCGACACCCGCGGTCGCAATGCCCATCAGCGTCACCGTGACCAAAAATGTGTATTTGCGCCCCAGCTTATCGCCCAGATAACCGAACAATATCGCGCCCAAAGGACGGAAACCAAATCCCACTGCAAAGCCAGCCCACACGAGCAGCAATTGCAATGTTTCATTGCCTGACGGGAAAAAGGCGGCCCCGATGATGCTAGCCAAAGTTCCGTAGATGAAAAAATCATACCATTCAAAAATTGTGCCCGCCGAAGATGCGGCAATCACAAGTCTGATTTCTTTTTCCGATGGTTGGTAGCCGTCATCACCCGGCGAAATTGCAGTATCCGTCATAAGATAGAGTTACCCATGTTTTTTCGCTCTGTCGAGTTTGACTTATACAGGCTGTTAATGGCAATCAAATGGCGTTATTCCAACTCCATAATGATCTGGTCAACGGCCAGGCTATCACCCACTGCCGCTTTTATCGATGTTACGGTTGCAGCCTTTTGCGCACGCAGCACATTTTCCATCTTCATGGCTTCGACAATGGCCAAGGGCTGCCCTTCCTGTACCTCTTCACCTTCTTCCACCATAGTCTGGATAAGCAAACCGGGCATAGGGCAGATCAGCAATTTGGAAAGATCAGGCGGGGTTTTCTCAATCATATGGACTGCGTGACGGGCAATATGGGCTGGCAAAACTCGCATATCATGTTTTGCGCCATGGCATGTCAGTTGCAGGCCACTAGCGCTGGTTACAACTTTAACCGCTAGTGCGTCATTCTCATCTTCGTTCCCAAATTCGGCAACAATAAGAGTGTCACCGGGCGTATAAGCCATGGAAAGCTGAATTTCGCTACCATCAATGACGATCACATCCTTGCCAATGGTCGCTTCCATCGCGACATCACCGACAAGCACTTGCCACTCGGTTGATGGCCTTAACCTATCGCCCAATTGACCGGACACTCTAAGATCACGGTCTGCCTCTGCGGTCATGATAAAGACGGCGATGGCCGCAAGACGTTGCAGCAATTCAGCGCTTGCCGGAGCACCCTGAAAACCGTCAGGATATTCCTCAGCGATAAAGGCTGTGCTAATATCACCTGAACGGAAGCGCGGATGTTGCATTACAGCAGACAGAAATTCCAGATTATGGCCCGGCCCTTCAATCACAAATTGGTCCAGCGCGGCGATCTGTAAGTCCATCGCTTCTTCGCGTGTATCGGCATAGGTGATCAACTTCGCGATCATCGGGTCATAATAGATGGACACTTCGCCGCCCTCTGCAACGCCATCATCAACCCGCACACCATTGCCAGTTTCTGGCGGAGCGTAACGCACCAATCGACCAATTGAGGGCAGGAATCCGCGATAAGGGTCTTCGGCATAGACACGGTTTTCAATGGACCAACCCTGCAATTTAACATCGTCTTGTGTGATGGACAGCTTTTCACCTGCCGCAACGCGGATCATCTGTTCAACCAGATCCATATTGTTGATGATTTCCGTCACCGGATGCTCAACCTGCAGCCGCGTATTCATTTCCAGAAAATAAAAGCCTTTATCAGCGCCAACGATCAACTCGACTGTGCCTGCGCTGAAATATCCCACTGCCTGTGACAAAGCGACCGCCTGCTCACCCATGGCTTTGCGCAATTCTTCATCCACAAAGGGTGAAGGTGCTTCCTCAACAACCTTTTGGTGCCGTCGCTGAATGGAGCATTCACGCTCACCCAAATAGACGACATTGCCATGCTGATCACCCAATACCTGAATCTCAATATGGCGGGGCTGCTCAATAAATTTCTCAATAAAGATACGATCGTCGCCAAAGCTGGCCAAGCCTTCACGTTTAACCGCTTCAAAACCTTCGCGCACATCAGCCTCGCTATAGGCCAGACGCATGCCCTTGCCGCCGCCGCCAGCTGATGCTTTCATCATCACCGGATAGCCGATACCGTTAGAGATACGGACCGCATGTTCAGTATCGTCAATCTCCCCAATATGCCCGGGAACAACGTTGACGCCTGCTTTTTCTGCGAGTTTCTTAGACTCAATCTTGTCACCCATGGCGGCAATGGCATTGGCAGGTGGGCCGATAAACACGATGCCTGCTGCAGTGAGTGCCTCAACAAAGCTGGCCCGTTCGGACAAGAAACCATAGCCGGGATGCACGGCCTCTGCGCCGGTATCTTTACACGCCTGAATAATTTTATCAGCCAGCAGATAGGACTCAGATGCCGGTGGAGGCCCCAGATGCACGGCTTCATCGGCCATCGCCACATGCGGACTGCGCGCATCAGCATCGGAATAGACCGCGACAGTCTTAATGCCCATTTTCTTCGCCGTGCGAATAACGCGGCACGCTATTTCACCACGATTAGCTATAAGGATTTTTTTGAACATTTACGCCTCTAACTTTGAAAAATAGAGATACACACCTTCGCCTTTGGGTTTGCCAATACGCACCGCCAAATCGATATCGTCTTCTTCGGCAAATTTCTCATATATCGCATTTTTTTTGTCATCTTCTGCATATGCGGACAATATAGCGCAAGCGCGAAGGTGCTCATCTGTATCTACTTTGGAAATATCCTCTATTGCGATATTAAGTTTTTTTCTTAAATTATTGAAATTGGCCACTTGCTTGGCTCGCTTGAACTCTAACGAGTAATTACGTTCACCGAAATCAATCCAAAAATCCGCCCGGCCGTTGAGTTTTGGCTTTTTGTTAGGTTTTTTACTTTTTAGAACCTGATACTCATTAAGACAGTAAAGACCTAAAGAGCCAGCTGACCATACAAAAGCGCCAACAACCGTTTGTTCTGTAAAAGCAAAAGGGGATATTTCCCACTCTTTGAGGAAGCGACGATGAAAGCTGTCCGTTTTTTCCAACAGAGGAAGAAAGTCTTTATATAGCTCGGTACGGCCATCACTTTTAATAAATTCAATCACTCTGCTGCTTCCATCTGGCCGCAAATCTTTTCCGCACGCATTGGCTCTTCGCCCTGTAACGCGGTCAGGCCGAGCTTAGAAAATAGCGCAGCATCGCTGTCATCACCGGCATTGGGCGCGGTCAGCAATTTGTCACCTGTGAAGATCGAGTTGGCACCCGCCATAAAACATAATGCCTGCGTCGCTTCGCTCATGCTTTCACGACCAGCGGAGAGGCGCACCATGGATTTGGGCATGGTGATCCGAGCCACTGCAACAGTGCGGACAAATTCAATATCGTCAATTTTGGCCAAAGGCGTATCGGCCAGCATATCGCCGAGCACTGTGCCTTTTACTGGCACAAGAGCATTGACCGGTACGCTTTCCGGATGCTGCGGCAATGTGGCCAATGTGTGGACAAAGCCAACGCGGTCTTCACGCGTTTCGCCCATACCAACAATGCCGCCCGAACAGACATTAATGCCTGCATTGCGCACATGGTCCAGCGTTTCAATCCGCTCATCAAATTTGCGTGTAGAAATCACCCGCTCATAATATTCCGGGCTGCTGTCAATATTATGGTTGTAATAATCAAGACCTGCTTCGGCCAGCATATCCGCCTGTTTCGGGGTCAACATGCCCAATGTCATACAGGTTTCCATGCCCATATCGCGCACGCCTTTAACGATCTCCACAATCGCAGGCATGTCGCGGTCTTTCGGGTTGCGCCACGCCGCGCCCATACAAAAACGCTGAGAGCCATTATCTTTGGCCTGAGCCGCTGATTGCAGCACCGCGCGGACATCCATCAATTTGGTTGCTTCAACCCCGCTATCGGCTTTGACCGACTGTGAGCAATAGCCACAATCTTCGGGGCAACCACCGGTTTTGATGGACAGCAATGTGCAAAGTTGCACTTCATTGGCTGCATGATGTGTCTCATGCGCGGCCATGGCCTTACGCATCACATCGCCAAATGGCAGATCGAACAATGCAGCGATCTCCTCGCGGCTCCAATCATTACGAATGGTCACAATAATACCTCGTCTTCCAATTGTAATTCAGTGTCTGGCGCAGATCGTCCAGGCTGTTCTTCGGGGTTGGTTATGGTTTGGTCGCTCTCAAGTACCGGGCGGTCATCTTGCTGCAATGTTGGGGCTTGAGGTGCGGATGATGGTGCCGCCTCCGGGGTCGGTTCGGCAGCGCTTTGTGCTATCCGCAATAATGTTAGGCGAACGGCCAGTCTGTCATTGCTGGTCTGGCGCGTTTGGAAAAACATACGCAGTTGATTGCCGGCATCATCAAAATAATTCCATGTCGTGCGATTAACGCCGCCCCGTCCCTCTGAATTGCCGCCTTCTATAAGTAATTGGCTTTCTATGTCCCGCACCATGGCGAGATGATCGTCATTACGCATGATAACGGCACCAAAAATGCATTGCGGCGCGGGTTGTCCGGATGCCACCATCATATTTTCATCAGCATAGACAAGGCTTGCGCCTCTGTTGGTCCAGCGATGGGGCAATTTGGGTTTAGGCGCGGACTTAAAGCCGTAACTGTTCATGCTCATGCCGGTCAGAAAATCCTGTTCATCGGGAAATGTTGCGACACACAGATCAGAAAAAGCAGAAATTGCTGAGCGCGCATTGTTGATTGCTGGTGCCTGTTCGGCCTGCGCGGATATTGCAGATACTGGCATGAGCAATAGGCTCAAAACTGCAAAACCTTTTATAGGGCTTAATGTCATTCAGCAGCCTCCTGATCGTCTTGCAGTGGCGGCATATTATGACCCAGCAATCGCAAAATATCCTCTGCGCAATCGACAATATTGCTGCCCGGCCCATAAATGCCAATAACACCCGCTTGCCGCAAAAAGTCATAATCTTGCGCTGGAATAACACCGCCAGCAAAAACGCGGATATCGGTGCGCCCTGCGGATGCAAACTGCTCTATCAATTCAGGAATGAGGGTTTTGTGCCCTGCGGCCAGACTGGATGCACCAACTGCATCAACATCATTCTCAATAGCCATTTTGGCAGTCTCTTCGGGCGTCTGGAACAATGGTCCACTGACAACAGAAAAACCCATATCAGCCAAAGCAGAAGCCACAACATTCGCGCCGCGATCATGGCCATCTTGCCCCATTTTCGCGATCATTATCTTAGGCGCTTCGCCCTGTCTTGCCGCGATGGACTGCACCGCTTCCACCACGCGTTCATAGCGGCGATCACCTTCATAGGCTGCGCCGTAAATGCCTTTAACTGGTTGCGGCACAGTATCATAGCGGCCAAAAACGGCTTCCAATGCGCTGCTTATCTCACCTAGGGTGCACCGCGCTCTGGCGGCGTCCACTGCAAGCGCCAAAATATTAGTATCGCCCTTCGCGCCAGCGGTTAAGGCCGCTAGCGCTGCGCGCGCCGCACTTTCATCGCGTTCTGCGCGGGTTTTTTCAATGCGCTTAATCTGCTCTGCACGCACCCGGGCATTGTCTATTTCCAATATGTCTATTGGCGCTTCATCATCCAACGCATATTTGTTGACGCCGACAATCACATCATTGCCTTTATCAACCCGTGCCTGGCGCGCTGCTGCAGATTCTTCAATCCGCCTTTTGGGTAAGCCTTGGGCAATGGCATCGGTCATGCCGCCTGCAGCTTCCACCTCGTTCATCAGCGCCAATGCTTTTTCAACCAGCGAATTGGTTAGCGCCTCAACATAATAGCTGCCACCCAGTGGATCGACGACATTGGTCATGCCGGTTTCTTCTTGCAGGATAAGCTGCGTATTGCGCGCCAGACGTGCAGAAAAATCGGTGGGCAAAGCAATGGCTTCGTCAAAGCTATTGGTGTGCAGGCTTTGCGTGCCGCCAAAGGTCGCGGCCATGGCTTCGATGGTGGTGCGGATGATATTGTTATAAGGGTCTTGCTCGGTCAAGGAAACGCCGCTGGTCTGACAATGGGTGCGCAGCATCTGGCTGCGTGCGTTGCCGCCAAAATCAGCAATGATCTTTGACCATAATGTCCGTGCGGCGCGCAATTTGGCGACTTCCATAAAGAAGTTCATGCCAATGCCAAAAAAGAAACTTAGCCGCCCGGCAAAGCTATCAATATCCATGCCGCGATCGAGCGCTGCCTCTACATATGCTTTGCCGTCCGCCAACGTATAGGCCAGCTCCTGCACCGCTGTCGCGCCAGCTTCATGCATATGATAGCCAGAGATAGATATGCTGTTAAAACGCGGCATATGCTCAGATGTATAGGCAATGATATCCGCAATAATGCGCATTGAGGGCGCAGGCGGATAAATATAGGTGTTGCGCACCATGAACTCTTTCAGAATATCATTCTGGATGGTGCCTGAAAGTTGATCTTGAGAGACGCCCTGCTCTTCCGCTGCGACAATGTAAAAGGCGAGGCATGGAATAACCGCGCCATTCATGGTCATAGATACTGACATTTTGTCGAGCGGGATTTCGTCAAATAAAATCTGCATATCCGCCAATGTGTCGATCGCAACACCGGCTTTGCCGACATCACCAACCACGCGTGGATGATCGCTGTCATAGCCTCTGTGCGTGGCCAGATCGAACGCGATGGACAGGCCTTTTTGACCCGCGGCAAGGTTGCGGCGGTAAAAGGCATTGGATTCTTCCGCAGTGGAAAAGCCTGCATATTGGCGAATTGTCCAAGGCCGCCCAGCATACATGCTGGCCTTCACACCGCGTGTATAGGGCGCAAAGCCTGGTAGACCTGGGTTAGGTGCATCGTCCGCTGTATAGAGCGGTTTAACGGCTATGCCTTCAGGCGTCTCCCAAGTCAGATCACGGCCCTTCACCTCTTTATCGGCGAGGGTTTGCCAGTCTGTAATGGTCGGTTTGTCTGTCATATTTGGCCACTAACCCATAGCCCTGAGCCTGTCCAAGGGCATGTCGCAATTTATAGACGTGCTTCGACAGGCTCAGCACTTGCGCTATATAAGATTACTTACCTGTAAATGCCGCCTTTTCCTTCTTCAAAAAGGCAATAGCTCCGATTTTTGCGTCATCACTATCACCCGCAATGCGCTGCGCATTGGCTTCTGCATCCAATGCTTCGGCATAGCTGCGGTCCAGATTTTCCGCTGTTGTGCGACGCATTAGACCCAAAGCCAATGTCGGCCCGGCCGCTAAGCGTGTCGCCAGATTATGTGCTTCATCCATAAGCACGTCGTTGTTGACAACCTTATAAACCATGCCCCAGTCGAGTGCTTTGTCAGCGCGAATTTTTTCGCCGAGCATCATCATTTCCATCGCGCGCGCTTTGCCGATCAGTCGCGGCAACATCCATGTCGCGCCGCCATCGGGCACAAGGCCGATATTGACAAATGCCTGAAGAAAATAGGCGCTCTCACTCGCCAGAACAAAGTCGCCCGCCAATGCTATGGAACAGCCAACACCCGCTGCTGGGCCATTTACTGCCGTAATCACAGGGATTGGCAATTCAGCAATGGTGCGCATCATGGGGTTATAGGCATAGTTAAGCGAGTATTTGGCGCCATCGCCGCCAAGACCGCGCGATTTGCTGCTATCACCGCCTCCTGCAAGATCGGCACCAGAGCAGAATGCACGGCCCTCTCCGGTAATGATAACACAGCGCGCGCCTTGCTTCACTGCCATTCCAAGAGCATCGCTAATATCGTCGGCCATCTCTAATGGCGCTGCGTTAAGCCGCTCAGGACGGTTTAAGGTTATGGTTGCGATATTGTCTGCAATACTGAACTTTATCGTCTGAAACTCGGTCATAGCTGGCTCTTTCCTATATATCTCGGCGATTTTTAACCGCTCGATTAAATTGTGTCAGCCCTTCTTCGGCGTTTCCATGATCTCGGTCAAGACCCCGCCCATATCCTTAGGGTGTACAAAGAATATCAGCGTACCATGTGCGCCGATGCGCGGCTCCCCTAGGACGCGTTTTCCCAATGCTTCAAGCTCCACCTTGGCTTTATGAATATCGGGGACTTCAAAGCACATATGGTGCTGGCCGCCCTTGGGGTTTGTCTTAAGAAAACCATGGATCGGCGAGTCCTCGCCCAATGGTTCGATAAGCTCAATCTGCGTACCCCATGAACCTGAAGCTCCACCATCCTGTGCAGGCGTATCGACAAAGCACACTTTCACGCCCTGTGCAGGCATATCGAAAGGTTCATGGATCTTTGTCGCTCCCATTATGTCGCGGTAAAAGGCGATAGCTTCGTCCATATTGGGGGTAGCAACGCCAATATGGTTGAGTGGTCCCAATTTCATGCTGCCTCCTCTTTTTTGCTCTGATCTTTGCTATGCAGCAATTTATGCGCAATGGAGGCAATTACTGACCCAATGGCAACACCAAAAACGCCTGATAATATGGCGAAAACCAACCATTCTACAAATCCGGCCCAGCTTGCCGGCGCCATGCCTACCAAAGGCAGCGTGACGGCCTCTATCCAATGCTCCGGTCCATGCCAGCCAAGAACAGCAATATTGTGCACCAACAAACCGCCGCCTACCCATGCCATGGCCAGCGTACCGATAATCGAGATGGTGGTGAGCAGTTTGGGCATAAAGGCCACCAGACCGCGCCCGAAACTGGCAATCAGTCCTTCATTTTCCTGCGCTAAGTGTAAGCCGACATCATCCATCTTAACGATCAGCGCAACCACGCCATAGACAACCACGGTGATGACCAGGCCAATCAACGCCAAGACCAATGCCTGTTGCCACCAGACGCTATCTGCGACCTCTGCTAGAGCGATGGCCATAATCTCAGCCGATAATATGAGATCGGTGCGGATCGCGCTCGCCACCATTTCATTTTCACGCTCCTCGCCTTCAATCAGCGCAGGGACATCATGCACATTGGTTTCATCGACATGAAACAGCTCCAGCACTTTTTCTGCGGCTTCATAACAGAGGAAAAGCCCGCCCAAAATCAAGATGATTGGGATAAGAAAAGGCGCAAATTGGCCCAACAAAACGGCAATGGGCAGCAATATAACCATCTTGTTGAAGATGGAGCCGCGCGCAATGCGAGCGATCATCGGCAATTCACGCGCTGGTGAAAAGCCAGTGACATAGCTAGGCGTAACAGCGGCATCGTCAATCACAACACCCGCCGTTTTCGTGCCAGCACGCGCCGCCGCAGCGCCAATATCATCAAGAGACGCAGCCGCAATCCTTGCTATGGCGGCGACATCATCGAGTAAAGCTACTAATCCTGAGGGCATACGAATGTCCTATCGTTTTCTTCATTGCGGCGAGACTAAATAGGCTTGAGCAGGCAAACCAGTTTTACACAATATGAATAAAGGTTACCGCCTCTACCCAAACGAGTTTAGCGTCTTCGCAATGACGTTAACAGACGATATCATTATATAAATCCCCCCATTGCGGGTTAAGCATTTCAATCAGATCCAGTTTCTTGCACCGCGAACCGCCTTTGATCTGTTTTTCCCTCAAAATAGCTGTTTCCATCGTTTCATGTATCTCATACCAAACAAGCAGTTTGCACTTATAGCGTTTACTAAATCCGTCAACTAGTCCCTCACGATGCTGATAAATGCGTTTAGGTAAGTCGGATGTGACTCCAGTATAAATCGTTCCATTTCTGCCGTTCGCTACGATATAGACACATGGCCGCTTCATAATTCCCCCACCCCGTCATTGCGAGGAGCGATAGCGACGCGGCAATCCAGTGTGGCACATCCTCGCTCTGGATTGCTTCGCTTCGCTCGCAATGACGAAAACAAAGCATTGAAAATCGTAATTATACAAAAATAATTTCATCTATTTTTTGGATCAATCTAAACATATGCTTTATCCGCGATGACCATAATTCAACAATCACAGCGGAATATTGTCGTGCTTTTTCCAAGGGTTTTCCAGGCTCTTATTGCGCAGCTTGCGTAAGCCTAAAGCAACCCGTCGCCGTGTTGAATGGGGCATGATAACCTCATCAATAAAGCCCTTGCTTGCAGCGACAAAGGGGTTGGCGAAACGGTCTTCATATTCTTTGGTGCGCGCAGCAATTTTGTCAGGATCGCCGACATCTTTGCGGAAGATGATTTCCACCGCGCCTTTTGCGCCCATGACTGCGATTTCAGCAGTTGGCCACGCATAGTTTAAATCACCGCGCAAATGTTTTGACGCCATGACGTCATAAGCGCCGCCATAGGCTTTGCGCGTAATAATGGTAATTTTGGGTACTGTCGCTTCGGCATAGGCAAACAGCAATTTAGCGCCATGTTTGATAATGCCATTATGCTCTTGCGCAGTGCCTGGCAAAAACCCGGGAACATCAACCAATGTCACAATAGGAATGTCAAAAGCATCACAGAAACGCACAAAGCGCGCAGATTTTTTAGAAGCATTAATGTCCAGAACACCGGCCAGCACCATTGGTTGGTTAGCAACAATACCGACAGTGCGCCCTTCAACCCGGCCGAAACCGCAAATAATATTGGCAGCATGTTTTGGCTGAATTTCGAAAAAGTCTCCTTCATCGACCATTTTTACGATCAGCTCATGCATATCATAAGGGGTGTTAGGGTTCGCCGGAACAAGCGTGTCCAGACTATCCTCTATACGGTCCCAATGATCAGCGGTCGGCCGTTCGGGAACATCTTCCCTGTTCGATAATGGCAGAAAATCAATCATCCGGCGGGCGGCAAGCAATGCTTCAATATCATTGTCATAAGCAACATCGGCAACCGATGTTTTGGTTGTGTGGGTAACTGCTCCGCCCAGTTCTTCCTGTGTCACGACTTCGTTGGTCACTGTTTTTACGACATCAGGGCCGGTGACAAACATGTAGCTGCTGTCTTTCACCATGAAGATGAAATCGGTTATCGCTGGCGAATAGACTGCCCCGCCCGCACATGGCCCCATGATAAGGGAAAGTTGCGGCACGACGCCGCTGGCTAGAACATTGCGCTGAAAAACTTCGGCATATCCGCCCAGTGACGCCACGCCTTCTTGAATACGCGCACCGCCGCTATCGTTCAGGCCGATAACCGGCGCGCCAACCTTCATGGCATTGTCGAGCACTTTACAGATTTTTTCCGCATGCCGTTCTGACAAAGAACCGCCAAAGACGGTAAAATCCTGACTATACACAAAGACCAAGCGGCCATTGATAGTGCCAGAGCCTGTCACCACGCCATCGCCAGGTATTTTCTGCTCAGCCATGCCAAAATCGACACAATTATGCTCAACATAAGGGTCAAGTTCTTCAAACGAACCCGGATCAAGCAAGATGTCCAGCCGTTCCCGTGCTGTCAATTTGCCCTTAGCATGTTGGGCGTCGATCCGCTTCTGTCCCCCGCCCTGACGGGACAATTCGCGTTTCGCTTCCAATGCGTCAATTATGTCTTGCATATAAATCCTCAGCTACAATCAAGCATTTTGGGATGTCCCATCCGCTAAAATAACCAAATGGTCAATCCCGATAGCTATAGATTTTGTCTATCGTTAGAGCGTCGTGCTCAGCTATTTTAACAGAACAAGTTCTTCTGACATGCTGGGGTGCAGGGCAATTGTATCGTCAAAATCCTGCTTACTAAGCCCTGCTTTCACCGCAACGGCAGCGGCTTGCAAGATCTCAGATGATTCCGGCCCTATCATATGTAAGCCTACCACTTTATCATCCGGACCGGCCGTCACCATTTTATAAAGGCCGCGTTCCTGTCGTCCGGAAACAACATTCTTCATTGGCCTAAAGTCACTGCGATAGACATTAACATCATCGCCATATTTTTCCCGTGCCTCTTTCTCAGTCATTCCAACTGCTGCGATAGGAGGGCTGGAGAAAACAGCAGATGGGATATTGCTATAATCGACGGTGCGTGGATTATTATCGAACACGGTATCGGCAAAAGCATGACCTTCGCGAATGGCCACCGGCGTTAACTGCACACGATCGGTAACGTCACCAACGGCATAGATACTGTCGACATTTGTTTTATTATAGTCATCAACGATGATCGCGCCGCCTTTGTCACGTGCAACCCCCGCATTCTCCAAGCCCAGATTATCAGCATTGGGGTAACGGCCAGTCGCTACCATGATGACATCCGCCGTTTGCGCAGGCTTTTCATCCTGAAAATGCACAGTCACAGTGCCATCGGTATTTTTCTCAATCTTTTGCAAAGGTGCATTCAACCGATAGGTAATGCCTTTGGCAACGCTCATATCCTGTAATTTGCCGACAATTTCTTGATCATAAGACCGCAAAATAACGCCAGAGCGGTTTGCTATGGTCACGTCTGCGCCAAAGGCATGGAAAATTCCTGCAAATTCGTTCGCAATATAGCCACCGCCAATGATGATAATGCTTTTTGGACATTCGTCGAGATGGAAAATCTCGTTCGATGTCAGTGCATGTTCCGCACCCTCACATTGCGCTGGAAATGGCCAACCGCCAGTTGCCACAAGTATTTTGCTCGCGCTGAGCTTTTTGCCTGATGCCAGTGTAACTTCATTTGCTCCGGTGATAGTAGCGCGCTCATTAAACAGCTCAACCTTATTATTGTCCAAGGTTTGGCCATAAAGCCCTTCCAGCCGGTCGACATCAGTTTGCACAATGTCCCGCAGCCTTTGCCAATTGAAACTGGCTCCTTTAATATCCCAGCCAAAGCGCTCTGCCTCATGCAGATCTTCTGCGAAATGCGCACCATAAACCAACATCTTTTTGGGCACACAACCGCGGATAACACATGTACCGCCAACGCGATATTCCTCGGCAATTGCCACTTTGGCACCGTGCGAGGCAGAGATACGTGCCGCTCTTGTTCCGCCTGACCCTGCGCCTATTACAAAAAGGTCATAATCAAATTCTGGCATTCGCTCTCTCCATTAGAGTATTTTCATTTTGTGTATTATTTCAAACCGGCCTTGGCCATTAACGCTTCAGTTGAAGGGTCAAATTGTGCATTTCCTTCGGCCGACATGGCTTTGGCCATAGCCTTGCCCAGCTCAACACCATATTGGTCAAATGGGTTTATTCCCATCAATACAGCATTGGTGAAAACACGGTGTTCGTAAAAGGCAATAAGCGCGCCCAACATTGCTGGTGTCACATCCTCCACCAATATGGTTGTGGACGGACGGTCACCGACATAGTGCTTATGTTGGTCATCAGATGATTTGCCTGTCATCAATGCCGCTGCTTGCGCAAAGCAGTTTGTGAGCAAGATAGCATGATGCTCTGCATCCAAATCATGTCCGGGGGTTGATGATGCTATGAACTCTACAGGGATTTCATGACTGCCCTGATGCAATAGCTGGAAAACGGCATGCTGAGCATCTGTTCCCACACCGCCCCAGGTAATAGGCGCTGTTGGTTCTGTCACCTTCCCGCCGTCTAGCAGGGCAGATTTGCCATTGCTCTCCATCTCTAACTGTTGAAGATAATCGGGCAGCAAACGCAGCCGCTCATCATAAGCGAAGACGGCGCGAGTTTGCGCCATTCTGCCACGACAGTAGAACAGGTCTACACAGGCCGCCAGAAATGGGATGTTCTCAGCCAAATCTGCTTCGGCAAAATGTTGATCCATGGTCGCCGCACCAGCAAGCAATTGGTCAAAAGCCTCTGGCCCTGCGGCCAAAGCAAAGGGAAAACCGATGCTGGACCATAGGGAATATCGCCCGCCTACAGTTTCAGCAAAAGGCAATATCCGCCCATCATCAACGCCCCATTCGCTCGCTTTGTCCGGCGCAGCAGTCAGCGCCACACATCGGCCATAAGGGTCATCAACACCATTTTCTCTGAGCCAGTTGAGAGCACTATCGGCATTGCGCAACGTCTCTGTCGTTGTGAATGTTTTGGATGCAATCGCAATCATGGTGTGCTGCGGATCGCAGGCTTTCAAGGCTTCTTGCAAAGCAGCACCATCGATATTGGAGACAATATGTACATCATATCGATCATGATTGCGCGCCAAAGCATCACATAGCATGTCGGGGCCTAAAGCAGATCCACCGATGCCAATATGGATAAGATGTTTAATCTCACCAAAAAGGCCAGAATCAATAGCACCAATGAGCGCATACATGCGGTTGCGCAGCATTTTGGCGTTATCGACGGCTATTTCATCGCCTGAGCCGCGTTCTGCGCTATGGGTGGCGGCCCGCTCTTCAGTGGGATTGACAATCTCGGCACCGAACAGCCGTTGCTGCATGCCGCGAAGCCCCTGTTGGTCTGCAAGCGCGATAAATTGGTCTATTGCTGATGATGTAAGATGGGTTTTTGAAAAATCTGCATATAATGGCTCGTCAACTATATCGAGCGTCACAGAGAATTGCTGAGTACGCTTATCATCCTGCGCAAACAGGTCTAGCATTTTGCTATTGTGATTAGCGGTTTCGCGTAGCCAATTGCTATTTCCGGTCATAAAGCCACTTTTCGATCAGATTGTTGATTTGGGATGATGTAGAGATAGCCAAATCCACTGGCATTGAACAGCTTATATTCTCTCTCATTCATTTTTGATGATCACCAAAAATACTAAGGCGGTTGACCTTCACCGCAGCTACGGTCAAAGCACCGATATCCAGCAGACAATTATAAAAGATGGTTTTAAGATGGCTGAAGTGAAAGCAAATAATTCAAGCGCAGAAGCAAAATCAACGCGCGAAGAGACGAGTGACTTTATAAAATTTCTCGCCAAGCTGCTGCTGGTTATTTTTATTTTCCGCAGCTTTGTATTTTCACCGTTCAATATTCCGTCTGAATCTATGCAGCCGCGCCTGCTCATCGGCGATTATCTGTTTGTTTCCAAATGGTCATATGGATTTAGCAAGCACAGCCTGCCCTTTTCTGTTCCCCTTATTCCAGGCCGCATATTGGCGTCACAGCCAGAGCGCGGCGATGTTGTGGTGTTTAAGGCACCGCCAACCAATGAAGAAGATTATATCAAGCGCGTTATCGGTCTGCCCGGTGACACTGTGCAGATGATCTCCGGGACTTTGCATCTCAATGGAGAGGCCATCCGCAAAGAGAAGATTGACGATCTGGTTATTCCGGTAACTCAGAACATGCTCGATGCCTCTTCTCAATCTGGCGAACATCCTTGCTCCGAAGCGCGTTTTCAAGAGCGGTCCAGCAATGGTGTGGAGCAATGCCGTTATCCACGTTTTCGCGAAACATTGCCCAATGGCAAAAGCTATGAAGTTCTGGACCTTGTTAATGTGCCGATTGCAGACAGTACCGAAGTCTTTGTCGTGCCAGCCAATAGCCTGTTCCTGATGGGCGATAATCGTGACCGCAGTCAGGACAGCCGCTTTCAACAAATTGCCGGTCGCGGCATAGGTTTTGTGCCGCAGGATAATCTGGTTGGGAAAGCCGCCTTTACAGTATTTTCTACTGATGGTTCAGCATCATGGGTATTGCCATGGACATGGTTCTCTGCTGCACGGTGGGACCGGATTGGAGAGACTTTTTGAGCGCTCCATCATCTGATATTCAATCTTTACAGTCCTATCTTAAAGATACGCTATCCATTGCCGCCAATAAACCCGATTTGTATGTGGCAGCATTCACACATGGCAGTGCGGGAAAAAGCGCGGACTATCAGCGCCTTGAATTTCTGGGTGATCGCGTATTGGCGCTGGTCATAACCGACAGGCTGTACCGCGACTTTCCAAAAGAAGCGGAAGGCGCGTTATCGGTACGGCTCAACCGCTTGGTATCTCGTCAACATTGCGCAGAGATTGCTCGCAAGCTCAACCTTGGGCCGCACATCATGCTCGGTAAGCAGGCGCGCGATGATGGTGCGCGCGATAGTACCAATATTTTGGGCGATGTCATCGAAGCATTGATCGGCGCGATTTATATCGATCAGGGTTTTGACGCTGCGAGTGATTTTGTGGTAACTCATTGGCTTGATAGCATCAAACAGGATAGCGCCGCCAGCAAACATCCTAAATCGCTCTTACAAGAATGGGCCGCCGCCAACCGCCGCCAAATGCCGGAATATATATTGCTGGACCGCAGCGGGCCGCACCATGCTTTGCAGTTCACTATACAGGTCAGCATCGCCAATGTCGGTTCTGTAGAGGCCACAGGCTCTAGCAAGCAATTGGCTGAAACTGCCGCAGCGAAGGCCTTTCTGGTACAATATGACAAATAATAAGAAAATGGATGACAAAATGACCGATGCACAGCCACAGAGATGCGGCGCAGTCGCCGTGATTGGCGCCCCTAATGCCGGTAAGTCCACCTTGGTCAATGCACTGGTGGGTCAAAAAGTCGCCATTACCAGTGCAAAGTCGCAAACGACACGTACCCGCATGACGGGCATTGCTCTGTTTGATCATAGCCAGGTATTGCTGCTTGATACGCCTGGCATATTCAAAGGCAATGATCGGTTTGACCGTTCTATGGTTAGTGCCGCCAGTGATAGTCTTGAAGGCGCCGATCTGGTGATGATTATCCGTGATGCCAGCCGCAAAACGGAAAAGCACAGCGAGATGATTGCCCAATTGGCGGCGCGGGCTGAATGTCCGGTTATTTTGGTGCTCAACAAGGTTGACCAGACACCAAAGCCGCAATTGCTTGATCTGGCCAACAGCCTGCAGGAAGACATTGCGCCAACACAAATCTTCTTCACCAACAGCTTGTCCGGCGAAGGATTGGATCCTTTACGCGCATATTTGCGTGACAATATGCCGCTTAGTGAATGGCACTACCCTGAAGACCAAGTGAGCGATGTCAGCCAAAGGTTGTTCGCTGCCGAGGTAACGCGTGAACAGCTATATCATCGCCTGCATTCAGAGTTGCCTTATGCCAGCGCCATTCGCACAGAGAAATATGAAGAGCGCAAAGATGGTTCGGTTGAAATACATCAGCAAATCTTGGTTGAGCGACCAACCCAGCGCGCCATTATTTTGGGCAAAGGCGGCAGCATGATCAAAGAAATTGGCGCAGCATCGCGCAACCAATTGTCAGAGCATCTGGGCGGCAAAGTCCATCTTTACCTGCATGTGCGGGTAGAGGAAAACTGGCGGGATAGCGCCGATATTTACCGCGAAATTGGACTTGAACAGCGCTAAAATCCACTGTTCCAATCCAATATTGAGACCTATTCAGCCTCTGGCTTTTTTGCTGGTGTTTTTTTGGCAGGTGCCTTCTTCTTAGCCACTGGTTTCTTGGCAGCAGTTTTCTTCTTTGCTGGTGCCTTTTTCTTGGCTGGTGCTTTGCGCTTCTTCTTCGCAGGCGCTTTTGCAGCCCGTTCAGCAATTAACGCGATAGCTTCTTCCAGCGTAATGGTGTCCTTGTCCTTATCCTTTGGAATCGTCGCATTGACACTGCCATCGGTGACATAAGGGCCATAACGGCCATCCATCACCTTAATCTCGGCATCGCTTTCAGGGTTTTTGCCTAATATTTTGAGCGGCTCGGCAGCTGTGCGTCCCCTGCCCGGCCGCTTTGCAGCATCAGCAAGTTTCGCAACGGCAGCATTCATGCCCGTTTCAAAAACATCCATGGTGGATTCCAATTTGGCATATTTACCATCATGGATGAGATATGGGCCATAACGACCTATAGCAGCTTTGATTTCTTTGCCAGTGTCTGGATGATCGCCAATGGTACGCGGCAATGATAGCAATTTCAGCGCCCATTCCAAATCAAGGTCTTCGCGCGGCAAATCCTTGGGGAGTGAAGCGCGTTTGGCTTCCTTGCCTTCGCCGCGTTCAAAATAAGGGCCAAAACGCCCGGATTTAAGCTCAATTTTCTCACCAGTATCTGGGTCAACGCCCATTTCGACCGGACCGGTAGCCGCCGTATCATCACCAGAGCCTCCCGGTTGCGCGAATTTGCGCGTGAATTTGCATTCTGGATAGTTGGAGCAGGCTACAAAGGCGCCATAACGGCCGCCGCGCAGGGCCAATTTACCATCTGCGCAAGCCGGACAAGCGCGAGGGTCACTGCCATCTTCCTTTGCAGGAAACAGAAATGGCTCAAGAAAGATATCAAGCTCTTTAGTAATATCGGACGGTTTTTGCTCCATCACTTCATCGGTTTTTGGCTTAAAATCACGCCAAAATTCGCTGAGCAATTTCTGCCAATCCTCACGGCCACCGCTGACATCATCCAGCTGCTCTTCCAAGCCAGCAGTATAGTCATATTCGACGTAGCGTGGGAAGAAACGTTCTAGAAATGCTGTAAGCAATCGACCACTTTCTTCTGCAAAAAAGCGGTTTTTCTCAATTCTTACATAATCACGGTCTTTAAGCACCTGCAAAACAGAGGCGTAAGTGGAAGGACGGCCAATGCCGCGCTCTTCCATAGCTTTAACCAGACTGGCTTCACTGAACCGCGGCGGTGGCTGCGTAAAATGCTGGGTTGCTGTGACGTCATGACAGCGCGGGCAATCGCCTTTGGAAAATGCTGGCAAAATACCGTCATCATCACTCTTGGCATCATCCTGCCCCTCTTCATAAAGCGCAAGATAGCCGGGGAATTTCACAACCTGACCCGTTACACGCAGCTCATGCTGGCCTGTGCCATCACGCAAAGTAACGGTGGTCCGCTCTAGCAAAGCCGTCGCCATTTGCGAGGCCAATGCGCGTTTGTAGATGAGGTTGTACAATTTGGCATGATCACTGCTCGAAACGGCTTCACGATTAAAATTGGTGGGACGAATAGCCTCGTGCGCTTCTTGTGCATTCTTGGCCTTACTGCTGTAAAAGCGGGGCTTTTCGGGGAGGTAGCCACCGTCATAGCGCTCCGAGATGGTTTTGCGTGCAGCGGAAATGGCGCTGTGATCCATCTGCACACCATCGGTACGCATATAGGTAATGGCGCCATCTTCATATAATTGCTGTGCCAGACGCATGGTATGACTGGCTGAATAACCTAGCTTTCGCGACGCTTCTTGTTGCAAAGTAGAGGTTGTGAATGGCGGTGCTGGGTTACGCTTTAGCGGTTTGGTGACAATGTCCTCAACGCGGAATATACTGTCAGCAACCTTTTTGCGCGCTGCTTCTGCATCGCCTTTATTGCCCAAGGTCAGCTTATCGATTTTATTGCCATCAAGTTTGACCAGCCGAGCCTGAAACTTTTGCCCATCCTGTTCCATATCGGCCGCGATCGACCAATATTCCTGCGGAATAAAGGCTTCAATCTCACGCTCACGCTCAACCACCATACGCAATGCAACAGACTGCACACGGCCAGCGGATTTTGCACCGGGCAATTTGCGCCACAATACCGGTGAAAGCGTAAAACCAACCAGATAGTCCAAGGCACGCCGTGCACGATAGGCATCAATCAAATCATCGTCCAGCGCGCGCGGTTTGCCCATCGCTTCCAAAACGGCTTGTTTTGTAATGGCGTTAAAAGTGACGCGATCAACTTTTTTCGGTAAAGCGCGCCGTTTGCGCAAGACTTCCTGCACGTGCCAGCTAATCGCCTCACCTTCACGGTCAGGGTCAGTTGCGAGAACAAGGCGGTCAGCAGTTTTCGCCAGATCGGTTATTGCCTTTAGCTGTTTTGTTTTATCGCCATAATTTTGCCAAGTCATTTCAAAACCGGCATCGGGGTCCACTGACCCATCCTTTGGCGGCAAATCACGAACATGTCCGTAAGAGGCAAGAACACGAAAATCACCGCCAAGATAATTTTCAATTGTTTTCGCTTTTGCTGGCGATTCGACAATCACAAGCTGCATATGCTGATCCCTGCCCAAATTAAGACTCTACGCGTATTAGACGGGGCGGGTATTCGTTTTTTCAATATCCGTCCAGCATTTCCTGTGTAATAATGTGTTAAAGGCTATGTTGAGGCTGCGCGAATCTTGCCGCCAGCGACCCTTTCACATTCCCCTAAAATTTCCAATTCCACCAAAATAGCATTCACTGTTTCGACAGGGCAATCCGCCAATATAGACAGCTCGTCCGGCGATATGGCTACTTGGCTGAGTTGATTGCGAATATGGTCTCTGCGTTCCTCGGACGCTATGATGCTCGCCTCACCCACTAGCTTCACCTCTTGCGCTTGGGGTTCATCGAAGCATAGTTCTTCATCTTGCTGAAACATAGGCGCAACGGGCAAGGTATCGCCTTCTAGCAAGGGCGTTATGGCTTCAACAATGTCACCGACATCGCGCACCAGAGTAGCCCCTTCGCGAATAAGGCCGTTACAGCCTGCCGAACGAGAATCTAGAGGCGAACCCGGAATGGCCAGAACTTGACGGCCAAGCTCATTGGCAAGTCTGGCAGTGATGAGTGAACCTGATCGCGGCGCAGCTTCCACAACCAGGGTTGCCAGAGAAAGCCCGGCAATGATGCGATTGCGAAAAGGAAAATGTCTAGCGACAGGCTCGCTGTCGGGAGGATATTCCGTCACTACCAAAGCATTACTGGTGAGATGCTCTTGCAGTTCAGCATTTTCTGGTGGGTAGGTAATATCAATTCCCGAAGCGATGACCCCTATTGTAGCAGCCGAATTTGAACGGTCCCTATGCGCAGCGGCAACTGCGCCTCTATGCGCCTCGCTATCGATACCGCGTGCAAGTCCGGAAACCACGGTCAAACCCTGTTCGGCGAGTTCAAACCCAAGTTTATGAGCAAATTTTTTCGCACCAGCAGAGGAATTGCGCGCGCCAACGATCCCAATCGATGGGCGGGATAACAGGCTGATATCGCCCTTCACAATCAATATGGGCGGCGCGTTGGCAAGGTGGCGCAAGAGCGGCGGATAATCCGGTTCGCTTATAAAAAGATAGCGCGCGCCTGCTCGTTTTACAGAGGCTATTTCTGTCTCAATTATAGCATGAGAGGCAAGTTTAGGAGATTTACCTGTCTTGCCTTTTACATTGGGTAATGCTGCTAGAGCTTGCTGGGCACTGCCGAAACGTTGCAGCAATTGCGCAAACGTGACCGGACCTATATTTTGGGAACGCGCCAAAATAAGCTGCGCCATCTGTTCTGGGCTAAGGTCGAAATCCCCAATCATAAGCTAAATGGGCACATCATTTTTTAACAGCACCCACTTTGGGCTCTTCACCTGCAATAAGACGCTGTATATTCGGCATATGCTTCCACATTAGCAGCACTGCGCAGGCAATGAGAAGCAGCGCAACATTGGTAAGCCCGAGCAAATAGGCTGCCAAAGGCGTGATGAGCGCCGCCATAATACCCGATAATGAAGAGTAGCGCGATATGGCCAATGTCCCCAACCACACCAGCGCGAAGATAAGCCCTAATGGCCAATCCAAACCCAAACACACGCCCAGCAATGTTGCTACGCCCTTGCCGCCATCAAATTTTAGCCAGACCGGATAACAATGACCAATAAAAGCGCCAGCCCCAGCAGCCAGGGTGATATTGATATCAGCCTCTGGCCATATCATCCGCGCTAAGAGAACAGCCATTGTGCCTTTCAACATATCCAGCAATAAAGTTGCTGCGGCCAATCCTTTACGCCCTGTGCGCAGAACATTGGTTGCTCCGATGTTTCCCGAACCGATGCTGCGCAGATCGCCCGCACCCGTCATGCGTGTCAAAATAATGCCAAAAGGAATTGCGCCAAGAAAATAGCCGAGCATGGCAGAAAGCCAGAGTGTCGGTTGATCAAACATACATTATTTCCTGGCTATAACTGTTTCTTGAATGTGCAGGATAAGCCAGCAAACACAAAGGAGCAAGATGTCACCTGCCGAATAATAGGCAGGTATGTTTGTCGTGATAATAAGCGAGCCATAGTTGAACATGACATATATGATGCGTAAAGCCGCAATATGCACAGTGCGGATGAACGGCCATTATTGTTTCTTGATTCCGGCATGGGCGGATTGTCGATAGCGGATGCTGTCCGGGCGCATTTGCCTCACCATCAACAAGTCTATGTCGCTGATTACGCGGGCTTTCCATATGGCACTAAGACGGAGAGCGAGATCGTTGACCGACTACCCGCCCTATTGGCGCAGCTCGCAAAGGCGTATAACCCTGCAATTATCACTATTGCCTGTAACACCGCATCAACCATAGCATTGGATGCTGTGCGCAACATTGTTGATATACCTATCGTTGGAACTGTTCCAGCGATTAAACCGGCAGCGGGCATCAGCAAAAGTAATATTATCGGTGTGTTAGGCACTCAAGCCACTGTGCGCCAGCCTTATGTTGCCAATCTGGCGCAGCAATTTGCACCGGGCGCCGATATTATTCATTATGGCGCCGCTGGCCTGGTCACGCTTGCAGAGGCAAAAATGCGCGGAGAGATCATTAATATGGGTCAATTGCGTTCCGCCATCGCTCCTATGATTAACCATCCCTCTTTTCACGCAATGGATGTTCTGGTGCTATCATGTACGCATTTTCCTTTTCTAAGAGAGGAACTGGCCGAATTGTTGCCAAGAGGTTGCCAGTTAATTGATGGTGCACAGGGCATTGCAAGGCGCATCACAACACTTTTGCAGCGCAGTAACCAACTGCAGAGAGGCCCAAATATCACCAAGCGACCCGACCTTTTTATCAGCACATCGGATATTAAGCAGTTGGAGCGCTATTCCTTGGCCCTCATAAGCAGAGGCTTTTCCCAAACAGCATTCTTCCCCTTCGCGCCATAATCTTGTTGATGGCGGGAACCTCTTGCCCATTAATACATTCGATAAGTGTGAATATATAATTCACTTGGCACTGCTGGCGGTTTTGAGGCAAAGCAATCTTCGAAATGAGCCGACTCTGTACAGAGTGTAGCCATGACAATGATAAACCGGCTCGAGGAGCGTGCTGCCGTGAACTATGATTTGGTGTTCGATAAAGCCATTGATCGCTTACATAAAGAAGGTCGATACAGAGTTTTTATCGACATTTTGCGGAATAAGGGCTCTTACCCTAATGCACGTTGCTTTGGCGGTCATAATGGACCGAAACCGGTCACCGTCTGGTGTTCCAATGATTATCTGACCATGGGGCAGCATCCTAAAGTCGTCACCGCGATGGAAGATGCATTGCATGATGTTGGCGCTGGGTCAGGCGGCACGCGCAATATTGGCGGCAACACCCATTATCATGTTGATCTGGAGAATGAGCTAGCCGATCTGCACGGCAAAGATGGGGCTTTATTGTTTACGTCTGGCTATGTTTCCAATGATGCGACGCTGTCAACTTTGGCCAAAATCCTGCCGGGCTGCATTATCTTTTCTGATGAACTAAATCACGCGTCCATGATTGCAGGCATCCGCAATGCGGGCTGTGAGAAGCATGTCTTCCGCCATAATGATATGGAGCATCTTGAAGAACTGCTGGCCGCGACTGACCCGGATGTGCCCAAGTTGATTGCTTTTGAAAGCGTCTACTCCATGGATGGCGACATTGCGCCGATCCACGAGATTTGTGATCTGGCTGATAAATATAATGCGCTGACTTATATTGATGAAGTTCACGCGGTGGGCATGTATGGCACGCGTGGTGGCGGTATATCAGAACGCGATGAAGCGGCTGAGCGCATCACCATTATCGAAGGAACTTTGGGCAAAGCCTTTGGTGTGATGGGTGGTTATATTGCTGCGGATAAGAAAATTATTGATGTTATCCGCTCTTACGCGCCTGGCTTTATTTTCACCACAAGCCTGTCCCCCGTATTGGTGGCCGGCGCTTTGGCAAGCGTGCGCCATCTCAAACAATCAGATGTTGAACGCAAAGGGCAGCACGCAGCAGCAGAGAGATTGAAAACACTTTTCGCAAATGCCGGATTGCCGGTGATGAAAAGCGAGACACATATCGTGCCGTTGATGGTCGGTGATCCGGTCAAAGCAAAGCAGATTAGCGATATCTTGCTCTCAGATTATGGCGTTTATGTCCAACCCATCAACTTCCCGACGGTGCCACGTGGAACTGAAAGGCTGCGTTTTACGCCTGGCCCCGCTCATGACGAAGCAATGATGGTTGAACTAACCAAGGGTCTACTTGAGATATGGGACCGTTTGGAGCTTGATCTTAAACAAGCGGCCTAAAGCATAATCTTTCGATAAATTTTCACGTCGGGCTGCAATGTACTAATAATGTTCTTGGAATTTCCAAGATTGATCCCATCTTGTCATGATGGCAGTCGCGCAAGCACAGCACATAATTACGCAGTCTACAAATGACGCGCATTGGATAGAACCGCATCCTTATGGCATTTATGTAAAGCCAGCCGATGCGTGGATAGACCCGATGCGCGCGGTGGAAACTGCCTTGGTTACCCATGGCCATGCCGACCATGCCCGCAGCGGGCATCAGCGTGTCTATGCAACACCGGAAACATTGGCGATTATGGATTTGCGCTATGCAACCCATGATGCCGGATGCCCAGTTGCCTATGGAGAGGTTTTCAACTTAGGGCCGGTTAGCATCAGCTATTACCCTGCCGGGCATGTGCTTGGTTCTGCGCAGATACGTTTGGAATATAATGGTGAAACGGTGGTCGTCACTGGCGATTATAAGCGGCGCAGTGATCCTACCTGTGCCCCGTTTGAGGTCGTGCCTTGCGATATTTTTATAACCGAAGCGACATTTGCCTTACCGGTATTTTATCATCCTCCAACACAGGACGAGCTGCAAAAAGTGTTGGATACATTAAAGGCCAATGCGGAGAACTGTGTTCTGATAGGTGCTTATGCATTGGGCAAAGCGCAGCGCGTTATTTCGGAACTGCGCGCAATGGGTTATGATAAGCCGATATTCCTGCATGGCGCGCTTACAAAGATGTGCACTCTC
Organism: Parasphingorhabdus sp. DH2-15; assembly: GCF_051668705.1. GTDB lineage: Bacteria > Pseudomonadota > Alphaproteobacteria > Sphingomonadales > Sphingomonadaceae > Alterisphingorhabdus. The sequence continues at coordinate 1,461,300 of NZ_CP196351.1, read as the reverse complement.
TATGAGCAATTTGGGGTCGATCTGGGTGAGTTAATCGCTGTTAGCGATGCGCAAAAGGCCGATATGCAGGGCCATATAGTTATGTGTCCGCCATCGGCATTGAATGATCGCTGGTCGCGCCGTTTGCCCGACCCTATCACCGCTATGGCGTCTGGCTGGATGCGGGTGCGACAACGTGCGCGGCAACGCAATGTCGAACTGCCTATCATCTTGTCTGACCATGCGGATTGGACCGAATTGACCGATACCATTTGTGAGGTAAATCCGCGCGAAGTCTGGGTCACGCATGGACGTGAAGAAGCCTTGGTGCATTGGTGCGGACTGCATCAAATCTCTGCCAAGGCGTTGCGTCTGGTCGGCCGTGAAGCAGAGGATGATGATTAGGGCGTTATGGAAGAATTTGCCAAACTGATTGACCGGCTGATTTATACCCGTTCGCGTAATCAGAAGCTGGATCTGATCGCAACTTATCTGCGTGATACGCCTGATCCCCATCGCGGTTGGGCATTGGCCGCATTAACCGGTGATCTTGAATTCCCAAATGCCAAAATATCGGCAGTGCGCACTGCGGCAAATGAGCGGCTAGACCCGTTACTGTTTAAATTGAGCCGCGATTTTGTGGGCGACACAGCCGAAACTGTTGCTTTGATCTGGGAAGCAAGACCCCTGCCCAAAGATGCAGAAACTGGCCCTATCAGTGTTGGTGATCTGGTAGAACAATTGCACAATGTTGTGCGCAAAGATGCCCCTGCATTGTTCGCGCAATTGCTCGATCGGCATGACCCTGATGGCCGTTATGCGCTTATCAAGCTGGCGACGGGCGCGATGCGGATCGGTATCTCAGCCCGTCTCGCCAAAACGGCTTTTGCGCAGGCCTTTTCGCTTAATATCGATGAAGTGGAAGAAGTTTGGCACGCGCTGCAACCACCTTTTTTGCCTTTATTTGACTGGGGCGAAGGCAAGAAGAATAAACCGGATATTAGCGATGCCGCGTATTTTCGGCCCTTCATGCTCGCCCATCCGTTGGAAGAAGAGGCCGTAGATATGGCCGAATATGTCGCCGAATGGAAATGGGACGGCATCCGCGTTCAGATTGTCGGCACCGGCGATGATGTGCGCCTGTTCAGCAGGGGCGGTGATGATATTACGGCAGCATTTCCAGATATTGCTGAGAATTTCGACGCTATTGGTGTCGTCGATGGCGAGCTGCTGGTTCGCGGTGATGCGCAAGGCGATGCCAACACCCAAGGCTCAGCAGCAAGTTTTAACGCATTGCAGCAGCGACTGGGTCGCAAAAGAGTGTCTGCCAAGATGTTGAAAGAAGCGCCCGCTTTTGTCCGCCTTTATGATATTTTGTTCGATGGCAAAAATGATGTTCGCGCCCTTCCTTGGTCGGAGAGGCGACCATTATTGGAAAGATTTCAGCCCAAGTTACAGCAAGACCGCTTCGATCTTTCGAAAATTATTGCTGTTGATGATTTTGAGCAATTGCGCCTCGTCCGTGAAGGTTCGCGCGACGCGGCTATTGAAGGCGTCATGCTGAAAAAACGCGATAGCTCCTATATTGCAGGTCGCAAAGCAGGATATTGGTATAAGTGGAAACGTGATCCTCTCAATGCCGATTGTGTGATGATGTATGCGCAGCGCGGATCAGGCAAAAGATCATCGCTCTATTCGGATTATACCTTTGGCTGTTGGAATGAAGATGGTGAATTATTGCCTGTGGGTAAGGCCTATTCCGGTTTTACTGACGAAGAGTTGAAATGGCTCGATAAATTTGTCCGCCAAAATACGGTCAATCGGTTTGGGCCAGTGCGCGAAGTTGAGAAAACTCTGGTTTTAGAGGTCGCATTTGACTCCATTCATAGCAGCAAAAGGCATAAATCCGGTCTGGCCATGCGCTTTCCGCGTATATCGCGCATTCGCAAGGACAAGCCCGCACAAGAGGCAGACATTATCGCGACGCTGCGTAATATGATTGATTGATAACGACGGCGTGATTGCAATCTTTGGTCAATCAATAGTTTTAATATTATTCATCATCGATATACCTGTCATGCGGGCATAAACAGCAGGGTCAACATTGCCGCCAGATAAGGTTATGGCTGTACGTTCTGGCAGATCCACTTTGTCAGATAATGCTGCGGCTAAAGCCACTGCCCCGCCGGGCTCCAGCACCAGATGCAATTTTTCAAATGCCACCCGCATAGCATTGCCTATTTCAGCCTCAGTCACGGCAACACCCTGCGCATTGCGTTCTGATAATATGGAGAAGGTCTTTTCTGATACTTTTAATGTTTGCAGGGCATCACATGACGTATCGGGCGGGTTCTCACTAACGGGCACAATATGGCCGGTTTTTAGAGATATGCACATATCATCCCACCCAACAGGTTCAGCCACGACAATTTTGGCATCTGGGTTGACCAATGCGCTACCCGAGGCAAGGCCACCGCCGCCACAACAGGCAATAATCATCTCGGGCGGAGCGCCGACAAGACGTGTCATCTGATCATGAATTTCCGCGCCGCAACTGCCCTGTCCTTCGATAATCCATGGGTCATCAAAACTCGGCACGACTGTAGCGCCTGTCTTTTCTGATAATTCAGCTGACAGCGCCTCTCTCTGGCCGGACATGCGATCATAGGTGATGACATGGGCGCCCATATCTTTGGTAGCCTGCATTTTGGCATGGGGTGCATCTTCCGGCATGATAATCGTTGCGGAAATACCCAACACGCTCGCTGCCCAGGCAACGCCCTGCGCATGATTACCCGATGAGAATGCGATGACGCCTTTTGCGCGTTGATCTTCGTCAAGATCGGTCAATCTATGCCATCCACCGCGGATTTTGAACGCGCCAATGGGTTGCAAGTTTTCCGCCTTGCACCAAAGGGTTTTGCTACCCACACTAAGAGGTAATAAAGGCGTTGGGGGCAGAATATCGGCTATTTTCTTAGCCGCGCGCATCACGCCTTGGGCCGATGCTTTTCTGGATGGATCACATAGAGGGCTTGGTTCTGTCATATTCGCTCTCTATAGGGCAAAAGAGTTGGTGTTCCAATGCAAGATGAAAGGGCAAAAATTTGGGCAAGATATTGGTAATTGGTGCTGGCGGCGTTGGTTCGGTGGCTGTCCACAAAATGGCTATGAACGCTGATATTTTTGGCGAAATTCATCTGGCTAGCCGCACACTCCCGAAATGTGAGGCCATTGCTCTGTCCGTGAAAGAACGCACTGGCATAGATGTGCCTGTCTATGCTTTGGATGCAGACGATATTGCCGCTACATCAGCATTGATTGATCAGATCAAGCCTGATTTGGTATGCAATTTGGCCCTGCCTTATCAGGATCTTAATATCATGGAAGCCTGTTTGAAATCAGGCGTGCATTATATGGATACGGCCAATTATGAACCGCGCGATGAGGCAAAGTTCGAATATCATTGGCAATGGGCCTATCATGACCGTTTCAAACAAGCCGGTCTAACTGCGCTGCTAGGGTCAGGATTTGACCCAGGTGTTACCAGTGTTTTTGCCAGCTATTTGAAGAAACATTATCTCGATCGTATTGATACGTTGGATATTTTGGATTGTAATGGCGGCGATCATGGCCAGCATTTTGCTACCAACTTTAACCCAGAGATAAATATTCGCGAGGTTACGGCACCTGCCCGTCACTGGCTCAATGGTAAATGGGTCGAAACCCCTGCTTTAAGCCACAAACAAAGTTTTGATTTTGAAGCGGTTGGCGAGAAGAATATGTACCTCATGTATCATGAGGAAATAGAGAGCCTGAAAACCCATATTCCAGAAATTAAACGTATTCGCTTCTGGATGACCTTCGGCGATGCCTATTTGACCCATTTGGAAGTTTTGCAAAATGTCGGCATGACGCGCATTGATCCGGTTATATATGAAGGCCGCGAGATTATCCCTCTGCAATTCCTAAAAGCCGTACTGCCCGAACCTGCTTCGCTGGGTGAAACCACAAAAGGCAAAACCAATATTGGTGATATTGCCACTGGCATTGCAAAGGATGGCAGTGAAAAGACCTATTATATCAACAATATTTGCGACCATGAAGCCGCCTTTGCTGAAACAGGCAATCAGGCTGTAAGCTATACTACTGGCGTTCCGGCAATGATTGGCGCAGCGATGATATTGACCGGCAAATGGGCGGGCGATGGTGTGTTCAACATGGAGCAGTTTGATCCAGACCCCTTTATGGAAATGCTCAATGCGCACGGCCTGCCTTGGCAGGTAAAAGAACTTGATGAGCAGCTTGGTTTTTAAGGAAAATCTATGTATTATTTAAGGGTTCCGTTTCTGACTTTTGTTTTATGCCTTACTATTGCGTCACCAGCAAGTGCTGAACCCATAGACCGTTGGTGGAGCGGATGGGGCATGGGCGTTTCTGAATATGGATATCGTAGTGATTCTGCCGGCAGCGATACAATATACATTTCTTGTTCAGAAGATCAGGGAACAAATATTCGCTTTACCATTGGAGGACGAGATCCAGAACCAGTATCTGAAATTACAATTGTAATTGACGGAGAAGAATTGCGCTTATTCACTAATTCTGATGGTAATGTTCCGACCGCAAGTCATGTAGCAGCTTCAAACTTTTGGTCACTTTGGAAAATGATGAGAAGTGGTCAGACAATGCGGGTGAAACTTTCAACAGGAGAAAGCACAATTTTCCCTTTGAATGGATCAGCAAAAGTATTGCCTAGAGAACATTGCAAAACAGATTTTGCCCGCTAGTCCACCTAGCTTCTTCTTTGAATTGTTATGATGTTATAAAGACATAGTGCCAAAACGGTTATCGCCATCATCAACACCAGACTGCCAGTTCCGGTCCAGCCATATGCAGCATAGACGGCTGTTCCTGCCCAACTTGCGAATCCGCCACCAATAAACATGAGTGTGACATAAATTGTCATCAATCTGGTGCGGATTTCAGGGGCTTCGATAAGAAATGTCGAGCGCCCTGCTACATCAATGGTCGGGCCAACAATGTTCAAGATCATCAGCGGAATAATCAGCAGCAGAACATTACCAGCTGTAGCAAAGAGCAAGGCTACACCAACAGTCTGGATACAGGCCATAATCATTCTTGCGCGCCTTGCGCCTACCCTGTCTGTCCATCGGCCCAGCAAAGGCGTTGAGGCAAGGTTGATGATGGAAAGGATCGTCAGATAGCCCACAATATCAGAACCATAGCCGATGGTCGGCAAGTGCAAACCTATGCCGAGCCATACAGACAAGAATATTCCAAAATTTAAGCCCTGTATCACGCCTGAGAGAACAACATGCTTATGGGTGCTGGCCAAAGGCAATGTAGAGGCCAATAAGGCCCCATAGCTCATCTGCGGCGTTGATACGCTCTTTGCTTTAGGCTGTCGCATGATCCTGGGTAGCGCAATTGCGAAAATCAGCATCAAAGAAGATGCGATATAATAGACATTGCGCCAGCCAATATACTCACCAACAATACCGGCACCCAGTCTAGCAATCAAAATGCCCAGAATGACTCCTGTTGTCAGCAAGGCAATTGCATGGCTCATTTGCTCAGGGTGGGTGCGCTTCGAAACATAGGCAGGGATGAGATAGGGTGTGATGGTGAACAGCCCCAAAAGGGTTGAGCCAATGACAAACCATATAAAATTTCCTGCAAGTGCCATCGTCAGCACACCGCCAAATTGTGCGGCAGAGAACCACCCTGCCAGCTTTGCATTGCCCAACCGGTCTCCCAAAGGCAGCAAAAAGAATATCCCCAAAGCAAGAGCAATCTGGTTAAGCGCGGGCACGGCGCCTATCAATGCCGGCCCAATGCCAAAGTCTTCAGCAACAAGAGAAATTATCGGGTGAATATAATAGGCATTGGCCGTTACCACTGCACTGGCCAAGGCCAGCATATATAATTGGCCCTTGGAGATCATATACACTGTTTGATCTTTGCCCTTCGCGGAAACAGGGTCAGATTGATTGTTGGGAATATCACTCACCACAGCGCTATGAACGAATGTTGTTCGCAGGTCGACAGGCAGAAATATTTTCCCAAAATCATCCAACGAATCTTTGCGCCATGCAAAGATAATCGTTAGCCAGCGATAGTATGGAAACCAGAGCAGGACATCCCGGGGCCTTTGCCCATTTTGATTTGAGCCGTGTGCCGACACCGGCCTTTGTCGTTGATGCGGCAAAGTTGCGCGAAAATCTTGCCATATTGGAAGATATTAAGCTGCAATCAGGTGCGCATATTTTTTCTGCACTTAAAGCCTTTTCCATGTGGGATGTTGCGCCAATGATAGACAGTCATCTCGATGGGGTTTGTGCGTCCGGACTATGGGAGGCGCGGCTCGCCTTTGACAAATATGACGGGGAAGTTGCGACCTATTCGCCAGGCTATAAGCCGCATGAATTGCCCGAAATATGTGCAATTTCAGATCATGTTATTTTCAATTCACCGCACCAGATATCGCGTTTTGCGCCATTGATCAGAGGCTTGCGTGATGCCGGAGAGCAATTTGATATCGGGCTGCGCATAAACCCCATGCATCAAGAGGGCGAGGTACCCAAATATGACCCGTGCCAGCCCCATAGTCGCTTGGGCTTCCCAATAAATCAGTTAAGCGAAGAACATTTTGAAGCGATTGACGGGCTGCATTTCCATACATTGTGCGAGCAGGACTTTGAGCCTTTATATCGCACTTGGGAGGCAATTGTGCCTTATATTGCTGACCATATTGACCAGCTAAAATGGATCAATTTGGGCGGCGGTCATCATATAACCCGTTCTGATTATCAGCGCGAAGAGCTTGTCGCCTTTTTAGAGGATTTGCGAGAGACTTCAGGCTGCGAGATTTATCTGGAGCCTGGCGAGGCCGTTGCGCTTGATGCTGGTATATTGGTTGGGGAAATTCTGGATGTTATGGACAATGATATGCCAGTCGCTGTCACAGATATTTCGGCTACATGCCATATGCCCGATGTTATAGAAGCACCCTATAGACCGGCCATGCTGATGGAAGCGCGCGATGGCGATCCGGTTCGCCTTGGTGGACCGTCTTGTCTTGCTGGTGACATATTGGGTGATTTTCGTCTGCCTGTTCCTGCCGAGCCGGGCCAGCGTATAGCATTTTTGGATCAGGCGCATTATTCAATGGTTAAAACCACGACGTTTAATGGCGTTCCCTTGCCCTCTATCTGGTTGTGGGACAGTGAAACGGATGAACTGCGCTGTGTTAAAGAGTTTGATTGGACAGAATTTCGTGACCGCTTGAGTTAAGCGGAAGCAAACCCATATTGATATAATTGTAAGTAACAAAATTCTTTACTTTTTAACATATGCCGGATAACCGGACTTTCCGCTGCCCCAAGGGGACTTCCAAACCGCAAGGCAGCTTGAAACGCAATCGATTTTTAGGAGGTCCCTTGATTGTCCAACCTGCCTCAAAACTACGCTGACGCGAATGCGCTTATTGAAGCGCTGCAACCGGACCAGTCTGTTATTCTCAATCGGCCGCACGCTGCGGAGCGCGCCGCGCGGTTCTTTGTCGAAAAATTCCCCGGCAAGTCACTTTATGCGGTCAAGGCCAACCCATCACCTGGTTTGCTGAACTGTTTATGGTCGGCAGGTATCGACCATTATGACGTGGCCTCTATTGCTGAGGTCAGGCTGGTTGCCGATACGCTGCCAGAGGCAACTTTGTGCTTCATGCATCCGGTCAAAACGCGTGAGGCAATAAAAGAGGCCTATTTTACCCATGGGGTACGGGTTTTCTCGCTCGACAGTATTGAGGAACTGGAGAAAATTCAGACGGCGACTGAAAATGCAACCGATCTTACCTTATGTGTAAGAATACGTGTTTCATCAGAATATGCAGAACTTAGCTTGGCAGCAAAATTTGGTGCAATTGCCGATGAAATAACGCCATTGCTTCAGGCATCGCGGCAAGTTGCGGAAACACTCGGTATCTGTTTCCATGTTGGCAGTCAGGCTATGACCCCGCACGCTTTCGTCCAAGGACTGGAACGTGTGCGTGCAGCCATTGTGGACGCTTCTGTTACCATTGACATTGTCGATGTGGGCGGCGGTTTTCCGTCAGTATACCCTGACATGGCGCCTCCTCCGCTGGAAGACTATTTCACAATTATCGACCGTACCTTTGAAAGCCTGCCGATCAGCTATTCAGCGGAACTCTGGTGCGAACCCGGCAGAGCATTATGCGCGGAGTATAACAGCCTGATCGTGCGTGTAGAAAAACGCCGCGGTGATGAGCTCTATATCAATGATGGTGCTTATGGGGCGCTATTTGATGCTGCACATATTGGTTGGCGCTTTCCTGTACGGGCCTTTACTAGCTTAGATATGGAATTTGCAGACTTCGCCTTTTTCGGGCCAACCTGTGATGATATAGACTATATGACTGGTCCATTCCCATTGCCATCAACCATCAAAGCAGGCGATTATATCGAAATTGGCATGATCGGGGCCTATGGCGCTGCAATGCGAACATCGTTTAATGGCTTTGGCGAATCCGAATGCCATGACGTCAGTGACGAGCCGATGAGCAGCCTTTATGACGGCAAGAGCCGCACAGATTGGTTGCCGGATAATGTGGTGTCCATTTCACGCTGATAACATGCAAAGCATATTTGCCGAAGTTGACTTGTTCTCCTCAAAGGGCCAATCCATTCTCTCTTCTTGGGAGCTCCCTATATGCTTGACACGTCATTACTGACCCCAGCTGTCATATTGGTCATATGGTCAATCATCATTTTGTTCTGGATGGCAGCAACACGTTTACCTGCTGCAGCAAGAATGGGCCGCGATATTACGGCATCTGTGGGCGGTAGGGGTGAGGATATTGACCCCATCGTGCCGCCAAATGTTGCGTGGAAATCGCATAATTATAAGCATTTAATGGAGCAGCCAACGCTCTATTACGCAGTTATAGCCATTTTGACGCTTGCGGAAGGTGTCTCTACTATTTCGGTCAGCCTGGCTTGGGCCTATGTTGTTTTGCGCATTATACACAGCCTTTGGCAGGTTCAAATCAACACGATACGTGTTCGGTTTATTTTGTTTCTTCTATCAACATTTTGTTTGATTGGCTTGGCCATATTGGCCCTGATCGCCACAATCTAAAAAGGAAACGCAAATGAAAGATATTTTGCAGCCGATGGTGGTATTGCTGGCATGGACAATGGTGATGTGGGCGTGGATGTATATTACCCGCCTGCCCGCCATGCAGAAGGCAGATATTGATACGCCCAGTCTGGTCGGTTCAACCGGCGGTGATTTAGATCGTATATTAGCACCAAAGACGCAATGGAAAGCCCATAATTACAATCATTTGATGGCTGAACCTACATTATTCTATGCGGTCTGTATCGTGCTATTTCTTGTTGGCCATGGTCAGGGCATGAATATGTATATTGCCTGGGCCTATGTTGGTTTGCGCATAGCGCACAGTTTGTTCCAATCTCTTATTAACCGTGTGGTTATTCGTTTTGCAATTTTTGTTCTGTCCAGCCTGTGCCTGATTGCCTTGATTTTGCATGCCATGATCGCAGTCTTTTAAGTTGCGCTTTAGGCTCTTTTTGAAACTTTATCGGCTCTGAGGCGAACAGGTAGATATAAAAGAGCATTCATCATGCCCCTCCCCATTTTTTGAGAGTGATATAATGAGAAAAACCATAAATGCTGCGATTGTACAGGCCGCACCCGTACCCCTGGCAATTGACCACGGTATTGAACAGTTAGTTCAGCATGTCGACAAGGCCGCTAGAGACGGTGCGGAGATTATCGCATTTGGAGAGACATTTCTGGGTGGCTACCCATTATGGCTGGATGAAGCGTCAGATGCCGCAATGTGGGATCATCCCGGCACGCAGGCATTGCATCGTATCATGCTGGAAAATGCAGTTGTTGAGGGCGATCAACGTTTTGCACCTTTGCAGGAGCTTGTAGACCGTCATGACGTCATGGTATCAGTAGGGGCGCATGAGCGCCGCCGCTCCAGCCTGTATAACAATCAGTTGCTTTTCCGCCCAAATGCAAAGCCGCTTAGCCATCGTAAGCTCGTGCCTACTCATGGTGAGCGTCTTATCTGGATGCGCGGTGATGGTTCGACCTTAAAGCCGCATGTGGCTGAGGATGGCTCTGTTATTGGCAGCCTGATCTGTTGGGAAAATTGGATGCCTATGGCACGTGCAGCGATGCACAATCAGGGTGAGCATATTCATGTCGCCGCTTGGCCAACCGTGCGTGAAAGCTATTCCGTAGCATCTCGCCATTATGCTTTCGAAGGACGCTGCTTCGTGCTGGCCGCTGGTACAATCCAGCATCAGTCTGATCTATTACATGGCCTGGAACTTGCCGGTGGTAATGCGGCTGCGCATGAGCTGTTATCCGCAATGGACAGCAAGCAATTACAAAGTGGCGGCAGTCAGATTGTAGCACCGGATACCAGTATTTTGGCGCAAGCGGGCAGTCAGTCGGAAATTATCATAGCAGAGCTTGATATGGAGCAGATTGGCGAGGCTCTCACATCACTGGATACAGATGGCCATTATTCGCGGCCTGATATCTTTGAATTGTCAGTCAACACCAAAGCACAAGACGGCGTGGTCTGGTCTGACAGCTAAGTGAGCGAACATTTAGCTGTTTTTGGTAAAATGCGCCGCTAATTCTACATGCGTTGACCAGAGGAATTGCCCAACCGGCTGAACTTGCTGCAATATATAACCATTTTCCAGCAAAGCCTTACTATCCCTTGCAAAGCTGCTGGGGTTGCAGCTGACATAAATGATTTTTGCAACAGTGGATTGCGCCAATTGCATTACTTGCTCACGCGCGCCGGCACGCGGTGGGTCGAGTATGATGGCGTCAAAGCGGTTTACTTCTATGGATGTTAATGGTCTGCGAAATAGGTCACGATGCTCTGTGAAGATCGGTACTTTGCGCCTGTTCGCAGCCGCTTTAAGGGCAAAAATGCTGTCGCGTGTTGCCTCCGCAGCATATATCTTTCTAGCGCCATTGGGCAGAGCATCCGCTGCGGAAAACGCGAAAGTGCCAAGCCCTGAAAACAGATCCGCAACCATAGGTGCATCGCCCAACCATTGGTTCACGGTCCCGCACAGAGCTTGTTCACCGTCCAATGTCGCTTGCAAGAAGCTGCCTGCGGGCAAATCCACTCGTGTAGACCCCAGTGTAATGGTGGCGGGCTCCGGCGCGTAAAGCGTTTCTGTGCCCTCCCCCCGATCTATGGACAGTCTTGCCAAAGCATGCAATTGGCCAAATGCAGATAGCTTTTCATAGCGCTCAAGCGTATCGGGATTGAGGTTTTTGATAAGCAGATCAACACCCTGGTCCACCAATGTAACATGGACGATAAGGTTGAGTTTCTTATCTCGCCATTGCACAAAAAACTCTCGCAACGGCGCAAAAAGTGCAAAAATATCAGGATGAAGGACATCACATTGTTTAATGTCCACAACACGGTGCGATTGTTCGGTATTAAACCCAATATGCACAGATTTGCCCATGGAAATAACCCGGAAGGATGTACGGCGGCGGCTGTGACTTTTGGAAATAAGAGGGTCTAATATCTCAACATCCGCAATGCCCTGTCCATGCAGAGCGCCCTTTACTCTCTCACGCAAGAAGGTTGCGTAGCTGACCATATCAATATGCTGTAGCGCACATCCGCCGCACTGATCAAAATGGCGGCATGTTGGCGCTACATGATGAGGGCCTTTAATTAACCCACCATCAGGAGAAATCGCGTCTCCCGGAGCTGCTCCGCGAATATGGTGTCCAGATGCGGTTACACCGTCTCCACGCGCAGCAATTCTGACGATGATGTCTTGATTGTCAGACAAAGTAAAAGGTCTGCAAATGGCTTTGGGGCAATAATCTCGTTTTATTGATAAACATTTTAGGATTCATCGCTGACGGTAGCAGGCATTTGATAACGGTCGCCATCAACGTCAATTTCAATGACCTTATCGTCCAATATGGTGATGATGGCATCATCTGCGCCATCAGCAGCGACAAGGCCGCGGCCGTCTGAAACCACCAAAAACCTGCGAAAGCCTCCATCTGGATGGCGGAATATCATCTGTTTACCATCTTCATTGGAAATTCGTTCCAGTGCACAAGTCCGCGTGAACCTTTCGCTTCCAGCCAAAGCGCAGCTCAATTTCCCATCATCACGTAAAACATCTGCCCGCTTAGCTTCTGGAGCCGTTTTTGCAGGATCAGGCGGGGCCACTTCTTCTTCTACAATCTCATTAGCAGGCGTGCTGCCTACACCGCAGCCAGCTAGCGATAATATTGCCCCAGAGACGATGAGCGCTTTAGCCAGTGTGCATGATTGTTTGGAAATTGATGATAGCATAACACGTCCTTTAGAAAGTTGGTGCAGCTATAACGGGGAACTGTTGCCAAGGTCCAGCGCGTTAACGTTAATGGCGCCATATGCAAGCCTCACAAAGTGACGAGATTTAGATGTCCCGTAATATTTGTTCCGCCATCCCGCGAATAGCTTCGGCAGCGTCCTGCCTGCCATTTTCATGCTCGAGCAGATCCTGACGCACCTCTAAACCGACATAGGCAATGCTGTTGGATTGAGCATGCCGTTTGAAAGAACTGTTATAGATTTTGCCTGAATAAGGCAGTTGATCGCCTGCCGTAATTTGCAGATTGTCAAAATAATTCAAAGCAATATGGCCTGCTCTTTCATCTTCATCATACATGATACCATAATGCCATGGGCGCTGCGCATTTTGCGTTTCAAGGCGCGGCGTAAAGCTGTGAAGGAAAATGATAAGCCGCGGATTTTCTTTGCCAACCAAAGTGCCGATTTGCGCATGATATATGTCATAATATTGCTAGAGCCGAGCCTCATGCTCAGCATCATTAAGTTGATTGCCGTCTATGGTGATGCCGTCACTGACTGCTGGAATGGTCGTTTCTTCCTCACGATAACGGTTTAGATCAACCACCAAACGGGAAATACGGGCATTGGCAACTGCGCAACCAAATTGCTGATGGAGTGATTGTGAGACCGATGCAGTACCCAAATCAACGGCCCGATGCGTCGCTAATATCGTTGGGTCAATGCCCAAATCGAGGCCATCTGGAATATGGTTGGAAGCATGATCGCCGATTATCATCAGGTTGCAAAGCGCTTCTCCATCGCGCGATGCGTAATAATCAACCAAAGACATGTCCGTCTTATCGCTCACGGCCAAAATCCCAATCATGCAGTCTTGACGTCAAAGTCCAATAATCTGGAAATACAGATTTTATCTGCTCTTCTGCTTGGACACAGGCCTCATCATCGGCAAAGAGCGCAAAACATGTCGCGCCGGAACCGGACATACGGGCGCATATCGGGTTGCTCTGGGATAGCTGCTCCAATATCAACGCTATTTCTGGACAAAGGCTTATAGCCATAGGTTGAAGGTCGTTACGGCCTTTAGCCACACTTTCCAGTTCGTTGACCGGTCCCTCAAAAACACCTTTGTCTTGTTTGTCCCACTGCCCAAATATCTGCCCCGTTGATACAGGCTTTAGCGGATTGATAAGCAATATAGGCATATTCTGCCATTGCCCGGCACTGATTGGCACCAACTGCTCGCCAATGCCTGTTCCGTGGCAACTGGACGATGCTATGCAAACTGGCACATCTGCACCCAATGCCAAGCCGATCTCACATAATTTTTCTAAAGGCCAGTCCAAACCCCATAAGCTGTTGCATAAGCGCAGCGCAGCGGCTGCGTCTGCCGAACCTCCACCGATACCTGATGCAATGGGTAAGTTCTTGGTCAGGGTGAAATGAACGTTCGCGTCAATATGGGCAGCTTTTGCAAGAGCTTTCGCAGCTTCAAGAACCAGATTATCATCATTAACGGGCAACCCCTTGGAGAAGGGCCCGACAATATTCATCGAGCAATTATCGCTAGCTGTTGCGGTCAGCCTGTCTCCATCGGCAATGAACGCGAAAATTGTATCTAATATGTGATAGCCATTAGGCAAGCGCTCTCGCACATGCAGCGCCAAATTGATTTTGGCTGGAGCATATTCAGTCAACGTCATGGTAATTAAACCCAATATGAGGAATGATCTGCAAGCCTTTACATATTAGGATAATTTGGTCCGCCGCCGCCTTCTGGTGTTACCCAATTGATATTCTGTGACGGGTCTTTGATATCGCAGGTTTTGCAATGGACGCAGTTCTGCGCATTGATCTGGAAACGCTTGTTGCCATCGTCCTCATCAACCACTTCATACACGCCGGCCGGGCAATAGCGCTGCGCAGGTTCATCAAACACTGGCAGATTATAATTGATCGGTATCGCCGGATCTTTCAACTGCAAGTGAACTGGCTGATCTTCTTCATGATTGGTGTTAGACAAAAAGACCGATGACAGACGGTCAAAAGTCAAGACATTATCCGGTTTGGGATATTCAATAGGATGAACATGCTCTTTGCGTGCCAATGATTTATGATCTGGCTCATGCCGCATGGTGAACGGCATTTTGATGCCCAAATGCTCCGCCCACATGGTGATGCCAGCGAAGAAAGAACCAACCTTGTCGCCGAATTTTTCCATCAATGGCAGTACATTGCGTACTTTGCTCAGCTCTTTATAAACCCAGCTACCTTCATAAGCGCTCTGATAGGCTGTCAGTTCATCACTGCTGCGTTGCTCCTGTATCGCGGCAAAAGCGGCTTCTGCGGCCATCATGCCGGATTTCATAGCGGTGTGCGTGCCCTTAATACGGGGAACATTAAGGAAACCGGCAGAACAACCGATCAATGCACCACCCGGAAAGGCCAGTTTAGGTACAGATTGAAAGCCACCATCACTAATGGCGCGTGCGCCATAGGATACGCGCTTACCGCCTTCGAGGAATTTGCGAATCTCTGGATGGGTTTTCCAGCGCTGCATTTCCTCAAATGGTCGCAAATAGGGGTTTTTATAGTTGAGCCATGTCACAAAACCGAGCGCGACCTGACCATTGGCCTGATGATAGAGGAAACCGCCTCCATTAGAGCCTGCTTCTAACGGCCAGCCTTGCGAGTGGATAACAAGGCCCGGTTTATGCTTATCAGCTGGAATATCCCACAATTCCTTTATGCCCAGCCCGTAGACCTGAGGCTCACAATCTGCATCCAATGCAAATTGCTTTTTAAGGATTTTGGTCAAATGTCCGCGAACGCCTTCTGCAAAGAAAGTATATTTTGCGTGGAGCTCTAAACCAGGTTCGAAATCAGGCTTGTGGCTGCCATCACGAGCCACACCCATATTGCCGGTCGCAACGCCTTTTACCGATCCATCTTCATGATACAGAATTTCAGCGGCCGCGAATCCAGGAAATATCTCTACGCCAAGTTCTTCGGCCTGCTCACCAAGCCAGCGGCACATATTGCCAAGAGACCCTGTATAACAGCCCTTATTATGCAAAAATGAGGGTGTTAGAAAATGAGGAATGCTGAACTTGCCTTTTTTGGTGAGCACCCAATGCTGGTTATCGGTCACGGGCGTTTCTGCCATGGGGCAGCCATTATCGCGCCATTCAGGTAGCAATTCGTCCAAAGAACGCGGATCGATTACTGCACCTGATAGGATATGTGCGCCGATTTCCGAGCCTTTTTCCAATATGCAAACATCAATCTCGCTACCTGCTTCTGCGGCCATTTGTTTCAATCTGATAGCCGCAGACAAACCGGCGGGTCCACCACCGACAATCACCACATCATATGGCATGGACTCACGTTCGATTTCAGCATCACTCATATTAGCACCTTAAATGTGTCTTCCGCACAATAGACATCTGCGTTAATTTGCACTTTCGTTCGCAATTCGATAGCGAAAATATAATGATCTACCAAGTGCATTAATGAAAGCAAGAGTTGCGGCTTGAGCAAAAATGGAAAGCCGGTTCTCGTTAACCCTGTCAGAGCAAATTATAATGGCCAGTCCAGATACATCATTCTCTGCTCAACAAGAGTTAGACAGCTATTGGGAATGGTGGCGTTCTGCTGGCGTGGAGCATGATTATCGGGAAATTCCCCGTGAGTGGTTTGAGTCAGCCGATGATAGTGCCGCCGTTTCTGCTCCTGTGGCAAAGCAAAATGCGGAGCCGCTTATAGAGCAGAATAATGCTCCGCCAGTGCGGCCTGCCCCTTCCCCTCCTTTAGCCGAAGCACATATGCAGAGGGACAATGCGAATACGCAACCCGCCGAACAAAATGTACCTCTGCCCGATAGTTTTGACGATATTCTGCCATGGTGGCAATCTTCACCAGCATTAACAATGGCAAGCGGTCTGGGTCCGCGCATCTTACCAGTGCTGAAATCACAGCCAAAATTGCTGATTATCAGCGATATGCCAGAAGAGGATGATGAAGAAATATTATTCTCCGGTGCATCGGGGCGGCTACTTTCCAATATATTGGGCACGGTCAATATCGAAACCGATCAGGCTGCATTCTTGTCATTATGGCCGCAATATAGCCTTGCCCCAGAAATGGAGATGGACAAGCAAGCCCATTGGAACATAATCACCTCTCATCTGATGGAGTTGATAGCGCCGCAATCGATAATCTTATGCGGAAAATTGGCCAATCTGGTGGTAACGGGTAATGACTTGGCCGAAAATAGACGATCCTTACCAAATATTAACCATGATGGGCGAAGCATCCCTGCAGACGTCAGTTTACATCCACGCACCCTTTTGGCCAGACCAACTATGAAAAGGGTTGCTTGGAAAGACTGGCTTAGAATCGGGGAGTCTCTCAATGAAGTCGGTGCTGTACAGCCTTAGTTTGTTTGGATTTTTGTGTTCGCCGCTATCGGCCAAAACCAGTGTAGAATATTTTTCCGCCCCTGAAAGTAGTGACATAGCTGACAGCCATGCTGATGTGCTATCCAATAAGGAACATAGGCAAGCGCTCTCCTTTTTCTCTGCTTTGAAAAAAGAAGATTGGAATGCTGTGACAGCCATCATCGCTGACAGCGCAAACAACCCTCTTAATCCAGTATTCCGCGCCGAATATTATTTGGCTGCTAATTCTCCCGCGGCATCTGCAGAAGATTTGCTCGCCTTGCTGCAAGAAGCGCCTGACATTGCACAATCAGATCAGTTGCGCCGCTTGGCTGCTCGGCGCGGCGTTGTCGATACGCCATCAGCCCCTGCCCGGCGATCATTACAATATCAGGGCGCTCCATCTGTCCGCGGCAAGCCCAACGGCATCACCGGCGACAATGCTTTGGCAGAAAGCGAAAAACAGCGAATATTACAGGCAATTACCAATAGTGATCCAGATTTGGCGAATTCTATTCTGCAATCTTCCGCGCGCAATATATCGATTGAGAGCCTGACAGAATGGCAGCAGCGTGTTGCATGGTCTTATTATATTGAAAATCGTGATCGCGAGGCTCTTGAAATCGCCCGTGAAGCCGTCAAAGGCCGCGGTATCTGGTTGGGGGAAAGCCATTGGGTCTATGGACTTGCTGCTTGGCGGCAAGGCGATTATCGGCTCGCTGCTGAGCAATTTTCTGCGACAGGATCAGCTGCTCGCAATCCTGAATTAAAATCCGCAGGCTATTATTGGGCGTCACGAGCATGGATGCGCGCGGGCTATCCCGGTCAGGTCAATTACCATTTGCAGCAAGCGAGAACTTTTGATGGTTCGCTATATGGATTATTGGCAGAGCAAGCACTGGGTGTTGAAAAGGACGTGCCTGCGACATTTGCAGATATATCCACTCAGCAACTGCAAGTGTTGAAGAAAAGCCAAAATGGCCAATCTGCACTGGCACTGATTTCTATTGGTCAAAACAGTCTGGCCGAAGAATCGTTACGCTATGAGGCACGGCGCGCACAAGGGGCTGATCACCAAACATTATTGGCTGTTGCGCGAGCTTATAACTTGCCTGCTTTGCAAAGCTGGTTGGCAATTTATGCACCCAAAAATGCGGATACCAATCGCTTGGCTGCATTCCCTGCCCCGCGCTGGCAGCCTGTAAATGGCTGGAAGGTTGATCCTGCGCTTGTCTATGCGCACACTTTGCAGGAATCTGGTTTTCGGCCAGATGCAGTGAGCCCAGCCAATGCACGCGGTTTGATGCAATTACTCCCCGGTACTGCTGCTGATTTGGGCGCTAACTACAATATTCCTTCTAACAATGAAGCCTTGGCTGTTCCGGAAAATAATCTCGCTCTTGGACAACAATTTTTGCAGAATCTTGCAAAGAAGCGGCAAACTGGCGGGCTGCTACCAAAGGTGATCGCTGCTTATAATGCCGGCCCTTCCCCTGTTGGCCGTTGGAATGATGAGATTAAAGACCAAGGCGACCCGCTGCTTTATATGGAATCAATCCCTTATTCTGAAACACGTGCATATGTTGGTATCGTATTGCGCAATTACTGGATGTATGAAGCGCAGGCCGGTATAGCCTCCCAAAGCGCATTTGGATTGGCTCAAGGCCTATGGCCCAAATTTCCCAATGGGGGTGCTGTGCAACTGGTTCGCATTGATCCAGTGAATAATGGAGGAAGTCGCGGTGGCGATCGATAAAAAAGCCGAATTTATTCCCGTTAACATCGCATTGTTGACGGTTTCTGACACGCGAACAATAGCTGACGACACTTCCGGTAATATTTTAGCCGAACGCATTAAAAATGCCGGGCATAGGCTCTTTCAACGGGCTATTGAAAAAGATGATCAAACGCGATTGGTGGCACGTTTGCAAAATTGGATTGATGATAGAGAGGTTGATGCCATTGTGACGACGGGCGGCACTGGCCTGACCGGCAGAGACGTTACGCCAGAAGCGCTTGATCATGTGAAAACTAAAGATATTCCAGGCTTTGGTGAGATGTTTCGTTATCTCAGTATCGAAAATATCGGGACGTCGACGATTCAGTCCCGCGCGTGTGCCGTCGTTGCACGCGGAACATATATTTTCGCACTGCCCGGTTCCAACGGTGCTGTAAAAGATGGTTGGGACGGGATTTTGCAATATCAATTGGATAGTAGACACCGCCCATGCAATTTTGTTGAGTTGATGCCTCGCCTGCAAGAGCAATAGCCGCGCACTCTGCAAAAATTGTATAATTTGCTTCTTATATATTGAGTAATGTTCTTGAAATGTTCTCATTGGCATATTAATGTTGGGGAATGGCTCCACCAAATAACGATAATGACATCAAAATAAGCCCTGATTGCGACCCCATTTTAGCGCGGCCAGACCCGAATATCACCATTGTCAAAGGGCGCGGCACTGTCAGTAATGGCATTTCAGGCAGATTTGATGACATTAAGCGTGATGTAGATGGAGATTGGCGTGATAAAAGCGCTGAAATTGACGAACCAACATGCAAAATTCGCACTGATGTGACGATCGAAGCACCAAAGACAATCATCACATTCAACAAATCTCCCGACATTCCTTTTGATCGCTCCATCAATGCCTATCGCGGTTGTGAACATGGTTGCGTCTATTGCTTTGCCAGACCCAGCCATGCCTATCATAATTTGTCCCCGGGTTTGGATTTTGAAACCAAATTATTTGCAAAACCCTCGGCTGCTGAACTGTTAAAGCATGAATTGGCGGCATCTAATTATACGGTAAGGCCCATTGCTATAGGCACAAATACCGACCCTTATCAGCCGATAGAAAAGCGATATCAGATTACGCGCAGCATTTTGGAAATCATGCTGGAAACCCGCCACCCCATTGGAATAACAACAAAATCTGACAGAATATTGCATGATATAGATTTGCTCACGAATTTGGCTGCACTACGATTAACATCTGTTGCGCTGTCAATTACAACGCTCGACAATGCTATTGCCCGAACGCTTGAACCACGCGCGGCCTCTCCGAAAAAGCGATTGGAAGCCATCCGCTTGCTAAGTGCGGCAGGGATATCCTGCTATGTCAACATTGCGCCGGTCATTCCCGCTATTACGGACCATGAGTTAGAGCATATCGCTGCTGCTGCCGCAGAGGCAGGAGCAACTGGTCTTGCGGCGATACCCATACGTTTGCCATGGGAGGTTGCGCCCTTATTCGAAGAATGGCTCGCTGCCCATTTTCCTGATCGTGCGGCCAAAGTCATGACGATCATTCGGTCTCTGCGGGGCGGCAAACGCAATGATCCGCGCTTTTTCCATAGGCGGCGCGGGCAAGGGCCTTGGGCGGATTTGCTGAAAAACCGCATGGAAAGGCTGCGTAGTAAATATGGCTTTGAGAAGAACCGGTATAACTTGCGTACCGATATCTTCATTCCGCCAGACCCGCATGGGCAGATGCGCCTCGATTTATGATTTTGTGCCAATTTTCTAGACCGTCGGTAATTTATGGTCCTTAAATTGCTCACGCAGCGCGGTTTTCAATATCTTGCCGGTTGCTGTATGCGGCAATTCATCCACAAAGGCGACATCATCTGGAAGCCACCATTTCGCGACTTTATCAGACAGATATTCCAGCACTTGGTCTTTGCTGAGGCTTGCGCCGGCCGCAGGAACAACAACAAGCAATGGCCGCTCATCCCATTTAGGGTGCGGTAATCCAATGGCGCCGGCCTCTGCAATTTCGGTCATGCCAACCGCTGCATTTTCCAGTTCTACAGAGCTAATCCACTCCCCGCCTGATTTGATAACATCTTTGGCACGGTCAGTGATTTGCATAACATTATCCGGGTGGATTACGGCCACATCGCCCGTGTCAAACCAGCCATCTTCAGTGACCGCATCTTCTTCTGCTTTGAAATAGCGTTTCACCACCCACGGACCGCGAATCTGTAGTCGGCCACTGGATTTGCCATCGCGCGGCTGAACATTGTCATCATCATCCAAGACCCGCAATTCCACGCCAAATGGCACCTTGCCTTGCTTGGTAACAATGTCGAGTTGTTCGTCGAGGGATAATGCATCCCAGCCCTGTATTGGTGCGCCCATGGTGCCGATAGGCGATGTTTCTGTCATGCCCCAGGCGTGGTTGACGCGGCAGCCCATTTTCATAATGCGCTCACACATTGCGCGCGGTGCAGCCGAGCCACCAATGGTCACTACATTGAGATGTTCGGGCTTTTCACCAGTCGCGTCCATATGTTGGAACAATGCCAGCCAGACCGTGGGAACGCCAGCGCTATGCGTTACTTCTTCGCGGTTCATCAACATGGTGAGAACAGCGGGATCATTCACGGCAGAATAAACCAGCTTTACACCAGCGGCCGCACTGGCGAAAGGGATACCCCAAGCAGCAGCGTGGAACATCGGCACTACGGGCAGCGCTACAGAAGCTGGTGAGAAGTCAAAAACGGCGGGCTGAATCTCGGCCAAAGCGTGGATCATGGTAGAGCGATGTTCGTATAATACGCCTTTAGGGTTGCCAGTTGTCCCGCTGGTATAGCAGAGCATGCATGGCTCTCTTTCATCGCCATCGACCCATGCAAAATCATTGTCATATTGATCCAGAAAATCCTCAAAACCTTGAACATCACTGCCTTTTGGCGGATCGTAGCAAATATAATGCTCAATCGTTGTCCAGCGGGATTTCATCTTGTCTATAATTGGCTGGAACATTGCATCATAAAGCAGCACGCGATCTTCCGCATGGTTCATAATATATTCCAACTGATCTTCAAACAGTCGCGGATTGACTGTATGGATAACACCGCCAGCACCTATAGCACCGTACCAGCTGACAAGATGCCGACCATGGTTCATTGCCAAGGTTGCAACACGGTCCCCTTTTTGCAAACCAAGGGCAGTCAGGCCTTTAGCCATGCGCCGTGCATCCCGCTCTACCCCTGCCCAATTTGAGCGTGTTTCGCTGCCATCTGCCCAATAGGAAACAATGTCACGCCGCCCATGTTCGCGCGCGGCATGGTCCAATAAATGCATTACCCTTAGTTCGAAATCCTGCATGGCGCCTAGCATTTGGGCATCCTCCTTTATATTTTATCTGTCATGCCAAAGCGTGAAGAATCAGCATGTTTTTGTCAGTGTATCGCCTGTTTTCTAACCTACAAGTTCCGGCTTACTGCGCCGCACTGCCTCTAGCCGAATATTAGAGATACCCGGCAAATCCTCCAAAAGCTCGGCCAGTTCGCTGTCTAGCATGTAACGCTCTGGCAAGGCCATGGTGATGGGGTTTCTATCCGGTTGGATCAAACGGGCAAATACGCGTCCATGGCCAGTTTTTCGACGCTCCAATATAGCCGCCAATTGCGCAAAAGCAGAAGCCTCGTGCGCATCAAACATCAGTTTGAGCTGTGCCGCGCTTTGCAGTCCTTCAAGAGGTTGGGCAGAACGGATTGTCGCTCGCGGTGGCTGATCAGGGCTGTTGCTATCAAGCTCTACATTGAGCAGCACGCACACACCTTCTTTAGCCCATTCCACCAGACGAGGCACCAGCCTTTCTTCAAAGCAACTCGCCGAAAATTGGCCAGATTTGTCCGACATATCAACCATGGCAAAGTCTTTGCCGCGTTTGGTTTGGCGTTTTTGAGCGGATTCTATCAACCCTGCCAATATGGCAGGCCGTCTCTGCCCTGCTTCCAGCTGAATACCGTCCATGACATTAGCAAAAGGCCGCGCACCATTTGCAGAGGCAATAACTTCATAATGCTCAACAGGATGTCCCGAAAAGTAAAAGCCAAATGCGTCTTTCTCAAAATTCATGCGTGTCGCAGTGTTCCAAGATGCGCAATTGTCGGTTTTCAAACTCTGCGCACTGCTCTCTTCTTCTCCGCCGAACAGAGCAGCCTGACCAGAATTGCGCGATTGCTCTGCTTGTTGCGCCAGAGCCAATAATGTCTCCGCAGATGTATAAACCGCCGCACGATTGGTGGTAACCTGATCAAAAGCGCCAGCTGCGGCAAGATTTTCTAACTGCCTTTTGTTCAATAATGCAGGGCTTACACGATCAGCAAAGTCCGCGAGCGATTGGAATTGTCCATTGGCCTCTCGCTCATCCACTATAGCCTGCATCGCTTTGCCGCCGACATTTTTTAGGCCAGCAAGGGCATAACGCACCGCCCAACCCCGCTCATTTTCTGGGCTATCATCGGCTTCAACCGAAAACTCAACCTCGCTATGGTTCAGGCTTGGCGGCTGACACATAATGCCGAGTTTCTTCATATCATCGACAAAAATATTGAGCTTTTCTGTCTGGTGCATGTCAAAACACATGGAAGCAGCAAAAAACTCTTCAGGATAATGCGCTTTCAACCATGCAGTCTGATAGGCAAGCAAGGCATAAGCTGCAGCATGGGATTTGTTGAAACCATAGCCGGCAAATTTATCAATCAGGTCAAACAACTCATTGGCTTTTTTCGAATTGATATCGTTTTTCGCGGCGCCCTCAACAAAGCGATCCCGTTGAATATCCATTTCAGCCTGAATTTTCTTACCCATTGCCCGGCGCAGCAAATCTGCTTCACCCAGTGAATAGCCGGCGAGCACCTGAGCAGCCTGCATAACCTGTTCCTGATAGACAATGATGCCATATGTCTCTGCCAATATATCTTTCAAAAGCGGGTGCGGATAGGCGATTTCTTCCTCGCCATTCTTCCTTGCGCCAAAGCTGGGGATGTTATCCATTGGGCCTGGACGATAGAGCGACACCAGCGCGATAATATCACCAAAATTGCTAGGCTTAACAGCGGCCAGCGTCCGGCGCATACCCTCAGATTCCAACTGAAAAACACCAACTGTTTCGCCGCGTTGCAAAAGCTCATACACTTTGGGGTCATCCCAGGCCAAAGTGTTAAGATCGATAGATATACCGCGCCTAGACAGCATTTCCGTTGCCTTGTGCAAAACGGACAGGGTTTTGAGACCAAGAAAGTCAAATTTTACCAAACCGGCTTTTTCAACAAATTTCATATCGAACTGCGTAACCGGCATGTCTGACCGTGGGTCGCGATAGAGCGGCACCAACTCGTCAAGCGGGCGATCACCAATAACAACACCGGCGGCATGGGTGGAGCTATGCCGCGGCAGACCCTCCATTTGCAGTGCCAGGTCGATCAATTGTTTAACCTGCGCGTCCTTATTATATTCCTCGCGCAGTTCAGACACACCTTTCAAGGCGCGATCTAGTTTCCATGGGTCGGTTGGGTGGTTAGGCACCATCTTGCACAAGCGATCAACCTGACCATAGGGCATTTGCAGAACACGGCCCGTATCGCGCAGCACAGCGCGGGCTTTTAACTTACCAAAGGTGATGATTTGCGCGACGGTATCGGTTCCGTATTTCTGCTGCACATAGCGGATAACTTCACTGCGCCGTGTCTCACAAAAGTCGATATCAAAGTCAGGCATAGAAACCCGTTCAGGGTTGAGAAAACGCTCAAACAACAGGCCCAGTTTTAGTGGGTCAAGATCGGTGATAGTCAATGCCCATGCAACCACCGAACCAGCGCCGGAACCCCGCCCCGGACCAACCGGGATATTCTGTTCCTTGGCCCATTGAATGAAGTCGGCAACGATTAGAAAATAGCCGGGGAAACCCATTTTGATAATGATATCAATTTCATAGTCCAGCCTGTCAAAATAGCTTTGCCGCTCATCGTCAGGCAAATCTTTGTATAGTTTCAGCCTTTCTTCCAGACCATTGCGCGAGAGTGATCGCAGTTCTTTTTCTTCGCCGGAAAGATCGCCTGCAAGGCTGGGTAATATCGGGTCTCTTTTGGGCGGAGCAAAGGCACATCGCTGCGCAGCAACCAATGTATTGCTCAATGCTTCAGGGATATCGGCAAACAGCTCACGCATCATTGCCCCGCTTTTTAGCCAATTTTCCGGAGAGCCTTTTTTGCGGTCGCCAGCGTCAAGATAACCGCCCTCAGCAATGCACATCATAGCTTCACGCGCTTTGTAAAAACCAGGCTCGGCAAAACAAGCAGGGTTGGATGCAATGAGAGCTATATTGCGATCATAGGCCAGTTGGATAAGATTGTCTTCGGCTGCATCTTCGTCAGGGTCATTCCGGCGGGCTAATTCAATATATAACCTATCTTGAAAGATAGATTGCAGTTGATCCAGACAATCGGTCGCCGCACTATGTTGTTCCTGTGCCAAAAGCCGCGTTATGACCCCTTCCCCTGCGCCGCTCAGCGCGATTAAGCCCTGATGATATTTAGTACAATGCTGCAAAGTGATATGTGGTGGTAATTCAATTGGCCGATCCAAGTGCGCCGATGAAACCAGCTTGCAAAGATTTTGATAGCCTTGTGCATTTTGGGCAAATAATGGCAGCCAATCTATTGCTGGCTTCTCGCGCCCTTCATGCCCCGGCCTAATAACAGCCATAGTCGCGCCGATAATAGGTTGAACGCCATTTGCGAAACAGGCATCAGCAAATGCCATAGAGCCATAAAGCCCATTACGGTCAGCGATAGATATAGCGGGAAAGCCTCGCTCTTTCGCAAGTGAGGCGATGTCTTTTGGGTCTATCGCGCCATCCAGCATCGTATAAGATGAGTAAACACGCAGCGGGACAAAGGGATCAGTAGCCATGCCGCAATGTGCGACTATAGAGCGATTCTGGCAAATAAAACTGCGGTTTTTACAAGCCTATGCTGTGGATAGAAAAACGCCCCTTTTGAAGAGCGTTCATCTGTCTAATTTCGAATGTTTCCACGGCCAGTTAAGCAGTGGCATCTGCTTCATCAGAAATTTTGGAACGCACACTTTTCACCGTTGAATATGCGCCATAAATTATGAGTGCACCCAAAAATACCCAAACCCATTCCGGAATGTTTTTCCCAGCAATTGCCAGATAAACATAAGCGGAGACAAAAAAGCCGCCAGCGGACAAAACTGGCAAAACGATCGATTTTCCAGCACGTTTGTTACGCACCAGCCATGCGATGGACAGTGTGAAAAAAGGTATTGCACCAACGTAGATTGCACCGAAAATAACCGGATTAACGCCATATTCCTGACCAAAACTTAAAAACCAGGCTTGCAGTGCTTCCCACATTATATTTTTCCTATTTCCCGGCCATATGCCGTTTGTTATGCAATGTTATATTCATCATGGGTTCGCACCGATGATAATGATCGTTACACATTGTATATCATGTTTTCGCGGCACGGTCAGCAATGCTGCTCACATCTCGATCAAGCGGCCTTCTTTCAATTTGACCACACGGTCCATTTTTGCAGCAAGGCGTTCATTATGCGTTGCGATTAAGGCGGCGCTGCCCTCACCGCGAACAAGCGATAAAAATTGATCAAGGACGATCTGCGATGTGACTTCATCCAAATTGCCCGTTGGTTCATCAGCCATCACCAATTGCGGCCGATTGGCCAATGCACGGGCAACGGCAACACGCTGTTGTTCGCCCCCAGATAATTTGCTCGGGCGATGGTTTAAGCGTGAGCCCAAGCCCAGAGCCGTTAGCAATTCTTCGGCCCGTGCTTCGGCCACACTACGGTCATTATCATGGATGAGTTGGGGCAGGACAACATTTTCCATGGCATCAAAATCGGTCAGCAGATGATGAAATTGATAAACAAAGCCCAAAAACTCTTTGCGAATGGCTGTGCGGCCTGCGCTATCAAGTCCTGCAGCCTCTATGCCACCAAGAATAATCGAGCCACCAAATCCGCCTTCAAGCAACCCCACAGCCTGTAACAAGGTAGATTTTCCAGAGCCCGATGGACCAACCAGCCCGACAATTTCACCGGGTTTTATATGCAGATCAACACCGCGCAGAACATCTATGGTCACGCTGCCCTGCGTAAAGCTGCGCGTAACATCATTCAAAGACGCTATAAACTCGGCCCCATGAGTATCAGTCATAACGTAGCACCTGTACTGGGTCTGTATTAGCCGCTTTAAAAGCTGGGAACAATGTTGCCAAAAAGCTCGCCCCGATAGCCAGAATGACAATCAAGACAACTTCCCAAGGGTCGGTTTTGCTTGGAAGCTCAGTAAGAAAGCGCACTGAAGGGTCCCATAATGTCGCGCCTGTTAAATATTGCACGCCACCAACGATAGGCTGCCTTATAGCCAGCAAACCAAGGCCCAAAACCGTGCCTGCTCCTGCACCGATAATGCCGACCACAGTTCCGACAAATACGAACACTTTTAAAATAGAGCGCCGCGATGCCCCCATAGTGCGCAATATCGCTATGTCCCTTGTCTTTGCGCGGACCAGCATGATGAGTGACGACAGAATATTGAAAACGGCAACCAATATGATGATCGACAAAATCACAAACATCACCACCCGTTCGACCTTAAGTGCGTCAAAAACACTGGCGTTTAGTGACTGCCAATCCACCACAATGCCTTTATTACCGACCTCTGGTATCAAGGGCGCGATAATCTCGTTAACCTCATCGGCATTTTCAGTCGTAATTTCGATCATCCCAATGGAATCACCTGATAGCAGCAGCGTTTGCGCATCAGGTATCGGCATAATCACAAACAGTTTGTCAAAATCATAAACGCCAATTTCAAATATAGCGCCGATCTCATAGGAGATTTCTCGCGGTACCGTACCAAATGGCGTTGCTCTTCCTTGCGGATTGATGATTGTAATCCGGTCTCCAACACGAGCCCCAAGATTTTGGGCAAGCCCTACGCCGATCGCAATCTTTTCTGATTCCGCGGTAATATCATTCACATTACCACTGACCAATTGTGTGTTAAGCCCTTGAATATTTTCGCTGTCATTGCCGCGAACAATAATTCCTTCCACGCGGCCATTGAAAGTTGCGAGCAGTGGCTGTTCAATCAGAGGCGATGCTGAAACCACACGGTCCGTCTTGCGAGCTTTGTCGAGAAGATCCTCCCAATTATCAAGACGCCCGCCATAGCCCTGAATAAGTGCATGGCCGTTAAGGCCTACAATACGGTCAAGCAATTCGACGCGGAAGCCGTTCATCACGCTCATGACAATGATCAGCGCAGCAACGCCGAGCATAACAGCAACCATGGAGATGGTGGCGACCAGAAATATAAATGCTTCCGAGCGAGCGGGTAGCAAATATCGTCTGGCGATGGTTCTTTCAAAAACCGTCAGCATATGGGTATGGCTCTATCCTTAACTGTTAGTGGCGGGACACCACATATTCGTTCGTGGCTTAGACATGAAATGTCTCGTTGCGCAACATATGGTGTCTATGTGTTGCATAATGAACACGATATTAAACAAAAAGCACGACTGGCTGTGCTTTTCTTCTGGTCAAACGCTTCGTAAAATTGAAAGGTTACGTCTTCGGAGTTCAGATACGCATCTGTAATTTCGGGGCATCAGAATGTGGTTTGGGGAATCCGCATTCTGTTTCGGTCTTTTGCCTCCGCTTTAGGGCGTCGCAGGCGTGATCGATTGGCGCCCGGCGGGAAACTGCCGGGCGTCTTTTTCATTCATGAATGATCTTAAACCCCTTATTCTACGCGGCTTTGAGCTATGTAATGGGATGTGACTTTCCCAAATCATCCCCTTGAAATCAAAAATCGGTTTTCCCAAATTAAAATTGTCGCTGAATTGTCGGGACATATTTGTAAACCCAATCGCCAGGCCTGAAGGCTGGTGATGATTATCGCTCTTTTGGAGGATGTTATGACACGTTTTGATTTTTCACCTTACCGCCGGACAACTGTTGGTTTTGATCGTTTGTTTGATCTGCTGGAGAACCAGCATCGCAGTGGCAATGGTGACAATTACCCCCCATTTAATATTTCTAGAATCAGTGATGATAGCTATCGCGTTGTGCTCGCTGTCGCTGGTTTTAAAGAAAATGATATAGAGATTACTGCGCAGCAAAACCTGCTGACCATTAATGGGCGTAAGCCTAATGATGATGACCAAAAATGCGAGTTTCTGCACCTAGGTATAGCAAATCGTAATTTCGAACGAAAATTTGAACTTGCTGATTTTGTGCGGGTTGCCAATGCAACTTTAATTGATGGACTGCTGACAATAGATCTTGTGCGTGAAATCCCTGAAGCAATGAAACCAAAAAAGATTGCTATCAGCAATGCTTCTGCGACAGAGGCTCCGAAACTTTCTTCAGTACAGTCTGAAGAAGAAGCCGCCTAAAATATATTACCCC
This sequence comes from Parasphingorhabdus sp. DH2-15, assembly GCF_051668705.1. Taxonomy (GTDB): domain Bacteria; phylum Pseudomonadota; class Alphaproteobacteria; order Sphingomonadales; family Sphingomonadaceae; genus Alterisphingorhabdus. The sequence continues at coordinate 1,432,184 of NZ_CP196351.1, read as the reverse complement.
CTAAAAAATAGGGGGCGGCCCCAAAAGGACCGCCCCCGACGCCCCATTTGGCGTCAGCGTCACATATAGTCAGGGTCGCATGTACTATATGTGAGCGCGTCTGGTTGTTTTGATACCGTAATAAAGGCGTAATAGCAAACCCTATCCCGCAGCCTCCGATATTTCGAACAATAACTGTTTGTCCACAATGTGCAGATAGCCAGCATCCATGCGGATAATGGAATTGTCAGACCATGATGATAATTGCCTGTTTATCTGCTCTCGAGACAGCCCAACAAAATTTCCAAGCTCGCTCTGGCTCAATTTCAGTTTTAGCCGACCTGTATCATCCCCGTCAGCGAGCATCAGGCGCAGCAAATAACGCGCAAGCCTAGGGCCGGATGTAAAGGCACGGTCAGACTCGACAATCGTGTTGGTAAGACGCAATCGACGGGCCATGGCTTTAATCAATTGCAAACCCAAATCCCTGTGCGTTTCCATAATTGTATGGAAAGCGCTTTGGCTCAAAGACAAAGCCGTAACATCGCTCATTGCTTCAGCAGAGGCCGTTCGCTCGCCATGATCAAAAAATGCTATTTCTCCAATGACTTGGCCATTTTCTGCATAATCGAGAATTATCTCATGGCCATTGCTGGCAACCATGCTGATCCTAACAAGGCCGGAGAGGATAATGTATAATGCATCACCTGTGTCACCTTGTCGTATTATGATGTCATCGCGCGTGAAGTTGCAGCAATTTCCGCGCATAAGAATGTCCGCAAGCACATCATCGCTGCAATCAGCAAAAAGGCTGTGCTGCGATAGCCTTTCCTGAAGCTGCGATGCATGCATGATCATTCCCCCTATTTAACCAACTAATTAATCCATTCCGGATGTAATAGTATAAAATGGTCATTGGTGTGACAAAATGCACATTTGTAGAAAAATGTGGTAGAAACAGCACTCATCCAAAGTGGGAAAATTTATACGAGCCGGCTCTTGTGAACTGCAGCAGCAATAAAGCTGGCGAACAATGGATGTGGCTCAAAGGGTTTGCTCTTAAGCTCGGGGTGATATTGAACACCGATAAACCAGCTTAGATCAGGCCGCTCGACAATTTCTGGAAGTTCACCATCGGGCGACATACCAGAAAAAACTAATCCGCCAGATGTCAGCTGGTCAATATAATTGCTGTTCACTTCATAACGGTGGCGATGACGCTCGCTAATCTTTGTATCACCATAAATTCGTGCCGCATGGCTATTTTCCAGCAACTGCGCTGGATAGGCTCCCAAACGCATTGTCCCGCCAAGGTCGTTGCCATGCTCTCGCTTTTGCAATCCCTCTTCGCTCATCCATTCATTGATAAGTCCAACAACAGGTTCGCTGGTTTCGCGAAACTCGGTTGTGCCCGCAGCTTCTATGCCAGCAGTGTTGCGCGCCGCCTCAATACAGGCCATCTGCATGCCCAGACAGATGCCGAAAAATGGCACATTGCGCTCACGAGCAAATTTAACTGACGAAATCTTGCCTTCGCTGCCGCGTTCGCCAAATCCTCCAGGAACCAAAATGCCATGCAAGGGTTCTAATTGAGCTGCCAGAGTTTCCTCTTCGTTTTCAAACACTTCTGCATCGAGCCAGCGTATCTTAACATTCACCCTATTGGCCATGCCGCCATGTACCAGCGCTTCATGCAGAGATTTATATGCATCTTGAAGGCCGACATATTTGCCAACCACACCAATGGTCACTTCGCCTTCAGGATTGTTACGGCGATCACAAATATCATACCAACGGCTAAGATCCGGCTCTTGCGCGTCTCTTATCCCAAATCCGCGCAAAACTTCATCATCCAGACCTTCCGCATGATATTGCAAGGGTACCGAGTAAATACTGTCGGCATCAAGGGCAGGAATAACGGCTTCTGCTCTTACATTGCAGAATTGTGCGATTTTCTGACGCTCAGTTTCCGGCAAAGGTTGTTCACACCGGCATAATAATACATCCGGTTGCACACCAAGAGCTGCCAACTCACGAACACTATGTTGTGTCGGCTTGGTTTTCAACTCGCCGGCGGCATTGATATAAGGCACCAGCGTAACATGGATGGACAATGTCTGATCGCGATCCATCTCGTTGCGTAATTGGCGAATCGCTTCGATGAAGGGCAAACTTTCAATATCGCCGACCGTGCCGCCAATCTCACACAATACGAAATCCAGATCGTCGGTTTCAGCGCGCGCAAATTCTTTAATCGCATCGGTGACATGAGGGACAACTTGAACCGTTGCACCCAGATAATCGCCGCGGCGCTCTTTGGTGATAATCGATTGGTATATTCGGCCAGATGTCACATTATCTGACTGACGCGAAGGAACACCGGTAAAACGCTCATAATGGCCAAGGTCCAGATCAGTCTCTGCGCCATCGTCCGTCACATAGACTTCACCATGCTGATATGGACTCATGGTCCCCGGGTCGACATTCAAATACGGGTCAAACTTCCTGATACGTACGCGATAGCCACGCGCTTGCAATAATGCTGCAAGGCTTGCCGCCATCAGTCCTTTACCAAGTGATGAGACCACGCCGCCGGTGATGAAAATATATCGCGCCATGGACGGAGAGCACTAAGCACAATGTGGCAAATGGGCAAGCCGAAGAATCGCCTGTGGGCAAATATAGTGGATTATTTTTATGCCGCTTTTGTGCATTTAAAGAAAACCCCCTCGCCAACCAAATGTGCCGAAGGGGTTTCACAAAACCATTATAGAATGTGAAATTATTGTGTAGTCTCGCCATTATCCTCTGAAGGTGCCGCACTATCAGTAGCTGGTGCTGCCGCGCCTTCGCTAGGCTGCGCGTCCAGTGGGTTTGCAACACCCGGAAGTTCCAGAGGCAAAGCCTCGCCTTCCAGCGGGTCAACGGCCTGTTGGCGTTCAAAGCTGGTATCAATCGAACTGCCCTTGCCTTCATTAACCGCAAGAACCGCCAGAGCGATGCTGAGCAGAACAAAAAACAATGCAAGAATAGCAGTGGTGCGAGTCATCAAATCAGCAGCACCGCGCGCAGAAACCATGCCGGATGGGTTGCCGCCACCGGTTAATCCTCCACCCTCAGAACGCTGCATCAAAATAGCGCCCACCAAGGCAGCTGCAACGAGAGCCTGAACGACGGTTAAAAATGTAAACATTATAAATCCACTTACCTCATACCAGTGATGATATAATCATCTCGGTCAATTCTTTGCTGCCTCATACCGAAATATGCCGTTTTGGCAACTATTATACTGTCAAAGTTGGTGGCTGGTCTAATAGGTTTCAACCAGTCACGCATATCAGTCCTCTAAAACCGACAAGCTGGGCAAAAAGATTATCATGCAGCTGCGATTATGGGCACAAAGCTCTCGGCTTTCAAACTGGCCCCGCCAACCAAAGCGCCATTAACATTTTTAAGCGCCAATATGTCTTTTGCATTACTTGCTTTGACTGATCCGCCATAAAGAATGCGAATGGCATCACCTGCTGGCCCAAATGATGATACCAGTTGGCTGCGCAATTTGCTGTGCATCGCCGCTATGTCTGTCAATTCGGGAACATGTCCGGTACCAATTGCCCAAATGGGTTCATATGCGATTGTAAGGCGTTCCGGGCTAAGACTGGTATCATCCGCGAGTGCCAATGATTCGACAAGCTGACCAGCGACAAAGTCCAAAGCTGTACCTGATTGCCGTGTCGCCAAATCCTCACCAATGCACAAAATGGCACCCATAGAAGCATTTTGCAGCGAGCGCGCTTTTTGCGCTATCAATCTACTCGTCTCTGCCTGATCAGCGCGGCGTTCACTATGGCCAACGATAGAGAATGACGCCCCCGCTTCAGACAACATTGCCGCAGACAAGCACCCGGTATGAGCACCTTGCTGTGCCTGATGACAATCCTGCGCGCCAATTTGTGCATGCCCTGCATTTTGAGCAGCTAAATGAATAAGTGTCGCTGGCAAGCCAATTCCGACATCGATATGATCAAATTTGGCTGCAGCACTGTCTATGGCTTTCACCTCATTCATATCGGCCTTCAAACCATGCATCTTCCAATTGGCTACAATAAAGGGTCGCATATAGAACAATCCTCACAAATAAGGTGATTTTGATTTATTGCCGAAAAGCACAATATGGTCAAAATGGCCAGAGCATCTTGTCGATAACCCATCATCACTCCTTCATAACAAGGCCGAGGCATAGCAATATACGGTTATATTACCAATTTGCTGAGTTTAGAGATGACAAGGCTTGCAGCATCTGGAAGCTGTTATTAAAGCGGTTATTGGGTGCGATATGATTGTCGCTATAAATATGATTGAATGATTTTATGATAGGTTTCTTCCGATCCTTTTTTAATTCCAAAATTGGCCTATTTTTCACCATGGCATTCGTTGCCGTTATCGCGATAGCATTTGCAAGTAGTGATATTACAAGCGGTGCGTTTGGTGGCATTAGCGGCAGCCAGACAATTGCTGTCGTTGGTGAAGAGAATGTTACGACTTCGGAATTTCGCCGTGAAATTAACGGTGCTTACAGCACGGTTCGGCAATCCAACCCGAATCTATCCCTCCCCGCTTTTTTGACAGAAGATACCGTCGATCAGATTTTCAATCGCTTGGCTAATGGCTATGTTATTTCCGAATATGCAAAGCTTAACGGTATCGGCGCAGGCAAGCGGATCATTGATAGCGAAATTGCCAACAGCCCCGCCTTTACAAATGTTGCTGGCGAATTTGATGAAGAGTCATTTCGTGCTCAACTTCAGGCACAAGGTTTTGCCGAAAAAGATTTTCGCGGTCTTGTAGCGCGCAGCCTTTATGCAGAGCAACTCCTCACACCTGTAACCTATGGTTTAGATGTACCATCTGGTTTGGTCGAAACCTATGCGCAGATCACTTTACAATCCCGCCGCGGACGTATTGCAGCTGTTCCATCGACCCTGTTTATCGATGATAAAAACGTATCTGACAAAGCGTTACAGGATTTTTATGCAGAAAAAGCCGCGGATTTCACAATTCCTGAGCAACGCAGCATTCAATATGCAGTGTTTAACCGTAACCAAATTGTCGATCAGGTAAAAGTCACTGAAACAGACCTTAAGGCAGCATATGAAACGCGCCGTGAGGAATTCCAGGCCAAAGAAACCAGAACCGTGAAGCAGGTTATTTTGCCGACCGAAGATGGTGCCAAGGCATTGGTGGCAACTATCAATGGTGGTAAATCCATCGACAGTGCAGCAATTGATATCGGTCTGGCAGCAAGCGATATTGGGCCGGTTACCAAAGGCGAATATTCATCATTGGCATCCAATGCAGTTGCAGACGCCGTATTTACCACACAACAAGGCAAATTTGCCAATCTGGCACAAAGCTCTCTCGGCTGGCACGTCGTGCAGGTCACAGCAGTTACCAAGGTGGCTGCACGGACTCTTGACGATGTGCGCTCCGAATTACAGGCTGGTGTGCGCGAAGAAAAGACGCGGCAAGCTCTGTCAGACTTTACAGTTTCATTAGAAGAACGCCTTGAGGATGGCATTAGCCTTGCAACAATCGCCAAAGATGAAAAACTTGAACTGAAAAAAACACCTTTGATCACTGCAGGTGGTTTAGCGCCAAAAGATCGTGAGTTTCAGGCTGAACCTGCTGTTCGCTTGGTCTTGCAAGAGGCTTTCCAGCTGGAAGAAGGCAGCAATGGCAGGTTGAAAGAAACTACACCTGGTGTTGAATATGTCTTATATGACGTTCCGCAAATCGCTGCGGCTGCCCCGCCACCATTTACTGACAACAAACCGGCTATATTGCGCGCTTATCGTTTTTCCAAAGCCTCTGATGAAGCGGAAAAATTGGCGCGTAAGCTGGCCGACCAAACAACCAGCGCTGAGACTTTGGCAAAGGCCGCTGCAGACAGTGGATATAATTTACCTGCTATCGAGAATGTCGGCGCAAATCGCGAACAATTGGCCAATAGCCAGCAACGTGTTCCACCGCCATTGGCTCTTATGTTCTCAATGAAAGAAGGCACGGCCAAAGTTCTGGAAGGCCCTGCTGATCAGGTCTGGTATGTTGTCTATTTGGAGAAGATTGACCAAGGTGATCTCTCCAAACGTCCCGATGTATTGGCTGCAGCTGAGCGTGATATTCAGGCCGCTTATGGTGGTGAGTTACAACAGCAATTTATCAGCGCCATGCGCAATGCTGTGACCGTTGAGCGCAAAGAGACAATCATTAAGTCAGTGATTGAAGACCTGACCGGAACCAATGCATCAGGCGGATGACCTTACAAAGTGACGCAATACATGCCAGCGGGTCGGAGCAAATAAACGTTCAATCCAGCAATGCTAAACATGCATTGGAAGCCGGACAATCCACGCTCCTATACCGCAGATTGGTGGCAGACACCCATACGGCGGTTTCTATAGCTCTGCGCCTGCATCGCCCTGAAAGAGGCGACTTTTTGCTGGAATCAGTTGAAGGCGGAGAGACCAGAGGACGTTATAGCCTGATCGGTCTTGACCCTGACCTCTTATTCCGCGCCCAAGGTAAAGAAGCTTGTGTTAATTACATGTGGCAGCACGACCGTGATGCTTTCACCCAATGTGACGAAGGGCCGTTGGATGCTCTGCGCAATTTGGCAAAATCCTGTCATATGGTGCTACCAGATGACTTGCCGCCTGCAGCAGCCTTTTTGGTGGGTTATTTTGGCTATGAAACCGTCAGTCTGGTTGAAGCCATAAAACGTTCCGAAAATGCGCCGCTTGATATTCCTGATATGGTCTTTGTTCGCCCATCCATGCTTATCATTGTGGATCGCTTAAAAGATGAGATGTTTTTGCTCGCGCCACTATGGAAAGACCAAAAAGGCAGTATATCAAAGCGCCTTGATGCTGCGCAAGAGCGGCTTGATGAATGTGAACGCATGCTCGCGCAATCTGTCGAACTGAGTAACCAGAGCGCAGAAAACGATATTGCAGATATCACTATAACCCCGGCTATAGCGCCGGAAGATTATCTCAAGATGGTGCTCAAAGCTAAGGATTATATTCTCGCAGGAGATATTTTTCAAGTCGTGTTGGCACAGCGCTTTTCTACACCATTTTCCCTTGGGGCCATGGATCTGTATCGCGCTTTGCGCCGCATCAACCCTTCTCCTTTCCTGTTCTTTCTTGATCTGCCGGATATGGCTCTTATTGGTTCCAGTCCTGAAATTCTGGTCCGGTCGCGTGACGGTGAAGTGACGATAAGACCGATTGCCGGCACGCGTCCACGCGGCGGCGATGATGCTGAAGATCGCGCGAATGAGGTCAGCCTTTTGGCCGACCCGAAGGAATGTGCAGAACATCTGATGCTGCTTGATCTGGGCCGCAATGATGTTGGGCGTGTGGCAGAGGCAAATAGTGTGACGGTTACTGATAGCTATATGGTTGAGCGCTATAGTCACGTCATGCACATTGTTTCCAACGTAACAGGCAAGTTGGCCGCTGATAAAGATGCTGTTGATGCATTAATGGCGGGATTTCCCGCAGGAACAGTCAGCGGCGCCCCCAAGGTACGCGCCTGCGAGATTATTGCCGAGTTAGAGCCGGAAGAGCGCGGCGCATATGCAGGGGCGGTCGGGTATTTTGCGCCTGACGGATCCGTTGATAGCTGTATTGTTTTGCGCACTGCGGTGCTGAAAGGCGGCATGATGCATGTGCAAGCAGGCGCTGGCATAGTGGCAGATAGCAATCCGGAATATGAACAGCGCGAATGTGAAGCCAAGTCTGGCGCATTGTTCGCTGCCGCCAGAGAAGCAGTTGCACAAGCGCGCAAAGGGGGATTTGGCCAATGATCCTGATGATCGATAATTATGACAGCTTCACCTATAATCTGGTGCATTATGTCATGGAGCTGGGTGTCGAGGTCAAAGTGGTCCGCAATGATGATCTGACCGCCATAGAAGCACTAGCGCTCAATCCACAGGCCATCATTCTCTCTCCAGGCCCCTGCACACCGAATGAGGCAGGCATTTCGCTTGATCTGGTAGAGGCATGTGCCAGTGCACGCCTGCCATTATTGGGCGTTTGCCTTGGGCATCAATCAATTGGGCAATATTTTGGTGCTAAGGTCGACCGTGGCGGCCTTATGCATGGGAAAACCTCACCCGTGCTGCATGATGATGACGGCGTCTTCCGAAACCTGCCCTCCCCATTTAACGCAACACGTTATCATTCCCTGCTTGTGCAGAGCGAAGGCTTTCCCGAGCAATTGGTTGTGAATGCGCGGTTGTCTGATGCTGACGGTGGCCATATTATGGGTTTAAGGCACCGCGAATTGCCGCTTCATGGTGTGCAGTTTCACCCTGAAAGTATCGCCACGCAATATGGCCACGCATTGCTCGCCAATTTCCTTGATATTGCGCAGATCAAACATGGGCCTGTTCCTTCGAAAGCCGCAGCATGATGACTATACCCAATATGCACGAACCGTTGGACATGGACACCGCACAGCAACTATTTGGCCAAATGCTCGATGGCGCATTTGATGATGCCACTATTGCTAACATATTGATCAAAATGGCGGATCGCGGCGAAACTGCCGAAGAAATAGCTGGGGCGGCCACGGCCATGCGCCAACGTATGATTGCGGTTTCCGGCGCTCCTGAAAATGCCATTGATGTATGCGGCACTGGCGGCGACGGACAGCATAGCCTGAATGTCTCAACTGCGGTCGCTCTTGTGGTTGCTGCATGCGGTGTGCCCATGGCCAAGCACGGCAACAGAGCAGCCAGCAGCAAAGCGGGAACAGCCGACACTTTGGAACAACTTGGAGTGCGCCTTGATCGCAGTGCAGAAGAAAATGCCACACTTTTGCATGATCCAGGCATCGCATTTTTCTTTGCGCCTCAGCATCACCCCGCACTGGGTGCCATTGCACCAATCCGCAAAAAACTGGGTCGCCGCACAATCTTCAATCTGTTGGGGCCATTGTGCAACCCTGCCAATGTGCAGCGACAACTTATCGGCGTTGCGCATCCTGATCTGGTTTCACTATATTGTGATGCTGCACAATTATTGGGCTTTAAGCATTTGATGGTGGTTTCTGGCGAAGAAGGGTTGGACGAAATTTCCGTTGCCGGCCCGACCCGCATTAGTGAGATACGTGGTGATGAACGCATCGACACACAATTTACGCCCGAACATTTAGACCTGCCCCGCTTTGCGCTAGACGAGCTGCGTGGCGGTGATGCCGTTTATAATGCCGCTGCCTTGCGCAAAATGCTGCTGGGTAAGGAAAATGCTTATCGTCAGGCAGTGCTCATGAACAGTGCTGCGGCCCTTATGGTTGCCGGAGAAGCCGATAGCTGGGAAAATGGCTATGAAGAGGCTAAAGAAACGCTTGATAAAGGGCTAGCCAATGCCCTTTTGGATTGCTGGATCGCATTATGAGCAACAAATTGCAGGAAATTTGTGCCGCAAAAGCCGAGCATGTAGCACTATACAAAGAGCGTTTAAGTGACAGCCTATTGCAGGAGCGGATCAGTGCGCAATCTGCACCACGCGGTTTTGTCGCCAATATGCGCAAAACCATCGCTAACAATGTGTGGGCGCTCATTGCAGAGGTGAAAAAAGCAAGCCCATCCAAAGGCTTAATCAGAGAAGATTTCTCTCCTGCTGATCATGCGCGTGACTATGAAACTGGCGGTGCATCCTGCCTTTCTGTTTTAACGGATATACCCTATTTCCAAGGACATGATGATTATTTGTTGCAAGCCAGAGCAGCAACGACCCTGCCCTGTTTGCGTAAAGACTTCATGGTCGATCCTTGGCAAATAACGGAATCGCGTGCGCTTGGTGCCGATGCCATTTTGATCATTGTCGCAGCCTGTGACGACATATTGATGCGCGAATTGGCGCATGCAACACTGGAAAACGGCATGGATATGTTGATCGAAGTGCATAATCGTGAAGAGCTTGATCGTGCGCTCGCATTGGACACAAATCCGGACCGCAGTCTTATCGGCGTTAATAATCGCGATCTGAAACGTTTTGTAACGGACCTCGCAGTGACCGAAGAGCTGATGCAATATGTGCCGAAGGACCATCTTATCGTCTCGGAAAGCGGCATAGCTGGTCATGATGATTGTGTGCGGCTTGATAAGGCTGGCATAAAGGCTTTTCTGGTCGGGGAAACGTTGATGCGCAAAGATGATCTGGTGATGGCAACACGAGAGGTATTGAACGGACCAGAAACATAAGCAAAACGTATCAAGCACGAATTTGCTTGACCAAATGCATATCGTTGCTTAATTGTTCTTCATTCGTTCACTTTGGAGACAGCAATGCTAACCCAAAAACAACATCAGCTCATATGCTTTATTCAGGACCGCCTGGAAGAAAGCGGCGTTTCTCCCTCTTTTGAAGAGATGAAAGAAGCGCTTAATCTTAAATCCAAATCCGGTGTTCACCGCCTGGTCAGTGCGTTGGAAGAACGCGGATTTATCCGGCGTCTACCCAATCGCGCCCGTGCGTTGGAGGTTTTGAAGTCACCTGATGGCCGTGATGCCGCACCAACAGGCGGAACGGTTGTCAATCTTTCCTCAGCAGCAGCACAGCGTGATACTAAGCCTGTAGAAAAGGCAATGCCTATTGCGGCTAATGATGTGATTGAAATACCGCTTCACGGAAGGATCGCTGCAGGTGTTCCTATCGAAGCTATAGAAGGGCAATCGACACTTCCTGTTCCGGCAGCACTGCTGGGCAGTGGCGATCATTATGCGCTAGAGGTATCCGGCGATTCCATGATCGAAGCGGGAATATTTGATGGTGATTTCGCGCTCATCAGGCGCACCGATACAGCCCGTGATGGTCAGATTGTTGTGGCTCTTGTCCATGGAGAAGAAGCAACATTGAAATATCTACATCGTGACAATGGCGCAATTTGCCTTGAACCTGCCAATGCGCAGTTTGAAACCCAGAAATATGCACCGCAGGAAGTACAAATTCAGGGTCAATTGGCAGGGCTTTTGCGCCGCTATCATTGATATATTTCATGGCTGGTGACGGTCAGTAGCAGTGTGTTATCAACACTGAAGCAAATTATTGTCGCCAGCCATGATCTGTTTTTAGGCGTGATGTGATGATTTCCTGTTGATCAAAATAGATCGCAACACCGCCGTTTTCGCGCAAATAGGGGCCATCAATTTTCTGCCATCGTGGTCTGCAAATATAGGGCAGTCGTCTTGGGGCTATAACAATATCGCTGCGTGAGCATGCCGCCGCAAGAGCGCGCAGCGGTACATAATTGTTGCTAATGCCAGCCATTATGGACCAGCTGCGTTCGCCGCTTTTCAAAGTGAACGTACAGAAATCTGATGAACAGCGAGACTGCTGCCAGAGTTTCAAATCCTGCCCGGAATCGTCAAATCCTGCCTCTTCACGGATCATATCCGTCGCAAAGCTATCCGACTGAGGTTTGAGCAGCAGATAATCACCATTTTGATCTCTCACCGCAAATTGTCGTCCATCATCGGATATAATGATGTCGGGCGATGGCGTTTGCATGTATAAGATAATGGCAAAAGTAACGGGAAATATAGCGGCAAAGCGCAAATGACTGCGCAGGGAAAAGAGCAACAGCCCGCCCGATACAAAAAACACAAAGGCACTCAGCGGCATAGAAGAGAATAAGACCGCAGATCCTGGCACGTCCGATACAAAGCGCGCCAAGCCCAATAGCAATGACAGAGCCTGACCACATAGCCACCAGAGCGGGCCGCCCAACCCAATAGTATCTGCAAGCAATGCCAATGCTTCCAATGGCATTATTACAAATGTGGTTAAAGGAATGGCTATAAGATTGGCAAGAGCGCCGTATATTCCCGCCTTGTTGAAATGATAGAGAGCAATCGGGAAAAGGGTTATTTCAATCACCAAGCCGGTTAAAAAAAGCATGACCACGAAGCGGCTGATCTTTGGCACCAAAGCAAAATCGCCCTCATCTCTCTGTAACGAAAGCCGCCGCATAATAGGCGTATCATATAATGCAATAATCGCTATAACCGCGCCAAAGCTCATCTGAAAGCTCGGCCCTATCAACGCCTCTGGCCATAGCAAAAGCACTACAAAGGCGGCGAAGCCGACCATGCGCAATGACAACGGGTCCCGCCCCAAAATCAATGCCGCAACTATGAGTAAAGCCGCTATACAGGCCCGCACTGTGGGGATTTCTGCTCCGGTAAATATTGTATATCCCATGCCGGCTAATGCTCCGGCTAAGGCAGCGATAATGGGCAATCGATATCGCAAAGCCAAAGCGGGCGATAGCGCCAACAATTTAACGACTATCAGGAAAACAGCGCCTATCACCGCGCTTACATGCAAACCGCTTAACGCGAGCAAATGCGCAAGACCACTGCGCCGCATTGCCTCTGCATCGGCTTCAGCAATGCCCCCGCGATCCCCTGTGGCCAGTGTGGCAGCAATGCCGCCCTCAGAGCCGGGTATCTGGTCCAAGACATGTGCAGACAATCTGCTGCGCCATTCGGCAAAGACAGGCTCATCTGAAACATTGGATATTATACGTGGCGGCTCCAATATAGTCCCCGTGGCTCCCAATCCGTCAAACCATGCGCGTTGCGCGAAGTCATAGGCGCCGGGAATAACCGGCCCATTAGGCGGCATCAATCTTACCCGGGCTGCAATAATCTGTCCTGATCTTAAATTAAGGGGAGCGACATCAAACTTCGCAATATCGATATTGAGACGCACATTTTTTGGTAAATTCTGGCCATCCAAAGGCGCGACATATATACGAACTTTCCCGCGTGCCGGAAGGTTCTCAATCTCTTTGATTGTGCCTTCCAGAACACCCACCCAAGGCCTTTCCAAAGGCTGAGCACCGACAAGCATTGATTTGCCCCATATGGCGATCATACCAGCGGCGATCATCAAAAAAACTGCGGCTAACCAGCGGAATGACACTGCCCTTGCCGGCCTGATATAACCGACGCCAAAGCTGATAAGAGCCAATATCGTGCTGGTCATGATGACAGCCAACCAATATTCGCGATATGGTAAGCCAAACCAAAGACCTATGCCGATGGCAAAAGCTATAGGCGATATCAGAGGCAATTGCGGTTTTTCATGTTCCAGCCATTGCGCCAAAGTCACACGAAATTTCTCCGCATCTAAACCTACAGAAGAAAAACCTGATATGGTGCTGTTAGGCAATTGTCGCTCCCTCCTCTCCATGCTAACCCGCATTTACAGCAATTGGAATGTTGCAAATTGCACCCTACCCACCATCTGTAGGCCATATGCCGAAACAGATATGCCCCTAACATCGCCGCTCCATGCGGTTAGCCCGTTGAGAATATGACCAAAAAAATAGTAACCCGTTTTGCTCCATCGCCTACTGGCTTTCTCCATATTGGCGGCGCACGCACAGCCCTGTTCAATTGGCTTTTTGCCCGCCACCATGGAGGTAAAGCGCTTTTACGTGTTGAGGATACTGACAAAGAACGATCCACACAGGCTGCGATTGACGCCATCCTTGAAGGATTAGAATGGCTCGGGCTTGATTGGGACGAAGATCCAGTCTTTCAAAGTGCTCAGGCAGATCGCCATGTTCAAGTCGTGCAGACACTGCTCGATACTGGTAAAGCCTATAAGTGTTTTGCAACTGCCGATGAATTGGAGACAATGCGTGCGGAGCAACGCGCCGCGAAGAAGCCCTTGCTTTATGACGGTCGTTGGCGTGATCGTGATCCGAGTGAAGCGCCTGACGGCGCGCCCTATGTTGTTCGTTTAAAAACAGAACAAAAGGGCGAAACCATCATCACTGATGCGGTTCAAGGTAAGGTCCGCTGGCGCAATGAAGAAATTGATGATTATGTTCTGCTCCGCTCAGATGGCAGTCCGACATATATGCTCGCCGTTGTGGTTGATGACTATGACATGGGGGTAACCCATATCATCCGGGGTGATGATCATCTTAACAATGCATTCCGTCAAATTGCTCTTGTTAGGGCAATGGGCTGGGATGAACCCGTTTACGCCCATATTCCGCTTATTCATGGTAATGATGGCGCTAAGCTCTCAAAGCGGCATGGAGCATTGGGTGTAGAGGCTTATCGCGATGAAATGGGCATTTTGCCCGAGGCTCTTTTCAATTATCTGTTACGGCTTGGCTGGGGCCATGGTGATAAAGAGATCGTTAGTCGCGAAGAAGCCATTCATCTGTTCTCGCTAGATAATGTTGGCAAATCACCTTCACGCTTTGATCCCAAAAAACTGGCCAATATGAATGGTATCTATTTGCGCGAAGCAGATGATCAGCGTCTTGCTGAACTGATTACACCTATGCTGCAAGAACGCTATGGTGAAATGTTTAACCAAAGTCGCAAAGAGACAGTTCTTGCTGCGATGCCGCAACTGAAAATGCGGGCGAAATCTGTCCATGAGCTTGTTGATGGTGCTGCATTTTTGTTCAAACAGCGGCCTTTGGAAATGGAAGATAAAGCACAAGCAGCAATAGCCTCTGCTCCAGATGGTCTTTTGAAAAAAATATTTGATAAATTGCAGCATCTTGACGACTGGACGCTGGAAAATCTGGAGAATGTCGTTAAAGAGTTTGCCGAGACAGAAAATTTGGGCTTCGGAAAAGTTGCGCAGCCTTTGCGTGCTAGCTTGACCGGTGCCAATAGCTCACCAGGCATATTTGATGTTCTGGTGCTGCTAGGTCGCGATGAATCATTGTCGCGAATAAGTGATCATATGTAATCCATATAGAGGATTGCGCAGAAGGAGAATAAAATGAGCAACGAGAATGCAAAGCTAGATCTGGCAGGAAATGCTGTGGATTTGCCCGTTCTGCGTGGTTCTGTTGGCCCGGATGTAATGGATATCCGCAAGCTTTACGCACAAACCGGTGCTTTCACATATGATCCCGGTTTCACCTCTACCGCTAGCTGTGAATCTGGGCTTACTTATATTGATGGCGGCGAAGGTGTATTGTTGCACCGTGGTTACCCGATTGGACAATTGGCTGAGCATAGCAACTTCATGGAAGTATCCTATCTGTTGCTGAACGGTGAGCTGCCTAATTCTGCTGAGCTTGATAATTTCAGCTATACTATTTCTCGTCACACAATGCTGCATGAGCAGCTGATGAAATTTTTCACCGGTTTCCGCCGCGATGCACACCCTATGGCGATTATGTGCGGTGTTGTTGGTGCTCTGTCGGCATTTTATCATGATTCAACCGACATTGCTGATCCGGAGCATCGCAAGATATCGAGCCACCGCTTGATCGCTAAAATGCCCACAATCGCTGCTGCGGCCTATAAATATTCCATCGGTCAGCCATTTCTCTATCCTGACAATAACCTGTCTTACACAGGCAATTTCCTGCGGATGACCTTTGGTGTTCCAGCAGAAGAATATGAAGTTCATCCAGCGATTGAAAAGGCAATGGATCGCATTTTCATCCTGCACGCCGATCATGAGCAAAATGCATCGACATCGACAGTGCGCTTGGCTGGCTCTTCAGGTGCTAATCCGTTTGCATGTATTGCGGCCGGTATCGCTTGTCTTTGGGGTCCGGCCCATGGCGGCGCTAATGAAGCGGCATTGAATATGCTGCGTGAAATTGGCACTCCAGACCGCATTCCGCATTATATTGAGCGCGCCAAGGACAAGAATGATCCATTCCGTCTGATGGGCTTTGGTCACCGTGTTTATAAAAATTATGACCCGCGGGCCACTGTTATGCAAGAAACAGTGCGCGAAGTATTTGACGCATTGAAAACAACCGATCCGGTCTTTGAAACGGCCATGCGGCTTGAGGAAATGGCGTTGAATGACGACTATTTCCGTGAGAAGAAACTGTTCCCGAACGTCGATTTCTATTCCGGTGTCATTCTTTCCGCGATTGGTTTCCCGACAACAATGTTCACAGTGCTCTTTGCCTTGGCGCGGACTGTTGGTTGGGTTGCTCAGTGGAATGAGATGATCTCTGATCCAGGTCAGAAAATCGGTCGCCCACGCCAGCTTTACACTGGCCCGGTACAACGCGATTATGTTCCGCTTGATAAACGCTGATTTTTAGAATGAGCAGCCATGTTGGTTGCTCATTCTTTCATCGGTAATTCCAAAGTGAAACGCGCGCCTTTTTCTGGCGCGCTTTCAATCAAAATGTCACCGCCCATGGCGCGCGCCAACCGCCGCGAAATGTAAAGGCCCAAGCCGCTGCCGCCATCGCCGCTGCGTCCCAAGCGCTCAAACTTATCAAAAATAACGGCCTGCTCTTCGCGGCTTATGCCCTTGCCCATGTCAGATACGATAAGGCGAGCCATGCCATTTACCTGTTCAACATGGATTGATATTTCCGCATTTTCGGGACCATAACGAATAGCATTGCTCAGCAAATTCAGCACAATTTGCAAGGTTCTCCGAAATTCTGCTCGGCAGACTATGTGATCATCCGGCGAAGGTGTTGTAATCGATATAGCCCGACTTTGCGCCTTTACGCGGAGCAGACCGGCAGCGCGTTTGGCAACATCGCACAGGTCTACATCTTCAGATACATAATCGAAGTCATCGCCATCAACCGCTTCCAGATCAGAAGCGTCATCGATCAGCGCCAGCAAATGCTCCGCCGCTTGTGCAATATCTTCGGCATAACCGGCATATTGATTACGCAGCGGCCCGTTTTTTTCTTCGCTTATAGTCCGTGCATTGGCCATGATACGAACGACAGGTGCGCGTAATGCAGGTGCAACGCTGTGAATGAAAAGGCGCTTATGTGGAGTGTCGACAATAGGCAATGCCAATGCCTCAATATCATTCCGAGTATCGGTATCCGGTTTTTGCAATTGTGAGAAATGCCATGTTAAAAGGCGTTGATCATCAGAGGGAATGATTTTCACACTCCACTGCGTTTTTGAAAATGGCCAGAAGCAAATAGTTTCATTATCAATCACTTGCCAAACCGGAATACTGCCCCGTGCGATCTTCTCAGCAAAATCAGTATCATCAATTGGGCGCAATAATGCGGGCCAAATCGCGCCAACAAAATCTTCTATACTGCCTTTGTCAGCAATATCTTTCGGAAGCTCCCCACCCAAGATAACATTGCTATGGTCGATATGCAGCCAGCCATCACTGTCCACAACCTTTATCGCCGCAAACTTGCTATCTACATCGCTGTCGAACGTTTCTTCGATGTCGGTGAGTGTGATAGCAAAACCATCTTTTTCAGGGAGTATGTCTGCCCAGCATTTTATATTCGTCTCATCCACACGAAAGCGTATTCCGCGATGGATGCGCATATCCAATTTGCCGGCCAGTTTCGTCAGGTCAACCAGTTCGGCTATCTTGCAGACTGTATTTGGGACGCCGCCTAATTGCTCTTGATAGCGGGCAAAGCGAGAGTCCGCCTGAACGACAACATATGCACGATCAAGTTTGAGTTGGCTGTCGCCATTATGATGCGGCGCTGACATCAGCTTTTGGTCCCAAACCAAGGCCAAAACCCACAATAAGGAATATTATTCTTAAGCTGCTCTGCATTCCATTTGGAAAGTGTATCGTGGGCGCGTTCCTCGTCATAATGCAAGCTCAAGGCCTTGAGATCATTAGCAAAACTATCAGCGCTAAGCCACGTATTCCCTTTCGGCATTTCAGCCAATATCAGCACAATATCTTCAGGGCTCATACCGCACGCACGTAAGCTGAGCATGAATATCCATGGTGACTGCAATGCTGTCGCCAAAATCAGATTATCATATGCGATATGCAAATGATTGGACACATATAGTGCAAACAAGATCGGCCCATAATCGCGCCATTGCTGATATCCCAATTGCGATGATGCAAATTTTTCTATGCATTTTGCGTTTAATACCAACCTGTTCTTTGCCTCATCTGCCGTAAATGAAGACAATATGTGCTCGGAAGGTTCTTTTGCCTTTTCGCGCAGCACAGAATGTACAAGGTCGTGCAACAGCTCAGCTGGCAACTCATCCAGCGAAAGATCAAATTGCTCCATATTATACGCAAAACGGGCATTGGCAGAAATAGTTTTCGCAGCCAGTTCTTTGCCACTGCCCCCCTCTCGCAAATGCTTCGCCAATATAGGGTGAATATGTGATGGACCTTCAAAATGATTGGTTTTTGCTAACAAATTCCATTCACTGAAACGGCTTAGAAGGAACAGCACCAATCCCTGTTCTGCAAATAATGTTGCCAGTGTCTGTGTTAGATCCTTGCTGCTCATTTCCGGGTCAATGCCCAATTGTTCATCAATCTGAGTAAGCAGGGAGTCCATCAATGACAAAATTACAGAACGTGATTGGTCCGACAAATTAAAGGCATCTGCAGAAAATAGGCGATGATACACATCGGTTCCAACAGATTGCAAATCTGTCAGAATCTGCACGGAGTCATTCTGCGCGCGCAAAGGCCTATTGTTGAGATGGTCGCTATCCATCAGATTGCTATATCAGCCTTTGGTTAAGGTGACGTTATCCGAATGTGGTTGGTAAACCGCAAACATAATCAATTGCGCTGTTAATAAGAGAAAAAGACCATGTGGGTAGACGAGCAAGGCAGCAGAAACCGATAGAAATATCGTTTGCAGCAAAGGATCAAAAAAGGCCGACTGCCATTTATGATGAAATCGCGTTCGAGTAGCCAGTATTTGTAAGAAAGCCCATTGCGCTGCCGCAAATATTGCAATCATGCTCAATATACCAATGGTGAACAATTGTGCCGTTAGCAATTGCAGAAAATTGGCGCAAATTATGCCAGCGACCAAAGTGCTTACGCTCAATATTATCGGCATAAGCCATTTGTATTTTTTTGCAGGTTTGATCGGGTGATGCGTGATTTTCCAAATATTGAAAATACCATAGCCAATAATGATTGATATCATCGCAGCCACTGATTGGTCGAACCAAGCCAATCCAATGGCAATCAGCAAGAAAAATGCCGTAACAGCAGTGACAAGGAATGCTGGAAGCTGTTTTGACCATAGTCTCGGAGCCGCCTTACGGGCCAGCCAGGTTGATAGAAATTGAAATGGTTGCCACTTTTTATCTGTCACAGAAACTGCACTCAGCGACTTTGCCAAATCGACCGGTTGAGACATGACATCGCATAGGCCTGAATATCTGATATTCGTTTCCGAAACGAGTTTCATTACCGCTTTGCTTGTAATGGCTTGCCGTAATAGGACGGACTCTAAGCTCCAATCATCAGGGAATTGCGATAAGTCAGCTACTGCGCTGCCACGTAATTTCAGCAATCCAGCCCATAATGTATTGATGTCGAGCCGTTCAAAACCTGCAAAGCTGCCGTCGCTATCTGCTGTCAAGATATCGGCATCTTGCGAAACAATAAAATCATCAAACAAAGTGACATCGCTATAATAGCCATCTGCGATGACCAGAATATCATCTTCCTCATCTATTTGTGATGAAATTTCAGTGATATATCTGATATTTTCCCATTCCAAACCGCGCTCTTTGGCAAAACGCTCATGTTGCGCCAATTCGCCAGGAACGGAATCAATATGGCACAATATCTTTGCTGCTCCGGCTCTGCGCGCCAGCATGATCTGATATTTTAACAGACTGGCATTGCCGATTTTGGCCAGACCTACGCTCAGCAAAGGAAAGTCCTTTTGCCGTTTGCATAATGATAAGATTGCGACCCGCACTTTATGCTCCATGCCTATGACAATATCGGTCTAGACATATGCGCCTAAAAGAAAAGCGACAATATCCTCAGCTCAACTGAAAATTGGCTTAACGCGTAAATTCTGCCAGCCATTCGCGCAGTTCACGCACAATGACCGGATCACCCGGGGCCCCTGCACTTGCTTTGCGGCCCAAATCCAACAATCCCTCAGCGGAAAAACTGGCAGCTATTCCGCACAAGCGCTCCGCGCTGACATACCAATTACCATCACATCTGGATCGTGACATAAGATCAATTTGCGTGCCTACAGCGTCCAAAAAGGCTGTTTGTAATTGGGCAACAAGCTCTGGATCCTCACCAAGAGAGGAAGATAGCATATGCGTAAAATCATTTTCGTAATGGGCCATGATTTCGCTCAATACCGCAAACTGACTAACTAAATCTTTCGATAGTTGAAAAATATGGTAAAGATTGAGCTATATCGGACCTAAACGGAACATCATATGGCGTATCCAGAGCATAGAAATGACGAGCATCTCCGCGCTGTTAATAGCGATGAGAGTGGACAAGAGCTATCATCTGAATTGGCTGATGAGGATCATGCTGGTGAAGAAGGCACACTGGATGATAACGAATATTATGCAGAAGAATACCCCGTAGCGAAGAGTGATCTTTTTACTCAAATAACCGCTATTTTTTGCCTTTTGCTTATAGCAGCGTGGACGGGTTTCTATATATGGAGCCAACTTGACACTATCGCACAACCCACTGATCTTGCGGTCATTCCTGCACTGATATCGGCATGGGCCATGCCTGTGATTCTAATCATAGCGGTTTATTGGCTGGTTTCGCGCAGACGATCTGCACAAGCAGCCTATTTTCATGATCAAGCCATTCTCGTCGATGATGCTGGCCGTGAATTGGAAGCACGTTTGCAGCGCATGAATGGAGAGCTGGCCATTGCACGCGAATTCATCGCCAATCAGTCTACCCAATTGGAGTCTCTGGGTCGGGTTGCAGTGAGTGACTTAACCCAACATGCCGAACGCATCTCCGCATTAGTTGGAGACAGCAAGAACAATATGGAAACCGTCGCTAAAGTGAGCGGCATTGCCGAAAAAAATATGTCAAAATTACGCGAGCAAATGCCCGTAGTAATTGGCACATCCAAGAATATGGTCAATCAAATTGGATCTGCTGAGCTAGCGGCACAGCGTCAAATTCAGGGGATGTTGACTGGCTTTAAAAAGATAAATGAATTCGGCAAAGCCAGTGACCAGCAAATCATAGATCTTGAGAACCGGGTCGAAACTGCCGTTGGCTCGCTCCAGACAAAGCTCAATGAGATAGAAAGCACGGGTCAAAAAACCAGTGATATGTTGATCGAAAATAGCCAAAAAACGGCTGATTTACTTGGAAGTAATCAAAACTCTGCGGAGGAGAGTTTCCGTAACTTTGCGAGTGAACTGGAAAAAAATCTGTTGGCTACGGGCCAGCAGTTGGCCACGCAGATTGAACAGTTTCGAGGATTGACTGCCGAAATCGATGAGGGCCAAAATGGCCAGATTGCGCGCATGAACCAAAGCATTGAAGATTTGGAAGCGCGTATTACGCAAATTCATGCTAATCTTGAAAATGGCGAGCAGACGGCTAGTGACAAAACAGCGCAAATGTCTTTTGCCCTATCAGCTTTGCGCAGTGAACTTGACCATATTAGCGGGTCGCTATCTGCATCTGATGCGATGGCCGAACAGTTACAGCTAAAAAGCAGTGAGATGCGAAGCGACTTTACTGATTTGGCCAAAAATATTGAAGAGGTGATTGCTGACAAATTTGAGTCTATTGTATCCATGCTTGATAAGAATGTTCAACAAACAGGCAGTGCGGCCGAGAACATTCAGAATATGCAAGAGGCCATGGAAAATCTGGACAAGTTGACCAACGAAAATATTCTGATTCTGTGCGAGCAGGAACAGCATATTAACCGCTATAGTACTGCATTTTCTGACTTTTCTGATCGCAATGCAGAGCAATGCAAAGAAGCCGAACAGGCATTGGCCATATTAGCGCAGAGTATCGAAGAGATTGAAAAGGCCGGTGACACGAAAATACTGTCTAAGCTGCGCGAAATTGGTAATTCTTCAGACAATCTTTTGGCGAAGGTTCAAACGGATATTGATAATATTGTTCACAAGCTAACCACCGAGATGGGAGAGCGTAGCAGTGAAGCATTAGAAAGCTCAATCCGCGAGAAAAGTGATGAAGTTATCGGCAAACTTCAAATGGCGGTCAACAATGCGCTTGGAGCTACGCATCAGGCATCAGCCAGCCTTACCAGTCAATTGGATAAGGTTGACCAACTCGCAGCTAATTTGGAAGAGCGCATTGCGCATATGCGGGATTCTGCCCAGCAGCCCAATGATCAGGAATTGTCTCGCAATCTGGCATTATTAACTGAGTCGCTGAATTCCACATCAATTGATGTGGCAAAAGTTCTTTCTAATGATGTCACTGACACTGCATGGGCGGCCTATTTGAAGGGTGACCGCGGTGTCTTTACGCGCCGTGCGGTACGTCTATTGAATAACAGTGAAACGCGTGAAATTGCCGAACATTATGAAAATGAACCTGAGTTTCATGATACGGTCAATCGCTATATCCACGATTTTGAGGCGATTTTGCGCGACCTGCTCTCGACGCGAAATGGTGAGGCGATCAGCGTTACGTTGCTCTCATCGGATATGGGCAAACTCTATGTTGCATTGGCACAGGCAATTGAGCGTTTTCGCTGAACTTAGATTTGTGCCTTACAACTCGCCGAAGATATTCACATCATCAACGCCTATCCAGCCATAGACATAATTGGCATAGAATAAGCCAAATAGGACAGCCGAAAGACCCGTAGTTATCAATATGGTCCTGAGCGGTCGGAAGTTGGCTGGCGCGCTATCAGCCTGACCTGGAACCATATCAACACCCATTTCATTATGTGTTTTCACGCCAATTGGCAGCACGATGAACGCTGTAATAACCCAGAATAAAACATAAATGGCTAGGCCAGAGGTAAATGTCATGGTCCCTACCTATTAACTCTCAATCAACAATACGGACACGACAGGTTTTTTGCCCGTCCAGCGCGTGGTAGTGCGGCGAACAGCCAGACGCACGGCTTCCCGAATGGCTTCTATGCCATCCAGTTTTTTGGAAGATTTTGATGTAAAGACATCCCGAACAGCCTGCTCTGCTTCTTCCAAAAACAATTGTTCATCTTCATCTAATGGCAGACCCATCGGCCCAAATTCGACACTGCCTTCTGGCTTACCTTTGCTATTAAGTACCAGAGCCACACTGATGGTACCGTTATAAGCAATCTTCCGGCGTTCATTCATCGTCCGACCATCGGCTGGTAAGATAACATCACCATCAAGAATTAACCGGCCAGTTCTGACATTGCTGATTTTCTTCGGCCCTTTGGGCGCTAATCGAACAACATCACCATTTGTCTGGACAAATGTCTTGGGCACACCTTTGGCTTTGGCAAAGATCGCCTGTTGCTGCATATGCCGCAATTCGCCGTGAACAGGCACCAATATGTCCGGTCGGACCCAATCATACATAGCCGCCAATTCTGGTTGTCCAGGATGTCCTGATACATGGATGGGCAGCTGCTTTTCAGTGATGATGCGCACGTCTTTTGCAACCAGATCATTAATCAGTTTGCCAATCGATTTTTCATTGCCCGGTATCTCTTTGGTAGAGAAGATAACCGTATCACCCGATGATAATTTGATCTGGTGGCTGTCTGTTGCCATGCGCGCCAGTGAGGCATTGCTCTCACCCTGCCCTCCAGTTGCAATCACCATCACGTCACGGCGATCCATCTGGTCAATTTCGCGAAAGTCAACGGTATCAGGAAAGTCGGTTAGATAACCGGTTTCCTGTGCATTTTCCAAAATACGGTGCAGGGAGCGCCCCGCTAAACAGACAGTGCGCCCTGTTTCTTTGGCAATTTTGCCCAAAGTATCCATACGAGCGACATTGGATGCAAATGTCGTAATAACTACGCGGCCCCTAATGCTCTTAACGAGCTTTGTAAGTTCGCGGCGGACATCACCTTCAGAACCAGAGGCATTGGGTGAGAAAGCATTGGTTGAATCGCACACCAATGCAAGAACGCCATCATCACCAATTTTCGTGATTTCTGATTGTGTCGCAGGACTGCCAATAAGGGGCTCATCGTCCAGCTTCCAATCTCCGGTATGGAATATGGTACCATGCGGAGTATGGATTAGCATCGCATTGCCCTCAGCAATACTATGCGCCAAGGGGATATATTGAAAGTCGAACGGACCTACAGTGAAGCGATCACGTTCGGGAATGATGTTGATGGTTACACTATCCAACAGGCCATGTTCATCAAGTTTGCGGCGTATCAAACCCGCCGTAAATGCCGTGGCATATAGCGGAACGTCGAGATCACCGGCAAAATATGGCAGAGCGCCGATATGGTCCTCATGCCCATGGGTCAGCACTATGCCTGCAAGACTTTCCTGCCGTTCTTCGATAAATTCCAGGTCAGGGAAAACCAGATCAACGCCGGGATAATCATTGCCCGAAAAGGTCATCCCCAAATCGACCATGACCCATTGGCCATTACAGCCATATAGGTTGGCATTCATGCCAATCTCGCCCGAACCTCCCAGTGCGAGGAAGAGCAATTCATCTTTTGGGGAAACCATCAATTTTCCTTCAATCGGCACGCAAAGCGCGTGTCATTATCATTATAGTCCGGCGCGATGCACCATCAACGCCAGACCACCCAAAGTAAGATCAGTCTCAACCGCGTCGAAAATATCGCTATGTCCGTCAAACAAAACGGCCAGACCACCCGTTGCGATAACCTTGGTCGGTCTGCCTATTTGTTGTTTCATGCGCTCTATAAGGCCTTCTATTAAGGATACATAGCCCCAGAACACACCTATTTGCATTTGGCTTTCCGTTGTGCGGCCAATAACATTATGGCTCTCGCCTTCCGGTACTTCAATGGCAACACGCGGTAATTTGGCGGCTGCATTGACCAGAGCATCAAGCGAGATATTAATTCCAGGAGCGATAATACCGCCCTTATAGGCACCATTATAATCAACAAAATCTATCGTTGTCGCGGTGCCGAAATCGATAACAATCAAATCCCCTGCGTGTCGATGATGCGCCGCAATAGTATTCACGGCACGGTCAGCACCTAAAGAACTTGGTTCCTCAACATCAACTGTTATGCCCCATTCAACCGGAGCACGGCCGGCAATCAGCAAATCAGCGTCAAAATATTTCTGTGACAATTGCGACAGATTATGCATTGCGCGCGGCACAACCGTAGATACGATCACATTTTTGATCGCCTTACGATCAAAATTCTGCATCGTCAGCAATTGGTCAAGCCAGACCGCATATTCATCAGCAGTGCGCCGTGGATCAGTGGAAATGCGCCAACGTGATAGCTGCTCCAACCCATCATAAAGAGCAAAAACTGCATTGGTATTGCCCACATCGATTGCCAATAGCATTGTCTATTCCTCCTTATCCACGATAAGCGAAACATCGCCTGCGCGAATGATCGCAATATTACCGTCTGCGCCCAGCAAACGCATTGCACCATCATCGTCCAATCCGGCAAACTGACCCTCTATCGGCTTGCCATGAACATCACTGACCGAAACCTTCGTCCCAATAGGATGGGCTAAGGCACACCAGCTATCAAGCACTGGATTGCGTGTGTTGGTCGCATTCTTCTCGCCATCATCACTATCACGCCATAGCCGCAGTGTATCGGAAAAATAGAAGGCCAGTTTTTCGCAAACCAAGGCAGCATCAAGCGATTGGGCATCAACTGGACGAACATCAGCCAAAGCTACCGTCTCACGCCCAGCAATATTTGGCGCCGAATGGATATTAAGGCCAAAGCCAGCAATAACCGCATCACCCTGACGTTCCAGTAAGATACCGCCCATTTTTGCTGCTCCTACCATCACATCATTGGGCCATTTAAGCAGCACGGATTGCGCAGTAGAATAGTCGATAACGGTCTTTGCAAAGGCTATACCGGCGACCATGGCCAGTAAAGTCGCCGGCGGGTCATCAGGCGCAACTGTAATGATTGTGCTGGCGTAGAGATTACCTGTCTCTTCCTGCCATTCTCGCCCCAAACGTCCGCGCCCTGAAAGCTGACGCTCTGCGCGCAACCAATCACCTTCACGACCACCATTGGCAGCATGTTTGAGCATGTCGCTATTGGTAGAGCCGGTTTGCTCCACAAATTGTATGCGAAAGGCCGCCGGCAAAGGCTTAAGCGAAACTCAAAAAGTAGGTGAGCGCTGTTCCCGCTTGATCAGAATAGGTCGCGATCACACCATTTAGGAAGAAACCCAATGGCGATACAAACAATGCTGTCAAAATAATGATGGCAAGGCGCTCAGGCGCGATACGCTCAGCGACAACAATGCCCGATACATCATCGAAATACATCACTTTGATGACTTTCAGATAATAAAAAGCACCTATGACCGAGGCTGCGATACCGATAGCGGCGAGCGGCAACAGTCCAGCCTCAACGGCAGCGCTGAATACCAATGCTTTGCCCCAAAAGCCGTAAAGTGGCGGAATACCGGCCAGTGAGAACATGAAGATAGCCAATGCTGCCGCAATGCCGGGGCGGACTTTTGATAGCCCTGCCAGAGCATCAAGCGATTCTACAGCATTGCCATTGGCATCACGCAATTCCATCACACAGGCAAATGCGCCCAATGTCATTGCGACATAGATCAGCAAATATGTGCTGGTTGCCGCAGCACCTGCAGCACTGGCCGCTGCGATGCCGATAAGCAAAAAGCCGACATTGTTAATGGAGCTATAGGCCAAGAGGCGCTTTACATTTTGCTGACCAATCGCACCAGCGGCCCCGATGATGATAGAGCCCAATGCGATGAAGATGATTATGGGTTGCCAACTGGCGATAAAGCCATAAAAACACCAGAACAATACCCGCATGGTGAGTGCTATGGCTGCCACCTTTGGAGCACTGGCAAAGAAAGCTGTTACCGGCGTTGGCGCGCCTTCATAAACGTCTGGTGTCCACATATGAAACGGTACAGCGCTAATTTTAAAGGCCAAACCGGCCAGTACAAAGACCATGCCAAATAATGCGCCATTGCCCAGCTCGTCGCCAAAAGCATTAGCAATGCCGATAAAGCTGGTCGTGCCGGTAAAACCATAAAGCAGAGACATGCCGTATAGCAAAATGCCGCTGGCCAATGCACCAAGGACAAAATATTTCAGGCCTGCCTCACTCGAGCGCTCATCATCACGCGCAAAGCTAGCAAGAACATAAGCCGCAAGGCTGTTCAGTTCCAAACCTATATATAATGAGATGAGATCAGTAGCAGAGACCATCAAGCCCATGCCGATAGCGGCAAAGACTATCAGAACTGGAAATTCCGGACGCATCATCTTGCGTTCTTCAAGGAAGCGCGGTGATATTATCAGAGTTATGATCGCAGCGGCATAGATCAGCAGCTTCATAAACGAACCAAAGCGATCCATAAAATACTGACCGTAAAATGCATCAGCACCTTCCGAGAAACCATCACCCGTCAGAAAATCGAGTGCTACGGCCGATGAAGCCACCAAGGCCGTTACAGCCAGCATGCCAACCAATTTACTGGATTTTTGGCCAGCAAAGCCTGCGATTAAAAGCAGGACTAGGCTTGATATGGAGAGAATAAGTTCGGGCGCTGTGAGCTGCAGCCAGAGTTCATATTGTGGCATCAGTGCGCTCCTTCATCAGCAGCAGAGCCGTGATTATCACTATTCCCGTGCGTATCAGCATTTGCCGGCAATCCTGTTCCAGGTGTCAGTTGCGCATCACCAATAGGCTTTGCTCGCGCCAGACGTGCTTCAAGAGCGCTAATGTCGCCGCGCATAGGGGCCAAAAAGCTCTCTGGATAGACACCCATCCACAAGACCACGGCCGCAATAGGCGCCAAAAGAGCCATTTCGCGCGGGGATAGATCAGTCATTTGTTTGACATCATCATGCACCAATTCGCCAAACGCGATCCGGCGATAAAGATATAGCATATAGCCAGCGCCGAGAATGATACCGGTGGTCGATACCAGAGTAACCAGACTGGAAACCTCATAAACGCCAAGCAGCGCTAAAAACTCACCGACAAAGCCGCTTGTTCCCGGCAAACCGATACTGGCCATGGTGAACAGCAAAAACAACAAAGCATAGCGCGGCATATTTATGGACAGACCGCCATAACGATCAATTTCCCGCGTATGCAAGCGATCATAAATAACGCCAACGCACAGGAATAAAGCGCCCGAAACAAGGCCGTGGCTGAGCATGATAATCATTGCGCCTTCAAGCCCCTGTTGGTTGAAAGCAAACAGACCAACAGTCACAATCGCCATGTGCGCAACCGAGCTATAGGCGATCAGTTTTTTCATGTCATGCTGAACCAAAGCAACCAATGACGTGTAGATCACGGCAACCATAGACAAGGTTAGGATGAGCCACACAAATTGCGCGGATGCCTCTGGAAACATGGGGAGCGAGAAGCGAATAAAGCCATAGCCGCCAAGTTTCAGCAAAACACCAGCCAAAATGACCGAACCCGCAGTCGGTGCCTGAACGTGCGCATCTGGCAACCATGTGTGCACGGGCCACATCGGCATTTTAACGGCAAAGCTGGCGAAGAAGGCGAGCCATAGCCAGGTCTGTGCTTCGGGCGCAAAATCATATTGCATCAATGTCGGAATGTCTGTCGTGCCAACCTCATTGACCATCCAGAACATTGCAATCAGCATGAGCACAGAGCCAAGCAGCGTGTAGAGAAAGAACTTATAGCTGGCGTAAATCCGGTCTGCACCGCCCCATATACCGATAATCAGGTACATGGGGATAAGCCCAGCCTCAAACAGAATATAAAAGAGGAAGATGTCCTGCGCAGCAAAGACGCCGATCATCAAAACTTCCATGAACAGGAAGGCCGCCATATATTCGCCAACGCGCTTGTCGATAGAATTCCAGCTGGCACCGATACAAATCGGCATCAAAAATACTGACAGCATGATCAGCATAAGGGATATGCCATCAATGCCCAATGCCCAGCTAAAGCGATCAAATAAAGGTGCACTTTCAACAAATTGCCACTGCGCGCCGCCAATATCAAAGTTGATCCAGAGGATGATGCCCAGTGCCAAGTCAATCAAGGTCGCCAATAAGGCGATCATGCGCGCGGTTCCTGCGCTGACGAACAGACATATAATTGCTGCCAATGCTGGCACCAGCAACATGGTGGAAAGAATAGGAAAGCCCAGATCGTTCATTGTCTTCTCACCCGCCTACTTCACCATGGCCCAGCTGATCGCTGCGACAAGGCCAAGAAGCATCACCAACGCATAGCTGTAAATATAGCCGGACTGCATTTTGCCAACCATTCGGCTGCCAACACCAACCAGTGCCGCCGCACCATTAGGGCCAAAACGGTCAATCACATTTTGGTCGCCAGCTTTCCAGAACAGCCGCCCGACAACAAATGCAGGTTTGACGAACAACCAGTCGTAAAGTTCATCAAAATACCATTTATTGAAAAAGAATGTGTAGAGCGGCCGGAATGTCTTGGCCAAAGCCTGTGCACGCCCCTCACCCATCATGTATACAAAATATGCAGCGGCCAGTCCGGTTAGCATTGCAATACTTGCAGCAAGTTTCACCCAAAGAGGAACCTCATGCATATTGTGCATGAGACCTGCATTATAAGCGATTGAACCGTTCCAGAATGCTGCTTCTTCAATAAAGGCATGGGTAAAGACATAACCGGCAAATACCGCGCCTGCCGACAGCAATATAAGTGGGATTAGCATAGGAAACGGGCTTTCATGTGGATGATAACCACCCGTTTGATCAGCGCCAGCCTCTTGTGGTGTTTTATGAACACTATGCTGAATATGTTCTGATTGTATCCAACGCGGCTTGCCCCAAAATGTCAGGAACATCAGGCGCCAGCTGTAAAAACTGGTGAGCAGCGCCGCCAGCACACCAATGGCAAAGGCAAACATGCCAGCATCAGTGCCAACGGCAAAAGCGGCTTCAATGATCGCATCTTTTGAATGGAAACCGGCAAAACCTGCATGTATCCAGTAGATGCCAACGCCGGTAATCGCCAAAGTGCCCGCCATCATCGCCCAGAATGTCAGCGGAATATGTTTACGCAGACCACCATAATAGCGCATATCCTGCTCATGATGCATGGCGTGAATAACCGAGCCAGCGCCCAAGAACAGCAGCGCCTTGAAAAAAGCGTGTGTGAACAGGTGGAACATCGCGACATTATACGCGCCAACACCGGCAGCAAAGAACATATAGCCCAGCTGCGAACAGGTGGAATAGGCGATCACACGCTTAATATCATTCTGCACCAGCCCTACAGTCGCTGCGAAAATGGCCGTGGCGGCGCCTATGACAGTCACAACGGTCAGCGCAACATCGCTGGTTTCAAACATTGGTGAGAGACGGCACACCATGAAGACACCCGCAGTAACCATAGTTGCAGCGTGAATAAGTGCGGACACAGGCGTTGGCCCTTCCATCGCATCGGGCAGCCATGTGTGCAGTCCAAGCTGCGCCGATTTGCCCATCGCGCCGACAAATAGGAGCAGGCAAAGCACTGTCATGGTATCAAGCCGATAACCCAAAAAGCCGATAGTCGATCCAGCCATACCCGGAGCAGCTTCCAAAATCTCTGGAATAGATACGGTGCCGAAAACCAGGAATGTGCCGAAGATACCGAGCATAAAACCAAGATCGCCGACCCGGTTTACGACAAAAGCCTTGATCGCTGCGGCACTGGCGCTCGGCTTTTTGAACCAGAACCCGATCAGCAAATAGGATGCAAGGCCCACGCCTTCCCAACCAAAGAACATTTGCACCAGGTTATCCGCTGTCACCAGCATCAACATGGCAAAGGTGAACAGTGACAAATACGCAAAGAAACGGGGCTGATCAGGGTCTTCATCCATATAGCCCCAGCTATAAAGATGGACCAGTGATGACACACTGGTCACCACAACCAGCATGATTGCGGTCAAAGTATCAACGCGTAACGCCCAATCAAATGTCAGATCGCCAGACGCCACCCATTTCAGTACCGGCACAACCTCTGCTTGCACATCACCACTTAGAAAGCCCAGAAAGATAGGCCAGCTTAACGCACAAGAGGCGAATAAAGCGCCTGTTGTAATGACTTTTGCAGGTACATTGCCCAGCGAGCGATTACCCAATCCGGCAATAATTGCTGCTATCAGAGGCAGGAAAACAATAAGCTGGATGCTCATGGGAATTAGCCCTTCATCCTGTTGATATCATCAACGGCAATGGTTCCGCGTTTACGGAAATATATGACGAGGATCGCAAGGCCGATAGCCGCTTCGCCAGCAGCAACGGTTAACACGAACATAGCAAAAACCTGGCCTACAAGATCACCCAGAAACGCACTAAATGCGACCAGATTGATATTCACTGCCAGCAAAATAAGCTCAATTGCCATCAAAATAATGATCACATTTTTGCGGTTGAGGAAAATGCCTAAGACACCCATCACAAAGAGAATGGAGCTGACGACCAGATAATGTTCAATGCCAATCATAGCGAAACCCCTTTGCCGGTTTCAGGATTGGTATTGCGCACGGCCTCTTCGGGTCTGCGGCTAACCTGACGCGCCACATTTTGTGGCCTTACGCCCAAGCGTTGGCGATGGGTCAGCAAAATCGCGCCGACCATAGCAACCAGCAATATAACGCCGGCGGCTTCAAACAGGAAAACATAACGCGAATATAGCAGCTCACCAACGGCCTGAATGTTGCTTACGCCCTCACGGCCAGGGCTTACACCGCTCTCGGCCATGTCTAGTCCGCCCGCTTGCCATGCACCAATGCCGAATACCAACTCAGCCAGAAACACCAAAGCCAGCGCCACGCCCAGCGGCAGGTTTTTGGCAAATCCTGCGCGCAGCTCAGCAAAGTCAATGTCCAGCATCATAACAACAAACAGGAAAAGCACTGCGACAGCGCCGACATACACAATCACCAACAGCATGGCGATGAATTCCGCGCCAACCAAGACCATAAGGCCTGCAGCATTAAAGAACGCTAATATGAGCCACAAAACCGAATGAACGGGATTGCGGGATAAAATCGTGAATGCGCCCGATGCGATGACAATCGCTGCAAACAGATAAAAGGCAAAGACTTGCATTTTGGCTGACCCCTGCTTTTCTTTCCTGTACCGGCCAATATGGTGGCCAAATTGTTATCAAAATCGAACGGATTTGTTCGCGTGAATCAACGTCTGCGCCGCCTTAACGGTAAGGCGCATCCGCTTCAAGGTTTGCGGCTATAGCGCGTTCCCACTTATCCCCATTTTCCAGCAATTTATACTTATCATAGATAAGTTCTTCGCGGGTTTCAGTGGCATATTCGAAATTCGGACCTTCAACCACAGCATCAACCGGACAGGCCTCCTGACAAAAACCGCAATAGATGCATTTGGTCATGTCAATATCATAGCGCGTGGTACGCCGCGAACCATCATCACGCGGCTCTGCCTCAATGGTAATCGCTTGCGCAGGACACACCGCCTCGCACAATTTACAGGCAATGCAACGCTCTTCCCCATTGGGATAGCGGCGCAGGGCATGTTCACCACGAAAGCGCGGGCTAATCGGGTTTTTCTCATAAGGATAGTTGATAGTTTTCTTCGGTTTGAAGAAGTATTTAAGCGTCAGGGCATGCGCCTGCACAAACTCATACAAAGTAAAAGCTTTAAGAGTTCTGGTAATCGCGTTCATTCGGCATCTGCCTCTTTGCTACAGCTTCCGTTGATCAAAATGGGCAGTGGCTCTCTGCGATCATCAGGAAGGCGGGTAATTGCAGATGGCCTGATCGAGAACAACAAACCACCGTCGGGCTGCTCTACAAAGTCAATCATCGCGCCACAATTTCCTTCAGTAAACAAGCACGGGCCGCCAGAAAGGCTGAAGGTAAAAAATGATTGCTCACTGGTTGGAATGATTGGGCCCTCGCCAGAAACCTGAATGGGGCTATTTGGCCAGTTGATCTTAGCATTTTCGGCATCAACGCTCAGATCAAACTGCCAAGCATCTTTAGGGAAGCCATCTCCAAATTCAATTTTTGAGCCGGATACTTTATCACCGTCAACGTTTACAGCATATGGCGCATCTGCTGTGCAGTCATATCCGCCTTTGATAGCCGCCTGTGCTTGGCCAGAAATCAGAAGTGCCGCAGCCGCGCAGCCTATAGAAAATCTCATAGTCCAACCCTTGTGTACATAATCCAGCCACTCACCATCACGACAAACAGAAGCGACAGCGGCAGGAATATTTTCCACCCCAAACGCATCAGCTGGTCATAACGGTAGCGCGGCACAGTCGCCCAAATCCAAGAAAAGAGGAAGAAGGTCAGGAACATTTTCAGGAACAGCCAGATGATACCAGGGACCATATATAGCGGTTCCCACTCAAATGGTGGCAACCAACCACCCCAGAACAAAATTGAGTTGAGCGCACACATTAGCAAGATATTGGCATATTCACCCAGCCAGAACAGCGCGAAACTCATTGAACTATATTCTGTCTGATACCCTGCAACCAGCTCACTTTCTGCCTCAGTCAAGTCGAAGGGCGCACGCGCCGTTTCGGCCAATGAAGAGATGAAGAACACCACCCACATCGGGAAGAGCAAAAGGTTGAAGCCATAAGCGTTGACGAAACCAAAACCATGTCCGCGCTGCGCTTCAATAATGCCGTTCAGATTGAATGTGCCCGCATAGATGACCACACAGACCAGCACGAAACCGATAGATACTTCATAGCTGATCATTTGTGCAGCCGCGCGCATAGCGGAGAAGAAAGGGTATTTGGAGTTGGACGCCCAGCCCGCAATCACCACGCCATAAACGCCCAGCGAACTGATAGCCAAAACATAGAGTAAGCCGACATTGATATTCGCCAGCACAGCCTCTGCACCAAAGGGGATGACGGCCCAAGCGAGAAGCGCAACGGTAAAGGTAATAATCGGCGCAAGCAGGAACAGGCCTTTGTTCGCGCCGGATGGAATGATTGTTTCCTGCAGGAAGACCTTTAAGCCATCAGCAAAACTCTGCAACAGGCCAAATGGACCAACCACATTGGGCCCGCGCCGCAGCGAGATAGCGGCAATGACTTTACGGTCAAAATAGATGATATACGCCACCGCTAGCATCACCGGCAGTGCAATCAGTAATATCCCCGCCAATGTGGCGACAAACCATGCCCATTCATATGACATACCCAGAGATTGGAAAAATTCGGTCATTCCGCGGCCTCCAGCATATCGTCGGCGTGGAGCAATTCAGCAGAACAACGCTGCATTGTCTGGCTCGCCCGTGCAATTGCATTGGTCAGATAAAAATCTTTGATCGGATAGGCCAAAGTGCCTTCCGGCTTGTCAGACAATTTTGGCGGTGACCAATCAAAGCTGACAACGCCCTCTTCTGCCAGTTGCGGCACAGCGGCCACCATTGCAGCGCGGCATTGCGCAAAACTGTCAAATGGCAAAGTATGGCCTAGCGCGTCAGAAAGCGCGCGCAATATTGACCAATCTTCACGCGCATCGCCGGGGGCGAAAACGGCTTTGTCAGAAAATTGTACCCGCCCTTCAAGATTGACATAAGTGCCATTCTTTTCAGGATAGGCTGCTGCTGGCAAAATCACATCTGCTGCATGTGCGCCTTTATCGCCATGATGGCCGATAAAAACTTTGTAACAATCATCAAATTGCCCGAAATCCACTTCGTCCGCGCCCAAGAAAAAGGCCAGCTCTGGTTTCGCCGCAACAATATCAGTCATGCCGCCTGGCTGCGCATAGCCCAGCATCAGGCCGCCCATGCGCGCCGCAGAGAAATGCAGCACATTAAAACCGTTCCAGTCGCCGCGTACCATATTGAACTTATCGGCCAGTTTAAGCGCAGCGCCATGCACGCCTTCAACAGCCAGCGCGCCGCCACCAACTATGACAGCAGGACGCTCTGCATCTTTCAGCGCATCAGACAGTTTTTTCGGCAGACGTTTCAGAATTTTCGCATCATCGCCCAGCCACTCAACCTTATATGTCAAGTCAATTTCAGGCCCGATAGCAAAAACTTTCGCGCCATTCTTAATGGCTTTTCTGATACGCGTGTTCACCAACGGTGCTTCCCAGCGCACATTACTACCAATGAGCAAAATGACATCGGCATTTTCTATGCCGTTAAACCCACTGTTAAAATTCACCGCGGCAAGATTGGTTGCGTCATAGGCCAATCCTGTCTGCCGACCTTCCAATAGGGTCGAGCCCATTTTGCCTAGCAGTTCCCGCGCAGCAAACATGGTTTCGCAATCGACCAGATCACCCGCAATCGCCGCGACTTTATCACCTGCAGTTTTGGCGTGCTTAGCAATGGCTTTAAATGCCTCGTCCCAGCTTGCTTCGACCAGCTTTCCACCTTTGCGGATATAAGGTTTATCCAAACGCCGGCGCAGCAAACCATCCACGGCATAGCGTGTCTTATCGCTTGCCCATTCCTCATTCACATCATCATTGATGCGCGGCAATACGCGAAAAACCTCACGTCCACGCGCATCAAAACGGATATTGGTGCCGACAGCATCCATCACATCAATGCCCATGGTTTTCTTCAATTCCCATGGCCGTGCTTCAAATGCATAGGGTTTGCTGGTCAGCGCGCCAACGGGGCAAAGATCAACCACATTGCCGGAAAGTTCGCTTTGTACAGCGCCTTCCAAATAGCTGGTAATCTGCATCCCCTCGCCGCGCCCAATCGCGCCAATATCTTCAACGCCCGCCACTTCTTCGGCAAAGCGCACACAGCGCGTGCAATGGATACAGCGGGTCATAATCGTCTTAACGATCGGCCCCATATATTTTTCGGTTACGGCGCGCTTATTCTCCTCATATCGCGTGCCACCGCGACCATAGGCCATAGCCTGATCCTGCAAATCACATTCGCCGCCCTGATCGCAAATTGGGCAATCAAGCGGGTGATTGATCAGCAGAAATTCCATCACGCCTTCACGCGCCTTTTTCACCATCGCGCTGTTGGTGGTGATCTCCTGCCCTTCGGCAGCGGGCAGCGCGCAGCTCGCTTGCGGTTTGGGCGGTCCAGGCTTAACCTCGACCAGACACATGCGGCAATTGCCAGCAATGCTCAAACGCTCATGATAACAAAAACGCGGGATTTCCTTACCCGCAAGCTCAGCAGCTTGCAGCACAGTCGCGCCTTGAGGAACTTCAAGCTCCACACCATCTACGGTAAGTTTAGGCATGTTCTTCTTTCCTAATTTCACGAAGCGGCCACGCATATGTTAGTTGTATCATGTTAGCAGAAACTGCTGAAAGCCGATCACCCCCAAAATTATTCATTATGATTTCAGCTCCCTTATTAGCCTCAACTACCAAAGGATCGATATCTTCATCAGTTATAGAACCTGCATTATATAATGCTATTGTAGTGGCGTCCTGCATACTTCGCAGAAAATTTGGGTCTTTCTGATCCATGAAACCAGTCATTTTTTCAGCGATAGCCGTTCCGTTCATATTTGACGCATTTTCAAAGGCCTCTATCAGTGCGTATCCTAGCCCTGCGGCATCTATTTTATTGTTTGTTTCAGCTTTCGCGTAAAAAGACGCTGTAAAATTCATGAAGCCCAGCAAGTATGGATCTTGCCACATCCAATATGACATGCCCCCTTTCATTTGCGCGATTGCTAGCAAAGGCCGTAGAGCGGCTTTAGCTGCCTGGGTTGCCACCTTTCTTTTCGACCTGAAAAACACTAGGTTGCCCCTTGTATTGTCATTGCGAGCGCAGCGAAGCAATCCAGTGCTACGCGTACCTGCTTTGGATTGCCGCGTCGCTTCGCTCCTCGCAATGACGTTATCTGGAGAGCAATATTCACTCTGCCGCCTCCATCATTGCGGTGGCTTGGGGTTCGCCGCTTTGTTCACGAATGCGGGCTTCCATTTCCGGGCGGAAATGGCGGATTAGCCCTTGGATCGGCCAAGCCGCAGCATCACCCAATGCACAGATTGTATGGCCCTCTACCTGTTTGGTGACTTCATATAGGGTGTCGATATCTTCAATATCGGCTGTGCCTTGACGCATTTTTTCCATCACACGCCACATCCAGCCCGTGCCTTCACGGCATGGCGTACATTGGCCGCAACTTTCATGCTTGTAGAAATAGCTGATACGGCTGATCGCCTGAATAATATCGGTGGATTTATCCATTACGATGACCGCTGCTGTACCCAGACCAGAACCAAGCTCTTTCAAGCCGTCAAAGTCCATTGGCGCATCCATAATTTGCGATGCTGGCACCAAGGGTACCGAAGAACCGCCGGGAATGACCGCCAGCAAATTGTCCCACCCCCCGGTGATGCCGCCGCAATGCTTCTCAATCAAATCGCGAAAAGGAATGCTCATCGCTTCCTCAACCACGCAAGGCTTCTCAACATGGCCGGAAATCTGGAACAGTTTCGTGCCCTTGTTATTCTCACGCCCAAAGCTGGAGAACCAGGCAGCGCCGCGCCGCAATATGGTTGGCACAACGGCGATACTCTCAACATTATTAACTGTGGTCGGGCAGCCATAAAGACCTGCACCAGCAGGGAATGGCGGTTTCAGGCGCGGTTGGCCTTTCTTACCTTCTAGGCTCTCAATCATCGCGGTTTCTTCGCCGCAAATATATGCGCCCGCACCGCGATGGACAAAGACATCAAAATCATAGCCCGATTTCGCGGCATTCTTGCCTAGCAGACCTGCGGCATACGCCTCTTCAACAGCGGCAAACATCGTCTCTGCTTCACGGATATACTCACCGCGAATGTAAATATAGGCCGCCCGCGCGCGCATCGCGAAACCCGCCACCAAAGCGCCCTCAATCAATTTATGCGGATCATGACGCAGAATTTCACGATCTTTGCAGCTGCCCGGCTCCGACTCATCGGCATTGATGACCAGAAAGCTAGGGCGCGGATTGCCATTTTTGTCCTTAGGGGCCTCTTTGGGCATGAAGGACCATTTCAGGCCAGTGGGGAAACCAGCGCCGCCACGACCGCGCAAGCCAGAGGCTTTCATCTCTTCAATAATGGCATCGTTGCCGCGCCCGATCAGGTCTTTAGTCTTATCCCAATCGCCGCGCTTTTTAGCGGCCTTAAGGCCCCAATCCTGAAAGCCGTAGAGATTGGTAAAGATACGATCTTTATCGCTAAGGAAATCAAAAGACATTAATAGTCCTTCCGGTAATCATGATTGCTGTCGACCATGGCCGCAAGGGAAGTCACACCGCCTTCTGGCTCGCTCGATTGCCGGCCAGCGATCTGGCTTCCTGTTTTTGGCTGCTCACCCTTGGCAAGCGCTTCCAAAATGGCGCTGGCACTATCATAGGTCAGGTCTTCATAATTGTCGTCATTGATCTGAAACATGGGCGCTGTTGCGCAATTGCCCATGCACTCAACTTCAGTCAGGGTAAACATGCCATCGGGCGTTGTCTTACCCTTGACCATGCCCTTATTCTTGCACGCTGCCATAACATCATCGCTGCCGCGCAGCATACAGGGTGTAGTGCCACACACTTGCACATGATAGCGGCCAACTGGTGCCAGATTATACATGGTGTAGAAAGTCGCCACTTCATAAGCACGCATGAACGGCATATCCAGCATTTCAGCCACATATTCGATCACAGGCACGGGAAGCCAGCCCTGTGTCTGTGTTTCTTCGCCAACCTGACGCTGCGCCAGATCAAGCAACGGCATCACTGCCGAGCGTTGACGTCCCTCAGGATAGCGCGCGATAACTTTCTTCGCCTGCTTTGCGTTGGCCGCAGTAAAAGCAAAACCGCCCCAACGGGCGCGCATTTCTGCTTCATCAGGTGTGTTGGGGGTATCAGCCATCAGACGCTCCTGTAACTACCAACAAAGGCCATAAAACCCACGCAAACACACAGGAAACAAATACTGGCCAGAGCGGGACACGCTTTGCCTTAGTCAACCGCTTGACCAGCCAACTGAACATTAAGCCGAGCCAGACGGGAAATAAGATCAAAAGTATTAATGGTGCGATAGTGCTCACCGGTCACACTCCCCGAACACAACATCGATTGCGCCGAGAATTGCGGTGGCATCAGGGAGCATATGGCCTTTGCACATGAAATCCATGGCTTGCAGATGGCTGAAAGCGGTTGGACGGATTTTGCAGCGATAGGGTTTGTTGCTGCCATCGCTTACCAGAAAGACACCGAATTCGCCTTTGGGGCTTTCGGTGGCGACATAAACTTCGCCAGCGGGCACGTGAAAGCCTTCGGTGTAAAGCTTGAAGTGATGAATCAGTGCTTCCATAGACTGCTTCATTTCGCCGCGTTTGGGCGGGACAATTTTGCGGTCGGTTGATGCAATGGGGCCTTCCGGCATTTGCTGCAGACATTGGCGCATAATGCGCGCGGATTGACGCACTTCCTCAACCCGCACCATGAAACGGTCATAGCAATCACCGCGCGTGCCAACAGGGATTTCAAAATCCATCCGGTCATACACATCATAAGGCTGTGACTTACGCAGATCCCAGGCGATGCCGGAACCGCGGATCATCGGACCAGAAAAGCCCCATTTGATCGCGTCAT
Source organism: Parasphingorhabdus sp. DH2-15 (assembly GCF_051668705.1). Classification (GTDB taxonomy): domain Bacteria; phylum Pseudomonadota; class Alphaproteobacteria; order Sphingomonadales; family Sphingomonadaceae; genus Alterisphingorhabdus. The sequence continues at coordinate 1,392,689 of NZ_CP196351.1, read as the reverse complement.
CTTTGCTAACGGTGGCGATATCGACATTACGCTGTTTGAAAATGCGGTTATCAACCACAAGGCTCATCGCGTCTTCAAACAATTTGGGGAAAGTATCAAGGAAGTCAGCAATATCGGTCAACAGTTTGAGCGGCACATCCTGATGCACACCGCCGGGACGGAACCATGCCGAGTGCATCCGCGCACCGCTGGCCCGCTCAAAAAACTCCAAACATTGCTCACGAATTTCAAACACCCAGATGTTCGGTGTCATCGCGCCCACATCCATAACATGCGCACCAATGTTGAGCATATGATTGCAGATACGGGTCAGCTCAGCAAACAGGACGCGCAGATATTGCGCCCGCTCTGGCACCTCTAGATCGAGCAGTTTTTCAATCGCCAGCACATAGCTATATTCCTGCGCCAATGGCGAGCAATAATCCAAGCGATCAAAATAGGGCAAAGCCTGCAAATAGGTTTTATGCTCTATCAGCTTTTCCGTGCCGCGGTGCAAAAGGCCAACATGCGGATCAACCCGCTCAATAATCTCGCCATCCAGCTCCATAACCATGCGCAAAACGCCGTGTGCGGCAGGGTGCTGCGGGCCAAAGTTAATGGTGTAATTCTGGATATCCAGATCACCCTGTGTCGGATCAGCGCCGTCAGCACGGCCTTCCATTTCGTCCAGCAGTTCAGCCATTATTTGCCTCCCCCGCTTTTGCCATTATCAACCTTTTCATCACCGGGCAGTACATAGTCCGCGCCCTCCCATGGTGACATAAAGTCAAAGCTGCGGAAATCTTGAGCCAGTTGCACCGGCTCATAAACAACGCGCTTCGCTTCTTCGGAATAGCGCATTTCAACATGGCCGCTAAGCGGGAAATCCTTACGGAACGGATGCCCCTTAAAGCCATAATCGGTCAAAATCCGGCGCAAATCAGTATTGCCATCAAAAATCACACCAAACATGTCAAAGACTTCACGCTCCAACCAGCCAGCCACGGGCCAAATATGCGTAACGCTTGGCACTGGTGTATCTTCATCTGTGCTGATTTTGACGCGGATGCGGTGATTAGCAGTCAGGCTGAGCAGATGATAGCAAACATCAAAACGCTCGGCGCGCTCTGGATAATCAACACCAGCAATTTCCACCAATTGCTGATAGTCAAATTCATCGCGCAATATTTGCAAGACATCGGCAATAGCGTCACGCCGTACGACAAGAGCCAATTCATCAAACGCGTCGATGGTTTCTAGAAGATCCTTACCCAATCGCGCAGTAATATCCTGCGCGGCATTTGGACGATCGGCAATAGCTGGTGCTTTATGACCCATATTTTGTTCTCAATCGCCCCTTAACGATCCAGCGTGCCGATACGGCGGATTTTGCGCTGCAACTGCATCACACCATAAAGCAGCGCTTCAGCGGTTGGCGGGCATCCGGGCACATAGATGTCCACTGGAACAATGCGGTCACAACCGCGCACCACCGAATAGCTGTAATGATAATAGCCACCCCCATTGGCGCAGGATCCCATGGAAATTACATATTTCGGGTCCGACATCTGGTCATAGACGCGGCGCATAGCTGGAGCCATTTTGTTGCACAAGGTGCCAGCCACAATCATAACATCTGACTGGCGCGGTGAAGCGCGCGGCGCGGCGCCAAAACGCTCCATATCATAGCGCGGCATGTTCACATGGATCATCTCAACAGCGCAGCAAGCCAGACCAAAAGTCATCCACCAAAGCGAACCAGTGCGGGCCCATTGAAACAGATCTTCCGTCGAAGTGACCAAAAAGCCCTTATCATTCACCTCTGATGACAGATCTTTATAAAAATCTGCATCTGGCGGCGTGATATCGGCGGCAGGTGGTTGGATGATATTGTTCATAATATTGCGCTCACATAAGCTGACATGCCGATTACGGTCAGTGTCATTCCCATTCCAGTGCCCCGACCTTCCAAGCATAAGCAAAGCCGATGATCAATTCGAACAGAAAAACCATCATGGTCAGCCATCCGGCCCAGCCAATTTGCTCAAGCGACACAGCCCAAGGGAAGAGAAAAGCCGCCTCAAGATCAAAAATAATGAACAAAATAGCGACGAGGTAGAAACGGACATCAAACTGACTGCGCGAATCTTCAAAAGCGGGGAAACCACATTCATATTCGGTCAGCTTGTCGACAGTGGGATTGTGGGTGCCGGTCAAGCGTGAAACGCCCATAGGCAAAAACACGAAAAGGACCGAAATCCCTAAGGCTACGCCCAAGAATAGCAAGATAGGAAGATATTCGATTTGACTGGTCACTATAGGCTCCACGAGCGGCATAAGTTGTTGATCGTGCTATTAGGCTAGCTAAACCGCCACTGCAAGAGATAGCCTATATTTTTTCCCGCATGCTTATGTGCATTTTTTGCATTATGCAGCTATCATGATCTGACATCATCTCCGGCAACCTGTCTGGAGTATATATTTTCATGCTTTTGCACGCCATTTAGGGGATAATCTCATATGCCAGACATCACATTATATGGCTATTGCACCAGCCCATATGTTCGTAAAGTGGGCGCTTTTCTGCAATATAAATGCCTTGATTTCAGTTTTGTTGGCATCAATCCGTTTAATGCGGAGGAGAATCTAGCCGCTTTTGGCGGAACACAGGTTCCTGTGCTGGAGATAGATGGTGTCTGGAAAAGAGACTCCACACCTATTGGCCTATGGCTTGATGAGGTCTTTCCTGAAAAACCACTATTGCCGACCTCTTCCGATGCTCGCTCCAAAATTATGGAAATTGATAGCTGGGTAAGCGATCGTTTTATGGCCGGAATTTTTCGCGGTGCGATTGCTGCCCCCGACAATCTAGCCTTTCGCTTTCGCGCATGGCGATTGGCGGCACTGGTCAGCGGCCATTCTCCTCTGCCGGAACATATCCGTCATCAATGGCCTATGATATTGAAAAACGCGCCATTCATTAAAGAGCTTGCTAAGAATTTTGATATGTCGATTAGCCAGCAAGAGTTTCAAATGGGCTTGGTTGGTGAAATGCTGGTACATCTGGGTGCCGGGCCATTTTTTGGCGAGCAAGAGACGCCCGGACTGGTTGATCTCTCGCTCTTTCCGCAGATAGTTTTCGGCTATATGGCTGGTTTGGAAGAGGAATTGACTGCGGCCCAAGTACCCCCGCTCAAACAATGGTTATCCCGAATGGCCGCCATAATGCCGGACAACCCTATTCTTGTGCGCGACGATATGCTGGTTCAATCTTTGCAAGATGCCGGGCTGTAACTGATTGGCTTAGGCGTTTCTCAAAGCCCCGGCGACGATCTTGTGCACTTTTGAATGAAGTTGATCGTTAGCCGCCAAAATCTGCCGTTTCTCCATGGCGTTGGACGTTCCACGATAATCCGTCACAAAGCCGCGTGCTTCCCGCACCAGCAATATCCCGGCGGCAACGTCCCAACTGTTTAGTCCGCTTTCCCAGAAACAATCATAGCGGCCAGCAGCCAACCAAGCCAAATCAAGCGCGGCAGATCCATAGCGTCTGATTCCAGCTACTTCCGGCCCGATCGCTCCGAAAATACGCGACCATTCAGCAAAGTCTCCATGGCCCATAAAGGGAATACCCGTCGCAACCAATGCTTCATCAAGCCGATTGCGAGCAGAGACTTGCAGTTTGCGGTCGCCAAGCCAAGCACCCTGCCCTTTTTCAGCCCAATAGCTTTCATCCGTCAGCGGTTGATAGATAAGGCCCGCAGTGACTTCACCCCAGCCCGAACCATCTAGCTTTGGCTGTTGCACAGCGATAGAGATAGCGAAATGGGGAATGCCGTGTAAAAAGTTAGATGTTCCATCCAGCGGATCAATAATCCAGCGCGGCTTATCAGGGTCACCTTCAATGGTGCCGCCTTCTTCAAGCACAAAACCCCAATCAGGTCTTACCGCCAGTAATTCATCATATAGTGTCCGCTCGGCGCGCATATCAGCTTTTGAAACAAAGTCCGCAGGGCCTTTTTTGGAAACCTGCAAATGCTCCACTTCGCCAAAGTCGCGGCGCAAGCGCGTTCCCGCTTTACGAGCGGCGCGTTCCATCACGCGCATAAGACCAGATAATAATGGCATTAGCGGCCAGGTGTTTCAGCTTGTGGCTGCGCTGGAGCCGGAGGGTTCGCTGGAGCATTTGCGGGAGGCTTTGCAAGCTCTTCGGCTGTCACACCGCATATCGCAGTGGCGACCCTGAAAAGGTGCACATTGTTATCAAATGACAGTTCTGGATTGTCTTTAAAGGTGGTTTGGACGCCAGAGTTTAATTGCCGAAGCGAGTTATAAAACATGCAGTCAAACAATTTGGCCTTTGTCACTTCATTGACATTGGTGTTTGAGAAAGCTGCATTCATAATCGAAAGCAAACGTAACGCTTGTTGAAATTCCGCTGGATCAACTGGTTGCTGCGGAGCCGGAGGAACCGTTGCCGCTGGTGGGGCAACGGTTGTATCCTGAGCAATGACAGTGGTGGGAATGGCTGTCAGGGCAAGCGCACACCCCATAAAAGCCGCTTTTTTAAGAGGTTTCTTCGTCATTCGTTTAGCCCGCCTTACCAACATAGGTCCGTTCATAAACATCAACCAGGATACGCGTGCCGCTACCAATATGCGGCGGCACCATGATGCGCACGCCATTGTCGAGAACTGCCGGTTTATAGCTTGATGACGCTGTTTGACCTTTTACAACAGCGTCGGCTTCTACGATCTCTGCTTCAACTTGCTCAGGTAACTGTACGGAAATCGGTTTTTCTTCATACAATTCCAACATAACCTGCATACCGTCCTGCAAAAATGCTGCAGCATCTCCCAAAAGGTCAATGGGTAGGTTAATTTGCTCATAGCTTTCCTGATCCATGAAGATCAGCATATCGCCATCAGCATAAAGATATTGAAAATCCTTGGTATCAAGCCGTACTTTTTCGACCGTATCGGCCGAGCGGAAGCGAACATTGGTTTTGCGACCATCCATTAGGTTCTTCATTTCAACCTGCATATATGCCCCGCCTTTGCCAGGTTGGGTATGCTGGATCTTGGCTACTTTCCAAAGGCCATTCTCATATTCCAAAATATTGCCGGGGCGAATATCAACACCGCTTATTTTCATAATATATGCTTTCCGCTTTATGCTGCCCTGATGGTCAAAACGGGCCTGATGCGCGTCTATACACGGTCGATGGCTAAGGCAAGGCCTAGTGCAAGGAAACCGCTATACAGGTAAATACAGATCAAACCAAAGTTGCAGAACACAATGTTAGATTTTGTAAAATTATGTCCGTTTAATGCAATCAGAGACAAAATTTCGGTGCTATCAGGTCACCATAATCATTTGACAGAACAGTTTGAGGGAAAAACCATGTTGTCGAAAATATATGGATGTCATAGCGATTTGGCAGAACATTACATCATTAGCACTTCTGATAGTCTCGCTGCTAGGCCGCCCTATGCATTGGCCGCAGGCTATTTTGGATGCATGGTCTCCACCACACCCGAACGCAAAGACAGTTCAAGCAAATGGCAGCTGATTACCAAGGAAGTTAAGGGCTTTCAGGCGCGTTATATAAGTTCAGTCAGTCAAGCCAAGGCTGCTTAAACCTCTGCACCTTTGGATAGGCGATTGGCAATTGCTTCAACCGCCTTAGCAGGACCGTCTTTTGCATTCCATATAGCGCCACTAACAGCTATAAAATCAGCACCAGCTTCAATTATCGGCCCGGCATTATCTGCAGTAATGCCGCCTATGGCTACGCTGGGAATCTCCAACATAGCAGACCACCAACGCAACAACTCAAGATCGGCAATATAAGGCGTATCTTTTGTGCTGCTGGGATAAAAAGCACCAAAGGCCACATAATCAGCGCCTGCCTCACCTGCCTCTAATGCAAAGTGACGGCTATCATGGCATGTCACACCGATTTGGACGTCTTTGCCCAATTCCTGACGTGCTTCGCGCACATCACCATCGCCCTGCCCCAAATGCACGCCATCTGCGCCCAGCCTTTTGGCGAGTGCAACATCGTCATTAACGACAAAGGCCACATCATATTTGACGCAAATTTCCTGCAAAGGCGCGGCAAGACGCGCAGCCTCATGCTGATCTTTGCCCTTCACACGAAACTGGAATGCCGCGACATGTTTTGCAGACAAAGCAGCTTCTAATTTTTGCGGAAAGTCACCATCAACATCAAGCGGTGATATCAGGTAGAGTTCACATTTATTGTTCATTGCCTTTATACGCCATCTTTTGTTGGTTAAAGTCGGACAAGAACAACTCAATATTGTCCAGTCGATGAGCAATCTTCATAATTTGGTGTTTCCCAACTGCGCCATCCCTTGTTCTACCAGCCTTCAAATCTATCATCAAATTGGGATGTGCTAACAGTGCCAAATTGGCGACATCTTTTCCTTTTAACGCATCAGCCGTAATCTCTGTGCGCAATTTAGCGATGTCCGCAATAGGCACCGTATAGCTCTGGCGATTACCAATGCGCATCACGACGGAATCATAGGTAAGAAGAACGGGATATTTTTTCAGAGACAGGAGAAATCGAACAAGCCAAACAATGGATATAAATGTGATTACAGATAATATTATTGCAGCGATTTCACTCCAAAAAGATATAAGAAAATGCATCACAAGCAGTTCAATCAAGCTCAACCCTAATAATACCCAAAGCATGGGTGCCACTGCTTGATGGTAATGATAAACCTTTAGAACCGTATTTTTTCTATCGTCGGACACTTAACTCTAGCAGTTCGATGCTGCGTAAATCTGGTCAATCGCTTCGGCCAAAGCTCCATCAAATGTTTCATCGTCCATCTGTTGACGTAAATCTTCAAGCAAAGCGCGTGAGAAGCTGGCAATCATGCCTGGATTCTGCGCCAGTTGCTCGCATGCTTCCTGACGTGAAAAACCACCTGAAAGCGCGACCATACGCGAAACTTTGGGATGCTTTACCAGATCATTGTAGAGCCCGGCTTGCTCAGGGATAGAGAGTTTCAACATCACTTTGCAATCTGCGTCCTGCTTATCCAGTTCAGCCATGATAGCGTCGCGCAAAAGGCTATCACATTCGGCTCTTGTGTCGCTTTTGATATTCACTTCAGGTTCGATAATCGGCATCAAACCATGGTCAATAATCTGGTTTGCAACAGCAAATTGCTGTTCAACAATAGCTGTCACCCCACTTTGTGAAGCCGAATTGATGACCGAGCGCATTTTGGTTCCAAAGACACCGCGAGAATTGCCACGCTCCAACAAAGCATCAAGTTCTGGCATTGGCTTCATCATTTGCACGCCGTCGCTTTCATCCTCCAAGCCTTTATCGACTTTCAGAAAAGGTACGATGCCGCGCTCCCACAATAAAGCAGGAACTGCCTTACCATTTGTTTCACCATCCATAGTGCGCTCAAACAAGATAGCGCCAAGAACCTTATCGCCATTGAAGCTCGGCGATGTGATAATACGGCTACGCATCTCATGGATTAGCGCAAACATTTCATCATCATTGCTATAGGCATCGCTTTCAATACCAAAGCCTTTAAGCGCACGAGGTGTGGACCCACCACTCTGATCGAGTGCAGCAATAAAACCTGATCCATTTTCGATTTTGTCCAGCATTTCTGGTGTGTACATCGTTATATACCTCTAATTGGCTGTAGTTTTTGCAATAAGTGTTCTAATGTCGGGCCAGCTGATCCGGTAGTGCGGGACTGCAATACCCGATAATGGTTTATCTTCGGTTGCTGTGATAACTCCGCCCAAAGCAAGATAGAGCTTTTCCGCCCTTTCATTACCTATGACGACATGCAGGTCGATTGCTTTACAACCATTTTCCGCGCCCTGCTTAGCAATCTCGCCCATTAGCCTACGCCCTAGACCATGGGAACGGAAAGCCTCCACCACATGGAGATTATCCAAATATAATGGTTCTGCATGCCAGGCAGCAGCAAAACCAATTATTTTGTCATTATTTTCGGCAACCAGAACAATGTCATCATCGTTAATCTGTCTGCTTTGCCAATATTCCCGCATTTGTTGCGGCAAATCATTATCCAGAAAATCCACTGGCATTTGGTAGCGGTAACTTTGTTGCCAGCTTAGAGTGTGAATATCGGCAATGGCCATTCGGTCGCCCGGTTGGATTGCCCGAATAATCATTCTTGCAGGGCCGTTATCCCTGGAAGGTCTTTGCCTTCCATCCATTCGAGAAAAGCACCGCCAGCAGTAGAGACAAAGGTAAAATCATCGGCAGCATTGGCGTGATTCAATGCAGCGACGGTGTCACCACCGCCAGCAACGCTCACCAACTGCCCTTCTTTGGCCAATGCTGCCGCAGTTTGTGCCAGCGCGACGGTAGCGCGGTCAAAAGGCGGGATTTCGAATGCGCCTAATGGACCATTCCAAACCAATGTGCGGCATGTTTTCAGTACATCGGAAAGCGCCTCAACAGCAGCTTCGCCAATATCCAATATCATCTCATTGGCGCCCACTTCGTGAACATTCACGGTTTTGCTAGGGGCATTTGCGGCAAACTCTTCTGCGACAACAACATCATAAGGCAGATGAACCGTACAAGAGGCTGCATCCGCAGCTTCCAATATTGCATTGGCTGTATCAGCAAGATTGTGCTCACAAAGTGATTTGCCAACATCAACGCCTCTCGCGGCCAGAAATGTGTTGGCCATCCCGCCACCGATAATCAGATGATCAACCTTCGTGACCAGATGCTGTAACACATCAAGTTTGGAAGACACTTTTGCGCCGCCAACAACAGCCGCGACGGGATGCTCGGGTGAGCCCAAGGCCTTATCCAGCGCATTCAGTTCTGCTTCCATTGCGCGGCCGGCATAGGCTGGCAGATAGTGCGTCAACCCTTCAGTCGTGACATGAGCGCGATGGGCCGCAGAGAAGGCATCATTGACATAAGCATCGGCAAAACCGGCAAGCATCTTTGCCATCGCCGGATCATTAGCCTCTTCGCCAGCAGCAAAACGGCTATTTTCAACAACCGTTACACTGCCATCGGCTAATGCTGCAATCGCATCAGTGCCAGGGTGCTGCATAAAGCCGACATTGCGGCCCAAAACAGCCTGTAGTGCAGGGACAACAGGCTCAAGCGAATATGCCATGTCGACCTTGCCCTTAGGGCGACCAAAATGTGCCAACAACAGGACTTTTGCTCCATTGTCAGACAGTTCACTGATGGTCGGAACAGTTGAACGCAATCGCGTATCATCTGTTACTTTACCTTCCGCCATAGGTACATTGAGATCAACGCGGACAAAGACGGTCTTACCCGCAACATTGCCCATATCGTCCAGTGTTTTGAACCCGCGTCCCATGATGTTCCTGTCTTTACAATTTCGCCAAAATTATCGTTGCCGTGTTAGGCAAAGCTAACCTTAGATCAGACCAGCCATTACCTTTGCTGTATCAATCATGCGGTTAGAGAAGCCCCATTCATTGTCATACCAGCTAACAACACGCACCAACTTGCCGTCCATTACGCTGGTTTCCAAGCTATCGACTGAAGAACTTGCCGCTTGATGATTAAAATCACTTGATACCAATGGCTTGTCTTCAAAGACCATCACGCCCTTCATCGGGCCTTCTGCAGCAGCTTTCAGCGCGTTGTTGATTTCTTCAGCGCTTGTTTCACGCAGCGGCGTAAACACAAGGTCAACCAGACTCACATTGGGTGTCGGCACACGCACAGACGAGCCATCAAGCTTGCCATTGAGTTCTGGCAGAACCAGACCAACAGCGCGCGCTGCGCCCGTCGTAGTGGGAATAATATTGGCAGCACCGGCGCGGGCACGGCGCATATCACTGTGCATTTGGTCCAGCATACGTTGGTCATTGGTATAGCTGTGAATGGTGGTCATAAAGCCGCGCTCAATGCCAACAGCATCATTCAGCACCTTAGCAACCGGCGCCAAGCAGTTTGTTGTACAGCTGGCATTGGATACAATGGCATCATCCGCCGTCAAAATGTCATGGTTCACGCCATAAACGACCGTTTTCAGATCGCCTTTTGCAGGCGCGGAAATAAGAACGCGTTTCGCACCAGCGTCAATATGCGGCTGAGAGGCGTCTTTTGATTGAAAAAAGCCTGTGCATTCCAAGACGATATCCACGCCCATTTCACCATGTGGCAAATTGCCAGGCTCGCGCTCAGACGTGACGGCAATGCGCTTGCCATCAACAATGATTGCATCACCTTCAGCAGTGACATCACCATTAAAACGCCCATGAATGGAATCATATGCAAATAGCAAAGCATTGGCCTTCGCATCGGCAAGATCGTTAATGGCGACCAGATCAAGCCCGCAATCGGGACGTTCCAAAATCGCGCGAGCGACCAATCGTCCGATGCGTCCAAAACCGTTAATTGCTACTTTGGTTGTCATGTGATTCTCCTAAATTCGAACGGGCTTTCCCGTTCCAAGAATTAAATGTCTTCGCGAATTTTGTTGGCAATAGCTTCGGCGGTCAAACCGAAATGCTCAAACAAGTCAGATGCCGGAGCAGAGGCGCCAAAGCTATCAATGCCGAAACTAAGCCCGTCACTGCCAATATAGCGTTCCCATCCCAATGTTACGCCAGCTTCGATAGAAACTTTGCGCACATCTTTGGGCAGGATTTCATCGCGATATTCGGCGCTTTGTTCATCAAAATGCCGCCAGCTTGGCATAGACACTACGTCACAGCCGATAGCATTTTGTTCCAGCAACTCGGCAGTTTCAAGCGCAAGAGCTACTTCAGAGCCGGTTGCAACAATAACTAATTGCCGTGCATGGCCAGCAACTTTGACGCGATATGCCCCTTTTTCACAGCGATTTTCTTCGCTCGGCTCCAAACGGAATTGCGGCAAACCCTGACGGGTTAGCGCCAATATGCTAGGCCCGTCATTTTTGCGCAGTGCCATGTCCCAGCATTCCGCCGTCTCTACTGCATCAGCAGGACGCAGAACATCGACGCCGGGCATCATGCGCAAGCTCATTATATGCTCTACAGGCTGGTGGGTTGGCCCATCTTCACCAAGGCCAATACTGTCATGCGTCATAACATAGACAACGCGTTGATGCTGGATAGCCGATAAGCGGATTGCGGCACGGCAATAATCGGTAAAGACCAGGAATGTACCGCCATAAGGTATAACACCGCCATGCAGCGCCATACCGTTCATAGCCGCTGCCATGCCAAACTCACGGATGCCGTAATTTACATAACGGCCACCCAGATTGTCACTGGTCAGATTGTCCAATGCTCCGGTCTTGGTGTTGTTGGAACCTGTCAAATCGGCTGAACCGCCAATTGTCTCTGGCAAATGGGTGTTGATGGCTGTCAGGGCCAGCTCTGATGCTTTGCGGGTTGCCACTTTTTGCGGCTGGCTAATCAAACCATCAATGTGGCGGCGCAGACCATAGCGCTCTGGCAATTCACCCGCCATGCGGCGCAAGAATTCATCTTTTTCCGAATGACCATCGAGCCGTTCCTGCCACGCCATATAGTCGCCATTGCCGCGCGCACCGGCTGTTTTCCATTGCTCAGCAATATCATCAGGCACCACAAATGGAGCATGTTGCCAATCCAGTGCAGCCCGTGCAGCAGATATTTCCTTCTCACCCAAAGGAGCGCCATGGGTTGCGGATGTGCCCTGCTTATTAGGTGAACCTTTGCCGATAATGGTAGCACAGGCGATCAGCGATGGGCGCGGATCAGCCTTTGCCTCTGCCATAGCTTTACGGATATCGTGAAAATCATGTCCGTCACAGCTTACCACATGCCAGCCTGTAGCAGCATAGCGCGCGAGAATGTCTTCACTGGTTGAGAGGTCCGTAGCGCCGTCAATGGTGATTTTGTTGTCATCCCAAAGGACGTTCAAACGGCCAAGGCCAAGATGACCTGCAATGCCGATAGCTTCGTGATTGATACCTTCCATCAAGCAACCGTCACCGGCAATGACCCAGCAATGGTGATCTACAATATCATCACCAAAATGCGCATTAAGGTGCCGTTCGGCAATGGCCATGCCGACAGCCATAGCAAGCCCCTGCCCTAATGGCCCTGTGGTTGATTCAACACCAGCCAGTTCAAAATTCTCTGGGTGCCCGGCACAAGGACTGCCCAATTGACGGAAATTACGAATATCCTCAATTGTAGGGCTGGCATATCCGGTAAGGTGCAGCAATGCATAGATCAGCATCGAACCATGGCCAGCGGACAGAACAAATCGGTCCCGATCGGCCCAATCTGGGTTCTGCGGGTCATATTTCAGATATTCCTGAAACAGCACCGTTGCGACATCCGCCATACCCATGGGCATGCCCGGATGGCCAGAATTGGCTTTCTCTACAGCATCCATAGACAATGCCCGTATGGCATTTGCAGCTTGCGTCAGCTCTTCTGAAGTTGGCTTATCTACTATCTGATTGGAACTCATAGTTTATTTTCTCTCGGTAAAGACCGCAATGATTTTGATTCGAAATATACCACGCTCCTTTGAAAGGCTCAGCGTCCAGCGTCAAGTTATCACCCCTTATTCTTGGCCAATATTGGGCATTTTTTGCAGAACATTGGACTCGGCTCATAATTTGATTATGAGAATGAATATGGGACAAGATGATCTGATACTGGTTATCGGCAGAATGGAACGTGCCATCAGCCGATTGGAAAATAGTCTGGCAGGCGCATCCGTGCCGAAACAGGAGCACCCTTTGTTCGCGGATTATGATCGCCTGCGCAAGGCCGCCGAAGATGCTATTGCCCGTATAGATATGATGACAAATGCTGGTGATAAGCAAAATGGCTAATATTACGCTGCATATTGCCGGTAGAAATTACCCTATCACTTGCGGAGATGGCGAAGAAGATCACGCCTTTGCCCTCGCAAAATCTCTCGATGCAAAGATCAGTGAAGCGACAAACGGGCAATCCGTCACAGAAATTAGAGGATTGCTATTTGGGGGTTTGTTGTTGGCGGATGCCTTGCTGGAGGTTGAGGCTGATATCAAGAAAAGCGAAAAGGCCCTCGCGAAAGCAGTGAAAGCTGTCAAAGAGAGCGAACGAAAACTGGCCGAGAGTAAGTCTGCTGACACTCAGGTTGAAACTGCAGCCACTAATTCAAGTGAAGCCGTTTCAGCAGCTGAACCAGATCTTATGGACAATATTGTAAACGATGCGATGATTGCAAATGCTGTTAAAGCGCTGGATAAACTTGCAGAGCGCATTGAAGATATGGCCGATCGGATAGAAAGCACGTCCTGATAAAAATCAGACTATGTCTACGCCTGTCTTTACTTAAACTGCCTTTTCAAGCGCTTGGGAGATGTCCTCCAAAAGGTCATCCACATGCTCCAGCCCTATAGCAAATCTGACCAAATTGTCGCCCAATCCGGCTGTTTTTCGCGCTTCGGGTGCCATGCCAGCATGCGTCATTGATGCAGGCAGACATACCAAGCTTTCAAAGCCGCCTAATGATTCAGCAATGGTGAAAATCTTCAAATTTTCCAGCAGTTCATAGACATCAACATCATCAGCAAATTCTGCGCTGAACAATGCTCCAAAGCCCTTTTGCTGTCTTTTCGCAATGTCATGCCCTTTGTGACTGGTCAGGCCAGGATAGAATATCTGCTTAACCCTGTTATCTGACGCCAGTCTCTCGACAAGAGCACCTGCGCTGGATTGCTGTTGCAACAATCTCGCTGACAAGCTGCGTGCACCGCGCATAGTCAGAAACGCATCAAATGCAGCGCCAGTGACACCTGTGCAATTTGCCCACCATTGCAGCTCTTCACCCAGTTCAGCATCGCGCACCAAAACTGCACCGCCCACAACATCACTGTGTCCGTTAATGTATTTGGTGGTTGAATGAATAACAATATCACAGCCAAGATTGAGAGGCTGCTGAAGTATTGGTGACAAAAACGTATTGTCTGCCACAACCAGAGCGCCGCATTTGCGGGCTCTGCTAACAATATCCGCAATATCTGTCACACGCAGCAATGGATTGCTAGGCGTTTCGATGATCACCATTTTCGGTGAACGCGCAAAAACAGCATCCAGTGCAGCTGGATCGGTCTGATCGACAAAAACCATGTCACAATGGCCTTGTTTATGTCTGGCCGTGTATAGGCGATGCGTACCGCCATAACAGTCATGCGGCGCAACGACCAGATCGCCAGGCTTAACCAGGTTGAGCACCAGATTAAGCGCTGCCATGCCGGACGATACAACAACGCCCTTTGCGGCACCTTCAAGTTCCGCGAGCATCCGTTCCAAAGCATCCCGGCTTGGATTGGTCCGCCGGGAATAATCATGCAAAGGCTTCTCTCGCGGATTGTCCCAAGCATAGTTGACTGCCATATAGATTGGCAATGATATGGCGCCGTGATTGTTATCTTCACCCACCGAGGCGGTGGCACAGACTGTTTCCGGTTGTACCAAGCTGGATTGTTCGACTAATTCTTTATCCTCAGACATTAACAACTTTCCGCAAGATGATCGGCCAATATTGCGCCGATAGAGTGTATCTCTTTCAAAAAGGCATCATGGCCATAGAGCGATGAAATTTCACGATATTCACTCTGACCAGCAAGCGCTAATTGCAATGTCTGCATATCTTTTGGGAACACCAAATGGTCGCTGTCCGAGGCTATAAGCAAGACTGGCGTGGTGATAGTGGCAGGGTCAACTCTGTGTCTGTCGATAGAGTCCGATAAAGCCATATAGCAATGCAGTGACATAGCGCATTGCTTGCCACGCGCGATAAGATAATCGCAAACGTCATAACTATCGCCACTATTGGGCCCAACCGCCCCAGAAAACCGCTTATCAAATTCCTCCGCGCTACGATAGCTGATCATCGCCAATTGCCGGGCCAATGCCACACCCTCTTCAGGTTTTTCACAGCTATCAGCAAGCGCCAATATACGCCGCTGAACACCGCGCTGGGCTATAGCGGCAGGATGTGATCTATCAGCTGCGGAAATTACACAAAGCCGGCCCACGCGCTCTGGAAACAGGCTGGCAAAAGCCAAAGCGACCATGCCACCATAAGAGGACCCAATAAAGCTATCGAGCCGCTCCACCCCCGTTGAAGATAAGGCATAGGCCAATGCGCGTGCCTGATCATGTGTGGTAATGGTTATGGTATCAGTGTCGTTGCCGGGCAAAAAATCAAAGCCGATCACACAATAGCTGTGCAAATCTACCGGAGCAGAATAGCCAACAAAATCACGCCACCAGCCCTTTTCAGCCAATGCATCGCCTGATCCCGGTCCATCAGCAACTATTCGTGTTGCTGAGATACCGCCAAGACATAGGACTTTAGGGCCATTGGGGTTTCCATGAAAACGTAACTTCACGTGACGGGTATTGAGCCTATCACCGCTCTCCAGTTGGAAATCCGCGGGCAGAACAATGGTGACATCACCATTTGTGTCTTTGCGCTGTGCTGCCTGCGGTTCAGAGCTGAAAGTTTCTAGAGCCATTGCCATTTTCATTGCCTGTCATCGTTGTACTTACACAACCCAGCAAAAAATCCTGACAAGACCATCGGTAAACGAACACCAAATGCCGCTCCGACTCATCTTCCGATATGCAATATATCGCAGGATTTGGCACCTTTCCTAAAACTGGTCAGTCTTTGGCGGTTGCCCCAGCGTCTAAGGGCCTATCCCTCGGCTGGTCTTGATGAGTTATCGGCACCTTTAAATACGTCCGAGGCTTTCTTGTCAAGAAAATCTGCACACACCAGCAACATTGGTGCAGAAAACTGATAATGTTAAAAGGTAAAGCATATCAGGGCTTGAGCAACGCCCTCGCAGTGCATAGATAGATTGTGGCAGTTCTGCAGCGCACGAGCTGATGAGAACATCCCTGAGGCGATACATCTTTCCAAGGGAGCTGTCCCTGCCCGGACCCTGGTCCGGAACATATGGCACCCACCTGACGTTTTGGCGTCAGAGGATATTCCGGAAAACGACGCACGCGGTTCTGCCACTTTTTCCCGCCGCTTTGATGGAAGGCAATTTTCCCATGTCCAATATTCCGTCAAAGCCTGCGCTGCGGCGCATATTGCGACAAGAGCGAAAGAACTTTGTCGCCAATCTCCCTCTTTTTGCCTTAGAACGCAGCTTTTCTGCGATTCCATCTATGATTAAAGATCATCTGGCAAAAGCAAATTGTATCGGGCTTTATGCGCCCTATGGTGATGAGGCCCCTGCCCTGCGCTATGCAAAGCTGCTCAAAGAAGAGGATATTGCGACAGCATTGCCGACTGTTAATGGCGATGATCTGGTCTTTCGCCAATGGCGATTTGGTGACGATGTAAGTGCTGGTCCGTACGGCATCATGGAACCAGCAACTGAGCAGCCCATTATCACACCAGATATCTTGATCGTACCTTTGCTGGGATTTGACGCGAAGGGCTCTCGTCTTGGCCAAGGTGGTGGCTATTATGATCGTTATCTTGCCCGGGAACCTAATTGTGCGGTTATCGGCCTAGCTTGGTCCGTTCAGCAAGTTGCAGAGATACCGACCGAACCACATGATCGCAAAATGCACGCCATTATTACCGAACAATCCGTGATATTTTTTGATGAAAATGGCTAACGCACTGCGTTGAAAGCAAGACAGGACAGAATATGAAGCCCACTATGCGCAAACCTGCTGGAATGATAGCTATTCTGCTGATTATAACCATTTGGTCAGTCATCATCATCAATATAGCAGACTATATTTTAACGCTCCCCGTTATCGTGCAAGCGATATTCTTTCTCATCGCGGGTATTATATGGATTTTCCCTGTCCGCCCTATTCTTGTGTGGATGGAATTGGGGCGTTGGAAAATATGATATAAACGAAAAATCTCGATTTAATGCGTTGAGATCGCCCAGGATAAGATACCAAGTTTCAAGATTAATAGTTAAATTTGGAAATTTCGGCTGATTTTATGTCAAACCAGATAGAAAATTGCGCCATTTTCAGAGTTTGCATAAATACATAATCCGAAAAATGGCGCGAGTGACGGGACTTGAACCCGCGACCTCCGGCGTGACAGGCCGGCGCTCTAACCAACTGAGCTACACCCGCATATTTTGACAGTGTCAAATGCTGGAGCGGCGCAGTTAGATGACCACCGCCAGAGTGTCAACTCCTCCTATCCATATTTCGATCAAATATTTCATTATTTTGGCTTTTGCGAAATCTAAAGCGTTCAAGATGCGGGCCTTTGGCAGGTTCAGTGCCTTTCTCAAATAACCGATGTGTTTTTACATCTAGTGACAGCCATTGCCACAGAATTAACCAAAATTACATGATTCAAAAATTACATTTATCATTACTTATCATATACTTAAATAGCGCCCCGTCTCGTACAGAGGCCCCCCTCCCTGTTAACCGTTTTTTGTGATTTCTCTGTCATAAACCGCACTATCGAAATGAAAGCGGATTATTCTTTATGTTGAAATCACAATTCTCCACCGGTTATTTGCGTCTTAGCGCTATATCGATTTTTGCTCTTGCAATGACCACGAGTCACACAGCCTTAGCTGCTGGTACACGTGCCGGTACACCGATCGACAACACTGCGACGGCCAGCTTTGACGGACCAGGCGGTCGCGTCGATGTACCATCCAATACGGTTTCTATTACTGTTGATGAACTTCTAGATGTAACAGTTGATTCTACCGATCCAGGCGATGTCGCTACGTCTCCTGATGAAACTGACGAAGTATTGACGTATTTGGTGACCAACACCGGTAACGGATCGGAAGCCTTTACCCTGACCGCCGATACAGCACGGCCTGGCGATGATTTCGATACTGCGCTTGTGCAAATCGTGCTAGATACAAATGGCAATGGCGTATACGATCCCGGTGTCGATGATGTATATGTAGCTGGTGTCAATGATCCGGTCTTAGAGCCAGATGCAAATATCACAGTTTTCATTATAAATAACATTCCATCAGACGCTAACGACGGCGAACGTGCCGAAGTATCGCTGACAGCAGAAGCCGTAACAGGAACGGGTACGCCTGGTACAGTTTTTGATGGTCAAGGCGATGGCGGCGGTGATGCTGTTGTCGGTACAACGGGCGCAGATGATGATGATAGCGGCTTTTTTATAATCCAAGCCGCGTCCATAGCTTTGGTTAAAGAAGCGACTATTCTTGACCCATTTGGTGGCAATTCTGCAGTTCCGGGATCGATTATAACATATTCGTTAATCGCTACCATTACGGGCACTGGATCACTTGATAATGTAATTATCTCTGACCCTATTCCAGCAAACACAATCTATCAAACAGAAACCATTACATTGGAAGGTGCGGCATTAACTGATGCCGATACGGGTGATGACGCTGGCGCATATGATGGCACTGCAATTTCAGTCAATCTTGGTAATGTTCCAGGCGGACAAACCCGTACAGTTACCTTCCAAGTTGAAATCGACGATCAGGTGACGCCATGATACGTAAATTCATTACTCTCTTAGCCGCTGCTTGCGCTACAATTGCATCGCCGGCGTTTGCCAATGGCAATATTGCGCTTGAAAGCGAAATCTTTGTTGAACGCATCACCAATACGGCAGGAAAACCTGCTGTTGTTCTCGAAAGACCAACATCTTTGATCCCGGGTGACCGCCTTGTTTTTGTAGTCAGCTACAAAAACACCAGTCCAACACCGGCAACCGATGTTGTTATTACAAATCCTATCCCCGCTGCCGTAAGATTCCAGGAAACCCTGGATGGCAGCGAACAAGTTTCCGTTGATGGCGGAAAAAACTGGGCGCGATTGGAAAATTTGCGAATCGCCCTCGACGATGGGCGTTTTCGTCCCGCTTCACCAGCAGATGTAACGCACATCCGCTGGATCATTTTAGAAGATATTACAAATGGTGATGAAGGGAAATTAACGTTTCGTGGCGTAGTTAAATAGTCACACCGCACAACATCCAAGCGGAATACTTTGGATTAATTGAAGAAGAATGGAGACCAGAAATGAATAGTAGAAAGCAGTTTCTTGTAGCTGCTTCGGCATTCGCATTATCGATTGGCGCAGCCAATCCAGCGTTTGCACAAGCAACTACAGTCCCCAACACAACGTTGGCGGGCACAGATATCGACAACACCGTAACGGTTAATTATCAAGTTGGCGGCGTTGATCAAACAGAAGAAACAGCCTCTGATACCTTCCAGGTTGACCGTGTAATCAACCTTACTGTTGCAGCCTCTGACAGCGCTACAACTACTGTATCACCAGGGCAAGATGGCACAAGTACGCCGCCACCAGTAACAACATTTGTTGTTACCAACACTTCTAACGAAGTCCTCGACTTTGAGCTTGCAGTTGCAAACCAAGGCGGTGGTGCAGCACCTAATGGCGGAACGGACAACTTTGATGTTGGTTCACTACAAATATTCGTCGACAATGGCGATGGTGTCTTTAACCCTGCGGACGATACGGCGACCTTTATCGATGAATTAGGCGTTGATGCGAATGTCACCGTATTTGTGATTGGCGCTATACCAGCTGCACAAGTTAATGGTGATGTTGCAGCTGTAACATTAACAGCAACTGCGCGCGAAGGTGGTTCAGCTGGCGGCGCAGTCGGTGCAGCTATTACCGAAGATACCGGCGCAGACACAGACGGCGTTGAAACCGTATTCGCTGATGGTGCGGGTGATACCGATGCAACACGCGATGGCGCATTTAGTGCTACCGACGATTATACCGTCCAAGCCGCTGATATTACCGTACGCAAAATCTCTACGGTTATCTCTGATCCAGTAAATGGTACGACTAACCCTAAAGCTATTCCAGGTGCGGTCGTAGAATATTGTATTGCAATCGGAAACGCGTCCGGCGTTGCCGATGCTTCAAGCATTACAATATCGGATCCGCTCTTGGCCAACATCACTTATGACGCAACTTTCGGCAATCTGCTTAACGGCACGATTACCGGTGACATAGCAACAAGCTTTACTTGTAACGCCGATGGCGCTGCAGGTGGCAGCTTCGCAAGCAACACTGTTACGGGCACCATCCCAACAGTCGCTGCGGGTGATGCACGTACGCTCGTTTTCCGAGTTACAGTAGACTAAGGATGGCGGGGATCGTCGGGAAGGAACCTCCTGACTGACGATCCCCACCCTTTACCCCCATGAACATATTAACCACTCTTTTTAAACCCCTCGCTTGTGCGACTTTAGGTTTGGCGGCAGCTTTGCTTTCTGCAAATGCGCATGCTCAAACTATTAGTAATACCGCATTTGTTGAATGGGATGGTTCCGCAGGTCGCGAACAGCTGCCTTCGAACAGAGTGGATTTGGTCGTTGCGCCGCCCCCACCGGACGCTCCGATTATTATTACAACTTTTCAGTTTGATGATCCTCCAAGTGGCGGCACCCAGATCAATTTGCCCGAGACCCAATGCCAAAGCAATAATGGCGTTGTTCCGATCACGCTTGGCGGTGTGTTCTCAGGTCTTGAGACAGCACCTGCATCTTTAAGCCCCCGGACTGTAATCTCACCAAATGAACCACTTGTTATTCTTATCAACTCACCGGCCCATAATCTGGACGCCAATGCGATTGATAGTTTTAACATTGTCCTGACTACTGATGAAGGTGACCGTGAAACCATCTCTGTTACAGAGACTGGTATTAACACAAGTGACTTTGTCGGGGTCATCAATACAGCATCTGTGCCTCCACAGCCTGTTCAAGGCAATTGTATCCTGTCGGTTGTACCTGGTAGTGAGCTCAGCATCGACATTAGTGATGACAATGGTGGTGAAATACTGGGTGAGGTTAGCGTTGATATTTTAATCGATCCATTTGGTTTGGTATTTGACAGTGCGGACGGCACGCCAGTTTCTGGTGCACGCGTAACTCTGATCGACAATGCAACTGGTCAACCAGCAGAAGTTTTCGGTGATGACGGCGTTTCCGCCTTCCCATCAACCATATTTACAGGATCAACAGTCACTGATGCCAGCGGCGCGGTATATGTATTTGAGCCAGGTTTTTACCGCTTCCCATTTGCGCGCCCCGGCGATTATCGCATCATTGTAGAGCCCCCTGCTCCATTCACATGGATTTCGAACGCTACACCTGAAGAAATCGCGCTATTGCGCCGTCCAGATGGAGAAGCCTTCATCATTGCCGATGGTTCTTTTGGTGGCATCATAACCCTTGATGACCCTGCCCCTGTACGCATCGATATTCCTGTCGATCAACCGGGTGCGCCGCTTGCTTTGACCAAGACAGTGTCGGCTGCCGTTGCTGAACCCGGTGACGCTTTGCAGTATCGCATTATTGTACGCAACTCAGATTCGCGCCGTGATACGGGCCGTATAACCATCACAGATGATCTGCCATTTGCCCTACGCTTAAGAGCAGACACCATCCGCTATAATGGCGATCTGGTTACCGCCGATATAGCGCCTGACGGTGGCAGCTTTTCGCTTGAAGTCCCTGCACTTCCTGCTGGCGGCAGTGGATTGCTGACCTATTTGACCGAGGTTCGTCCTGATGCATTGCCTGGTGACATTGCCAACACTGCAACTGCAAGTGATACACGCGGCGCTGTCAGCGGCGTAGCAGAAGCCTTTACCCGCATTGCACGTGATGCCATTTCCGATCGCTTTACGATTATCGGCCGGGTTACCGATGGTGCCTGCACCGTTGACCCTCGCCAAGCAAACGGCATCGCTGGTGTACGTGTTATGCTACAAGACGGTCGCTTCGCGATTACCGATCAAGATGGCCGCTACCACTTTGAAGGCGTATTACCAGGACTGCATGTGGTTCAGGTTGACCCATCAACCTTCCCTCTGGACCTTGCGCCGATGGATTGTGCACGCAACACACGCAGTGCAGGCAGTGATATTTCACGCTTTGTAGAAGGCCGTGGCGGTGCATTGAAGCGCGCAGACTTCCGTGCCCGCAAAGTTGCCCCACGTGACGCTCCTGCAGCTGTTGAAGCTGCAACTAAGCGCCCTGACATTCTTACCGACCAAGAAGCTGCTGGCAGCGATCGTGACTGGTTTGTAGGCGAAACCGCTGGTATTGGCTGGGTCTTCCCACAGGAAAACCACAATCCACGTGCCAAATCACTCCGCGTTGTTATCAAGCACATGGCTGGACAGACCGTTGAGTTGTTCGCCAATGGCAAAGCCGTCAACAATCTGACTTTTGAAGGCGCTCGTAAAAGCCCTGATGGTCGCTGGCGCATCAGCATATGGCGTGCAATTGAACTCGACCAAGGTTCAAATGTCCTGACTGCAAAAATTCTGAACCGTGGCGGCAATGTTGTCGAAGAACTGACCCGCACTGTGCATTATGCATCAGGTCCACTGAACGCAGAATTCTTGAAAGAGCGTTCGATACTGATTGCCGATGGTGTTACGCGTCCAGTTATCGCTGTGCGCCTGACCGACCGCGATGGTAAGCCTATCCGTCATGACTCTGTTGGTGATTTCCAGGTTCCTGCTCCCTATCAGCCCGCTATTGAGGTTGATGCGCAACAGGCCAACCAATTGTCAGGTCTTGAGCGTGCACGGCCGGTATGGCGCGTCGAAGGTGATGATGGCATCGCTTATGTAACACTGGCGCCAACCACTGCGTCAGGCACGGTCAGCGTGACCTTTAACTTCCAAGATGGCGAAACACAGCGCGCACAACGCGTTGAAACATGGCTCGATCCGGGCAATCGTCCTTGGACAGTTGTAGGCTTTGCAGCTGGTACCGTTGGCTTCAACACTCTGGACAGCCGTCTAGAGGCTCTGTCTGACGACGAAGACAGCATCAACCTTGATGGCCGTGTTGCACTCTATGCAAAAGGCCGTGTGCAGGGTAAATGGTTGCTAACATTGGCTTATGACAGTGACAAAGAGCGTGATGAAACCGAATTTGGCGGTGTTATTGATCCACGTAGCTATTATACAATCTATGCGGACCGTTCAGAGCAACGCTTTGACGCTGCAAGCATCCGCCGCTTGTACCTGCGCCTTGAACGCCCGCAATTCTATGCTCTGTTCGGTGACTATGAGACTGGCTTGAACGAATCTCAGCTGTCCCGCTATCAGCGTTCGTTCAACGGTGTGAAAAGTGAATATCGCTCTGATCAGGTTTCAGCGACCGCATTCGCAGCCGATACGCCTTTCCGCTTCCGCCGCGAAGAACTGCAAGGCAATGGTCTGACTGGCCCTTATGCTCTGTCGTCACGCGATGTCATCATCAACAGCGAACGCGTTTCTATCCAGATCCGTGACCGTTTCCAATCACAACGCATAGTCGAAGAGCGTCAACTGACACGCCATATTGATTATGACATTGATTATGTCACTGGCACCTTGCGCTTCCGTGAGCCTATTTTGAGCCGGATCAACCTTGATCCACAGTTCATCATCATCACCTATGAAGTTGATGGCATTGGTGAGCGTACATTAAATGCTGGTGGCCGTGTCAGCTGGCGCAGTGCAGACCAGAAATTGCAGATAGCTGCTAGTGCCATTCATGATGAAGGTGCTGATCAAACCACCAATCTTGGCGGTGTCGATATTCGCTATCAGCCAGATGTACAGACTGAACTGCGTGCTGAATTCGCAATCTCTGATGGCGACAGCAATGCCAATAGCGGCATTGCAGACCCTGGCACAGCAACTGCATGGTTGGTTGAAGCTGAGCATCATGGCGCCAAAGTGGATGTACTCGCCTATGTCCGTCGTCAGGCTGTAAATTTCGGCCTGGGTCAGCAAAATGGTGTTGAAGCCGGCACGCGCAAATTCGGTATCGATACACGCTATCGTCTGAATAAGCAGGTTAACGTTGCTCTGGCTGCCTATCAGGAAGACTTCCTCTTCTCTGGTGCCCGTCGCCGTGCAGGTAGCGCCAGCGTTGAATATCGCGGTGATACACAATCTCTGCGCACCGGTCTGACCCATGCAGAAGATCGCTTGGCTGATGGCAGCATCAACCGTTCAACACTGGTCAATATTGGTGGTGCAAAACGCTTCTTTGACAATAAGCTGGAAATTGATGCCTCAACCGAGTTTGCACTTGGCGGCAATAATGACAGCGCGGACTTCCCTGCCCGCCATCGTATCGGTGCTCGCTATGCTATCACGCCTGACGTCAAAGTGATTGGCGGATATGAGATTGCTGACGGTGAGACCTTTGATGCACAAACAGCGCGTGTTGGTTTCGAATTGTCGCCATGGGCTGGTGCTCGTATCCTGACCACTGCCAATCAGCAGTCGATCGAAGAATTTGGACCACGCACCTTCGCGTCACTTGGTTTCGCTCAATCTTTGAAACTGGATGACAATTGGACAGTCGATTTCTCTTTGGATGCCAATCAGACATTAAATGGTGCTATCCAGACCCAAGACGTACTCAATCCTTTGCAACCTGTTGCATCGGGCGGCTTCCTCGCTACCACCGGCGCGATCAGCGAAGACTTTATCGCGCTGACCGCAGGGGCAACCTATCGCAAGGATGACTGGAGCTGGGCTAGCCGTGCAGAATATCGCTTTGGTGAGCTGGGTGATCGTTATGGAATTAACACAGCTGCGCTTAAACAAATTGGTAATGGCAGCTCGCTTGCTGGATTGTTCAGCTACTTCACAGCTGAAACCAATGGCGGTGTTGAAACCACGAACATTGAAGGCGAGCTTAGCTGGGCACACCGTCCTGATGATAGCCGCTGGTCATTCCTGAACCGTCTTGAATATCGTGAAGACAGTGTTCGTAACGCTATCGCTGGCGAAGCTGGCCCCATTGGCGGCGCATTGTTGACGGTAAGCGGTGATGTTACTTCACGCCGGGTCATTAACAGCCTGAGTGTAAACTACACACCAATCCACGAAAATGACGATCGCCGTGTCGATGACGGCCTGCGTTTCTGGGAACGTGGTGAGTACAGCCTCTTCTGGGGTACACGTTATGTCTTTGACCGCTTTGGCCCGGACGATATCGAAGGCTGGACCAATGTTGTTGGCGCTGATATCCGTTTCGATCTTAATGGCACGGTTTCGGTTGGCGGCGCTGGCACAGTAAGAATTGGTAATAATGCTGACAGCATTGCTTATGCGGGCGGCCCGACTGTTGGACTGGCACCTTTTAAGAACAGCAATGTTATCATCGGCTATAACTTTGTAGGCTTTGAAGATCGTGATTTTGAACAGGCACGCTACACACGCAGCGGCCCATTCATAACCTTCCGCCTGAAGTTTGACCAACAAAGCATTGGTCAATTGGTTGGCCAATAAACATTATCAAATCTGATAATTGCGCGGCAGAATATCAATCTGCAAAAATGAAAACAGGCGTCTCAATTTTGCGTTTGAGATCTTGAACAAAGCTGGCGGCATCATAGCCATCCACAACGCGGTGATCGCAGGATATCGAGATGTTCATCATCTTGGCGATCACAACCGCACCATTTTCAACAATAGGTCGCTCGACTATTTTGTTGGGTCCAATAATGGCCACTTCCGGGCGATTTATAACAGGTGTTGTCGTCACACCGCCCAGTGGGCCTAAAGATGTTAACGTCAATGTTGATCCGGAAAGTTCATCACTCCGGGCTTTCCCATTGCGAGCTGCTTCGGATAAACGCGCAATTTCACTCGCCATATCCCAGACATTCATGCTTTCTGCACCGCGAAGGACGGGAACCATCAAACCTGCATCGGTCTGTGTCGCAATGCCAAGATGCACTGCGCCGGAACGCGTAACAATACCGGCTTCATCATCATAGCGGGCATTCAACATCGGATAGTCACGTAATGTGCGACAGATCGCCGTGATAAGAAGCGGCAAAACCGTCAGTTTTGGCCGCTCTCCGCGATTGGCATTCATCTCTTTGCGCATATCTTCAAGTTTGGATACGTTGATCTCTTCGACATAGGTGAAGTGCGGAATATTACGCTTGGACTCAGCCATATTCTGGGCAATGCGTTTGCGCATTCCGATGACTTTAATGTCTTCATCTGCCGCGCGCCCGCCATGAGCAGCACCGCCACCATAGCTTAAATATGCATCCAGATCAGAGTGACGGATACGGCCATCAGCCTGAGGCTTAACCCGTTCCAGATTTACGCCAAGCTCACGCGCTCTTTGCCGAACAACCGGAGAAGCCAACACTTTACTAGATGATTGAGCACCCATTCGTTTTGGCGCAACAGGTGCGGCTTTTGGTGGCGCAGCCGCCTCTATAGCTGGTTTTTCTGCTTTTGTAGTTTCCGTCTTTATAGGCGCCAGTTCAATGTCTTCAGCTGGCGTGACAGATATAGGATCGCTGTCAGTCTCACTCGATTGATCATCTGACGCGACATCGCCATCGACTTCAAATTCGACGAGCATAGAACCAATATTGACAATATCACCTGCTTCACCAGCCAATTTGGTTACAACTCCAGTGACAGGGCTTTCCATCTCAACCGTTGCTTTATCTGTCATCATATCGGCTATCGGGTCATCTTCATTGACCACATCACCAACTTTGACATGCCATGCAACAATCTCGGCCTCAACAACACCTTCGCCAATATCGGGCAGTGTATAGCTATATTTTGCCATATGTATCAGTCCTTTAACAATTTGGCGATGGCGTCACCGATGCGCACAGGTCCGGGGAAATATGCCCATTCCAGTGAGTGCGGATAAGGTGTATCGAAACCAGTAACGCGTTCAACAGGTGCTTCGAGATGAAAGAAACAGCGTTCTTGCACCAGAGCAGCAAGCTCTGCACCAAAGCCGCTGGTGCGCGTCGCTTCATGCACAATCAAACAGCGTCCAGTCTTTTTCACTGACGCCTCGATCGTCTCAATGTCTAACGGCACCAATGTTCTTAGATCGATAACTTCTGCATCAACGCCGTGCGCCTCAACCACTGCTTTAGCCACATGGACCATCGTGCCATAAGCCAGCACGGTAAACTCTGTACCAGCGCGCACAATATCGGCCTTACCTAATTCAACGCGATAATAACCTTCGGGAACTTCCGAACCATCATGCTTTGACCAAGGCTGAACCGGCTTGTCATAAAAACCGTCAAAAGGACCATTATATATGCGTTTAGGTTCAAAGAAAATCACAGGATCATTGTCTTCAATCGACGCGATCAGCAATCCTTTTGCATCATAAGGGGTAGATGGAATAACCGTTTTCAGGCCTGCAACATGTGTGAACAGGCTTTCCGGTGATTGGCTGTGAGTCTGCCCACCAAAAATACCGCCGCCAAATGGCGAGCGCACGGTCATCGGTGAAATAAATTCTCCAACCGAACGATAGCGAAGCCGCGCGGCTTCAGAAATAAGCTGATCAATGCCGGGATAAATATAATCGGCAAATTGTATTTCCGGCACAGGGCGAAGACCATAAGCCCCCATCCCAACCGCAGCACCGATAATACCGCATTCGCTGATCGGTGTGTCAAATACACGCGTTAGACCGTGCTTCTCCTGAAGACCGGCCGTACAGCGGAAGACGCCGCCAAAATAACCAATATCTTCACCCATCAATATAACATTCGGATCACGCGAAAGCATGACATCAAGCGCGCTATTGATCGCCTCAATCATATTCATACGTGGCGTGTCAGGCTTGTCGCCATTTGGGGCGGCGGCTTCATCCGAAATCATCTGTTCGGCCATTTGATCGCCCTTTCACGGTCAGCTTGCTCGCTCTGTTCACGCAAATGCCAAGGAAGCTCTTCAAAAACATCTTCAAACATGGTCGCAAAAGGCTGATGCAAACCATGCCCCAATACGCCATTTTTCTCTGCCGCTTTGGCAACGTCTTTGACCGTTTCTGCCATTTGTTTATCGAGCGCAGCATGGCGCTCATCGTCCCAAACACCCAGTAATATTAAATGTTGTTTCAATCGGTTAACCGGATCTCCCAAGGGCCAGTCTTTACTTTCATCGGCACTGCGATAGGCAGAAGGATCATCAGAAGTGCTATGTCCTTCTGTCCGATAAGTGAAATGCTCGATAAGCGTCGGGCCTTTATTTGTACGCGCACGTTCTGCGGCCCATGATGTTGCCGCATAAACAGCGAGCGGGTCATTGCCATCCACCCGAAGCCCGGCAATACCGTAACCAACGGCACGCGCTGCAAAGGTTGTCCGTTCCGCACCGGCAAAGCCAGAGAAACTCGAAATCGCCCATTGGTTATTGACGACATTCAATATGACTGGGGCGTTATAAACAGCTGCAAATGTGCACGCACTGTGGAAATCGCCTTCCGCTGTTGAGCCTTCACCGCACCATGTTGCTGCGATACGCGTATCACCTTTAATCGCACTGGCCATGGCCCAGCCCACTGCTTGTGGATATTGGGTCGCCAAATTGCCTGAAATGGTGAAAAAACTGTGCTCGCGCGAACAATACATGATCGGCAATTGGCGGCCTTTCAACTTATCACCCTTGTTGGAAAATATCTGATTGACCATCTCAATAAGCGGATAGCCACGAGTGATAAGTACGCCCTGCTGGCGATAGCTGGGGAACACCATGTCATCAGAGGCAAGGGCAAAGGCAGCAGCAACAGATGTCGCCTCTTCACCGCGGCATTTCATGTAAAAGCTAGTTTTGCCTTGGCGTTGAGCACGAAATAGTCGCTCGTCAAATGCGCGGACCAGCACCATCTTCTCTAACATATTGATCAATATGTCGGTTGATAATTTGGGGTTCCATGGGCCAACCGCCTTACCATCATCATCCAGCACGCGCACCAGATCATAGACCAGTTCATTGGTCTCTTTGGCATCAGCAGCAATATCGGGCCGCGCTTGTTTGCCAGCTTCCGGCACATGAATATGCGAATAGTCTACGGGGTCACCCGGCCTAAATTTCGGTTGCGGTACGTGCAATTCCAAAGGCGGCAAATTGCTGCGCACCTCATGGCTTGCAGACTTGTTATCATCCGCCATATGCTCTCCTGCATATATCCGCGTAATAATGCATCCGCGGAATGTTTGACTATCTAGGCCTAACCTATATTTTCTTTCGCCCTGCTTGCCCAATATTACAAAAATGCGGTTAGGGCAATAGTTCTGACCCAAAAACCTTTTGCGAACTTATACAGCCACAGGCGCAGAAATATGGCTTTGAGGAGCATATTCACTAACCGAAAAGTCCTCTATGGTATAATCAAATATAGATGCCGGTTTTCGCGTAATTTCCAGGCGAGGATAGCCACTTGGTTTGCGCGATAATTGCTCTTCCACCAATTCAGCGTGATTGGTGTAAAGATGCACATCACCGCCGGTCCAAATCAATTCATGCGGTTGTAAATCGCACTGCTGGGCCAACATATAAGTTATCAAAGCCGCGGAAAATATGTTGAACGGCACACCCAGTGCCAGATCGCAAGAGCGTTGGTAAAGCAAGCAGGTCAATTTGCCATCTACAACAAAGAACTGATAGGTTTTATGGCATGGTGGCAGCGCCATGTGATCAATGTCCGCAACATTCCATCCTTCAAAGATGTGGCGGCGTGAGTTGGGATTATTGCGCAAACTATCGACCAGTTCTTCTATCTGGTTAATGCCCTTCGCTCTTTTGCGATAAAGCCCCTCCCCTTCATCCGGGACTGGATCATAGACTGGCCAGTCAACCCATTGCTTGCCATAAACTGGTCCCAAATCACCCCATTTTTCTGCGAAATCATCGTCTTCAATAATTCGCTTTTCAAATGTATCACGATCCAGATTTTCGCCTGTCTCATCGTTGAATTTCGCTAAGGGCCAATCGGTCCAAATATGCACTTTCTGCTCAACCAGAGCGCGAATATTGGTGTCGCCTGTCAGAAACCAGAGCATCTCACGCGCTGCAGTTTTCCAATAGACCCTTTTGGTCGTCAACAAAGGTATTGCGCCATTATCTAGTGAAAAACACATTTGAGCGCCAAATACGGCCTTGGTTCCGGTCCCTGTCCGGTCACCGCGCGCGGCACCGCTTGACCAGATTGTTCGCATGAGATCGAGATATTGATTTTCATAGTGCATGGGGTGAATGTAGAAGCTGCAGACGGATTGGCCAAATCGATAACATAATTAGCTGTGGCAAAATCATTATATTTCATGTTTCTCAGTGCAAACAGCCCTTGTTCACCGCTTGCAACACATCACAGGAATTTCTATGGCTCATCACGCGGTTATGATGGCCTTCGTCCAGAGATCATGCAGTAACGGCTAGTCTGGCGGGATATTATCATTCTTACCGGGCTAATATTAGACGCAGATTATTCATGCCGCAAAATGATTGGCAGCAGAGACCATATGTCACAGACCCATCAAACCATTGTCCAATTGCTTTCGCAAATTTCCGACAAAAAAGAGATCCGTTCTTATCTCAATCGGTTCTCCGAAGTTGGCAAAACTCGCTTTGCTGTCATCAAAATTGGCGGAGCCATTATCGCAGAGCAATTGGAAGAGACAGCATCTGCTCTCGCATTTCTTCACCGTGTCGGATTAACACCAGTGGTTCTGCATGGCGGCGGCCCGCAGCTAGACCAAGAAATAACCAAACGCGGCATAGACACCCCCAAAATTGACGGACTGCGCGTAACACATGCTGCAGCCCTAGACGCCGCACGCGATGTCTTTTTCGGTGCCAATATCAAACTGGTCGAAGCCATAAGAGAGCAAGGGGTCGCAGCCCATTCCTTGCCTACTGGCGTATTGGAAGCGGATTATATCGACCGCGAAACTTATGGTTTTGTGGGTGAACCAACTCTTGTTCGTCAGGGCATGCTGCAAAACAGCGTCGCTGCTGGTGCTATTCCAATTATCAGCTGTATGGGCATTGGGCCTGGCGGGCAAATGCTCAACATTAATGGTGACTCCGCAACCCGTGCATTGGTCGCCGCGCTTGAGCCTATGAAGATTATCTTTTTGTCAGGCGTTGGCGGACTGTTGGGCGAAGATGGCAAGGCACTGCATTCCATCAATCTAGCCACAGACTTTTCAGCGCTCATGGCGGCCGATTGGGTCCATTCGGGTATGCGGTTAAAATTGCAGGAAATTGCACAATTACTTGAGAATGCACCGCTCTCAACATCGGTATCTATTACATCGCCAGAGGGCCTGCTGCGCGAACTCTTCACACATGGCGGCTCTGGAACATTGGTCCGTATGGGCGAAGCCATTCATAAATATTCTCAAAAAAGTGACTTAAATAAAGACCAGTTGATCCAACTTATCCAGACTGCTTTTGGCCGATCATTGACTTCAGGTTGGTGGAACGATCTTGAGCTGGACAGTGCTTATGTGACTGAGAGCTATCGTGCCTGCGCCATAGTGAAAAATTTTGGCGGCACAGCGTATCTTGATAAATTTGCTGTGTTGGAAGAAGCGCGCGGTGAGGGTTTGGCTCATGCAATCTGGCGCAGGATAGAAAACAACCACCCTTCCCTTTTCTGGCGCACGCACAAGGACAATGGTTTTAACGAATTTTATGCCGAAAGAGCGACAGGCTCTATCAAGCACGGGGAATGGACAATCTATTGGTATGGCGAAACCGAATTTGCTCGCATCGCTGAAATGACCGGTAAAATTGCTAATCTGCCAGCAACCTTAGAAGCTATCTGATATGACAAAACCCTATTCTCTGGGGCTAGTGGGCGCGCGTGGCCATACAGGGCGCGAATTATTGCGGATCATCGCTCGTCATCCGAATTTGCAGCTAGACTTTGCCAATAGCCGTGAATTTGCAGGCATGCCAGTCACCCATATTGCGCCTGAAATTACAAAATTGAATTTCTCTGCACTATCTCCAGAAGATGTTGCGAAGCGCCGCGCTGATGTCGTCATTCTTGCAACCCCTGATGGTGCTGCGGCGGATTATGTCGCCGCGATCGATACATTCTCCCCCGATACAATCATCGTCGATTTATCCGCTGATTATCGCTTTACCGATCAATGGGTTTATGGTCTGCCAGAACGCAATCGCGCCAACATTAAACGCGCAAAACGCATCGCAAATCCTGGCTGCTATGCAACGGCCATTCAGCTCGCAATTGCCCCTGTGCTGCCCTTTATCAATGGCACTCCAGTTGCTTTTGGTGTTTCAGGATATTCAGGCGCTGGCACCAAGCCCAGCCCCAAAAATGATGTGGCGAAATTACGCGATAATCTTATGCCATATAAGCTGCATAATCATAATCATGAACGTGAAGCAACACGGCACCTGGGTACGGCTATACGTTTTATGCCACATGTTCATCCTGCCTTTAGCGGTATTGTTACGAGCGTAAATATTCCGCTTAATGGTGAGCTGGATGAACAAAGTGCGCTCGCTTTATATGCGCAAATATATGACGATGAGCCACTTGTTTCTCTGCAAGAACATGAGCCTGAACTAAGAGACGGAACGGGCAATCTAGGTGTCATCATTGGTGGCATCAGCCTGAGCGCAGATAAAGCGCATCTCGCTGTCGTTGCGGCAGAAGACAATCTGCTGAAAGGTGCAGCGGTTCAGGCCGTGCAAAATATCAATCTTGCTCTTGGGTTAGACGAATTGACCGCTATCTTGCCATCAGAATAGAGCAAACCATTATCCTATTCATATCATAAATAGAGAGGTTGCTCGCCAACGAGCAATTGATCGCCTAATTTTTCAGTGTTACCTCTAAATACATCGATTCTCTAACGATTTCGGTTGCATAACAACTTTTCTAAAATCAGTTTTTTCATCATTAATTATCCGTTTCCGAAAACATCTGCGGATACATAATATTATGACAAAGACTCGTTTTAGGACCGGATCGTTGAAACAAGCTGCGAAGGAACATACATTGAGACTCATCGCCTGCATCGCATTTTTGCTCATGGCTTCACCTGTATTTGCGCAAGGTGTTCAGCAAACAAAAGGCGACTTTCAAGACAAGTTCCGCCAACTCGACGAAGTTCTCCCTGACCCTAATGTCTATCGCAATGCATCGGGCGCACCTGGCCATCAATATTGGCAGCAAAAGGCCGATTACCGGATTAATGCGCAGTTGGACGAAGATAAGCGTCGTATCACTGCACAGGCGACAATCAGCTATACCAACAATTCGCCGGACACACTCCCATGGATATGGATGCAACTTGATCAGAACATTTTCCGCCGCGATTCAATAGCAGAGACCACGCGCACTTTTGGTGGTTCGTCGTCAAATGGCGTCGGCGTTTCCGGTGCACGCTTTAATGACCCTGCCAGATTATCGCTGGGACAAATTCGCCGGCAGCAATCTTTGGTCGATAACAATTATGGCTATGAGATTGGCAGCGTCCGCCTTTCTAATGGCACTGCGCTAAAATATACGATTGTCGGAACGCTCATGCGGATCGATCTGCCAACCCAGCTTGCACCAGGCAGAACTGTGAGTTTCAAAATCGACTGGGCTTATAATATTGTTGAAGAAGACGCGGTTCGTGCTCGCTCTGGTTATGAACATTTCCCGGATGATCCACGTCCCGGCGGGAATGATATATTTCTGCTCGCTCAGTGGTTCCCGCGCCTTGTTGCCTATTCTGATTATGAAGGTTGGCACAATAAGGAGTTTTTGGGCAGCGGTGAGTTCACTCTGGAATTTGGTGATTACGATGTCACTATGACAGTACCAGATGATCATATCGTTTCTTCAACAGGCGTGCTCGCTAACCCGGCAGAAGTTTTGACAGCTACACAGCGCCAACGCTTAAGAACGGCGAGTACTGCCAATGCCCCAGTGTTTATTGTTACGCCAGAGGAAGCCGAAGCCAATGAGCGTACCGGTCCAAATGGTACCAAGAGCTGGCGCTTTACTGCACAAAATGTTCGAGACTTCGCATGGGCCTCAAGCCGTAAATTTGCATGGGATGCGCAAGGGCATCGCCAGCCAGGTGCGAAAAATTCAACGGTTATGGCCATGTCTTTCTGGCCCAAAGAAGGCGGCGAACTTTGGCGCAAATATTCCACCGCCGCCATTGTGCACACAATGAAGGTCTATTCACGCTTCAGCTTTGATTATCCCTATCCCACTGCTCAATCAGTCAATGGACCAGTTGGCGGCATGGAATACCCCATGATCACCTTTAATGGCCCGCGGACCACTCTTAATGAAGACGGTACGCGCACCTATTCCTTGTCAGAAAAGGTATTCCTGATTGGTGTGGTCATTCATGAGGTCGGGCATATCTATTTCCCAATGACCGTGAATTCAGATGAGCGACAATGGACATGGATGGATGAGGGCATCAACTCATTCCTCGATTCAGTAGCAGGTTATGAATGGGATCCTGACATGCCATGGACACGCAGCCTGCCACGCGATCTGATTCCTTATATGACATCAAACCAGCAGGTTCCGATTATGACCCAATCAGACAGTGTGCTAAATCTGGGGCCAAATGCTTATGGCAAACCGTCGGCAGCATTTCACATCTTGCGTGATACCGTCATTGGCCGTGAGCGCTTCGACTTCGCATTGAAAGAATATGCACGTCGTTGGAAGTATAAGCGCCCTACACCTGCTGACTTTTTCCGCACTATAGAGGAAGCATCGGGAACCGATCTGGATTGGTTCTGGCGCGGTTGGTTCTACACAACCGATCATGTTGATATTTCTCTCGATACAATTCACCGACTGCGTATAGATACGGCAAACCCAGATATCGATTTGCCACGACGACGGCAGGAATTAACGGGGGAACCAGCTAAGGTTGGTGTCGAACTAAACCGTCAGCAGGGTCTGCCAATCTGGGTGTTAGAGAACCCCGGGATAACCGACTTTTACGACCAGAATGACCAATTCACAGTAACCCCAAAAGATAGCAAAAAATATGACAGCTTCTTGGAATCATTGGATGAACCGTGGATGCGTCAGGCTTTTGACCGGGCCGTGGCAGAAGATGCCAATTATTATGTGCTGAGCTTCTCCAATAAGGGTGGACTGGTTATGCCGATCATATTGGGTCTTACCTTCGCCGATGGATCGACAGAGAAAATGAATATTCCTGCGGAAATCTGGCGGCGCAATTCACGCCAAGTCAGAAAGCTGCTGGTATTCCCGAAAGGCAAGGAATTGACACAAGTAGTGGTTGATCCGGATTGGGAAACGGCCGATGCGGATATTGCGAATAATCATTATCCACGTCAGATTATACCAAGCCGCATAGAGGCATTCAAATCACCGGACAGAAATTCGCGTGTGGGCCGCGACTTGATGGCAGAATCGCAAGGTGCGCAGGAGTGAAGCAGCACCTTGCAAAACTACTGATATGTGTTTTCGCGGCATTACTGGCCTTGCCCGCAATTGCGCATCAGCAAAAAATAACAATCTCTACCATATCGCATAATAGCCGCACCAACATGGTGGAGGTTGTGCACCGTGTCCCTCTACATGATGCAGAACATGCCTTGAAATGGCAGGGTGAGCGAGCGCCGGATATCGTCACCAATATCGATAGCCGCCGCGCTTTTGCATTATATGTTGATCAAAATTTCACTGTCAGCAGCAATGGCGAAACCCTCAAAATGGCGCTGCTAGGCACTGAGATTGAGGGCGGAAATGTGCTGATATTTCAGGAAGCACCCTCGCCCGGCATTGGTAGCGAGTTGCAAATATATTCGCAGATTTTGACGAACATCTGGCAACGGCAAGAAAACCGCGTCAACCTTGGAACAGGCACGCGCGTGGATACATTAATATTCCGCGCTGGTGACAGCAGAAAAGCCGCTATTTTGCGTTAAATAACCGTCGTTCTTACGAGAACCATATCAAGACTGCCATAGCACCCGAAATTAAGATGTGCTTGAGTACCTATATTTGCCTCATGTACACCTGTTATAGCCCCGGACGATACGAAAGTCCCCGCGGGCATACTGATACCGTGTTTCTTCGCATGGTCTAATAAGAAATCCACAGCTTCTAAAGGGCCTTTCCTTAAATCCTCCAAAGCTCTTGTAGCAATCATTTCACCATCAATATGTGCTTCAACCACCAAAGTGTCAGGTGTCTTAGATTGCCAATCTTCGATTTCTGGTCCCAATAACATGCCGTTATTATTCCCAAAATCACAGATCACTGCGATGGGACCAAGATTGTTAATCGCTGGGATTGGACTTCCTGCGATTTCTGCACCAATATACATACGATCATCAGCGCGGCTATTGCCTAGTTCAATGATAAACTCCGGTTCGATAGCACAAGAACCGCCATCAAATATCGGTATTTCGGCAACACTGTCTTGGCGAGCCCTTACAATTGAATTGCTAAAGATAGGGCCTGCGAGTCTGGTTACCCCAAGACTTTCAACAAAATGAGTAGGCATCCCGGCGACCTTCCATCCAGCGACTCTATCAGGCCATATTTCCCTAGATATGTGCTGAACCGTATATGCATCAGTGAGAGTTTCTGGTAGTTTGCCAGGAAAGCCGGGTAAGCCAGTAGCAGCGTGCCGCGCAGCCATCAATTTCTGTGATATATGCTGAAGGCTGGGTTTTAACTCTGGCACATGACGCTCCGTAATATCTTTGTGATCACTCACTAGCCCGCGCCTTTTCCGTCTAAGGTTTGGCTTATCTGGACACAGGATGCACTAAGGATGAAAACACATATTAATGTATCGTAACAATGTGATACAAAATTAGCCAATATTTATGCCCGCCATGCCAGAGCATGAACAAATAACCTTTGAAGCATTGATAAGGGGACATGGACACTAAAGTTCCATGCCCCCTATCTTCTTAGACTATCGACTTTTAGCTAAAGTCGAAAAAGCATAGCTTATTGCCATCAGGATCACGCACATATGCGCCGTAGAAAGCCCCTTCAATGCGTGATCCAGGTGCGCCATCGCATGTCGCGCCAAGCTCAATAGCTTTATGATATAGCTTATCCGCCCCTTCGCGCGATCCACCGGGAATAGCTGTCATTGAACCATTGCCGACCGACGGCGCATTGCCATCAAATGGCTCACATACCGCGATTTTGGGTTCAGCCATATCTTTACCGATCATAGCAAGACGGCCAACGTCAAGCAGAACTTCTGCATCCAGCAGCTTAGTATAAAATGTCTTCGCGGCGTCCAGATTTGTAACGCCTAATGTTGTGTATCCAATCATATTATGTCCTTTCAGGGGTTATGGATAGGGAGAGAAAACCTTTACTTTTGCGGTAAGTGACCGGTTTTTTGATAAAATAGACACCCATCACTAGAGAAAAATTGATGCACTGTTCCATGCGGGATACGAAGCCATGTCCCTTTTGTATAATGTCCATTTTTGTCGGAGACAGTGCCCTCAAGTACCAGAATTTCTTTGCCGCCAATGTCTTCGCCAATCTCGCCCTTGGTATCGGCTGCTAATCGCACAAGGCAGCAGTTTTCTGTGCCAAAGCTATGCAATGGCAGAACGGTCATGCCCGCAATGTCGGTATCCTGGAAATCATCCGTTAGAGTATCAACGGTGAATTGCTTTGCATCATCTTTATCGAACTGATGCAGTTTCACGAATATAATACAGCCATTTTCGCTATGCGGCTTATGGCGCGTGCCTATTGGGTTGCGAATATATGTACCGGCGGGATAGTCTCCATGCTCATCGGAAAACACACCATCGACAACAAATATTTCCTCACCGCCATCATGTGTGTGGGGGCTAAAATAAGATCGTGGATCATATTTCACAAGCGATGTAGCCCGCGCCACCTCGTCGCCTATCCGGTCCAGCTTGCGTCTTTGCACTCCTTTCATAGGAGAATCCTCCCAAGGAAGTGCCGTGCTATCCACGACCACCCGCTTCGAAAAATCCGCATGTAAGTGCATTATAGTCTCCATAACGACTCAATTATCTACCTAGTGGTAGATAGATAACTCTTAGTTGCTAGATATCAAGAGAAATTTACAAAATAAGGAAAAAATGCTGCTCTTTACAGGATAAAGGGGCTACAAACCGCGCAAATCTGCAGAAACGAAAGATGGGTAGGCCGCAACAATTCCTAGTAGATGCTACCTAGAGTTAAGGCAAAAAAGTTGCAAACACGCGAACGAATAAGGCGAATTACTGACTTTGACCGTTCCAAAAACCAGATGCCAAAACAATATCACGACAATGATTGGTTTCACCAAGCCCTAAAGATATCAGGAAAACTGTACTCAAGCCTTGAGAAAAGCCGTTTTTATGAAGAAACAATAATAGATTTCTCACATCACCATCGGACTTATACCTCTCTTTAGCCTCTGCTAATATCTTGTCGCTGTTGCTCATTAAAAAGCCCTGATGGTATTTTTAGACAATGTTTGCCTACTATTTGAAGAGTGTATTTATTACCCATTGTAAAGATCACGAAAAAGACTTCAAACTTAAATTCGCCCAAATACAAACCATTATGGCGGAGAGTTCGGGACAGAGCTCGAACTCGGAGCCGGTCTCAAGCAGCTAAACGGTAGACGGAAAAAATGGCGGAGAGACAGGGATTCGAACCCTGGGTAGGCGCGAGCCCACAACGGTTTTCGAGACCGCCCCGTTCGACCACTCCGGCACCTCTCCTTCGTCTTGACTGCGATATATTTTGGTCCATCAAACAGCCGAAGACGTGCGCCACTAAACCATTCATCCACAATTGCCAAGGCCAATAACCGCCAATCACCGACAGTTTTGCCGTACACGCCTTGCAGATCCTTCGGGCATCGCTAAATTAGAGATATGGATGGCAAAAACCCCCAACTTTCCAATTTGGCCGGCGAACGCGAATTAATCGATACTATGCCAATTGTGCGCAGCGCGAAATTTGCGGTGGGTGATATTGTGCGTCATCGTTTGTTCGATTTTCGCGGTGTCATTTATGATATTGATCCAATCTTCGCCAATAGCGAGGCATGGTATGAGGCCATTCCTATCGACATTCGCCCCCCAAAGGACCAGCCTTTTTATCATCTCCTCGCAGAGAATAGCGAGAATAGCTATGTCGCCTATGTCAGCCAGCAGAATCTTGTGCCCGATGATAGCGAGATACCGGTCAGTCATCCGTCTATAGAGCAGCTATTTCACAAAGATAGTAACGGCGGATATCAATTGCGCAGTCGCCATTAACTGCACGCTATGATTTGATTTTCCAACCTTTTTTCAACAACATATAGCTGATTGTTGCCAATATAATATTGGTGAATAGCAGCACGATTGCACCAATAGCCAATGACCCATCAGTTGAACCTATAAAACCATAGCGGAAGCCAGATATTATATAGAAAAACGGGTTAATTTGGCTGATGATTTGGAATGCAGGAGCCAAATTGTCGATCACGTAAAACGTGCCAGACAGCAAAGAAAGAGGTGCGACGACGAAATTTGTGATCATGGCACTCTGGTCAAATTTTTCCGCCCAAATAGATGTAAGAACACCCATAAAGGCAAGCATTATAGCGCCCATCAGGCCGAAAAATATTACATATAGCGGGTGGCTTATATTCACACTGACATCTGGCCAAAGGAACATTGCAAGCCATATCGTCATACCCACCAATACTGCACGGGTTAGTGCGCCGCCGACCAGAGCTGCAAGCACCTCACCCACTGAAAGAGGCGGCATGAGATAATCGATAATTGTCCCCTGTAATTTTCCGGCGAGAAGGGAAAAGCTGGCATTGGCAAAGCTATTTTGTAGCATCGCCATAACAATCAAACCCGGCGCTACAAATGTTGAAAATGGCACGTCCAGAACCGTGCGCCCGCCCCGTCCCAAAGCAACGCTAAAAATTACTAGAAAAAGCAGGGTTGTGACCGCTGGAGCCCAAAGTGTTTGCAACTTGACCTTGAAGAACCGCCTCACCTCTTTCATATAAAGAGCATGAAGGCCCGTCCAGTTTATCCGGGCGATGCGTGATACGCCGGGTTCAGAGAAACCAGGCTCGGGTAAATCGTGCATTTCGGGTTGCTGTACCATGATGTTGCGAGTATCGGAGCTTATGCGACAGCGCAAGAGGTTATGCCCCTGATCGGGTGAAACATTGAGCATTAGGAAGTTTGATAAAGATGGCATGGACTGACGAAAGAATTGACCAGCTGAAAAAGCTCTGGGAAAAAGGCAATACAGCCAGCCAGATTGCAGAAGAACTGGGCGGCGTCAGTCGCAATGCCGTTATTGGCAAAGCCCATAGACTGGGCCTGAAGTCACGACCATCGCCTGTTAAGTCTGGCGATAAGAAAGCCAAAACCGCTCGCAAGGCGAAGGAAAAGGTAGCAAAACCTAAGACAAAGGCAGCTGCACCCACGCCAACCAAGAAGTCTCCTACACAGGCGGCTCCACAGGCCAGCCCTGCTGCAAAACCGGCGGCACCTGTCACCAATAATAATGCGCAGTGGCAGCCATCCCCAATGCCCAAAATCGTATCCGTGGGCCCTGGCGGGTTTTTGCGCCAAGGCCCCGGTGATCAACAGGCACCCATTCCGCCTGCTCCGCCGCGCCGCCTTGTTCCCGCAAAGCCAAGCCCGGAAATCGCTGACAAAACCAGTCTGCTCGATCTGAGTGACAAGGTATGTCGCTGGCCAATGGGTCACCCGGGCGAACCTGATTTTCATTTTTGCGGATCAAAGGTAAACCCTGGATTCCCATATTGCGTCGAACATTGTGGCCGTGCTTATCAAGCACAATTGCCTCGCGGAACACGTCGTCCACCACCACCGCTACCATTTGGTGGCCCGCGCGTCCGCTAATTTATCATGATTATCTGGCGGTAATCCATCAATACGCTGTGAATTGTTCGCAAGCGTAACTATTTCCGTGCAGTCGACGAACATTGGGTAACGTCTTGAAAGGAACCCGATATGATGACTGCCCCCGCCACCATCCTGTCCTCGCCAAATAGCGCACCCACTAGGTTACCCCGCCTATTGGCAAAGACCATATTGGCATTGACCATAATATTTTCAGCATTTGTGATGGCCGCTCAGCCGGCATCTGCTCAATTGGGGCCCCCAAAGCAGAACCTCTGGGCACGCTGGACAAAAAGCGCAAAAACACCAACGATCAAAGTTGATAACAGCCTCTATTCGAGCTTTCTTGCACGCAATGTCGTTCGCGGCCGCACCGGTATCAATCTGGTGAAATATGGCAAGGTATCTGCTGCTGATAAGGCGAATTTGCGCAAATATATCAAGCAACTGGAAGCGGTTAATGTCGACCGTCTTACCAAAAATCAGCAAATGGCGTATTGGATTAACCTGTACAACGCCAAGACTGTTGATCTGGTTATCGAAGCCTATCCCGTTTCCTCAATCCGCAATGTGCGTAGCTTCCTAACCCTTGGCCCATGGGATGATAAGGTTTTGAAAGTGCGCGGCGTTTCACTTTCCTTGAACGATATTGAGCACCGGATTCTGCGCCCAATATGGAAAGATGTTCGCATTCACTATGCCGTAAACTGTGCATCTATTGGCTGCCCTAACCTCTCCAGCAGGCCCTATACCGCAGCGAACCTCAACGCAAAATTGGAAGCCGCCGCACGTAGCTTTATCAATCATGACCGCGCCTTTGTTGTAAAAGGTGGCGAGCTGCAAGCCTCGTCAATTTTCTCTTGGTATCAGTCCGATTGGGGCAGCCAAGGTGCTGTTCTGCGTCATGCTCGCCGCTATGCCAATGCAGCGACCAAAGCCAAATTGAAAGGTCGCACCAAAATTGACA
The DNA here is from genome assembly GCF_051668705.1 of Parasphingorhabdus sp. DH2-15. Taxonomy (GTDB): domain Bacteria; phylum Pseudomonadota; class Alphaproteobacteria; order Sphingomonadales; family Sphingomonadaceae; genus Alterisphingorhabdus. The sequence goes on along the minus strand of NZ_CP196351.1, from coordinate 1,350,993 downwards.
GCTATGATTATAACTGGAATTTGAACCTCGCCAAATAATCTAAGGGCATCAAATAACTATAAAGGCCGGTTATGCAGAAAGCATGACCGGCTTTTTTATATGCACAGTGCGCGATATTACGCGGAGTTTTGGTGAATAGCCGCCAGTTTCTCATCGCGGCCAGGCAATGCTGCAGGCCGTGAGAATAATGGTCGCTTTGCTAAAGAGACATCTTGCAGCGCTGCCGAAAAAATTGTGCTCAATATATAATAACCGGCCAAGATTACACCGCTTACAGTTCCTGAAATCTTAGAGATACCAATTCTTTTGCGATAATCTACAGGAGCTTCACTGACTGACAAACCGTGTTGCAGAGCTTTGATCTGCATTTCCACTGTCCAGCCAAAGGTTGGTGATCGCATTTCAAGTATGTCGAGCGCATCGACCAATATGGCGCGAAATGGCCCAAGATCGGTATAGCGAAAGCCCCAAAATAATTTGATCAGAGAGCATGCCAAGCTGTTGCCGAAATATTGCTGTGGTGTAAGTGCGCCTGGTGCACGATTTCCTCGCATACGTGAGCCGATGACCATGTCATTCTGACCGGACAGGATAGGCTCCACCAGTCGCTGCATCTGGTCAGGATAATCGCTGCGATCACCATCGAGAAAAACGATAATATCACTGCCTAATTCTTTTGCTACCGCGATGCCGGCAAGACAGGCTCTACCATATCCTGCAACAGGTGCGGAAGTCACAATCGCGCCATTTGCTTGCGCAATATTTACAGTGTCATCGGTTGAACCATTATCGGCTATAACAACATGATCACACCATTGCGGAATTTCAGGCAACATCTTCACCAAGGCATGCTGCTCATTTCTAGCAGGTATAATAACCGTAATGATGGCATTTTGTTTGAGAGGCGTAGATGGTTTAGACATTAACACCATTCTTTCCTCTAAGCATCTGGAAAGCAAGGGCTATCCAGACAGGTATTGCACACACCGCTGCGGGCAACCATTGCAGAAAGGACGTTTCTGGCAATGATTGAGCATAAAAATCCATATAGTAAAAGCCACAGGTGGCCGTGAGCAAAATGGCAGCAAAGTTCGGACGCAACACTGCGAACGGCAGCAACCACAATGTATACCAAGGATATCCCGTCGGCAGAACAAGCCATAATAAAGTGATCGTCAATATGCTGGCATCTATTATCTTATTGGCGCGCATATGGTGAAACGTTGTTAGGCTTTTGGCTCCATCAACCTGTAATTTTTCATACCACCAGACACGCACAATAAAGAAAAGGAAAAGCCCTGCTATAAGCAAGCGAACCAATGTTCCGCTAAGCGGAGTAATGTAGGATAACCCACCATCTACTAGCGTGAAGGCAAAGCTATTGCGTTGCCAATCTTGCCCAAAACGAGTCAATCCAGCGCCCTCACCCAAGGCTAGCAATTGTGGTAGCATCAGAAAAAGCAATATAGCAACGCCAGTAGCAACATAAGCGATAGAGCGTATATCGCGTTTCGCGATAAAGGGCATGAGCATGAGCGGCCATATCTTAATAGCTGCTGCCAAACCTAGAGCCAATTGCGCAAAAAATTCGCGGCGCGATATGATCATCAACAATGCCAATGCGATAAAAGGCATCAGCAGAACATCCATGTGCATGGTATTGGCAAACTCTTTAAGCACCATTGGGTGCCACCAATATAGTGCCAATCCGAAGCTTTTTTGTCCTGCAGTGCGCAAAGCAAAAGCCATGAAGATAAAAGCAAGGATTTCAGCGATCAAACTGACAATTCGTAAACCAACAATATCAAAAGGTGCGATCATATAAGCAAGAGCAAAGCCTGCCTGCGCCAAAGGCGGATAGATGGTTGTGATGTTGGGATTGTTGGTACGCAGCAAAGCCTCCTCACCGCGCTTTGCCAAATCTTCATACCCTGTTGGCAACGGATCAGCATCAACTTTGAGCTGATTAAGCAACTGCTCAACATCCGGAGCAACAGCAAATTTATCAGGTGCGTGCTCATAAGGGTTGAGAGATTCTGCACTAACGGCCCCGTCCCACATGTAACGATAAAAATCATCTTCAAGAATGGGGCTAGATGCGAATAGTGCCGCGCGCGCAATCAAACCTATCGCAAAAACGAATAGAGCAGTTTTCCAAAAATCGTCTCGGTTAGGGATATATTTATGCGCAGTATCAAGATGTTTTCGTGCAAGAACAAACCATGTGACAAAAAGGATATTGGCGCTGACCAAAAGCCCTGTAAAGGTCAATATAGGCCGATCAAAGAGCGGTATATTCCATGCAAATTGCACAGATATAGCTGCACAGAAAGCAGAGAATATAATCGTCAGAAAGGTTCCCGCAACCCACCAAAGATTACGGGATCCTATTACCATCAGACTATCCTACAATTAGCAATCTACTTGATTATGGCGTCTGTTTATGAGCCGCCGCCACCTCCGCCAGAGAATCCGCCACCGCCTCCAGAAAAGCCGCCACCAGCGCCTCCAAAACCGCCACGACCGCGACCAGCTGCAAGACTGCGCTCTTTACGTTCGTTCAAACTCCAATTGGCTTTAGGCTGTAATCGTGCAGTTTGTGACCATTTCGCTGCTAATTTTGGTGACGCCAAGGATTTCGCATGAGAAACCAAACCAGCCTCACCGCCAAAATGATCCTGATAATCGACCAGGAATTGCGCTATTGTCACTTTACCTTTGCTTGCCTTAACCACGTCTTTGCGATTAACAAATTTGCGGCCCAAAGCTTCCAAATCTTCTTTTACAGAAGCCCCGTCAAACGCTTTTACTGGGAAGTCTGGGCTACCTTGCGTCGGAACAAAAAGGCCGAACACCAAATTGGGTTCATCCTTCCAATGTGTTAGCAAAATGTTGTCGACATCACTAATACTCAAATCTTCCTCCGAAATGGTAATCAGAGGTGTATTAAGAAAGCCGCTATTAGGTTGTAATAATAGCTTCGGATCGGCCGATGGATATGCCGAACTGGTACTGTGTAGAACCATTAGTGTACGGAGATTTAGCCAAAAAGCGAGCTGCTCATCACGATTGAGTTTAGCAGGTGGAATATTTTCAAATCCGCTCACGACACTTTCAATAGCACGCTGGCCTGCGCCTTTCATCACGCTGTAACGTACTACGCTGCGGCCACGCTCTTCGATAACAAAGGCTTCCAGAATTTGATCAATAACAGAATAGGAGATTGCTGAAATACTGTTCTCATCATGAACAGCGAATTTTTCAACCTGTGTGGGGTTTCCAAATTGCGCGACGGCGCTTTGCCCTGCCGCCAAAATGGCTAATCCAGCTAATCCAGTGAACAATATCTTTTTAGCAGCCTGCATTTTCAACCTCCAGATTATAGTCTCGTTGCTTGGGTTTCGCACGCCATGGTAAAAAAGTTACAACCTGTCATAAGACTGTGGAGATAAATGGCGATCTTCCTTGTACAGCGGCTTGTTCGCGCACTAATGTGACCGCATGGATAATGATGATGATCTCTTTGCTAGCGCCCCACAATCCAGTTCGGGAAATTATGATGCCACCGCCATTGAGGTGCTGGAAGGGCTTGAGCCGGTTCGCAAGCGCCCAGGTATGTACATTGGCGGCATTGATGAGCGCGCCCTGCACCATCTTGCAGCAGAAGTGTTGGACAACAGCATGGACGAAGCCGTTGCCGGCCATGCTAACCGAATTGAGATTTTCCTAGAGCCTGACAATAGACTGACCATTTCAGACAATGGTCGCGGTATTCCCGTCGACCCACATCCAAAATATCCTGGCAAGTCTGCTTTGGAGGTGATTTTGACAACATTGCATTCGGGCGGCAAATTTACTGACAAGGCCTATGCGACTAGCGGCGGTTTGCACGGCGTTGGTGTATCCGTTGTTAATGCTCTATCGAGCGAAACACGTGTCGAAGTCGCTCGCGAAAAGTCACTATATGTCCAGAAATTCTCTCAAGGGAAGTCACTGGCACCGCTCGAAAAGGTGGGCAGCGCGCCAAACCGGCGCGGTACAAGCATAAGATTTGTTCCTGATACAGAGATTTTTGGTGAAAAAGCGAAGTTCAAGCCTGCGCGATTATTCAGGCTTGCACGTTCAAAGGCTTATTTGTTTGCAGGCGTAGAAATACGCTGGCGCTGCTCCCCTGAACTCACCAGTGACGATGTTCCAGAGCAAGCCACATTCTGCTTCCCCGGCGGCCTGTCGGATCATCTGCGCGAGCAGCTTGGTTCACGTGAATGTGCGACATCAGAATTCTTTCACGGCAAACAAGACTTTCCAGACGCCGAGGGCCGCGTTGAATGGGCTGTCGCTTGGCCATTATGGAGCGAAGGCAGCCATAGCTGGTATTGTAACACCATCCCTACCCCTGATGGCGGTACGCATGAAAATGGCATGCGCGCAGCTTTGTTAAAATCGCTCCGTGCTTTTGGTGAATTGGTCAATCTGAAAAAGGCCAGTCAGTTGGTCGCCGATGATATTATGACAGGCGCGGAAATGATGCTGTCCGTCTTTATCCGTGACCCGCAATTTCAAAGCCAGACGAAAGATCGCTTAACCTCAGCCAATGCTGCCAAGTTGGTGGAAAATGCCGTGCGTGACCATTTTGATCATTTTCTGTCCGATAATATGGACCGCGGCAAAGCTTTGCTCGGCATAGTTTTGGAGCGGATGGACGAACGCCTAAAACGCAAGGCGGAGCGTGAGGTAAAACGCAAAACTGCGACATCGTCGCGCAAATTGCGATTGCCCGGCAAATTAACTGATTGCACCGGTGGCAAAGATGTCACCACAGAATTGTTCATTGTAGAGGGTGACAGCGCTAGCGGTTCCGCCAAACAGGCACGTGACCGCATTACACAGGCCATCCTGCCAATTCGCGGCAAAATCCTCAACGTTGCTTCCGCCACAAGCGCGAAAATCCATGCCAATCAGGAAATTGCCGACATTGCCCAAGCCTTGGGTTGTGGCATGGGTAAGCAATGCGATCATACTGCTCTGCGCTATGACCGCATCATCGTGATGACCGATGCTGATGTTGATGGGGCGCATATTGCGACCTTGTTGATGACATTCTTTTTCCAGGAAATGTCAGAACTGGTGAAGAACGGTCATCTCTATCTCGCGCAGCCACCGCTATATCGTCTCGTGTCTGGCGCACAAAGTACCTATGCGCGGGATGATGCACATCGTGCGGAGCTTGAGAAAACCCTATTCAAAGGCAAAAAGGTCGAGGTCAGTCGCTTTAAAGGTTTGGGGGAGATGAATCCCAAACAACTGCGCGAAACGACAATGGACCCAAAAAGCCGGACATTATTGAAAATCAAGCTGCCTCGTGAATATCAGGATCGGGCTGGCACAAAGGATTTGATTGATCGTCTGATGGGCAAGCATCCTGAGCACAGGTTCCGTTTTATTCAAGATAATGCGTCAGAAGTGGATCGGGACACTATTGATGCCTAACCATGCAAAAGGATATTTAAAGACCCTTTTGCTGGCTCTGTTTTTCAGCAGCCAAATTTTATTGCCTCAGGGTTCGGCTATAGCCAGCCCGCAATTAGCGCCTGCACCTAATAGCGCTGACGCCCCGATGCAACGCAGGATCAACGATATTTTTGCATTGTTGCAAGGTGAAGACATTAAAAGCGACATATTCAATCAGAATTTTCGCAATGCTGTTTCCACAGAGCAATTGCGCCTTATTGTTAGTCAATTGACCAGTCAGCACGGAAAGCCTCTGACTATTCTTTCCATCACCGAACGCGACCCCAATTATGCCACCTTTCGTGTGCAATATGAGAAATCAATCGGGCAGTTTATCATTTCTCTTGAACCCAATGATCCCAATGTAATCTCTGGTTTCAGAATTACAGGTTTTGCGAGCGCAGACAGCAGCATAGATGAAGTGCTGCAATCAATCGCTGATCTGCCCGGTCGAACGGGAGTAAGCGTAACAGAGATTAAAAACGGAACATTGCTATCAATAGCCGGAAAAGACAGCACATCACGTTTTGCGATTGCCTCTACCTTCAAACTCTACATCCTCGCAGAATTGGATCGCCAGATACAGTCTGGCCAACGCAAATGGTCTGATGTTGTCAGGCTTGGTCCAAAATCCCATCCTTCCGGAGTTAGTCAGGACTGGCCTGACAATATGCCCATGACATTGCAGACATTGGCAACTCTTATGATCTCAGTTAGCGATAATAGCGCGACCGATACATTGATCCGCATATTGGGGCAGGATGCACTGCAATCGATCGTGCGCAAAGCAGGACACAATAAGCCGTCCGAATTCACACCATTTTTGATGACACGCCAAGTTACCGCGCTAAAAACACCGGGCAATGCAGCGCTTCGTGATATATATCTTGGCCAAAAGGGCGAGAAGCGAAGTGTCTATTTGCGCCAGATAGACCCTTTATTGACGTTGGAAAGTATCGACTTCGGGTTTCTAACCGCACGGCCGACATTGGTGAATGAAATTGAATGGTTTGCCAGCCCTGATGATATTGTCCGGCTGCTCGCTTATCTAGATGATAATGCGAGCGATACAGCGCGGGAAATCATGGCAATAAACAATGGTGCTGGCCCCCTTGCAGCCGAGCAGTGGCAATATCTGGGCTATAAAGGTGGGTCGGAAGCAGGTGTTATGTCTTTGAACTTTCTGACAAAGTCATGGCAAGGCCGAAAATATATCATCTCAATGCACTGGAATGATGTTAATCAGCCTGTTGACGAAGGCCGCTTTCTGGCACTTGCGACACGATTGCTCAATCTCTTGTCAGATCGCTAGAGATTGCCCTCGACCGGATTACTCAGCACTCAGTGCAGCAACCAAGGCTTTGACCTTTTTCTGCCTCCATTGCGGCAATGGTGCAACCATCCAATAAGAACGGCGCGATGGTCGGGCTGCTTTATGGACAATGACACGGCCGGCGCTAAGATCCTGCTGTGCTAACAAAAGCGGCACACTGGCATAGCCCAGACCAGCAGCGGCCATTTCAATAGCCAAGCCAGCATCACCAACTTGCAAATAGGGCTCTTCTTCTTGCTTCTGACTGCGTTCTTCTCTTGGACAGCCCGGCCACACTATCTGTGCATTTTTTTGATTGTCATGTGCGTCAAAATTGGGAGCGCAAACGCAAACAAATTCACCCTCAGCCAATACCATGCCTTCATGATCGCCCGGCCCTTCAGCCAGCATGATCGCTATATCCAGATTCGCCTCAGTAAAATCGACATCGCCATCGAGATCAACCAAGTTATAGCGAATTTCCGGATTGGCCTTGGCAAAGTCTGCCAATTTTGCATGCAACCACTTTTCCGTAAAATCGCGCGGCGCGGCTATGGTCAGTCTATAGCTTGATTGACCGGCCTGTATGGCGCGTACAGCCTCTTCAAACTGCAAGAAGCCGCTTCTTAGGGCATCAAGCCCCATCAAAGCCTCATCAGTGAGTTCCAACCCCTTAGGTGTACGGCGGAAAAGGATAACCCCCAGCAAATCCTCCAGAGCGCGTATTTGCTGGCCAACTGCGGCTGGTGTCACAGCAAGTTCATCAGCAGCTCTGGTGAAACTTAAATGGCGTGCAGCAGCATCAAACACACGCAAGCCGTTAAGCGGCAATAATGTGCGTTTCATCTTGCTATTGCCGGTGCCACTAGCGGGAAGCGCGGGATGGTCGCATTCACTATACTGTCATCATCGCGCATAAGGCGAAATATGCCTTCCATCCTGCCGGTTGGCGTATTCAATGGACAGCCAGAGACATAATCATGGGTTTCTCCGGGCTGAAGATAGGGCTGCTCTCCCACAACGCCCTCGCCATCAACATGATGCTGGCCGCCTCTACCATCGGTTATAAGCCAATGCCTAGTCAAAAGTTTGACCGCCATATCTCCATGATTCTCGATCCGCACATGATAGGCCCAGAACCAACGCGCATCATCACTGCGTGATTGCTCGGGCAAAAAGCTCACGGCCACACGCACAATTACGTCTTCCGTTTCGGCGCTATAATCAAAGAGACTCTGCATAAAGAAATTATGCCGATAAAATCCGACAATGCAAAGCCTCTGTCTCGCAAAAGTGAAATTAATCGTATCATGGCCAGATCATGTGGTCACAGCAAAGCCGTTCTCAAGCGCTCTATCAAACGATCCCGCCCCGCAAAAATATCCTGACCACGTTCCGAAAAACAGTGTTTTTTGAGAAAATACCCCGTGAGGTCCAGCCCATTACACAGGTCTTGCGAAGATGGGCGCGACTCTTCGCTGACAGCAGCTTCACTCAGGAAAGATGGCAATGGCAATAATATCTTACGATAAGTACCCGCAGCCGCTTCGCTAACAGCGCGGCCAGTGCGCGGGCTCACATAAGTCAGGTCATGCTCGTCCCCCGTAACCGCGCAGACGTCCAAGTCGAGGCCGAAACCTAGTTGCGCCAACAATAATAATTCATAGCGTATAAGAGCCTCTGCCCAGCCACGGGCAGACGGAGCCATAGTCACAGCGTCCAACAAAGCTGCACATCCAGTGTAAAGTTGCGGATAGCTTTGGCCCTCGGGCAGCATGAAGGCCGCGCCATGACATATCCAGCTTATGGCCTCACTCGCCAAGGCTTCGGAATAATGCGGCGCTCTGGACAATTGCAGCTCACCCTGCAAGCTGGCCAACTGTCCTTCGACACGGCTTTTCAATTGACCGTTAATGATATTGCCCGGTTGCCAAATTGGTCGCCGTGCCCGTGCATGACCGCCGCGAACATAGCCTGCGCAAAGCCCCTGCTCACTGGTCATCAAGCGCACAATGACCGAACTTTCCCCATGCCGTTTAACGGTGCAGACAATAGCGCGATCAAAGGGGGTTATATGCACGTGCTTAGCCGTGGAAGAAATCGTAAACGCTGTCAGCCATTGCGGCCGAAATTCCGGGCGCACGGCGCAGATCATCGCGTGAAGCATTGCGCACGGCACGCGCCGTACCAAAATGCATTAACAATGCCTTTTTGCGCGTTGGACCAATGCCCGGAACTTCATCAAGCGGACTTGTGCCCATAGCAGCCGTTCGTTTCTTACGATGGGCCCCAATAGCGAAACGATGCGCCTCGTCACGCAGCCTTTGCAGAAAGAAAAGCAACGCATTGTTCATCGGCAATGTCGCCTCGCGGCCATCTGGAAAGTAGAAAGTCTCTCTTCCCGCATTGCGATCCGGCCCCTTGGCGACGCCAACAAAAGGCACATCGTCAATGCCCAGTTCCGCCATAACCCCTTCAACAGCGCTTACCTGCCCCTTGCCGCCATCAATCAACAGCAAGTCCGGCCAGTTACCCGATGTCCTCTCGGGGTCTTCCTGCTGAGCGCGGGCAAAACGGCGGTGGAGCATCTCGCGCATCATCGCGAAATCATCACCCGGTACCGTTGATTCATCCTTGATGTTAAATTTGCGATAGGCGTTTTTGATAAAACCTTCCGGGCCGGCCACGATCATCGCGCCCAGCGCATGGCTGCCCTGAATATGGCTATTATCGTAAACCTCGATGCGTTGCGGCGGACCGTCAAGTTCCAGAAAATCGGCAAGCGCCTGAATATTTTTTTGTTGGCTGCTCGATTCCGCGACACGCCGTTGCAATGCTTCAGCAGCATTGCGCGCAGCATCGCTTATCAGCTTTTTACGCCCACCACGCACTGGCACTGCAATCTCCAATGCGCCGCTAACCCTGTCGGACAGGGCTTCATTGACCAGCTCTTGCTCATGCAGCGGCCGATCAACCAAAATCAGTTTCGGCGGCGGCACGTCTTGATAAAACTGCATGATGAAGCTGGTTAAAATCTGGCCGGGGTCGACATCATTAACATGCGCAGGGAAGAAACTGCGATTGCCCCAATTTTGCCCTGCGCGGATAAAAAATGCTTGAATACAGGCCGTTCCACCTTGCTGCGCCAAAGCAAAAATATCGGCATCGCTTACGCCCTTGGCCTGAACCGCCTGCCCGCTTTGGATGAAGGTCAGCGCCTTGAGACGGTCACGATAACGTGCCGCTGTTTCAAAATCGAGTGCATCAGATGCGGTCTGCATCTGCGCCGCCAAACGTTCCTGCACATCCGTAGACTTGCCCTGCAAGAAATTACGCGAGTCGCGCACCAAAGATGCGTAATCCTCTTTGCTGATACGATCTACGCATGGCGCAGAGCAGCGCTTTATCTGGTAAAGCAGGCATGGACGCGAGCGGTTATTGAAAAAACTGTCACTGCACGACCGCAGCAGAAACAGCTTTTGCAAGGCATTTAAGGTCGATGTGACTGATCCTGCACTGGCAAAGGGGCCGAAATATTCCCCCTTATATTTGCGCGCACCCCGATATTTGTACATGCGGGGAAAATCATGATCATCGCGTAGCAAGATATAGGGGAAACTTTTATCATCACGCAGCAGCACATTATAGGGTGGACGGTAGCGCTTGATGAGCTGCGCCTCCATCAGCAAGGCCTCAGCCTCGCTAGAAGTGCTGACAATCGCCATGCTGCGCGTCTGCGCTACCATACGCAATAACCTACCGGGCAGTCGCGCTTGCTGCGTATAGCTGGTCACTCGGTGCTTCAGTGCTCGCGCCTTTCCAACATAAAGCACATCGCCACGGGCATCGAGCATGCGATAGACCCCGGGAGTGGATGATAGGCTTTTAACGACTGATTGAATGACCGATATGCCGCGATCTATATCCGGCAACTCACTGCCACGCACCGCATAGGTCGCTTTTTCTTCGCGAAACCTGTCCGGAGCATCGGGCAAGGGCCCCTTCTCATCAGGGCGGTCAGGATCATCAACAGACATGCCCACTTTATGGCGATTGCAAGCGCTTTAGAAAAGGGAAAGCCGGATAAACCGCGCAATAAATGTTCAGAGCTTTGCCGCTGGCAAGGTTTTGCATCCCGCATCTTTGGTGGGCGGCCCTTTTCTCAATTCAAAAAGCCATGGCCAACGCTTACCAGTGACCAATAATCTTTCACCCTTCGCGTCCCAAGCGATACCATTAAGGACAGCATTAAAATCGCTAGAGGCTATCGCATCTGTCAAAGGTTTGAGGTTTATAACGGAGGAGATGGCACCGCTGTCTGGGTTAATGCCAACAATCTGGCTGCTCATCCAGATATTCGCCCATATTTTGCCATCTATCCATTCCAGCTCATTCAAGCGTGCAATAGGCCGGCCATTGGCCGTGACCGCAATACGCCGCTTTTCCGAAAAATCTTCAGGGTCAATGAAGCGCAGCTGATTTGTGCCATCGCTCATAATAAGCTCATTGTCAGTGCGGGTAAGTCCCCAGCCCTCTCCAGCATAGGAAAAACGAGATTTCTCTTTGAAGTCATTAAGATTCCAGCGAAATCCGACACCGGCTTTCCAGCTTAAAGACAATATTTCATCTTTCCACTGTACTGAGCCTTCACCAAAAAAAGGCGGTGGAACATTGGCTGATTGCTCAACTTCACCACTTTCAAGGTTGATGCGCCTTATGGTCGACTGCCCGACATGGCCGGTACTTTCATAAAGAGCGCCGTCATAGAAGAAGAGGCCTTGGGTAAAGGCTTTTGGATCATGCGGGTAACAGGCCGCGACATGATAGCTATTGTCGAGCACGGGTTTGACGGTTTCAGGCGGTCGCTGCTGTGCATTTGCGAGTTGCACGCCCATGCAAAGCAATATGCATGATGCTATCAAGCGTGAAAAATGATGAAATATGGCGGCTATCATGTTTGCACAATAGCCTGCACTATATTGAATTGGAATGAACAATCACGCCATATTCGCGTGACGGCGCACAGAAATGATTTTAATGGACTGATTTGCCGAGTGCAGTGGTGAGGCCGTCAATCGTTTCATTCACTAAAGCACCGTCTTTATCTTTATCATGCTGCTTTTCTATCAACGCTTGCGACGCTGCAATGGCTGTATCTGCGACATGACTTTGAATATCAGCGATTGCCGCGCGTTCAGCAGCGTCAATTTTCTGAGCAGCCAGTTTTTTGCGGCGTGCAATCAAAGCAGTGGCATTATCTTTGGCTTCAGCAACAATCATTTCTGCTTCTTGTTCTGCCCGTTGCTTCATTTCGTCAGCTTCGGTGACAGCACAAGCCAGTTTTGACTCATATTCTGAACGGATTTTTTCAGCTTCTTCCCGAAGATTCTTGGCTTCGTCGAGATGCGAGCGAATCTCTGCAATTTGTTTATCGAGTGAGGCTCCGATCATTGCTGGCACCTTTTTCCAGAGGATGATACCGATTAGGATCAACATGGAAATTGAAACCCATGCCGTAGCAGTTATGCCGAACACGGCATTCTCTACATAGGGCTCACCGCCAGATTCAACGGCAATCAAAACCAAATCAAGCATTCTTCATCGCTCCCTTAACCGCAGTGCGTGCCTGCGCTTTGGTCACTTTCGATCCGGTCAGCTTTGCAAAAATGTCCTGCGTTGCTTCTGTTGCAGAACTTTCAAGCTCTGCCAGAGCAGCATCACGCTGAGTTGCCAGTTCTGCTTCAGCAGCCGCCATGGTTTCTGCAACACGTTTGTCTGCATCATTCAAACGGCGCTCTGCACTTTTTGCAGCTTTTTCACGGCTTGCAATGATGACACTATGCGCTTCATCACGAGCCTCTGCCTGACGGGCTTTATAAGCCTCTTCCAACTCATCCGCCTGATTATGGGCAAGACGCGCGGCGGCCATATCGTCAGAAATACGTTTTTCACGCATCTGCACAGTGCCTTGAATCTTAGGCATCATGCCCCGCCCTATGACGAGATAGATAAGACCAAAACAAATCACCAGCCAGAATAGCTGTGACCCATAGGTTTCCATAATTTGAGCAATTTGTGGCACGACGTATACCCGTCAGTCAGAATGGTTTGCCGGTTGTTGCAAAGACAATAAATTGTCTAGCGACAACCAGCAAAAAAATTAGGCAACGAAAATCAGGATCATTGCGACAACGAATGCCAGCAGACCCAAAAGTTCAGCAGCAGCGAAGCCGATGAACAAACGGCCTTGCTGACCGTCAGCCGCTGCAGGATTACGCAGAGCGCTTTCCAAGAACGAGCCAAAAACATTACCAACACCGATGGCGGCCATACCAGCACCGATAGCGGCCAAACCGGCACCGATGAGCTTTGCTGCTTCTGCGTCCATTATACTTACTCCTTAACGATAAAAAATGAAATTAGTGAAGATTAACTGCGTCATTGATGTAGAGCGATGTCAGCAGGGCAAACACATAGGCTTGCACCACAGCCACCAGAATTTCCAAAGCACTAATACCCACCATCAATGTCAGGCTGGGTATACCAATAAGCACGCCATAAGCTGCGCCAGCGCTTGTCGAATTGATCACAAAGCCCGCCAAAACTTTCAACAAGATATGGCCAGCGGTCATGGCGACAAAAAGCCGCAGACCAAGGCTGAAGGGGCGCACTAGGAATGACAATAACTCAACCACAAAAATGAATGGGATCATTGGTAGTGGAGTGCCCTCCGGAACGAAGAGCGAGAAGAAGTGAAAACCGTGACGCCAGAAACCAACAATCAAAACAATGGAGAAGCTGACTATTGCCAAAATCCCAGTGATTGTAAGGTGACTGGTCACAGTGAAAGGATGGAGACCCAAAACACCGACTGGCATCAGGCCCAAAATATTGGCGAACAATATGAACATAAAAAGTGAAAATACATAAGGCGCATATTTGCGGCCTTGCTCACCAATATTGGTAATCATCATATCATCAATGAAATTGGTGAAGCCTTCGACCATCACTTGCCAACGGCCAGGCACAAGCTCGCGGCGCATTCCGCCTTGCATGAAGATCCACAGCGATACGAGTGTCAGCAACATCCACACCGCGCTGTTGGTCAGTGTGATGAACTGGCCACCAATTTCGAAACCGAGACCGGGCACAACCGGTTCGATCAAAAATTGGTGCATCGGATCAATTTTACCTGATTCGCCGGCCACATTAACCTCTATCTTCTTTATCTGGCTTACCAGTCGTTGTGCTGGTCAGGCGCAGAATATTTTTAAAAGCGACAATGATGCCCAGAAACAAGAACACCAACATTAGCCATGGCGTAGTATCCAGCCAGCGATCAAACAGCCAGCCAAACAACAACCCGCCTGCAACACCTGCTATCAAATCGGCCAAAACGCGGCTCCCAATGCGATAATTGGGGTCCGCTTCTACTCTGCCGCCAGATTTTTTTGGTTGCAGCGCAGCATCAAGCCGATCCAGCCTGTCATCTATGGAATCGAGGCGCGGGTCGTCTGCCTTTGGGTTATCGTCGGAATTGCTCATAAGTCTAATGTCTCAACAGCTATAAAGCCATAGTGTCAACGCTAAACCTATGCGCACTCCGCCTAGGCGCGGCCCGTTTAGATAGACCATGGCTGCAAGTCAACATCTCAAGAGAGCAATTGCGCAAAGCTGCGCATAATCATTGATAATAAATAAAGCGCCGCAAACCAGTGACTGGGCGCAGCGCTTTATCTATAAATCGGCTTTGAGGCCAAATTCATCTGATATAATGCATTAAGGACAGCGTGCGTCACGCTGTGGCGGAGAACCATCTCGGGTCATCCATTGCCCATTTGGCGCAAGATATTTCTCCCCCGGAGATGTCTGCGCAATAAGATTGCAGCCCGTGGTAAAGGCAATATCTTGAACGGTAACGCCTTTTTGCGCCGCCAATTCCGTATATTTGGCTTTACGTTTAATATTCACAGAATTAACCAGCTTGCGTGCTTCGGCATTACCGCTGCTCACGACTTCCAAATAGCCATCCGGCTTTTCACCAATAATGCCGGCAGATTTTGCTGACTTATAACTAAGGTCTTGCGCCGATACGGGAACAGGTGCCGCAATCATTGCAGTGACAGCCAGCGGCAGTAAAAATTTTCGCGCCAATTTTGCGCCAGAAATATTCTTTATTAGCATCAGAAAATATCCTCATTTTCTTCGATCAAATTTTTCGCATCGCCATCAAGACGATACACAACTTCCTGCTGAATGTTGATATTCAGCTCGATAACAATCGGCTTATCCGGAGCCGCGAGTGTAATACAGCCGCTGAGCGATATACAGGCCATCATGGCCAAAGTCATATTGGACAACCCGCATGACAGCTGCGTTTGTGATTTTTGTTTCATCCATGCAATCATTATGGATTATCCTCACTTTCTGGAGTCTGAATGAGCAAATGGTTTTTCATTCAGGTTGGTTATTTCCTGTATCTTGATCCAATATCACGCCCTTTTTCGGCGACAAAATGCCAGCGCTAACCGGATCTAACAAATAATTGGTGTCATAAAGCGAACGCGTTGAGGTGATGAGCTGAAAAAATGGTGCGCGTATATTGATGTTAAACTGGATCGGCAATTTGGCGATCTGTTTGGTCAGGAAATTGCGGGACGCCGTGTCCCCTTGGCTAAGACCATCAAACTGAACACGGGTTACTAGCTCCCCATCAAGTGGCCCATCCATTTCTACAACCAGAGTTTTATAGCGGATATCGCGTAAACTTTGAAAAGCAAAATTGCCATAGGCACCCAAATCTTCATAGGTCAGTTCGCCGATATAAGATAATGTTCCGCCAGCAGGCCCTACGACCAAACGGCCGCCCTCAATCCGTCCTCCTGCAAGGTTAAACCGCATCGGCAACCGCCCATCAAAAGTCCCTGTGGCGGCCAGATTTTCAAAATCAAATTGCGTCAGAAAAGCAGCTGCGTCCAATCCCTTCATCTCGAAATTCAGTTCGCGTTCTTCTGGAATCGCAAGATTGAAAGTCGTTGGCTCCAAACTTAGATCACCGCCAGAAAAGGGCCAATGCGCTTCTTCAAGCACCACACGCTGATTGGCGAGCAGTTGATAGCGCACTATGCCATCATAAGCGGCAATACCCGGGTTCACTTCATCCAAAGTAACAATCTGACCAGGCGGTGTTTCAAACGCCAGAAGGTCGGAAAAGACAATATCCCCCTTCAAACCTTTCACTGGTCCGAAAGCAGCCGCGAAATCAAGACCATCAGTGCCAAATTTGCCTGTGCTGCTAATATTATCGCTATCCCAATCTATGCGGCCAGTTCCGCTGACACTGCCATTTGCAAGTTCGACGATTCCAATGGTCAGGTCGGTGAGCATATTGGGTTGCAGATTTTCACCAAAGCTGATTCCCGGCACAATCACATCTGCCCCGCCCGTTGCATTTTCAAGGTTATGCACGATGCTGACTGATGAAATAAGATCAGGCTTATCAGGGAGATACAAATCACCTTTGGCAAGAATCATAGAATTTTCCAGCACCAGATTGATATTACGTCCGGTAAGAGGGTTGAATCTCTGCGTCTCTGCGCGGTCGCTCACTGTCCAACTGTTGGATGAGATATTCAAAACCGAATTAGCGAAGCCCCACTCTCCTTGCCCATCGCTGAGCAATAAAGGGATATTGCTAATAGATGCATTGGCGCCATCAAACTCCCCAACCAAGTCGCTGCCGCCAGACATGCTCAGCGTACCTGCCGAAAAGGATGTTCCGCTATCTACATCACCAATAAGGACGCTAAGATTGCTGATGTTAGAGGTTGCCGGATAACCAATATCAACACCATCTGCAGCAATGGATAATGGTGATCCGCCAAGTCTAGCATCAATGGCCAAAGCCTGGCTTTGTGCATTTATAACAAGCCCATCATCGCCAAATGCCAATAATGGTTGCCTTGCTTTGGGGCAAAAGGTCAGCGATTGGCGACCAGCAGCAAGAGTGGAGACATTAAGCTCTGTAAAACCGATAGATTGGCAGCCGCCATTGCTTGCATAATAGCGTGAGCCATCAACCAGCGTGCCCGAGAGCGGGATTCGCGCGCCTGTTATACTCCCTCCCGCCAATGGACCGTCTAAGCGCATCGCACCATCAAAGGAAATGCGATCGGGGTTGTTTGGTGACAGCGTGACAATTGTCCGCTCCAACAAAAGACTGGCATTGCCAGAGCGATATTCTGGCATTTCCAGCGTCATTCTTGGCTGATTGCCCTCACCTTGCCAATTGCCAGAAAGCCGAGGAAGCTGGGGATGCACAAAGGTAAAGTTAAAACTTTGCAATCCGGCAAAACCCCCTTCGCGCAAGGAATATCGCACATCCTGCAAACGGGTAATCAGCCTGTTATCACCTTCCCTT